>JAGZPG010000024.1:0-26187 GCA_018382775.1 Collinsella sp. | reverse complement strand
GGGGGCGGACCGGGACGGGTTAACGGCAGGCCCCGCCGACCGATTGCAAGCGGTCGGCGGGGCCATTGTGGCTCTTGACAGCGGATTGGGTCATATGAGAGAGGGCTGCACCGTTTGATGCTCGTGCAGGTCTTCCGAGGTGTAGAGATTAATCTTCCAGTACGATTCGGACCAATCGTCGTCAGGATACTCTTCGATGTAGTGCTTCATGAGCGTTTGCGCGGCTTCCCAGGATGCGGTGGGGAAGGGGCCGTCAAGGGCATCTACGTCGCGCTCCTCCTCGTTGTAGAGCATGACGTACAGTAGGAGGATTCCGCGGTCGCGCTCGACGTTGTCGAGCATGTCGAGCGCGCTGTTGAGTTGGGCGAGATGCGAATCGATGTCTTCGGTCAGCTCCGGCGAAACCTCCTTGCGGAGTTGCTCAAGCATGGTGCGCTTTTCATCAAGCGTCTTAAGAGAGCCGGCGATGATTGGCGCCGGCCAGTGTAAGTATTTACGCATGTGGTCTCGTAGCTCTTGGCTTTTGATGCAGCTGAGGACGAGGTCTTTGCCGGCATCGGTGATGCCGTCGCTTGCCTGATTGCTCATGTCGGCCTCCTTATCGATCGTTACCGGCATGATGCAACGGGTGCGGCGATTGTTGGTCCCATTAACGGGACCAAGCAACGACTCGATGTGACAAAGGGACAGTCCCTTTGTCACATCCCAAATATTGCCTTTACGTGTTGATGCACACGGTGTGCAATAATACTCGCACTGTGCAATAGCGCACAGGCTGAGTAACAAGGAGGACGTTTGTCCCAGCTCGAGAAATGCGATCGCCGGTCCCTTCGCTCGCAGCGTGCCCTTCGCCAGGCACTTGCCAGCGAGCTTGCCGAAAGCGGCGACCTTTCGCGCATTAATGTCGCGTCGCTCACCGAGCGCGCTGGCCTTACGCGCCGCACGTTCTATTCGCACTACCGCGATATCCCTGACTTTATCAGCCAGATCGAGAACGGCCTGCTTGCCGAGATTCGCGAGCGGGTGGAGCTTATCACCGCAGCTCAATTACCCGATCTTTACCGCAACATCGACGAGCTCGAGCCGGCACCCGGTTCGGTTGAGCTGCTGCGCTATCTTGCGGCTAATCGCGACCTTATCGGGGCCCTGCTGGGCCCGGGCGGCGACCCCGCCTTTATTAAAAAGATCATCGATACCGCCCGCGAGGCCGTGGTGCCGCGTGCACAGACGGGCATTTTGGGTTTGGCACTGGGCACCTTCTTTGACTACTACGTCACCTATGTTGTGAGTGCCGAGGTCGGCATGATCCAACGTTGGTTTGAGCGTGACCTTTCCGAATCGCCCGAGACCATGGCGCGCATTATGACGGTCATCGCTTTTGTGCGCCCTGGTGACCTGTATGGCCAACCCATCGATATCAACGTGCCGGAATACGGCATGAAGCTATTGAATCTGCAGCTCGAGGACGCGGCCGACACCGCCGCAGCCGTCGAGTCCAACAACTAAGAGGAGAGACAGATGAGCAAACTCGTCGAGGGCATCAAGGACCGCATGGTCGCTGCCGCACGCGAGGCCGCGCCCGCCGTGGTGGACGCCGCGCAGAAGGCCGCGACCGCGGCTGCCGAGAAAGTTGCCGAGGCAGTTGCCGATGCCAAGAACGCGGCAGGGGAGACGTCCATCGCCAGTGAGCCCGCCACCGCCACCGAGCCCGTAGCCGCCGCCCACGCCCCCGAAGGCGCGATCTTCAACCCCGGCAACGCCCACGGCAACCTGCACCTGGGCATCGACGTGGGCTCCACCACCGTTAAGCTCGCCGTGCTCAACGACGACAACCAGATCGTCTACGCCAAGTACCAGCGCCACCACACCGACGTCCGTGCCTGCGCCCGCGACCTGTTCGAGGGCGCTGCGACCGTGCTGCCGACGGCCCAGATGACCTGCGCCATCACCGGCTCGGGCGGCCTGCTGCTGTCCCAGTGGCTCGACCTGGAGTTTGTCCAGGAGGTCATCGCCAGTAAGCGCGCCGTCGAGACCCTTATCCCGGCCACCGACGTCGCCATCGAGTTGGGTGGCGAAGACGCCAAGATCATCTACTTCGATAATGGCATTGAGCAGCGCATGAACGGCACCTGCGCCGGCGGCACGGGCGCGTTCATCGACCAGATGGCAACCCTGCTGCACACTGACGCCAGCGGCCTTAACGAACTCGCGGCCAACGCCACCACCATCTATCCCATCGCCAGCCGCTGCGGCGTTTTTGCCAAGACCGACGTGCAGCCGCTGCTCAACGAGGGGGCCCGCCCCGAGGACGTGGCCGCCTCCATCTTCCAGGCTGTCGTGACTCAGACCATCTCGGGCTTGGCGTGCGGCCGTCCCATCCGCGGCAACGTCGCCTTCCTGGGCGGCCCGCTGCAGTACCTCTCCGAGCTGCGCCACCGCTTCTACCTCACGCTCAATCTGGACGAGGAGCACCGCATTGTGCCCCAAAACGCTCACCTGTTTGTGGCGAGCGGCGCCGCCATGGCGCACGAGTCCAACAAGCTCAGCACGTTCCCTCAGCTCATCGAGGCCATCGATGCCCTGGGTGACACGCAGGGTGCCGAGGTCGAGCGTCTGGATCCGCTCTTTGCCACTGACGAGGACTTTGCCGAGTTCAAGGGTCGCCACGACCAGGAAGTCGTCCCCAAGGGCAAGCTCGACGGCTACACCGGCCGCGTGTTCATCGGCATCGACGCCGGCTCCACCACCATGAAGGCCGCACTCGTGGGCGAGGACGGCCAGCTGCTGCACACCTGGTACGGCAACAACAACGGCGACATCCTAGGCACGGCCAAGGTCATCATGGCCGATTTCTACAACCATATCCCTGCCGGCTGCACCATCGGCCACGTGACCACTACCGGCTATGGCGAGGCACTGCTCATCGAAGCCCTCAAGGCCGACTCCGGCGAGATCGAGACCGTTGCGCACCTGCGCGGCGCCAAGGCGTTCCTGCCCGGCGTCGAGTTTATTCTGGACATTGGCGGCCAGGACATGAAGTGCCTGCGCGTCAAGGACGGTGTAATCGAGCACATCATGCTCAACGAGGCCTGCTCGTCGGGTTGCGGTAGCTTTATCGAGAGCTTCGCCGTCTCTATGAACATGGACGTGCGCGCGTTCGCCGACGCTGCCATCCATGCCAAGGCCCCGGTCGACCTGGGCAGTCGCTGCACGGTCTTTATGAACTCGCGCGTCAAGCAGGCGCAAAAGGAAGGCGCCACGGTGGGCGACATTGCGGCCGGCCTGTCCTATTCCGTCATCAAGAACGCCTTGTTCAAGGTCATTAAGCTGCGCGACCCCAAGGAGATTGGCAGCCAAGTGATCGTCCAGGGCGGTACCTTTATGTCCGACGCTACGCTGCGTGCGTTTGAGCAGCTCACTGGCGTTCACGCCGTGCGTCCCGACATCGCCGGCTGCATGGGCGCCTATGGTGCGGCCTTGCTCGCCCGCGATCGCGCCGGCGCCGACGGCACCTCGACCATCCTTTCAGCCGAGGACATCGCGCACCTCACCGTGACGCAAAAGCATGTCCGCTGCGGTCGCTGCTCCAACAACTGCCAGCTTACCGTCAACGACTTTGGCGGCGGTAGGCGCTTCATTACCGGCAACCGCTGCGAGAAGGGCGCCGGCCACAAAAAGCAGAAGACTGAGGCCCCCAACCTCTTCAAAAAGAAAAACGAGCTGCTCTTTGACCGCGAGGTCCTGAGCCCCGACGAGGCCCCGCGCGGCACCGTGGGTATCCCGCGCGCACTCAACATGTACGAGAACTACCCCTTCTGGCATGCGTTCTTTACGCGCCTGGGCTTTAGCGTGCAGCTGTCCGACCAGTCGAGCAAAAAGACCTACCAGGCGGGCATCGAGTCCATGCCGTCCGAGAGCGTGTGCTATCCGGCCAAGATGAGCCACGGCCACGTGATGAACCTCATCGACCGTGACGTCGACTTTATCTGGATGCCGTGCGTGCGCTGGGAGCGCAAGGAGGATCCGACCGCCGGCAACTGCTATAACTGCCCCATCGTCATGAGCTACCCCACGGCGCTGGCGCTCAACATCGACGAGATCCGTGAGCAGAACATCGAGTTCCTGTACCCGTTTGTGCCCTATCACGACAAGACCGAGCTCAAGCGCCGTCTATACCAGGTGCTCGCCGTCGACCGTGTGGCCGATGCTGAGGCCGGTCGCGGTCGCGTGCGCGGTCCCAAAATCACGCGCTCTGAGGTCGATGCCGCCGTCAACGCCGCCTACGAGGCCGACGCGCGTTTTCACGAGGACATCCAGACCATGGGCGAGGAGGCCCTTAAGTGGGTCGAGGACCACGGCGGCCACGGCATCGTACTCGCCGGCCGTCCTTACCACAACGACCCCGAGATCAACCACGCCCTGCCCGAACTTATCTCGAGCTTTGGCTTTGCGGTCTTTACCGAGGATTCGCTTGCGCACCTGGTGAAGCCCGAGCGTCCAATTCGCGTCGTCGACCAGTGGATGTACCACAGCCGCCTGTACGCCGTCGCCCGTTTTGTGACGATGCGCAACGACCTGGACCTGATCCAGCTCAACTCTTTCGGCTGCGGTCTCGATGCCCTGACTACCGACCAGGTGCAGGAGATTCTGGAGGCCAGCGGCAAGATCTACACCGTGCTCAAGATCGACGAGGTGTCCAACCTGGGCGCCGCGCGCATCCGCATCCGCTCGCTCATGGCAGCGCTCAAGGACCAGGAGGCCGAGCGCTTGGCCGAGGCCACGGCCGCGGGCGAGGCCTACGAGCAGGGCGATGCCGCGCCGGTGGCTCCCTCCAAGGATGCCCCCGCGTTCGCGAGCCGCAAGTACACGTTCGAGGCGCAGCGTGAGAGCGCCTCGACCGCATGGCCCAAGGTGCCCTTTACCGAGCAGATGCGTGACGAGGGCTATACCATCCTGTGCCCGCAGATGGCGCCGATCCACTTTGACCTGGTCAAAGAGGTGTTCCGCGGTGCCGGCTACAACTTGGAGCTGCTGCCCTCAACCGATCACGACGCCGTCGAGGCTGGCCTGCGCTATGTGAACAATGACATTTGCTATCCGTCGATCCTGGTAACGGGTCAGATTATGGAGGCCATCGAGAGCGGTCGGTACGATCTGTCCAAGACGGCCGTGGTTATCAGCCAAACTGGCGGCGGCTGCCGTGCCACCAACTACATCGCACTCATCCGCAAGGCCCTGCGCGAGAGCGGCCACCCCGAGATTCCGGTGATCTCGCTTTCGGCCGTGGCGCTGGGCGAGGACAACCCCGGCTTTAAGATTACGCCGGCGTTGCTTAAGCAGGCAGTCTACGCGGTGCTCTTTGGCGACGTGATGATGCAGATGCTCTATCGCTGCCGTCCGTACGAGGCCACGCCCGGTGCTGCCAACGCACTCTACGAGGAGTACATGGCGCGCGCCCGCAAGCTGGCGCCTAAGTTCAACCGTCACAACTACACCAAGCTGTGCCGCGAGGCCATCCACGCGTTCGACACCATGCCGCTTGTGGGCGAGGGCACCAAGCCGCGCGTGGGCGTGGTCGGCGAGATCTTGGTCAAGTTCCACCCCACGGCTAACAACCATGTGGTCGACGTGATCGAGCGCGAGGGCTGCGAGGCCGTGGTGCCGGGCCTGCTCGACTTCTTCCTGTACTCCATGAGCAATGCCGAGCTGCAGAAGGACGAGCTGGGAAGCTCTGCCACTACGCGCGCGGGCATGCAAGCGCTTATTAAGCTCGTGGACTGGATGCGTACGCCGGTGGAGGAGATGCTCGAAAAGTCCAAGCGCTTTGAGGCGCCCGAGCGCATCGGCACCATGGCCGACAAGGCCCGCACGGTGCTTTCGGTGTGCAACAACATGGGCGAGGGCTGGCTGCTCACGGCCGAGATGCTCGACCTAATCGACCATGGCGCGCCCAACATCATCTGCACGCAGCCCTTCGCGTGCCTGCCCAATCACGTAGTGGGCAAGGCCGTGATCAAGGAGCTGCGCCGTCAGCATCCCGAGAGCAACATCGTTGCGGTGGACTACGACCCCGGTGCATCTGAGGTCAACCAGCTCAACCGCATTAAGCTTATGATCAGCGTGGCCAAGGAAAACATGCGCGCCGGTAAGGGCTTTAAGCTCGAGAAGGTGGCGCCGCTCGCGATGGACGAGGTCACCGGCCAGATGCGTGCCCATGACGGCTGCGTGAGCTGCGGACCGGCCAGCGAGGAGGCCGTTGCATCGGTCGCCAAGCGTCTGGGACGCGGCATTAAGAAGTAGACGGTCTGCTATGGGCTGGATATGAGACAAACGGGTGGTGGCCGTACCGGCTATCACCCGTTTTTGCTGGACATATGTTGCGTAAACGCCCCGACTATCACCCTTTGCGAACTTAGATTTCGGAAGTATGCGGCAAAATCTGAATAGGCCGAGCACACCGGATATGTCCAAGCTCTGTACCTGCGGTTTTATTGGCGAAAAACCGGGGTGCGCTCGAGAGTTCTAGAATTTGCCGCATACTTCCGAAAACGACGTTTCTGCGGCACCAAAAATCGCCCTCGGAGCCTTGAAATAATGAACAGGTGTAGCCGTTCGCGGCAAAATACCGTCCGTTTATAGAACCCACCCCCCCATCGCGCGTCATCCTTACGGTTGAATAAATACACATCTATGGAATTACGTAAGAGAGGACCGTTCCATGAGCTACAAGACCGTTTGTGTTGCCGGTGGCGGCGTGTTGGGAAGCCAGATTGCCTTTCAGGCTGCCTACTGCGGCTTTGATGTGACGATTTGGCTGCGCGGCGAGGGCAGCATCGGCCGCACCCAGCCCAAGATCGATCATGTGCGCGAGGAGTACATCGCGGCAATCGAGGGCATGGCGGATGGCACAGGCGAGTGGTGCGCCGGTATCGCCGATAGCGGCCAGCCCTTCGACAAGGAGGCGGCACTCGCCGCCGTCGAGCGTGCCTACTCCACGCTCAAGCTGGAGCTCGATCTTGCCAAGGCCGTAGCCGATGCCGACCTGGTCATCGAGTCTATGGCCGAGGACACCCAGGCAAAGATCGACTTCTACAAAAAGCTCGCCCCGGTTCTCCCGCAAAAGACCGTCGTCGTGACGAACTCCTCTACGCTGCTGCCGAGCACCTTTGCCAAGTACACTGGTCGCCCCGAGAAGTACCTGTCGCTGCACTTTGCCAACTCCATTTGGAAGAACAACATGACCGAGGTCATGGCGCAGGACCAAACCGACAAGCGCTACTTCGACGAGCTCGTCGACTTCGCCAACGACATTCGCATGCTTGCCCTGCCCGTCAACAAGGAAAAGAACGGCTACCTGCTCAATTCCATGCTGGTGCCGTGGCCGCTTTCGGGCCTTGACCTGTATGTCTCGGGCGTGAGTGACCCCAAGAGCATCGACCTCGCATGGACGCGCGGCACTGGCGCGCCCAAAGGTCCGTTCCGCGTGTTCGACACGGTTGGTATCCAGACGGCTTACAACATCGTTATGCAGTACCAGAAGGTGCCGGGCCTGGTGAGCCCGTTGCTCAAAAAGATGATGATGCCCTACAACTTTAAGGCCATGGCATCCGTCCTCAAGCAGATGCTCGACGAAGACAAGCTGGGCGAAAGCTCGGGCGAGGGTTTCTTCAAGTACTAAAAATGATCCCTCGGGGACGGAGGAAAACGGATCATCGCATTCCTGCGTCCCCTGTGCATCTTGCGGCTAACAGCTCCGGCTGCCTCGAGCCTAAGCTAGCCTTAAGAGGCGTTTGTTAAGCTTCGAGTCATAATTGGACAGAGCTTGGCAAGTGCCCTGGAATATGAAGGAAGCGGCAGCGATGGAATTCTTCGATGGTGACGACATGGGATCGAGTAGCGAAGACGGCTGCGACGAAACTGCCCCGTTTGTCAAAGTCGACCCCTTTGGCGCCGATACCCTGAGCTGCTATGTGCGCTTTGCAACATCCCGCGCCGGCATCACTCCACGTCAAACTCCACGCGACCGAGTTCGGGCACATTGAGGTCGATGAGCTTGCGGGCAATGCGGCGGTCGTGCGCCCCGAGTGCCTCGCTTGTCGTCACGTGAGCGACAACCTCGCGCTCGACAAGGCCCTCTTCCTCGCCTTCGGTAGCCGAAGTCTCGACGGCGACGGTGTAATCCTTAAAGCCCGGCAGCACCGCGGCAAGTTCGCGCGTGGTTTCGGTGACGCCGTAGCCGTCCTGCACGCCGGCCTGCGCCGAGCCAATGGACCCCGCGGTCATAACGATGCAGGGGATGGCAAAGATCACCGTACCCACGATGATGCGGCGGCGCACCTTGTGCGACAGCTCATCGACCTCGGCATTTTCCTCAGCGGTCACAATGCCGTCGCCGTTGAGGTCGCGCTTGAGCGGTACACGTAAAAGAAGCAATACGGCTTCGGCAGCCAGTGCGATAAAGACGACATTGATGCCAAACTCGTAGAGGGCCGAGAGGAACAGCGACCCGCTCGCGATGGCAATGCCGTAACCCGCCGCGCACAGGGGCGGCATGAGTGCGGTCGCCACGGCTACGCCGGCAATGAGCGTCGAAGGCTCCTGGTCGCGCGAGTTGCCCAGCCCGCCCGCAAAGCCGCCCGCGAGCGCGACGGCAAGGTCCCATACGGTGGGTGTCGAGTTATCGATGATGGCGGCCGTGGTGGTGCCAAGGGGCGAGAGCTTAAAATACAGCGTGGAAGTGATCAGGCAAAGGACCATCTGCAGCGCGAGGCCGGCAATTGCCTCGAGGGTAATCTCACGGTCGAGCGTGGCGATGCCGTATGCCATGGCAAGGACCGAGCCCATGAGCGGGCAGATGAGCATGGCGCCCACAATGGCGATGTCCGAATCGATATCGAGGCCGACACTCGCGATCAGCATGGCGATAATGAGGATGCACAGGTGCGAGCCGGTTAGGCGCGCCCCGTTTACAAAGCGCTTACGAATTACGTGATAGGGGGCGCGACCCTCGCGAATGTTGAATGCGCGCCTCAGGAAGCGGCCGGCGTTCTCCATGACCTCGCTATAGGCAGGGCGGATGCCGTGGCGCCGGTGATGGCGCTCGCGCAGTCGCTTGAGCTGCTGGTTATCGAGTTTCATGTTCACCTCGCTTCGCCGCGGGCTATGCATCGCGCCCGCTGCCTCTACTCTACACCGCAGCAGGCGGGGTGGTCATCTTGACGTGAAACTTAGACGAGTAGGTAAAGGGGGCGCGTCAAATGAGGTTGAAGCCGAGGGTTTCGGCAGATACAAAAAAAGCGCGGGGCCGGATGGTCTCCGACCCCGCGCTCTGCACGGGTACGTTGTTGTTGGGTTTAGCCCAGCAGACTCAATCCCACGGAGACAAACGCCAGGATAACGCCGACGATGGACTCGCCGCCCAGCAGGCCGCTGGCAACGACCAGGCCCTGCTCCTGGAAGGCGGCATCCTTGGCAGCCTTCTCCTCGTCCGAAAGGCCTGCCTCGGCGTCGCGGTGTGCGGCCCACTTGTCGTAGGCGAGCTTGACGCAGGAGCCCAAGAAGGCCGTGAGCGACATGTAGAACGGCAGGTACACGCCCAGACCGATCATCATGGCCGGAATGCCGAGCCAGTACATGACGATGCCGGCGATAAAGCCGCCCGCAAACCACGGCACGCTCGGGATGCCCGAGACCATGGTGGCGACCACGCTTGCCTGCGCGGCCACAAAGCTCTTGTCGGGGCCGAAGGCGTCCGGACCATAGGCGGTGACGAGCGCGACCATGACGGCGGCAGCGACCAGGGCGCCCACGATGCCGCCAATGGCCTGGCCGACCCACTGTGCACGCGGGTTGGTACCCAGTACGGCTCCGGCCTTAAAGTCGTTCATGACGTCGCCCGCAAGGCCGCACGCCACGGCCACGATGCCGGCGATAAAGAACAGCTTGACCTGTGCGAGCTGCGCGAAGGCTGCCACGATGAGCATGACGATGAGGCCAAAGATCTCCATAGGGTCGATACCCGTCTGGCCGCAGCTCTGCGCACTCATGATGGTGGTGACAAAGGTGAACAGCGTGACGATGACGGCCGGGACGGGACCGAGGTCGAGCGCGATGGCAACGATCACGGCGATGGCGGCGGTGCCCAGGCCGATGATGCCGGCGTCGAGCTTAAGCGAGCCCGAGATGAGCGATTGCTCGTCGGTGTCGGTGGAGCTGTCGGCGGCGAGGCCGCGGACGATACCGGCGACCTGCGGCAGGATGTCCTTAAGGACGACGGCGACGCCAAAGCCCATCATAAGGCCCATACCGAGGGACTTGACGATACCCTGCGCGGTCACAACATCGAACAGGCCGGCAGCGGTGCCGCCGACGATGATGCCAAAATTGCCCAGCAGCGCGCCGGCAAACCAGAACGCGACGGGGGCGAAGCCCACCAAAAAGCCGATGGACAGCAACATGGGCGAGTTGTAGATGGCAAAGGTCACGCCGGGGATGTTGAGCGTGCACAGCATGCTGGGCACCACGCCCAGGGCGTCGCGCAGCACGCTGTAGATGCCTGCGATGGCCATGGAGCCAAAGAGCTGCTTGCCGGTCTTGCCGCCGGCCTCGGTCGCGCGTAGGGTCTGAGCTGCGGCGTTGCCGGTGGGGAACTCCAGCGCGGCGTCCACGATAAAGTGACGGTGGATGAGTGCCGTGGCCAGTAGGCCCAGGATAGTGCCGGCGAGTGCCACGATAAACATGTCGAGCCAACTGATCTGGTCGGCATAGCCCAGCATCCAGGCGCCCGGGATGGTAAACGCCAGACCGCCGGCGACCATGGCGCCTGCGGACATGATGGTGTGGGTGACGTTGGCCTCGTTGAGGCTAGCGTTGCCCATGAGCTTCAGGAAGAACAGCGAAATGACGGCAGCGAAAATGATCGGCCAGGGGAGGGCGCCCATCTTGAGGGCGGTATAGGCCGAGCTTGCCGTGATAATCACGCAGCCAAGGACGCCGATGACGACGCCGCGCAGCGTGAGTTGACCGCGCATCGAGGTGCGGTTCGAGGGATTGCTCATATAGAACTCCTTTGCGTATATCCGCTTCCCCCGCAAGCGCCGCTACGGATACGGCGCGGGAAGTCGGGTTACCAAGGGCCGCCGCGTGAGCTCGCGCACGACCGCGCATCAGTATAGCCGCAAGGTAGTCAATTTGGGACGGGGCTTTTTAGCTGGTTTGGGTAGGCGATATACTGCTGGGCAGACGAAAGGAGCGCCGACGATGCTTAATGGCTGCACATATATATTGACGGTCGACGTGGGCAACACGTTCATTCGCTTTGGCCTGTTTGCCGAGGATTCGGCCGCGGCACAGGAATGCCCGCTTGCGACGTGCGAGATCACGACGCCGTCGAGCATCACGGCCGACGAGGCGCGCATGAGGCTCGTGCAGGTCATGGGCGCGCTGGCAATCGATGCGGGCATGCCGGGTGTACTCGTTCCCGCGGCGGCCGTGCTGAGTTGCGTGGTGCCGGCGCTCGAGCGCCCGTGGAAGGCGGCGCTTTCCCGCACCTGCACGGGGCGCGTGCTCACCGTGGGGCCGGGCCTCAAGACCGGCATGCCCGTGCACTACGACGATCCGGCCGAGATCGGCCCCGACCGCATCGCCGACGCCGTGGCGGCCCGTGCCGTCTACGGCTCTCCGTGCATCGTGATCGACCTGGGCACTACGACCAATATCGAGGTCATCGATGCGCGCGGAACCTTTGTCGGCGGCGTCATCGCGCCGGGTCTGGCACTTGGCGCCCGCTCGCTTTCGGCCGCTGCGGCGCGCCTGCCGCAGGTCGAGCCCTCGGCACCCACACATGTGATCGGTCGCAACACGCGCGAGGCCATGCGCTCGGGCGTGGTCTTGGGCGAGGTGGCCCGTATTGACGGCATGCTCGACATGGTGCTTGCCGAGATGCGCGCGACCAAGGCGGCGGGGGAGGGCAGCGTGCCCATCGTCATCACCGGCGACGATGCCGAGGCGCTCGCGGCGTTGGTCGGCCACAGCCTGACGGTCGATGACGCGTTGACGCTTCGCGGCCTGGCCGAGCTCTACCACATCAATCAAAAGCCCCGTCGCGCGTAGCGATGGGGGCGGTGGGACAAAAACGTCTCCACCTTTCACCTGCTACAATGTGTCAAACTATTGCGATTTCGGAGGTGTCTGCCATGTCGGACGATCTTCATCAAACCGCGTCGGGCAAGCGCCGCGACGTTATTAGCTGGGACGAGTTCTTTATGAGCGTGGCCATCGCCGCGCAGCGCCGCAGCAAGGACCCCAATACGCAGGTGGGCGCGTGCATCGCCAGCACCAACCACCGCATCCTTTCGGTGGGCTACAACGGTACGCCCTCGGCACTCAACGATGACTTTTTCCCGTGGGGAACGAGCGACGACCCACTGCAGGACAAGCATAACTACGTAGTCCATGCCGAGGCCAACGCCGTGCTCAACTACCGCGGCTCGCTCAAAGACCTTGAGGGTTCCACGGTCTACGTCACGCTGTTCCCGTGCCATGACTGCGCCAAGATCCTGGCGCAGGTGGGCGTGGGCGAGGTTGTCTACCTGGACAATAAGTACGCCGACACCGACGACGGCCGCATCAGTCGCCGCATTCTCGACTCCTGCGGCATCAGCTACCGCCAGGTCATCGTCGATGTCCACATCGGCACCGGGGAACAAACTCAGCAGTAGCGGCAGCGTGTGCTAGCGCCGGGCGTCGGCAAAAGCAGCTAAAAAAGCCCCGTCCCAAATTGACTGCTCGTGAAAGTCGTGTCCGCGCGCATGGACGGCTCGTGAGCGGGTACATGGCTGTAGTAACATAGCTCTGTCAGCGGGCGCGCCCGCGTTATTGTGAGAAAGGAGCCCCTGTGGCTGTTAACGAAGAGCTGCTTAAGAAGGTTCTTGAGGAGATCCGCCCCAACCTGCAGGCTGACGGCGGCGATATGGAGTATGTGGGCGTCGACGACGAGGGCGTCGTCCAGCTTGAGCTTCAGGGTGCCTGCGCCGGCTGCCCTATGAGCGCACTGACCCTGTCCATGGGTATCGAGCGTATCCTCAAGGAGCACGTACCCGGCGTTACCCGTGTCGAGCAGGTCAATGCCTCCGGCGAGACCGAGGACCTGTACGACGAGTACGCGCCGTTCTAAGATGCGAAAGCTGCGGACGGCGTACTCCGCATAGACGTTACGCCCAAATATGCGGCTGCGAGCGCAAGGCCCGCGGCCGCATTTGTATGTAGGGAGCAAGGGGACCGATATGCTCAACGACCTCTACCATATGCTTGATCCCGTCGCGATTTCGGCGGGGCCCATCACCATCTACTGGTACGGCTTGGCCTACGTGGTCGGTGCTCTGCTCACGGCGGTCGTCATGTATCGCACGCAGCGTCGCTGGGGTTTCGACATTACGGTCGACGACCTGACGAGCGTCGTGGTCGGTGTGGTCTTTGGCCTTATCATTGGCGCCCGCCTGTTCTACGTCATCTTTTACGGTGACGGCTACTACTGGGCACATCCGCTCGAGATCTTTGCCACCAACGAAGGCGGCATGAGTTTCCATGGCGGCTTGGTGGGCGGCATCATCGGCGGCGTGCTCGTGTGCCGCATGTACAAGCTCGATGCGTGGACTTTGGCAGACCTCGCGGTCATCGGTGCTCCGTTGGCCCTGTGCCTGGGGCGCTGCGCCAACTTTGTCAACGGCGAGCTGTGGGGCAAGCCGACCGATTTGCCCTGGGGCGTGATCTTTGGCGGCACCGCGGGCGATATGCCGCGCCATCCCTCCCAGCTCTACGAGGCATTTCTCGAGGGCATTGTGCTCTTTTGCATCTTGCAGGTGCTCAGCCGCAAAAAACCGCTGCTGCCCCAGGGCACGTTTATGGGTGTGTTTGTGATGGGTTACGGCATTGTCCGCTTCCTCGTTGAGTTTGTGCGCGTGCCCGATGCCCAGCTGGGCTATCTGCTGGGCGGCGTCATCACCATGGGTCAGCTGTTGAGTCTGCCACTCGTGATTGCAGGCCTGGCGCTCATCATCTTCGCCCGACACCGCAATCGCCCCCAGCGCATCTACCTCGACGCCTAGCCACCACATACCACCATAAAGGGGACAGGCACCTTTGTGGTGGTTTTGCCGGGCAACGATGGCAGAACCGTAACGTTTCCCCAGATAAAACCTGCCAAAATAAACCTGTCCCTTTTTGGCAGGTTTCTAGAAAGGCTATTCGGACTGTGAAGGATTCCGACCTCTCCGCAACGGCTGCGCGCGACGCCGCCCGCATCGTTTGGTTTAAGCGCTATCCCGCCAAGCAGACGCTCATCGCATTTTTGCTCGCCCTGCTGGCGACTACGGCGTTTTCCATCGATCCCGCCCCGGTGTCGAGCAATGCGGTCCTGGCGATCGACCCCAAGGCGACGGACACGCTCTACGTGTGCTACGAGGTACTTCTCTCGTTTGCCGGCCATACCGACGCAGTGATGCTGCTCGCGCTTGCCTGCTTGCTCACGCTGCCGTTTCGCTATGTGTTCTTTGGCCGCGGTGACGCTTGGCGCCCGTCGGTCGTGCTGCCATCGCTGTTCTTTGCCGTTTGCATGGTGTTCGGCCGTAGCTACGACCTTACCGATTCGGCAGAGATTGTGCTGGGCGACAAGGCACGCGTTATCTGCGCCTGGATTGGCGGCGCGGGCTGGATGCTTCTGGCGATTGTGGCCTTCTATCTGGCTTTTGAGTTTTTAGATTGGTTGAGCTCCCACCGCATCCCGTTTTCGGAGGCACATTTTGGTCGCGTGTGGCGTGTTGCCCACGCCGTGCTCTCGGTCCATCCCTTTGTCGGGCCGTTTCTTGTCCTCATGATTGTCTGGGCGCCCACGCTTATCGCCTCGCTGCCCGGCCTCTTTATGGGAGATACGGGCGCGCAGATCCGCCAATGGTTCAACTATCCCAACGGCACGAGCGACTACCTGCGCCTGCTTAACCCCAACGTGCTGCTCAACGGCCATCATCCGGTGGTGCACACGGCCATCATCGGCTCATGTGTGCAACTGGGGCTTTCGCTATTCAGCAGCGCCAATGCGGGCCTTGCCATCTACACCTGTGCCCAATTTGTCATCACGGCCGCCTGCATGGCCTATTCCATATCTTCGCTGCGCAAGCTGGGCGTGAGCCTGCCGGTCCGTGGCGTCATCTTGCTGTTCTTTGCGTTTATGCCGATGTTCTCCAACTATGCGGCGCTGCTGACCAAAGACGTACTGTTTGCCGATGCGTTTTTGGTGCTGCTCGTTCAGACCGTCAAGCTCGTGGCATGTGGCCTGCCCCGTCGCGATGCCAATGCCGAGCGCGCGGGCGAACAGGCGCCTGTGCTCTTTGCACGCCACGACTGGCTGTTGCTCGTGCTGGGTGCCATGGGTTCCACGTTTTTGCGCAACGGCGGCTTGGTGTTTCCCCTGGCGGCATGCGTAATCGCGGCGGCGTTTTGCGCTTGGGACGCGCACGTGGCCCGTCGTGCAGCCAAGCAGGCTGGTGCTGCGCCTTCGGGCACCACCCCGCGTTTCCGCTGGGTGGGAGTTCTTGCGGTGCTTGCACTCTGCCTTGCCTCTAATATGTACTTCACCAAGGTCTTTATGCCGGCACATGACATCACGCCTGGTTCCAAGCGCGAAATCCTCTCGATTCCGTTCCAGCAGACGGCTCGTTTTGTCCAAAAGCACGACGGCCTCAACTCGGGCGTCAACCCCACGGTTAAGGAGGACGGCACCATCGTGGAGGCTCCTTGCGACGGCTTGGTGACCGACGAAGAGCGTGCCGTGATCGACCGTGTGCTCAAGTACGAGAATCTAGGCCGCCGTTACAACCCGGATAAGTCGGACGCCGTCAAAAATTGCTTTAACGAGTACGCCTCGCAGGAGGACATCAAGGCCTATTTTAAGGTGTGGGCCCAGATGTTCAAAAAGGACCCCGAGTGCTATATCTCGGCGCTCGTCAATAACTACTACGGGTACTTCTATCCGAGCGCTCGCGATGCGTGGGTCTACAGCACGGCGCGCAGTGCCGAGATCATGGCGAAGCCCGATAACCTCAAGTACTTTGACTTCCATCCGGTTGACAGCAAAGCCGTGCGCTGGTGCGACCACCTGATTAACCTGTACCGCGTGGCGGTGCAGCGCATTCCGTTTATCTCGCTCACCATGAGCTCGGCCACCTACGTGTGGATCATGATCATCGTGGTGGTCTACCTGTTGCGCCGCCATTCGTGGCGCGCGCTGGCCATCTGGATACCGCTACTGGGTGTGCTCGCTGTGTGCCTGATTGGTCCATGTAACGGGTCGACCTACATGCGCTACCTGTACCCGGTCATTGCATGCATGCCTTTCGCCATCGGCGCCACGATCACCCGCAGCGACCGCCTGTGGACCTAACCAAAGATTGGCGCATTGGGGTCAGGCTGCTTTGTGCCAAGGGGCTGCATCATCACGACGCCTTCATTTTGGGGTTTATCTTGCAGGCCGGTAGGTATATCATAACGACGTTTGTTTATATTGCCCGAGCATTCGCGCTGGGCTTTAGGTCGAAACCGATAGGAGACACGTATGTCCGGACACTCTAAGTGGGCCACAACCAAGCATCGTAAGGGCGCGCAGGACGCCAAGCGTTCCGCCCTCTTCTCCAAGCTCAGCCGCAACATCACCGTTGCTGCCCGTCTCGGCGGCGACCCGCTGCCCGAGAACAACGCCAGCCTCGCCGCTGCCGTTGCCAAGGCTAAGGCTCAGTCCATGCCTAAGGACAAGATCAAGTCCGCTATCGATAAGGCCTTTGGTTCGGGTGCCGACGCCGCCGTCTACGAGAACATCGTGTACGAGGGCTACGGTCCCGCCGGTGTTGCCGTCTACGTCGACTGCCTGACCGACAACCGCAACCGTACCGCCGCTGATGTCCGTTCCGCCTTCTCCCACGCTGGTGGCAACCTGGGCACCTCGGGCTCCGTCGCCTTCCAGTTTGAGCGCAAGGGCCAGATCGTCGTCGCCAAGGAGATCCTGGACGAGAACGCCAAGAAGGAGACCATGATCGCCAACGGTGCTGCTGGTGACGAGGATGAGTTCATGATGGCGATCGCCGAGGCCGGTGGCGAGGACTACGAGGACGCCGGCGAGGAGTGGATCGTCTGGACTACCGCCAACGAGGTCATGGCTGTCTCCAAGGCGCTCGAGGAGCAGGGCGTCCAGGTCAAGGGCTCCGAGACCACCATGGTCCCGACCACCCCGACCGAGGTCTCCGGCGCCGACGCCAAGAAGGTTCAGCGCCTCATCGACCGTCTTGAGGAGCTCGACGACGTCCAGGATGTTTACAGCACCATGGACATGACCGACGAGGTCATCGCTGCCCTCGAGGAGGAGTAGCGCCCGCACGGATTGAGCCGTGCATATCTGGGCATAATGAAGCGAGCATGCAAGCCTCGTGGAATAGATGAGCCGGATCCGCGTGCATGAGGCACCGGACCCGGCTCTTTTATAATGATGCGAATCGTTTTGCATTCTGTGGATCGAGATTTGAAGGGAGCGCTGCATGCGCGTGCTCAAACGAGCCCTGGCGATTGTGTATCTTGCCGCCGCCGTCGTGGCGCTGGGTACGTTAGTCTGCCAGTTTTGGGGGCCATATACCTATCGCTTTATGCTGCTGATGCGCGATCCGCTGCCTCGCATCGTTGTTACGGCGTGCGGCGGCGTCGTGGCGCTCGGCGTGCTCGTGGGTTTCTTCCGCCTGGTGTTTGCTCGTCGCGAGCCGTCCTGCGTGCATCCGGCGGGGGAGCGTAATATCGAGGTCACGCTCGCTGCCCTCTCCTCGTGTGCTCGCACCGCGGCAGAGCGCGACGACCGAGTGATGATCGAGCATGTCGAGGCGCGCGTGCAGGGCTCCGACGAATCGCACGTCCGTTTTAAGGTCGACGCCATCGCGCTCGACGACCGGGACGTGGCTTCCCTTGCAGCCGCGATGCAGCAACGTATCGAGGAGGCCTGCGACACTATGCTCGGCACGCCGGGCACGACTGCGCGCGTTCGTTTTTTGCCGTCCAAGACTACCGTCCAGACCGTGGAGGTTTCCGGTGAGTGATACCAATCAAGACAAGACCGTCCGCACCCCGCGCTTGACTATCGATCAGAGCGCCGCGCCGGCAGGCGAGGTCGTCGATCCTAAGGTGGAGGGTACCGAGTCACATGACGCGGTCGCCGATGATTTTGATGAGGCCATGGGTCTCATCAAGGGTACGGGGGCAGCCATCTGGAGCTATGCCGTCCGTCATCCCAACACCACGCTTGGAGCCGTCGCTGGTTTTGTGCTCGCCGTGCTGGTGCTCACGCTCGGCCTGTGGGATACGCTCGTCATCGCTTTCTTTGTGCTGATCGGCGCCGTGATTGGCCAGATCCGCGACGGCGAGAACGGGATCGTCAACTTCTTCGGCCGTCTGTTTAGCGGCCGCTAGCATGTATTCGACCGCCGCGTGTGCGGTGGGCATAAGGAGGAACCATGGCTTTTAACACGAAGGTCGATGTGGCCGATACCGAGCTCGAGGTAGACGAGACCGTCACCGCCGAGGCCGAGGACGTAACGCTCGAGGACGAGGCGCTCGTCGAGGCCGAACCCGCCGACGATGCGGATGAGGATGATGGGGAAGCGGACGAGTCCGAGGACTCGCTGACCTATTCCAACGGTGTGATCGAGAAGATCGTCGCCATGGCCACCCGCGAGGTACCGCACGTCCTGGGCATGAAGGGCAACCTCATGCACTTTGTGCAGGAGCAGTTTGGTGCCGAGAATCTGACCAAGGGCGTGACAGTCGAGGTCACCGATGACAACCGCGTGGTCGTTAACATTTCCGTCATTATCGAGTACGGCGCCTATGCGCCCGCGATTTTCGACGACGTTAAGGCGCGCGTGACCGAGCGTCTGGCTGCGATGACCGGCCTTGAGGTGGCAGGCGTCAACCTGCGCATCGAGGATGTTATCACCCCCGAGGAGTACGAGCACCGCACCAACCAGCACGAGTAACCTACCAAAAAGGGATGTTTATTTTGGCAGATTTTATCTGCGAAAACGTCAAACGGCCGGTCGCACGGATGTATGTGCGGCCGGCCGTTATTTGTATGCCCCCGATGTAGGCATACCACTCGTCTAACTAGGGGTTGCAATCGTCGCGTTCCGCGTTACCCTAATGGGCGCATTGTTTCCAAATTGTTAACGAGGGGTTGCCGTAATGGCTGACGAGCGCGAAACAGAAAGCAAGGCATGGGCGATTGAGGCCGCCGCGGCAGAGGCGGCATCGCGAGCTGCCGAGGAGCTACATCGTCCTCCCGTGGTGCCGATGGAGCGCGTGGTCGATCGCACCGATATCGAGCGCGGCGAGCGTGCCGGCCAAAAGCGCAGCCAGGAGCCAGGCTTCCCGCGCTTTTTCGCCGAGCTCAATCTGGGTCTGATTCTTACGGCCTTTGCCATCGTTGCGTTTAAAACCCCTAATCACTTTGCTTTTGGCGGCACCTCGGGCGTGTCGGTCATTCTGTCCACGCTGTTCCCGACCCTGCCCGTCGGTGTCTTTATGTGGATTATCAACGCGGTTCTCGTCGTCTTGGGCTTTATCTTTTTGGAACGCAAGGCAATCCTGTGGAGCGTCTTCGCCTCGTTTGCGCTGTCCGCCTATGTTTCGCTTTTCGAGCTCTTTATCCCGACCAGTGTCTCGATGACGGGCGATATGTGGCTCGACCTGTGCTTTGCCGTGATTCTGCCGGCGCTCGGCAGCGCCATCGTCTTTGATATCGGCGCCTCGACGGGCGGCACGGACATCCTCGCTATGATCCTCAAACGCCGTACCACACTCGAGATTGGTCGCGCGCTGTTGCTGGTCGATATCGGCATCGTGACCATCGCGGCCTTTTTGTATGGTCCGCGTATCGGTCTGTATTGCGTGCTCGGCCTGTTTGCCAAGACGCTTGTGGTCGACAAGGCCATCGAGAGCATTCATCTTCGTAAGGTCTGCACGATCATTTGTTCCGAGCCCCTTAAGGTCGAGGAGTTTATCGTCAAGCATCTCAACCGTACGGCGACCATCAGTCGCGGCTACGGTGCCTTCTCGGGCAAGTGCGTGACGGTGATCATGAGCGTGCTGAGCCGTCGCGAGGCCGTGCAGCTGCGCCGTTATGCGCGCGAGGTCGATCCGGGTGCCTTTATCACGATCGTCGACAGCTCCGAGATCGTCGGCAAGGGTTTCCGCGGAACGAACTAACGCGGACGCACTCATCAAACAATCGAAAAGCGCCTCGCGCGTTGCAAATACGTCATCTAAGAGTATTTGTCCCCACATTGGGCGATAATGATGCCAATGACATCGTTTGCGATCCAGGTGATTCGCTCTAGATACGAAGGGATGATTTCGATGTTCTGTTCGCAGTGTGGCGCCCCCATGGGCGATAACGACAAGTTCTGCGGCGTGTGTGGTGCCCCCAATGCCGGTGCTGCAGCTTCCGCCCCTCAGGGTCAGCCTCAGCCTCAGCAGTTTGTTCCTCAACCTGTCGCGAACGCGTCCAAGGGCTGCACGGCTCAGGCGTTTGAGGATATGACCAAGACTCCGGGCGTGCTGCAGCGCGTGTGCCAGATTGCCTTTTTGCCGGCGCTTATCTGTGTCGTGTCGGTACTCGTGCTGTTCATCCCCGTTATCGGCGGTATTGCGGCTGCCATCGGCTTTTTGGCTGCCTACGTGGCGAGCGTGTGCGGTTCGGGCTTTGGCATCGAGTGGGGTCGCGACCTGTCGCTTAAGATCGATGACGGCATGGGTCGTCCGTTGATGCGTTCCACGTCGTTTGGTCTCGGAATCTTTTCGAGCGTTATTTCGGTCGTGCTCGAGGTTATCGCTGCCATTCCCATTATCGGTGTAGTGCTTTCGCTGGTGGAGGGCGTGGTAATTGGCGCCGCGGGCTCGTATTCTTATTACGGCTCTTATGCGCTCGAGGCTGCGCTGTTTGGCTCGCTTGGCCTGCTTGTCCTGGCTATGATTGCCACGGCGGTCCTGGGGGTCTTCTTTAAGATGTTCGCCGACATTGCCGTGATGCACTTTGCGGTGACCGGTCGCGTCGAGAGCGCGTTTTCGCTCGATAAGGTTTGGGCAGCCTTTAAGAACAATAAGACCAAGCTGTTCTGCGCTTCGTTCCTTCCCGAGTTTTTGACGGGTCTGGTCGCCAACGTTGTCACATGGATCTTGACGGTCGTCTTTGGCGCCGTTGCCTCTGTCGGTATGTATAGCTACTACTATCGTCCTACGGGTATTGAGGCGATTGTTGCCGGCGGTGGCATCACACTCGTGCTGTTCCTGGTGCTGGTCGCTTTTGTCACCGTGTTTCTTACAGTCTTTGGCAAGATGCTCAAGCACCGTGCCGTTGGCTATTGGGTCGCGCGTTATGCAAGCGAGTGGGCCGACGAGGACAAGGATGACGTCCTGACCTTTGTATTGCCCTTCGAGAAGAAGTCCACTCCCTCGGGTTACAGTGCTCCGGATGTCGCGCCCGAGCCGGCGCCCGTGCCTGAGCCTGCGCCTGCGCCTGCGCCTGAGCCCGAGTCGGCACCTGCACCTGAGCCGGCGCCCGCGCCCGAGCCGGCGCCCGAGTCAAGTTCCGACGAGGACCCTCAGGACGAGTAGCATGCCGCCTGCCATTTGGGGACGGGGTAGAAATGGTAGAAATAACGCTTGACAGATGAGCGGGGGCGGACGTTTCGACGCGTCCGCCCCTGCTTTGCTTTAGCCAGGCTGTTATGGATGGGTGTGACGACTACTCGTCGTGTTTCTCCTCGCGGCGAGCGGCGGCGCGGGCTTCGTGGATGCCCTTGATTGCGGCATGGCGAGCCGTGCGGGCGTCGTGGATGGCGTCACGAGCCTCGGCGGTCGTCGCCTTGGCAGAGCGCAACTTGGCGGCCAGATCGGGGTTGGTTTCGGCGACCGCGGTGATTGCGGGGCCGTCGAGCTCCTCTTGCGTGGGCTCGGACAAAAAGTCGATAGCATACTGGGCGGCCACCATGGAGCCCTTTGCCAGCACGGTCTCGTCGATCTTGTAGAAGCAGGAATGTTGGGCGTACGTGGCGCCAATTTTGGGGTTACGCGTACCTACAAAGGCGAGCACGCCCGGCACACGGCGCAGGTACTCCGAAAAATCCTCGCCCGAAAGTGTGCCGCGATAATGGCCTTGGCCGGCGGGGCCCAGACACTTAATTACGGCCTGACGGCAGCGCTCGCTCGAGGCCGCGTCGTTTTCGACCTTGTAGTTGGCGATGGTGTAGTCGGTGAGCTCTGCCTCGGCGCCCAAGGCGGCCGCGGTATGCTCCACGATGCGGCGCATAAGTTCCGGCATTTCCTCGTGGGTTGAATCTCCGTAGGTGCGCACCGTGCCGGCGAGGTAGGCCGTGCCGGCGATAACGTTGCGCGCGGTGCCGCCATGCAGCTCGCCGACGGTGATGACGGCCGGCTCGTAGGGGCTTATCTCGCGCGAGACGATGGTCTGCAGGGCGTTGACAATCTCGGCGGCAACCATAACGGCGTCGTGGCCGCGCTGGGGCATGGCGCCGTGGCACGAGGTACCGCGGACATCGATGCGGAACCAGTCGGTATTGGCCATGCGCGGGCCGGGCTCGCAGCTTACGGTGCCGGCGTCGACCTCGCTCCAGATGTGCGCGGCGTAGGCACCATCGACGCCGTCGAGCACGCCCGTGCCGATCATGAGTTTGGCGCCTTGGCCGTTTTCCTCACTGGGCTGGAAGACGATGCGGACCTCGCCGTGGATGTCGTCTGTCATATGGCGCAGAATCTGCAGCGTGCCGAGCATCATGGCGATGTGGCAGTCGTGGCCGCAGGCGTGCATGCAGCCCTCGTTGACGCTGGAGAAATCCTCGGCGGTCTGCTCGGTGACGGGCAGGGCGTCGATATCCGCACGCAGCAGGATGCGGCGGCGCGGCGTGCCGTCCTCGCGATAGGCGTCGGGCGCGGTGCCGCGAAGGGTCGCCACCAGGCCCGTCTTAAGGGGACGCTCGTAGGGGATATTCATGGCGTCGAGCTGGTTGGCGATGTCAGAAGTCGTGCGCTCTTCGGCGAGGCTCAGCTCCGGGTGCTTATGGAAGTGCCGACGCTGCTTAATGATGTAGGGTTCAAACTCGGCGGCGATATCTTGGATGGCTGCGGTGACGTCGTCAGCCGCGCGAGCCTCGGTCGCCGCCATAATCTGCTGTGCCTTGGTCTTCGTCATGGTCGATTTGCTCCTTACTGGTTTATCGCAAAATCGTACAGGCTCTTTCCAGTATGCCACCTGCCACTTGGCCTGGCAAAGCTGCCGTTTGCCGCTTGGCATTTTGTAACCGAGGCGGGGGAGTACACTCGGGGGTGTTGAATTTTCTGCCAGAGATGGGGATGTCCATGCAACATATCGATCGGATTATCCGCTCCAAGAACGTCTTTACCGCGCAAGACGGCATCGATACCGCCCGCGAGCTGGCGATTGCCATCGCAGGTGACCGTATCGTCGCAGTCGGTGCGCCCGATGACGTGATCGCCGCCGCGCCTGCCGCCACGCCGGTTCTCGACTACGGCGAGCAGTTTGTCTGCCCCGGTTTCCATGACGCTCATCTGCACTTCTTCCATACCTCGGTCGGTTCCTCGCCGTACATGCTCATGGATATGGGCACGTCCGAGGCGGCACTGGTGCAGCACGCGCTCGAGTTTTCCCAGGACCTGCCCGACGACGCCTGGGTTGTGACGCAGGGCTGGCGCGACTACCGTTGGGACCCGCCCGAGCATCCTACCAAGGCGTCGCTCGATGCGGCATTCCCCGATCGTCCCTGCGTTATGTATTCGGGCGACGGGCACACGCTTTGGCTCAACAGCCGCGCACTCGAGGCGCTCGGCGTCACGCGCGACAGCGAGCCGCCAGCGGGCGGCAGTTACGACAAGGACGCAAGCGGCGAGCTCACGGGCATTGCGCACGAAGCGGCTGCCATGCAGCTGCTGCCGCGCTGCCTTGAGTGGCTGGGCGAAGGTCGCATCGCAAGCGCTTACGCCGATCAAATGAGGCGCATGGCCGAGCAGGGTATTACTTCGATCTGCGATATGTCGCTCATGCCCATGCCGGGCTGCGATTTTATCCGCGACGATGTCTACGACAAATTGCAGACGGCCGGTAGGCTGGGCATTCGTGCCCATCTGTTTCCCACGCTGCTGGATGACCAGTCGCGTCTGGAAGAGCTGCAGGTACGTTACGCGAACAACGCGCTGCTTTCGGCGCCGGGTTTTAAGCAGTTCTTCGACGGCGTGTCGAGTGAACACACGGCATATCTCACTGAGCCCTATACCAATCCGCGCTTCCCGGGCGACCAGGGCCGTCTGACGGTCCCGGCTGAGCGCATGCGCAAACTGGTTCTGGCGGCCGCGGAGCGCGGTCACACCGTGCGCATCCACGTCATTGGTGACGGTGCGATTCATGCCGCGCTGGATATCTTCGAGGAGGCGGCCGATCTGTACGGCCTGCCCCAGCACGGCCATAACACGCTCGAGCACCTGGAGAACCTTCTGCCCGAGGACATCGACCGCCTGCGCAAGCTCAACGTGGTTGCTTCGAGCCAGCCCTGCCATATCACGCTCGACCCGGGTGGTCCGGAGCGCGATCTGGGCTTGGAGCGCAGCCGCATCATGTGGCCGTTTGCGACCTATAAGCAGCGCGGCATCCGCCAAGCTTTCGGTACCGACAGCCCTATCACAGCTGTTACCAGCATGAACGTGCTCTACACGGCTATCACGCGCCAGGACCCCAAAAGCCACTGGCCCGAGGGCGGCTGGCTGCCGAGCGAGCGCATCGATGCGGCAACGGCCCTGCGCAACTACACCCTGGGTAGCGCTTATGCAGCGGGCGACGAGCAAAACCTCGGCAGCTTGGAGCCCGGCAAGTATGCCGACCTGGTAGTCCTGGACCAAAACCCGCTCACTGTCGATCCACAAGAGCTCCAGGCTACCAAGGTTCAGGCCACCTACCTGGCAGGTAACGTAATCTACGAGCGCTAGCCTCATACCCCACTCATAGGGGGCACGTTTCAGCAACGTGCCCCTTTCTTGTTCGCAACATCTGCATCGCCATTTTGCTGCACTGACTTTTCTGAATGTCGGGCCCGAATTAGTTAACCTGCCTCCCGTGTGGCTCCGGAGGGGCGGGGCATAAGGTTTATCGCGAGTTCCGCACGAGCCGAAGGCCACTTAATGTGGCCTTCGTGCGAGCAGGACTGCCCGAGCAGGAAACCTTATGCCCCGCCCCTCCGGAGCCACACGGGGGCCACCGCTAAGTTATCCCCCGGCATTCAGAAAATCTAAGTGCCAAAAAATAAGATTTTTTGACTCCGTGTTGTATAACCCGCCATTCGTGGGTACCATTCAACGCGTACGCAAACAAAAAGGGTTAATTCGCGTGGTATAACCGCGCGGCCCAAAAAGGAGGAGACAAGCATGTCGTCTTTGAAGCCGCTTGCAGATCGTGTTCTGGTCAAGCCCGACGAGGCCGAGCAGAAGACCGCTTCTGGTCTGTATATCGCCAGCAACGCTCAGGAGAAGCCGCAGCGCGGCACCATTGTTGCCGTTGGTGCCGGCAAGGTCAACGACAAGGGTGAGCGCATTCCCATGGACGTCAAGGTCGGTGACGTTGTCATCTACGGTAAGTTCGGTGGCAACGAGGTTAAGGTCGACGGCGAGAAGTATCTGCTCATGCGCGCCGATGACATCTACGCTGTCGTCGAGGCCTAGTCTCGTCAGAATCTCTGATTCGTCTTTGAACGCGCTCGTCGCATAGGACTCGGAAGCGGCGACGCGAGTCACATTTCTTTTGGAGGATTACCCACTATGGCAAAGAACATTACGTTCAACACCGATGCCCGCGCTAAGCTCGCCAAGGGCGTCAACACCCTGGCCGACGCCGTTACCGTCACCATGGGCCCCAAGGGCCGCTACGTTGCGCTGCAGCGCACGTTCGGTGCCCCGACCATCACCAACGACGGCGTTTCCGTCGCTAAGGAGATCGAGCTCGAGGACAACATCGAGAACATGGGCGCCCAGCTGGTGAAGGAGGTCGCCACCAAGACCAACGACACCGTGGGTGACGGCACCACC
>JAGZPG010000023.1:0-26707 GCA_018382775.1 Collinsella sp. | reverse complement strand
GATCGAGCTCGAGGACAACATCGAGAACATGGGCGCCCAGCTGGTGAAGGAGGTCGCCACCAAGACCAACGACACCGTGGGTGACGGCACCACCACCGCAACCCTGCTCGCTCAGGCCATCGTCAACGACGGTCTGCGCAACGTCGCCGCTGGCGCCAACCCGCTGGCCATCCGTCGCGGCATCGACAAGGCCGTCAACGCCGCCGTCGCCGAGATGAAGAAGCAGGCCAAGCCGGTCGAGACCAAGGAGCAGATTGCTTCCGTCGGTACCATCTCCGCCGGTGACCCCGAGGTCGGCGAGAAGATCGCCGAGGCCATGGAGGTCGTGGGCAAGGACGGCGTCATCACCGTCGAGGATTCCCAAACGTTCGACATCACCATCGACACCGTCGAGGGCATGCAGTTCGACAAGGGCTATGTCTCCGCTTACTTCGTCACGGATAACGACCGCATGGAGGCCGTGATGAAGGATCCGTACATCCTCATCACCGACCAGAAGATCTCCAGCGTTCAGGACATCATGCCTGTTCTCGAGGCTGTCCAGCGCGCCGGCCGTGGCCTGCTCATCATCGCTGAGGACATCGACGGCGAGGCCCTGCCCACCCTCGTCCTCAACAAGATCCGTGGCGCTCTCAACGTCTGCGCCGTCAAGGCTCCGGGCTACGGCGATCGCCGCAAGCGCATCCTCGAGGACATCGCCGTCCTTACCGGTGGCCAGGCCGCTCTGGACGAGCTGGGCGTGAAGGTCGCTGACATCACCGCCGATATGCTCGGTACCGCTAAGTCCGTCACCATCTCCAAGGACAACACCGTCGTCGTTGGCGGCGCTGGTTCCAAGGAGGCCATCGACGCCCGCATCGCTCAGATCAAGGGCGAGATGGAGAACACCACTTCTGACTTCGACCGCGAGAAGCTCCAGGAGCGCCTGGCCAAGCTCTCCGGTGGCGTTGCCGTCATCAAGGTCGGCGCTGCTACCGAGTCCGAGCTCAAGGAGATCAAGCATCGCGTCGAGGACGCCCTGCAGGCTACCCGCGCTGCTGTCGAGGAGGGCATTGTCGCTGGCGGCGGCGTCGCCTTCATGGACGCTGCTCCTGCGCTCGACGCTGTCGAGATTGACGACCCCGAGGAGAAGATCGGCGTCGATATCGTCAAGAAGGCTCTGACCGCTCCGGTCGCCACCATCGCCAAGAACGCTGGCTTTGAGGGCGCTGTCGTGGTCGACAAGGTTGCCGAGCTGCCCGCCGGCCAGGGTCTCAACTCTGCCAACGGCGAGTGGGGCGACATGATCGAGATGGGCGTCCTCGACCCCGTCAAGGTCAGCCGCGTCACCCTGCAGAACGCTGCTTCCGTCGCCAGCCTGATCCTCATCACCGAGGCTACCGTCTCCGATGTGCCCAAGAATACTCAGCTTGAGGACGCTATCGCTGCTGCCACCGCTGGTCAGCAGGGCGGCGGTATGTACTAAGGCCGACAAGGTCTAGAACTCCCACCGGGAATCCGGGGGCGTGACGGGGTTTCTCTCCGGAACGTCCTCGGTTAGATTAGGACCCCTTGTCCTGCTCCTTTGGAGCTGCGGACAAGGGGTCCTTTTTGTTCTGATGTCTTAATTTAATAAGGCGCTTTACGCTTTGTTTGAATGGCGATGTAAGAGGAAGGGCGCCGAGGAATCAGAGCAGTCCTTTTGCTCGCTCGTCGTAGATTTTGTTGAGCTCCGATTGCACATACTCTTCTTTGAGCTTAGCAATGAAACGCGCGTCCGAGAACAGTCGGTAGACGAGCACCGCTGCGCCTCCGAGGTCGAGGCACTTGGGATTCTCCGCAATCAAAGCCTGCACGATGCTGCTCGAGGCCGCGATGGTTTCGGAAATGAGGATAATCTTCTTGGTACGTGCTTGGTACATCTCGGTGCAGAAATCCGATCCGTCGTCCTTGAATATCAGCGAACATCCGTGAAGTGCCGCTATCAACCAGTTGATAAGCGCCGCCATACCCGCCTGCATGCCGACCTTCAGTACATCGCCGGTACTGACGTATTTGGTAAGCGCCTCGGCATGTGCTTTGTCGAGGATGAGATTGGCGAATGGGATTTGTATCCCGCACGGCGTGTAGAGGTCTGTGCCGATGTGGATCAGCTGCTTGATCAGAGCAGCCGCGGCGGCATCCGGCTCGCTCACGACGCGCCTTCCCGCCGCAACCAGCATCTCTACAGTCCCAGCGGGCGCCCCGATCTGCGGATTTTTCCCAAAGGCGTCATAGGAGACCGAGTAGGTCGTGGGGATTCGTGCACCAATACCAAAAACGTTGGTGTCTTTAACGCAGGTGATGCTATTGGTCATGATGTTTGATGTTCCGAACACGAGACCGAGCACTGGGTCGTGGCCGAGGGTCGCGACCCGGTGGTTTGCGCCCTTGAAGAGTCCGATGTTTTCTGCCTCGTAGCGTGTCGCGTCATAGGGCACACCGCGTGAATTAAGAATATGATGTTTTGAGGCGAACAGATGGTTCGATTCCCGCGGCATCCTGTCATCGAAACCTGAGAAGACACGACCTTGGAAGTCGTGCAAAGCGTGTTCTTTTACGTTGCCAGCTCCGGCGCACTCGACCTCCGTCAGCGAGTTGATGATAAGAATGCGGGCGACTTGGAGCATGGTTGCGGCGGCGACGAAGGCCGCGTCGGCATCCTGCAGTCGCGTCCGCTCCTTGAACTCCCGGTCGATGCGCTGAAGGTTCTCGCCGTACTCGCGGACGGACTTTTCGACTGCCTGCTCGGCCCGGCTCTCGTCAACGGCCATGCATGTCACCCTCGCCGCCATATAGTCGGCAAAGAGCCTGCAGGCATGCTCCTCTTCTTTTGTCACCTGACCGTCCGCCGCCGCGGCGACATGCAACTGCTCGGCTATGGAGTCCAGCGACACGATGCTAACGTTGTCCAAGCAGTCCTTGACTTGGTCGAAGGACAAACTCTCGTCATCCGCGATGGCCTGCACCTTTGTCTTGACGTTATTTGGGAGGCCGCCGTCCAGCTTGAGGTAATCGAGACCCTCCTCGAGCCACTTCTGCTCCTCTTGGGAGAAGTCACCGTCGCAGCGCATCAGGAAGCAAAGCGTTGCCACGTACGCGTAAATGAAATTGTGTCGCTTCTCTCCAGCAAGGTAGGCGCCCTGCTTGATTCCGTCACGGAAACCCTTGATGCGTGCCCTGCGGAGTCGCGCGGAGAATGAGTTCTCCTTGATGACATTGATTCCGCCCTCCACGGTCGACGCCGCGTCGGACGCAAGGGACGATGCTCCTTGGGCCAGATCCACGGCGGCACCGATGGCAATTCCGCCTACCGTGTTCGCGGCCCCTGCAATCGTTTTGCCTGCATCAGACGACGCAATTTGCTCACCGGCACTCGACATGCCTTCCGCAACCGAGCACATGGCGCTGCCGATGGCCTCGGATGCCGAGGTGGCCGTATCGACGATAACGTTACCCGCGTCCTCAGCTGCATTCGTGGCGCCTTTGGCGGCGGACTCAATGGCCGCCGATGCGTCTTTTGCCATCTCACCGGCGGCTTGGGCAGCTTGGGATAGGGCTTTCCCGAGATCAAGTTTTACTGACAATTTGTTCTCCTGACATACGCGGGTTGCGCAGCGACCTCCTTCATACTACTGCGCGGTGCGGAGCATTGGGTGCATCGGTGGATTGATGATTGCGGAAAATGGGATAGCGCATCTCCATTCCGCTTCCCGCCATAAATTACCCTTGGCATACTTGCGCAAAAGCCTGCTGGTGCTACACTTGCAATTGCTGTTTCAGGGCGGGGTGGAATTCCCCACTGGCGGTAAATCGGGCGGTGCCAAAGGGGTGCCGTGGCGCAGGCGAGGATCTGCGTCGAGCCGATGAGTCCGCGACCCGTGCGTGCGTTGGTTCGCATGCCGGCTGAACTGGTGAGATCCCAGTACCAACGGTTAGAGTCCGGATGAAAGAGGCAGGTGATCTTATGTCTGAACAGTCGCAGCATATCCATTTTGAGAACACGAATAGGTGGAGCACCAAACAGCTCGTTACCATGGCGCTGATGTGCGCCTTGGGTGCCCTGTTTATGTACGTGCAGCTGCCCATCCTTCCTTCGGCGCCGTTTTTGACGTATGACCCGTCGCTGGTGCCGGCGATGGTGTGCGGGTTTGCGTACGGTCCTAGTGCCGGCACCGCTGTTGCCGCTATGGCTATCGTTATCCATGCGCTCACCACGGGTGACTGGGTCGGTGCGCTTATGAACTTGGTTGCCACGCTGGGCTATATTCTGCCCGCGGCTATCGTTTACCAGAAGATGCACACCTATAAGGGTGCCGTGATTGGCCTGGTGCTCGGCGTCATTGCCGCTACAGCGCTGTCTATGGTCGCAAACCTTACCATTGGCGTATGGTTCTGGTATGGCTCGGTCGATGTGATCGCCCCGCTCATGATTCCTGCCGTACTGCCGTTCAACCTTATCAAGACCGTGCTTAACTCGGTATTGACGCTTGCGGTGTACAAGGCGGTTTCCAACCTCATCACGCCTAAAAAGGACCAGGTCAAAGGCCGCGCATGATTGAGTGTCGGGGCGTTTCCTTTAGTTATGACGGTGCTGCACCGGCGCTCGATGGCATCGATCTGAACATCGAGGATGGCGAGTTTTTCTGCATCCTCGGCGGAAACGGGTCGGGCAAGTCGACGTTTGCCAAGCATTTGAACGCGCTGCTGCAGCCCGATGCGGGCACGGTACGCATCAACGGCATGGATGCGTCCGACCCCGAGCTGGTCTACGACATTCGTTCGACCGCGGGCATGGTATTCCAGAATCCCGACGACCAGCTGGTGGCAACGCTTGTCGAAGATGACATTGCGTTTGGTCCCGAAAACCTAGGCGTGCCATCGGCGCAAATTGCGCAGCGCGTACGCGAGGCGCTGAAGGGCGTGGGCCTGGTGGGCTTTGAGCACCACGAGACCCATGCGCTTTCGGGCGGCCAAAAGCAGCGCGTGGCGCTTGCCGGCGTGCTTGCCATGGAACCGCGTGTGCTCATATTGGACGAGGCGTCCTCGATGCTCGATCCGCGCGGACGCAAGGGCCTTATGAAGGCCTGTCATGCGCTCCACGATCGCGGCATGACTATCGTGATGATTACGCACTTTATGGAAGAGGCCGCCGAGGCCGATCGTGTCGCGGTGTTTCGGGCGGGGCGCGTTGCCATGCTCGGTACGCCCGAGGAAATCTTGACGCGGGCGGACGAACTTGCGCAGCTCAACTTGGATATGCCGGCGTCGTGCTGTCTAGGTAGGGCACTTCGTGCGAAGGGCGTGTCCGTTTGCGCGCAGGTGCGTGAGGCGGATATGGTCGCCGAGATTGCGCAGGCTTATGCCGAGCGGAGTGGGGCAGGCACCGCGGGGCAGTCTTCCGCATCCCAGTTGGAAATCGCTGACGGCACTGTTCCGGTAGACAACGAGGGCAACGCGTCGGAGCCCGTCATAGAGCTATCCCATGTTTCGTACAGTTATTCGCTCAGTCCGCGCGAGCGCCGCCGCTGGCATAAGCGCTCGGCCACTGCGGGCAAATCGAGCAAACAGGCTCTCTGGGGAAACGACCCCAGCAGTCCGTGGGCGCTGCGCGATGTATCGCTGACGGTGCGTCGCGGCGAGTTCCTGGGGCTAGCAGGCCATACCGGCTCGGGTAAATCGACTCTGGTCCAGCATCTCAACGGGCTGATCCGTCCGCAGGAGGGAAGCATTTGCGCGCTGGGGCTCGACCTATCAAACAAGAAAGACGCCGCTGCGGTTAAGGCCAAGGTCGGCGTGGTGTTTCAGTATCCTGAGCGTCAGCTGTTTGCCGAAACCGTGGCGCAGGACGTGGCGTTTGGTCCGCACAACCTTGGCTTGCCGCAAGATGAAGTCGACCGTCGTGTCGAGTCATCGCTCTCGCGCGTGGGCCTCGATCTTTCCACGGTCGGCGACAAGAGCCCCTTTGAGCTTTCGGGCGGCCAGCAGCGTCGCGTGGCGTTTGCCGGCGTGCTCGCCATGGAACCTGAGGTGCTGGTGCTCGACGAGCCCATGGCGGGCCTCGATCCGGCTGCCCGCAGGGATTTCCTGGAGCTCATTGGCCGTTTACATGACGAAGGCCTGACCGTTGTCATGGTTTCGCACAGCATGGATGACCTGGCAAATTGTTGTGACCGTATCGTTGTGATGAACGAGGGCGCGGTGTTTGCCGAGGGAACGCCCACGCAGGTTTTTGCGCATGCGGATGAGCTTAAATCAATCGGCTTGGGTGTTCCCGCCGCCCAGCGCATGGCGCTGGCGCTCGCGAAGGCAGGCGTGCCGCTGCGCTTTGACGGCCTCTATACGGTTGAGTCGCTGGCAGACGAGTTGGTGGACCTGCTAATCGGTCGCTCGGGCGGTCCTTCTAACGTCGCGGACATTGCTAAATCCAAGACGGTCGCGCGAGAGGAGGGCTGCTAATGGAGGCGTTTTCGTTTGGCAGCTACTATCCCGGCGATAGTGCGATCCACCGCCTAGACCCGCGAACTAAGTTGCTCTTGGGCTTTGTGTTTCTGATCACGACGCTCACAGTCAGCAGCTTCCGCGGACTGGCCCCGGTCGCAATCTTCGTTGTCCTGATCTATGCCGTGTCCCGGGTGCCGTTGCGCCGGGTCCTATCATCGATGGCACCATTGCTGGCGATTGTCGTGGTGGTCGCAGTGCTCAACCTGTTTTCCGACCAGAGCGGGCGCATCCTGTGGCAGCTCTGCTTTCTGCAGATAAGCGAGGGCTCGCTGCGTTCTGCCGCCTTTATGGCGTGCCGCCTGACCCTGATGATGGCCGGCATGAGCGCCATTACGCTCACCACGCCCACGCTCGACCTCACCGCGGGCTTTGAGCGTCTGCTCGCACCGTTTGCGCGTGTGGGACTTCCTGCGCACGAGCTCGGCATGATCATGGGTATCGCGCTGCGCTTTATGCCGCAGTTTGCCACCGAGATGAAGCAGACGGCCGATGCGCAGGCGAGCCGCGGTGCGCGCATGACGGGCGGTCCGCTCGGCGGCGTGCGTATGCTCGGCAGTGTGGCGATTCCGCTGTTCACGGGCGTGTTCCGTCATGCCGAGACGCTTTCGGCCGCCATGGATGCCCGTTGCTATCATGGCGAGCAGGGCCGCACACGTTTGCATGCGCTTGCATTTGGCCGCAGCGATGCGTTGGCGGCGGTGGTGACGGCGTTGCTGCTCATCTGCGTCATCGTCATCAATCTTCAACTTGTTTAGGCGCGATTCGAGCGCAAGAAAGGGGTCCCTATGACCGACAACGACCGCACGGCTCAGCTTGAGCGCGCCTGTTCGTATCTCAGGCGCATTCCGGCGTGGTATCTGGCCACGACCGATGTGGCCGACGGGTATCAGCCTCGCGTGAGGCCGTTTTCATTTGCCATGGTCGATGACGGTAAGCTGTGGTTTTGCACATCGCGCGACAAGGATGTGTGGGCGGAGCTGAGTGCGAATCCCAAGTTTGAACTCTCGGGCTGGAAGCCGGGGGAGTGCTGGATCGTGTTGACCGGCGAGGCCGCACTTGAGGACGACGCAGTTGCGAGCGACAAGGTGCGTCAAGCGGGTTTTAAGCACATGGTGGGCATCGGCGAGGAACACGAGAGCGCCAACGACGGCCGCCTTGCGTTCTTCTCGGTCCGCAACATCGCCGCGCGGTTCTGCGATATCGACGGCAGCGAGGAGCGCCTGGAGCTCTAGCTCACACAACCAGGCTCCCAAACTAGCTAGTACAGGAGGAAACGTGGACGGATTGAATACGGTTTTGGAGTATTTGACGTCGGTGCCGGCGTGGTATCTGGCGACAAGCGTGGACGGGCAGCCACATGTGCGTCCGTTCTCGTTTGCACAGATTCAGGACGGCAAGCTGTGGTTTGTGACGGCGCGCACCAAAGATGTGTGGCAAGAGCTTCTGCAAAACCAGCGCTTTGAGGCCACGAGTTGGTGGCCGGGCCATGGTTGGTTGATCCTGCGCGGGCGTGCGGGGCTGGAAGACCGGGCTTCGAGTGAAATGCGCGAGGCCGGTTGGAAGCATCTTGAGCGCCTGGGCGAGCACTATGAGGGGCCTAACGACCCCACGCTCGTCTTCTTTAGCGTCGAGGATCCCGAGGCTTTTATCTGCAATCACGACGAATGGGTGCCGGTTGAGCTCTAGCCAGCTGGCTCATCCTAACAACTTGGTTTTCGCATGGGCGGGCCCCGTATTGCCCGGCGCCGTTAGGAGCGCCGGTCAATACGGGGCCCGCTCAATTTGTCAATTCCTTCAAGCGAATGTGTCGGGAATGTTTCAATGCATGAATATGCAAGCCATTTACGTGTTCATGCATCTTTTGGTGCTAAAGTTTCAACCCACTTCATAACGACCACTGCGAAATGCGCATCGGTGCATAAATCGCAGACAAGGAGTCTGATATGTCATTGAAGGTTGGAATCGTCGGCGCGGCTGGATATGCCGGAGCCGAGCTCATTCGCCTCGTGCTCGGCCATCCCGAGTTTGAACTTGTTGCCATTACGTCCAACGCCGATGCCGGCCAGCCGCTGTCCGCGGTGTATCCGAGCTTTGCTGGCGTGAGCGATCTGGTTTTCACCACGCATGACGCCCCCGAGCTTAAGAGCTGCGATGCGGTTTTTCTTGCCGTGCCGCACACGGCTGCCATGGCACAGGTGCCCGCGCTGCTTGCATCGGGCGTCTCCTGCTTCGATTTGTCTGCCGACTACCGTCTGAGCGATCCGGCCGTGTTCGAGGCGTGGTATGCCGCCGCGCATACGAGCCCCGAGCTGCTCAAGACGCGTGCTTTCGGCCTCCCCGAGCTGTTCTGCCAGGACTTAGAGACCGCTGCTTCCAGCCATGCCGACGGCAAACCCGTGCTGGTCGCCTGCGCCGGTTGCTATCCCACCGCAACGAGCCTTGCTGCCGCTCCTGCCGTGCGTGCGGGCTGGGTGGCCGAGAACGGTCCCGTGATTGTCGATGCCATCAGCGGTGTAACGGGTGCCGGCAAGTCCTGCAACGCTCGTACGCATTTTTGCAGCGCCGACGAGAACTTGGAGGCCTATGGCGTAGGCAAGCATCGTCATACGCCCGAGATTGAGCAAATCCTTGGCCTGACCGATCGCATCGTCTTTACCCCGCATCTGGCACCGCTCAAGCGTGGCCTGCTCTCCACGGTGACGCTGCCGCTCACGCCGCAGGCCATCGACTCCCTGGCTCTTGAGGACGTTGTCGACTATTACAAGCAGTTCTATGCCGGTCGCACCTTTGTGCGCGTGCTCGACGCCGACCAGCAGCCCAAGACGGCTTCGGTCGTCGGCACCAACGCCGCTCAGATTGGCCTCGCGCTCAACAAGCGCGCAGGCGTGCTGGTGGCGGCGGGCGCCATCGACAATCTGTGCAAGGGCGCTGCGGGCCAAGCAGTCCAGTGCGCCAATATCGTCTTTGGCTTTGACGAGCGACGAGGCTTGCCCACAGTGGCGTGCCCGGTGTAGCACATTCGATTGTTAACGATTTGGTAGTCGGGCATCGAGTGGGGCGCCACTCTTAAGCTGGTCTCATGATTACGACTGGCATGGCGCACCAACCGATGTCCGTTTTTTGTTTGACATAAGGAGTCATAAAGACGATGAATACCGAGCTGTTTGATATCAAGATTCGCGCCGTCGAGGGTGGCGTTACGGCAGCGGCCGGCTTTAAGGCCGCAGGCATCCATGCGGGATTTCGGAAGAATCCCGAGCGTCTGGATTACGCGCTCGTCGTGCCCGATAAGCCCTGTCCCGGTGCCGGCGTGTTTACTACCAATCGCTTTTGCGCGGCGCCCGTGCAGGTGAGCCGCGCCAACCTGGGCGGTGCGGACAAGGGCTACGGTATCATCGCCGGCGTTTCGATCAACTCTGGCAATGCCAACGCCGCCACGGGTGAGACCGGCCTTGCATGCGCGCGCGAGACATGCAGCATCGCATCGCAGGTTATTGGCTGCGAGCCCCAGCAGATTCTGGTTGCCTCCACGGGCGTGATTGGCCAGATTCTGCCGATCGACACGTTTGAGACCGCCATTCCTGCTGCCTACGAGGCGCTCTCCGCCCACGGTGGAGCCGATGCCGCTCGCGCCATCATGACGACCGACACGCACTCCAAGGAGTACGCCGTGTGTTACCGCAGCGAGGCCGCGGGGCACGCAGGTAATGCCTATACGGTGGGCGGTATGTGCAAAGGCTCGGGTATGATCATGCCCAACATGGCCACCATGATCGCAGTCATCACTACCGATGCCCCCGTCGAGCTGGCGGCGCTTCACGCCCTGTTACTCTCCACCGTCAAGCAGACCTTTAACAAGGTAACGGTCGATTCCGACACCTCGACCAACGACACCTGCATCATGCTTGCCTCCGGCGCCGCTGCCGCAGATGCCGAGCCTATCGTCGAGGGCTCCGATGCCTTCGACGAGTTGGCATTTGCCGTGCACGAGGTGTGCGAGAGCCTGGCGCGCAATATCGCCGCCGATGGCGAGGGCGCATCCAAGCTTGTTACGGTCAACGTTACCGGCGCCGTGAACGACGAGGAGGCCGATATCGCCGCTCGCGCCGTTGCCAACTCGCCGCTCGTTAAGACCTGCATCGCCGGCCACGACTGCAACTGGGGCCGCGTCGCCATGGCACTCGGCAAGTGCGGCGTGAAGTTTAATCAGGAAGACGTTTCCATCGACATGATGGGCATGCCTGTCTGTCGCGATGGTCTGACTGTTCCCTTTGACGAGGACGAGGCTCTACGACGTTTCGAGGCGCCCGAGATCGTGATCTCGGCCGACCTGGGCGCAGGCGACGCGGCAACGACTGTGTGGACCTGCGACCTCACGCACGAGTACATCTCCATTAACGGTGACTACCGTTCCTAGATTCCAGGCACGCTGCGCATCTTGCCGCGATTGCGGACAGCGGAGCACGGCGCGATAACGATACGAAAGACGAGGCAGATTATGAAATTCGCACGCGATTGTCGTTCGAGCGAATCCAACGAAGCAACCGCGCAGCTGCTGTTCGAAGCGCTGCCGTGGATTAAGAACCTGACCGGCAAGACGGTTGTTATCAAATATGGCGGAGCCGCCATGGTTGATGAGCAGCTGCGCCGCGACGTGATGAGCGACATCGTTTTGCTCAAGATCATCGGTATGCACCCCGTCATCGTGCATGGCGGTGGCAAGGCTATCAACGAGGCGCTCAGCCACTACGACATCCCCGTCGAGTTTAAGAACGGCCAGCGCGTGACTACGCCTGCCACCATGGACATCGTGCGTGAGGTACTGGGCGGCAAGGTCAATCAGGAGCTGGTCGCGGCGCTCAACCACCACGGCAACCTGGCCGTGGGCGTGTCCGGCAGCGACGCCGGCACCCTTATCGCCGAGCCGCTCGACCCAGAGCTCGGCCGCGTGGGCAAGGTCACGCACGTCAACACCGACTATATCGAGCGCCTGCTCGATAGCGAGTACATCCCCGTCATCGCTACCGTCGCGGCGGGGGAGGACGGCGGTTTCTTCAACATCAACGCCGACACCGCCGCCGGTGCCGTTGCCGCGGCGCTCCACGCGCATAAGGCGATCTTTTTGACCGATGTCGATGGCCTGTACAAGGACTTTAGCGACAAGGACTCGCTTATCTCCAACCTAACGCTCGACGAGGTTAACGAAATGCTCTACGGCGGCGAGGTCGATAAGGGCATGATTCCCAAGCTGCGTGCGGCCGTCGATGCGCTTACCGGCGGCGTATTTCGTGCCCACATCATTAACGGTACTACGCCGCATTCGCTGCTCCTGGAGCTGCTGACCGATGCCGGCGTCGGCACCGTGATCCATTCCACCGAGACGGCTTACGAGTTCGATACGCATCCGCATCCGCTTTCGACGTTTGCTGCGCGTCTGACCGAGAACCTTGACGAGGTCGAGAAGCTTCAGACGGTCTAGCTGACCCTCAGCCGCCCCATTCCTGCACCCATAGCCCCGCGCCGTCTGGCGCCCAACGAAAGGCATCTCATGTCACTTGCAGCTCAGCAATCGCTTGAATCCCATTACGTTATGCATACCTTTGGCCGCTCTCCGGTCGAGTTTGTCGAGGGTCACGGCATGAAGCTCACCGGCGACGATGGCCGTGAGTACCTCGACTTTCTTGCCGGCATCGGCGTGTGCAGCCTAGGTCATGGCGACCCGGCTGTGCTCTCGGCGCTCGAGGCACAGACCAAAAAGCTCATGCATGTCTCCAATTACTTCTACATTGAGCAGCGCGGACAGGTCGCGGCGCTGCTGTCCAAGCTTGCTAACGACGACGTAGATGGTGCGCGCGTGCTTGCCGATGCCATTGCCGCCGGCGATGAGACCACGGCAGCTGCTCTTGGTGCCCCGGCTGCGGATGAGCAGGTTTGGGAGACCTTCTTTGCCAACTCTGGCGCCGAGGCCAACGAGGGCTCGATGAAGCTCGCGCGCCTGTACGCCAAGCGTGCCGGTAATGGCGGCAACACCATCGTGTGCATGCGCGGCGGCTTCCACGGCCGTACGCTCGAGACCATTGCCGCCACCATGCAGGATTGGCTGCAGGACAGCTTCCGCCCGCTGCCGGGTGGCTTTGTGGCCTGCACGCCCAACGATGTGGATGAGCTGCGTGCGATCTTTAAGCAGCTGGGGAGCGAAATTTGTGCCGTGATGCTCGAGCCGATCCAGGGTGAGAGCGGTGTGCATCCCATGACCGAGGAGTTTATGGCTACGGCGCGCGACCTGGCACACGAAGTGGGCGCCGTGCTTATCGCCGACGAGGTCCAGTGCGGCATCTTCCGCTCCGGCAAGCCGTTTGCGTTCCAGACCTATGGCGTGGAGCCCGACATCATGAGCCTTGCCAAGGGCATTGCTGATGGCGTGCCCATGGGTGCCGTCGTGGCGAAGAAGGAGATTGCCGACGTGTTTAAGCCGGGCGACCACGGCTCGACCTTTGGCGGTAGCTGCTTGGCCATCGCGGCGTGTGCCGCGACGCTCTCCGCGCTTGTGCGTGGCGATTATGCCGAGCATGCTGCCAAGGTGGGTGCCTATATGGAGGCAAAGCTCGCCAAGCTGCCGCACGTGACCGAGGTACGTGGTCGCGGCTTGATGCTCGGCTGTGATTTGGATGATGCCGCGGGCGACGCGCATGGTGTTGTTGCCCGCGCGCTGGCCGCCGGTGCCGTGATCAACGCTACGGGTGCGCATACGCTGCGTTTCCTGCCGCCACTCGTCTGCGAGGAAGCCGACGTGGACAGTCTGATCGAGATCCTGTCGGGTGTTTTGGGCTAACGCGGCGCAATAACTCAATTTGGACCGAGTTCCGGACTGCGGACGTGCCCTATGCGGCATGATTCAGCGGTCTGGAGCCCGTTTTGCCTTAGATTTGCTAAGGCAGGGAGACCTGCTGGTCAAAAAACATCAAATATGAGTACTGTTACCGATTTGGTAGCAGCAATTTTGGACTAATAAGGCCAGATGGCAAGTCGAAATGGCGATGAATACACGATTTTGATCTGACTGTTAGTCCTTATAATGGACATATGTTGCGTAACCTAAGCAAACACTATCTGTTTATATGTTGCAAGCAAAGTAGCAGTACTCATTTTTGCCATTATTTGGCCACGGACCTTGAAATAAGGGGTCCTTAGGGTTCGAATCCCATGCGCTGGGCCCAAACAAAAACGGTCCCCTTTCGAGGACCGTTTCCAATTCAATGGTGGGCGATGAGGGATTCGAACCCCCAGCCTTGTGCGTGTAAAGCACCTGCGCTAACCGTTGCGCCAATCGCCCGTGCGGAGAGAGTATAGCAAAACAATCGCCCCATTCACCTCATATCCATTAAAGGTAACCGGCGCGTGTCACAGCGGAGCTGATTCAGTTGAGATTGCCTGAACATTCCGCCCCTCTTTACGCCCTCGGGTATACTCAAAAGCTACTGATTCGATTTGATGCCCAGCAACAGCAGAGGGGATAGTATATGTGCGGTTTTGTCGGTTTTGTCGGTGGGACGGATAACCAATCCGAGGTGCTCACCAAGATGATGGACCGCATCGTCCATCGCGGTCCCGACATGGGCGGTCAGTTTATCGACGGCCGCGTTGCCCTGGGCTTCCGCCGCCTGTCGATCCTCGACCTGACCGAGGCCGGCGCTCAGCCCATGGCCAATGAGGACGGCAGCGTCGTCATTGTCTTCAACGGCGAGATCTACAACTTCCAAGAACTCCGTTCCGAGCTCGAGGCCAAGGGCTACAAGTTCCACTGCGGCGCCGACACCGAGAGCCTCCTGCACGGCTACGAGGAGTGGGGCGAGGCCGTACTCGATCGTCTGCGCGGTATGTACGCCTTCGTCATCTGGGACAAAAAGAAGAACAAGCTTTTTGGCGCCCGCGACATCTTTGGCATCAAGCCGCTCTACTACTATCCCATGGCCGATGCGGGCGACGGCGCTCCGGGCGTGCTCTTTGGTTCCGAGATCAAGAGCTTCCTGGACTACCCGCACTTCCACAAGGCGGTCAACAAAAAGGCTCTGCGTCCGTACATGACGCTGCAGTATTCGGCGACTGAGGAGACCTTCTTCGAGGGTGTCTACAAGCTGCCGCCGGCGCACTACTTTACCGTCGATATCCCGACCGGCAAGATGAACATCGAGCGCTACTGGGATTGCGATTACTCTGCCGTCGAGAAGCCGTTCGAAGAGTATGTCGATGAGCTGGACGAGGTCGTGCACGAGAGTGTCGAGGCCCATCGCATCGCCGACGTCAAGGTCGCGTCGTTCCTCTCCGGTGGCGTCGACTCCAGCTACATCGCCGCTTGCCTCATGCCCGACAAGACCTTCTCGGTGGGCTTTGACTACAAGAACTTCAACGAGACCAACTACGCCAAGGAACTTTCCGATAAGCTCGGCGTCGAGAACGTTCGCAAGATGATTACCGCCGACGAGTTCTTCGGTGCGCTCGAGGACATCCAGTATCACATGGACGAGCCGCAGTCCAACCTGTCTTCCGTGCCGCTGTGGTTCTTGGCCGAGATGGCCCGCAAGGACGTTACCGTCGTGCTTTCGGGCGAAGGCGCCGACGAGCTCTTTGGCGGCTACGCCTACTACGAGGACACGGTCCCGGTGCGCAAGTACAAAAAGATGGTGCCGCTGCCCATCCGTCGCGCGCTCGGTAACCTGGCGCTGCATATGCCGTACTTCAAGGGACATAACTTCCTGGTCAAGGGTGCCGAGATCCCCGAGAAGTCGTTCCTGGGACAGGCTCTGGTATGGCCGGAGCGCGAGGTCGACGGCGTGCTCAAGCCCGAGTACAACACCGGCGATGGCGCCTTTGAGCTCGCTGCACCCATCTACGCACGCGTGAAGGGTCAGCCCGAACTGGTCAAGAAGCAGTACCTGGACATGAACATGTGGCTCCCGGGCGACATTCTGCTCAAGGCCGACAAGATGTGCATGGCGCACTCGCTGGAGCTGCGCGTGCCCTTCCTGGACCGCAAAGTCATGGAGTTCGCCGAGCACATTCCCGATCGCTACCGCATCAACGAGAACGGCAACAAGCAGGTACTCCGCCACGCTGCCAACAAGTCGCTGCCCGATGAGTGGGCCACCCGTCCCAAGGTGGGCTTCCCGGTGCCGATTGTCTACTGGCTGCGCGAGCAAAAGTGGTACGACTATGTCAAGGAGTACTTCACCGCGCCGTGGGCAAGCGAGTTCTTCAATACCGACGAGCTCATGCACCTGCTCGATCTGCACTTTGCGGGCAAGGGCGATTTCCAGCGCAAGATCTATACGCCGCTCGTGTTCCTGGTGTGGTACAAGCGCTTCTTTATCGACGAGGACCAGCCCGCTGTTCAGGCTGCCTAGCCTCGGCTTACGAACGCCTGCGCGTAACGGCTCCTCCGGGAGCCGTTTTTGCGTGGGTGCGTTTCAGTTACTATAAAACCGTCCCTGCCAAATGGCTGAGAAAGGTGAAAGATGCACCATTCGGATTCCGCGACCGTGACCACGGTCGATACGCTTGCCAAGCTTCTCGATGTGTGCGGCGAGCTGCGCGCATCAGAGCAGGTTGACGAGCGCGCCGTGACCGGCTGCTCGTTTGATTCGCGCGCGGTCTCGGCAGGTGACGTATTCTTTTGCAAAGGTGCTGCCTTTAAGCCCGCGTTTTTGAGCATGGCGCTCGATGCGGGCGCCGTCGCATTTGTGTGCGAGGAGTCGCTGGTCGAGTCTCTGGAGCCGCTGGCGCAGGAGAGCGGTGCTGCGATGCTGGTTGTTGATAGTGTTCGCACGGCCATGGCCCTGTTGCCGCCGGAGGTCTACGACCGTCCCGACCACGACGTCAAGATCGTGGGCATCACCGGCACCAAGGGAAAGACCACGGCCGCTTTTATGCTCCAGTCCATCATCAAGGCGGCGGGCGAGTCCTGCGGCATGATCGGCTCGGTGAGTACCGACGATGGTATCGAGTGCTACGAGAGCACCAACACCACGCCCGAGGCCCCCGAGGTTTGGCGCCATATCGCCAACTGCCGCACGTCCGGTCGCCAGTCCATGGTCATGGAGGTCTCGAGCCAGGCGCTCAAGTACCAACGCGTCGAGAATCTGCCGTTTGACGTGGCGTGCTTCCTCAACATCGGCCGCGACCACATCTCGCCGATCGAACACCCCACGTTTGAGGATTATTTTGAGAGCAAGCTTAGGATCTTTGACCAGGCAAAGACCGCCGTGGTGAATCTGGGCACCGAAGAGGTCGACCGTGTGCTAGAGGCAGCGTCGACGGCCGAGCGCTTGGTGACCGTTGGCGTCGAGCATCCCGAGGCAAGCCTGTGGGCGAGCGATGTCCGCATGCTCGGCTTTAACATCGAGTTCAACTTGCACGGCATGAGCGCCGACGAGCCCGAGGCGGGGGAGAAGGTCCTGCTGGGTATCGCGGGCGACTTTAACGTGGAAAACGCGCTGGTCGCTATCGCCGCTGCGCGCGAGATCGGCATCGGTATCGAGGCTATCAAGAAGGGCCTCTCCAAACTGCGTGTGCCGGGCCGCATGGAGGTCGTGGAGTCGAAGGACGGCCGCGTGATCTGCGTCGTTGACTATGCGCACAACCAGCTTTCGTTCCGTTCGCTTTTCTCGTCGGTCAAGCGCGCGTTTCCCGCTAGCCCCGTCATTGCGCTGTTTGGCGCCGCCGGCGGCAAGGCGCAGGAGCGCCGCGAGCAATTGCCACGCGAGGCCGCACCGTATTCCGACCTGATGATCTTTACGAACGAGGATCCAGCTCACGAGGACCCGATGAAGGTCTGTCGCGAGCTTGCCGAGCATGTTCCCGACGATACGCCGAACAAGATCATCCTCGACCGCGAAGCCGCTGTGCATGCGGCGTTCAAGGCGGCGCGCGAGGAGTACGTCAACCCCGATGCTCCCACCATTGTCTTGCTGCTGGCAAAGGGTGACGAGGAGCTCATGCACGTGGGCGACGAGTTCGTGCCCATCGAGAGCGACCTTTCGCTGGCCAATCGCCTGATCGATGTTACCCAGTTTGACTAATGAACCATGATGGCGGCGGCGCCCTGAGTGCGCTGTCGCCATAAGCGTGTTCCCTCAATCAAAACATGCCGTCCAAGTCCAAACCCTTCTACGTAAACGGAGTAACCATGTCCCACAATACCCTGCCGACCGTCGCTGAGCTTTCGGGCGAGATGCGCGAGCGCTTGGCCAAGGTCAAGTACGTCTTTACCGACCTGGATGCCACGATGCTTGCACCCGGCTCGTGCGTGCTGCGCGACAACGACGGCAACCCCTCGACCAAACTCGTCGAGGCCGTCGTGGCGCTCGCTCGCGCTGGTATTCAGGTGGTTCCCACCTCGGGCCGCAACCGCACCATGATCCACGAGGACGCGCGCGTGCTCGGCCTCAACTCCTACATTGGTGAGATGGGCGGCCTGGTTATGTACGACCTCAAAGCCAACGATTGGGAGTATCTGACCGGTGACATGCCTTACGACCCCGCCTGTGGCTTCACGCCGCACCAGGTGATCGAGCAGACCGGCGTGTGCGAGAAGATCCTTGCCCGCTGGCCGCACAAGATCGAGTACCACAACGACATGTCGACCGGCTACAAATACCGTGAGGTCACCGTCGGCATGCGCGGCGATGTGCCCGACGATGAGGTCCAGGCCATCCTGGACGAGGCCGGCTGCGGTCTGATCTGGGCTTGCAACGGCCATCTGACTCACCTGTCCAAGCCGACGACGCTCGAGCTCGATCGCGTCGAGGACGGTCGCGCATTCAACATCAACCCCGCGGGCCTCAACAAAGGCGTCGCCATTGCGCGCTTCTGCGAGCACCTGGGGATCGAGCGCGAGGAGACGTTGGCGCTCGGCGATTCCGAGTCCGACTTCTACATGGCCGATCACGTGGGCACGTTCTGCCTGGTCGAGAATGGCCTGACGAGCGCCGGCGCGCTCGAGTTCCTGGCTGCTTGCGAGAACGCTTTCGTTACGCGCGGCAAAATTGTCGACGGTTGGGCGGCGACGGCAGAGCTGCTGGTCGCGGCGCGTTCGTAGCGCGGCGTCGCCGCACGTGGACATGTCTTTTCGAGAGAGACTGGTGAGGTAATGTCCGATATCGAGAATCCGGCAGGCGACACGCGCCCGATTGGCGTGTTCGATTCTGGTTTGGGCGGTCTGACGGTTGCGCGCGCGATTGCGACGGCGTTGCCGCACGAGTCCGTCTACTACTTTGGCGACACCAAGCGCTGCCCCTACGGCACGCGCACCGAGGATGAGGTGCGCTCGTTTGCGCTGCAGGCGGGTCGTTGGCTTTCGAAGCACGACGTCAAGATTATGGTCATCGCCTGCAACACGGCGACCGCTGCGGCCTTGCGTTTGGCCCAGCAGGTGCTCGACGTTCCCGTGATCGGCGTGATTGCGCCGGGTGCCCGTGCAGCAATCAACAGCACGCGTACGCGTCGCGTGGGCGTGCTCGCCACCAACCTCACCATTCGCTCGGGCGCCTACACGCGCGCCATTCAGGATCTAGATGCCGGCGTCGATGTATACGGCTGTCCTGCCTCGAGCTTTGTCGAGGTTGTCGAACACGAGCTCGCCTCGGGTGCACATCTGCAGGAACAGTGGCTTGAGAACGAGGATATCTTCGATACGCCTGCCGTGCGCGCGCTGGTGGGTGCCACGGTTGAGCCGCTGCGCGACCACGGTATCGATACCGTGGTGCTCGGCTGTACGCATTTCCCGCTGTTGGTGGGACCTATCCGCCATGCGCTGGGGCCTGGGGTGCGCGTCGTGAGTTCCGCCGAGGAGACCACGCGCGAGCTGACCGATATCCTCACGCGCCGCGAGCAGCTGGCGGGCGACGCCGCCGAGCCGCAGCATCGTTTTGCCACGACGGCTGATAACATTGCCGAGTTTGCGGTGGCGGGCAGCTTTATCTTTGGTCAGCCGCTCAAGAGCATTGAGCATATCGATATCGACGAACTGAAATAGATATAGGGTCGCCGACCAAAGGCTCACGTTCACCTTTTGCCGAAAGGATTTTTCCATGGAGTATATGCAGGTCAACCGCGCCAACGGCCGCGCCGCCGATGAGCTGCGCCCCATCAAACTGACTCGCGGCGTCATGAAGCACGCCCACGGCTCGTGTTTGGCCGAGTTCGGTGACACGCGCGTGCTGTGCGCCGCCACTATCGAGGAGGGCGTGCCGGGCTGGCGAAAGGGAGCTAAGGCCGGCTGGGTGACCGCGGAATACGCCATGCTGCCGGCGTCGACCGGCAAGCGCTGCAAGCGCGAACACGCCAACCGCAAGGGTCGCTCCATGGAGATCGAGCGCCTCATTGGCCGCAGCCTGCGTACCGTCGTCAACATGAAGGCGCTCGGCGAGTACACCGTCACCGTCGACTGCGATGTGATTCAGGCCGATGGCGGCACGCGTACAGCGAGCATCACCGGCGCCTGGGTGGCGCTGCACGACGCCCTCGCCATGTGGGTCGAGGCGGGCAAGATCGAACGCATCCCGCTTATCGGCCAGGTGGCTGCCATCTCCATGGGCGTTGTCGACGGCAATACTCTGCTTGACCTCGATTATTCGGAGGACAGCCATGCCGAGGTCGACATGAACCTCGTCGCCACCGACACCGGCGAGATGATCGAGCTCCAGGGCACCGGCGAGCAGGCGCCCTTTGACCGCAAACGCCTCAACGCCCTGCTCGACCTGGGCGACAAGGGTATCGCCGAGCTCATCGAGCTTCAGTGCCAAGCCATCGCCTAACCTGCCAAAAGGGACGGGTTTATTTTGGTAGGTTTTATCTGCGGAGACGTCTAGACACAAGACTGCCGTTGATTGAGAGGGGAGAGGCAGAGGCCCTCGTCGCCCTCGGCGCGGCATTGCTATAGAGACAAGGAGGCCACTCATGGCACTTGAGAAGATCGACATTGACACTCTCGACCCGGCGGCGACCATCGTCGTGGCAACGGGCAACGCCCATAAGCTCACCGAGATCGAGGCTATTTTGGGCAAGGTCATGCCCGAGGTGCGCTTTGTGGCGCTCGGCCAGCTGGGCGATTTTGAGGACCCCGAGGAAAACGGCACGACGTTTTTGGAGAACGCCATCATCAAGGCGCAGGCTGCGGTTGAGGAGACGGGGCTTATGGCCATCGCCGACGATTCCGGCCTGGTCGTCGACGCGCTGAACGGCGAGCCCGGTGTGTATAGTGCGCGCTATGCGGGCGTGCACGGCGACGATGCCGCCAACAATGCAAAGCTGCTCGTTAACCTGGAAGGCGTGGCGGACGAGGATCGCACCGCGCGCTTTATGAGCGTCGTTGCGCTCATCGACACGGATGGTCTGGTTACCTATGGCGAGGGCGCCTGCGAGGGCGTTATCGCGCACGAGGGCCGCGGCGACCATGGTTTTGGCTACGACCCGCTGTTCCTGCCGGTCGACACGCCGGGCAAGACCATGGCCGAGCTGACGGCGGACGAGAAGAACGCCATCAGCCATCGTTTCCACGCGCTCGAGCATCTGTCCGCCAAGCTGACGGGCGAGGAGTAGACCGTGCGTGCGGTGGTGCAGCGCGTGCTCAACGCCGGCGTGACGGTCGACGGCGAGTGCGTGGGCCGCATTGGACGCGGCTACCTGGTGCTGCTGGGTGTGGGTCATGGCGATACGCGTGCCGAGGCCGACAAGCTGTGGGGCAAGCTCCGCGGGCTGCGTATCAACGAGGACGAGAACGGCAAGACCAACCTGGCACTTGCCGATGTCGACGGCGAGGTGCTCGTGGTGTCGCAGTTCACGCTGTTTGCCGACTGCCGCCACGGCCGCCGTCCGTCGTTTACGGATGCCGGCGCCCCCGATGTCGCCAACGAGCTCTACGAGTACTTCTTGACGCTTGTGCGCGAGGACGTCGAGCAAGTAGCACATGGCATCTTCGGCGCCGATATGAAAGTCGATCTTGTCAACGACGGTCCGTTCACCATCGTCTTGGACACCGATAGTCTGTAAGTAGTCAATTTGGGACCGGGCTTTTTAAGCTACTTGCGTATGGCGGCAGCAGGGTGCTATAGTATTAGAGTTTTGTCTATCTTAGGGTTATTATCCCCTTTTTGAATTGCACCTTCTGGAGGCCCTGTTCATGGAAGAGATGGAAGTCAATCACGTCGACGACATCCACGAGAAGCTGACCGATATGGTGGGCGATCGCGTCAAGGTTAAGGCCAACATGGGCCGCACCCGCGTCGTCGAGCGCATGGGCACCATCAAGAGCGTCCACCCCGCCGTCTTTATCGTCGAGGTTGACGAGCGCCGCGGCCGCAAGTCGCGTCAGTCCTACCAGTATATCGATGTCCTCACCGGTCAGGTCGAGCTGTTCGACCCCGAGAGCGGCGAGCATATCTTTACCCCGCTCGGCAATCAGCTCGAGGAGCATTAACGGTGACCGATCGGTCCCTGACTCTTTCCGCGCCGGCAAAGATTAACCTCTACCTGGGGGTTCATACCGAGCGCGATGACCGCGGCTACCACAGGGTCGATTCCCTGATGGCGGCCGTCGGTCTTTCCGATACCGTGACGGTCACGCCGGCGCAGGCGCTGACCGTCCAGACGGTTCCAGCATCAGATTTTCCCATGCAAAAGAATACGGCGTATCGGGCTGCGGTTGCTATGGCCGAGCATTATGGTCGCGAGGCAAACATCTGCGTGACGATTGAGAAGCGCATTCCATTGTGCGCCGGCTTGGGCGGCCCCTCGACGGATGCGGCCGCGGTCATTGTCGCCTTGGCGGAGCTCTGGGGCATTGATCGCACCGACCCAGCGCTCGACGACATTGCGCGGGGCATTGGTGCTGACGTCCCGTTCTTTTTGCACGCGAGTCCTGCGTTCTACGTAGGTGGGGGAGACGTGCTGGCAACTGAGTACCCCGCGCTGCCCGTGACGCCCGTCGTGCTGGTTAAGCCGCGCGAGGCGAGCGTTTCGACAATTGAGGCCTATCGACGTTTTGACGAGGCCCCGGTGCCTGCGGACAAGCCCGGCGCGATAGCTTCTGCCTTGCGTGCTGGTGATGCCGAGACGGCATATGCGCTCATCCATAACAACTTGGGTGTCATTTCCGCACAGATGGAGCCGCAGATTCAAACGGTTCTCGATTGGCTGCGTAAACAGGACGGAACCGTTGCTGTAGATGTGTGCGGATCGGGTGCCTGCTCGTTTGCCATTTGCGACACCGCCGCCACGGCCGAAAGGCTTGCCGACGCTGCCCAGCAAAACGGCTGGTGGGCCTGCACGACGGAGCTCATTCCCAACACGGTTCGCGTCGAAGTGCCAAAGAAATAAAAATTTCTCTAGCACACGACGGAAATCTTTGTTACTATAGTCGAACTAACGGGTTGTGGCTCAGTTTGGTAGAGCACTGCGTTCGGGACGCAGGGGTCGCTGGTTCAAATCCAGTCAACCCGACCAGAGCATGAGGAGGGACCGCTTCTTGCGGTCCCTTTTTTTAGCTATTGTTGTGATACCGCGATACCCGCGGTATACTCATTCGAGCTTGTCTCGCTGTATTGTGGAGGTCTACATGTTTGGACTGAGGGCTCCTGAGCTCATCATTATTCTCGTCGTTGTCCTGATTATCTTCGGGCCCAAGAACCTGCCGAAGCTCGGCAAGTCCCTCGGCTCTACCGTCAAGAATATCCGCGAGGGTATGGAGGGCGACGATAAGGCCGAGACCAAGCAGGCCGAGGAGGTCGTGGTCGAGCAGTCCGAGGAGGACAAGGAGATCGCTGAGCTCGAGGCCAAGCTCGCTGCTGCCAAGAAGAAGCAGGCAGAGGACAGCGACGCGGACGCAGAGTAGTCCCATCCCTTTGGGGTGAGCACCTGACCGGCTTGCCCGCAGGCTAGCCGGTCTTTTTCGTTTTGTTGACAGTTGATTGTTTGATCAGAGTTGGGGAGATATCCGTATGGACGCAAGCCAGATCGTACTGACCGCTGAGGGCCGCCAGAAGCTCGTCGAGGAGCTCGCTTGGCGTGAGGGCGATTACGCCAAGGAGATCGTCGAGGACATCAAGGAAGCCCGCGCGTTCGGCGACCTTTCGGAGAACTCCGAGTACGACGCCGCTAAGGACAAGCAGGCCCAGAACGCCGCTCGTATTGCCGAGATCCAGGCCATCCTCGCCAACGCTCAGGTTGCTGCCACCACGGGCGACCTGACCGTCTCCATCGGTTCCACCGTTTCGCTGATTGATCCCAACGGCGAGGTCATGGAAGTCACGCTCGTCGGTACCACCGAGACCAACTCGCTCGAGCACAAGATCTCCAACGAGTCTCCGGTCGGCCACGCCATCATCGGTCACGGCGAGGGCGACTCCGTCGAGGTCGTTACGCCTTCCGGCAAGACTCGCGTCTACACCATCGCCAAGATCGCACGCTAGACCACGGTCCCGCGTAAAGGTATGTTTTCGCTCCCTGGGACCGAATCCTGGGGAGCGTTTTAGTTTGAGGAGCTAACTTATGGCAGAGAACCAGAACGCCGCCGATCAGGCATCGACGCTCAACGACGAGCGCGCCACCCGCCTGGCCAAGCGCGCCGCCCTGTTCGAGGCGGGCCAGAACCCCTATCCCGAGCACTCTGAGCTTGAGGACTACGTCGCCGATATCGAGACTAAGTACGCCGATCTTGCCGATGGCGAGGACACCGAGGACGTCGTGAAGATCGCCGGCCGTGTGGTCGCCAAGCGCGGTCAGGGCAAGATCATGTTCATCGTCGTGCGCGATGCGACTGCCGAGATTCAGCTGTTCTGCCGCATCAACGACATGGACGAGGCTGCCTGGAGTACGCTCAAGGCCCTCGACCTGGGCGACATCCTGGGCGTGACCGGCGTGGTCGTGCGCACCCAGCGTGGCCAGCTTTCCGTTGCCCCTAAGAGCGCGACCCTGCTTGCCAAGGCCGTTCGTCCGCTGCCCGAGAAGTTCCACGGTCTTTCCGATAAGGAGACCCGCTATCGCCAGCGCTATGTCGACCTGATCGCCAACGACGACGTTCGCGAGACCTTCCGTAAGCGTTCGCAGATTCTCTCCACCTTCCGTCGCTTTATGGAGTCCGACGGCTACATGGAGGTCGAGACCCCCATTCTGCAGACCATCCAAGGCGGCGCTACTGCCAAGCCGTTCATTACCCACTTCAACGCGCTCGATCAGGAGTGCTACCTGCGTATTGCCACCGAGCTGCACCTCAAGCGCTGCATCGTCGGTGGTTTTGAGCGCGTGTTCGAGATCGGCCGCATCTTCCGTAACGAGGGCATGGACCTTACCCACAACCCCGAGTTCACCACGATGGAGGCCTACCGTGCCTTCTCCGACCTCGAGGGCATGAAGGCACTCGCCCAAGGTGTCATCAAGGCTGCCAACAAGGCCATCGGCAACCCCGAGGTCATCGAGTACCAGGGCCAGACCATCGACCTTTCTGGTGAGTGGGCCAGCCGTCCCATGACCGACATCGTCTCCGACGTGCTCGGCAAGCAGGTCACCATCGACACGCCGGTCGAGGAGCTTGCTGCCGCCGCGCGCGAGAAGGGCCTGGAGATCAAGCCCGAGTGGACTGCTGGCAAGATCATCGCCGAGATTTACGATGAGCTGGGCGAGGACACCATCGTCAACCCGACGTTCGTGTGCGATTACCCCATCGAGGTCAGCCCGCTTGCCAAGCGCTTTGAGGACGACCCGCGCCTGACGCACCGCTTTGAGCTTGTTATTGCCGGTCACGAGTACGCCAACGCGTTCTCCGAGCTCAACGACCCGGTCGACCAGGCCGAGCGCTTTGCCGCTCAGATGGCCGAGAAGGCCGGCGGTGACGACGAGGCCATGGAGTACGACGAGGACTACGTGCGCGCCCTCGAGTACGGTATGCCTCCCGCGGGCGGCATTGGCATTGGTATCGACCGCGTGGTCATGCTGCTTACCAACCAGGCTTCTATCCGCGACGTGCTGCTGTTCCCGCACATGAAGCCCGAGAAGGGTTTCCAGTCCGGTGCCGCTGCCGCCAAGGCTGCCGAGGCCGGCAACGCCGCGAGCCCGTTCGTTAAGTCGCTTAAGCCCACGCTCGATTACTCCAAGATCGCCGTTGAGCCGCTGTTTGAGGAGTTCGTCGACTTTGATACCTTCTCCAAGAGCGACTTCCGCGCTGTGAAGGTCAAGGCATGCGAGGCCGTCAAGAAGTCCAAGAAGCTGCTGAACTTTACGCTCGACGACGGTACCGGTACCGACCGCACCATCCTCTCCGGTATTCACGCTTATTACGAGCCCGAGGACCTGGTCGGCAAGACCTTGCTCGCCATCACCAACCTGCCTCCGCGCAAGATGATGGGCATCCCCAGCTGCGGCATGCTCATCAGTGCCATCCACGAGGAGGATGGTGAGGAGCGCCTCAACCTGATCCAGCTCGACGCCTCCATCCCCGCCGGCGCAAAGATGTACTAATTTGTTACGCGGTTCTACGAACCGCGTAACGGCTCGACGCTGCGCGGGCCGCATTTGGACAATCTGACGTTCAACTTCAAGGGCGCGACCAAAAGGTCAGCGCCCTTTCGTTTCACGTCACCTTGTCACAAATGCGACCCGCTCGCTGACTTATGCTCAACCTGCGGCGCCATTTTTCTTGAAGGCACCTTGCTCGCTCTGGCGGGCTTTCGCTGTCCGTCCTCTATCTGCGGTGTTGCCCTGGTTGGCACTTAGGGACGTTCCTTTTAATATGAGCAGGACATTGTCAAGAGGCAAAATCGGGCCTGGCCCCAACGATATGGGGTCAGGCCCTCTCCCTATATCAACCCGTCCGCGGCGACCTCGGCGTGTCTTCCCGACGCTCGTCTTTGCAGTTTAATATCCGCCCGTGGCGATCTCTCGCTGGGCAATCCGTTGCTACGGCTGAGGCTTCTACGTCGAACCGACAGTCTGTGCACGCGTGTGGCGCCCTGGGCGCTCGCAGAAAAGGGACCTGAGGTTCGCCTCAACGGCTTCGGATCCAACCGCTTCCGGGGTGATCGGCTTATGTGCGGGGGACCGCCCATTACAGTCTGAAGTGGGCCACCGATAAATTTCGATGGCGAGCATTCGGCGCATTGCCTACGATACGGGCAAGCCCCGAGGGGCCGCCGATCGG
>JAGZPG010000005.1:0-130996 GCA_018382775.1 Collinsella sp. | reverse complement strand
AGGGCCTGGACCTTCTCGTCGTGCCCTCCGCCGAGCTCTCCCGCGGCCGCGGCGGCCCGCGCTGCATGAGCATGCCCTTCTGGCGCGAGGACCTCTAAGTCTTTCCGTTTCCGGTGCGGTCCCCCTACAACCGCACCGGTTTCGCCCGTCAAACGGGCAACACTAATTACTTACGTAATTCATTTCTTCGAAAGGAAACGAACCATGGGTGTTAACCTCTCCGGCCGTAGCTTCCTCAAGCTCCTCGACCTCACCACCGAGGAGATCGAGTACCTGCTCAAGCTCTCCAAGAACTTCAAGGACATGAAGCGCGCTGGCGTTCCGCACCGCTATCTCGAGGGCAAGAACATCGTTCTGCTCTTCCAGAAGACCTCCACTCGTACCCGCTGCGCCTTCGAGGTCGGCGGCATGGATCTGGGCATGGGTGTCACCTACCTCGATCCGGGTTCGTCGCAGATGGGCAAGAAGGAGTCCATCGAGGACACCGCCCGCGTTCTCGGCCGCATGTATGACGGCATCGAGTTCCGTGGCTTTGCCCAGGACGATGTCGAGGAGCTCGCTGCTAAGTCCGGCGTGCCCGTGTGGAACGGCCTGACCACTGAGTGGCATCCCACCCAGATGCTCGCCGACATCCTGACCGTCCAGGAGAACTTCAACTACGACATCAAGGGCAAGACCCTCGTCTTCATGGGCGACTGCAAGAACAACGTTGCTCGCTCCCTCATGGTTGTCTGCTCCAAGCTTGGCATGAACTTCGTGGCCTGCGGCCCCGAGGAGTGCATGCCCGCTGACGACGTCATCGAGGCCTGCAAGCCCATCGCCGAGGCCAACGGCTGCACCATCAAGCTGACCACCGACGTCAAGGACGGCGTCACCGGTGCCGACGTTATCTACACCGACGTGTGGGTCTCCATGGGCGAGCCTGACGAGGTCTGGGCCGAGCGCATCGCTCAGCTCACCCCGTATCGTGTCACCTCCGAGGTCATGGCTATGGCCAACCCGGGTGCCATCTTCCTGCACTGCCTGCCCAGCTTCCACGACACCAACACCACGATTGGCGCCGAGAAGTGCGAGCAGTTCGGCATCACCGAGCAGGAGGTCACCGACGAGGTCTTCGAGAGCCCCGCTTCCAAGGTCTTCGACGAGGCCGAGAACCGCATGCACACCATCAAGGCCGTCATGTACGCCACGCTCAAGTAAGTGCATCTAGCATCTCGCTCGGGGTGTATTGTTGAACACCCCGAGCGGCTTTATCTGGTAAAAATCTCGATCGAGCGGCAGGCACGGCACGGAAGAGCCGCTTCGGGCGAGATCAGTAAATGATTTATGAAGGGGGATGAGAACTATGACTGAGACCGCTAAGAAAAAGCGCGGTATGCCTTCATCGTTCACCATTCTTCTTGCTCTGCTGGCAATTGTTGCAGTGATTACCGTTATCGTCTCCGGCACGTCCGGCGGCGCGGTTACTGCCGCCCGTCTGAGCGATTTCTGCACCGCCCCGATTAAGGGCTTCGCTGACGCTCTGCCCGTCTGCCTCTTCGTTATGATCCTGGGCGGCTTCCTCGGCATGATGACCGAGACCGGCGCCCTGGACAACGGCATCGCCGTCCTGGTGCAGAAGCTTAAGGGCAACGAGATCATGCTCATTCCCGTGCTGATGCTCATCTTCTCCCTCGGTGGTACCACCTATGGTATGTGCGAGGAGACCGTTCCCTTCTACGCCCTGCTTGCCGCTACCATGATGGCCGCTGGCTTCGACCCGATGGTCGGCGCCGCTACCGTCCTGCTCGGCGCTGGCTGCGGCTGCCTGGGCTCCACGGTTAACCCGTTCGCCGTCGGCGCTGCCGTCGACGCTCTGACCGGCGTTGGCATTGAGGTCAACCAGTCCATCATCATCGGCCTCGGTGCCGTCCTGTGGATTGTTACCACTGCCATGTCCATCTTCTTCGTCATGAGCTATGCCAAGAAGGTCAAGGCTGACAAGGGTTCCACCATCCTGTCGATGCAGGAGCTCAAGGACGCCGAAGAGGCTCACGGCAAGGCTGCTTCCGAGGTTCACAATGAGGTCAAGCTCACCGGTCGTCAGAAGGGTGTTCTGATCGCCTTTGCCTTCACCTTCGTCGTCATGATCGTCGGCTTCATTCCGCTGGCCGACCTCAACGAGGGCGTCGCCAACTTCTTCGACGCTGGCGCTGTCTACGACGCCGACGGTAACGCCGTCGTCCAGGGCTGGTCTGCCCTGATCACCGGCCTGCCCATTGGTCAGTGGTACTTCGACGAGGCTTCCACCTGGTTCTTCCTCATGGCCGTCCTGATCGGTATCATCGGTGGCCTGTCCGAGAAGCAGATCGTTAACACCTTCATCACCGGCGCTGCCGACATGATGTCCGTTGTTCTCGTCATCGCCCTCGCCCGTGGTATCTCCGTCCTCATGGCTAACACCGGCCTCGACGTCTACGTCCTCGACGCTGCCGCCAATGCTCTGGCTGGCCTGTCCGGCGTGATCTTCGCTCCCATGAGCTTCCTGGTCTACTTCGGCCTGTCCTTCCTGATCCCCTCGACCTCTGGTATGGCTACCGTCTCCATGCCTATCATGGGACCGCTGGCTGTTAAGCTCGGCTTCTCGCCCGAGGTCATGGTCATGATCTTCTCCTCTGCCATCGGCGTTGTGAACCTGTTCACCCCGACCTCCGGCGCCATCATGGGCGGTCTCGCCCTGGCCAAGATCGAGTGGACGACCTGGCTCAAGTTTGCCCTTAAGCTCATCGTCGCTCTCTCCGTCGTCTGCGCCATCATCCTGACCGTCGCTTGCGTGATGCTCTAAGTACCCAACGGGTACCCCACGGAAACCTTGACGATCCTGTAAAGGATCACCTGGTCATCGTCTGTCCGGTGGGGTCAACCCACCGGTAGACTCCTACCTTTAGCCCCCTCCCGTTCCGTGCGCGGGAGGGGGCGCTCTTGTGTTCCGGCGTTTTACCAAACGCCGGAACCACTCGACGCTGCAAGCCCGCCAGAGCGGCAATCTGACGTTCAATCGTCGGGCATGGCCAAAAGGCCCATGCCCTCCTCTTTCACGTCGCCTTGCTCGCTCTGGCGGGCTTTCGCTGACTTATGCTCAACCTGCGACGTTCCCCTTGTTGGTGCTGGGGGCAGATTGCTCGCTCTGGCGGGCGCTCGTGGACTTTGGCTCTGCCTGTGACGTTTCCATTGTTGGTGCGGAGTGACTTGGTCATTGCTTCAAATTAGCTACCCCGGGTCCCCGGTGGTCGCGATGGGCATGTTTGGTTGGTGCCTGTTGATGGTCTGGGTATCGGGGAGGGCGGGCTCCGTTATAATCGCCTAGGACATTAAATGGAAACGGGACGGGAGCCACACATGCGCCAGGGTTTCGACAACGCGAAGTACATCGAGCTGCAGGCTGCTCACATTAAGGAGCGCATCTCGCAGTTTGGTGGCAAGCTCTATTTGGAGTTTGGCGGCAAGCTGTTTGACGACTATCATGCGAGTCGCGTGCTGCCGGGTTTTGAGCCGGACAGCAAGTTCCGCATGCTCAAGAGCATTGCCGACGACGTCGAGGTCATCATCGCAATCAATGCAAACCATATCGAGAAGAACAAGGCCCGTGGCGACCTGGGCATTACCTATGACGAGGACGTCTTGCGCCTGGTCGACCTGTTCCGCGGCAACGGTTTTGCTGTCGCGGCCGTGGTTATCACGCAGTATGCCGGTCAGCCCGCTGCCGACGTCTTCCGCAATCGTCTGAATGCACTCGGCATTCCCGCCAAGCTGCACTATCCCATTGAGGGCTATCCGCACGACGTCGATCTGATCGTTTCTGACGAAGGCTACGGCAAGAACGAGTTCGTCGAGACCACGCGTCCGCTCGTTGTCGTGACGGCGCCCGGCCCTGGCTCGGGCAAGCTCGCCACCTGCCTCTCACAGCTGTATCACGAGCATAAGCACGGCACCGCCGCCGGTTATGCCAAGTTTGAGACCTTCCCGGTCTGGAATCTTCCCCTGACGCATCCGGTCAATATTGCCTACGAGGCCGCCACGGCGGACCTCGACGATGCCAACATCATCGATTCCTTTCACCTTGAGGCCTACAACAAGACCACGGTCAACTACAACCGCGACGTCGAGGCCTTCCCGGTGGTCCGTGCCCTGATGGAAAAGATCCTAGGCAAGAGCCCCTACCAGAGTCCCACGGACATGGGCGTCAATATGGTCGGCTTTGCCATCACCGATGACGATGCCTGCCGCGACGCTTCCAAGATGGAGATCGTCCGCCGCTACTTTACCGCGGTCGAAAATGTGCGCCGTACCGGCGTGGGCGATGAGCAAGTCGACCGTCTCAAGATTATTATGAAGAAGGCCGGCATCGATAAGAACTACTCACCGGCGCGCTCGGCGGCCTTAACCAGGGAGCAACTGACGGGTGGTCCCGTGGGCGCCATGGTCATGCCGGACGGTTCCGTGGTGACCGGTAAGACCTCCACGCGCCTGGGCGCCGCAAGCTCGCTCATTATGAACGCTCTCAAGCATGTTTCGGGCGTCGACCTTGAGCTTGAAGTCATCAGCGACGAGGCGATCGAGCCCATCAGCAAGCTCAAGACGCATTTCCTGGGCAGCAAAAACCCGCGCCTTCACACCGACGAGACGCTTATGGCGCTGTCGATCACCTCGGCTACGAGCGAGACGGCCGCTCGTGTCCTTTCGGGCCTGGAGCAGCTGCGCGGTTGCGATGCCTTCTTTAGCGTGATTATCTCGCCGACGGACGAGACGGTGTTGCGTAAACTGGGTATCAACGTGTGCTGTGAGCCCAAGTTTGAGCGTCGTGGTTTCTTCCATCGCTAAGTTTGAAGTATCGCGGTAATTGCATCGCATTTTGGCCGTATCGGGTTAGCGCCCGGTACGGCTTTTTGATCAATAAAGCGTCTATTTCGGCGAAAAATAGCCGTTTACCTGCCTAAAAACAATTTGGGCGGTATACAATAATCGTAACTGTTTCATCCTTAGCGGGATGCCGCATGATGGATATTACCTGCCATCGTGAGGTGTGTCGGTCGTGCACGGCGCGCTGGATGCTCGTGCTCGGTTAGAGGAGGCTGCCATGGCGGGCAAGGGTCGTGCGAGTGTCAACGATATGAAGCGTGTCGAAGTGCTGGTGTTGATGGAGATTGCCCAGCAATCCGAAAGTGGCGGGACATATGGCTTCTCGCGCAAAACGCTTGCGGAGCACGTTGGAGTGTCTCCGTATCGAGCCCGCGCCGCAATTGAGCGCTTGGATTCTGACGGTTTGATCGAGGTCGTTCCGCGTTATAGCGAGGATGGCGGCCAGCTTGCAAATGGTATTTGCCTTACCGAGCGTGGCGGGTGGTATCTGAAAGGCATCCGCGCGGGTATGCTCGTTCGGGATATGCTCAGGGACGAGCTTGCCGATCGGTAGCGATCTGCCGCCTAAGTTGTTGTTACGCCGCTCGGGTCCCGGGCGGCGTTTTGTTTCGAGATGGAGAAATGCAAGCACTTTGGTGAAAAATGGCGAACTGCTTCTTTCTCGAGTATTACAATGAAGACCCGTAAGATGTGTATGGACAACTTCTACGGGAAGCGCAGGTAATTCAATATGACTAAGCATGTGTTTGTGACCGGCGGCGTGGTTTCGTCTTTGGGCAAGGGCATTACCGCGGCATCGCTGGGCCGTTTGCTCAAGTCACGCGGCTACAAGGTGACGATGCAGAAGGCCGACCCGTATCTGAACGTCGACCCTGGTACCATGAGCCCGTTCCAGCACGGTGAGGTCTTTGTGACCGAGGACGGCTACGAGTCCGATCTGGACCTGGGCCACTACGAGCGCTTTATTGACGAGAACCTGACCCGCGATTCTAACTTTACGACGGGCGCCATTTACAAGAGCCTGATTGCCCGCGAGCGTCGCGGTGACTTTTTGGGCGGTACCGTCCAGGTGATCCCGCACGTCACCAATGCTATCAAGGACAAATTCCGCCGCATTGAGGAGCAGACTGGCTCCGACGTTGTCATTACCGAGCTGGGTGGCACGATCGGCGACATCGAGTCGCAGCCGTTCGTGGAGGCTATCCGCCAGTACCGCAAGGAGGCCGGTCCCGAGAACGTCTGCTACATCCACGTATCGCTCGTTCCCTATATCGCCGCCGCCCACGAGGTTAAGACCAAGCCCACGCAGCACTCCGTCAAGGAGCTGCGCAGCTTTGGTATCCAGCCCGACATTATTGTGCTGCGCTCCGATCACCATATTGATGACGCTATCCGCGGCAAGATCGCGAGTTTCTGCGACGTCGACACCGACTGTGTCTTTACCAACGAGGATTGCGCGAGCATTTACGACGTGCCGCAGCTGCTCGCGGAGCAGGACTTTGACCTGCGCATTTGCGAGCGCCTTGGCCTCGATCCGCGCGAGCGCGATATGAGCGCATGGAATGAGTTCCTGCGCAAGCAAAACCATGCCAACCATCACGCCGATAAGGTTAAGGTTGCCGTCGTGGGAAAGTACACCCAGCTTCCCGATGCATATCTGTCGGTTATCGAGGCCCTGCATCACGCGGGCGTTTTCTACGATCGTCACGTAGATGTGCAGCTGGTCGATGGTGAGAGCCTCGATGCCGAAAACGTCAATGAGGTTCTGGGCGACGCATCGGGCATCCTGGTTCCCGGCGGCTTTGGCAAGCGCGCCCTGGAGGGCAAGATCCTTGCTGCCGAGTTTGCTCGCGAGCACAAGATTCCGTATCTGGGCATTTGCCTGGGTATGCAGGTTGCCGTGTGCGAGTTCGCCCGCAACGTTGTCGGCCTTGCCGGTGCCAGCTCCTCCGAGTTTGATCCGGACGGTCCGTTTAGCGTAATCGACCTGATGAGCTCGCAGGAGGACGTGACCGAGAAGGGCGGCACCATGCGCCTGGGCGCCTATCCGTGCAAGCTCGCTGCCGATACCCTCGCGCGTGAGGCGTATGGCGAGGAGCTTGTCTACGAGCGCCACCGTCACCGTTTTGAGTTCAACAATGCCTTCCGCGATCAGCTCGAGGACGCCGGTCTTGTCATCTCGGGTCTTTCGCCTGATGAGCGTCTGGTCGAGATGGTCGAGCTGCCGCGCGATGTGCACCCGTGGTTCGTGGCCACCCAGGCTCACCCCGAGTTTAAGAGCCGCCCCACCAATCCTCAGCCGCTATTCCGAGAGTTCGTGCGTGCCTCGATTGGCCAGCATGAGGGCGTCGATCGCCTGCAGGTGACGCCCATGAATCGTTCGACGGACTAAGGTTGCCGGCGAACCGGGAACATATCGGAGAAGCTCCTTCGCCGCTCGCTGTGGCGGCGGGGGAGTTTCTTGATTACCTTACAGTCGAGCGGGGCTTGGCGCGTAACACGATTGCCGCCTATCGCCGAGACCTGACGACCTACTGTGCCTATCTGGAGCGGACGGGCATTGCGTCCTTTGAGGACGTGAGTCGGCGGGTCATTGAGGACTTTATCGCCGATCGGCGCGATGGGGGCTATTCCGATGCCTCGGTGGAGCGCGCGCTCGCTGCCGTCAAAGGCCTGCATGCCTTTTTGGTGCGCGATGGGGCCGTGACCCAAAATCCTACGGCGGCGTTGCGTTTGCCAAAAAAGGCCGAGCGCCTGCCGGAGTGCCTTTCGGTGGAGGATGTTTCGGCATTGCTCGACCAGGATTTTCCGGATGGTGAGATGGGTCTGCGCGATCGCGCTATCTTGGAAGTGCTGTATGGGTGCGGCCTGCGCGTGAGCGAGCTGGTGGGGCTCGATGTGAGTGATATCCATGCCGATGACGGCTTTGTGCTGATTCGCGGCAAGGGCTCCAAGGAGCGTCTGGCCCCTTTGGTGGGAAGCGCGGCGCGTGCCCTGACGCACTATATATGTGATGGGCGCCGACTTCTGGCGGCTCATGCTCGTGGGACAGAGACGCCGGCGGTCTTTTTAAACAAGAACGGCGGGCGTCTGTCGCGTCAGGGTGTTCACGTCATATGCGAGCGCTACGGACGCCAGGTGGGGTTGGTGGGACTCCATCCGCACACGTTGCGCCACTCCTTTGCCACCCATATGCTCGCGGGCGGCGCGGACCTTCGCGTGCTGCAGGAGATCTTGGGACACGCCGATATATCGACGACGCAGGTCTACACGCATGTCGATCGTACGCAGCTGACTGAGGTTTACCTGGCGGCCCACCCGCTGGCACATCGCTAATACGCTGCTGAGCTGCGATTACATGCTATCCGAGGACGGACCCCCGATTGCTGGAACGTGCTGTTGCGCACGTTTTGGCAATCGGGGGTCCGTCCCATTTTGCGCCACCGGCCAATGGCGCGGCGGGGTGCACATGCCGCGCGTGGGAGAGTTTGGGGGCGATGTGAACGGGATGTAAAGGGACATAAAAATCGCCTCAAGGTCAACTTGAAGGTTGAGGTTGAAAGGCGGGGTGCTACAGGTGGCATCCCGCCTTTGCATTAAACACAACATATTGTGTTTTCGAACATATGCTCGGGGGTGGCGCCCAATAGTTAGGGGGTGGAGTGGTGGGGTAGGGTTGGGGAAGGGGTGGGGAAAGGTGTTGAAAAATGGGGCAGTTCCCCATATTATTAATGACGTCGACAGGCGGGGTGGTTCCCCGCGTACGTGCCATCTGAGTAACCGAGGGGAGGGCGCACATGGGAATGACTGGTGCATACGAGCGCAATCTCGATGCAAAAGGTCGTCTGTCCCTGCCTGCACCCCTTCGCGAGGAACTTGGAGAGCACGTTCGCGTGTTCAAAGCCCTGGATGTCGATGCTCTGTACGTGTTCTCTGCCGAGGCCTTCGATAAGTGGGTCGAAGGACTCTTCGCGGGTCGTGAGGGCCACGAGGGTTTTAACCCGCGTGACATCAACGACCAGAAGCTCATGAGGGCGATCAACAAGCGCACCACGTCGATGGATGTGGACAGCGCCGGTCGTATCGGTCTTTCTGAGTCTCTCCGCAAGCAGGCGAACCTTGACCGCGAGGTCACGGTTGTGGGCAACTACGACCACCTTGAGGTTTGGGACCGCGCCGCGGCCGATGAGGACGATGACGACGAGGCTCTGCTTGACCTCTTCTTCTCGTAAGGGCAAGGCACGAGTAACGGATGGAGCGTGGGATCTTGACACAAGAATATCGGCATGAACCTGTCATGCTCGGCGAAGTGCTTGAGTCGCTGCAGCTCAAGAGCGGCTCCGTTGTCTGCGATTGCACCCTTGGCGGTGCCGGTCATTCGGTAAAGATGGCCGCGCAGGTGGGGGAGACGGGCCTTTTGCTCGGCGTCGATCAGGACGACATGGCCCTCGAGGCCGCTGGTGCCCGTCTGGACCGCGAGGTTCCCGGCGTCCCGCACCAGCTGCTGAAGGGCAACTTCGGCGACTTGGACGAGCTGCTTTGCTCGGCCGAGGTGCCCGGGGTCGATGGCTTCCTGTTTGACTTGGGCGTTTCGTCACCGCAACTCGATATCCCTGGCAGGGGCTTTTCGTATAACGAAGATGCCCCATTGGACATGCGGATGGATCCGGGTAACAACACCCTAAACGCAGCTGAGGTCATCAACACCTATAACGAACACGACCTCGCCCGGATTCTACGCGTCTACGGCGAAGAGAAGTTCGCCTCGCAGATTGCGCGCGAGATTGTGCGCCGTCGCGAGCAAGAACCGATCGAAACTACAGGCCAGTTTGTCGAGATCATCAAGGCTGGCATTCCGGCTGCCGCTCGTCGGCATGGTGGGCACCCGGCCAAGAAGAGCTTCCAGGCCATTCGCATCGAGGTCAACCACGAGCTCGATGTGCTCGAGAGGGGGCTTGATGCCGCCACCAGGTGGCTCAACCCGGGCGGACGCATCTGCGTCATCTCGTATCATTCGCTCGAGGACCGTATCGTAAAGAACCACTTTAAGGAGATGAGCCAGGGGTGCACGTGCCCGCCGGAGATTCCGGTGTGCGTGTGTGGCAACGTGCCGATACTCAAGGTCATCACCCGCAAACCCTTGGTTGCCCAACCCGATGAGGTTGCGCGCAACCCTCGGGCGAGATCAGCCAAAATCCGCGTGGCGCAGCGCCTGTAGGCGCGACCGCGCGAAATTGGACCTCCCGCTCGCACCATAAACGAAGCTTAAACACACTACCAACGTACTCGGGATGGGAGGCGGCATATCATGGGCTATAACACCTCAAACGCAGCACTCGCCTATGATATGAACGCCATGCCCGCCTACCGCGAGGCACCGCAGGCGCCCGTTGCCCCTCGTGAGCAACGCACGCCGCGTTTTGATGTCTACACGGGCGCGGGCCGTCAGGCAAACCAGGCGGTAAGCCCGGTTTTCATGAGCGTTCTTAAAACGGTTTGCATCATCGCGGCTGTCTTCATGACGATCGGTGTCGCCCGCGTGGCACTTGCCGGTGTCACGGCCCAGGTGCTCAACGGCAACGCAGAGCTTGCCAGCACGCTCGAGAAGGCGACCGACGAGAGTTCTAACCTTGAGGTCATGCATTCGGTCTATGGTGCCGACACACGTATTCGCGATCTTGCGGGCGCCTATGGCATGGTGGAGCCCAGCGAGAGCGTTACGCTTGACTTTTCGCAGGATGCAGCCGCGGGCGCTAGCTCGACTGCGGCCGCTCAGTAAATAAGACGGTAGCTGAGTATGACAAATGACTATCGCCGCGGTTCCGACGGGGACCACGGGTCTGGACGTCCCTCCTCGCGGGGACGTTCTGGTTATCAAGGAACGGGTCGGCCATCTTACAACGCGGGGCCGTCCTATGGCAACGACCCTGCGTCGCGTCTTCGTGGCTCGGGCGGACCTCGGGTACGCAATACGGGCGCGCGCAAGGGGTCGTCGTCTGAATGGGTTACGGGAGCGCCGCTGCCTCGCCGCGATGTCGTTATGGGCTGTATCGGGGTTGGCCTTGCCGCGGGCGTCTTCCGTCTTGCCGAATACCAGATCGTGAATGCTGACAAGCTGCGCGAGCGTGCGGACGCGCGTCGTCTGCTTTCACAGACGCTCTATGCCAAACGTGGCACTATCTACGACCGCAACGGCAACGTGCTGACGTCGTCAGTCGAATGCCGCAATGTCGCCGTGAACCCTCAGCTTGTCGAGGACGTCGACAAGACGGTCTCGGCGCTGGTCAAGGCTACCGGTATTGATAAAAAGACCTGCCGCAAGCTGGTGCTGTCTGATGGTTCCTGGGTGTATATCAAGCGCCAGGTCGACGAGGATGACGCTGCCGCCCTGGAAAAGAAGAATCTACCCGGCGTGCTCTTTGAGCAGGCGATGAAGCGGGTTTACCCGTATGGAAACCTGGCTTCTCAGCTGCTGGGCGTCGTGAACGTGGACAACGCTGGTCTGACGGGACTCGAAAAACAATACGATGAGCTTCTGACCGGAACGAATGGCTCTCTTGTGCGCGAGCGCGCAAGAGATGGCGGCTACATCGCGGGCGGTGCCTATAAAAAGGTTGCCGCGATCGATGGCGTGGATATCGTGACGACGATCGACGTCAACATTCAGCGCGCCGCGGAAGATGCCTTGGCCGAGGCGGTCGAGAAGACGAAGGCCAAAAACGGGTCGGCCCTGGTGACCGACCCGACGACTGGAGAGATCCTGGCCGCCTGCTCGTATCCGACCTACGACCAGACCAATTTGGAAAACGCCAAGACCGAGGACATGAACCTTCGTCTGGTGACGGATGCCTACGAGCCCGGCTCGGTCTTTAAGACGCTGGTTGCGGGCGCCGGATTTGATTTGGGCGTTGTGCGCCCGAGCACATCGTTTGAGGTTCCCGCGAGTATCAAGGTGGGCGACGATACCGTTACCGATGCCGACAAGCGTGACTACACCATGACAATGGACGTACGCGAGATGATGCGCCGTTCGTCCAATGTCGGTTTTGTCCTGGTGGGGCGCAAGATCGGTGCCGATGATTTTGCCACCTATGTGGACAAGTGGGGTATCGGTCATAGCTCCGGTGTCGATTTTCCGGGTGAGAGTCTGGGCATCGTCAAGGAGCGCGACCAGTACGATGGTGCCACCTTGGGTGCTATGAGCTTTGGCCAGGCGCTGTCCGTCTCGCCGATTGAGGTCGCACGTGCCGTGGGCGGCATCGCGAACGGCGGCGTGATGATGACTCCGCACTTCTATAAGTCGAGCAAGGGCGATGAAAAGGATTGGGGCGAGGGGGATCGCGCGATTTCCGAGGAGGCCGCCTCGCAGGTGACATCGTGTATGCAGACGGTCGTTGCCGAGGGAACGGGTGTTGGCGGCGCGGTGGACGGCTACGACGTGGCGGGCAAGACCGGTACGGCCGAGCGCGCCGATGAGAACGGCGGCTACCTCAAAGAGAACTACATGTCGTCTTTTATGGGGTTTGCCCCGGCGCAGTCGCCCAAGGTCCTGTGCTATATCACCCTTGACGGAACCCCGTCAGGCTCCGATGCCGCCGCAGTGCCGTTCCAGTCCATTATGGCCAGTGCGCTTGACGTGTTGGGTGTCCCGCGCACCAAGTAGGGGGTTACTATCTATGAAATGGCCAGTCGGTTAATCCGGGTTGTTCACACGCCCTGCACCACGCGTAGGCGGCGCTGGGATACAATACGCCGATAGCATTATTAGGTTTACAGGGGAGCTGCAATGATAGAGATCGCCGTCAACAACCTCGCGGCCGCAACAGGGGCCCGAACCGTGACGGGAGAAGCCGATCGGGTATGCCGCGGTTGCGTTATCGACTCGCGCCAGGTTGAGGAGGGCACGATATTCGTCGCCTTCCCGGGTGAAAAGGTCGACGGCAACGACTTTGCTTCCCGTGCCATCGAGTCGGGTGCCGGCGCCGTAGTGATGACGCGCGAGCCCGATGCCGAGCTGCTTTCGCTGGCCCATGAGAAGGGCTGCGCCATCCTGCATACCGATGACCCCGAGGAGTTTTTGCTGCGCCTGGCTCACGCTTATCGTTTGGAGCTTGGCTGCCTGGTAATTGGCATTACCGGCTCTATCGGCAAGACGACGACCAAGGACGTGCTCGCCGCGGTGCTCGCCAAGCGCTATCGCGTTTGGGCAACCAAGGGTAACTACAACAACCTGATCGGTATGCCGCTCACGGTGCTGGCGGCCCCTGCCGACACCGAGGTTCTGGTGCTCGAGATGGGCATGAACCATTTCCACGAGATTGAGCGCATGTCTCAGTCCGCCAATCCCAACCTTGCCATTGTGACCAAGATCGGCACCTCCCATATCGGTATTCTGGGCAGTCGCGAGAATATCGCTCGTGCCAAATCCGAGATTGTTGGCGGCATGTGCGCCGCCGGAGACTTTCTCCCGTTGCTGGTTTTGGGTGGTGAGGACGACTTTACCCCGTTCATCCGCGACACCTTTGCCGCGCCTGCGGGCGTCGACGTGATGCTTGCGGGCGTCTCGGACGACGATGAGGTCCGTGCGTGCGACATTCGCATTGATGACGAGGGACGCCCGGTCTTTACGCTCGATTTTGGCTTGGGCGAGACTATCGATACACTGCTTGCCATTCCCGGCGCGCAGTCCGTTCCCAATGCCGTCAAGGCCGCAGCGGTTGCCTATCGCCTTGGCGTGACGCCCGAGCAGATCGATGCCGCCTTTAGGGGTCTTACGATTACCGGGCATCGTCAGGAAATCAAGCGCGCCAAGAGCGGCGCCCGCGTCATCGACGACTCATATAACGCCAGTGCCGAATCGATGGCAGCCGGCCTCGACCTGCTGTGTTCGCTTTCGTGCACGGGTTCGCGCATGGCGGTTCTGGGCGAGATGGGCGAGATGGGCGACGAGGCTCCTCGCATGCATGAGCTGGTGGGCGCCTATGCGGCGGCCAAGAAGCTCGATATGCTCGCATGTGTCGGCGGTGAGCTTGCCCAGCGTATGGCCGAGGCCGCGCGCATGATGGGTATGGATGAGGACCGCATTCAGGTGTTCTCCGACTATCAGCAGGTGCTCGACCGTATGGGCGGCGCTCTTGAGCAGCATGATGTCGTGCTGGTCAAGGGCTCACGCTTCGTTGAGCTCGATCGCTTTGTGGAAGGTGTGTGCTAGTCCATGTTCGGCAATCCTTCGTATCCTACGTACCAGGCATTTTTGGGATTGGGCATCGCCGCCGTCATCGCGATGCTGCTTATGCCGTGGTGGATTAAGCTCCTGAAGGTCGAGGGCATCGGCCAGCAGGTTCGCGCCGATGGCCCCAAGCGTCACCTGATTAAGCAGGGCACGCCCACCATGGGTGGCGTCATCATCCTGGTTGCCGTTTCGCTGACCTGCCTTTTGATGGGAAAGCTCACCACCGAGCTCGTGCTTGTGCTGCTCGCCACGCTGGCAACCGGCGTTCTTGGCCTCATCGACGACCTGACTTCTGTCACGCACGGCCGCTCGCTCGGCCTGACGCCTCACGCCAAGATGATTGGCCTTACCCTCATCTGCGTTACCTTTACCGTGCTTGCTGTCAACTGGTGCGGCGTCGCCCCCGAGATTCGTTTCCCCGGTGGCCTGACGATCGACCTTGGTGTGCTCTCGACCACCATTTGCGGCCTCTCTTTTCCGTGGCTCTACCTTGTCTTTTGCTGGCTGATGATCGCGGGCCTTTCCAACGCCGTAAACCTCACCGACGGCTTGGACGGTCTTGCCGGCGGCACCTCCATGATCGCCATGCTGGCCATGGCTGCCATGGCGTTTTTGCACGGCGATGTGAACCTGTCCATCTTCTGCACGGCGTGCGCCGGCGCCTGCCTGGGCTTTTTGTGGTTCAACTGCTATCCGGCGAGCATCTTTATGGGCGATACCGGCTCGCTTGCCCTGGGTGCCGCTTTTGCCTGCACCTCCATCATGACCAACACCGAAGTCGTTTCCCTCATCATCGGCGGTCTGTTTATCGTCGAGACCCTGTCGGTCATGATCCAGGTTGTCTATTTCCACTTTACGCACAAGCGCGTCTTCCTTATGGCGCCCATTCATCATCATTTTGAAAAGAAGGGCTGGGCCGAGACCAAGGTCGTCATCCGTTTTTGGATTGTCGCCGCGGCCTTCGGAGCCCTGGGCCTCGCGTTGTTCTTCCAGTTGGGATAGTGGTCTTTCGTGCCTCTTGCTGATGTCTTTAGCCTGCTCGTTTTGGGCCAGGGTAAGTCCGGTCTTGATGTCGCTCGCTGGGCGCTTGCACATCCCGAGCGTGTGAGTGCCGTTACCGTTTACGGTGGCGGCACGTCCGAGCCCAACGATGCCACGCGCTCGCTCGAGGCGCACGGGGCATCGTTTGTCTACGGAACCGAGCAGGTCGAGGGCGCGTTTGATGTATGCGTGACGTGTCCGGGCATCTCGGAGTTCTCGGCATTCTTTAAGGCTGGCCGTGATCACGCTGCCCAGATTATGGGTGAGCCCGAGTTTGCCTACCGTCTGTCTCCCCAAAATTGGATTGCCATTACGGGCACCAACGGCAAGACGACAACCACGTCACTGACCGATTACCTGCTTAAGGCAGCGGGCGAGGCGAGCGTTGCTGTCGGCAACATTGGCGAGCCTCCGGTGAACGAGATCGATGGCCGTGCGCATAACGAGTGGTTTGTGGCGGAGCTTTCGAGCTATCAGATCGCAACGACCCAGGAGCTTCACCCCCGTGTGGCGGTGCTGCTCAACATTACCCCCGACCATCTGGGCTGGCATAAGAGCCATAAGAACTATGCGCTCGCCAAGATTAAGCTCTTCGAGAATATGGTCGACGATGACCTGGTGATTGTTGACGTTGAGGATGCCGGTATCCACGAGTTCGATGAGTTCATCTATGTTCCGGGCCGTCGCATCTGCAAGGTTGCTTTTGACGAGCCTGCGGGCGAGGACGCCGCATTTGTGCGCGATGGCAAGATGGTCGTTCGCCTGAAGGGCGTCGAGACCCCGCTCGTCGATACGTCCGAGCTTAAGATTTCGGGCCATCACAATGTAATCAATGCCCTGTGTGCTGCCACGGCGGCCCTGACGGTCGGCGCCGATGTTGAAGGTGTGTGTCGCGGCCTGGTCTCGTTCCAGCCGCTGGAGCACCGCGTTGAGCCCTGTGGCGAGATCGATGGCGTGCGCTATGTTAACGATTCCAAGGCAACGAACACCGATGCGGTCGAAAAGGCCCTGACGGCGTTTCCCGATGACGATGTGATCTTGCTGCTCGGCGGTCACGATAAGGGCACGCCGCTCGAGTCCTTTGCCCGCGTTGTGATGGATAACGTTCGCTCGGTGGTCTGCTTTGGCGACGCGCGCGAGCGCTTTACCGCCGCTATGGACGAGGCGGATGTCGACGGTGATGTCGATATCGCCCAGGCCGACGACCTGCGCGATGCCGTGGACGTTGCCCGTTCGCTCTCGAGCCGCGGCGATGTGATCTTACTGTCGCCCGCCTGCTCTTCGTTCGATGAGTTCTCGGGCTACGAGGAGCGCGGTCGCGTGTTTAAGGACTATGTGGCCCAGCTTGCCGCTGCGTCCAATACGCAAATGGAATAGGGGTTGCCGGTGAGAGAGGAGAGCCCCCGACAGAATATGAGGAGGCCCGACTCGGACCGTGCTTCCTCGCAGTGCATCACGCCGCGCGCCGGTCGTCGCACGCAGGGCATCGGCGAACGTTATATCGCCGGCGTCCCCGCACGTATCATGCGACCCCGCCTGGTCTTTTTGACCTGCCTGTTCTCGCTGGTCTGTTTTGGCCTGCTTATGGTGTACTCGGCTTCTTCAGTCGAGGCGCTTCACGAGAACGACTCCGCGACCTACTTTTTGTTCCGGCAGTTTATGTTCACTGTCGTCGGTGTTGCTGCCCTCGAGTTCATCGCGCGCGTTGCACCCGATAGCTGGTTTGGCGAAGGGGCGCTTAAACTTGCCCTTATCGCTATGATGATCTTGCTGCTTGCGGTGTTCCTCTTTGGTAGCGGCAGCCGTGGCGCTACGCGTTGGCTGAGCATTGCCGGCATTCAGTTTCAGCCATCGGAGTTTCTCAAGCCGTTTGCCATTGCCTATTCTGCCATCATGCTCGATCGCGTGTTTTCGCCCGGCGGTAACATCAATGAGTTCCTTAAGGGCATGGGCTTATATTTGGGCATATCGCTCGTCTTGATTTTTATTCAGCCCGACTTTGGCACCATCCTGATTATTCTGTTGACGATCATGTGCATGGCGCTCTTTGCCGGCCTTGACCCAAAATACATTATCGGTGCGATTCTTGCTGGCGCCGTCATCATCGTGATCGCTCTTGTCGTCGAGCCGTACCGTATGGTGCGCATTCAGGTTCTCTTGAACCCTTGGGCAGATGAATATGGAGACGGGTATCAGGCAACGCTCGCCATTATGGCGTTTGCTTCGGGCGGACTGTTCGGCCGCGGTATCGGCAACTCAACCATGAAGTACTCGTATTTGCCCGAGGCACACAACGACTACATCCTGGCCATCATTGGCGAGGAGGTTGGCTTTTTGGGGACGCTGCTGTTTTTCTTGGTGTTTGCGATGCTGATCTACTCGGCGTTTCGAATTGCCGAGCAGGCCGCCGATCGTCGCGGGGCGCTCATGGCTTCGGGCTCTGCGGTTATCCTCGCGGTGCAGTTTTTGATCAACGCGCTGGGTATTCTCAACGTGTTTCCTATGACGGGTAAGCCGCTGCCGTTTATCAGCTATGGCGGCTCGTCGATTATCGTGTCGCTCATGCTCGCCGGGCTTATCTTGCGCGTCTCGCACGAGAGCGCTCGACGCGATGAATACGATCGTCGTCGCGATAGCTTTGCCGTTATGGACGAGAGCACTGCCGGTGTTCCCCATACGCGTGGGGAGCGCTCGTCGCGTGGCGGTTTTACCGTCTTGAACGGTTTTGCTTCGGAGTCGGATGCCCGTCCGCGCTCGGCGCCGCAGAGTCGCCCGCAACGACCGACGCCGCGCAATACGGGTGGCGGATATAATCGGATCGACTTGAATTCGGACCCGTCGGCGCGCTTGCGCACCGACGACCAGGGGCCGCGCGTACGAAGGGACTACCATGACCGATAAGATGACCGTTGCTATCGCAGCCGGCGGCACGGCGGGACATATCAACCCCGCACTCGCCTTGGCCGAGGAGCTACGTGACCGTGGCCACCACGTTGTGTTTGTGGGTCAGTCGCATAAGCTCGAGGGTCGTCTGGTTCCCGAGGCAGGGTTCGATTTTGTGCCGATTACGGTTACGGGCTTCGACCGCTCTCGCCCTTGGACGGCATTGAGCTCGCTGTGGCGTGTCTATAAGGCGAAGCGCACGCTCGGCAGCCATTTTTCCAAAGCCTGCAAGCCCGATGTCGCTATAGGTTTTGGCGCCTATGTCGAGGTCCCGCTTCTGGGCTGGTGCAAAGACGCGGGCATTCCGTATCTGCTGCATGAACAGAACTCCGTTCCGGGCCTTGCTAACAAGATGATGAGTTCGCATGCCGCCCGCGTTTGCATCTCGGTGCCGGCAGCACGTTCCGTGTTTGAGCGCGAGGGCGATCCTGACCATGTGCTCATGACCGGCAACCCCGTGCGCCGTTCTGTGATCGAGGGGGATCGGGTTCGCGGTCGCAGGGCTCTCGACGTGCCCGAGGACGCCACACTCCTGCTGGTTTTTGGCGGCTCACTTGGTGCTCAACATCTTAATGAGCGCGTGGCTTCGCTTAAAAACGAGTTGCTCTCGCGCGATAATCTCTATGTTTTGCATTCGACGGGCGCCGATGGCTTCGAGGACACCGAGCGTGCTCTTGCCCTGATGCCCGAGGAGGCGAAGCGGTATCGCGTCCAGCCCTACATCGACAATATGGGCGATATGCTGGCCGCGGCTGATTTGGTCCTCTCGCGCTCGGGCGCTTCGAGCGTTGCCGAGATCGCGGCCCTTGCCACACCTTCGGTACTGGTGCCGTATCCGCATGCGACGGCCGATCATCAGACCACCAATGCCCGCTATCTGGTCGATGCCGGTGCTGGCGTGCTCTGCGCCGATGCCGATATCGATACCCAGGCGTTTGCCGATGAGCTGCTGCATCTTATCGATGATGCGCAGGCGCGCGATGCCATGCGTCAGGCGGCTCGCGGTTTGGCCCAGGACCGCGCTGCCGTCCTTTTGGCAGACACGGTAGAAGGATTGCGTTAGTTAGACGGGATATCGCGGGTCGCCCTCGCGCGGATGCGGTAGGTGCGGTACAGTAGACGGGTTACAGGCAGTGTTTACGCAAGGAGTACACGAGCACATGGCTGATTCCCAGACTGCAACCTCCGCGCCCGATTTCAAGAGCGCCCATTTTATCGGTATCGGTGGCGCCGGCATGAGCGGCATCGCCCTCGTCCTTCACGAACGCGGTTATGTCGTTACCGGCTCCGACCTTAAGACGTCGCGCTATATTCGCCAGCTTACCCGCGCCGGCGTGAAGGTGCATGTGGGCCATGAGGCCGCCACCATCGACGAGGTCAAGCCCGATGTCGTCGTGGTCTCTACCGCTATTCCCGAGTCCAACCCCGAGCTCGTACGTGCGCGCGAGCTGGGTATTCCCGTGTGGCCTCGCGCCAAGATGCTCTCGGCTTTGGGTCACGGCTACACCACCGTCGCCGTCGCCGGTACTCACGGCAAGACCACGACCTCTTCGATGTGTGCCACCATGCTCGACCGCATGGGTCTGGACCCCAGCTTCCTGATCGGTGGCATTGTCGAGGGCTACGATACCAACGGCAAAAACGGCTCGGGCGACTATTTTGTCGCCGAGGCGGATGAGTCCGACAGCTCCTTCCTGTTCCTTAACCCCAATGTGGCCATCGTGACCAACGTCGAGGCCGACCATCTCGATCATTACTCGGGTATCGAGGAGATCGAGGCCACCTTCGCCAAGTTTATGAGTCTGGTGGGCGAGGACGGCACGGTCATCGTCTGTGGCGAGGACCCGCATCTGGTCGAGCTTGCCAAGTCGACGGGCCGTCATGTGCTTTCCTATGGCTTTGCCGAGACCAACGACATCGTCTGCGTGCATCCGGATGTCAAGGGCATCCAGAGCGACTTTATCGTTCGCTTTGAGGACGGCACCGAGCACGCTGTCGAGATTAAGAGCAACCCCGGTCGTCACAACACGCTCAACGCCACGGCCGTCTTGACCGTCGCCCATGTCCTAGGCCTCGATATCGACGCCGCCGCTAAGGCACTTTCGAGTTTTGAAGGCGTCCGCCGTCGCTTTACCCACGTGGGCGATATCGACGGCATCACGGTGGTTGACGATTACGGCCATCATCCCACCGAGATCAAGGCGACGCTCGCTGCTGCCTCCTCGCTGGGCTACAAACATGTCGACGTCGTGTTCCAGCCGCACCGCTATTCGCGCCTGCAGGCTCTGTGCGATGACTTTGCCGACGCATTCGCCAATGCTGACAAGCTGCTGTTGATTGACGTGTTCTCTGCCGGCGAGATGCCCATCCCGGGCGTCACGTCCAAGATGCTTGCCGATACCGTGCGCGCCAAGCATCCCGGCAAGGAGGTCGTGTACTGCTCGAGCCGTCTTGAGCTCAATGAGGAGCTCGAGAAGATGGTGGGCGAGGGCGATCTGCTGCTTACCATGGGCGCCGGCGACGTCACGACGGTCGGCCCCGAGTTCATCGAGTATCTGACTGCCAAGAAAGACGCTTAAACCCCATGGGTCTGTTTAACGCCGTCATGGCGCTTTCGGGCATGATCGATACGGACATAATTGAGGATGAACGCCTCGCGCGCCATACGAGCTATCGTATCGGCGGCAAGGCGGACCTCTTTGTGACGTGTCACAGCTATCATGCCTTGCGTCGCGCCGTGGCGGTGCTCGATCGTGAGCAGGTGCCGTGGGTCATTATCGGCAAGGGATCTAATCTGCTTGTTGCCGATGCAGGCTATCGCGGCGCCGTCATTTCGTTGGGGCGTGAGTTCCAGCGTACGGTTGTCGCCGAAGACGGTTGTACGCTGACGGTCGGTGCGGGCGTGATATTCGCTCGCCTAGTCAACGACGCGCTGTCGCGCAGCCTTTCGGGCCTTGAGTTTGCGGTCGGTATTCCCGGCTCCGTTGGCGGCGCCGTGTCCATGAATGCCGGCACGCGAACCGAGTGGATTGGCTCGCTGGTCGAAGATGTCGTTACGTTTGACCCGAGCTCCGGCATCAAACATTACGCGGGCTCGGAGATCGCTTGGGGCTACCGTGAATGCAGCCTGCCGCGTAACGAGATCATTCTGGAGTGCGTGCTCAAGCTCAAACCTGCGCCCAAGGCCGATATCCGTGAACGTATGGAGCGGTACCTGACGCGGCGTAAGCGCACACAGCCCATGGGCTGTGCATCCTGCGGGTCAGTATTTCGCAACCCGCCCGATGCGAGCGTGGGCAAGCTTATCGAGGATTGTGGATTAAAGGGTTTTTCGGTTGGCGGCGCGGAAGTTTCGCCCGTACACGCTAATTTTATCGTTAATAACGGAACCGCCTCGGCCGATGACGTGGCCGCGGTTATCAGACATGTGCACGGAAAGGTGAGGGAGGCGTATGGCATCGAGCTCAGACCGGAAGTTAAATTCCTCGGCTTCTAGAGCATCGAAACCAACCTTCCGCCGCGCCGGAGGGCGTTCCGGCGCACCGTCTCAGCCTCAACGTAAATCCGTTATGCCTTCTAAGCCTGCTGGGTCCGTGCGGCCTGCCAAGCGTTCGACTGCCGGTTCGCAGCTTGGCGGACGCCCCGCGGCCAAAAATGTTGCTCGTCCGGTGGCACGTCCCTCGGTGACGCCCAAACCGGCGATGGGCGCCATACCTTCTCGCCCCATAGCGTCGCCCAAGCCCTCGTTGGGGGCAAAGGTGACGCGTCCCGGTCGCGCGCTGGGTGCATCTAAGCCACGTATGCTGACGTCGGTGTCGGCCTCCGCAAAACCGCAATCGGGCAAAAAGGGCTCTAATCCGTTGTCATCGATCGGCGCCCTGGCAAATCATGCGGCGGGTGCCGCTTCTGCCGTTAAGGGCAAGGGCAAAATCGTGGGCGGCATCCTTGCCGCTCTGGCAGCGCTTGCAGTCGTTGCCGTCGTCGTCATTAACTCTGGTCTGTTCGCCGCTACCGATATTCAGATCCAGGGCAGCGAGCATGTGACCAAGCACGATGCCATCCAGCTGATCGATCTGCCCGAGAACACGTCGCTGTTCAATGTGAATCCCGACCAGATCACCGAGGGCCTTAAGCAAAATCCGTGGGTCTCGGGCGTGGATGTCCAACGTCAATTTCCCCATACGCTCATCATCACGCCGACGGAACGCAAAGTTATCGCAATCGCCTACATTAGCTCCGACGATCTTGCCTGGGCGATCGGGGACGATGACACATGGATTGCACCACTGTCTACCTCGGTCGATGTTGACGACCAGGGCAATGTCATTACAACGGGGGAGGGTGCCAACACCCTAAACGGTATCGATGCCGCCCTGGCACTCGCTAAACATTACGGTGCCGTGCTGTTGACCGATGTCTCGGCCGATGTCGCACCGGTTTCGGGGCAAGCCGTAAATTCCAAGGCCGTCAAGGCCGGCCTGGATTACGTCCGCGGTTTCTCGAGCGAGTTCCTGGGCCAGGTCAAGGATATTTCCACGCCCTCGGTCGAGGCCATCTCGGCGAATCTCGATAACGGTATCGAGGTGTCGCTCGGAGATTCGGACGACATTGCCAAAAAGGAGCGTATCGTGACCAAGCTGCTTTCGCAGGTGGAGGGCGTGACGTATATCAACGTTCGATCTCCTGGCAACTATACGTTTAGGAACGCACCGACCTCGTAGCGTTTTCTGGCCTTTGTTGACGGGGCATACCGCGCCGTTTATCTGGTTTGTTTGGTTTTCACCGTCAATTATTTGACTGATACGTTCATAATGTGCAAACATAATACGGTTTACCTTTGCATTTACTTTCAACTTGAAGGTTAATGTGCGCAGGGGTCAACCCATGCTATGGCAATAACCTTTGTTCGGAGGACCGACATGCACGAGACAGAGATCAACAACTACCTTGCCGTCATTAAGGTGGTCGGCGTCGGCGGCGGCGGTACCAACGCGGTCAATCGAATGATCGAAGAGGGTATCCGCGGCGTCGAGTTTGTTGCCATCAACACCGATGCTCAGGCACTCGCGATCTCTGATGCCGATATCAAGGTGCACATCGGCACCGACCTGACCCGCGGCCTGGGCGCTGGCGCCAACCCCGAGGTCGGCCGTAAGGCCGCCGATGAGTCCCGCGACGACATCGCCGAGGCGCTCGCTGGCGCCGATATGGTGTTCATCACCTGCGGCGAGGGCGGCGGCACCGGTACCGGCGCTGCCCCCATCGTTGCCGATATCGCGATGAACGAGGTCGGCGCGCTGACCGTCGCCGTCGTGACCAAGCCCTTTACGTTTGAGGGCCGCAAGCGCAAGAAGAGCGCCGAAGAAGGCATTAAGACGCTTTCCGACTGCGTCGACACCATGATCGTTATCCCTAACGACAAGCTGCTCGACATCGCCGAGAAGAAGACCACCATGCTTGAGGCCTTCGCAATCGCCGATGGCGTCCTTTCCCAGGGCACCCAGGGCATCACCGACCTCATCACCGTCCCCGGTATCATCAACCTGGACTTCGCCGATGTTAAGACCATCATGAAGCAGGCCGGTACCGCCATGATGGGTATCGGTACCGCTTCTGGGGACACCCGTGCCGTCGACGCTGCCCAGCAGGCTATTTCCAGCCCGCTGCTCGAGAGCTCCATCGATGGCGCTACGCGCGTCCTGCTTTCCATTGCCGGTTCCAAGGACCTGGGTATTCAGGAGATCAGCGACGCTGCCGACGTTGTCGCCAACGCCGTCGACCCCGAGGCCAACATCATCTTCGGTACCGTTGTGGACGAGTCCCTGGGCGATCAGGTGCGTATCACCGTTATCGCTACGGGCTTCTCCGACTCCAACGTCAACCGTCAGGACGAGCTCTTCGCTGCTCAGCAGTCCCAGAGCAAGGCCGCTGCTTCTGCCGAGCCGCAGCGCACCGCTCCTGCCACGAGCCCGGCTCAGGCTGCCCCGACTCGCAACGTCGGTGGTACCGAGCTCCCCAACTTTGGCAACGACCAGTTTGAGCTTCCTGACTTCCTCAAGCGCGGCAGCTTCTAGTTCGTTTTTCTCAGCGACCTGTATGGGGTGCGTCCGATTGGGCGCACCCCTTTTTGTTGCCTTTCGCCTTTGTAAACGAAAGCCTCCAATCTCCTTACGTTCCCCTTACGTTTAGCCCCTACCGCTGCGGGTATCCTTTTGATGAAGTATGGCAGCCGTGTGGCACGGACTGCTGCGGCGTCGCCGCGATACTTGTGTTATTAGGAGGCTTTAGTATGGCAGCACGTGCGGACAGCGTTTCGCGTGTCGACCATGATGGAGTTACGTTGGTAGAGGGCGCGACGCACGATGTTCGCTTTGCTTTTACCGAACGCGCCGGCGGTGTTTCCGAAGATGCGTACTCCTCACTCAATCTGGGCTCGCATGTTGGCGATGACCCCTTTGCCGTTCAAGAAAATCGTCGCCGCGCACTCGAGGCCTTGGGTGCCGCCGAGTGCGAGCACAATCTGCTTGTTCCCAATCAAGTACACGGTGACCATGTCGTGACGGTGACCTCGAACGGTGCTGATGATCTCGAGAACATTCGCGAGCAGATTGCCGAGGGCTGCGATGCCATCGTCTGCATGGCCCGTGAGGTACCCGTGATGCTCTGCTTTGCCGATTGCGTTCCCGTGGTGCTGGTGGCTCCCGGCGGCTTTGCCGTGGTGCACTCTGGCTGGAAGGGCACGATTGCGCGCATTTCCGCCAAGGCGTGCCAAGCGCTCTGCGAGGCGGCTGGCTGCAAGCCGGACGACATCTCTGCCTACATTGGGCCCCATATCCTGGGCGACGAGTACGAGGTGTCCCAAGAACTTATGGATCGCTTTGCCGCCGAGTTCGCGTGCATCGATGCCTCTGCTTCTCGCATGCTCGATCTTTCCGCCGCCATTCGCGAGGCGCTGATGGACGCCGGCGTCGAGGCGAGCAGCATTGTGGACACCAAGCTTTCCACCGTTCGTCAGAACGACCGCTTTTATTCCTACCGCAACGAGGGCGGCACCTGTGGGCGCCATGCTGCGATCGGCGTGATGCTATGAGAAAGATCGCATCGGTCCTGAGTGCTGCAGTGCTTACGCTCACGCTGTGTGCTTGCTCCTCGGGATCTTCCACATCTTCTATTACCGTGGCCGGCTCGACCACATGCCTTCCCATTGCCGAGATCGCAGCCGAGGGCTTTAAGGAAGAGGCCGGCACCGATGTGCTCGTCTCCGGCCTTGGCTCCTCTGCGGGTATCGAGGCCGTCAGCAACGGCACGGCCGACATCGCCAGTTCGTCTCGTGGCCTCAATGCCGACGAACAAGACCTTGGCCTGACCCCGATCGTAATCGCGCACGACGGCATCGCAGTCATCGTGAACGACGACAACCAGGTCGAGAATCTCTCGACCGAGCAGCTCCGCGATATTTACGCCGGCAAGATCACCAACTGGAAAGAAGTCGGCGGAGAGGACCTGAAGATTCAGGTTATCAACCGCGACGAGGCGTCCGGTACGCGCGAGGCCTTCCGTACCATCGTGATGGGCGGCACGCCGTTCGATCGTCGCTCGGCTGTTCTTTCGGGTACGGGCCAGGTGCGCGATGTCGTGTCCCGCTCGCGTGGCGCCATTGGCTACATCTCGCTTGGTTTTGTCGAGAGCCTCAACGCCAAGACCTCGGTTAAGGCCGTTTCGGTCAACCATGTTGAGGCATCCGAGAAGACGGTCGCAAGTGGCGGCTATCCCATCTCGCGCGACCTTTACTTCTTTGTGAAGGGTGCGCCTTCGCAGCAGGCGCAGGACTACATTGACTATGTGACGTCCGAGAAGATGGACAAGCAGATTCGCGAGGCGGGCTTTATTCCCGTCACCAACGACGGAAAGGGGAGTGAGTAGCGTGGAAGTGCAGGAAACCCCCCAGATTGAGCAGGAGGCTCAGACGCCCAAAAAGCGTGAGTTGGCGTTGGTGTCGCGCAGTACCTATCTCAAGGAGAAGGCGCTGCAGTGGATCTTCTTTGCCTGTGCGTTCTTGGCGGTCGTCACCGTCATCCTGATTTTTGTCTTTACCACGTACTCGGCGCTGCCCGTCTTTACCGACATCGGCCTGGCGGACTTCTTTAGCTTTACGTGGGCGCCATCCGAGGGCCACTACGGCATCATGTCGCTGCTGGCGGGCTCTGGTCTGGTGACGGTCGGTGCGCTCGCCATGGGCGTGCCCCTGGGTGTGGGCACGGCTGTATATCTGGTCGAGATCGCCAGCAAGCGCGTGCGCAGGCTCATCAGCCCCGCCGTCGACCTGCTGGCGGGCATCCCCTCCATCATCTACGGCTTCTTTGGCATGGTCATCATCCGCCCGTTTATCGCGCAGCTGACCGGCGGTCTTGGCTTTGGCGCGCTGACGGCGTGGTTTGTGCTTGCCATCATGATCGTTCCCACCATTACCACGCTCACGATCGATGCCCTCAATTCCATCCCCATGGGCATTCGCGAGGCGTCCTATGCCATGGGTGCCACCAAGTGGCAGACCATCTACAAGGTCGTGCTGCCTGCAGCCAAGCTGGGCATTGTCGATGCAATTGTCTTGGGTATGGGGCGTGCCATCGGTGAGACCATGGCCGTGCTGATGGTCGTGGGCAACGCCCCGGTCATTCCAGATAGCATCTCGAGCCCCATCTCGACGCTCACGAGCCAGATCGCACTCGACATGAGCTATTCCTCGGGCCTGCATCGCTCGGCTCTGTTTGGCATGGGCGTGGTCCTGTTTATCATCTCAGCTGCACTGGTGGGTATCGTTCGCCTGATTTCAAAGAAGAGGGGGTAGGCTATGTCCGATTCCGTTGACACGACGGTCGATGCGACCTCGTCGCGCGAGCTCATCAAGCGTGCCCTTTCCCATGGCAAGAAGGGCCGCATCAACAAGGACCTGTCCAACAAGATTATGCTCGGCGTGTTTCGCGCCGCGGCCTATATCACCACCCTGGTGTTGCTCGCCATCATCGCCTACGTGGTCATTAACGGTCTTCCGCATATCTCGCTCGACTTTATCTTCGGCTGGCCGCAGGGCGTAAACGCCGAGGGCGGCATTTGGCCCACGATCGTCTCGACTATCTACGTGACGGCACTCGCCATGCTCATCTGCACGCCGGTTGCCGTCTTGGCTGCGGTCTATCTGGCTGAATACGCCAAGCAGGGCAAGATTGTCGACATCATCCGCTATGCTGCCGATGCTCTGGCCTCGGTACCTTCCATCGTTATGGGCCTCTTTGGTTACGCCTTGTTTGTTGAGGCCATGGGCCTGGGTCTTTCGATGGTTTCGGCCGCCCTGGCGCTGGCGCTTCTGATGCTGCCCATCGTCATGCGCACCACCGAGGAGGCGATCCGCGCCGTTCCGCGCTATATCCGTTGGGGCGCATATGGCCTGGGCGCCACCAAGTGGCAGGTCGTCTCCAAGATCGTGCTTCCTTCTGCCTTTGGCCGCATTGCCACCGGCATCGTCCTTGCCATCGGTCGCGCCATCGGCGAGACCGCGGTGGTGCTCTACACCATGGGTCAGGCCATCAATCTGCCGATCTCGCCGCTCGATTCCGGTCGTCCCATGACCGTTCACCTCTATTTGCTTGCCAACGACGGCATCAACATGAACGCAGCCTACGGCACTGCGCTTTTGCTGATGGCGATTATTCTGGCCTTCAACCTGTTTGCGCGTTATCTGTCGCGCAAGCGCCGCTAGTTAAGGAGTCCCATGTCCGTCTATCAGTCCGCTCCCACGCCGGAGCAAGCGGCCATCACGGCCAAGGATTTCAACTTTTGGTACGGTGACTTTCATGCGCTGACGGGGCTCGACCTCAACATCGCCAAAAACGCCATCACCTCGTTTATCGGTCCTTCGGGCTGTGGTAAATCGACGTTTTTGCGCTGCATCAACCGTATGAACGACCTTATCGAGGGTACTCGCATCGAGGGCACCATGACACTCGACGGCAACGATATCTATGCCGAGGGCGTCGACCCGGTCGACCTTCGTCGCCGCGTGGGCATGATTTTTCAGCAGCCCAACCCGTTTCCCAAATCCATCTACGAGAATGTCGCTTTTGGCCCTCGTCTGCAGGGCGTGACTAGCAAAAGCGACCTCGACAACATCGTGGAAGAATCGCTCAAGCGCGCCAACCTCTGGAAAGAGGTATCCAATCAGCTCAACAAGGATGGTTTGGCGCTCTCGGGCGGTCAACAGCAGCGTCTGTGCATCGCGCGTGTGCTTGCGGTGCAGCCCGATGTCCTTCTGATGGACGAGCCCTGCTCCGCCATCGACCCCACGTCCGTCTCTAAGGTCGAGGATCTGATGGCCGAGCTGGCGCCCGAGATGACGATCATCATCGTCACGCATTCTATGCAGCAGGCGGCTCGTATCAGCGACTACACCGCATTTTTCTTGCAGGAAGTTGCCGGTGAGCCCGCCACGCTCATCGAGTATGGTCAAACCGACGCGATCTTCACCAGCCCGGTGGACTCGCGGACGGAAGACTATATCACCGGCCGCTTTGGCTGATCGGTGCGACTAGTCCCAAGTCGATCGGACCTGGTCCGGTGCGTATTCACTGTGCGGGCGGCATGACCGCACCCAACTGATTGGAGTGAACCATGCGCAAACTGTTTTCCCGTCAGCTCATCGAGGCCCGTCACGAGATGCTGAGCATCTTCGAGGCCGTCGATCTTGCCCTTCACGACGCCGTGAAGGCCTATGTGACCGACGACCGCAAGCTCGCCACCAAGACCAAGAAGCGCACGCTTTCGATTGATGCTCGCTGCGCCAACTTGGAGGCCGTGTGCTACAACCTGATCGCTACGCAGTCGCCGGTCGCCTCCGACTTCCGCTTGCTGCAGACGACCATCTACGTCGACTTTAACCTGCAGCGCATGACCGATAAGGTTCGCCAGATCTGCCGCGCCACGCGTCACATGGTCAAGGCCGACATCTCGTTGCCTCAGGAACTCGTCGGTACGGTTGAGGCCGAGGCCGAGGCCGTGTACCAGGTGCTGGGCTCGTCGCTGTCCGCGCTCGTCACCAACGACATGTCCATCATCTGCAACCTGGCCGTTGAGGATGAGCCGGTACATGCGGCGTACGAGAAGTTCTTCCGTACCTTTAACCGCATGGACACCGGCGATTTTATGGACGACGACAGCAACTATGACGACCTGCGCCGTGCCATCATGGTTTCGCGCTACCTCGATCGCATTGCCTCGATTTCCATCGATGCCGCCTGCCGTCTGACCTTCCTTTTGACCGGACAGCGTATGACTGCCGGCGATATCGCCTGTACGGATGAGGACGAGCTCGAGAGCATGCGCGTGCCTTCGGGCGAGGGCGTCATTATGAGGCCCGCCGTGGATGCACGCTTTGTTGCCAAGGTGCCCGCTAACGAGGTGAGCGAGGGTCTTCGCTACCTGTTGGATCATCTTGAGGACGAGGATGATGCCGAGGACGACGAGGAGTAGGGTGGCCCCGTTCGTTGAGAGATTGTAAATACCTGAGAGAGCGCGGCCTTGCGGATGCGGGGCCGCGCTCTTGCGTTAGCATGGGACTACTTGTTGTGCTGTTAGCGGAGGCGATTGGCAATGGATAGCTATTTGAATGTAATGCGCGCTCACCGCGAGCAGATACTCGAGCGTTTCTATGCCGCGCTCGATCGTGCCGGGAGGCCCCGCGATGCCGCGCGTTTGATTGCCGTATCCAAGACTGTCGGCGTCGATGAGACCATCGCGGCCATCCAGGTGGGATATCGCCATTTTGCCGAGAACCGTCCGCAAGAGCTCGTCCGCAAGCTTACAGGTCTGGCGGAGCATCCGGAGCTGCCCGAGGTGCGCTTTGATATGATCGGCAACCTTCAGACCAATAAGATTAACGCGGTGTTGGGTTCGGCCGAGCTGATTCATTCGGTGGGGTCGCTTCATTTGGCGCAGGCGATCTCGAGCCGTGCCATTCGCAAGATCGAAGCTGGCGAGCTCGCCGCCCCCCAGCAGGTGCTGATCGAGGTTAACGTAAGCGGCGAGGAGTCCAAGGGCGGTTTTTCGCCCGATGAGATTCGTGGCGCTGCCGGCAAGCTTGCGGAACTTGAGGGAATTTGTGTGCAGGGCCTTATGACTATGGCCCCTCGGGGGAACAAGGATGTGGCGCGTCGCACCTTTGCCGGGCTGCGAGAGCTGAGGGATGAGTTGGAGGCGGCGCATCCCGATCTGAGGCTGCCCGAGCTTTCTTGCGGCATGAGCGAGGACTTTGAGCCTGCCCTTGAGGAGGGCTCTACGCTCGTTCGCCTGGGCAGGGTAGTATTTAGCCCGGAGTTTGCAGTAAAATAGGGCTCTGAAGTGCGCACTGGTTTACAGAGCGCCTGCACTAAACCGTGAGAGGACACAACCATGGGCTTCCTTGACGAGATTAAAAATAAGATGCACCTGGGCGGCCAGCAGGGTTACGACCAGAGCTATGACCAGGATGACGACTACGGCTACGATGACGGCTACGATGATGGCTATCAGAACAACGGCTACAGCGGTACCTCGGGCGAGGGCTTCTATACCCAGGACGAGCCGAGTAACGGCCTGCTGGGCCAAACGCGCCGCGGTGAGGCCGAGTCGGTCGCCGTGTATACGCGCTCCGGCCAGCTGGTCGGCGATGACTCGCGTCATGCAACGACGTACAATCCGCCGTCGCGTTCTCAGGATAGTGCCGGAGGCGGCTATCGCCCCGGCGCTTACGACACGCCGTCGAGTTATGCCGAGAGCGCCCGCGCTCGTGCCGCGGCACCTGCGCCCGCTTCTGCGCCGAGCGACGCCTCGGCCTATGCAAACAACATCATTAACGCCACGCCGCAGCTGCCTGCCTATGTCCTGCGCCCTGAGAGCTATGACGATGTCGAGACCGTTGTCCGCCGCGTGCGCACCAAGCAGCCCGTTGCGCTGATTTTTGTTGGCGTTCGCACCGAGGTCGCCAAGCGTGTCCTGGACTTTAGCTATGGCTTTGCCTGCGGCCTGGGCGCTACGGTCAAAGAGGTGGGCGATCGCGTGTTTATGGTGCTGCCCGCCGGCTGCGAGGTCAAGGATTCGGACCTCAAGAAGCTGCGCGCCGACGGCTACCTTAAGTAAACCCAAGACGAGGAGATTCTCATCAACATCTACACCATTGTCCAGCTGGTCAACACGCTGTTCAACTTCTACTCCACACTTATTGTGGTCTATTGCTTTATGACGTGGATTCCCATGAAGCAGGGCGGCCTGCTGCAGGATATCGCCGCGGTGCTCGATAGCGTCTGCGGTCCGTGGCTCAACCTGTTTCGTCGGTTTATTCCGCCGATGGGCGGCGTTGATTTTTCGCCGGTCGTTGCGATTATTGCGTTGCAGTTGGTGCAGAGGCTGATTCTGCAGCTTCTTATAGGTATACTCGTATAGTACTGGCTCAGTAACTTACGTCGGGCGCCCGGCGCCAAGGCGATGATAAAGGAGAACTTGTTATGGCTATTACCCCTGCTGACATCCAGGCTCAGACTTTCTCTGAGGCCAAGCGCGGCTATGATCCCGCCGAGGTCGACGTCTTTTTGGAGACGCTGTCCTCCGAGGTTGACGCTATGCTTGCCAAGATTGTCGATCTTAAGGGTCGTCTGACTGCCACCGAGCAGCAGCTTGCCGACACGCAGGCCCAGCTTGCCCAGGCTCAGGACGCTGCCGCTCAGGCCGTTCCCGCCGCTCCTGTGGCCGCTCCCGCACCCGACTTCTCCGCTCAGGAGCGCCAGATTTCCGCTGCCCTGATCGCTGCCCAGCAGACCGCTGAGACCATCGTCAACGATGCCAACGAGAACGCTGAGCGTATCCGCAACGAGGCTGACGCCAAGGCCCACGAGGTTATCCGCCAGGCTCTGACCGAGAAGCAGGCCGAGCTCGAGGAGATCGATCGTCTCAAGGCTTCCCGTGAGGAGTTCAAGGCCGAGTACCTCAAGCTCATCCAGCACTTCATGGACGATGCCCAGAATTCCTTCCCGGCCGATCTGATGGCCTCCACGCCGGTCGGTTCTGCCGCTTCTCCTGCAGTGACTGTTCCCGCCGAGCCGCTGCCCGTCGCTGACCCGGTTGTCCCCGTGGCCGACCCCTTCGCCCCGATCGACAACTTTGCTGCCGACGACCTGGACTAACATTCGGCCTACAATTTAGTGCCTAGAAAGGACCCGCAGCTTGCGGGTCCTTTTTTATGACTGTGCAGGGGCGCGCAACATAAAAAACCGAGCCCTGCACATTGTGGCGCAGAACTCGGCGAATGGGTGAGCGGTAAAAGGTAGGTTTTAGGGCATGTGCCAAAAAACTACTTGAGGAGGAAGTTGGGGAGGGGAATGGTACGGGCCTCGCGATGCTCGGGGTCGGCGATGTGGTCGGCAGGATAGCCACAGACAAGCATGTGATAGGGATAAACGCCCTTGGGCAGATTGAACTGCTCCTGTGCCACCTCAGGCTTAAAATGGCATACCCAGCACGTTCCCAGGCCCTGCTCGGTGGCCTCCATCATCATCTGATCGCACACGATGGACGTATCGATTTCGCTGGAATTCATCTGATCGTACGGGCGCACCCAAGCATCATCGGTAACGCTGCAAATAAGGAAGACAAGCGGGGCCCCAAAGATAGACCCATCACGAGCAAACCGAGGCTGACAAGCAGCAGCTTTCTCCAGAAGCTCAGGCGTATCCAACACCATCACACGGGTTGGATGGTTATTACAAGCAGAAGGAGCAATACGCCCAGCCTCAACAATGGCATCCACCACAGCCTGCTCAACAGAACGGTCCTCAAACGAACGACAAGAATACCGACCACGAGCCAGATCCAAATAACTCACAACCAAGACCTCCAAATTCAACGAATCAATCCAAAGTAAAACAAAGGGTACCCAAAGCCCCATCCACCCAAACGTTTAAGGCGGTCCCAAAGTTCCCAATCGGGTCCAAAGGCCCCGCCAACAAAAGCCCCATCGCTTTCAAAGTATCAGCCAAAGTTCCCAATGGTGGTACGTAAGGCGAAGGGCCGGCACCTGTTTACTTTCGAACGACTCTGCCATGCAGCCGGAGTGAGAAAGCAAACAGGTGCCGGCCCTTCGCCGCCGGGACACGTACCCCCAATTAACTGTTCTTCATGACAATCGAATCCACGACATCAGCCACATTCTCGCAGCAGTCGGCGCAGTACTCCAGGAAAGCGTAGACGTCACGCCAGGCGATGACCTCGAGCGGGTCCTTGCCATTGACGTGCAGGTTGCGCATAGCGTTGATGTAGAGCTCATCGGCCTCGGACTCAATGGTGTTGATCTGGATGACCAGCTCGCGCAGGGTCTTGGACTTGCGGTAATTAGGCAGCTCGACCATAAGGTCCTTCATGGCGCGGCAGGCGTCGGTCACCTTGTGGGCGATGACAATGGCATCGGGGTGGATGCTCTGGATGTTGGTGAAGTAGACGCGCTGCACGACGCCCTCGATACGGTCAAGCACAGTGTCGAGCGAGCAGCTCATCAGGTCCAGATCCTCGCGCTCAAGCGGGGTGATAAAGGCAGTGAGCAGGGCATCCTCGAGCTCATGGTGCTTTTTGTCGGCCGCATGCTCAATCGCATGCATCTCCTCGAGCATGCCGTGGATCTGCGCGGGATCAAAGTTCTCAAAAATCTTGATGAGCAACTCTGCGGCCTGGACAGCAAGGTCGGCGCAGGCGACGTAGTTGTCAAAGTAGAACGAATCGGGTTTCTTTGCCATGAGTGGGTCCTTTCGAGGCGAAGACGGGTGGGCGAGGTATTGCGGTCCGGATGGCCGTTCGGTTTGACTAGATGAACATCATGAACAGCTTGGCCATGACAAAGCTGATGAGTCCACAAGCGGGGAAGGTGAAGAACCACGTGAACATCATGTCCTTGACCACGCCGAAGTTGATGGCCGAGAGGCGCTTGACGGCGCCGACACCCATAATGGCGCAGGTTTTGATGTGCGTGGAGGATACGGGGATGCCGGTAAGGGTGGCAAGTAGCAGGTTTGCGGCGCCCGCCAGGTCGGCGGAGAAGCCCTGGTACTTTTCGAGCTTGACCATGCTCTGACCGACAGACTTGATGATGCGCTCACCGCCCACGCTGGTGCCGATGCCCATGGTGGCCGAGCACAGCAGCATGATCCAGATGGGGATGCCGGCGTCGCCGACGCTCGTCTGTCCGCTGGCAAAGGCGACACCTAAAAAGAGCACGCCGATAAACTTTTGTCCATCTTGCGCGCCGTGCATAAAGCTCATGGCCGCGGCACTTGCGATCTGAGCATATTTAAAGAAGACATTGGCACGTCGCCTGTTGGCGGCGGCGAAAAGAATCGAGACGAGCTTGCACAGGACCCAGCCCATGATAAAGCCCAGGCCGATGGAGAGCGCCAGGCCGTAGATGACCTTCATCCACTCGTGGACGTTGACGCTGCTCGCGCCGCCGAGGGCGATAGCGGCACCGGTCAGGCCGGCGATAAGGCTGTGGCTTTGCGAGGTGGGGATGCCAAAACGCGACGCTGTGGCGCCGTAGACGACGATGGAGAACAGCGCCGCGCAGAGGCACGCGAGCGCCATGGTGCTGTTTCCGCCAAAGTCGACGATATGTGAGATGGTGTTGGCGACGCTCGCGTTAAAGTGCGTCATGATGAGCACGCCGAGGAAGTTGAATGCGGCGCTCATGAGAATGGCGGCGCGGGCGGGCATGCAACGCGTAGTGACGCAGGTCGCGATGGCGTTGGGCGCGTCGGTCCATCCATTGACGAAGATGGCACCGAGCGCGAGGATCACGGTGACGGCAAGGACTGGGTTCGACACAATTTGGCCGAGGAAGGCTGAGAACGTTACGTCCATATATGGGCTTTCTCGAAGTTTGCAGGCACGTTACAAAAACATGATAAATCGTATCACCTCCTGCGGGTTTCTTTACCGAGTTCTGATGGGAGAAGTGAATTTTTTGGCACTAACATTGAATATTTGCCCTGTTGACCGCGGGTGTTCTTTTTGCTAGCACGCCATGAGGACACGTGCGCGCCCCAACATCCCAAAACCACAGTCTGTTCGCTTTACAATATGCAAACATGCGTTCGATAATAGGGGGCATGGAATATCGACAGACAGATGGCAAAACTCGACGCGTGCACAAGCAGTATGTGGACGTCGTGGCCCGCATCCTCGCGGGCGGACAGGTCGTGCCGGTTACCGTCTGCTGGGTCGATGGTCGCTGCTTTACGATTGACGAGATTGTCTCGTCCACCGGTTTTGGCCTGACGGTTCACGGCATTCGTACGGCGACTTATAAGGTTCGTTTTGGCGGACATGCGACCGAATTGTATCTGGAAGAACAGGCGCGCGAGCGACCGGATGGCTCGCAGGCCCATCTGATGCGTTGGTGGGTGTGGGCATTCGACCGTACGCTCGAGAGTGGGCGCCGCAGGTAAGAGCGCGCGGCATTCGGGTACAATGGCAGGAATCTTGTCACTTACGGCGCTGTCGCGGCGCTTTTGAAAGGACGATATTATGAACGATATCCAGGGTTATCAGAACGGCCCCATTGAGACCGGCGCAAGCCGTGCCAAGGAGATGCCGCCGCGCGCGTACAACCTTGTCATGTCTGCCCTGATCTTTTTGGGCTTTTGCGCCATGGGCGCCGGTGCTTACTTTACGAGCACCATATCGTTTGCGCGCATGATGATGAGCGGCGCCGCTTTGCCGCTGGTCTTTGGCTCATTTATTTTGACCATCGTCGGCATGGTCATGATGTCGGCTGCTGCGGGCAAGCAGTCTGTGGGCCTGTCACTCGTGGGCTACGTGGTCTTTGCGAGCACCTTTGGCCTGACGGCGTCGTTTGGTCTTGCCAACTACGACTTGCCTACCATTAACACCGCCTTTATCGCCACGGCCGCCATCACCTTTGTCTTTGGTGCGCTGGGCGTAACCTTCCCCAAGTTCTTCCAGCGTGTGTATGGCATTGGTTTTGGCATCCTGCTTGCCACGATTCTGGTCGAGATTGTGCTGATGTTCATGGGCGTCTCGCAGTCTATCACCGACCTGATCGTGATCGTGGTGTTCGCCGGCTTTATTGGCTACGACACCTATGTGGCCACGACGGTGCCGCCCACGCTGCCCAACGCCGTGCTCATGGCATCCAACCTGTTCGTGGACATCATCAACGTGTTCCTGCGCATCCTGAACATCCTTGGTCGTCGCGACTAGTGCCAAATTGCAGCGGTGCTTGCGCACGTGTAAATCGATGCGGAAGGCGGTCCTTCGGGGCCGTCTTTTTTGTGCGTGGCAGGGTATCATGGATGGAAAAGCCGATAGCGGCAGAGACCGAGAAAGGTGACCACTTATGGCAGACGTTGACAACAGGAACCGTAACCGCAGGCCCAATCGCGCGGGACAGTCCAATCCCAAGCGCGAGGCCCGTGCCAAGGCCGCCGAGCGTCACGTGGCGACTGTGTCCGAAGCGTGCGCCAAGGATATCGAGCGCTCGCTTGCCGGCGTGCGCGAGTTCGACGGTATGCCTGCCGGCTTTGTCGCGGCGATGAAGGCCAAGGCCCAGGCAGCTGCGGCTGCCGAGGAGCCGGTTGCCGAGGTTGTGGAGGCCGACGCTGCCGAGGTTGAGGCTGCCGAGGTGGAGACCGCGATCGAGCCCGAGGCGGCACCCGAGTCCACCGAGTCGGCTGACGAAGCCGAGTCCGCGCCCGCGGAGGAGGCTGCTCCGGTCCTGCCCGAGGTCACTGTGCTTGATGCCTCCGTCACGCAGGCAATCCTCGATAACGGCCGCGGCTATGCGCAGTTCTGCGACATGGCCGTGCTCGCCTTTGCCTCGTTCACCAATCCGGGTGGCGGCTATATCCAGGGCTACATGGGCCAGGAGGCGACGCTCTGCGCCGATTCGTACCTATACAACGTGCTCGACAAGCAGCGCAAGTGGTACGGCGAGAACCGTCGCCGCAACATCAACTGCGAGCTTTACCGCAACCGTGCGCTGGTGGTGCCTGCGGTGCGCTTCGACCGCAACCACGTGCACGCATACGCCGACGTGATCGTTGCCGCCGCGCCCAACGCCAAGCGCGCTCGCCAGGAGTATCGCGTGGGTGACGATGCCCTGCTGGACGCCCTGCGCGATCGCATCCGCTTCGTGCTTGCCATCTGCGACGAGCTGGGTCGCGAGAAGCTCGTGCTGGGCGCTTGGGGCTGCGACAACAACGGCTTTGATGCCGAGACCGTGGCCGAGCTCTTCCGTAAGGAGCTCGCGTCGGGCGACTTTAAGGTCAAGCAGGTCTTCTTTGCCGTGCCCTCTACGCGCTGGGACGAGGATTTTGCCAAGTTCGAGCACGTGCTGGCAAACTTCCCCGAGCGCAACGAGGAGTCCTATGCCCAGGTGGCCGCCCGTGCCGCGGCCGCCCGTGCCGCCGAGCAGGCTCAGGCCGCTGCTGAGGACGATGAGGATGACGACGACTGGCGCAAATACCTGTAATCGGTATGTGCTGACAGATAGGTCGATCCGGCAGGAGAGACTGCTCCCGCCGGCTTTTTACTAGAGGAAGGGCTTACGATGAAAAACGTTCTGTGCTTTGGCGACAGCAATACCTATGGCTATGATCCGGCGGGCATGCGCGACGGCACCGCGGTGCGCTATGCGCACGATGTGCGCTGGTGCGGCGTGGCCCAGCGCGACCTGGGCGAGGGCTGGCACGTGATTGAGGAAGGCCTAAACGGCCGCACGACGGTGCGCGACGACATGTGCCATCTGGACACCAATCTCAACGGCATCCGCGCGTTGCCGATGCTGCTCGAGTCCCATAAGCCGCTGGACGCGATCGTGATTATGCTGGGCACCAACGACTGCAAGACGGTCTTTAGCGTGGGGGCTGCCGATATCGCTGACGGTGCCATGGCGCTGATTCGCACCGTCCGCGCGTTTCCCTGGACCGACGCTGCGCCTTGTCCGCGCATTCTGCTGATGGCTCCTATCAAGATCAAGCCGCAGATCGCCGATGTGTATATGACCGACTTTGACGAGCACTCCGTCGAGGCCTCGGAGCATTTTGCCGAATACTATGCGTATGTTGCCGAACAGTTTGGCTGCGACTTTTTGAATGCCGCCGATTTTGCCGAGCCGGGCGATATCGATTATCTGCACATGATGCCCGAAAGCCACGAGAGCCTGGGCCACGCCGTGGCAGCCAAGCTCAAAGAGATGCTCGGAGAGTAGCGCGGCCCAAAGCGCTACAAAAGTTCCCCTTGCGGCGGCTTGTTTCGTTGGTTTGTCTTGATCTGTAACAGTTGTAAGGCCGAAAACGGGCTAGATGTTACAGATTGAGATTATTTAGGTCGATATCGGTCGTTTGTCTCGATCTGTAACATCTAGGGTCGATTTCGCCGAGTTACTGTTACGGATCGAGATTTTCTTCTCAGCGGAATTTGAATGTCTCAATCTGTAACAGGTGGGCCGAAAAATGGACTCTAACTGTTACAGATCGAGATGTTTGTGGGAACCGCCACAAAGGTGCCTGTCCCCTTTGTGGCGGTTTGGGATGGGGCTTAGTATTGCCACATGTGGTTGACGGGGCCGGAGCCTTTGCCCATGTCAAAGCCAGCGGCGAGAGCGCCCGTTAGGTAGGCCTTGCCGGCGTTGACGGCATCGGCAAGATCCATGCCCTGGGCCAGCGCGCAGGCGATGGCGGACGAAAGCGTACAGCCAGTACCGTGCGTGTTGCCGGTCTCGATGCGCTTGTGGCGGAACCACGTGGTGAGCGGATCGCCCAGATGGTTGCCCTCGTCATCGAGCGGCGCGGGCTCTGCTAGCACATCGTTGGCCTCGTTGACAAAATGCCCGCCCTTAACGAGAGACGCGCAGCCAAAGCGACGGGTGAGAAGCATGGCGGCATTTTGCTGCGTGCGCTCGGAATCGACCTCATAATCGAGCAGCGCCATGGCCTCGGGAATGTTGGGCGTGATAACGGTCGCCAGCGGGAACAGGCGGCGGGTGAGTGCCTCAGCGGCATCCTCGGCAATGAGGCGAGCACCCGAGGTGGCGACCATGACGGGGTCGACGACGATATTTTGTGCGTCCCAGGCGCTCAAGCGGTCGGCGATAACCTCGATAATCTCGGCAGAGGAAACCATGCCGATCTTGACGGCGCTGGGTCGAATATCGTCAAAAACGGCATCGATCTGCGCCGCGACAATATCCGGAGAGATGTTCTGCACAGCGGTGACGCCCAGGGTGTTCTGTGCGGTGATGGCTGTGATGGCCGTCTCGGCATACAGGCGGTGCGCCGTGATGGTCTTGATGTCGGCCTGAATGCCGGCGCCACCGCTGGAATCGGATCCTGCGATGGATAGAACGGCGGGTACCTTACTGCGATCCATGTTCGCTCCCTTGTTCGGTCGGATTCAAATGGGTCTTTAAGTCTGCATTATAAAGTTGCCCGGGCCGGCTGTATTCCGAACCCGGGCGGGCGATGCAATCTTTACGCAAATGTAAGCAAATGTTCACGCGTCAACAATTGTCGAACACCTTGTTACCGATTGTGGCTTCGGTGACGCGTTGGTCCTCAATACCGAGGTCGATCGTCGTGCCTTCGAACACCTTGTTGACGGTGCGGACGGCGCACATCTTGCCACACATGGTGCAAGTGCCCTCGGTGGCGGCGGGGGATTCCTCGTAGCGCTTCTTGCCGGTGACCGGGTCGAGCGCGCACTTCCACATGGCGTCCCAGTCGAGCTTACGGCGTGCCTGGCCCATCTTGTCATCCATGTCGCGGGCGTGCGGCACCTTCTTGGCGATGTCGGCGGCGTGCGCGGCGATCTTGGTGGCCATGAGGCCATCGAGCACGTCCTGGGCGTTGGGCAGGCACAGGTGCTCGGCCGGCGTCACGTAGCACAGGAAGTCGGCACCGGAGCTGGCGGAGATGGCGCCGCCGATGGCAGCGGTGATGTGGTCGTAGCCCACGCCGATATCGGTCACCAGCGGCCCGAGCACATAGAACGGGGCGTTGTGGCACAGGCGCTTCTGCAGTTTCATGTTGGCGGCGATCTCGTCGAGCGCCATGTGACCCGGGCCTTCGACCATAACCTGGACGCCGGCGGCCCAAGCGCGCTTGCACAGCTTGCCCAGCTCGATCATCTCGGCGGTCTCGGTTGCGTCGTTGGAGTCGTAGAGGCAGCCCGGGCGGCAGGAGTCGCCGAGCGAGATCGTCACGTCGTATTCGTGACAGATCTCGAGCACCTCGTCGTAGAACTCGTAGAAGGGGTTCTCGTTACCGGTGACTTCCATCCAGCCAAACAGCAGCGAGCCGCCGCGACTGACGATGTTCATGAGGCGGCCGGTCTCCTTAAAGGTTTTGATGACCGACTTGTTGATGCCGCAGTGGATGGTCATAAAGTCCACGCCGTCCTCGGCATGAGCGCGCACGACCTCGAGCAGATCGTCCTTGGTGAGCTTGACCAGCGGCTTTTCCATGTAGCCGATGGCGTCATACATGGGGACGGTGCCCACCATAAGCGGCGTCTCGTCGATGAGCTGCTGGCGGAACTGGCGCGTCTTGCCCGAGTTGGAGAGGTCCATGATGGCGTCGGCGCCAAAGTCCTCGGCGATCTTGACCTTCTTCCACTCCTCGGCGGCATCGGCCTTGTCGCCCGAGATGCCCAGGTTGACGTTGACCTTGGTGGACAGGCCCTCGCCGACACCAAAGGCGCGCATGCCCTTTTTGATATGCACGATGTTGGCGGGAATGGCGATGCGGCCGTCTGCCACGCGCTCGCGGATGTACTCGGGGTCGCGATGCTCGCGCTCGGCAACCTCCTTCATCTGCGGCGTGATCTGCCCGGCGCGGGCGAAGTCGATTTGCGTGACGAGCTTGGGCTCGGTCTGTGTGCTCATTGGCACGGCTCCCTTCGTTGGCATTACCCATATCAGGTTTGCGGGTCAGGGCGGGCGCGCCCAGTCTCAGCCTACCGTCTTGTCCTGCAAGCTCCCCGTTTATGTGGTGGGCTCAAGTATAGCCTGAATGGGTACGATTGACGCGATGAGCATGCCCGTGGGGAGGCGAACATGGAAGACAAGCATCTATATCGGGAGACGCAGTGGGATGTGTCGGCCGAGGAGGGCCGTGCCCATCATGGGCTGGTCGCAATTGGTTTTGCGATCCTTGTCGTGATGGCGATCGCCTGTTGTATCTGGACGTTTGGCGGGCGTGGGGGAGCTGCCTGGGCGTTTGAGGCGGACGATAGCCTGCCGATCATGACAGTGAAGGTCACGGGCGGCAACACGGTGGCAGCTCCCGGCGACTATTGGTATCCGTGCGATGGATTTGTCCAGCTGCAGCTGAGCGGTGGTTCCATTCCTGGTGAAGAGATCGAGCGCGTGACCTTCGATGCGGCGCTCAAAACACTCACGGTGAAGCTCAAAGATCAAGGAGATGTGCCCACGACGATGGATATCGCACTGACGGAATGGCGCCTGGAGCCCCCGTCGGGCGTCAAGGTGTCCGAGGTGGAGCATGTCAAGATTACCTATCAGGACGGCTCGATAAATGAAATTGCCAAAGCCGACGGTCTGGCGGAATAGACGCCGTGCCTAGGCAGCACATTCAAAAGTAGCGGTGGTCCTACAAGGCCTGTTCGTTCAGGAAGACCAAAGTGCTTTTATTAGAAAGCTCGGGAAGGTGACGATAACCAACGTCGAACGCGGTGAGCCCGCTTACATCCTCGAGCTTGTTTTCTGCCATCCAGCGCACCATGGAGCCGCGTGCCTTTTTGCTGGCGGTCGATCGCTGGATGGGCTTGCCGTTGCGGACACCTTCGCCAAAGAGACAAGTGACGGTTGTGGCGTCGCCTGCGAGGCGGGGTAGAACGGCCTTAGCGTACTCCACGCTGGCAAGGTTGACGACCGTGGTGTTGGAGCCGGTCGGCGCAATGGCGCATGCAAGTTTGTCGCCCCAAAACGCATAGAGGTCACGGGCGTTGTCGACGGCGAGCTTGGCTCCCATTTCGAGCCGATAGGGCTCAACGCCATGGAAAGGCCGCACGCATCCGTACAATCCGGAGAGGATCCAGAGATGGTTTTGCAGCCAGTCGAGTTGTGCGGCATCCATCACCTCGGGCGCCATGCTCTGGTATTGAATGCCGTGATAGGACATGACGGCAGGGGAGAGGTGACGGGCGAGTGCGGGATTGTCGAGATCGCCGTTTTTCAGGATGGGCCCGAACTCATGCAGGGTGTTGAGGCAAGGCCCCAACAGTTTGTCACTCACGTTCCATAGCGCTTGCAGGCCGTCGTTGCCTTCATTTCGTTCGATATCTAGCAGTGCGCGGTGGAGGCGAGCCGTCTCGTGCGCAAAAGGTGGAATGCCCAGGACTTCAAAAGCATCTTGGGCCACGCGCATCTGCTTGGCGGGCGAAATGATGACCTGCAGCATGGACACTCCTCTGCCAAAAAAGGAAGTTGCGGTGGAATACGGCCTGTTTGGGCTATTGAAAGACCAAATCAATCCGTATTCCACCGCAAGTTACGGGTGGGGTGGATTAGGCGCGCTCGAGGAAAGCCTTGTAGCCGCGGTAGGCCTCGTAGATGTCGGCCTTGTTGGCGACCTCCCACAGGGCGTGCATGGACAGGACGGCAACGCCGGAGTCGATGACGTTCATGCCGTACTTGGCCATGATGTAGGCGATGGTGCCGCCGCCGCCCGCGTTGACGCGGCCGAGCTCGCAGGTCTGGAAGTCCACGCCGGCCTCGTCCATGATGTCGCGGACGAGGGCCACGTACTCGGCGTCGGCGTCGTTGGAGCCGCCCTTGCCGCGGCTGCCCGTGTACTTGTTAAAGCACAGGCCACGACCCATAAAGGCTGCGTTCTTGGTCTCGAACTTGCCGGCGTAGCCCGGGTCGAAGCCGGCGGACACGTCAGAGGAGAGCATGCGGCTGTGGGCGAGTGCACGGCGCAGGGCCAGCGGGCTATCCTCGCCGGCGAGCGTCATGATCTCGGCGACGGTGTTCTCGAAGAAGCGGCTCGTCATACCGGTGGCACCCACGGAGCCGATCTCCTCCTTATCGACGATGAGCGTGATGCTCGTGCGCTCGACATTGGCCACATTGATCTGGGCGAGCATGGAGGGGTAGGCGCAGACGCGGTCGTCGTGGCCATAGCCCAAAATCATGGAGCGATCGAGGCCCATGTCGCGGGCGGGGCCGGCGGGCACGACCTCGATCTCGGCGGAGAGGAAGTCCTCCTCCTCGACGTCGTACTGCTCCTTGAGGATGTCCAGGAACATCTGCTTGACGGGCTCCTTGGGGGCGTCCTTGTCGTCCTCGTCAAACTTGACGGGACGGCCGCCCACGATCACGTCGAGAATCTCGGCGTCGACGGCGTCCTTGGCGGGCTTGGACATCTGTTCGCTCGAGAGGTGGATCAGCAGGTCGGAGATGGTAAAGACCGGGTCGTCCGCCTTGTCGCCGATGTTGATGTCGACGGTGGTGCCGTCCTTTTTGCAGATGACGCCTACAAGTGCAAGCGGGGAGGCCACCCAGTGGTAGCTCTTGACGCCGCCGTAGTAGTGCGTGTCGAGGTAGGCCATGTCGCCGGCCTCGAAGGCGGGATTTTGCTTGAGGTCCAGGCGCGGCGAGTCCACGTGGGCGCCCAGGATGTTAAAGCCCTGCTCGAGCGGGGTGGTGCCCAGGTTGACGAGCATAAGGTCCTTGCCGTGGTTGGCGGCGTACACCTTGTCGCCGGCCTTGAGCGCGCGGCCCTCGGCGATCACGGTCTCCAGATTGACGTAGCCCGCCTCCTCGGCCATCTTGATACCGGTCTTGACGCACAGGCGCTCGGTCTTGTTCTCGCTCAAAAACTGCTTATAGCCGCGGCAAAGCTCCTCGAGCTCCTCGACTTGCTGTGGCGTGTACTTTTTCCATGCGCAGGGACGCTCCATGACGCAGGCTCCTTTCGGATCGATCGTGCTGGTTGATGTACCGTGAGCCATCGTATCACGCGCGGGCCCGCGGCGGCAGGGGAGCCTGATGTGCGGTGGTCGCGGGGCGGGGAGCGTGTAAACTGGAGTGAGCAAACCGTGCCCAGCCCAAAGCGAGGTATTCAATATGTCTGACAAGCGCCGCACCTTTGCCGTTATCGACGGCAACTCGCTCATGCATCGCGCCTTCCACGCCGTGCCGCCGACCATGAACGCGCCGGACGGTCGCCCCACCAATGCGATCTTTGGCTTTCTGAACATGTTTCTCAAGATGATCGATGCCTTTAACCCCGACGGTGTGGTCGTGGCGTTTGATAAGGGCAAGCCGCGCGTGCGCATGGAGATGCTGCCGCAGTATAAGGCGCAGCGCCCGCCCATGGACCCCGATCTGCACGCGCAGTTTCCGATGATCAAGGAGCTGCTCACGGCGCTCAACGTGCCGATTCTGCAGTCCGAGGGCTGGGAGGGCGACGATATCCTGGGAACCATGGCACGCCTGGGCGAGCAGGCCGGCTGCGACATGCTGCTGGTGACCGGTGATCGCGATATGTATCAGCTCGTGACCGAGCACGTCAACGTGGTCTCGACCCGCAAGGGCCTGTCCGATGTGGCGATTATGACGCCCGAGAGCGTGGACGATCTGTATCACGGCATCACGCCGGCGCTCGTGCCCGACTTTTATGGCCTGAAGGGCGACACGTCCGATAACATCCCCGGCGTGCCGGGCATCGGCCCCAAAAAGGCGAGCGCGCTCATTGCGCAGTACGGTAGCCTGGACGAGGTCATCGCACACGCCGACGAGGTCAAGGGCAAGATGGGCGAAAACCTGCGAGCACACATCGACGATGCCCTGCTGAGCCGCAAGGTCGCGACCATCCGCACCGATGCGCCCGTTGAGCTCGATTTTGAGACGACGTCCTTCCCGGCGTTTTCTGCCGATGAGGTTTCTGCGGCGCTGGGTACGCTTGGTATCACCGCCATGCAGAACCGTTTCTTGGCGCTGATCGGCGGCGAGGGCGGGGCTGCTGCTGCCTCCAGTGTGTTTGAGATGCCTGCGATGGTTCGCGCGGCCGCCGGCGATGCTGACGCGCTTGGTGCCGTTGCGGCTGAGGTCTCCCGTGCGATTGGTGCCGGTGAGTGGGTCGCCGCCGTGGTGGACGACGACAAGGAAGAGGGCGCGCTCTTTGGACTGACGCGCACGCTGTGGTTGGCGACGTCCAAGGGCCTGTTCGCGCTCGAGGAGGGCGACAGCGGTGCGGCGGCTGAGGTTGAGGGCTTCAACTTCGTCCACGGCGTGATTGCCGGCGTGCTCGCGCGTCTGTTTATGGAGGGCCGTGTGGCGAGCCCAGATATGAAGGCGCTGTTGCATGAGCTTTCGCCCATCGATTCCTCTGAGCCCGAGCTCATGGATCCGCTCGCTGCCGATTCCACGCGTATCTTCGATACCGTGGTCGCCGCCTACCTGCTGGATTCCGACCGCTCCGAGTTCGATGAGGCATATCTTGCCGATACGTATCTGCAAATGACGCTGCCTGCGGCGCGCGGCGCAGAGGGTGCTGGTGAGGACGCTCCTCCGCTCGCCGCTCGCACCGCCGCCCTGACGCTGGCGCTCGTGGCGCCGTTGCGCGACTGCATGGCCCGCGAGAACGCCGTCAACGTGTTCGATGGCATCGAGATGCCGCTCGTTCCGGTACTTGCCAAGATGGAGCGCGCGGGCATGCTCGTGGACCCCGACCGCCTGCACAGTCTGTCCGAGGGTCTGGCGACCCAGATTGCCGAGGTCGAGCGCGGCATTCGCGACCTGGCGGGTGACGAGACCTTTAATATTGGCAGTCCCATGCAGCTGTCGCACGTGCTCTTTGATGTGATGGGGCTTCCGACCAAGGGCCTCAAGAAGACTAAGCGCGGCTATTATTCGACCAATGCCAAGGTGCTGAGCGATCTTGCCCGCGACCACGAGATCGTGCGCCTGATTTTGGACTGGCGTGAGAAGTCCAAGATTAAGTCGACCTATCTGGACACGCTAGGTCCGCTGCGTCGTGGCGACGGTCGTGTGCACACCACGTACAACCAGACCATCACCGCGACGGGGCGTCTGTCTTCGAGCGACCCGAACCTGCAGAACATTCCGACGCGCTCGGAGCTGGGGCGTACCGTCAAGACGGCGTTCTCGGCGGGCGAGGGCAGCGTCTTTTTGGCGGTGGACTACTCGCAGATCGAGCTGCGCCTGCTCGCGCATCTCTCGGGTGACGAGCACCTGGTGCGCGCCTTTAACGAAGGCGAGGACTTCCACGCCGAGACGGCGGCGCGCGTGTTTGGCGTGCCGGTGTCCGAGGTGACTCCCGACCTACGCAGCCGCGCCAAGGCCGTGAACTTTGGCATCGTGTACGGCCAGCAGGCCTACGGTCTGTCGCAGTCGCTGCATATCTCGATGGCCGAGGCGCGCGACATGATCGACCGCTACTACGAGGCCTACCCGGGCGTGCGCACGTTCCTCGACAATGTGGTGGCGCGCGCCAAGCAGACGGGCTATGCCGAGACCATGTATGGCCGCAGACGCCATATTCCCGAGCTCAAGGCCAAAAACCCGCAACTCCGCGGCTTTGGCGAGCGCACGGCCATGAACCACCCCATGCAGGGTACCGCCGCCGACATCATCAAGATCGCGATGACCCGCGTAAGCCGACGCCTGGAAGAAGAGGGCTTTGCCGCCCACATGATCCTGCAAGTGCACGACGAACTGGACTTTGAGTGCCCCATCGACGAAGTCGAGCGCCTAACCACCATGGTCCGCGACGCCATGGAGCACGTAGTAGACCTCCGCGTCCCCCTAATCGCCGAAGCCAGCACCGGCATAACCTGGGCGGACGCGAAGTAAAGGCCCATCCACAACCCCAAAGTAACAAAAGCAGAAGGGGGCTCCTTGCCAACAAGGAGCCCCCTTCATCCAATTAAAATCAGCCAAGTATCTAGACACCCAAGCCGCCATCTCGGCGGCAAGCAAAGTCAACATAGCCATGCCCGGGGCCGACCGTTTGATTTTTGTAGATTCCGCACGAGCCGAAGGCCACTTAATGTGGCCTTCGAGCGAGCCCAGGACCTGACCGAGCAAAAATCAAACGGCCGGTCCCGGGCATGGCGACGAGATAGATTAACGAGCCGCCAAGATGGCGTCGATGAGCGTCAGTACGCCCCCGTCGTTGTTGCTCGGAATGCGCCACTTGGCGTGTGCATTCATGTGCTCCTCGGCATTGTCCACGATAAAGCTATGTCCGACGCGCTCCAGCATGGGGATATCGTTGTAAGTATCGCCCACGGCGGCGGCGTCGGCGATATCGATGTCCAGGTGCTCGCACAGGTGCGCGACGCCGGCGCCCTTGTCGACGCCCAAGTTCATGAAGTCGATCCACTCGCGCCCGGCGTTGGTGACGTAGAGCTTGTCCGAGAACTCGGGGCTATAGGTCTCGCGGAATGCGGGCTCGGCATCGTAGGCGGGGAAGAAGATCGAGATCTTGTTGGACTCGATATCAATGCCCTCAAAGCTGTCGACGTAGTTGATTGTGTTGTAGTAGACGCTGATCTCGTCGTGGTATTGATGGTCGCGGGCAAGCACGTAGAACTCGTCGAAGCAGCACAGGACGGGGACAGCGCGAGGATCCTCCGAGGCGCGGCTCAAGACCTGCTGGTACAGCTCCACGTCGATAATGCTCTTATAGATATAGCTGCCACGATAGATCACGCATGCGCCGTTGTCGGGACAAAAGGCGAGGCGGTTCTTGATGCCCTCGAACATCTCTTCGAGCTTGGGGGCGGGACGTCCGCTGGCGGGGCAGAATACGATGCCGGCTTCGGCGAGCTTGTCCAGGCGTTCGTCAAGGCCTTGCGGCAGCACGCGCTCGTCGGTCAGCAGTGTCTTGTCCATGTCGACGGCGATGAGCTTAATGTTTCCGATATTGGCGTCCGATTCGTAAGTTTGCATAAAAGCGAGCCTTTCGTTTCGAGATTGTTTCAGACGTTATAACCATTAACTCGTAGTCGGGCGTATTTTCGCAGGATTGGCGCGCGTTTGCATCACCATTCACAAAGTAATGAAAAAACTTTTCAGAAATTTGAAGTTGTCGCTTGTGCCGCGGGCACTTTAGCGTAATATAGCGACCATCGAAAACGGAGACGGAAAAACAACCGTTTACCGAGGAATAGGTACCGTTTACGATATAAGAATTGCGCCCGGCGATAGGTGAAAGGAGAGGCAGATGCAGTTCGTAAAGATCATCACTACTGCAGACAATGCCATCCGACGCCAGCGCGCAATTTCCCGACGACGATAACAATCGTCTCTGTCCGCATGGGGCGAATTGCCTCAACAGAGTCATTTTGAGGTCGTTGGGTTTTAGCACGACATTGCTGCATGTTTCTAGGGCATGTATGTGCTGATTTTTGCTATTTAACCTGATATTGTACGGTATATGACCTTGAAATGACTTGCAACTGACCGATGTTCTAACTAGCTACCAAGGGCGAAAGGAAACAGCCATGAGCAAGGAAAAAGTCGTTCTCGCATATTCCGGTGGTCTTGATACATCCGTATGTGTCAAGTGGCTCCAGGACGAGAAGAATCTCGATGTCGTTTGCGTCTGCGGCAACGTGGGCCAGGAGGAGACCGGCCTGGATGCCAAGAAGCAGAAGGCGCTCGACCTGGGCGTTCTCGATTGCCAGGTGCTCGACCTGCGCGACGAGTTCTCCGATGAGTTCCTGACTAAGGCCATCGCCGCAAATTCCATGTACGAGAACAAGTACCCGCTGCTCTCCGCCCTGTCTCGCCCGCTGCTCGCCAAGAAGCTTGTCGAGGTCGCTCACGAGTTTGGCGCGACCTACGTCGCCCACGGCTGCACCGGCAAGGGTAACGACCAGGTTCGTTTTGAGGCTGCGGTCAAGGCCCTCGACCCCGAGCTTAAGGTTATCGCCCCCGTTCGCGAGTGGGATCTGAAGTGCCGTCCCGACGAGGTCGCCTATGCCCACGCCCACAACGTGCCGGTTCCCGAGGGTGCCAACGACAACCCCTATTCCATCGACGACAACCTGTGGGGTCGTGCCATTGAGTGTGGCCACCTGGAGGACCCCTGGAATGAGCCGCTCGACGACGCCTGGGTTATGACCAAGAATCCCGAGGATACGCCCGATACCCCGACGTATACCGAGATTGAGTTTGAGGCCGGCAAGCCCGTCGCCGTCGACGGCAAGAAGATGAAGCTCTCCGAGATCGTCATCGCGCTCAACAAGATTTCGGGCGACAACGGCTTTGGCCGTCTGGACCTGGTCGAGGATCGTCTGGTGGGCCTCAAGAGCCGCGAGTGCTATGAGGTTCCCGGAGCCCTGACGCTTATCACCGCCCACAAGGCGCTCGAGGACATTTGCGTTGAGGGCGACCTGCTCAAGACTAAGATTAAGCTCGAGCAGGATTGGGCCACCGCCGTGTACAACGGCCAGTGGTACAGCCCACTCAAAAACGCGCTCGACGCCTTTATGGTCGACACCCAGAAGTTCGTGACCGGCACCGTCCGTCTGAAGTTCTTTAAGGGCAACTGCCATGTCGTCGGCCGCAAGAGCCCCTTCAGCCTCTATGACTACGGTCTGGCCACCTACGACCGCGACACCACGTTTGACGAGAAGGCCAGCGCCGGCTTTATCGAGATCGATACGCTGTCGCTCAAGACGTGGGCTAAGGTCCAGGGTCCCAGCTCCGCTGCCGTTCAGGCTTAAGCCTTCCTTCCCTTGGTATCCGCGCGGCCCATCCGCGTGATACATAACGGGCGCACGGGGTCCCTACCTTTCGTTATGCTTGCTGACACTTCTTAACATCGGTGGCCCCTACGTTCCGCCCGCATATATGACGCCGCGACTGCGGCTGAGTCCGAGCCCCGCCGGGGTTGTCCGGCGGGGCTCCTTCTATCAATTTGGCGGCTCTGCGCCTATATATATGAGGAGTATCCATTATGTTCCATGCTATCGCGCATGCTTTACTTGCCCTCGCGCCCGAGTTCGATGTTGCAAAGGTCGAGGACGTTCCTATGAGCCTGAAGGCCTGGATCGATGGTTCGCAGGGCAACATCCGGAGGGAGACGTTGGGCGCCAAGTGCATGGCGCGTCACTTCTTTGCAAATTAGCTACATGGCCCCGCGCACGGTGGGGAATGTGTAAAACTAGCGGTTGAAAAATCGCTTTAGCGACAGGGCGCATTGCTTTGGGCGCTTGTTTTAGTATTTGGAGAAAGGAGACGGTTCCATGGCTCTTTGGGGCGGTCGTTTTGAGGCGGGCGTGGCCGAGATCACGCAGGAGTTTGGTGCGTCGCTGCCGGTCGACAAACATCTCTATAAGCAGGATATCGCCGGATCTAAGGCACATGCCAAGATGCTGGCGGCCCAGGGCACTATCAGCGCTGAGGACGAGCAGGCGATTGCCGAGGGTCTGACCGCAATCGAACAGGATATCGATGCCGGCAACTTCACCTTCGATATCAACGACGAGGACATTCACATGTCCATCGAAAGCGAGCTGACGCGTCGCATCGGCGAGGCCGGTAAGCGCCTGCATACCGGGCGTTCGCGTAACGACCAGGTGGCGACCGATACGCGCCTGGGCGTCAAGGCGCTGGCCAAGGAGCTCATGGAGGCCAATCTTGAGCTGCGTCATGTGCTGGTGGATGCGGCTAAGAAGTACGACAAGGTGATTCTGCCGGGCTACACGCACATGCAGCATGCTCAGCCCGTGCTGCTCTCGCATCATCTGCTGGCGTATTCCTGGATGTTCGCGCGCGACTTTACACGCCTGAAGGCCGCCTTTGATGCCGCCGACAACTGCCCGCTGGGTGCTGCCGCGCTTGCCGGCACGAGCTATCCGCTCGATCGTCAGATGACGGCTGCCGAACTTGGCTTTGCGGGCGTGATTCCCAACTCGCTCGATGCGGTTTCCGACCGTGATTTCCTGCTCGATCTGCATTACGCCGGCTCCGTCATGGCCATGCACCTGTCGCGTCTTTCCGAGGAGATCGTGCTATGGTCGAGCTCCGAATTTGGCTTTATCACGCTTTCCGACTCGTACTCCACCGGCTCGTCCATCATGCCGCAGAAGAAGAACCCCGACTTTGCCGAGCTTATCCGCGGCAAGAGCGGCCGAGTCTATGGCAATCTGGTGCAGCTGCTCGTGACCATGAAGGGCCTGCCGCTTGCTTATAACAAGGACTTGCAGGAGGACAAGGAGGGCGCGCTCGATACCGCTCACACGCTCACGCAGTGCCTGTCCGTTATGGCCGGTATGATTTCGACTTGGACTGTCAACGAGGATGCCATGGCGCGCGAGTGCGGCGTGGGGCACCTTGCCGCCACCGATGTTGCCGATTACCTGGCCAAACGTGGTCTGCCGTTCCGCGAGGCACATGCCGTAGTGGGCCATCTGGTCCTGATGTGTGAGAAGCGCGGCTGCAATCTTGAGGACCTGCCGTTTGAGGTGTTCCAGGAGGCAAGCCCGCTCTTTGAGCACGATATTACCGAGGCGCTCGACATCCCGTCGATTGTCGCCGCGCGCACAACCGAGGGCGGCACCGCCCCTGCCGCCGTTGCCGTGCAGCTGCAGCGTGCCGAGGCGCAGCTCGTGGCCGACGAGGGCGTATTTGGATCGCTGACTAAGGTCGTCGAGATGGGCCACGGGATAAAGTAGGGGTTTAGCTGAAGCCGTTTTGGCCATTTATTAATAAATCGTTTTTGATTTACGGGTGTCTGCTGGTGCGGGCGCCCGTATTTTGTTGCTATGGGGGAGGGGCGTGTCGAGAACTTCTGTAGGACCTTTGGGCAGGTTGTGAAGGGGGTACGTTCACAGGCGGCAACCGACCGTCTGCTCGGTTCGATGCGGTTGATGGGCGTTCGGATGGTACTCTAGTCGGGCTTCGAAACAGAAGTGACACATATGGAGCGCTTTAATAAATTGTAGCGTTTCAATAAACAGCTTTTTGTTTAACTGCAGCTAAAACTCTGTTACGATGCAGTCCAGGCGGGTGCCGGAATGGGACTTGGGCACGCGCGAACCTACTTGAAAGGCTACTTTATGGCTATCGAGAAGACCTTCATCATGATTAAGCCCGACGCTGTGCGCGACCGCAAGATCGGCGAGATCGTCGCTCGCATTGAGCGTAGCGGCCTTGTCATCGAGCGCATGGAGATGACCACACTCGAGCGCGCTACCGTCGAGGAACACTACGCCCATCTGGCCGACAAGCCCTTCTTTGGCGGTCTCTGCGACTTTATGACGAGCGGCCCGGTCGTCAAGATGGTCGTTTCCGGTCTCTCCGCTGTCTCCAAGATGCGCACCCTTATGGGCGCTACCAACCCGCTTGATGCTGCCCCCGGCACCATTCGCGGCGACTTCGCTGTCGATGTCAACGCCAACGTGATCCACGGATCCGACTGCCTGGAGAACGCCGAGATCGAGATCAAGCGCTTCTTTGGCTAAACCAGCTTTGACTCCTTAAAGCTGTTAGCGTGTGGCTTGGGCGCCGCGGAACTCCATCCGCGGCGCCCTTTTTATTCCAGTAGATTTTTGGTAACCGCTTAGAAATCTACTAAAGAGCCCCCGTCCGGATGTTTCTTCCGGGCGGGGGCTGGCGTTAGCGTATGGCTTTGTAGGTCTTTAGGCCTCGTCGACGACCTTGAGGCCGCGCGTGTGGTCGATCTCGTTGAGGAGGTTAACGCGACGCTCGTGGCGGCCGCCCTCAAACTCGGCGTCGAGCCACTCGTCGACGATCATCTTGGCGAGCTCGGAGCCCACGACGCGGGCGCCAAAGGCGAGCACGTTGGTATTGTTGTGCATGCGCGAGAGCTTAGCGCTGAAGGGTTCGGAGCACACGACGGCGCGTATGCCCTCGACCTTGTTGGCAGCCAGGCTAATTCCGACACCGGTGCCACAGATGAGGATGCCCAGGTCGACGTCGCCGTTGGCAACGGCCTTACCCACCTTGTATCCGGCGATGGGGTAGTCAAAGCTCTCGGAGGTGTCGGTGCCAAAGTTCACGACCTCGCAGCCGCGCTCCTTCAGGTGCTCGGAGATGATGTTCTTGAGCTCGACGGCGGCATGGTCGTTGCCGATACCAATCTTCATGAGTGGTTCCTCTCTGGTCCGTGCGGCGGAATTGCTAAAGGTTTTACCGCGTTCGACTGCATGATAGCGCGACTTTTGCGTAAACGCTCGGACGTTTTTTGGTCAAACGCTTTAGCATGCGACAAGACCGGCTTCGCATGAATGAATGCCGTCAGATTGCGCTTGAACGCCGTCCGTCGGAACCATGGTTGCGGTTTTTGATGCATTGTTATCAAATAAAAGAGCTAACTATTCTTGAGAGTCCAGCCCGTTATACAAGTAGGAGATACCTATGTCTGCCGATTCCCTTCGTGATACCGCGTTTTGCGATGTTTTGAACCGCGAGCTTGTCTGTGCGCTCGGCTGCACCGAGCCTATTGCCGTTGCCTATGCAGCGGCGCTGGCGAGCCAGACGCTCGGTTGCGAACCCGATCATATGGATGTCGCCTGCTCGGGCAACATCATCAAGAACGTTAAGAGCGTGACCGTGCCCAACTCGGGCGGTATGCACGGTATTGAAGCGGCGGCCGTGCTGGGTGCCGTGGGCGGCGACGCCAAGAGCGCGCTCGAGGTGCTCGAGAGTGTCGATGACGCGGATCGCGCCCGCGTGGCCGAGCTGCTTGCTGATACGGACTACTGCGATGTGTCGCTTGTCGAGGGTGTGCCTAACCTCTACATCAAGGTGACTGCTACAGCCGGGGGCCATACCGCGGTCGTCGAGATTACCGACCACCACACTAATGTCACGTGCCATACGCTCGACGGTATTCCGGTATGCGGCAAGTCGGCGGGGGAGTGTGCCGCCTGCGCCGAGCGCGTTGTGGCCGAGCGTGCGGCAGATAGCGCTGACACGCCCATGTCGATTGAGTCCATCATCGACTTTATCGAGGACGGCGACATCGATGGTGCCCGCGCTGCCGTTGAGCGTCAGATTGAGCTGAACGGCGCGATCAGCGCCGAGGGCCTGGCGCACGCTTGGGGCGCCGAGGTCGGCCGTACGCTGCTGGGTGCTCGTGCCGATGACGTCGCCTGCCGTGCCCGCGCCCGTGCGGCTGCCGGGTCCGACGCGCGTATGAACGGCTGCGCGCTGCCGGTCGCCATTGTTTGCGGCTCGGGCAATCAGGGCATTACCTGCGCATTGCCCGTTATGGAGTATGCCGAGTACCTGCGCTGCGACCACGAGCGCCTGGTGCGCGCCGTGATACTGTCCGATCTTATCGCCGTGCATATCAAGAGCTATATTGGTGCGCTCTCGGCGTTTTGCGGTGCGATTTGCGCCGCGTGTGGTGCCGGCGCAGCCATTACCTGGCTGTGCGGTGGCACGCGCGAGCAGATTGGCGCGACGGTATCGAATACGCTTGGCAACGTGGGCGGCATCGTGTGCGACGGCGCCAAGGCGAGCTGTGCCGCCAAGATCTCGGCTGCCGTTGATGCGGCGATTCTGGGCCACGATATGGCTATGCAGGGTCGCGGCTTCCGTGCCGGCGAGGGCCTGATCCAGGATACCGTCGAGCAGACAATCGCCAGTATGGGCTATGTGGGCCGTGTGGGCATGAAAGACACCGACGTCGAGATCCTCAACATTATGATCGGCAAGACTCGAGTCTGTTAGTTATTGGTTCCGCCGTTCTACCGAACGGCGGACCGGCCGACGCTGCAAGCCCGCCAGAGCGGCAATCTGCCTTTCAACTTCGGCGGCATGACCAGAAGGTCAATGCCGCCTTGTTTCAAGTCACCTTGCTCGCTCTGGCGGGCTTTCGCTGTCGTTGCCATAACATCGGCGTTGTCTTTGTAATGTGACAAAGGGACGGTCTATTTGTCACATTTTTCTCAACCTGCGGCGCTATTTTGTTTGGTGGGAGGGGTCCTATGACAGTTCGTCGGCTACTTGGTGTTCGTAGAAGGCTTCTACTTCGGCGTTGAAGTTGCGGGCGAAGTCTTCCATGGTTCCGTGCCAGGTGGCTCGGCCGGGTTTTCCCTGGCCAACATAGGCAGTTTGAATGCCGCAGGCGGGGCTGGGGAAGTCGCGCCTGGGATCGTTGCCCACCATAAGGACCTCGTGTGGCTCGAGTCCCATCACCTGAAGCTGCTCGAGATAGTAGGTGGCATCGGGCTTGCAGCGGGTGGAGTTTCCCATGTGCGTGACGAGCTCAAAGGGGGCGTCGGCCAGGTCGCCCCAACCCATGCGGCACTCGATGGCCCCCTGGGGAAAGCTGGGGTTGGTAAAGAGCGCGCAGCGCAGTCCTGCGTCCTGTACGGCCTGGAGAGCGGCGTGTGCGCCCGGCATGGCGTGGGCGTTGATGACATCGTCGTTCTTGTACGGAAGCACTTCGCGGTCGTAGTAGGTAAACGCCTCGTAGATGAGGGGATCGGAGAGGCAGATGCCGCATCGGCGCTCAACCTCGGTGCGGTAAAACTCAAGATTGGTGCGGTTATCCGTGCCGCTTCGGCGATTGGCGTTGAGGTCGACCAGGATGGTGCCGAGGCGCGCCATCGTGCCACCGCGGCTGCGGCGACCGATATCCGCGAGCATCGACGAGACATCCTTAAAATAGCGAAGGATGAACGCGTTGAGGTTGATGCTAAGAAGCGTCTCGTCCATATCGAAAACGACTGCTTTGAGCACGCGGGCACCTTTCTCGAAAAATCGTTCCAGAATCGTTGGCTCCGGATACTTTACCCCAAAGCCGTATGCCTAACTGCCTATCGTCAGCTTATGGGGACGGTCGTCCATAAGATTGCGAAAAAGTCTCCATACGAGTAAAAAATCGCAGTTCACGCTTGAAATCGAAATGATTTCCCCGTAATCTATACGAACGTGATTGCATAAGCGTCACATTAGTATCTGTCGGCTCCCGAGTGTTCCTAAACGTTGTGTGCTTGTCGCACCCTTCTGTAGGTCCTAGCAATCGGGGCCCCGTAGTTCGAAAGGGGTCCACCTTTGAGTGAGATTCAGAACTCGTCCATTTTCTCTCTTGACGATGTCAACGAGGAGGAGATGAACAACCTCATCGACGGTACGATTACCGACTTTGATGAGGGCGATCTCGTTAACGGCACTGTCGTTAAGATCGAGCATGACGAGGTGCTCGTTGACATCGGATTCAAGTCCGAGGGCGTTATCCCGGTCCGCGAGCTGTCCATCCGCAAGGACGCTAACCCTGCAGACATCGTTGCACTCGGTGATCCCATCGAGGCTCTGGTTCTCCAGAAGGAGGACAAGGACGGTCGTCTGGTTCTGTCCAAGAAGCGTGCCGAGTACGAGCGTGCTTGGAACCGCATCGAGGAGAAGTTCAACTCCGGCGAGAACGTCGAGGGCGAGGTTATCGAGGTTGTCAAGGGCGGCCTGATCCTCGACATCGGCCTGCGTGGCTTCCTGCCCGCTTCCCTCGTCGACCTCCGTCGCGTCAAGGACCTCACCTCCTACATGGGCACCCGCATCGAGGCCCGCGTCATCGAGATGGACCGCAACCGCAACAACGTCGTCCTCTCCCGTCGCGTCGTGCTTGAGGAGTCCCGTAAGGCCGAGCGCTCCGAGATTCTGTCCAAGCTCAAGTCTGGCATGCGTCTCCAGGGCACCGTTTCCTCCATCGTTGACTTCGGCGCCTTCGTCGACCTCGGCGGTATCGACGGCCTCATCCACATCTCCGAGCTCTCCTGGAACCACGTCAACCATCCTTCCGAGGTTGTCAAGGTCGGCCAGGAGGTCGAGGTTGAGGTTCTCGACGTCGATCTCAACCGCGAGCGCATCTCCCTTGGTCTCAAGCAGACCACCGAGGATCCGTGGCGCGCACTGGTCAAGAAGTACCCCGTCGGCGCTATCGTCGAGGGCACTGTGACCAAGCTTGTCCCGTTCGGCGCTTTCGTCGACCTGGGCGAGGGCATCGAGGGCCTGGTGCACATTTCCGAGATGGCCAACAAGCACGTCGATCAGCCTTCTCAGGTCACCCACGTGGGCGACAAGGTTCAGGTCAAGGTCATGGAGATCGACCTCGACCGTCGTCGTATCTCCCTGTCCATGAAGTCCGCTGCTGAGACTCTGGGCGTCGAGATCGAGGTCACCCCGCTGCCTTCCGAGAAGAAGGACGAGGAGACCGACGCCGAGTAAATCGGTTTGACGATCACTTGTTTTAAGGGATCCGTCCGCAATGGACGGATCCCTTTTTGCATTTGACGCCGAGATGCGCGATGCTGCCGGGCTGTCCACAGGCTATTGGATTGTCGGTGCATGAAAAAATGCCGACATCCCGCCTCGGGGAGGAGGCGGGAACACACCGAGTAGACGGAGGGGTGCGGAGCGCGGTCGTGTCTCGACTGACGACGTTGCCCATCGACGACTCTATTGTACTGCATGGCGTGGTTCTTGGTTTATCGTGTCGAACGCTTGTGTTGTGCCACTGCCTGCGGCAACGGTGTGCTACACTCTTGCACTGCTAAGTGGGCCAGACGGTCGCGCGATGTGCTGCTTGCAGTACGCGTGAGGAAAGTCCGGGCTCCAGAGGGCGGGATGCCGGCTAACGGCCGGGCGGAGTGATCCGACGGAAAGCGCCGCAGAAAAGAAGACTCCCACCTGCGCCGCAAGGCGTAAAGGGAAAAGCTGAAACGGTGGTGTAAGAGACCACCAGCGTCGTGGCAACACGGCGGCTTGGCAAGCCCCATCCGGAGCAAGCGCGAATAGGAACGCTATGGGCCGGCCCGGTCCGCGTTCGGGTAGCGTGCGTGGAGCTGCATGGTAACGTGCAGACAAGATAAATGACCGTTCACGACAGAACCCGGCTTATAGGCCCACTCAGCAACTATGTTGACGCTGCGAACCCGTCAGCGCGGCAATCTGCCTTTCAAGCCTTCGGGCATGACCATAAGGTCAATGCCCTCGTCTTTCAGGGCACTTTGCTCGCGCTGACGGGTTCTCGCTTTCGTTTACGGAATCATCGGCGTTGCCGTTCTATTTACCGGGGTTATCGGTACGGGCTTTGCCGTATTATTGAGGCTGTTTGTTGCTTTGCTTGTTGTTGAGGGGCTTTGTTGGACAGCTATTTTACTCTGCAATCGAATATTGAGGTTTCGGGCGAGTTTGCGGACCGCAAGAGCCGGTTTATTGCCCAGCTGGTCCATATTGAGTCCGAGGATGAGGCGAATGCCTTTATCGAGACCGTTCGCAAGCGTCATTACGACGCTCGACACAATGTTCCCGCGTGGATTTTGGTCGATGGACGTGAGCGCCAGAGCGATGACGGTGAGCCGAGCCGCACGAGCGGCATGCCGACACTCGAGGTGCTGCGCGGCGCAGGGCTCAAAAATGTTTGCTGCGTGGTGACGCGCTATTTTGGTGGCACGCTGCTGGGACCTGGTGGCTTGGTACGTGCCTATACTGCGGCGACGCAGGCGGCGGTGGCAGCTGCTCGGGAGGCTGGGCAGATCGTCGAGATGACGAGTGTCGTGCCTGTTGACGTGCACGTGGCCTATCCGCAGTATGAGCAGGTGCTTCGCTTGGCGCAGGATTCGGGTGCCAAGGTTTCGGATACCGATTACGCGGATGCCGTGACACTTCACTTGGTGTTTAAAGCGGGGGAGCAGGAGCCGTTTTGCGCTAAGATGCGCGAGCTTATGGCGGGGCGCGAGGAGATTGAGGTAGGCGCTCCCGAATTTGCTGAGTTCTAACGGCGGCGGCCGGCGTGCTTTTGGATTGGTTCCATGCGCGCCGGCCGCCGTTTTATGTTGCTGCCGTTTACTCGGCGAGCTGCTTTAGCACATCGCAGGCGATCTCGACGGCATCGTCGATGCAGCCGGGGCAGCTGCGGAGCGGACCCTTGTCCGATCCGATGCCCTTGAGCGTGCCGCAGACGGTCGTCGTGTTCTTCTCGCCAAAACGCTTGGCGATTTCGCGCGACAGCTTGTAGGTCTGGCCCTTGGTCTTGGGGTTTTCCATGCCGTCGCTCATTACAAAGCCCATGATGGCCACGGCGCCCGAGATGGCGCCGCAGGTTTCGGTCATGCCGCCCATGCCGGCGCCAAATCCCTCGGTGAGGGTAAAGGCGGTCTGGGGGTCGAGGCCGACGGCAGGTGCGAGCGTGCAGGCGACGGCCTGTGCGCAGTTGAAGCCACGGGCGTGATATTCGGTAGCCTGAGCCTGACAGGCGGTGATGTCGAGCTGGGCCGTATCGATTTGCTTCATCGTTGTCTCCTTGGTCACGGTGTACCCGCCTATGGTACTCGTGACGGTGCATGTAATCCATCGAGAGCTTCATGTATGCCTCATTTTATCTATCGAAAAAATGCCTAAGGCTGAGACGAATGCCCTTGGTTCATTTGTCCAATAACCTATCGGCGGGATGGGTTGAGAGGGCTGCGGGGTAGCGGTATCGTGAACCGAATAAATCAAAACCCAAGCAAGGGAGCTAGATATGAGCGAGCAGACCATCGGTACTACCTGTGTTCAGGGCGGCTACCGCCCGGGTGACGCGGAGCCGCGCCAGGTGCCTATCTACCAGTCCACCACGTGGAAGTATGATACGTCCGAGCATATGGGCAAGCTGTTTGACCTGGAGGAGTCCGGTTACTTCTACAGCCGCCTGCAGAACCCCACGTGCGATCTGGTTGCTGCCAAGATCTGCGAGATGGAGGGCGGCACCGCTGCGATGCTCACGAGCTCGGGCATGGCTGCGAACTTCCTCGCGATCTTTAACGTGGCCGGTGCCGGCGATCATGTGGTCGCGAGCTCTGCCATCTATGGCGGCACCTACAACCTGCTGGCTCACACTATGGGCCGCATGGGCCTGACCTGCACGTTCGTCGCACCCGACTGCACCGATGAGGAGCTGGAGGCCGCTTTCCAGCCCAACACCAAGCTCGTCTTTGGCGAGACCATCGCCAACCCCGCGCTTGCCGTGCTCGATATTGAGCGCTTTGCCAAGGCCGCGCACGACCACGGCGTGCCGCTGATGGTCGACAACACCTTCCCGACGCCCGTGATGTGCCGTCCCTTTGAGTGGGGCGCCGACATCGTCACGCATTCCACCACCAAGTACATGGATGGTCACGCGGCCTACCTGGGCGGCGTCATCGTCGATCACGGTCAGTTTGACTGGATGGCCCATGCGGACAAGTTCCCGGGTCTCACCACGCCCGACGAGAGCTACCACGGCGTGACGTATGCCGAGAAGTTCGGCCGCGAGGGCGCCTTTATTACCAAGGCTACCGCGCAGCTCATGCGCGACCTCGGCCCCATGCAGAACCCGCAGGCGGCGTTCTTCCTGAACAGCTCGCTCGAGAGCCTGCACGTGCGTATGCCGCGCCATTGCGAGAACGGTCTGGCGGTCGCCAAGTTCCTTCAGGGCCACCCCAAAGTGCGCTTCGTGAGCTATCCGGGCCTGGAGGGCGACAAGTACTACGACATGGCTCAGAAGTACATGCCCAACGGTACCTGCGGCGTCGTGAGCTTTGGCTTTACCGGTGGTCGTGCGGCGGCCGAGACCTTTATGAAGAGTCTTAAGCTCGCCCAGATTGCCACGCACGTGGCCGATGCCCGCACCTGCTGCCTGCACCCGGCAAACGCCACCCATCGCCAGATGAACGACGAGGAGCTCATCGCCTGCGGCATCTCCGCCGACATGGTGCGCCTGTCGTGCGGCCTTGAGGACACGGCCGATCTGATTGCCGACCTTGAGCAGGCGCTCGAGCAGTGCTAGGCTAGCGTGCGTGCGGGGCGTGGGACGGCTTTTCGGCTGACGACGTCCTCATAGTTCCGATTCCGTAGGCGGGACCCCGATCGTGTCCGTTTGTAGGCGATTGGGGTCCCGTTTTTGCGTTGCACGATAGAAAGGATATACATGGAGAAAACTGCCGAGCAGCTGCGCCGCGAACACATTGCCCTAGAGGGCGACACCCACGGTAAGAATAAATGGGCGATTCTGTTCACCGTGCTCGTCATGACCTTTATGGCGTGTCTGGATGCGAGCATCGTGACGGTGGCGCTCCCAGTGATGCAAAAGGAGCTGGGGGTGGGTCTCGACCGCATTCAGCTCGTGAGCTCGGTGTATCTGCTCGCGACGTGCGTCGCCATGCTGCCGTTTGGCCGCTTGGGCGATGTGCGCGGCAAGGTGAATGTGTTCCAGCTTGGTGTAATCGTCTTTACGGGTGGCTCGTTGCTTTGCGGGCTTTCGGCTTCGCTCGAGGTGCTTATCTTGGCGCGTTTCGTGCAGGGCATTGGCTGTGCCGCCGCGATGGCCAACAATATGGGCATCATCACCGAGTCGTTTCCGGCGCGTGAGCGCGGCCGTGCCATGGGCATTCTGGCGACCTTTGTGGCTCTTGGCATGATGTGCGGCCCCGTGCTCGGCGGCGTGCTGGTGGCGAGCTTTCCCTGGGAGAGCATCTTCCTTATCAATCTGCCCATTGGCGTAATCTCGTTTATCGTGGGACTCTATACGCTGCCGCATGTGAAGCCGGAGGCTGGCGAACGCCCTATGCCGTTGACAGAGGCGGCGCGTCGCTGCTTTGCGAGCTCGGCTTTCACGATTAACCTGGCTTGCATGCTTATCGTGTTCGTGGGTATCGGTGCCTCCGAGTTTGTGCTGCCGTTCTACTTTCAGGATGCCCACGGCTTTAGCTCCGATATCTCCGGCCTGTTGTTTTTGGCGATGCCGGTCGTGAATGCCTTTGTGGGCCCGCTTTCGGGCTCGGTGTCCGACCGTGTTGGTTGTGAAGCGCCCACGGCCGTTGGCCTGGGCGTGTACGTGTGCGGTCTCTTTGCGGTGAGCACGCTTGACGAGCACTCTTCCATCTTGATGATTGTGTGCTGCGTCGCGTTTATGTCGTGCGGCACGTCGATCTTCCAGAGTCCCAATAATTCGCTGTATATGGGTTCGGCTCCGCGTGAGGCGCTTGGCTTTGCGGGCAGCTTGAGCAGCTTGGCGCGCTATGCGGGCATAGCGCTGGGTATTACGGCGGCGTCGCGCATCCTGTATGGACAGACGAGCGCGGCGATGGGCAAGACGGTCACGAGCTATGTGGCGGGTCGTCCGGACGTGTTCCTCTTTGGCTTCCGTTTGGTATTCTACGTGCTGATGGCCGTTGCTACCGTGGGCTTTGCGCTCACATTGGTACGTTTGGTGAGGACGCGCACCCGGCATTAGCGTGTTGGAAGGCTGTCTGCCACGAATCGGACCTATCTACTGGTCTTGCAGCTTTATGGTGCGATGCGGCTTGTGGGGCGGGCGGGGGTCGGTCCGTGGTAGACTATCGAACAACGTTTATTAATCGCGCGGTATCGTTGCCGCGAGAAGGGGTTGCGCCATGCAGGAGCTTGAGGATCGTATTCGCCATGACGGCATCGTAAAGGCCGGTAACGTCCTTAAGGTTGATGCCTTCCTCAACCACCAGTGCGACGTTGAGCTGTTCGACCACATGGGCGCCGAGTGGGCCCGTCTGTTCGAGGGTGTCGAGATCAACAAGATCCTGACTATCGAGGCTTCGGGCATTGGAATGGCTTGCATCGCGGCCCAGCATTTTGGCGGCGTGCCGGTGGTCTTTGCCAAGAAGGCGCAGTCCATCAACCTCGACGGCGAGCAGTATGCCACGACCATCTACTCCTTTACCAAGCAGAAGGAGTACCCGGTCATCGTTGGCAAGCGCTTCCTGTCCGAGGGCGACAAAGTCCTGATTATCGACGACTTCCTGGCCAACGGCTGCGCGCTTGAGGGCCTTATCAAGATCTGCGAGGTTGCGGGCGCCGAAGTTGCCGGCATTGGCATCGCCGTTGAGAAGGGCTTCCAGGGCGGCGGCGATAAGCTCCGCAAGCGCGGCTTCCGCGTTGAGAGCCTGGCCCGTATCGCCGAAATGGACTGCGAGAACGGCGAGATTACGTTCGCCTAGGCGCGTAGCACAAGCGATTGGTGTGCGATGTGACAAAGGGACTGTCCCTTTGTCACATTTTTTTGTATGAGGGGAGGTGTTGATATGGATGAGAACAAGATGGGATGGCGCGAGTATGCGCGCTATGCCGAGATGTCGGTCGAGGAGTTGGCGCGCGATTGCGAGGTGCAGGTGTTTCGCGCGACGGGTCCGGGCGGACAGGGCGTGAACACGACGGACTCGGCGGTACGCATGAAACATACCCCTTCGGGGATTACCGTGACGGCGCGTGAGAGCCGCAGCCAGTTTCAGAATCGCGCGAGCTGCCTGCGCAAGCTGCGCGCTGAGCTTGAGCGTCGCGGGCGTCCACCGCGCCGACGCGTAAAGACCAAGGTGCCTCAGCGCTCTCGCCAGCGCAGGCTCAACGACAAACACTTCAACGCCATTAAAAAGGCCAACCGTCGCAAGCTGGGCGGGGAGGAATGATCTTATCAATAAGTTGCGGTGAAATAGGGACTGTTTTGCGGCTTTAGCTACATAAACAGTCCCTATTTCACCGCAACTTAGGTGGGGTTAGCGGGTGGGGTGCCAGACCTCGAGGGCGCCGGCGAGGATGTCGACCTCGATGCGTGAGGCGACAACGGGCTCGCCGTCGGCCTGGATGGGGTAGTCGGGCTCCTCCAAGGTGAGCGCGGCATGGCGGCATCGGCGCATGCGAACCGGTGGCAACTTGGTATGGTGGCCGTCCTTAGCCGAAAGAAACATAGGCAGGGCAACCGCGCGAGGGACGGGGCCGCAGGCGTAGCAGACGTCGAGCATGCCGTCGCAGGGGTCGGCATCGGGGCAGATACGATAGCCCGAGCCATACGTGGGGCCCAGCTGAATCGCCATGATGATCGCCCTCACGCGCTCGGCGGGCGCGCCGTCAAAGCTGGCTGTCATGGGGTAATTGCGATAGCGTAGGCCAAACTGCTCAAGTCCCGAGAGAGTGTAGAGCGGAGTGCCGGCGAGACCCGTCTTTTTGCGCAGCTCGGTGGTGCCCAGGCCGATGGCGGCATCGATGCCGATCGAAAGCGTCTGGTCGTAGTACTCAACGGAAGCCTCGCCGCTACCGCTTGCGGGGTTCCATGAGCGAATGCGCCCGATGTCCTGACGCTGCAGCTCGCAGGAGAGCAGCGCGCCAAAATCCTTACCGGAGAAATCGTCGATGCCGAGTGTTTGGGCAAAATCGTTGCCGGAGCCCACGGGTAGGATGGCGAGAGCGGGGCGGACCGCCTCATCCTGCGTCATAAGCCCGTTGACGACCTCGTGAATCACGCCGTCGCCGCCAAGGGCGATAACGGTGCGATAGCCCTGAGCCTGTGCGGCAAGCTCCTTGGCGTGTCCCATGCGCTCGGTTAGCACCAAGTCAAACTGGGATGCGCGTGCAGTCATGTCCAAAAAGCGTTGCAGGCGCTCGGCAACTTCGTGCGCCGCACCCGACTGGGCGGCTGGGTTGGCGATGATGAGCGTGCGGCCAAAATCAGTTGCGTGCATGGGGCGACTCCCGGCGTATGACGTGACGGTGCGGTCGCGCTCAGGTCGAATTGCCCCCGATTGTGGCTGCACGTCGAATACTTACGTCTACTCTATCAGGTCGTTGTGGCGCTCGATAGCATCCGCTACCGTACCGCCCTCATCCACAATAAGCGAACGGCGCTTGGGTGAGATGATGCGCTGGGCGGGGTACACGCCGCGGTGTCCGGCAGTTAGGTAGCTGATAAAGGCCACGATGACAAAGAACCCGGCTGCCGTGCCGTGGAACAGGTCGATGGCCATCATGCAGGTGGTGATGGGCACGTTGAGGCCGGCACAGAACACGCCGAGCATGCCGAGAGCCGCCAGAAAACTGGGGTCGATTCCGACGAGGCAACCGATCCAGCCGCCGAGCGCCGCACCGATGCCAAACAGGGGCGTGACCTCGCCGCCTTGGAAGCCCACACCCAGGGTAAGCGCTGTGACGACCAACTTGATGGCTGCGTCTGCCAGGGTGGTGTTGCCGGCAAATCCGGCGCCGGAAAGCCACGTGGAAAGGCCGGCGTAGTCCCAGGCGTCGAGAAGGGCATAGGCGGCCAAAACCACGAGTGCGCCTATGAGTGCGCGAACGAGGTAATTGGTGATAAAGCGACCGTACAGGCTCTTGACGGTTCGAACTGACCAGGCAAAGAGGCGTGCCGTCAGACCGAAGATAATGGCGCTGATAACAACGATGACAACCGTCCGTGGTGTCATGTTGGGAACGCTGGCGATGACATTCGCTTCGTACTCGGTACCCAGGGCGAGTGATGTAAAGTAGCCGGTAAACGAGGCGACCAGGCAGTAGATGCCCGCGGTGTAGTCGATCTTGCCGATAAAGCACATCTCCATGCCAAAGAAAGCTCCGGCAAGGGGCGAACCGAATACGGCGCCAAAGGCCGACGAGATGCCGGCGAGCATGAGGTCGTGGTGGTCATGCTTTTTGAGGTGGGCGAGGCTCGAGATGTTGCTGGCGATGGTGCCGCCAATCTGCACCGCAGCTCCCTCACGACCGGCCGATCCGCCGGTGAGGTGCGTGAGCGTGGAGCAGACGAAGGTGAGGACGGCCATGCGCATATGGATGAGGCGTGTGCCCAGAGCGGAGTCGATGACCAGGTTGTTACCGCGTTTGGCGGCAAGACCGTGGTTTTTGTACACCCATGCGGTGGCAACGCCCACAACGGGAAGCAGCGCGTAAATCCACGCATGGTGCTCGCGATAGTCAGTCGCGATATTCAACGAGGCCAAAAACGCCCAAGCGGCAACGCCCATGGCGAGCGATACGGTGACGACGAGCACGAGCAACTTGGCGCTCACGAGTAGGTTGCGGACGTTGCGGCGCGTGTCGGCAGCTAAGAGATGCTCGGAGCGAGTGAGCTGATGTCTGCCTGCCATGATGACGCCGTTCAGGGAGAAAAAGCCGCCGTCGTCGAGCGGCTGGGAATGATCCTGCGTTTCGTTTGCGCTTTCGGTTTTGTCGTTATGAGCCATACGTTCCTCTTTTAGGTTGCAACGCAAGCATTATAAAACGCGGTAAACGCGACGAGCCGGTGGGTTGGTTTCCATTCTGTTTCGCGGCCTGCAACCGACAGGTGTATTTGCGGGTACAGGCCGAGTCGCGGCCGTGCATCGGGGGATTATACTGAGAAAAGCATAAAGAATCGGCGCCCCTGTTGTGCGCCGTGGCATTAAGAGGTGCATATGGCAGAGAAACTCATTCCACTGGAGGACGCGCAGTCGATTGTCCTGTCGCACGTTGCTCCGACGGATCTCATCGAGATTCCCGTGTGGCAGGCCGCCGGTCTTCCCTTGGCCGAGGACGCGGTGGCCGATATCGACATCTCGCCGTTTGCCAACAGCGCTATGGACGGATATGCCGTGCGCTCGGCGGACTTGGCGCAGGCATCTGGCGAGGCGCCGGTGACGCTCGACGTTATCGGACACGAGGCCGCGGGCCATGTGTTTGAGGGCGCAATCGGCGCGGGCGAGACGGTCCGCATCATGACGGGCGCGCCGGTACCCGAAGGTGCCGATGCCGTTGTGAAGTACGAGATCGTCGATGTGCTTGACGGTGACGGCAACGAGGGCTCGCGTGTGAGGTTCTCGGCGCCGGCCAAGGTGGGGGAGAACGTTCGCTCTGCCGCCGAGGAGGCCCATGCCGGCGATGTTGTGATGCACGCCGGCGAGGTCGTGGCTCCGGCGGGCGCGGGTCTGTTGGCAAGCGCCGGATATGCGAGCGTGAAGGTGCACGCTGCCCCACGTGTGGGCATTATCTCGCTGGGCACGGAACTGGTCGCACCGAGTAAGGTACCGGCGCTCGGTCAGATTCGCGATTCCAACTCTTCGGCGCTGATGGCCGAGGCACTCGATGCCGGCGCCGAGCCCGTGTTCTACGGCATTGCGCCCGATGATGAGCAGGCGATTGCCGAGCTGGTGCATCGTGCCGTGCAGGAGTGCGATTTTGTCATTACGAGCGGCGGTGCCTCGGCGGGCGACTACGACTATGTGACGGCACTGGTCCATCGCGAGGGCGAGGTGCTCTTCGACCGCATCTCGATGCGTCCGGGCAAGGCTATCACGTTTGGCTTGCTCGGGGGTAAGCCCTACCTGGGGCTTTCAGGCAATCCTGCCGCGGCGTATGTGGGCTTTGAGATGCTCGCCCGTCCGGCGATTCGCAAGATGCGCGGCTTTGCCGAGGGTGCGCGTCCCGTGCAGCAGGCGACGCTCACGCATAGCGTGAAAAAGCGACAGCATCGCCGCTTCTTCGATCGCGCCACGGTTTTGCGCGACCCCGAGACCGGTGAGTTGTTGGTGACCGAGGCCAAGACGCAGAATTCGGCGCTGCTTGGAACCATGCAGCGTGCGAACTGCCTGTTGCGTATTCACGAAGGACCGTGCGACCTTGCGGCGGGCGACGTCGTGGACGTCGTGCGTGTCGACCTGCCTGAGGGAACGGTGCTATAGGAGGATCGCTATGGAGTTGAAGATTTCGATTGTGACGTGCTCGGATACGCGCGATCTTGCCCAGGACGAGGCTGGAGCCGCACTCGAGGAACTTATCGAGGCGCGGGGCTGGACGGTCGCCTCACATGTGGTCGTGCGCGACGACGTCAGCGAGATTGGTGATGCCATTGTGGAAGCCGCCGATGAGTGCCACGCCAATGTTGTGCTCACCTGCGGCGGCACGGGGCTTTCGATGCGCGATGTGACGCCCGAGGCGACGCGTGCCGTCTGCGACCGCGATGTGCCGGGTATTGCAGAGGCGATTCGCGCGTACTCGATGACCAAGACGCGCCGCGCCATGCTCTCGCGCGCTATTTGCATGCAACGAGGTCATACGCTTGTCGTAAACTTTCCCGGTTCTACGAAGGCCGCCCGCGAAAGCTGGGAGGCCATAGCGGACCAGCTGGAGCACGCGGCTCAGATGACAGCGGGCGGCGGACATACCAACTAAGCGGTTTACCTGCGGCGGGGCGACCTGAACGGCTGCTCCGCTTTTGTTTTCCACCGAAGCGACGCCGAGGTGCACAGTAACTCGAAACTATATACTCTGGTGAGAATAATTTCTCACTATCATTATTCGCGCAAAAGTATAATCTGATTGCAGATTAAAGCCCGCGGTGGGGTACCCGGGCACAAGGTCCGAAAGGGTTGAATATGTTCGATATGGTTTCTCGCCGCGGATTCGTCTCGCTTTCTGCTGTCGTCGCTGCCGGCCTTGGTCTTGCCGGCTGCTCGGGCAGCAAGACGTCAGAGCCGGCCGGATCCGATGCCGGCTCCGCCAAGGCCTCTTCCAAGAAGGAAACCGTCGAGCTGCAGGTCTTTGCCGCCAACTCGCTCGAGAAGGCCCTGCCCGAGGTCCAGGAGCTCTACACCGACCAGACCGGTACCACGTTTGCCGACACGCAGTTTAAGGCCTCCGGCGACCTCGTCGAGCAGATGCGCGCCGGTGCCACGGTCGACGTGCTCATCACCGCTTCCAAGGGCACCATGGATGACGCTGAGACCGCCGAACTCGTCGACGCCGATACGCGTGAGGACATGTTCGTCAACGACCTCGTGATCATTCGCGCCGAGGGCTCCGACACCAAGGTCGAGGCCATCGCCGACGTCGCGAATCTGGACGGCAAGATCGCCATTGGCGACGCCAAGACCGTCCCCGCCGGCAAGTACGCCAACCAGGCGCTGGCTTCCGTGGGGTTCTATACCGGTACCGAGGGCGACGACGGCGAGTATGCTCCCGAGATTGCCGACAAGGTCGCACTGGCCGATAAGGTGGGCACCGCCGCCGCCTATGTCTCTACGGGCGACTGCGTAGCCGGTTTTGTCTACAGCTCCGATATCTTCCGCTACGACGGCATCGAGGAGGCCTTCGTGTGCCCCGAGGATTCGCACAAGCCCATCGTGTACCCGGGTGCCGTTGCCGAGAGCTCCGAGCATGCCGACGAAGCCAAGGCGTTCATCGACTTTTGCCTGTCCAACAAGAAGGCTCAGAAGATTTGGGCTAAGTACGGCTTTGAGCTTTCCGCGTAGTGCGGCTTGGCGCGATAATTCCATCGTTTTGTGTTTCACTCCGTCCTTGTATTCGCTTGGAGCTTTTCGTGCTTAATAGATTCCGCATGCTTGTCGCCTGTGCTTTGACCTTCGCGCTTTGCTGGGTGCCGGGATTTGCGTTTGCTGGGGATGCTGAGGACGGGGCCCAGGTTGCTGCGACCGCTCATGGGCTTTCCTATGGGATCGAGGGTTTTGAGCGGTTGGCCAAGGGGACCGCTCGTGCCATGGAGGGCCAGCCTGAGGGCTACCGGTTTCCCGTTGACGAGGACGTGGACCTTGTAGTGGCGCCTGCTGCCGATCGCGTTGTGGTGTGGATATCGCCCAAGGCGATCGAGAAGTATGGATTTGATCCGCAGGACAATGAGTGCGTATCGGGTCTCAAGGCCCTCGTCTGTGAGCTCGACAGCGCAAACTGCATGGGAGGTGCGCAGCTAGGGGACGTGGATCTTCCTTGGTATGTCACGGCGGAAACAACGTTTGATGCCGGCGGGTATACCTATGGCTTTGACGAGCTCAGTGCGGATGGGGACCGTTATGTGGTGATCTCATCGGCCTCGGGTGATGCCAAGGGCGGCGCGCGTTGGCTTGATAGCGCTCAAATGGTAGAGGCATCGTCTGTCGTGTTGCGGGATGAGCAGGGGCCTTTGACCTCTCTGGCCTCCTTTTTGGGCGACATCGACTATCGCCCGCTTTGGGTGTCCATTAAAACGAGCGGCCTTGCCCTGCTGATCTCCTTTGCGCTGGGCCTGTTCGCCGCGTGGAAGACTATGGGTACCTCGAGCCGCATCAAGGGCCTGCTCGATTCGGTCTTTACGATTCCTATGGTGCTGCCGCCCACGGTCTGCGGCTTTCTGCTCCTCATGCTGTTTGGCCGCTCGACCGGGGTGGGCCAGTGGCTTATCGCGCACGGCGTCTCGATCGTCTTTACGTGGCCGGCGGCGGTTATCTCTGCCGTGGTGGTGTCGTTCCCACTCGTCTATCGTACGGCACTTGGCGCCTTTGAGAGCCTCGACACGCAGATGCTCGATGCGGCGCGCACGCTGGGATGGTCCGAGCGTCGCATCTTTACCAGGCTTATGATGCCGCTTGGCTGGCCCTCGATTGCCGCCGGCACGGTGCTCGCCTTCGCGCGTGCCATGGGTGAGTTTGGCTGCACCTTGTTCTTTGCGGGCAACTACGCCGGCATTACGCAGACCATCCCCATCGCCATCTACTTTGAGTGGATGGGCGGCAACACGTCGGTGGCGCTCTTTTGGGTCGTTGTCGTAATCATGTTCAGTTTCCTGGTCATTCTGTTCATCAATATGTACACCGCGCATTCGCAAAAGTATCGCGAGCGGGGCCTTTCCCGTGCGGAGCGCAAGCAGGTCAAGCAGCTGGGCGGCCTGACCGATTCGCTCGACCCTGTCGGCGGCGATGCCTTGCGTATCGATCGCGAGGCACTGGCCGAGCTCATGCGCGATGATGCCGCATTACAGGGAGGTCGATAGGCCATGTCGCTCGTTCTGGATATTAAGAAACGTTATCCCGGGTTTGTGCTCGACATGCAGCTTGAGGCCGGCGAGGAGCGCGTGGCCTTGCTCGGTGCCTCCGGATGTGGCAAGAGCTGCACGCTGCGCTGCATTGCCGGCGTGGAGACGCCCGACGAGGGCAAGATCGTCGTCAACGGCGTGACCTTTTTTGACTCGGCGGCTGGCATCAACCTGTCACCCCAGGAGCGAAAATGCGCCCTGTTGTTCCAAAACTATCAGCTGTTTCCCAACATGACGGTGGCCGATAACGTATGCGCCGGTGTAAAGGATGCTGGCGACGCCGCCGCGCGCAAAAAGCTCGCCGAGCGCTATCTGGGCATTTTCGGTCTGGCCGATTTTGTCGATCGCTACCCCGCGCGACTCTCGGGCGGGCAGCAGCAACGCGTGGCGCTTGCCCGTATGGTGGCGGCGCATCCGGGCATTTTTATGTTCGACGAGCCCATGAGCGCGCTCGATGCGTATCTCAAGAGCGCGCTTGAGCAAAACATGCTCGACCTGTTCGACGTCTGCAACCGTACCGTGCTCTACGTGAGCCACGACATCGACGAAGCGTGCCGCCTGTGCCAGCGCATCTGCGTGATGCACGACGGGCATGTTGAGGAGATCGGCTCCATCGAGGACGTGGTCCGTCGTCCGCAGACGCTGGCGGCACTGCGCCTGACGGGCTGCAAGAATACGAGCCGCGCGCGCAAGATCGGCGACGAAGAAGTTGAGGCCCTCGACTGGGGCATGACCTTTAATGTGGGCCGTGAGGTTCGAGATGACGTGGCGTACCTCGGTATTCGTGCGAGCTACTTCCATGTTGACAATCGCGCGGAGCGGGGCCGTAACAGCTACGATTTGCACGTGGCCCGTGTGAGCGATTCGCGCTTTGAGCGGCTGGTGCTGCTGGACGTGCCGCGCGTCGATGCGTCCACGCGTCTGCAGTGGAAGGTCAACAAGGTGGGCGTGCCTGTAGAGGAGTTGCCGCAGGCGGGGGAGACCTTGCGCATGCATTTTGATGCGAGCAGGATTCATCTGGTTTGTCGGTAGGGTAGAGGGCGGGCCGTCGAGGATTCTCGGCAGCCCGCAGTTTCGTTCCCTACCGTTCGCCGAATGTAGAATGGTAATTAATTATCAAGCAAGATAATAATTTATTAAAAGGCAACGGGTGCCTCTGTCGTACGAATGTCAACGGTGTTCGCATGGTCGATAACCGTTGATATAGTTGACCTCAACTTGTAAAGGAGGGTGCGCACATGCCGCAGACGACATACATTCGCCGCGTTGCCGCGCGTGCCCTATATATGGCTCGGAGCCGCATATGAGCAGGTATGTTCACGGCTCCGGGAGAGACGACGCGCAACTAAATAATCGACCGCAAAGCAGGTTCCCCAAAATTCCGGGTTTAGGCGCGGCTGGGTTTTCGCCACCCACCGTGCAGCAATACCGTAGCTATTCATTTTTGGTTCGAGAGGGGAACCACCATGGCTGAAGAATTCGATTTCCATCCGATGTGGGAGAGCCTCAGCATGAATCTTGCCGACCACGACATGCTGCTGGGCGCCGTGGGCCAGATGTACGGCGATATGTTCCTGACGCAGAACAATCGCCCCAAGTCCACGTCCTACCTGGATTTTGTCGCCACCAACATCCACAGCGGCCGAATTAAGGAGATGCTCGACAAGAAGGAGGCCGGCGAGGCCACCAAGATTGTTGGCAGCTTCTGCGTCTACGTGCCCGAGGAGATTGTGCTCGCCTGCGACGGTATCCTCGTGGGTCTGTGCTCGGGTGCCGATTGGGCAACCGATAAGGTCGAGGAGCACCTGCCGCGCAACACCTGCCCGCTCATCAAGAGCTTTGCCGGCTTTAAGCTGGGCGAGGTCTGCCCCTACATTGAGTCGAGCGACTTGGTGGTGGGCGAGAACACCTGCGACGGCAAGAAGAAAGCCTACGAGTTCTTTGCCACGCAAAAGAACATGTACGTCATGGATATTCCCAACGTACACGACGAGTCGACGCTCGTGACCTGGAAGGCCGAGGTCAAGAAGCTCGCCGCCAAGATCGAGGAAGAGTGTGGCGTCAAGATTACGCCCGAGCGTCTGAAGGCCGCCATCCACGCCGTCAATGAGAAGCGTCGCGCCCTGCAGCGCCTCGCTGCCACGCGCGCTGCCGACCCAGCGCCCATCAGCGGTCTAGACAGCCTGCTGACCGTTCAGGCCGCCTTTATGGATGACACGCCGCGTCTGACCGGAGCCATTAACGATATGGCGGCTGAGTGCGAGCAGCGTGTCGAGGCCGGCGAGGGCGTGGCGCCCAAGGGGACCAAGCGCATCCTGTACACCGGTACGCCCATGGCCGTGCCCAACTGGAAGCTGTTCAACCTCATCGAGAAGGCCGGTGGCGTCGTGGTGGGCGAGGAGTCCTGCACGGGCTCGCGCTACTACAAGGACCTGGTCGATGAGTCCGGTGAGACGGTTGACGAGATGCTCGACGCCATCGCCGAGCGCTACTTTAAGATCAACTGCGCCGTCTTTACGCTCAACGACCAGCGTATGAAGGACATTGTCCAGATGGCCAAGGACCTGCATGCCGACGGCATCGTCGACGTGGCCTTGCAGTTCTGCACGCTCTACGAGATGGAGTCGTTTGCCGTGGAGAAGGCCGCCGAAGAGGCCGGCATCCCGTTTATGCACATCACGACCGACTACGCCGGCGAGGACGCCGGCCAGCTGCAAACCAGGATCGAGGCTTTCTTGGAAACTATTTAGGGGTATCCGTCCCGGCGGCTTCCCCAGGCACCCGATCTTGCCGTTCAAACCATCGCTTGCATACCAAAGTACGCGGCGCTCCTCTTTCACGGCAACCTCGGGCACCTGGGAAAGCCGTTTCCTTGGTTGGTTAAAAGGTTTGTTAAGGAGTTATATGTCGGAAAATATTGAGCAGCCGTTGCCGTCCACGTTTGAGGAGTTCAACGAGCAACGCAAGGCGGCGTTTATTCGCGTCAAGGATTATAAGCAGGCGGGTAATCGCCTGGTCGGTTTTCTGTGCAGCTACACGCCGCTCGAGATTATCGATGCCGCGGGGGCTGCGAGCGTGGCGCTGTGCGGCACGTCCGACGAGGTGATTCCCGAGGCCGAGAAGGTGCTGCCGGCAAACCTGTGCCCGCTCATCAAGTCTACGTATGGTTTTGCCTATTCGCAAAAGTGCCCGTTTACGTACTTTAGCGACATGATCATCGGCGAGACCGCCTGCGACGGCAAGAAGAAGATGTACGAGCTACTCAACGAGCTCAAGCGCACGCACATTCTGCATCTTCCGCAGGGTCGCGATCGCGCCTACGAGCGTGAAGGCTGGTACGAGGAGTGCCGCCTGCTCAAGGAGGAGCTCGAGGGCTTCTACGGCATCACGATTACCGACGATGACCTGCGTGCTGCCGTCCGTCGTCGCAACCGCTTGCGTGCGGCCCAGCTCGAGATGTTTGCGCTGCAGGCCAACCAGCCGGCGGCCATGAGCGGCATCGACCTGATGAGCACTATGTTTGCCGGTACGTTCAGCTTTGATATCGAGGCCTATACGCAGCAGCTGGAGCAAAAGGTCGCCAAGCTGCGCGAGGCCTACGACGCGGGCGAGCGCCCGGTTGCGGCGGACGCCAAGCGCATTCTGATCACCGGTTGCCCGGTGGGCGGTGTGATCAACAAGATCGGCCGCACCATCGAGTCCAACGGCGGCGTGGTCGTGTGCATGGACGACTGCTCGGGTGAGCGCACGGCGGCTATGATGATCGACCCGGACGCGCCCGACATTCTGCGCGCCATCGCCGACCGCTACCTGGATATCAACTGCTCGGTCATGACGCCTAACGACGGCCGCATGGAGAACACACTGACCATGTGCGAGAAGTACCATGTCGATGGCGTGGTAGAGAGCGTGCTACAGGCCTGCCACACCTTCAACGTTGAGAGCGCGCGCATGCAGGAGGCCGTCGAGGGTGCGGGTATTCCGTATATGAAGATCGAGACCGACTACAGCAACGGTGACATGGGCCAGATCGAGACTCGCATCGCCGCCTTCATCGAAACCCTCTAGCTTTCTCAGGCACCGGATCTTGCCCCTCAAACCGTCGCTTGCGTACCCAAAGTACGCTGCGCTCCTCTTTCGGGGCAATCTCCGGCACCTGAGAAACCTAGAGCTAAGGCGCCTGAACGCGCCGCTACCTTTGATGTTTAGATTGGGAGAGAGCCATGATAGGGATCGGGATCGATATCGGGTCTACGGCGGCTAAGGCTGCTGTGGTCAATGGGGAGGGTTCGGTGGCGTGGACGTGCGTGCAGCCAACTGGGTTCTCCTCGGTCGATGCTTCCGAGCGGCTGCGCGAGGCGCTGGCAGCGGCTGGCTATGACGTGGCTGCCGACGACGCGCGCGTGATCGCGACCGGCTACGGCCGTGTCGCCGTGCCCTATGCGCACAAGGTCGTGACCGAGATTACCTGCCACGGTACCGGTGCCGTGCGCCTGTTTGGCGACCACGGTACCGTGATCGACGTGGGCGGCCAGGACACCAAGGTCATTCAGCTTAAAGGCGGCCGCGTGGCCAAGTTTGCCATGAACGACAAGTGCGCCGCCGGCACGGGGCGCTTTCTGGAGATCATGGCCGACCGCTTGGGCATTACCCAGCAGCAGATGGCCGACCTTGCGCGTTCCGGTGAGCCCACCAAGATATCCAGCATGTGCACCGTGTTTGCCGAAAGCGAGGTCATTAGCCTGATCGGTCGCGGTGAGCCGTGCGAGAACATTGCGCGCGGCGTGATCGACAGCGTGGTCTCGCGCGTGGCCACTATGGCCGGGCAGGCAGCGGGCGCCCCGTACTATCTGACCGGTGGCCTGTGCGAGAACGCCTTCGTGGTGGAGCGGTTGGGCGAGCTACTGGGGTCGCCGGTGACCACCTCGCCCCAGGCTCGCTTTGCCGGAGCGATCGGCGCGGCCATTCGAGCCCAGGCGCTCATGTAAGGGGCGGTGTCATTCGCCGTCCGCTCTCGGCGCCGCCATGCGTATACTGGGAGGAACTGATTGACCTATGAGAGGAGGAATCGATGGCTGACGATGTTATTAAGCTCACGTCTATGACAGCCGCGAGCGGTTGAGCCGCTAAGTTGGCTCCCGGAGCCCTCGCCCAGGTCCTGGGCGATTTACCCAATGTGCATAACGACAACTTGCTCGTGGGATTCGATACCTCCGACGATGCGAGCGTCTTTCGCGTTGGCGATAACTTAGGCCTCGTGCAGTCCATCGACTTCTTCCCGCCGATGGTCGACGACCCGTTCCTGTTTGGCCAAATTGCCGCGGCCAACTCGCTGTCGGACATCTACGCCATGGGCGGGCGGCCGAGTCATGCCATGAACCTGCTCTGCATACCCAGTTGCCTGGGCGTTGAGGTTGCCGGGCAGATTTTGGCGGGTGGCGCCGACAAGTGCGTCGAGGCCGGCTGCACCATCGCGGGCGGCCACACCATCAACGACGACGAGCCCAAGTACGGCCTGTCCGTGAGCGGCTTTGTCGCGCTCGACCGCATGCTCGCTAACAGCGGTGCATGCGTGGGCGATGTCCTGCTGCTGACCAAGGCGGTTGGCTCGGGTATCATCACCACAGCCATCAAGGGCGAGCTCATCGAGCAGGACGAGGCCGCAGCCATGTTTGACTCGATGTGCACCCTCAACGAGGCGCCGATTCGTCTGGCCGAGGGACTTGAGCTTCACGGCTGCACCGATGTCACGGGCTTTGGCCTGATCGGGCACGCGTGCGAGATGGCCGAGGGCTCGGGCGTGCAGGTTGAGCTTGCGTCGGGAGCGGTACCGCTCTTTGATCAGGTGCTCGACATGGCGCGCCTGGGCATTATCCCCGCGGGCTCCTACCGCAACCAGGACTTCTTTGGCCCGCGTGTGGCTGCCGGCGAGGACCTGGAGCCGGGCATGCTCGACGCGCTGTACGATCCGCAGACATCTGGTGGCCTGCTTATTGCGGCGCCTGCTGACGATGTGGATGAGCTCGCGCGCCGTCTGCATGCCGAAGGACGTATCGCCGCCGTCGTCGGTCGCGTGTGCGAACCGGTGCCGGGCGGTCCTGCCGTCCACGTTGTTCGCTAGCCCGCACGTTTATGTAACTGTTTACCGTTCTCTAGAACGGTTCTTTCGAAAGGAAAAACTATGTCTACCAAGATTGAAGTCAATGCCATGGGCGATGCCTGCCCGCTGCCCGTCGTCAAGACGCTTAAGGCGCTCAAACAGCTTGATGGCGAGGGTGCCGTGGTGACCGCGGTCGATAACGAGACCGCCGTCAAGAACATCTCTAAGATGGCGCAGGAGAAGGGCTGCACGGCCTCGCTCGAGAAGATCTCGGACGCCGAGTGGCACGTGACCGTGGCGACCTCTGGCGCCGTTGCCGTGGCCGATCCCGAGCAGGATGGCGCTGCCTTCTGTGATGCCAGCGCCGGCAAGGGCAAACTCGTCATTTCCGTCTACACCGACTGCATGGGCCGCGGCGACGACGAGCTGGGCCACAAACTCATGAAGGCCTTCATCTTTGCCGTGACGCAGCAGGAGGAGCTGCCCGCGACCATGCTGTTCTACAACGGCGGTGCCAAGCTCACCGTCGAGGGCTCACCGGTACTCGACGACCTGAAGGGTCTGGCCGAGCAGGGTGTCGAAATTCTCACCTGTGGTACCTGCCTCGACCACTATGGCATTAAAGACCAGCTTGCGGTGGGCGAGGTCACCAACATGTACGTGATTGTGGAGAAGATGGAGCAGGCCGTGCGCGTCGTGCGCCCGTAGCGTATTGGTTGGAGTTGCCATGAGGGAGAAGCGCCCGGCGCTTGTCATCACGTTTCCCACCACGGCGGCCGCCATGGGGTGCGAGTCCCTGTGCATCGAGCGCAGCCTTCCCGGGCGAACGATTCCCGTACCCGGGGAGGTCGCTGCCGGCTGCGGTTTGGCATGGAAGGCGTTGCCTGCCGATGAGGACCTGCTGCGCGGCGAGCTTGCCGCGGCGGGCGTCCCCACCGAGGGCTTTACGGTAATCGACATGTGGGAGGTCGTGCGATGATCTACCTGGATAACGCGGCGACGACCATGCATAAGCCGCAGACGGTGATCGATGCCGTGACGCAGGCGATGTGCTCGCTCGGCAATGCCGGACGTGGCGCGACGTCGGGCGCGCTCGATGCGGCGCGCACGATTCATGGCTGCCGCACTAAGCTTGCGCGCTTTTTAGGTTGCCCGAGGGCAGACCATGTTTGTTTTACGCCCAACTCCACCGCGGCGCTCAACACCGTCATCAATGGCGTGGTGCGTCCCGGCGATCGTGTGGTCACGACGGTGCTCGAGCATAACTCCGTGCTGCGTCCGCTCAATCGCCTGGCGGTAGAGCAGGGCGTGACCGTTGAGTATGCGGGCTGCGACGCGAACGGCGTGCTCGACTACGACGAACTCGAGCAGCTGGTCACGCCGGGCACGCGTGCCGTGGTGGTGACGCACGCCTCCAATGTGACCGGCAACTCCGTTGATGTTGCACGTGTGGCGGCTGTGGCTCATGCGGCCGGCGCGCTGGTTATCGTCGACGCCTCTCAGTCTGCCGGTACGGCGAAGATTGACATGGATACCATGGGGCTCGACGTCGTGTGTTTTACCGGCCACAAGGGGCTCATGGGACCCCAAGGCACCGGCGGCCTGGCCGTGGCGGAGGGCATTGACGTGGCTCCGTGGGCCATGGGCGGCACGGGCGTGCACAGCTTCGATGCGCTGCAGCCGCTTGAGTGGCCCACGCGCCTCGAGGCGGGCACGCTCAACGGTCACGGCATAGCGGGCCTATCCGCTGGTCTCGACTTTATCGAGGCCCAGGGTGGGGTCGAGGCGATTGCTTCCAGCGAGCGTGCGCTCGCTGATCGCTTTCTTGCCGGCGTGCGCGAAATCCCGGAGATCAAGCTTTACGGCGCCTTTGACCAGCCGACGCGCTCTGCAATTGTGTCGCTCAACGTGGGCGATATCGATTCGGCCGAGATCTCGGATGCGCTCATGCAAGGGTGGGGGATTGCGACGCGCCCCGGCGTCCATTGCGCCCCGCTCATGCACCGTGCACTGGGTACCGAGCGCCAGGGCGTCGTCCGCTTCTCGTTTGGGTATTTCAACACGGACGAGGAAGTCGACACCGCGATCGACGCTTTACGCGATTTAGCCTGCTAAAGCTGCTAGACCGTTTATACTTGCGGAACGGGTGTTTTTGCCCGTCCCGTTTTTGTTTCGACCCGAAAGGTGTGCCTATGGCCTCATCCGCCCCGCGTGGTCTACGCTCCGACCATGTCGTTACCGTCGGCATCGCCCTGTTCTCGATGCTCTTTGGCGCCGGCAACCTCATTATTCCGCCGCTGCTGGCGCTGCAGGCGGGTTCTGCCACGCCGGTCGCCATGCTCGGCTTTCTCATCGCCGCCATCGGCCTGCCCGTCATGGGTTTTATCGCCGTGGCGCTTGCCGGAACGGCACGCGAGCTTGCCGGCCGCGTGCACCCCAAGTTTGGTGAGTTCTTTGTCGCGGCAGTGTATCTGGCCATCGGCCCGTGCCTTGCTATTCCGCGCACGAGCTCGACGGCCTTCGAGATGCTGGTGCCGCTGCTGCCCGAGGGCGTCTCGCTCGGCACGGCTCGCCTGGTGTTTGCCGTTGGCTTCTTTGTCGTCGCGTTTGCGCTCACGCTGCGCCCGGGCGTCATCACGCGCGTGCTCGGTCGCATTACGGGCCCCGCGCTCATTGCACTCATCGTGCTGGTCGTGGGTGCTGCCGTGATCTCGCCGCTGGGACCGGCTGCCGCGCCTCAGGCTCCCTACGATGCAGGTGCTGCCGTGCAGGGCTTTCTGACTGGCTATCAGACCATGGACCTGCTCGCGTCGCTCGCCTTCGGCATCATCATCGCCGAGACCATCCACGAGCTGGGCGTTACCGATGACAAGCGCGTGGCCTTCGAGATTTCGCGTTCCGGTGTGATCGCCGGCGTGCTCATGGCCATCATCTACTGCGGCCTGGCGCTTGCCGGCACGCAGCTCAGCACCGTGATGCCCGATGCCACCAACGGTGCTGCCATCCTCGCCCGTTCGGCGTCTATGCACTTTGGCCTTGTCGGCACGGTCGTGGTCTTCGCCATCTTCTTCCTTGCCTGCATGAACGTGTGCATCGGCCTCATCAGCTGCTGCTCGCGTTACTTCTGCGAGACGTATGTGGTCGAAGGGGGGGGCGGAGGCCTCTGAGGAGGCCATGCGCCGTCCCTTCGCGGTTCTCGCCTTTGTGTTCGCAGCGTTTTCGTGCGTGCTCTCCAACGTGGGCCTCGACGTGATCCTTATGTTCTCGGTGCCCATGCTCAACGCCTTGTATCCCGTCGCCATCGTGCTGGTACTGATGGGCCTGGTGCACGGCTTTTGCGACGCTCATCCGCAGGTGTGGGTCTGGGTCGGCGGCGTGGTTGCCGTGCAGAGTGTGATCACCTCGGTTCGCGACGCGTTCTTTGCGGGCGCGTGGCTGCCGTTCGATGCATTGCCCCTGGCGGATATCGGTGCCGCGTGGGCGCCAGTCGCCGTGGTTGCCTTTGTGATCGGTCTGCTCCATAGTCGTTTTGTTGCACATTCGAGGAGCTAAGGCATCAATGCTTGCACAGGCGGGGAGTCTCCCCTATAATTTCCTTCGCTTTGGGACACGCAAGGTTTAGACCTTAGCTGCTCAACACCTTCGGGACGTGGCGCAGTTTGGTAGCGCGCCTGCTTTGGGAGCAGGATGTCGCAGGTTCAAATCCTGTCGTCCCGACCATATCTTGCGGGCGTAGTTCAATGGTAGAACCCCAGCCTTCCAAGCTGATGACGCGGGTTCGATTCCCGTCGCCCGCTCCATAGGATAGTTTTAACGGCTTTGGCTTCATTTGGCGCCAGAGTCGTTTTCATATACATGCCGGGGACCCCACATTCCCTCCTAAGTTGCGGTGAAATACGGACTGTTTTTCGGCTTTTATGGCCCATGTAGTCCGTATTTCACCGCAACTAATTGTAAGGGTGGATTTTGATGCCGTTGGGAGGGTCGTAGCGACCGTCTACCGAGAGTGGAAATATTTTTTGAAGCTCTGACCTGCGACGTCAAGCTTTTGGTCAGCTTTTGGCAAGGTATTTAAATGCCGTTCTGCGATAGCGTAAAGGCGTTCACTCGTTCTTGATTGTTATGGTGCGGGTCATGTCCAATAAAGCTAAACATTTTCCGAAGTCATATGCCAAGATGCTGTTTTCCGCTCTCGGGATTCATCATGACGAGCAGCTATTGATAACGACTGATCCTTGGGATGAGCGGCGCGCGCGTGAGCTTATGCAGGAAGAGCTTTTAATTCGACTCTATAACCATGTGTACGCCGATCCTGTTTATTGGAGCCACCTTGACGTGGAAGCCCGCATTTTCCAGCTTGCATCTGCTATTGCGGCCGTCGAACCGGATGCCATTTTCTGCGGTTCAACGGCGGCATTGCTGTACGGTATCGGCTCTGCTTACTCGCTGCTTAATGCCGTTCAGATGTTGTTGCCGAGATCTACCAGGCGCGATACATATGAGTTCGTTGAGTATCGTCGATGGCGCCCAGGTGAGTTATGGCGGCTCGGCCCGTTTACGCTGACGGACCCCTATCGGACGGTGGTCGATATTGCCCGCGCGAGTGCATTTCGGTATGCGCTTGGCTACGCCGATGGATTGGCTCGTGAGTATGATGTCGACCGCGAGGAGCTGCGTGCGTATGCACAGGCCAATTGTCGCGGTTTGCATGGCATCGCCCGTGCGTTTGGCGTGTTCGAGCATATGGACGGGAGGTCGGATAACGGGGGAGAGTCCGAGGCGCGAGCGGCAATGATCCTTGCTGGAGTCGTTGCGCCTGAGCTTCAGGTTGAGATTGCTCGACCAGGAAATGCCGGCTATTATCTGGCAGATTATGGTTGGCGGATGCCAGATGGGTCATGGATGTTGGCAGAGCTTCATGGTTTGGGTAAGTTTGAGGACGAAACTCAAAAAGATTTGGAACATGCTGCGGCAAAAACCTATCGAGCCGCCTTATTGCGCGATGCGAACTTACGTGCCATGGGTCATAACGTCATTCATTTCAAGCTATCGGACACATATGATGTCGAAGAGTTTGGCGCTATGATGCGCGGCTACGGTATCCCAACTACAAAGCCTTTTGCGGATTCCTGATAGCAGAGACAACCGACTCCGCCGCCCAACAATAAGTTGCGGTGAAATACGGACTAAAGGCTACTCAGAGACATAAAACAGTCCGTATTTCACCGCAACTTAGGAGGGGATGGGGTTAGCTGCGGGGTTGGTGGCGGAGCTTGTCGATGGTGGAGTCGGTGCTTCGGCTGCGGGCGTCGGCAGCGGTTTGGCGCTTGCGGCGGTAATCGATCATGCCTTGGATGATGGGCTTGCCAAAGCTCACGACATCATCGTTGTAGATGGCGGTTCGGGCTGCGAGGAGGCAGTCGGTAAAGTCCATATGGGTCTTGCCAAAGAGTTTGACGGCAAGGGCGACAACGGTGGGCTCGTCGACCATGACGTCATCGAGCAACCTCTTCATGGCCGCAGTAATCTCAACGCGGGGAACCTTATAGACGTCGCGCAGTGTGACCACGACGCGCGTGGTGATTTCGGGGTAGACGCGAGCGGTGCGCGTGGCGATGACCTTGGCGGCGCGCGGTGACAGAACCTCGTCGTCGTCAAGCAGGTAGCGCAGGATGACGGTCTCGTCGATGATGGTGCTACTCATGGATATCTACTTCCTCGGGACCCAAAATCGAATCGTCGCTTTCTGTGGCAAGGTACTCAATCCAGGCATTGCGCTCTTCGGAGCGGCGATTGGGGTCACCATATGCTTTGAGCGATCCATAGGCGGCGGTGCCGTTCTTTGAGCGCACGGCGACCGGCTGAAAGGGGAGCTTGCGCATCAAAATGCTTTGCGCGACAAATAAGCGGACAGCCTCGGCGAGCGATGTGCCCATGGCATCGTAGAGATGCTCGGCATGCTGCTTGTCTTCCTCGCGAATGCGCACCTGCAGGATGGCTCTTTTTTGAGTCGATGACATCACTGGCCCCCTTAATGAGCGTGCAATATAGTCGGTCAAATGCGGCATGTGCCGATACTTGAGCATCTTATAACGATTACTTTATTTCACTCAAGTTGATAACCATAAACACGAATACAAGCGTAGTACATCCAAAATGAGAGCGCATAAAAATCTCTGAGGCGTACGCATGTAATACACTCACCTTTATAGCTTCTAGAGAATAATTCCAACCTGCCAAAACCCCTGCAATACACCCGTATTGCAGGGCCTATGCTCAAGTTTGCCCCCTGCAACTGCGTATATTTAACCTGTATATCGTTGGAGAAACTCTACCGAGTGCATGTTTCGCCGCATGCATTCGATTCGTCGATGCCGGACCACGGGCGGTCCGGGGCAACGTCGACAGGGTCTCTCCGGCATAGGATTCAGGAGGGAGTGAACAACATGGGCAATAAACGAGTCGTGGCTGATTCTTCACGCTGCATTGGGTGCCAAACCTGTATGGCGGCGTGCATCGAGGCGCACGATATTCCCGGCAACATCGCCGCACCTCGCTTGCGCGTAACGCGCACCTACGAGATTTCCGCGCCGGTGGCATGTCACCACTGCGAGGACGCTCCGTGCGCCAAGGCCTGCCCCACGGGCGCCTTGTTCTTTGATCCAAAGAACCATCGCATCGGCGTCAACGAGGACAACTGCATCGGCTGCAAGAGCTGCGTCATGGCATGCCCCTTTGGCGCCGTGAGCGTGGCGACCACGCAGGTCCCCGTCTTGATGGGTGACGTTCGCGTGGGTTCGCAGACTAAGAGCTTCGTGCTCAAGTGCGACCTGTGCGTGGACCGTCCCGGCGGTCCGGCGTGTGCCGAGGCGTGTCCGACCAAGGGCCTCACCCTGGTAGACGAGGAGCGTCTGGCAGAACTGACTGCCGAGCGTGCCCGCGCCACCATCGAAAACGAGGCGTAAGCGTCGGGCGACAGGCCCAATGATTGTCAAATAAGTACCGAGTATTCGGTAGCAGAGAAAGGAAGGAGGGTGTCATGGAGAAGCATAAAGTGATTTGCCCGTACTGCGGCGCCGGTTGCCAGTTTAACCTCTTGGTCCAAAACGGCCAGGTCGTGGGTACCGAACCGCTCAACGGCATCACCAACCAGAGCGAGCTGTGCCTTAAGGGCATGAGCGGCTACGACTTCATCAACGACACCAAGATCTTGACTCCCCGCGTACTGCACCCGATGATCCGCCGCACCAAGGGCGCGGATCTTGAGCGCGTAAGCTGGGACGAGGCACTGGATTTCACCGCATCTAAGATGCAGGCCATAATTGACGAATATGGTCCTAACGCTGTCATGACCACCGGCTCTTCGCGAGGCGGCGGCAATGAGGCGAACTACGTCATGCAGAAGTTTACGCGTGCGTGCATCGGCACCCACAGCGTAGACAACTGCGCCCGTACTTGACACGGCCCTACTGTCCTCGGTCTGATGGACACGGTTGGTTCAGGTTGCATGTCATGCTCCATCCCCGGTATGGAGGATGCGGGCTGCATTTTCCTCTTCGGCTATAACCCTGCCGATTCGCACCCCATCGTCGCAAGGCGTATCGTGCGAGCCAAAGAAAAGGGTTGCAAGATCATCGTCGCCGACCCGCGCCATATCGAAACCGCGCGTATCGCCGATCTCTACCTTCCGATCAAGAACGGTTGCAATGTTGCGTTCCTCAACGCCTTTGCCAACTGTCTGGTCAACGATGGCCTCTACGACAAGGAATTCGTCGCCGAGCATACGAACGGCTTTGACGAGTGGTGGGAGACCATCAAGAACTACACTCCCGAATCCGTACAGGACATCACGGGTGTCGAGCCCGCGTTGATCCACCAAGCTGCCGAGATGTACGCCACGGCGAAGCCCTCTGCCATCATTGGCTGGGGTATGGGCGTATGCCAGCAGAAGCAGAACCTGAAGACGGTGCACACCATCGCCTCCATCGCCTGCGTTGCCGGCCAGATCGGCAAACCCAATTCCGGCCTCGCGCCCGTGCGCGGTCAGAATAACGTCCAGGGCTCCTGCGATATGGGCATGCTGCCCAACCTGTACCCTGGCTACCAGAAAGTCACCGACCCCGCAGTGCGTGCCAAGTTTGCCAAGGCTTGGGGCGTGCCCGAGGAAAAGCTCCCGCTCGAGGAGGGCTACAAGCTCACCGACCTGGGCCACCTGGTCGACGAGGGCAAGGTGCACTGCTTCTACAACTACGGCGAGGACCCGGTGCAGACCGAGCCCGATTCGGCCGGTATGCGCAAGACGCTCTCCGAGCTGGATCTGTTCATTTGTCAGGACATCTTTATGACGCAGACGACCATGCTCGCCGACGTCATCCTGCCTGCCACCTCTTGGGGCGAGCACGAGGGTGTCTTTACCGCATCCGACCGTAGCTTCCAGCACTTTGACGCGGCCGTTCCGCCCAAGGGCGAGTGCCGTCACGACTGGGAGATCTTCGCGGACCTGTCCACGCGTATGGGCTATCCCATGCACTACGACAACACCGAGCAGATCTGGAACGAGTGCATTAGCCTGTGCCCCAACTTTGTGGGCGCGACCTACGAGAAGATGGCTCCCGAGGGCGGCTACGCCCAGTGGCCCGTCAAGAGCACCGATGTGAACGACCACGGTACGCCCGACATGTTCGCTGGTGGCAAGTTCACCACCAAGGACGGCCGCGCCAACCTGATGGCGCACGACTGGGAGGCGCCCTCCGAGCTTCCCGACGATGAGTACCCGCTCATCCTGTGCACCGTCCGCGAGGTCGGCCACTACAGCTGCCGTTCGATGACCGGCAACTGCAAGACGCTGGCGCTGCTCGCCGACGAGCCCGGTTTTGTCCGCATGAATCCCGCGGACGCCCAGGCGCGCGGTATCAAGAACGGCGACATCGTCTCGATCCACAGCCGCCGCGGCCAGGTATACAGCCGCGCCGACGTGAGCGACCGCATCAACAAGGGCACGGTCTATATGACCTACCAGTGGTGGATCGGCAAGTGCAACGAGCTGACCATTCACAAGGTCGACCCGGTCTCGCACACGCCCGAGGACAAGTTCTCCGCCTGCCAGGTCGACGCCATTGCCGACCAGGTTTGGGCCGAGGGCGAGGTAGAGCGTCAGTACACCGAGCTCAAGCAGGCTCTGGTGGACGCCGCCGCTCCCCAGGACGTTGAGCCTGGCGCCGCCAAGTTCGACGACGAGACGCACGTGAATCAAATCGTGTAGTCCCGTTCTCGTTGGCTTTTTGGGCCGGGCGTCCCGTACGTTCGGGAGCCCGGCCCGTTATTTTGAAAGGAAGTGGGGATGAACCGCTTCATCGACATCAACCCGGAGAGGTGCATCGGCTGCGGAACATGCCAGTCCGCCTGTGCCGACGCCCACCGGATGCAGGGTCTTCAGGATACGCCGCGCCTGGCGCTCGTGAAGACCGGCGGTATTTCGGCCGCCCTTGCCTGCCACCATTGCGAGGGTGCCCCCTGCGCCGAGGTTTGCCCGGTGAATGCCATCGAGCACGATGGCGACCGCATCCACGTCAAGGAGCAGGAGTGCATCGGGTGCAGGCTGTGCGCCATCGCGTGCCCCTTCGGAGCCATCCATCCCGATGGCACGTCTATCGCCGGTGTCGCAGGCATGTGCGACCCGACGCCTTCGTACCCTAAGTCCCTGAGCAGCCTGCTTACGTGGGCTCCCGGCCAGTACACCTGCGCTGTCAAGTGCGACCTGTGCGCCTTCGATCCGGACGGCCCACATTGTGTGGCGGCGTGCCCCACCAAGGCACTGACCGTCATGGGCGGCGCGGCCGATCGCGAGCTCGACGAGGCCAAGCGCCTGCGCTCGATCGAAAACGGTCCGGTTGTCGACGTTACCGCTGTGGCCCAGGGTCTGTCCGAGAAAGCAGAAGGGAGCGTAAACAATGGATAGCATGACGCTGTTTATCGCATCGCTTGCCGTCTCGTGCATCGGTGCGCTCGCCTCGGTTCTGCTGATCAAGGCCGATAACGCCGCCAAGACCGCCGGCTGCCTTATCGGCGCCGCCGCCGCGGTGCTTTCGTTTGTGGCCGGTATCCAGGCCGTGCTGGGCGATGTCACGTCGGTCGACACCATCGTGTTCTTCCCGTTTGCCCATTTCCAGCTGCTGCTCAATCAGCTGTCCGGTCTGTTCGTGGCGCTCATCTCGGTGCTCGCGTTTGCCGGTTCGATCTACGGTCTCAACTACTTTGATGAGTACCCGGGCAAAAAGGGCCGCGCTGGCTTCTTCTTTAACACCTTCGTGGCGTCCATGATGCTCGTCATCACCGCCGACAACGTGTTTTGGTTCCTGGTCGCCTTTGAGCTCATGTCGCTTACCTCGTACTTCCTGGTCGTGATCGAGGAGAACGAGAACTCCATCCATGGCGGTTGGCTCTACTTTGTGATCGCACACGTGGGTTTTGTGCTCATCATGGCGAGCTTCCTCACCATGACCAACTTCGCCGGTGGCTCGTTTGCCTTTGCGGATTTCCGCGCTACGCAGTTTAGCCCTGCGGTCGCATCCGTGTGCTTCGTGCTCGCCTTCTTTGGCTTTGGCGCCAAGGCCGGTATCATCCCGCTGCACGGCTGGCTGCCCAAGGCACATCCCGAGGCGCCGTCCAACGTGTCGGCCCTCATGTCCGGCGGCATGATCAAGATCGGTATCTTCGGTATCCTCAAGGTTGGTCTCGACCTGCTCTCCGCCTCGGGCGTTCAGGTCTGGTGGGGCCTTATGGTCATGGTCTTCGGTGCGATCTCGTCGGTCCTCGGCGTGGCCTTCGCCCTGCAGGAGCATGACATCAAGCGTCTGCTGGCCTATCACTCCGTCGAGAACATCGGCATCATTCTGCTCGGCGTCGGCGCCTCCATGGCCGCCATGGCGCTCAACTCGGTCGGCATCGCCGTCCTGGCTCTGATGGCCGCCCTCTACCACACGTTTAACCACGCGATGTTTAAGGGCGAGCTGTTCTTGGGCGCCGGTGCGCTGCTGTACTCCACGGGTACGCGCAATATGGAGAAGATGGGCGGCCTGTTCCGTCGTATGCCGGCAACGGCCATCTGCTTCCTCATTGGCGCGCTTGCCATCTCGGCCATCCCGCCCTTCAACGGCTTTGTGTCCGAGTGGTTTACCTACCAGTCGCTCTTTAACGCTGCCATGCAGGGTGACAAGGCCGTCATGATCGTGGCCGTGTTCGCTGCCGTCGCGCTTGCCATTACCGGTGCGCTGGCTGTCACGTGCTTCGTCAAGGCCTATGGCGTCTCCTTTGCCTCCGCGCCCCGCTCCGAGGCCGCGGCTAATGCCAAGGAGGTTCCCGCCCCCATGGTGTTTGCGCAGGGCCTGCTCGCGGCCATCTGCGTCGTGCTGGGCATTGGCGCTCCCGTGATCGCTCCCGTGCTGGTCGATGTCGCCGCGTCCGTGCTGCATCCGTACGGTGGCGTGTTTGCCGCCGAGGGCATGGAGCTCATGAACCAGTACTCCGGCGCTGCCACCTCCACGCCCGCGATCGCCATTGCGCTCGTGGTGCTCGTCGGCCTTGCCTGCGGTTATCGCAAGCTCAAGACCGTCGGCAAGGTGCAGAAGTCCCAGCCGTGGGCATGCGGCTATGCTCCCAACGAGCATATGCCCGTCGTGGCCACGACCTTTGCCTCCGAGGTGTCCTGGTTTATGCAGCCGCTCTACACGCTGCGCGACCGCTGCACGGCCGTCTGCTGGTCCATCGCGCACTTCTTCCAGAAGCTCACCGGTGTGGCCGAGGCTGTGGAGCCCGTACCCGACAAGGTTCTCGTCGATGCCCCGCATAAGGGTGTCGAGAAGCTCGCCGACCTCGCGACTAAGCTCGAGGGCGGCAACTACAGCATCTATATCTGCTACATCGTCGCGGCACTCGTGGTGTTCCTCGTGCTCGCCGTGCAAATGGGTTAAGGAGGGGAGAGCATGAACAACATCGTACTTGCCGTTCTGCAGGGCGTGGTCGTTATGGCCGTCGCGCCGTTCTTCTCCGGTCTCGGTCGCGTTATCCGCGCCAAGATGCACAACCGTCGCGGCCCCAGCATCATGCAGGACTACCGCGACCTGGCCAAGCTCTTTGCGCGCCCCGAGTCCCAGAGCGAGGACGCGAGCTTTGCGCTGCGCATTATGCCGCCGCTGTTCTTCGCCGTCGCCTTTATGCTCGCGATGGGCCTGCCGCTCTTTACGGCACAAAGCCCCATCCCGGTCTTTGGTGACGCCATCACCATCATGTACAGCCTGGCGCTCGCCCGCTTCTTCTTCGCCCTCTGCGGTGTGGATTCGTCCAACGCCTACGCCGGTATCGGCGGCGTCCGCGAGCTGCTCATGAGCGTGCTCATCGAGCCGTCCATGCTGCTGGCGCTGTTTGCCGCCGCCCTGGTGTGCGGCTCCACCGACATCGCCACCATGGGTCAGCACATCATGACGGGCGCCGTCGACGCGCCGGTCGCCGTGATTCTCGCCGGCATCGCCTTTGCGATCGCCTGCTACATGGAACTCGGCAAGCTGCCGTTTGATCAGGCCGAGGCCGAGCAGGAGCTTCAGGAAGGTCCGCTCGCCGAGCTTTCCGGCCCGTCGCTTGCGATGGCAAAGCTCGCCATGTCCATGAAGCAGGTCCTGGTCGTCGCCTGGTTCTGCGCGATCTTCGTCCCCTGGGGCGAGCCCGCGACCGTGGGCGCTGCCGCCGTTCTGGGCGCGGTCATCTTCCTGGTGAAGTGCCTGATCGACTTTGTCGTGTGCGGCGTGATCGAGAACTCCTGCTCGCGCTCGCGTTTTAAGGTGCTTGGCAGTCAGACCTGGGCCGTTGTGGGCATCGCCGTTCTGGCGTTTGTCTTCGTGGTCGTAGGCGTGTAGGAGAAGGGAGAAACAATGTCATTTGCAGTCAGTCTGTCCCTTCTCGGCTTGGTCGCTATCGCGGCCCCGATGGTGGCCTCGGTGCTCGTCGCCCTGTTCCCCCGTCCGTACGCCAAGTGGTTCAGCGTTTTGGGTGCCGCCGTCTCGACGGTCTGCACCGTCGCCCTCGCCGCGAATTTCGCTGGCGCCGGCATGCCCGACACGCAGGTCCCCCTGATCTCGTTTGGGCAGACCCTCGTCATGGGATTCACCTTCGATCGCATGAGCACGCTGCTCGCGCCCGCCTTTGTGGGTATCGGCCTGCTTGTCGTGATCTATTCGATTCCCTATATGAGCGAGAATAACCGTGAGCATCCCGACGCGCCGCGTCGCCGCTTCTACGCTTACCTCGCGACCTTCATCGGCGCCATGGCCGGCCTCGTGTACAGCTCGACCCTTTTGGGCCAGCTCGTGTTCTTTGAGATCACGGGTGCGTGCTCTTGGGGCCTCATTAGCTACTACATGTCGCCTACGGCCAAGAAGGCCGGCATGAAGGCCCTGATCATCACGCATATCGGTGCGCTCGGCCTGTATCTGGGCGCCGCTATCGTGTTTGCCCACACCGGCACCTTCGCTATTACCGCGATTGCTGGCCTCGACGCCAAGCTCAAGGCTATCGTCCTTTTGCTCGTGCTGTTTGCGGCCTGGGCCAAGTCCGCACAGGTTCCCATGTACATGTGGCTGCCTTCGGCCATGGAGGCGCCGACGCCTGTTTCGGCCTACCTGCATGGTGCCTCGATGGTCAAGGTCGGCGTGTGTGTGTTCGCGCGTGCGCTCGTCTCTGCCGGCGAGATTCCCGAGATCGTGGGCTGGGTCGCCATTATCGACGCCATGGTCACCATGCTCTTTGGTTTCCTTATGTACCTGCCGCAAAAGGACATGAAGCGCCTGCTGGCCTTCTCCACGATTGCCCAGCTCTCCTATGTGTTCTTTGGTCTGGGCCTTTCGGTCTTTGGCAGCCAGCTGGCCTTTGATGGCGCCGTGTGCCACATCTTTAACCACGCCTTCGCCAAGACCCTGTTCTTCCTGATCGCCGGTTCGTTCTCCTTTACGCTCGGTACGCGTATGCTGCCCAAGCTTCGCGGCATCGTAAAGAAGTACCCGATCTCGGGCGTGGGCTTTGGTGTCGCCGCGCTCGCCATTGCCGGCGTGCCGCCCATGAACACGTTCTTCTCGAAGTTCCAGATCATTGCCGGCGGTTTTTCCGTGGGTGCCGGCAACGTCGCGATCCTGGTGCTCGTGTGCATCATGGTCGCCGAGACCGTCGCCACCTTCGCCTGGTTCCTCAAGTGGATGGGCTATTGCCTGCCCGGCGAGCCGAGCGACGAGGTCGCTGCGGGAGCCCCGCTTCCCCACGCGATGGCGTTCGTGTTCATCGTGCTCATCATCATGGTTATCGTCAGCGGCCCGCTTTCGGCCAGCTGGATCGGTTAGGAGGTAGAACGACATGGGTTATTCGATCGTCAACATCCTTGGCGGCCTTCTGATCGTCACGTCCACCATGGTGGTCGTCTCAAAGAACATCAAGCACGCCATCAGCTGGTATGCGGTGCAGTCGCTGGTGCTCGTGGGTCTGCTCGCCACGCTCGGTGTCACCACCGGTGCGCAGGAGCTGCTCATGTGGGCTGGATCTGCCTTTATCACCAAGGTCGTCCTGGTCCCTTATATCCTCAACCGCGCATACAAGAAGATGGGCGAGCCGAGCGACGCATCGCTCAAGGCCGGCCTTAAGCCCGCGTGGGCCATTTGCATCATCGCCGTGGAGGTCGCGATCTGCTTTGCCGTCGTGACGCAGATCAGCCTGCCCACGGCCGAGGTCGCAACGCCTGCGCTCGCCATTAGCTTCGCTCACTTCTTTGTGGGCCTCACCTGCATCATCTCGCAGCGCAACATCATGAAGCAGATCTTTGGATACTGCCTTATGGAAAACGGCAGCCACGTGACGCTCGCGCTTTTGGCCCCCACCGCTCCCGAGATCATCGAGATCGGTATCGCCACCGACGCCATCTTTGCCGTCATCATCATGTCCATCGTCGTGCGTCGCATTTGGGACGACTCCCACTCGCTCGATGCGCGCGACCTGTCCGAGCTGAGGGGGTAGTCCATGGAAACGTTGATTCTCGCCCTGCTCGCGACTCCTTTGGTGTTCTCGCTGGTCATGGCGTTTTTGCCCAAGAACACGTCCTATAACGTGTTTGCCGGTCTCAACCTGGTCTCCGTCGCAGCCGTCCTGGTGCTGTCGATTGTGACGGCCGGTGGCGTCCTTATGAGCGGCGACACCGCGAGCGCTCTTGGCCTGTGGTTCCACCTCGATTCGCTGGGCGCCATCTTTGTGCTGCTCATCGGCTTTATCGGTTTTCTTACTGGGCTGTTCTCGCTGCCCTATGTAAAGGCCGATATCGAGGAGGGCTCCATGCCCGCCGAGCGCGCCAAGCAGTATTTTGCGCTGTTTAGCCTGTTTGTGTTCACCATGCTGCTCGCGTGTCTGTCCAACAACATGATCCTCACGTGGGCCGCCGTGGAGGCAACCACGCTTTCCACCGTGTTCCTCGTGGGTATCTACAAGAACAAGACGGCCCTCGAGGCTTCTTGGAAGTATGCGATGGTCTGCACCGCCGGCGTGGCCTTTGGCCTGTTCGGTACGCTGCTGATCTACGCCAACGCCGCCGACGTGATTCCCAACGCCCACGAGGCCGCGTTCCTGTCGTGCGTGCTGCCGTATGCCGACCAGTTCGACCCGACGCTCATGCGCCTCGCCTTTGCGTTTATCGTGATCGGCTTTGGCACCAAGGCTGGCCTGTTCCCCATGCACACTTGGCTGCCCGATGCCCACTCTCAGGCTCCGAGCCCTGTCTCGGCCCTGCTCTCGGGTGTTCTGCTTAAGTGTGCCATGCTTGTGATCATGCGCTTCTACGGCTTTACCATCCAGGCCGTGGGTGCCGAGTATCCGCAACTTCTGCTGTTGATCGTCGGCACGCTGTCCATTTTGGTGGCGGCACTCTCGATGTTTCGCCAGGACGACCTCAAGCGCCGCTTTGCGTACTCGTCTGTGGAGAACGTGGGCGTTATCGCCCTGTGCCTGGGTATCGGTGGCCCGCTGGGTATCGCCGCGGCCCTGCTGCACTGCGTGTTCCACGGCTTTACCAAGACGCTTGCCTTCTGCGTGTCCGGCAACATCCAGCACGCCTTTGGCACGCGTAGCCTGGCCAAGATCCAGGGTGTCGTCGAGGTTGCTCCCGCAACCGCCGCGCTCGCCGTCCTGGCGCTGCTCGGTCTTGGTGCCTTCCCGCCCTTTGGCATGTTCATCTCCGAGTTCCTGACTTTTGTCGCCGGTGTTACCGCCGGTCCCATGTGGCTGGTCGTCGTGGTCGCCCTCGGTCTTACCGTGGCCATCTCCGCGCTCACCCGCATCGCACTCAAGTCGGTATTCGGCCATGCACCCCAGGGCATGGGCAAGCATGAGGCCCCGGCACTCATGCTTATCCCCGAAGTCATCCTGGCTGTCATGATCTTGTGGTTTGGCATCGCCACCCCGTTGCCTCTCGTGCACGGTGTGGAGACCGCGACCGGCATCGTGCTCGAGCAGAGCACCGAGGAACTTCACGCGACGCCGATGTACCGCGCTGTGTTCGGTACCGAGACCGCTCAGAGCGAGGTGGAGTAACGAATGATTGAAACTGAGAACAAGGTGTATGCCCGTCGCTGTGAGAGCCATGTCGAGGCCCTGCGCCGCGCCGTTCCGGGCTGCATCGAGAAGGTCGAGTGGCAGTGCGAGGACCAGCTGACGATTACCGTCAAGCAGGACAAGCTGCCCGAGGCCGTCCACTACCTGTACTACGAGCGCTACGGCTGGATTCCCGTGATCATCGGCAACGATGAGCGCAGCCTGTGCGGCCGTTACGCCGTGTACTACGTCATCTCCATGGAGGGGGAGGATCCCGGCTGGGTGACCGTCCGCACCGAGGTCGATCCCGCCAAGATGACGTTCCCGTCCGTGACGCCGTTCGTCCCCGCCTGCGTGTGGGGCGAGCGCGAGCTGCGCGATATGTTCGGCCTGATCCCCGAGGGTTTGCCCGATCGTCGCCGCCTGGTGCTGCCCGATGACTGGCCCAGCGGCCTGTACCCGCTGCGCAAGGACTCCATGGACTACCGCTTCCGTCCCGCTCCCGCGAGCGACATGGAAAACTACGAGTTCTTGGCCGACACCAAGGGCAAGGAGACCACGCTCGTCCCCATGGGCCCGCTGCACATTACCTCCGACGAGCCCGGCCACTTCCGCCTGTTCGTCGAGGGCGAGACGATCGTCGACGCCGACTACCGTCTGTTCTATGTGCACCGCGGCATGGAGAAGGTCGCCGAGACGCGCCTGAACTATGACGCTGTGACGTTCCTCGCCGACCGCATCTGCGGCATCTGCGGCTGCGCCCACTCGGTGGCCTATGCCGAGGCCGTCGAGCGCGCCCAGGGCATTCATGTCCCGCCGCGCGCCCAGTACATCCGCGCCATCATGCTCGAGGTCGAGCGCCTGCACTCGCATCTGCTCAACATCGGCCTGGCGTCGCACTACACGGGCTTCGACTCCGGCTTCCAGCAGTTCTTCCGCGTCCGCGAGAAGTCCATGGACCTGGCCGAGAAGCTCTCCGGTCACCGCAAGACCTACGGCCTCAACGTGATCGGCGGCGTGCGTCGCGACATTTTGGCCGAGCAGAAGCTCTCCACGCTCACGACCATCCACCAGCTGCGCTCCGAGGTTCAGGAGCTCGTCGACGTCTTGCTCTCCACGCCTAACTTTATTGAGCGTACGAGTGGCATCGGCATCTTGGACCGCAAGATCGCACGCGACTTCTCGCCGGTCGGTCCGCTCATGCGTGGCTCGGGCTATGCCCGCGACGTGCGTTTTGACCATCCCTTCGACGGCTACGCCGATCCGGACGTTCAAAAGATGCACGCCGCCACGGCCGACACCTGCGATGCCTTCGGCCGTACCGCCGTTCGCATCCAGGAGGTCTATGATTCGATCGACATGATCGAGACCATGCTCGAGAACTGCCCGTCGGGCCCCATCCTCACCACGGATTGGGAGTACACCCCGCACAAGTACGCCATCGGCGCCACCGAGGCGCCGCGCGGCGAGGACGTGCACTGGGCCATGCTCGGCAACAACCAGAAGTGCTACCGCTGGCGCGCCAAGGCCGCCACGTACAGCAACTGGCCGGTCCTGCGCTACATGTTCCGCGGCAACACCGTGGGTGACGCTGCGTTGATCGTCGGCTCGCTCGACCCGTGCTACTCCTGCACCGACCGCGTGACGGTGACCGATGTCGCCGCCAAGCGCGACCACGTGCTCGACAAGGAGCAGTTCGAGAACGTCTGGCGCGACAAGTCGCCGCTTGCGGGCGAGGGCACCATGGCCGCTCCGCTCGATGAGGAGGCGCTCTAATATGCTGAAGCTTTGGAAGGTTAACGCCAAGGCCGGCGACGCGACGGTCAAGTACCCGTTTGCGCCGTTTCCCACCAACAAGGACATGCGCGGCAAGCCCGAGCACAACGCCGAGCTCTGCATCGCCTGCGGTGCCTGTGGCGTGGCATGCCCGGCCGATGCCATTCGCATGGACACCGACCTTGCGGCCGATACCATTACCTGGTCGATCGACTACGGCCGCTGCATCTTTTGCGGCCGTTGCGAGGAGGCCTGCCCCATGGAGGCCATCAAGCTCACCGAGGAGTTTGAGCTGGCCGTCATGAGCAAGGACGACCTCACCAGCAAGAGCGTCTACACGCTCGAGCACTGCTCGCGTTGCGGCAAGCCGTTTGCCCCGCACAAGGAGATCGACTACGCTAAACGCCTGCTGCAAAAGGCCGGCGGCATGGAGGCCGAGCAGGCCGCCCGTACCGTCGGTATGTGCCAGGAGTGCAAGCGCGAGCTCGACGCCCTGCGCGCCGCTTCGGCCGTAAAGACCGGCAACGCTGCCGGCATGGCTGCCAACGAGACGCTTGCGTCCGGTGAGCCCCAGGGTCCCGGCATGGAGTATCTGGGCGGCCACGGCGTGAACCCGGAGTATATCGACCGCGAGCTCAACCCCGATGCGCCCGAGATTCCCGCCGGTCCTGCACCGGTAGAGGGCATCATCATGGATTTTGATACGAAGGAGGAGTAACCATGGCCGAACCCACGCTTTTGCCCGAGCGGCTTCAGTACCGCCCGACCAAGATCGAGCTCGACGAGAGCATCGAGAAGGCCAAGGCGACCCTTCTTAAGAAGATCAAGCGCTCGGTGTACGTCTACCGCGTCGACTGCGGCGGCTGCAACGGCTGCGAGATCGAGATCTTCGGTTCCATCACGCCCGTCTTTGACGTCGAGCGCTTTGGCATCAAGGTCGTGCCTTCGCCCCGTCACGCCGATGTGCTGCTGTACACCTGCGCCGTGACGCGTGCCATGCGCATGCCGGCCCTGCGCGCCTTTGAGGCCGCACCCGATCCCAAGATTGTGGTGTCCTACGGCGCGTGCGGCTGCACCGGCGGCATCTTCTACGACAACTACTGCGTCTGGGGTGGCACGGATAAGATTCTGCCGGTCGATGTCTATATCCCCGGCTGCCCGCCCAGCCCCGCGCAGACCGTCTACGGCTTTGCCATGGCGCTCGGTCTGCTGGACCAAAAGCTCCATGCCGAGACCACGGTGGAGGCCGCCGGCGAGCAGGCCGATATCCTGCACCCCGGCGTGCCGTACAAGCTGCGCGTTGCCATCGAGCGCGAGGCTCGCGCCATGAGCGGCTACCGTTACGGCCGCGACCTGGCCAACGAGTTTATGGACACGCTCGAGGGCGCGCCCAAGGGCGATATCCGCGGTGCCATGGCGCTGCTCATCGATAAGCAGGACGATCCGCGCCGCGTCGAGGTGTACTCGGCGCTGCAGGATCTGGTGCTGGCCGGAGGTCGCTAGATGGAGCTCACGGACCGCTCTGGTTACTTTGCGGGTCCCGGTATGCTCGGCGGCTCTTTTGGCGATGCCTCGCGCGCAAGCGACGAGGCCGCCGAGGGCGTCGCCGACCCCTGCCTGGGCCATGCGCCCGACCAGGTGGTCTTTTACGAGCTCACGCGTAAGTTTGTGGAGACCGAGGAAGACGTTCCCCAGGAGGCCTGCGACGTGCTGTACTACACGCTCGCCGTGGGCCACCACACCGGCGTGCTCGACTGCTTTGAGCCGCGCCTGTCGGTGCCGGTGGATGTGTTCTATTCGCTCGTCGACGCGCTGCCGGAGGGGGAGGCCAAGACCAAGTTCGAGGCCATCCGCTCCTTTGGCGAGTGCCAGCTCGACAAGGCGGCGGTGCCGTCGCTGCTCGAGGCCTGCGATGCGCTGCTCGACGAGCGCGGTTTTCGCGGATCGGCCAAGGCCGGCATCTCGGTGTTCGACGACGACTTTGGCCTGCATGCCCAGCAGGTCGCGTTCTTAATGAAGTTCCGCGATTTGGTGGAGCGCGTGCGCGATGTGTCGGGCGTGTATCTGACGGGAAGGTTGCAGTAATGGGTCACGTTGTGGATGGACGTGTGAACGGCGCCCCGTTTGCGGGTATCGTGCTCACGGCGGGAAGCGTGCTGCGTGCCGACGATGCCGCCGGCCCCGTGCTCTCCAAAAAGATGGAAGACGCACCCATCGCCGGTTGGTACACCATCGACGGCGGTCAAACGCCCGAGGACGACATCATCGAGGTCAAGCGCGAGCGTCCGCCTCGCCTGGTCTTGGTCGATGCCGCCGACATGGCACTGCCCGTCGGGTCCATCCGCTTGGTCGACAAGCGCGATGTGGCCCGCAAGTCGATGTTCACCACGCATTCGCTTCCTTTGTCGATTCTGATTGAAGAGATTGAGCAATCGTGTGATGAGATCGTCTTCGTTGGGATTCAGCCGGGCGACACGGAGTTTTACAACCCCATGTCCCCGGAGGTCTTTGACGCCGTCGACGACGTGTACGACGCCGTGGCCGCCAACGACTTTTCCCACTTTGTCCGCTTGGGGCAAGAGCAATAGGAGCGCTTGTCCCTGCTGATTAGGAAAGAAGTGATTGACATGGCAGATTCCAAGGCAGAATATCCCGCTCCCGATTGCCTGGCGCCCGCCGCGATCGAGGCCAAGACTGAGGCCGCCGGCGTGACCAAGGCCAACCTGCCGGTCGCAAAGGCCTTTCTGCTGGCAATGTTCGCCGGTGCGTTTATTGCCTTCGGCGGCCTGTTCTTTACCGTGTTCTTGAGCGATAGCACGCTGGGCTGGGGCGCCCAGCGCGTCGTGGGCGGCCTGTGCTTTTGCCTGGGCCTGGTGCTCGTGCTGGTGTGCGGTGCCGAGCTGTTCACCGGCAACTCGCTTATGGTCTGCGCGCTCAAGAGCAAAAAGATCACCCTGGCTCAGATGCTCAAGGCATGGCTCGTCGTGTGGCTTGGTAACTTTGCCGGTGCCCTGTTCATCGTCTTTTTGGTGTACATGGCCGGCATTTACAAGCTCAACGGCGAGGCGGTTGCCAATTCCATGGTGAGCGTCGCCGCCGGCAAGGTGACGGTCGACTGGGTGACGATCTTCTTCCGCGGCATCCTGTGCAACATCTTTGTGTGCCTGGCCGTGTGGATCGGTACCGCCGGCAAGACCGTGGTCGATAAGGTTGTGGGCATTCTACTGCCCATCGCCGCCTTTGTGGCCTGCGGTTTTGAGCACTGCGTCGCCAACATGTACTTTTTGCCTATGGGCGCTGTGATGCACGCGTGCGGCTATGGCGCCGACGTCGCCGGCGCCGATGCGCTCAACGCCGCGGGCATTGCGTTTAACCTGTCCGCCGCCACGCTGGGCAACATCGTGGGCGGCGCGGTTCTGGTCGCGCTCGGCTACTGGTTTATCTACGCCAAGAAGTCCGAGGCGTAAGGTATCGTCTGTTTGACGTTGGGCCTCCCGCGGGGCGTTGCCGTGCGGGAGGCTTTTTGGGTCTGGGGCTCGTTGCCGGGCTGTTGGCCTGTTGTGTTTGGCTGGTGAAAGGGGTAATCGAGATGGCATCTGCTGCGAAGCGTGACGGTCGCGCCGTGGTGACGACATGCGGGGGATGCTATGCCGATTACGCCTTTGCAGCCCATGTTGAGGATGGGCGTGTGATGGCTGAGTTGCCGGTTGTGGGGCATCCGTGCGCGGCGCGTGCCCTATGCGCCCGCGGACGGCATCGCCTGGCAATGCCGTTTGACGATCGCGATCGCATCGTGCACCCCATGCGTCGGCGAGCTGATGGCTCGGGGTTCGATGCGATTTCGTGGGATGAGGCGTTCGCGCAGATTGCCGAGCGTCTTTTGGGGATTGTTGACGAGTGCGGGCCTCTTGCGCTGGGCATGACGCTCGGCGTTCCCTCGTTCGACCGCTACTGGGCCTATCGCTTTATGCATGCGTTGGGTTCGCTTAACGTGTACGGTGCCGATGGCGCCTGCGAGGTAAGTCGTCTTACCGGATGGGAGCACAGCCTGGGCTACAGCCCCGCCTCCGACCTGGCGCATACCGACTGCATTATGTACCTGGGGCGTTCCATCGTCGATTCATCGACGATGGGGGCCGTTGATGCGCTCAACGATGCGCGCCGGCGCGGGGCGAAGATCATTGTGGTTGACCCCCGGCGCAGCGGTTCGGCTGCTATTGCCGATCGCTGGCTGCGCGTGCGCCCGGGCTGCGACTTGGCGCTGCTGTTGGGTATTGCCCACGTGTTGATTGCCGAGGGCCTGTACGACCACGAGTTCGTGGACCGCTATACCACTGGTTTTGATGAGCTGGCGCAGGCGGCCCATGCTTGGACGCCCGAGTGGGCCGAGTCGATGTGCGACGTGCCGGCCGCGGAGATTGTCGCCACGGCGTGCGATCTCGCTGCCGCCGCGCCTGCCGCCGTGGTGGATGCGGGCTTTCATGGTGGCATCGGTATCGCGTATGCCAATAGTACCCAGACCGCGCGCGCTATCTGCTTGGTCGATGTGCTGCTGGGCTGCATCGGGCATGCGGGCGGCGCGCTCAATCCACCCACGCCGCTTGTGTTGGGCGACCTCGATCCCACGCGCTTTGCGACGCCGCCGGTGCCGCGCGGGCCCAAGCTGGGGTCCGAGCGCTATCCACTGGTCGATCCGGTGCGCGGCCTGTGCACGACCGTCGGTCAGTCGATTCTTGCCGGCGATTTGCGTGGGCTCATCGTCTATGCCAGTAACCCCGGTGCGGGCTATGGCAACGCCGGGGCGTGGCTATCGATTCTGGAACAGCTCGACTTGCTCGTGACGATTGATATTCGCTGGTCCGAGACAGCGCGCGCTTCTGACTTCGTGCTGCCCGACGTGACGTATCTGGAGGCTGACCGCGGTGTGGGCACGGTCGTGGGCGCCAACGATGCGCGCGTGTTCTACCGCAACGCCGTGCTGCCTGTGCAGCATGACGACACGCGTCCCGGTCGGGAGATTTTTGCCGGTCTGGCACAGGCGTGTGGCGTGGGCGAGTACTTCCAGTTTACGTCTGACGATCTGGCGGCTGCCCAGGTGGCGCCTTATGGAATCGATCTGGACGAGCTCAAGGAGCGCGGTTGGGTCGATACGGGCGTGGCGCTGCCGACGCGCACGGGTGAGCCGATGATTCCGCTTGCCGGCGGCAAAATTGCGCTGGCAAGTGACGTATGGGAGCGTGCCGGCCTGGGTCGTGTACCCGACTGGATCGCTCCCATGGTGGAGCCTGGCCCGGGGATGTTTCGCCTTATTAGCGGCAACCGTCCCTTTGAGTCGCACACCTCGCGAAGGCTTGCAGTCCAAGGTGCCGCCGAGGCTGGGTCGGACCTGGATGCCGTGCAGATGAATGCCGATGCTGCTGCGCATATGGGCATCGCCGACGGCGAGATCGTCGAACTTGTGAGCGATATGGGCCGCGACCGCGTGCGCGTGGAGACGACGCCGTATCTGCTTCCGGCGTGCATCTTCACCTCGGCCGCCCCCGGTGGGCGTTCGTTTGGCGCCGATGCCGGTGACGCTCAGGCCCTGGGCGTCGGGCCACTCGACCATACGCCGTTGCGTTGGGACCCGTTGACGGGTGCCGCGCTCACCCAGGAAAACGCCGTTCGCGTGGAAAAGATCGCGGCGCGCGAGGATAATAGCGATTGATTGACTCAGCCGATCGAATTGGCTGATAGTTTGACGTTCGAATGATTGATTCACCTTTGGTTTTGAAAGGCTGCACATGAGCGATAGCCAGAACATGCCCGATGAGGTGCGCGCCCGCCTGCGCGCCATTCCTTCCGTCAACGAGCTGCTCGCAGAGTGGCCGGTGGTGAAGGCGGCGGAGGAGACCTGCGACGCGGTGGTGCATGCCGCCGTCACGGCCGAGCTCGACGAGGAGCGAGCCGCCATTCGCGCCGGCGCCGCCCCGCGCTCTAAGCGCGATCTGGCTTCGGCCATCGAGTGGCGTGCGCATCGCTCCGCGCTGCCGAGCTTGCGTCCTGCCGTCAACGCCACGGGTGTCGTTATCCATACCAATCTGGGTCGTGCCCCGCTCGCGGAATCGGCCGCCAAGGCCGTGGCCGAGGTTGCGCGCGGGTATAGCACGCTCGAGTACAACGTCGATACCTGTTCGCGCGGGTCGCGCAAGGAGCACGCTGCGCAACTGATCCGCTCGCTAACCGGTGCCGAGGACGCGCTGGTCGTCAACAACAATGCCGCCGCGGTGTTGCTGGTGCTTGCCACTCACGCCGCGGGCAAAGAGGTCATCGTGAGCCGTGGCGAGCTCGTCGAGATCGGTGGCAGCTTTCGCATCCCCGATGTCATGGCGGCTTCGGGCGCCAAACTCGTCGAGGTCGGCGCCACCAACCGCACGCACCTGGCAGATTATGAGCAAGCCGTCACACCCGATACGGCCATGATCCTCAAGGTCCATCCTTCCAACTATCGCATCGAGGGTTTCCACGAGGAGGTAGGCTCTCGGGAGCTTGCGGCGCTTGCTCATAAGCATGGCCTGCTCTTCTACGAAGACCAGGGGTCGGGCGCGCTGTTGCCTGACGACATCCTGGTTCGCGGCGGCGAGGAGACTACACCCACTTCGGTGGCGTCGGGGCTCGATATCGTGTCGTGCTCGGGCGATAAGCTGCTCGGTGCCGCACAGGCGGGCATTATCATGGGCCGTCGCGATCTGGTCCAGGCCTGTGGATCACATCCGCTTATGCGCGCCTTGCGCCCGGGCAAACTGGCTCTGTCGGCGCTCGAGGCCACGCTGCGTATCTACATGGACGGCGCCGACGTTGCCCATCGCGATATTCCGGTGCTCAGCATGCTTACGCTGCCGCAGGCCCATTTGGAGCGACGTGCCCGCAAGCTTCGCGATCGTATGGTCGCCGGGCTCGATAAGGCCGGTTGCCCGTGCGTCGTTCAGGTGGAGATCGTCGAGGAGTCGTCGACTCCCGGTGGCGGCTCTCTGCCTACCGTGGAGCTGCCCACGATGTGCGTTGCCGTGCGTCTTGTTGACGAGCGCCTGACGGTCGACGCGCTCAAGCGCTCGCTTGTCCAGGACTTCGACACGCCAGTCGTCACGCGCACCTCGCACGATCGCATTTTGTTTGACGTCCGTACGCTTGTGGGCGACCGCGATATCGAGACGGCGGCGTCGACACTTGCCGCATGCGTTAAGAAGGCGATTGTTCGATGAGTGAGGTTCAGGCGCTGGTGGAGTGTCCCGTTATCGTTGGCACGGCGGGCCACGTTGACCACGGTAAGTCGGCGCTGATCGAGGCGCTGACCGGCAAGAATCCCGATCGTCTGGAGGTCGAGCGCCGTCGCGGCATGACGGTGGAGCTGGGCTTTGGCGAGCTGGCGCTGCCGAGTGGCAAGATCGTTGGCCTGGTCGACGTGCCGGGCCACGCGCATTACCTGCGCGCCATGGTGCAGGGTGCCACGGGCATCGACGTTGCCGTGCTGGTGGTTTCGGCCGTCGAGGGCGTGATGCCGCAGACCCGCGAGCACGTGCATGTGCTGGAGCTGCTGGGCGTCACGCATATGGTGGTCGCGCTGACGATGTGTGATCTGGCCGACGCCGAGATGACCGAGCTTGCCGAGCTCGATGTCGATGACTTTTTGTCGGGTACCGTGTTTGAGGGCGCGCCAATTGTGCCCGTGTCGTCTAAGACGGGCGAGGGGATTGACGGGCTGCTTGCGGTGCTCGACGAGCAGGTGGGTGTCTGCTGGGATACCTGTCGCGAGCGTGTCGAGCGGAGCGATGCCGCGCCGCGCCTGCCGATTGACCGCTGCTTTACGATCAAGGGCGCCGGCACCGTCGTGACGGGAACGCTGCACGATGCGCCGGTTGCGGTGGGCGATGAGCTCGTCGCGCTGCCGTCGCGCACGGTCTGCCGCGTACGCGGGATCCAGGTGCATGGCGACACGCAGCAGGCGTTGCCCGGTCAGCGTGTGGCGCTCAACTTGGTGGGCGATGCTGTCGCCGCACTCGATCGCGGCGAGATGCTCGGCGTGGAGGGCCGTTTTGGTCAGACGCTGCGCTTTATGATGACGTTTACCTACCTGGGCCGCGAGGGCGCTAAACCGCGTGTGCTCGAGTCGGGCGCGCGCGTGCATGTGATGGCGGGTACGGCCGAGGTTGTCGGCCGCATCATGCTTATGGAGGGCGAGGCCCCCATGGCGGTGGGCGAGACCCGTACCGTGCAGGTGCGCTTGGAGGAGCCGCTGCCGCTGCGAGCCGGAGACCATGCTGTGGTGCTGTCGTATTCGCCCGTTATGCTCATTGGCGGCGGGCGTGTGCTGCTTTCGCGTTGCCGTCGTTCGCGCGAGCTTGCCGAAGGAGAGCGTGCGCTGTATGTGGCGCTCGAGGCTGGAGATATTGCGTGCGCGGTGGATGCGTGGCTGGCGCTGCAAGCGCTGCCGGTTGCGGCTGCCGATGTTACCGCGGCGCTCGATCTTGTTGCCGGTGAGGCTGAGGCGGCGTTGCGCGAGTTGGTGGCGAAGGGCGCTGCTTGCGCGCTTGCTGGCTCGGATGGCTCGCTGTATGCAGATGCTTCCGCGCTCGATGCCGCGATGGGTACGCTGGCGGCGACCCTGTCCGCCATGCACGCGGCTGCCCCCAAGGAGACGGGCTTTACGCCTGGCGCCGTTGCCCATGCTGCGTGGCCTGCCGCTGATGAAGGCGTTGCCTCGGCTCTGATTGCCGAGGGCTGCTCGCGTGGCGTGTGCGCCGCCGAGGGCGCCGAGGTATTCGATCCGCATTCGACCGCCGCGGCGGCACGCGTGGTGCGAGAGGCTTGCGAGCGCATCGTCGCGCTGCTTGACGAGGCTGGCCTGGATGCACCGGCGCTTCCCGAGGTGGGCGAACAGCTGCAGCTCGGTCGCGACACCATGACGCGTGCCCTGCGCGAGCTTTCGCTCAACCGCTCGATCGTTAAGGTCGAGCGCGACGTTGCCCTGTCTGCCGCCGCCGAGGCCCATGCGCGTGAGCTCGTCGCCGTCGCCATTGAGGCAGCCGGCGGCGCTGCGACCACGAGCGTGCTGCGCGAGGCCCTGGGTGTGTCGCGCAGACGCGCCATCAGCATCTTGGAGCACCTGGATGCCGTGCGCTTTACGGTGCTCGACAAGGATGCCGGCGGCCTGCGCTCCCTGCGCTAGATTGGCTGCTCGGTTTGGTAAAATACCGCCGCACTTGGGAACGGATGGGCTCCGGTGGGCTCCGCGGTCCTCAAAACCGTTGCGAGGCGTGCAAAACGTCTTGGATGTGTTCGATTCACATACGTTCCCGCCATACGCTACCAGCGCTTTTGTGCTCGCGGTCTTGCTGCGTGCCGCAAAGGCGCTGTTTTGTTTTTGCACGAGCTTTTCCTAGTGCCGCTATTTCGGCGGCGGTATTTAGCTTCGTGCGCCGGGTTTCGAGCATGCCGATGGGGGTGTTTTGCCGTATGACTACCGTAAGACGAGCCGATCTTTCTTGCGTCGTCCAAGCGGGCGGGCTGTCGTCGCGCATGGGTTGCGACAAGGCGCGGATGTTGTTTTGTGGCGAGCCGCTCATCGAGCGCGTGCTGGGTCGGCTGGCGCAAGTTGCCGGTGAGTTAGTCGTGACGACTTCGCGTCCCAGCGAGCTTGCCTACCTTGAGGAGCGCACGTTTGGCGGCCTGATGCCGCGAATAGTGCCGGACCTTGAGGGGCCGGCGGGCGCCATGCGCGGCATCGCGAGTTCGCTGACTGCAGCCCGGCTGCCTCTCGTGGCTATCGTCGCCTGTGATATGCCGTTTGTCTCTTCGGAGCTGATCGGTGCCCTTGCCAATCGTGTTGAGGCCGAGGCGCTCGACGTGTGCGTGCCGCGCGAGGAGCGGGGGATTGAGCCGCTTTGCGCCGTCTGGCGCCGTGACGTGTGTACGCCGGTTGCCCATGAGCTGCTCGCCTGCGACCGTCAGCGAATTCGCTGCCTGATCAATCGCGTTCAGGCCGGTTATATGGATGAGCCGCAGATCGTTAAGGCCGCGGGCTCGACGCTCTGCTTCGAGAACGTCAATACGCCCGAGGAGTTTGCGGCGGCCGAGTTACTCGCCTAGACGATTGGAGTTGCCATGTCTCACGATATTTGTCCCGACACGGGAGAACCTTGCACTTGCGACGGGTCCGAACCCTGTACCTGCGGTTGCGGTGGCTGTGGACATACTGCGGAAGAGGAAGCGGCCGCCGCGGCGTATCGCGATGCACACCGCGAAGGCCCGTCCGGTGATGCTCTCGACCATGAACGCAAGATCATCGTTTCGTTCGATAGCACCTTCGATGTGATGGAATGCGAGCAGCTGTGCCTTGCCGCCGGTGTGCCCGGGCGCATCATGCCGCTGCCCGGCTCCATCACCGCCGGCTGCGGGCTGTGCTGGGCCATGCCGTTCTCGGGCGATGCACTCGCCGCCTTCCGCGCTGCCACCGAAGGCCGCATAACCCCCGCCGACTACCATCAGCTCGTCCTCTAACCACCAGCACCACCACAAAGGTGCCTGTCCCCAATGTGGTGGTTTGGAACACGTGGACGAAACAGGTTTGAAACACGGGTTTTGCACGTCAGGCACTCAAAAACGCTTCTACCTGCATCGTAATCAAAATGAAACATCTGCTCGTCGGCTTATGCGAAACTTTGCCGCAACAGTGCGATATTATCCATACACGATAAAGCTCGCGGCGCATAGGGTGCCGCGACTAACATTTTTCGTTTCCCATCATTGGAGGAAGCATGAGCTACACGCAGAAAGTTCTCGAAGAGCTCAAGGCCCGCTATCCCGAGCAGCCTGAGTTCATCCAGGCCGCGACCGAGATTCTCGGCACCATCCAGCCGGCGCTCGACGCCCACCCCGAGTACGAGGAGGCCGCCCTGCTGGAGCGCCTCGTCGAGCCCGAGCGCATCGTCATGTTCCGTGTTCCCTGGGTCGACGACCAGGGCAAGGTTCAGGTCAACCGCGGCTATCGCGTCGAGTTCAACTCTGCCATTGGACCCTACAAGGGCGGCCTGCGCTTTAACCCGACGGTCACCCTGGGTATGCTCAAGTTCCTGGGCCTGGAGCAGATCCTCAAGAACAGCCTGACCACCCTTCCCATGGGCGGCGGCAAGGGCGGCTCCGACTTTGACCCCAAGGGCAAGTCCAACAACGAGATCATGCACTTCTGCCAGTCCTTCATGACCGAGCTCTATCGCCACATCGGCCCCAACACCGACGTTCCCGCCGGCGACCTGGGCGTTGGCGGCCGCGAGGTTGCCTACCTGTTCGGTCAGTACAAGCGCCTGACCAACGAGTGGACCGGCGTCCTTACCGGCAAGGGCCTCTCCTTTGGCGGCTCGCTCGCCCGTACCGAGGCTACCGGCTACGGCCTGGCCTACTTTGTGGACGAGTACCTCAAGAGCCGCGGCGACTCCTTCGAGGGCAAGAACGTCGTCGTTCACGGCTCCGGTAACGTCGCCATCTACGCGGTTCAGAAGGTCTCCCAGCTCGGAGGCAAGGTGCTCGCCTGCTCCGATACTCACGGCTGGGTCGAGGATCCCGACGGCATCGACTACACCGTACTCGAGCACGTCTACAACAAGAAGCGCTCCGGCCACGACAAGGGCGTTACGCTCGCCATGTACGTTGACGAGAAGCCCAACGCCGTGTGGCACGAGGGCGACGGCCGCGGCGTGTGGCAGCTGCCCTGCGACATCGCGCTGCCCTGCGCTCGCGAGAACACGCTGCTGCTCGAGGACGCCCAGGCGCTCGTTGCCAACGGCTGCAAGGTGGTCGGCGAGGGCGCGAACATGCCCACGACCATCGAGGCCACGACTTACTTCCAGGAGAACGGCGTTGCCTTTATGCCCGGTAAGGCTGCCAACGCCGGCGGCGTGCTCGTGTCCGGCCTGGAGATGAGCCAGAACGCTGAGCACCTGTCCTGGACCTTCGAGGAGGTCGACGGCAAGCTCGAGCAGCTCATGCGCGGCATGTTCCACAACGTGGACGACACCGCCAAGGAGTACGGCCAGGAGGGCAACTTTGTCATGGGCGCCAACATCGCCGGCTTCCTGAAGGTCGCCGATGCCATGCTCGCCCAGGGCGTCTGCTAAATCTTCGCTCGACATAGCATGTGATAAGGCTCCCAGCTATCCGGCTGGGAGCCTTTTTTGATCCGCATGCGACGGAGGAAAACGGATCATTTCCCTCGGCCCTCTGCCGACCGCCCCTTAAGTTGCGGTGAAATACGGACTGTTGGGCGCCCTAAGCCCGACAAATAGTCCGTATTTCACCGCAAGTTATGGATGGGAGGGAGGTTTTTGTGCTGTGGAAGGTCGCGGCCCTTCGTTTGGTACACTTAAAAGTACTGGACAAGTGAAGAGATGGGGGAGAACGTGCTCAAGTTCGGTACCTACGTCCGTGTTGGAAACGCGGCCGAAGCCTATGAGCTCTTACAGAAGAACCGCAACAACAAGATTGTGGGCGGCGGCATCTGGATGCGCTTGGGTTCGCGTCGCGTGGCGACGGCGATTGACCTTTCGGCCTGTGGACTCGATCATATCGAGGAGACCGAGACCGAGTTTCGCATCAGCGCCATGTGCACCCTGCGCCAGCTCGAGCGCCATGCCGAGCTCAACGCGCTTGTCAACCATGTCTTTGAGTTCGCCGTCCACGATATCGTGGGCGTGCAGCTGCGCAATACCGCCACGGTGGGCGGTAGCATTTACGGTCGCTTTGGTTTCTCTGACGTGCTCTCGGCATTTTTGGCGCTCGATTCGTACGTTGAGTTGACGGGCGCCGGCCGCGTGCCGCTCGCCGAGTTCGTGGACATGGGCTACGTGCGCGACGTGATCGAGCACGTTGTGGTCGTTAAGCACGATTACCGCGCAAGCTATGAGGCCGTGCGCAAGGCCGCGACCGACTTCCCCTCCTTAAACGTCACTGCCGCCTGGTGGGACAACAGCTGGCATGTCACCGTGGGTGCCCGTCCGCTGCGCGCAACCTTGCTGCAGGGCGAGGCGTGCGGTCTGGTGAACGAGCAGCCTTCCGAGGACGAGCTGCGCGCCCTGGCCGCATCCGTGCGTGCCCTGAGCTACGGCACCAACATGTGGGGCTCGGCTGACTACCGCCGCCGCATCTCTGCCCCGCTTGCCGTCCAGGCTGTGCGCCGCGCCGCCGGCATCGAGCTTTCGGCCGCGCTTGCCCGCGAGCTCGAGACCGTGCAGGCACCTAAGTTTGCCACGGACGAGTATTCCTGCCGCCGCGTGCCCGGCGTCGATTCTAGCGAGGTGCGCTAATGGCTGCCAAACTCATCGATCTCTCCTTTACGCTCAACGGCCGCAAGGTCAAGGTTCAGATTGCCCCCGACACCATGCTCTTTGCGCTGTTGCGCGAGCAGGGCTGCGCGTCGGTGCGCTGCGCCTGCGAGACCACCAACTGCGGCCTGTGCACAGTGTGGCTCGACGGCGATCCGGTGTTGAGCTGCTCGGTTCCCGCCGCCCGCGTCGAGGGCCGCTCCATCACCACGCTCGAGGGCCTCAAGGCCGAGTCCGAGGCGCTCGCCCGTGCGATGGCTGCCGAAGGTGCCGAGCAGTGCGGTTTTTGCGCCCCCGGCCTCATCATGAACGTGCTGGCGCTTGCCCGCGCCGCCAAGGAGGACCCGAGCCTCGTCGCCACGCGCGAGGAGCTCTCACGCCAGCTCGCCGGCAACCTCTGCCGCTGCAGCGGCTACGAGAGCCAGCTGCGCGCCATCGTTCGCTTCCTCAACGAGTCCGGTGTGCAGGTGGGCTTCGAGATGCCCGAGCTGCCCGTCAACGATACGAGCTCCGACGGTGTCGCGTACAAGCAGATCACCCACAAGCAGCCCAAGAAGGACTCGAAGGCTCTGCTCGAGGGCCGTCCCGTCTACACGGGCGACATGGTGCCCGCCGGCGCACTCATCGTCAAACTCAAGCGCAGCCCGTATGCGCGCGCCAAGATCCGCTCCATCGATACGTCGCGCGCCCTGAAGGTGCCCGGCGTGGTGGGCGTCTACACCTACGAGGACGTGCCTAAGCGCCGCTTTACCATCGCCGGTCAGAGCTACCCGCAGCCTTCGCCCTACGACCGCCTGATCCTCGAGAACCTCGTCCGTTACCAAAACGAGGAGGTGGCGATCGTCGCCGCTGAGACCGAGGAGGCCGCCGACAAGGCGCTCAAGCTCATCAAGGTCGACTATGAGGTGCTCGAGCCGCTGCTCGACTTTACCCAGGCGCTCGATAATGACATCGTGGTCCACCCCGAGGGCGACGTGACCTTTATGTTCCCGCAGGGCGGCGACGTTGCTCGCAACCTGGTGTGCAGCGGCACGAGCGATTTTGGCGACTTGGACGAGGCCTTCGCCCAGAGCGACATCGTCTTCACCCGCACCTACACCAGCCAGGCCACGCAGACTGCGCCCATGGAGACCTTCCGCGCCTTCGCGACGACCGACGCGTTTGGGCGCATCTCAGTGACCACCTCTACGCAGGTGCCCTTCCACGTGCGCCGCATGGTCGCTCAGTCGCTCGACATTCCGCAATCGCAGGTGCAGGTCATTAAGCCGCGCATCGGCGGCGGCTTTGGCTCCAAGCAGACGGGCTGCTGCGAGATCTTCGTGGCGTTTGTCACCCAGCAGACCGGCCGTCCGAGCTACTGCTGCTACACCCGCGAGGAGACCATCACCGCGGGCAACTCGCGCCACCAGATGCAGATGACCGTTAAGCTGGGCGCCATGAACGACGGCACCATCACGGCCATCGACCTGCATACGCTGTCCAACGCCGGTGCGTATGGCGAGCACGCCACCACGACGATCGGCCTTTCGGGTCACAAGAGCCTGCCCATCTACAACCATGTGAAGGCAAGCCGCTTTAGCTGGGACGCCGTCTACACCAACACTAACCGCGGCGGCGCGTATCGCGGCTACGGTGCCACCCAGGGCCAGTTTGCTGTGGAGAGCGCCGTCAACGAGCTCGCCGACATGCTGCACATGGACCCCGCCGACCTGCGCCTTAAGAACATCGTGCGCGAGGGCGAGATCATGCCGCAGTACTACAACGAGAAGCTCAACGCCTGCGCGCTCGACCGCTGCCTGCTGCGCGCGATGGACATGATCGGCTGGCGTGACAAGCCGCTGGCCGTAGACCTGGGCGATCGCGTGCGCGCCCTGGGCTGTGCGCTCACCATGCAGGGATCGGGCATTTCCAACGTGGATATCGCCGGCATCGACATGCGCCTGGAAGAGGACGGCTTCATTACCATCGGCACCGGCGCCACCGATAACGGCATGGGCGTCGACACGATCCTGGCGCAGATTGCCGCCGAGGAGCTGGGCGTTGAGAGCTCGCTCATTGTGGTGCGCGGCGTGGACACCGACGTGTCGCCGTTCGATGCCGGCTCGTACGCGAGCTCGGGCACGTACGTGACAGGCCTGGCAGCCAAGAACGCCGCGACCGAGCTGCGCGAGAAGATCTGCGCCAAGGCCGCCCAGATGTGGGACGTGGACGCCGCCGATGTGGTCTTCGATGGCCAGTACGTGCGTCTGTCCGACGAGCGTGCCGCGCGCGAGCAGAACCGCTACCTCACGCTGCGCGACTTTGCCAACCTGTGCGTCAAGAACATCGCGGGCGGCGACGCGCTGACCTCGCATGCCTCTGCCTGCCTGCCCGTTTCGCCCCCGCCGTTTATGGCCGGCATTGCCGAGGTCGAGGTCGACAAGGCCACCGGCAAGGTGACTGTGGTGGACTACGCGGCAGCTGTGGACTGCGGCACCGTGATCAACGAGGCGCTCGCGCGCGTCCAGGCCGAGGGCGGCATTGCCCAGGGCATCGGTCACGCGCTCTACGAGATCGTCGAGCACGATGATCGCGGCCGTCTGCGCACCGGCAACTTTATGAGCTACAAGCTGCCCACGCGCCTGGATATCGGCAGCATTCGCGTGGCCTTTGAGCCGAGCTACGAGCCGACGGGCCCGTTTGGCGCCAAGTCGATCGGCGAGGTCGTCATCAACACGCCGCTCGCCGCCGTGGCCTCGGCCGTCGCACACGCCACCGGACACCAGGTGCGCTCGCTGCCCATCACGCCCGAGAAGGCCCTGCTGGGGGAGTAGCGGGTCAGCGAACAAGTCGTAATTGGCGGGGCGGGGCAACTCGCCCCGCCTTTTGCACTCGTGGTGAGGTCGTGAGCCTGTAAAACGTGTGCGTGCGCTTGTCGCTCGTATCTGCTATCATTCCTAGTCTGTGCGCTCATGCGGGCGTGGCGGAATTGGTAGACGCGCCAGATTTAGGTTCTGGTGGGATTCCCGTGAAGGTTCGAGTCCTTTCGCCCGCACCATCGCACCTGCGTCGGCCTTGGCCGTCGCGACACTTTGTTGCATAAAGGTACCAGCACCTCAGATAAGCTGGGCAGTATGAGGAGGAACGTGTTGAACATCACCGCTTCTGACGTCAAGGACGCCAAGCTCACCGCTACGGTCACCATCCCGGCCGCCGACGTCGACGCCGCGATCAAGAAGGCCTACAAGGACACCGCCAAGAAGTACCGCTTCCCGGGCTTCCGCGCCGGCAAGGCTCCCCGTCCGGTCATCGACTCTGCTCTTGGCGCCGAGGCTACCCTCGCTCAGGCCACCAACGACCTGATCGCCGCCAACGAGCCCGCCGTCCTCAACGAGCTGGACATCGTCCCCACCAAGAACGGTGACTACAAGGAGCTCGACCTCGCCAAGGATCACGAGGACTACACCTACACCGTCGAGTTCTCCCTGCGTCCCGCTGCTGAGCTCTCCTCCTTCGACGCTGTCGAGATCGAGATGCCCCCTGCGGAGGTCACCGAGTCCGAGATCAACAACCAGGTCGAGATGCTCCTCAACTACCGTGCCACCTTCGAGGACGTCGAGGGTCGCGCTGTCGAGGCCGAGGACTACGTTACCGTCGACCTCAAGGCCATCGAGAACGCCGACAACTTTGCCGCCGAGGGCCGCATGCTCATCGCCGGTAGCGACAGCAACCCCAAGGAGTTCAACGAGGCCCTGATCGGCGCCAACGTTGACGACGTCAAGTCCGTCACCTGGACCGACGAGGCCGAGGAGGGCGAGGAGGCCGAGACCCACACCGTCGAGGTCACCGTTAAGGGCATCAAGGTCCGCAACACCCCCGAGCTCACCGACGAGCTCGTCAAGTCCGACTTTGGCTTCGACAGCATCGACGCTATGCGCGACGCCATCAAGCTCGAGATCGAGCAGGACAAGGCTTCCCGTCTCCCGGCCGAGAAGGAGAACCGTTGCGTCTCCGCTCTCGCCGAGCGTCTGCAGCTCGACGAGATGGACGCCGACTACGAGCAGTCCGTCTTTGAGGAGCTTGGCCAGAACTTCCTGTCCAACCTCGCTGCTCGCGGCATGACGCTCGACACCTGGCTGCCCGCTTCCGGCCTGACCATGGAGCAGTTCATCGGCGACCTGCACAAGCAGGCCAACGACGTTGCCCGCGAGTCCCTGGCTCTGGACGCCCTCGCCCGTGAGCTCAAGATCGAGGTCACCGAGGACGACGTCAACGCGGAGTTCGAGAAGGCCGGCGTCAAGGACGTCGAGGCTTCCAAGGCCGAGTTCATCGCCGATGGCCGCATGCCTGCTGTCCGCGAGTCCATCCGTCGCTCCAAGGCCGTCGACCACCTGGTCGAGAACGCCAAGGTGACCGAGGTCGACGAGACCGCCAAGGACGCCGAGTAATTCTCGCCACCTTGCCCGCGAGCGCATGCGTGCGCCCGTGATGGGGTAAAGTTATACACCGGTTATCCGGTTGCTTCGTACGGTGCCAGCCAATGCATAGCATGCGGGCACCGTACGTTTATCTAGAACCAATTTGGTCCGCAAGAGAGAAATGGAGATGCGTATGATCGCTAAGTTCGATTCCGCCCTCGTGCCATACGTTATCGAGCAGACGCCGCGCGGCGAGCGCAGCTACGATATCTATTCGCGCCTGCTCAACGACCGCATCATCTTTTTGGGCGAGGAGATCAACTCCGTCAGCGCCAACCTGGTCGTTGCCCAACTGCTGCATCTTGAGAGCCAGGATGCCGAGAAGGATATCTCGCTCTACATCAATTCGCCCGGTGGCGAGGTTTACTCCGGCCTGGCGATTCTTGACACCATGAACTTCATCAAGCCGCAGGTCTCCACCATCTGCGTCGGTATGGCCGCGTCCATGGCTGCCGTGCTGCTTTCGGCCGGCGCTAAGGGCAAGCGCTTCTGCCTGCCGCACTCCAAGGTCATGATTCACCAGCCCAGCGGCGGTGCCCAGGGTCAGCAAACCGAGATTGAGATCGTTGCCGAGGAGATCAAGAAGACTCGCCGCGAGCTCAACCAGATCCTGTCCGACGCCTCGGGCCAGCCCATCGAGAAGGTCCAGGCCGACACCGAGCGCGACAATTACCTGACCGCTTCCGAGGCCCTCGACTACGGCCTGATCGACCGTATCGTCACCTCGCGCGACCTCGCCGCGAAGGACGCCTAGGATGGCAGGTAACATGCAGGACAACTTTGACGAGAACGGCAACCCCATCCGCTGCTCCTTCTGCGGAAAAGAGCAGGGCCAGGTCCGTCGCCTCGTAAAGGGCCCGACCAACATCTTTATCTGTGACGAGTGCGTCGCCGCCTGCTCCGAGATTCTGGAGGAGTCGCTTGCTTCGGACTTTATGGACGCCGCCCGCAACGGCAAGCTGCCGGGCTTCCTCAACGACCACGGCCAGACTGCATCCCAGTCCGCCGTGGATCCCGAGACCGAGGGCTTTGAGCTCGAGGACGACGCCCGCCAGGTCATTACGCATGTGCCGACGCCGCACGAGATCTATGACGAGCTTTCGGCCTATGTTATGGGCCAGGAGGACGCCAAGCGTGCCATGTCGGTTGCCGTGTACAACCATTACCGCCGCGTGATCGAGGGTGGCGCTGCGCTTTCGGCCTTTGACGACGGCTTGGACTCGCAGCTCGACAATGATATGGACGAGGTAGAGCTCGCCAAGTCCAACATCCTGCTGCTCGGTCCCACCGGTACCGGTAAGACCCTGCTCGCCCAGACGCTTGCGCGCATCCTCGAGGTGCCGTTTGCCATCGCCGATGCCACCGCGCTCACCGAGGCCGGCTATGTGGGTGAGGACGTGGAGAACATCCTGCTCAAGCTCATCAATGCTGCCGATGGTGACATTCAGCGCGCTCAGGTGGGCATTATCTACGTGGACGAGATCGACAAGATCGCCCGCAAGGCCGAGAACCTCTCCATTACCCGCGATGTTTCGGGCGAGGGCGTTCAGCAGGCACTGCTTAAGATTCTTGAGGGCACGGTGGCAAGCGTTCCGCCCACCGGCGGCCGTAAGCATCCCCAGCAGGAGCTGTTGCAGATCGACACGACCAACATCCTGTTCATCTGCGGCGGTGCCTTTGTGGGTCTGGACAAGATCATTGCCGATCGCGTGGGCAACAAGGGCGTGGGCTTTAACTCCGAGATCGCCGGCCCCACCTCGGTCGACGAGAACGACCTGCTGCGCCAGGTGCTCCCGCAGGACCTCAACGCCTTTGGCATGATCCCCGAGTTCGTGGGCCGTACGCCCGTCGTCACCCAGACGCAGGCGCTCGACGAGGACGACCTGGTGTCGATTCTGACCGAGCCCAAGAACGCCGTGGTGCGCCAGTACCGCAAGATGTTCCATCTCGAGGACGTTGAACTTGAGTTTGAGGACGCGGCTCTGCACGAGATCGCCCGCATGGCGCTCGCCCGCAAGACCGGCGCCCGCGGCCTGCGCTCCATCTGCGAGGACGTGCTGCAGCAGACGATGTTCGACCTGCCCAGCGAGGAGGGAGTCGCCAAGGTCATCGTGACCGAAGCCTCCGTAAAGGGCGAAGAACAGCCCCAGCGCATCTACGGCTAAACCAGCCTAAAACGTGTTTGCAAATAGCCTCCGATCATTCGCGGTCGGAGGCTATTTTATATATACGCAATAACCCCAACTACCTGTGTTATTCTGTGTGGTTGTTTAAGCCTCAGCGAAGTCATATCAGACTGAAGTAATCGATACCTAAGGGGAGGAATGTAGGCCCGATTTTCGTAGATTCCGCACGAGCCGAAGACCACTTAATGTGGTCTTCGCGCGAGCCAGGACTTGACCGAGCGAAAATCGGGCCTACATTCCTCCCCGATGGGCAAGGGAGAGATATATGGAAGAAATGCCCAAGAACTACGATCCGTCGACCAACGAGCCGGCGATCCTGCAGAAGTGGCTCGACGGCGGCTACTACAAGCGCCGTGAGGGCGTGGGCGACTGCACCGTCACCATTCCGCCTCCCAACGTTACCGGCAAGCTTCACATGGGTCACGCTACCGACGACTCCATCCAGGACACCATCATTCGTATGGCCCGCATGCGCGGCAAGTCCACGCGCTGGGTGCTCGGAACCGATCACGCCGGTATCGCCACGCAGACCAAGGTCGACAAGAAGCTCAAGAGCGAGGGCATTAGCCGCCTGGAGATCGGTCGCGACAAGTTTGTCGACGCCTGCTGGGACTGGACCCACGAGTACGGCGGCATCATCGTCGAGCAGATCAAGCGTATGGGCTGCTCCGTCGACTTCGACAACGAGCGCTTCACCATGGACGAGGACTATGCCCAGGCCGTGCGCAAGGTCTTCTGCGACTGGTACCACGACGGCCTGATTTATCGCGGCAAGCGCATCGTCAACTGGTGCCCCAATTGCACTACCGCTATCTCGGACGACGAGGCCGAGTACAAGGACGAGAAGGGCCACCTGTGGCACCTGCGCTACCCGCTGACCGAGCCGGTCAACGGCCAGGACTACATCGTCGTCGCCACCACGCGCCCCGAGACCATGCTCGGCGACACGGGCGTCGCCGTCTCCCCGAAGGACCCCGAGAAGGCCGCCTTCGTGGGCAAGACCGTCAAGCTCCCCATCGTCGACCGCGAGATCCCCATCTTTGAGGATTGGCACGTCGACGCCAACTTCGGTTCCGGCTTCGTTAAGGTCACGCCTGCTCACGACCCCAACGACTACGCCATGGGTCAGGCCCACGACCTGCCGCAGATCAACATCTTCGATGAGCACGCGGTGGTCGTCGAGGGCTACGGCGAGTTCACCGGCATGAACCGCGACGAGTGCCGCGAGGCCGTCATCAAGTGGTTCGAGGAGCACGGCCTGCTCGATCACGTCGAGGACCTCGATCACTCCGTCATGCACTGCTACCGTTGCGACGCCGCGCTTGAGCCGTGGCTGTCCGAGCAGTGGTTTGTGGCCGTCGACAAGCTCAAGGGGCCGGCGCTCGACGCCGTCAACTCCGGCAAGGTCACCTTCCACCCCGCGCGCTGGACGCAGACCTACACCACCTGGATGGAAAACCTCAAGGACTGGTGCATCTCGCGCCAGCTGTGGTGGGGCCACCGCATCCCCGTGTTCTACTGTGAGGACTGCGGCTGGGAGGACGCTCTTACCGAGGACACCGACGTGTGCCCCAAGTGCGGCGGTCATCACGTGCATCAGGACGAGAACGTGCTGGACACCTGGTTCAGCTCGCAGCTGTGGACTTTCGCCACGCAGGGCTGGCCGCAAAAGGCGGAGCTGCTCGAGGGCCATCATCCCACGACGGCACTCGTCACCGCGCGCGACATCATCGCGCTGTGGGTCGCCCGCATGGTTATGAGCTCGCTGTACTTCTTGGACGAGGTGCCGTTTAAGGATGTCGTCATCTACCCGACGATCCTGGCCAAGGACGGCAGCCGCATGTCCAAGTCCAAGGGCAACGGCGTTGATCCCATGGACCTCATCGGTATGTACGGCGCTGATGCCATGCGCTACAACCTGCTCACGCTGTGCACCAACAACCAGGACGTCAAGTTCGACGCGAACATCGACAAGAAGACCAAGAAGCTCATCGACAGCCCGCGCACCGAGCAGGCCAAGAGCTTTGTGACCAAGATCTGGAACGCAAGCCGCTTCCTGCTCATGAACATGGAGGGCTACACGCCCGGCGAGCCCGTCGTGGAGACGCCGGCCGACGCCTGGATGTTCAGTCGCCTGGCCAAGGCCGTGAAGATGGTCACCGAGGGCATCGAGAACTACACCTTTGGCGATATGGCCCGCGGCGTGCAGCAGTTCTTCTGGAACGAGGTCTGCGACTGGTACGTCGAGGTCACCAAGGCCCGCCTGAAGGGCGAGGGCCGTCTGCAGGCCCAGCGCAACCTGATCTTTGTGCTCGACACCTCCATTCGCCTGATGCACCCGCTTATGCCGTTTGTCACCGAGGAGATCTGGGACAACATGCCGGCGAGCGTGCTCGACCTGGACGCCGAGGGCAACGTGGACCGCGCCGAGGCGCTCATGATCGCCAAGTGGCCCGAGCCCGCCGACTACGTCAAGTATGTTGACGAGGACGCCGAGCGCGCGTTTGAGCTGTGCCGCGCCGTCGTGTCTGCCGCCCGCGCCACGCGTTCGCGTTATCGCCTGAGCCCCAAGTCAGAGCTCGACGTGGTCGTGCGCGCCGGTGCTGAGGATATCGAGAAGCTCGAGAGCCTGCGCTCGACCATTGAGCCGCTGGCGAACACCGCCTCGCTGGTCATGGGTACCGACGTTGAGAAGCCGGCCGCGAGCATTGCCGTGGTCGACAGCGGCGTCGAGGTCTTTGTGGTGCTCGAGGGCAAGGTCGATCTTTCGGCCGAGAAGGCACGCCTGGAGAAGGAGATCGCCGCGGCACAGAAGGAGCTCGCCGGCTGCGAGAAGACGCTTGCAAACGAGGGCTTTGTGGCCAAGGCCGCGCCCGCGGTGGTTCAGAAGAAGAGGGACCGTGCAGCTGAGCTCAAGGAGATCCTGGCGGCGCTGACTGCTCAGGTTGCTGACTTCTCGTAGGTCTAACTTGGGGCGCGTCCCGATGCTTTGCTCTCCGCTGCGGACAGTCCTGCGCAAGACGGACAGCACATTAAGTGCTGTCCTTTGCGTGCGGAACTTGCGGCGAGCAAAGCATCGGGCCGCTCCTAGTTCGTTTACGTGATTGTTTGCAACTGGTAGGTTAGGACCACTGGTTTGTGGCCTTGAGGTCGCTGCAATCGGGTAAAGGCTGATATTGTCAACGCGAGGGGCTCATTCTTATTGGTGGGCCTCTTTTTCTGTTATGGGAGACTTTGGGTTATGGCTAAGCGTTCTGGGTTGTATTCGGTGCCGTTTGAGGTTCCGGAGCTTTCTATTGATGAGGCTGTTGCACTTGCGGCCGATACGGGCAAGATTGCGCGTTATTCCACGCCGCTGCTCGAGACCGTCGTCGAGATGCTCGATGAGCTTGGTCGTCCTGACGAGTTTTATGATTGCGTCCAGATAGCCGGTACCAATGGAAAGACCTCGACGACGCGATTCTCGGCTGCCATTCTTCGTGGTGAGGGCCTTAAGACGGCACTCTTTACGTCGCCTCATCTGGTGCGATATCCCGAGCGTATGGAGATTGACGGAAAGGTCGTCTCAGACGAGGTCTTTGCCCATGGTGTCTCTGCGGCGTACGAGGCGGGTCGTCGTCTCAACGCACGTCGTGAGGCGGCGGGCGAGGAGCTCCGATCTATTACGCCCTTCGATCTTTTGTCCGTGGCTGGCTTGACTATGTTTGCTGAGGCTTGTGTGGACGTGGCCGTGCTTGAGGTTGGCATGGGCGGACGATGGGATGCTACGAGTGCGACCGATCCCGTGGCCGTCGCCATTACGGGCATTGGACTCGACCATACGAAGGTCCTTGGCGATACCCTCGAGGCCATTGCAGGGGAGAAGGCTGCGGTTATTAAGCCTGGGCGTTTGGTTGTTTTGGGTGAGGGAACGCATGAGCCGAGCGTTCAGCGCGTGATGGATGCACGTTGTCGCGAGTGCGGCGTTGTGCCGCTCGTGGTGAGCCATACGACGACTAAACTTCCGGCACACGTGGGCGATACGGTGGAGTTTAGCTGCACCACGCCGCGTGCGATCTATACGTCGAGCATGGTCAAACCGTCCTATCAGCCGCAGAATGCCGCGTGCGCGATTATGCTGTGCGAGGGGTATCTGGGTCGCGAGCTCGACCACGATGCGCTGGATGCCTCGCTTATGGGCTGCCCCACACCGGGTCGTTTTGACGTGCTGGGGACCGATCCGCTCAAGCTGATCGACGCCTGCCATAACCCTCAGAGCTGCGAGAACTTTGTGAGCGCGCTGGACGAGATCGATCCGTGCGCGGAGAATCGCCCCACGCTGCTGTGCGCCGCGCTGGCAGACAAGGACGTGGCGGGCATCGTCGACGTGCTTGTTCCAGCGTTCCCCCGCGTGGTCGTGACCCAGACCGATTCCGACCGCGCCCTGCCGGCAGAGGAACTCGCCGCCCTCGTTGATGCCGATAAGCTCACGGGCGTATATCCGAGTGTGTCCGAGGCCCTCGCTGCCTTCGATGCCGCGGGCGAGTCCTTCGTAGCAGCCGGCACTATCACCCTAGCCGGCGAAGTAGCGGGGCTGCTGCGCTAGCCCTTTCCCTCATCAGTTGCGGTGAAATAGTTCCTGTATTTGGGTTCTAGCAGCCCATCCAGGAACTATTCCACCGCAACTTAGTTTGGGGGCTTGGGGACCAGGCTAGTCTAGGCGGACTGGGTCGTGGGGGTAGGCGTTGAGAATCTCGACGCCGGACTCGGTCACCAGGGCAAGGTCCTCGATGCGGACGCCGGTGCGGCCGGGGAGGTAGATGCCCGGCTCGATGGAGAACGTCATGCCCGGTTCTACGACCTGCTCGTTGACGAGTGAAACGTCGCCCGGCTCGTGGTCCTGCAGACCGATCGAGTGTCCCAAGCGGTGCGTAAAGTACTGTCCATAGCTTGCATCCTCAATCACGTCGCGCGCGGCGCGGTCCAGGTCGCACATACGCACGCCCGGGGCGATAAGCGATTCGGCGGCCTCGTTGGCGCGGCGCACGATGTCGTAGATGCGTGCCGTCTCCTCTTCCGGCTCGCCCCAAAAGAACGTGCGCGTCATGTCCGAGCAGTAGTTGCGGCGGCGCCCGCCAATGTCGAACAGCACCACGTCGCCGCGCTTGAGTACGGTGTCGTCAGGCTCGTGGTGCGGGTCGCCGGCGTTGGCGCCAAAGCTTACGATGGGCGGAAAGCTAAAGCCCTCGCAGCCGTGATTGCGGTACAGACCGAGCATCTGGTCGGCAATTTCGCGCTCCGTTACGCCCTCGTGGACGAGCTTGATGGCGTCGGCCATCACGGCGTCGTTAGCGGCCGAGGACGCGCGCATCAGCTCCTGCTCGGCGGCATCCTTGTGGGTGCGTGCGGCGGTGACGGCAAAGTCGCCCAGGAAAAACTCGCTCGCGGCGTGACAATCCATAAGGGGCATCAAAAAGCCGGAGCGCATGACGGTGTCGATGCCGAGCGGTTTGGTCGGATCGACCTCGCGAGCGATGGCGTCGGTCACGACGTCGGTATCGGTGTGGTAGGCCACGCGGGCATTGTCGTACTCGGGCAGCTGATGCAGGGCGTTGACCAAGATCACGGGCTCGCAATTGCGTGCGAGCAGCACGCCACAAAAACGCTCGAACATATCGGCATAAAAGCCGGTCAGGTAATAAATCGACCACGGGTCGTTTACGAGCAGCTGCGCGCCGGGGTGCTGAGCCTCGAGGGCATCGAGCACGTGCGCCACACGCTGGTCATCGACATGTGCCATGAAACATCCTTTCGCTAGGGTGCCACCATGGTATCTCAAGCGTCCCCACATAAGTTGCGGTGAAATAGTTTCTGTTTGCCGGGGTAATGGCCTAAAACAGGAACTATTCCACCGCAACTGCAAACGCTGATGAAGCTCCGTTCTAAATGAGCTGCTTAGGCTGGGTCGATGTCCATGCTGGCGATGAGGTCGATGCCCGTGTTGAGGAGGTCTTCTAACACGACGTCGCCCATGCGGATGGGGGCTTCGATGACCAGGCCGCGGATGAGGTCCATGGCCTGGGCGTGGAGCGCCAGCGGGATGGCTTCGGCCGTGCGCACGGGCAGCAGGGCCTCGTCGCCGCCGGATACGGCAACGGTGGTGGTGAGCACGCGCATGGGGCAGGTGAGCTCCTGATGCGCGAATGTATCGCCGCGCGGGCAGCTGTTGCCGGTCACGGAGCGCGCCTCTACCACAGCGCCGTCTGCGTCGCGCTCCACCTCCACGGTCAGGAGGCATTCGGATGGGCAGGTGGTGCAGTTGAACTGTAATGTCTCGGTCACATTCGTGCTCATGGCCTTACGCCTCCTCAATGGGGTCGACGGACAGGACAATCTCGCTAACATCAAGGTCGAGTGCGCGCTGGATTACCTTTGCCGGCAGCGGGAAGCTTTCCATGACGCTCGGTTTAAACGGGCGGACCTTACCTGCAAACAGTTCCTCGTCGCCTGCCAGAACGCGCACGCGGGCGGCGTCGACCGGTCGGCGCACGCGGAAGTTGAGTTTGGTGAGTGTCACAGCCGTAATGCGTCCCGGCAGTGCGTAGCCTGCGATGTCGGCGGGGGAGACCTTGAGTTGGCAACTCGTGCCCGCATCTCCGGCCTCGACATTTGCGCCGTTCCCCAGCGCGTACGCCGCCGCAGCCGCACCGGCGCGCTCGGACTCGGTCGTCACGTTGTCTGCCAGGTCGTGCACGCGCAGCACGTTGCCGCAGGCAAAGATGCCCGGCACGCCCGTTTGCAGGCTCTGGTCCACCACGGCGCCGCGCGTGTGCGGGTCAAGCTCAACGCCTGCGGCAACCGAAAGCTCGTTCTCTGGAATCAGACCCACCGAAAGCAGCAGCGTGTCGCACGGAACAATGCGCTCGGTCCCTGGAATGGGTGCCAGGTGCTCGTCGACCTGACTCACCTCGACGGCCTCCACGCGGTCGCGACCGATCACGCGCGTGACGGTGGTGGACAGGTGAAGCGGAATGCCAAAGTCGTCCAGGCAGTTTTTGACGTTGCGGCGCAGGCCGTTGGCGTACGGCATGAGCTCGTACACGCCCTCGACGGAAATCCCCTCGAGCGTGCAGCGGCGCGCCATGATAAGTCCGATGTCGCCCGAGCCCAAAATGACGGCACGCGAGCCGGGCTTGAGGTTTTCGATATTGATGTATCGCTGCGCCAGGCCGGCCGTAAATACGCCGGCGGGACGGCTGCCAGGGATCTTAATTTCGCTGCGTGTGCGCTCGCGGCATCCCATGGCAAGGACGACAGCGCGTCCGGTGAGCTGCAGCATGCCGGCACGGCTCATGAGCGTGACGGTATGGACTGCGGCAGCTCCCACGCCCTCGTCCGTGCCCGGGTCGTCCGCGCCCTCGCCCTCGCCCGAATCAATCTCAAGCACCATACTGCCCAAGAACAGCGCAATATCGGTCGCGCGTACCTGGTCGATAAAGCGCTGCGCGTACTCGGGACCGGTGAGCTCCTGCTTAAAGTGCGAAAGGCCAAAACCCGGGTGAATGCACTGACGCAGAATGCCGCCCAGATGCTGCTCGCGCTCCACGATGGCCACGTGGGCGCCGGCATTATGTGCGGCAAGCGCAGCCGCCATGCCAGCAGGTCCGCCGCCGATGACGACCACGTCGAAGGCCTGCGTCTGCACCGCCTCCGTAGCTCCTGCCTCTGCGCGTTCGTCGCGCATATCAAGCGTCGCCATCCTAGTGCACCCCCTTCAGCGGTCCCTCGACCAACCAAGATCCGGCATCCTCCAACAACACCTCGCTGGGGTCGCAGCCCAGTTCGCGCGCCAGGATCGCTACCACGCGGCTCTGGCAAAAGCCGCTCTGGCACCGACCCATGCCGGCACGACAGCGGCGCTTGACGCCCTCGACCGAAACCGCGCCCGGGCGGCGTCGGATCGCGGCCACGATCTCGGCCTCGGGCACCGTCTCGCAGCGGCAGACGATTTGCCCCCACGCGGGGTCTGACTTAATGAGCTCTTCCTTGCGCGCAAGCGGGGCGCGGTCAAAGTCGTCCGGCGCGCGGCGGATGGGATCCCAGTCGCCGCGTTCGCGTAGGGTCACGCCGGCATCGCGTAGCACCTGCTCCATGCGCTCGGCAATGGCTGGCGCGCTCGCCACGCCCGGCGACTGAATGCCCGCCGCCTGGAACAGTCCCGGTGCCACGGCCGACTGTCCAATAAAGAAGTCGTTCGTTCCCTTAATGACCGGACGCCCGCCGGCAAACGCGCGCACCACGCGACGCGTGTCCAGATCGGGCACCAGCTTGCGCGCGCCGCTCAGCAGCGCGTCGACATCGGTAGCGTAGGTCTGCGTGTCGCCGCGCTCGCGCTCGGCGGCCGTCGCGGTAATCACGGTGTTGCCGTGCACGGTTCCCGTGACGATAACGCCCTTGGAAACCGGCGTGGGAACGGGGTAGAGCGGCATCAGCGAGCGCTGTTCCTTGTCCAGCACCACGATGTTGCCCTGGCGCCAGACCATCTGAAACTCCTCGGCGCCGGCCATATGCGAGATGTCCGCGGCTCCGTTGCCCGCGGCGTTAATCAGATAGCGGCAGCGCACGTCGCCGGCAGACGTCACCAGCGTAAAGCGTGCGCGGCCCTTGCCGTCGACGGCAGCGTCCCCGTCATCCGATCCGGCAATTTCAATGGCCTCTACCGGTGCGGAGCGCATAAACGTCACGCCGTTGGCGACCGCGTTCTCCAGCGCGGCGATGGCGACCTCAAACGGGTCAACGTAGCCGGTCGAAGGGCACCATAACGCGCACGTGGCTTGGGCACTCGCGCGCGGTTCCAGCTCGTGGATGCGCTCGGGGCTGATAATCGACAGCTCGGGCACGCCGTTGGCCAGGCCATTCTGGCACAGCTTCTCCAGGTGCGCGCGGTCTTCGTCGTTGAAGCCCAGCACCATCGACCCGGTGCGGCGGAACAAAAATCCCAGCTCCTGGGCCCAGGTGCCATACAGCTCGCAACCGCGGGCGTTGACCTGCGCCTTTACCGTGCCCGGCGCCGGATCGTAGCCGGCGTGCACCAGGCCGCCGTTGGCCTTCGAGGCGCCCAGCGCGATGTCGTTGGCCGCCTCGACCACGCAAATGGACAGGTCAAACCGCGCGAGCTGCCGCGCGATGGCGCACCCGGTGATGCCCGCGCCCACAATCGCGATATCAAACGTTTCTGCCACGGTGCCTCCCAGACGAGTTGACAGGCTGTCAATAGGACTATCCTACGGTCTGCACACCCCCAGCGCAGCGGCAATGCGGCGAACAGCCCCGCAACACCCGCCAACGGCAGGCGAGGGGAGACTCAGGACCATCGGTGACCTCGTCTGCCGCCCCTGGTGTCAGAGGTTTGTCTCGTTCTGTAACAGCAAACAGAAGAACTGGGTTCCAGATGTTACAGATCGAGACGTCTGCCAGACGGCCCCTCCGTTCGTCTTGATCTGTAACAGTAAGAGGGAATAATCGGTCCTATGTGTTACAGATTGAGATTTAAGTCAGGGATAGATTCTTCTGTCTCGATCTGTAACATCTAGGGACCGTTTTGGGGTCTAGATGTTACAGATTTAGATGAACCTATCAGTCGGTTTCGAATGTCCAAATCTGTAACGGTTAGACCTGTTTTTACCGAGTTGTTGTTACAGATTGAGATATTGAGATTGGACGTTTTCCTTTGTCTTGATCTGTAACAGATAGAAGGGTTTCTGACCTCTAGTTGTTACAGATTGAGATATTTAACGGAGGGCTCACCGTTCATCTTGATATGTAACAGTTAGCTGATGATTTGGGTTCTTGATGTTACAGATCGAGACAAACCTTCCGACGGATTTTGAATGTCTCGTTCTGTAACAGTAAGAGGGGTTTTGGGGCCCAAGATGTTGCAGATGGAGATCGAAGTCGGGGAGGGGCCCTGTGTCTCAATCTGTAACAGCAAGATGGGAAATTTGGTCCTAGTTGTTACAGATCGAGACGTTTGTTCGGCGGCCCTCCCGTTCGTCTCGATCTGTAACATCTAGACCCGGATTCCGCTCCCATCTGTTACAGATTGAGATGTTTGTGTCCGCACCGGCCCCGCTTGCAACCGTAGTCCCATATAAACAAACACCGTGGTAAACTTGACCGGACTGTAAATATTCCGAAAGGTACATCTCAATGTCCAAGTACATCTCTGAGCTCATGTCGCCGCAGCTTATGGGCGTCATCTATGCCTTTGTTGGCTTTATCATCGCCTTGTACGTGCTGTCGGTCGTTTATGTGTTCATCGACGCTCGCCGCCGCGGCGCCAGCGCCTACGTGGCCTGGGGCATCATCGCCCTCATCCCGTTTGTAGGCCTCATCGCTTACCTGGTCCTGCGCCCGCACTCCTACGCGGCTGACCGCGAGGAGCAGGAGCTGGACATGGCCCTGCGCGAGCGCCAGCTTGCCCAGTTCGGCACCTGCCCGCAGTGCGGCGCCCCCATCGAGAAGGACTTTGTGGTCTGCCCCGTGTGCGATACCCAGGTTCGCAATGTGTGCCCCAGCTGCCATCGCCCGCTCGACGCGCACTGGAAGGTCTGCCCCTACTGCCGAACTCGCATCCAGTAACGCATCCATCGCCGGGCCGGCTGCAGGCCACGGGCACCGCGCGTCATGCGCAAGCCGCACGCATCCCGCAGCCCCGCCTCCACACGATGAAGCATGCGTAGAAAATCGCCCGCCGTGCCATTAAGGTGCGGCGGGCGCTTGTATACCAAGGCAACCTGCCTATAATGATGCAAGTCAAAAACGCCGAGCGCATCGCACGCACTTGCATCAGGCATCCGAGAGGAGAAAACATACCCATGAAGGCACTCTACAATGACGGTTCGGTGGCCGAGCTCCCGCAGGACGAGGTCACGCACGTCATCCGCCACTCCGCCGCGCACATCATGGCGCAGGCCATCAAGCGCCTCTATCCCGAGGCCGACTTTGCCTACGGCCCCGCGACCGACAACGGCTTTTACTACGACGTCGACCTGCCCGAGGGCGTCAAGATCAGCGAGGACGACTTCCCCGCGATCGAGGCCGAGATGAAGAAGATCGTCAAGGAGAACCTCAAGTTCACCGTCTTTGAGAAGCCCCGTGCCGAGGCCATCGCCCTTATGGAGGAGCGCGGCGAGAAGTACAAGGTCGAGCACATCGGCGACCTGGACGACGACGCCCGTATCACCTTCTACCAGCAGGGCGACTACATCGACATGTGCGTCGGCCCCCACATCTGCTACACCAAGGCCCTCAAGGCCTTTAAGCTCACCGGCGTCTCGGGCGCTTACTGGAAGGGCGACAAGGACAACAAGATGCTCACCCGCATCAACGGCGTCGCCTTTGCCACCAAGGAAGAGCTCGACGAGCACATGCACATGCTGGAGGAGGCCAAGAAGCGCGACCACCGCAAGATCGGCCGCGAGATGGACCTCTTTATGATGCGCGACGAGGCCCCCGGCTTCCCGTTCTTCCTGCCCAACGGCATGATCCTTAAGAACACGCTGCTGGACTACTGGCGCGAGATCCACCATAAGGCCGGCTACGTGGAGATCTCCACGCCGCTTATCATGAACAAGCAGCTGTGGAAGACCTCGGGCCACTGGGACCACTACAAGGACAACATGTACTCCACCGTCATCGACGACGAAGAGTACTGCATTAAGCCCATGAACTGCCCGGGCGGCGTGCTGGTGTACGCTTCCAAGCCGCATTCTTATCGCGAGCTGCCCATCCGCGCCGGCGAGATTGGCCTGGTGCACCGCCACGAGCTGCGCGGCGCCCTGCACGGCCTGTTCCGCGTACGCTGCTTTAACCAGGACGACGCCCACCTGTTTGTGCGTCCCGACCAGCTGACCGACGAGATCGTGGGCGTGGTCAACCTCATCGACTCCGTGTACCAGAAGTTTGGCTTTAAGTACCACGTTGAGCTTTCCACCCGCCCCGAGGACTCCATGGGCTCGGACGAGGACTGGGCTCGCGCCGAGGAGGGCCTGCGCACCGCTCTGGAGCAGCTGCACATGGACTACGAGGTCAACGAGGGCGACGGCGCTTTCTACGGACCCAAGATCGACTTCCATCTGGAGGATTCGCTCGGCCGTACCTGGCAGTGCGGTACCGTTCAGCTCGACTTCCAGATGCCGCTCAACTTTGACCTGGAGTACGTGGACGCCGACGGCACCAAGAAGCGCCCCATCATGCTGCATCGCGTGTGTTTTGGCTCCATCGAGCGTTTCATCGGCATTCTGATTGAGCACTTTGCAGGCAAGTTCCCCACCTGGCTGGCTCCCGTGCAGGTCAAGGCGCTTCCCGTCTCCGAGAAGAGCCGCGACTACGCCCACGAGGTGTGCGCTAAGCTGGAAGAGGCTGGCATTCGCGTGGTCTGCGACGACCGCGACGAGAAGATTGGCTACAAGATCCGCGAGGCCCGCTCCATCGACCGCGTGCCCTACATGCTCATCCTAGGCGAGAAGGAGGCCGAGGCCGGCAACATCTCCGTCCGCGATCGCTCCAACGAGACCGTTCAGATGAGCGTTGACGAGTTTGTTGCCAAGGTGACCGAGGAGATCAAGACTCGCGCCTAGCACAAACAATACAAGAATTAACAAAGGCGATCGTCCTCGCAGGCGGTCGCCTTTTTTGTTGTCTATAGAAGAAAAGCCGCTGGTTAGAGCGGCTTTTTTGTTGTGCAAAAAGGTACAGGTTTTTGTATCTTTCGTCGAAGCTCATTATACGAGCAAACTGCTCGCGTTTTCCCAGATTGCACAAAATGCGCCGCGAATAGGCGAATCTCTCCATACGCCTCTACAAAAACCTGTACTTTTGCGACTGCGCCTAGCTGCGAGTGAGAAGCCTGTTCTTAACGCCCCTGCATCCGCGTGCGTCGCGGATTCAAGTTAAGGGGGCGAGAGATGGAACAGATAATGCGGCGCCAAGAGCAGCTGCCCGGTGCCTTTAGTGGCGCCATCACTAACAGTCAGCGCGGCCGCGTCCGCTGGTATCTGGTCCACACACCCAATGGAAAAGAGCGCGAGACCTGTGAAAAGGTCCGCCGCATTATCCCGCACGAGCTGATGCAGGACGCTTTTGTGATGCAAAAGGAGTTCTGGTTTAAGCGGGACGGCGCCTGGTCACTCCAAACCAAACCCATGTACAAGGAATACTTCTTCGTCGCCACGCGCAATGCCGCCCTGCTCGATAAGGCTTTGGCCCAGTTGAGCTTTGGCTGCCGCATTGCCGGCAGTAGGGAGCGGGCCTATGCGCCCATGCCGGACGATGCGCAGGACTGGTACCGCAGTGTGCTCGATGACGACGGCGTGGTGCGCAACAGCGTAGCCCGCATAGAAGACGGCGTGCTGCACATAGAGCAGGGGCCCTTGGTGGGGCAAGAGGCCCGTGTAAAGAAGATCGACCGTCATAAACGCTGGTGCCTGGTGGACGTGGGCGAAGGCGACTCCGCATTTAGGGAGCTGCTTCCGTTGGACGTTCCCAGTAAAACGTAAGGGGACGTCGCGCTGGCAATTCATTCGCATTTTAAATTCATCGATGGGGGGATCCCTGGTATCAGGGACGTGGATTTGAACTTGACTACTAACGAAGCTACAAGGCAAAACGCGCCGGTGGGAGCCGCGCTAGCTGTTCAGAAGATACAACCGAGTGGTACGCTGGCTTACCGTATTTTGAAGAGGCTGTTTGATTTTGTTTTCAGTCTTTGCGTGAGTGTGGTGCTGTTCATTCCTGTTGCCGTCGTGTGCGTGCTCATCCGTCTCGAGTCTTCGGGGAGCCCTGTGTATGCGCAGGAGCGCGTTGGCAAGGGCGGAAAGACCATCAAGATCTTTAAGCTTCGCAGCATGGTCGCTGACGCTGGCAATGTACAGAAGTATCTGAGCTCTGAGCAGCTACATCAGTGGGAAGTCGAGCGCAAGGTCGATGATGATCCTCGCATTACCAAAGTCGGCCAGTTTATCCGTAAGTGCTCGATTGACGAGATGCCGCAGTTCCTGAACGTGCTGAACGGCGATCTTTCCGTCATCGGACCGCGCCCCATTACTAGAGACGAACTTGAGCAGCACTTTTCTGATGAGGAAAAGGCCGAACTGCTCTCTGTTCAGCCCGGCATTACGGGCCTTTGGCAGGCGACTGATCGTAACGCTGCGACGTTCGAGAGCGGCCTGCGCCAAAAGATTGAGCTTCATTACGTGCGTAACCGATGCTTCCGCATGGACTGGGAATGCTTTACCGGCACCTTTGGTGCCATGTTCGGTAAGAAGAGGGCGGGGCGATAAATGGCTAATCCTATTCGTGTCGCACAGATAGTTGGAAAAATGAACGGCGGCGGCGTCGAGGCTGTTGTCATGAATTACTACCGCCATATTGACAAAAGCAAGGTGCAGTTCGATTTTCTTATTGATTCAGACTCGACCCTGGTTCCGCGTGAAGAGATTGAATCGCTCGGTGGCAGGGTCTTTGAGATTCCGCCCTATCAGCATGTAATTGAATACCAGCGAGTGCTTCAACGTATCTTTAAACAAGAGGGCTGGAAGATTGTGCACAGTCACATTAATGCACTTTCGGTCTTCCCTCTTCGTGCCGCTGCGAAGGCCGGTGTTCCGGTGCGCATCGCCCACAGTCATTCTACGAGTGGTAAGGGTGAGTATGCCAAGAATGCTCTTAAGGCTGTGCTGAAAACGCAATCTAACCGGTATCCGACGCATCGCTTTGCATGTAGCCGGTTTGCCGGTGAGTGGCTTTTCGGCAAAGATGCTAACTTCGAGGTTGTATACAACGCTATTGATTTGAACAGCTTCCGCTTCAATGCAGAGGCTCGCGAACAAGCACGAACCGACCTGGGCCTTGTTGGCGGTCAGTTTGTAATTGGGCATGTTGGTCGGTTTATGGCGCAGAAGAATCATCCGTTCTTGATTGATGTTTTCGCCGAAGTCGCAAAACGCCGCGACGACGCCGTCCTGTTGCTTGTCGGCTCCGGTGAAGACAAGGACTCCATAAAGGCATTGGTGGATGAACACGGCCTTTCAGACTGCGTTAAATTCTTGGGACAGAGAAACGATGTAAATCGACTATACCAGGCATTTGATGTGTTCGTTCTTCCAAGCCTTTATGAAGGTCTGTGCCTCGTTGGTGTCGAGGCTCAGGTGTCTGGTTTGCCATGTCTGCTAAGTGATGTTATTTCGCGTGAGGTGGATGTAACAGGGGAGTGTACGTTTCTGCCCATTGATACTCCTGTCGAATGGGCTGATGCGATTTGCTCTCTTTCAAAAAAGTCTTATGAGGGACGTAAATCCACTTCTCTTGATTTATTTGCAAATTACAACATTGATCAACAGGCTGATTGGCTTTCAAGGCGATATTTGCAGCTAGCAAACGGAGACATAATTTGATGGACAAAAGAGTCAAAAACGTCATTATTGTTGATGACACTGCTGATAATTTTGGTGGAACTGCCCAAATCGCCTATATCACTGCCGTGGTTCTTCGTGACTGCGGATATAACGTTGTTTACTTTGCTGGTTGCGGGCCAATACATAGCCGCCTTAACGGTTTTAGGGTTGTTGTCGCAAATGAAAGGCCGTTTCTCGAATGTTAGCGCCGGGCGATTTTAGCCGCTAATAGTCAAACTATTTTGACCAATCCCGGTCACCGAATAATGGCCACCGTGCCTCCCCGCCGCCACTACGC
>JAGZPG010000022.1:0-27795 GCA_018382775.1 Collinsella sp. | reverse complement strand
CGAACAGATTGGAGCCCATCGGCCGAAAGGCCTGGCGTTAGCATGTCGCGATTCAATCTCGAAAACAGCATTGCCCAGTTGACAAAACTATAGGAACACATTACGGCAGGCCTCGACATCGCTAAGCTCGATATGCGAAGCGGCATTGAGCGTCTTTCGTATGCCGTGTCGATTATTGTGATGGCGACCCTTGTGGGCTGGATGGTTGCCGAGTGTGTGGGGCTGGCACCGGATGATTTTGCCCCGCTCGGCCTTTCGCCGCTTGCCCTTACGCTCCTGCGCGTGGTGATGAGCTTCGTTGGCGTATTCGGCTTCTCGGTGATGTTCAACAGCCCGGTAAAGATGGCCGCGGCAGCTGGGTTGATCGGCGCCGTTTCCAATACCCTGCGCCTTACGCTCGTCGATGCGCCGACGATGATTCCCTTCCTGGGCCTCAGCACGGGAATGCCTCCCGAGGCAGCAGCGTTTATCGGCGCGCTGGTATCGGGTCTGCTGGCAAGCTTGGCCGAAGTCAAGCTCACCTACCCGCGTATCGCTCTCACGGTGCCTTCGATTGTCATTATGGTGCCCGGTCTGTATCTCTATCGCTCTATGTATTACATGTGCACCTTCGACACGGTCAACATGCTCGGCTGGTTTGTGCGCGCAGTGCTCATCGTGGCGTTTCTGCCCGTTGGCTTGGGCGTGGCGAGAACCCTCACCGACCCTCGCTGGCGCCATACCAGCTAATTGGTGCAAGGGGGACAGGTTACTTTGCACCAAATGAGTTGCGGTGAAATAGGGACTGAATTGTTGCTTAAAGGGTCAAAACAGTCCGTATTCCACCGCAACTTATGGGGTCGGGGGGGATTATTGGTGCCCTGCATCTCCATAAACTCAACGCTTACGAAGCGCGCGCCGTTCGTGTTAGGGTAGTTCCACCACATAAGTAGTCGCAGACGCACGTACCACGGGCGGGCGAGATGAAGTCCCAACAGCTCCATCTTGCCCGCCCGTTTTTGTTGCGTGGTGCCGCGGCGTAACACAGAAAGGACAATGCCCTTTATGCCTATCAACAAACGAGAGAGCCTGCTGTTCACCTTTATCATGTGCTTTTGCATGGTGCTCTGGATGAGCATCTACAACGTTGCCCTGCAGCATGGGGCCATCAACGGCGAGGTTGTTGCCGCCGCGTGGCTCGGCTTCCCCGTTGCCTACATTTTTGCCATGTGCTGCGACTGGTTTGTTGCCAGCCCGCTCGCCAAGGGTTTCGCCTTTAAGTACTTGGTCACGCCGGGCAAGAGCTCGCCACTTGCCATGACGCTCGCCGTCAGCTCCTGCATGGTCGTTCCCATGGTCATCATCATGTCGCTGTACGGTGCCTGTGAGGGTCTGACGCACATGCCCGGCGGCATCCTTGCGAACCTGTATTCCGTGCCCGCGATCTGGATGATCAACATCCCGCATAATTTTGTGATGGCGCTGCCGTGGAACCTTTTGGTAGCCGGTCCGATTTCCCGCTTCGTCTTCCGTCGCGCCTTCCCTGTGGGGACGGTTTTCGAGGAGGAGCATGCCGAGCTCTTGGAGCAGGCTATGGCTCCTGAGTGCGAGTAGCTCGCTTAGGGATCTGCTGAGCGCGGGCGACTTGCTTGGTTGGAGCCCAAAGCGTGGATAGCTCTCTCGGCGACATCGCGGGCGTGAGCGGTGCGCATGACCGGAGGGCCCGTGCTGCTCCGTTGCCCGACGTGCTAGCGCGCAGAACAATCTGTTGGTGCATTCGGCGGCTGCTGAAGCGTTTCGGCAGCCGCTTTTTATACGGAGTTTAAATACAACAGTCTGTTGTATTACGTAGAGTGGTATATCTCTAGCGGGAAAAATGCGAGAGACGGAGCATTATGGCGTTGCTAGTAGGACTGGACGTAGGGTCGACGACGACCAAAGTTTACGCGATGCACGAGGATATGACCGAGGCGTGGTGGGGATATCGCCGCCACGGGGCGTGTCAGACAGCGAGCGTGCGCGCCATGCTCGGCGAGCTCGCCGAGCGCTTTCCCCATGAGTCACTGCGCGTTGCGGTGACCGGCTCGGGTGCGCGCGATATCGCGACCGCGCTGGGCGCCTCGTACGTTCAGGAGGTGGTCGCCAACGCGCTCGCGATCAGCAGGTTCTATCCGCAGACGCGCTGCGCCATCGAGCTGGGCGGCCAAGACGCCAAGATGATCTTCTTCCGCACCAACGATAAGGGAGACATCGAGGTTGCCGACATGCGCATGAACGGCTCGTGCGCAGGCGGTACCGGTGCATTTATCGACGAGATGGCAAAGCTCATGGGGGTCGGCACCGAATCGGGCGAGTTCGAGCAGCTCGCAAGCCGGGGAACGACCGTCCACGAGGTCTCGGGCCGCTGCGGCGTGTACGCAAAGACCGATATCCAGCCGCTGCTCAACGAGGGCATTCCTACCACCGACCTGGCGCTTTCGGCGCTTCACGCGGTCGCCCGCCAAACGATCGGCGGTCTGGCCCAGGGTATCGACATCGAGCCGCCGGTAATCTTCGAGGGCGGTACGCTCGCCTACAACCCCACACTGGTCCGCGTGTTCCGGGAGCAACTGAATCTATCGGACGATCAGGTTATCGTCCCGCGCGATCCACAGATCATGGTCGCGCGCGGTGCCGCCCTGTCGCTGACCGACATGTTCGCATCGTCCCAACCGATCGACCTTCCCGACGCTTTTGTCCGGCTGGATAAGCTCGAGACGGTCGCGCCCGCAAGCGGGGAGGGACGTCTTGCCCAGCCCTTTTTTGCCACACCTGCCGAGCAGGCGGATTTTACGGCACGCCATGGCAAAGAGACGCCGGCAAAGGGTCCGGATGCGTATGCGCCCGGAGAGACGGTGCGTGTGGCGCTCGGTATCGATTCGGGGAGCACGACGACCAAGTTCGCCCTGGTCGATGAGGCGGGTGAGCTTGTCGATTCGTTCTACGCGTCTAATAACGGCAGACCGCTCGACGTCGCCCAACAGGGTCTTGTCAGCTTGAAGAACCGCTGGGAGACAGCGGGAGTCACGCTTGCGATCGATGCCGTGGGCACCACGGGATACGGCGAGGAGCTTTTCGCGCGCGCGTTCCACGCCGACTACCATACGGTCGAGACGGTCGCGCACGCCCGCGCCGCGTGCGCATGCGTTCCCGATGCGACCTTCGTGCTCGACATCGGCGGACAGGATATGAAGGCCATCTGGCTCAACCACGGCGTGCTGACCGATATCGTCGTCAACGAGGCGTGCTCTGCGGGCTGCGGCTCGTTCCTCGAGGGTTTTGCCAAAAACCTCGGAATAGCCGTTGAGGATATCGCGACCGAGGCATTTTCGTCCAAAGCCCCCGCCGTTCTCGGCAGCCGCTGCACGGTGTTCATGAACAGCAGCGTCGTTTCCGAGCAGCGGCGCGGTAAGGGTCCGGGCGACATCATGGCCGGTCTCTGCCGTTCGATTATCGAGAACGTGTTCACCAAGGTCATTCGCGTTTCAAATCTCAACCGTCTGGGCGACAAAGTCGTCGTCCAGGGCGGCACGTTCCGAAACGACGCAGTGCTGCGCGCATTCGAGCAGTATCTGGGCAAACCCGTCACGCGTGCGCCCCACCCGGGGCTGATGGGCGCTATCGGTATCGCCCTGCTCGCGCGCGAGGAATGCCGCAAGGGCGACGCCGGCACGTCGTTTATCGGGCTCGATGCCGTGGAGCGCTTCGAGCATCGCGAGTTCGGCGGCGTTACCTGCCGTCGGTGCAACAACCGCTGCCAGCGCGCGGTCGTGGCATTTGGCGACGGCTCGCTTTACGTCACGGGCAATCGCTGCCCGCGCGGCGGCGCCATCTCATGGGATGAGCTCGTGCGCGAGGTTCCCGCGGCGGAGGAGCTGCGTCCGCAGGGTGCTTGCGAGGCACAGGCACCCGGCACGGGGCGCGACCGGACCGCGGCTGCCCCCAATCTCTTTGTCGACCGCGAGAAGCTGCTGTTCGAGTCGTACCCCACGGTTCCCGTCAGCGGGGGGCGCGATGTCACGATCGGCATTCCCCGTGTGCTCGAGTTCTGGGACACCATGCCGTTCTGGTCGACGTTCTTCAGCACGCTCGGCTTTAAGGTGCGCGTCTCGGGACGCAGCACCAAGGCGATGTACGAGCGCGGTCTGGCGCACGTCACATCCGACACCGTGTGCTTCCCGGCCAAGCTCGTCCACGGGCACATCCGCAATCTCGTCGACGCCGGCGTCGACCGCATCTTCATGCCCATCATCACGACGGTGCCCACCGAAAACACCGCCTCTACCAGCGAGTGGATGTGCGCCGTCGTAAAGGGATACCCCTACGTGATGCGCAATTCCGATAACCCGGAGGAGCGTTTCGGCGTTCCGTTCGATACGCCGCTGTTCCACTGGTACGACGAGGGCGACCGAAACCGCCAGCTCAAGGCGTGGTGCAAGGAGACCTTCGATATCGATGCCGACCTGGTTGCCAAGGCGACCGAGCAGGCGGACCGCGCGCAGGAGACGTTTGAGAACCAGCTGCAGCTGCGCGGCAGGCAGGTGCTCGAGAACGTGCACGAGGACGGCGGCTACGCGGTGGTGATCACTTCGCGCCCGTACCACAACGACCCGCTGGTCAACCACGGGCTGCCCAAGCTCTTCTCTGAGCGCGGCATCCCCGTGCTGACGCCCGATGCGGTGCCGGGGGTCTGCAACGTCGATCTTTCCAACAGCCGCATCGACATCGTGAACAACTACCATGCGCGCATGCTGTCGTGCGCGGTCATCGTCGCATCGACGCCCGAGCTCGAGCTCGTGCAGATGGGCAGCTTCGGCTGCGGCCACGATGCGTATCTCACCGACGAGATCGCGCGCATGATGGGTGAGATGGGCTCCAAGGTTCCGATGATGATCAAGCTCGATGAGAGCGACGTCGCCGGTCCCATGGGCATTCGCGTGCGTTCGTTTATCGAGTCGGTCAACCGTCGTCGCGCGGAGGAGCGTGCCGAGGGCGCCCGGGTGCACGCGGTCCATCCGCTCGACGACCCGTATAAGGTCAAGTACACCAAGCGCGACCGGCACGACAAGATCGCGCTGGTCCCCAACACCTCCCATGCGTTCTGCAGGCTCATGACCGCGGCGATGCGCAATCAGGGCGTGCGCGCCGAGGCCCTTGATATCGGGCGCGAGGATGCCATCCGCCTGGGCAAACGCTATGTGCACAACGACATCTGCTTCCCCGCGCAAATCGTGATCGGCGAGGCGCTCGCGGCACTCGAGAGCGGTAAGTACGACCCGCACGACGTCGCCGTGGTGACTGGCAAGTATATCGGCGACTGCCGCCTGACGCACTACATGCCCCTGCTGCGCCGCGCGCTCGACGACGCGGGATACGACTATGTCCCGGTGCTCACCAACGACGACGTCGATGCCCACAATGCGCATCCGGGCTTCAAGCTCGGCCTTGGCCCGAGCATCCAGATCGCCTACGGTCTTCCCATGATCGATGCCCTCGAGGCTATGCTTAGGCGCATCCGTCCCTACGAGCTCGAGAAGGGCGCGGCGGACGCTGCGTTCGACCGCGCGCTCGATGAGGTTATCGAGGGCATGGAGCGCTCCGGGCTGAGAGGCCAGGCGACGGGCTTCAAACGCGCGCTTGCGATCATGGACGCCGTTCCGTACGACCGCTCGAACCCGCATCCGACCGTTCTCATCGTGGGCGAGTACCTGCTCAATTTCCATCTCGGCGCCAACCACGAGATCGAGCGCTACCTCGAGGACAACGGGCTCGAGGTCATCGAGGCGCGCATGACCGACGTGATCCGCAAGACCTATTTCTACAAGCATGCGCAGTCGCGCGAGTTCCACGTCGACCTGTCGCTGCCCGAAAAGGCCTGGTACGCCACGGCGGACAACCTGTTCGAGCTCGCGCACGACCGTTGCGACCGCCTGGGCGCGGCGAGCCCGCTCTACGAGCCGCCGACGCGCATGCCCGAGCTCGTGCGCGCGAGCGATAAGATCCTGCACCATACGTTCGATGCGGGCGAGGGCGTGCTGATTCCGGCGGAGATTCTCGAGCACGCCAAGCGCGGCTGCCGCAACTTCGTGATCCTGCAGCCGTTCGGGTGTCTGCCCAACCATGTCGTGGGGCGCGGGCTCATCCATGCGCTCAAGGAGCAGTATCCCACGGCGCAGTTCCTGCCGCTCGACTACGATCCCGACGTGAGCTTCGCCAACGTGGAGAACCGTCTTCAGATGCTCATCATGAACGCCAAGGCGCAGAGGTGCGGTGAGGCGCATGGCGAGACCGCGTAAGGACGCCGATGCGCCCGATGCGCGCACCCGTATCATCGAGGCGTTTTGGGAGCTCATCGAGAACAACAGCATCTTCGAGCTGTCGGTTGGCGAGGTGACCCGCGCCGCCCAGTGCAATCGCGGAACGTTTTACTACTATTTTCACGATTTCGATGAACTCGTCGCCATCGCCATAGCCCAGCTGCTGCAGGATAACGAGCTCATCACCGATGCCCTCTGGCATTTTTCGAGCGAGGGCGACCTTTCGGCGTTCGACCGGCGCGACGTCCGCTGCCTGCTGCGGCGCATCGTCATCACCATGAGGGCGGGTGTCGCCGAGCAGGTCGTGCAGGGCATCCATACGATCATCATCGACCGCGTGAGAGAGATCGTCCACCCCGACGGAGAAGAGCTCAAGGCAGATTCGAGCTTTGCGGTGGGCTTTCTGGTCTCGGGCATCATGGGCTTTGTGATGGCGGTCGGCTTTGCCCGGGAGGGCGGCGAGGAGATAGACCTCGAGCAGCTGGGGGACAGCGCGTGCGCGTACCTGAGGGCGGTCGCCATGCAGACGGTTGAAACGGTCGCGCAAGTCGAGGGCGTCGATACATCCGAGCTGCTCGAACGCGTCTCCAAGGAGGCCGATGCCTATCGCGCATCGCGTGCGACGAGTCCCGACGTGGTGAAAGACGTCTAGGGTTTCTCTTGCGGGGCCGCCCGTCGCGCATCGCGCGGTGAGTCCCGCGATGCGGTCATAACCTGCATTCATGTGAGCCGGGTTTATAGATATTCCTCCAGCTGTTAACATATACTCCATATGGGTAAAGAGACCAAAGCGCTGCCGCGGGGCGGCGCTTTGCGTTTGAAAAAACTAGCTCGTCTAAGAGGAACTAGCATGTTAGACCGTTTTACCGATCGTGCGCGTAAGGTCATGTCCATGGCCAAGCAAGAAGCGCTCGATCTTCATTCAAATAAGGTGGGCACCGAGCACCTGCTGCTCGCGCTTGCCAAGGAGGACGAGGGCATTGCCGCCGAGGCGCTGCGTTCGCTCGACATCTCCTATGATGACATCATGGATACTCTCAAAGAGGTCCAGACCACGGTTCCCGAGCCCAGTGAGGAGACCGAGGCGGCCAAGCTCGCCTTTACGCCGCTCGTCATTAGCGTGATGGAGCGTTCATTCCGCGTGGCGCGCGAGAACAACCAGACCTACGTGTCGACCGAGCACTTGCTGATCGGTATCGTCGAAGAGGGCAACGGCATGGCCATGGACATCCTCATGCGCCTGGGTGTGTCGTCCGCCTCCATCAAAAAGGCTATCGAGAAACTCACCGCCAAGGACCAGGACAAGAAGCGTCCGCTCGCCGGCGCCGGTGCTGGTCGTCCCGGTGCGGGCCTGCCGTTCTTTAGCGGCTCGGATACCTCTCAGCAAAAGGGGGGTGGCACCGATACGCTTAAGCAGTTCGCGACCAACCTCACGCAGAAGGCGCGCGACGGCGAGCTCGACCCTGTAATTGGTCGCGAAAAGGAAGTCCAGCGTATGATGGAAATTCTTTCGCGCCGCACCAAGAACAACCCGCTCATTCTGGGCGACCCCGGCGTGGGCAAGACGGCCATCGTCGAGGGCCTGGCTCAGCAGATTGCAGCCGGCAACGTGCCCGAGAACCTCATGAACCAGAATATCTGGACGCTCGACCTGCCGGGCCTCGTGGCGGGCGCCAAGTATCGCGGCGAGTTTGAGGAGCGCCTCAAGAACGTGATTCAGGAGGCCACCGAAGCCGACGACGTCATCCTGTTTATCGACGAGATGCACACCATCATCGGTGCCGGTTCTGCCGAGGGCTCCATCGACGCGAGCTCCATGCTCAAACCCGTGCTCGCGCGCGGTGCCTTTCAGATTATCGGTGCCACCACGGCCGAGGAATTCCGCAAGTACCTCACCAAGGACCCGGCCTTCGAGCGTCGCTTCCAGACCATCGATGTCGAGGAGCCGAGCGTCGAGGACACGGTCAAGATCCTGACCGCACTCAAGCCGCGCTACGAGGAGCATCACCATGTGCGCTATACGCAGGGTGCTATCGAGGCCGCCGCGAACCTTTCCAACCGCTACATCCAGGATCGCTTCCTGCCCGATAAGGCCATCGACCTCATCGACGAGGCCGGTGCCCGCGCTCGCATCGCCGCGAATCGCGCGCCCGAGCCGGTGCGCGAGGCCGAGCATCGCATAGAGGAGCTCAAGGCCGCCGCGCAGGAGGCCACCGAGGGCGACGACATGAACAAGGCCGCCGAGATTACCGAGCAGCAGAAGGCCGCCGAGATTGAGCTCGCCGAGGCCAAGGCTGCCTGGACCGCTGAGCTCGACGCCAGCCCGCTCACCATCGATGTGAGTCAGATTGCCGACATCGTGTCCGTGACCTCTGGCGTGCCGGTTTCCTCGCTCACCGAGAGCGAGAGCCGGCGCCTGCTGCAGACCGAAAGCGTGCTCAAGACGCGCATCATCGGCCAGGATGAGGCAGTCGAGGCCGTCGCCAAGGCCGTGCGCCGCAGCCGCTCGCCGCTCAAGGACCCGCGTCGTCCCGGCGGCAGCTTTATCTTCCTGGGTCCCACCGGCACAGGCAAGACCGAGCTCGCCAAGACGCTCGCCGAGTACCTCTTTGGCAGCAAGGACGCGCTCATCAGCTTCGACATGTCGGAGTTCGGCAGCGAGTTCGAGGTCTCCAAGCTCATCGGTAGCCCTCCGGGTTACGTGGGCCACGACGAGGGCGGTCAGCTCACCAAGGCCGTTCGCCGTCATCCGTACTCGGTCGTGCTGTTCGACGAGATCGAGAAGGCGCACCCCGACATCTTCAACATTTTGTTGCAGGTGCTGGAGGAGGGCCGCCTGACCGATAGCCAGGGCAAGACGGTCGACTTCCGCAATACCGTGATCATCATGACGTCCAACGTGGGCGCCCGCGAGATCGCGCAGGATGCGAGCGTCGGTTTTGGCACCACCGGTGAGCAGGGTCTCACGTCGAGCGAGATCCGCGGCCGTGCGATGGGCGAGCTCAAGCGCCTGTTCCGCCCCGAGCTGCTCAATCGTATCGACGATATTGTGGTGTTCCAGAAGCTCTCGGGCGAGAATCTCACCAAGATTGCGCACCTGCTGGTGGACGATCTGCGTCAGCGTTTGATTGCCAACGGCATGAACATCAAGCTCACCGATGCGGCCTATGACAAGATCGTGGCCGAGGGCACCGACCTCACCAACGGTGCGCGTCCGCTGCGCCGCGCCATTCAAAAGCTCATCGAGGACCCGCTGTCCGAGGAGCTCCTGGCCGGCGAGTGGGGCGAGGGCGATACCGTCCTGTGCGACGTGGCCGATGGCAAGTTTGTCTTTAGCCACGGCACGGGCGAGATCCCGGCACCGCGTCAGGCGGGCACGCTCGGTGGCGATACCGCCCCGGCGGCACCGCACACCGGCAACGCCGCGCCCGTGAGCGGCGGCGTGACCTCGGGCCCCGGCGGCATGATGCAAGCCGGTTCTGGCGCGCTGTAGGGCGTGGCGACAATTTGATACGCGCAATCGAGGCGTTCCGGAAAGGGCGCCTCGATTTGTAGAGCTGCGGAAGTTGTGACCGTTACGCTATACGGTCCACCGTTAGCCGATGATGCGAGGGCGCTCGGCGTTTTCGACTGGTTTATGCACGCAAAGTCTGGGAATATACAAGTCGCATGACTTACTGTCTAACCAGTTGCGCCAAGGAGGCACCATGGACTACAAGATTACCGGCTACGAGCCCGCCCAGCTGTTCCATTTCTTTGAGGAGGTCAGCGCGATCCCCCGTGGGTCTGGCAACGAGAAGGGCATCAGCGATTTCCTGGTCGCGTTTGCCAAGGAGCGCGGTCTCGATGTGTACCAGGACGAGGTCTACAACGTCATCATTCGCAAGCCCGCATCTGCCGGCGCCGAGAATGCCCCGACCGTAATGCTGCAGGGCCACATCGATATGGTGTGCGACAAGTTGGGCTCCGTTGAGCACGACTTTACGACTGATGGTATCGACCTGGTCGTCAAGGACGGCGTCCTCACCGCTAACGGTACCACTCTGGGCGCCGACAACGGTATTGCCGTCGCTCTGATGCTCACTGTTCTCGATGACGATTCGATCGTTCACCCCGCCCTCGAGTGCGTATTCACCACCGACGAGGAGACTGGCCTGGTTGGCGCCGAGACGCTCGACAAGTCCCAGATTAGCGCCCGCACCATGATTAACCTTGACTCCGAGGAAGAGGGCGTTGCCACCGTCAGCTGCGCCGGCGGCGTCGTCGTTACCTACACCTGCCCGATCGCGCGCGAGCACAAGACCGGTAGCACCCTCACGCTCGACATCTCCGGCCTGCTGGGCGGTCACTCCGGCAGCGATATCCACCTGGAGCGCGGCAACGGCAACCTCATCATGGCCCGCATCATCGACCGCCTGATGGTTGCCGGTGAGCCCGCCATCGTCAGCTTCAACGGCGGCACCAAGGACAACGCCATCAACCGTGAGTGCAAGGCCGTTCTGGTCTATGCCGATCACGCTGCCGCCGAGGCCGCGGCCGAGATCGCCCGTGGCATCATCTCCGACGTCACTGCCGAGCTCGAGGTCTTCGACCCCGGCTTTACTTGCACCGTCGAGATTGCCGATGACGCCGAGGTCGAGGCCATGGACCAGAAGTCCGCGCTTGCCCTCATCCGCGCCCTGCGTCTTGCCCCTAACGGCGTGATTCGCCGCAACGTCGCCACCGACGGTTCTGTCGAGGTTTCCTCCAACATCGGTGTGGTTGCCACTTCTGACGACGAGGTCAAGATCATGCTGTCCCCGCGCTCCTCGATCACCTCGCTGCAGAACGAGTTCAAGGACCGCCTGCAGATGCTTGCCGATGTCCTGGGCTTCGACGCCAAGTTTGAGTTCGAGTATCCCGGCTGGAGCTACGCCGAGCATTCGCCGGTCCGCGACGTCTTCGTCGAGAGCTATCGTGAGCTCTTTGGCTCCGAGCTGCGCATCGAGTCCATTCACGCCGGCCTTGAGTGCGGCCTGTTTGCCGAGGCCCTGCACGGCCTGGACGCCATCGCCGTGGGCCCGACGCTCTCCGATGTCCACACCCCGGACGAGAGCATGGAGCTCGCTTCTGCCGAGCGCTTCTACGAGCTGCTCATCGACGTCCTCAAGCGCCTCGCTGCGTAAAGGTTGCGCTAGCAGCAGTTCGAGCCACGTGCTAGCGGATTGCAAATGACATTACGAGAGGGGACATCCGAGCTTTTGCGACGGGTGTCCCCTCTCTTTTGTTTGATAATTGCGAAATTAAGGCCACCTAGTCCATTTCTGCCTTGATGAGGTCGAGGGTGCGCTGGCAGTTTTCGCGGACGGGGCCGAGCATATGCTCGCGCAGGTCCGCCATGCCGGGCAGATCGGCGTATTCGTCCATGACCTCTTCCATGCAAATGGGCACTTCGTAGGCGAGGTCCATCATGGTCGCAAAGCAAAACTTCTCGGATAGCCCGGCATCGGTAAGCGCCGCCTCCAGCACGGGGTCGCCCATACCGTGGTATCGGCGGATAGCGCCTGGACCGATGCGCCCCACACGATTTTCGCCGCCAACGCTCATGGCAAGGCGCGCCCGGCGGCGCATGCGCTCATACGCCAAACCCGACGCGACATCGTACATTCGAGCCATCATGGCTGCGCCGTCGTTTCCAAGGAGCAGGGAATAGTTTTTCGCGTGCGCATCCGGTGCGCCGATAATGGCGTTGAAGAACAGTATCTGCGTAAACAGATACAGGTTAAGTTGATGGTGGCTCGTATTTACGAGGAGCTCTTGAATGTCGCGGGTGGTCGGGCCGCCGTCTGCTGTGTACTTTTGGGCGGGCATCACCCCAAGTGCCTGACAGAGGTCTTCTTGATGTAGGCGCCTGATCATTCCGTCTTCGACTTTCACGCGGTCATAGCGCTCAACAATGAGGGCAGGTTCGTCCTCAAACATACGATATTCGACGTTTGCCGTTGCGATACCGGCGCGCTGGGCGCTTTTCATGCAGACAAACTCATTGAGAGCCTCGAGTTTAAATCCGATAACGCCATTTTTGACAATATGCGTTGTGGGCGAGGAGCCCATGCATTCGCACCAGCGGCCGTTTATGAACGCGAGCGCGAACTTGCCCTGGTTGCCTCCAAGTGACCAACTTTCATCTAGACCCATCCACGATGCATCGCGGTCATCTCTGATCGACTTGAGACGGAGAGCAATTTCGTGGTCGTCTATAGGGCGGTAGTCGCCAGCGCGATGCAGGACGGCGTCGGCATCTTCTTCGGCACAAAACTGCACTCCGCCCGGACAGTCGAGTCCGATATGGCTGAGCAACGCAACGGGATTGTTGGGCCTAACGTTGAATTCGGCGGCAATCGCTTTTCGTTGGTCCTCGCTGTCGGGTAGAAGGCCAAACAAGTACGGATTCATGACCTGTTGGCCGTATGTGCGATTTGATACGGGTATGTTGGTCGATAGGGTTGGCCCGTCATAGTCATGATCGTAGGTAAAGCTGATAAGACCGTTCTCATCTTGCGTGAGCGTTCCCGCAGGTACGCCGCAAATAATGGTCCGAAGTGATGTTCTGGCCATTGGCTATTTCCCTTCGGGCTTGGTTTGGTTAGATGCGTTTGCGGCAATCGAGACTCCGAGATTGGACATGGCGAAATCGGCGAAGGCCCTGTCGTAGAGCTCGGACGTAAAGGGGACATCTGCGAGAGCCGGAACGGCTGCGCTGCGACGGTTGCGATGGTGAAAACGTTGAGCGTGATGGCGCCTGGGGGTACTACGAGGTTGCAAATCAGCATGCGGGGCGTCGACTGGTTGCTCGTTTTTCGATTCGTCGATATCCCCTTGAGCGGCGAGCGCCAGTCCAAGAGCACCGAAAACTGCCAGCAGCTTGTCGAGCCGAATGCCCGTGGCATCTCCCAGCTCGAGCGATGCGAGCAGGCGCTCCGAAACACCGGCTTTTTTAGCGAGGGCCGCACGGGTGATTCCCTGCGCCTCGCGTGCCTGGCGCACGTAGATGCCAGCTTGGCGCGGTGTGGTGATGGGAAGGGTATCCACGGCGATCTCCTAACGTGCAGACTTTTGCATCCTAGTATGACATGCAAAAGTCTGCATGAAAAGGCCTCATGCAAAACTCTGCATGAGGCCTTGCCCGGACGTTTAGTTATGAAGGGTGTTTTACAGCACCAAAATCCCCAGGTGCTCCAGCAAGATCTTAAGCCCGATAAGGATAAGCACAACGCCGCCCACGATGGTGGCGGGTTTTTCGTAGCGCGCGCCAAAGGTGTGGCCGATCGCTACGCCGGCGACGGAGAAGATAAACGTTGTGATGCCAATGAGCGATACGGCGGGAACGATGTCGACGGAAAGCGCGGCGAACGAGATGCCCACGGCCAGGGCGTCAATCGAGGTGGCGATGGCGAGGATCAGGTACTCGCCCAGGTCAATCTTTTCGGCATCCTTGCCGTCGCCTTCATCCTCGTCTTCGGTAAAGGCCTCCCACAACATTTTGCCGCCGATAAAGGCGAGCAGGATAAAGGCGATCCAATGGTCGATGGGTCCGATGATGCCCATGAATTGACTGCCGAGCGCCCATCCGATTACGGGCATGCCGGCCTGAAAGCCGCCAAAGAACAGGCCGAGCACCACGGCGACTTTAAGGTTGATCTTCTTCATGCCGAGACCCTTGCAGATGGAAACAGCAAAAGCGTCCATCGAAAGGCCAACGGCGAGCAACACGAGCTCTGCGAGTCCCATAGTCTGGCTCCCTCTCTGCGGGCGAGCCCGATTACGCGACTACTCCCTCATTTATATGAGACCCGATGCTACCACATGAGCAGTCAAAGGAGCCCCGTCCCAAATGAGCTACCTAAGCGGTGTTCGCTCATTCTGTAAGCATCGGATTTCGTGGCTGCTGCGGGGACAAACCGTGAGAAACTATTTAGCGTTTATGGAGCGTATACGATGGGAGCGATGCCTTGGATAAGAACGAGCTGCAAAAGCGTATGGAACAGGCCATCCGCCTGACGGCACCTGGTCAGCCGATCCGCACCGCCCTCGACATGATCATCGCCGGTCACCTGGGCGCCCTTATCTGCGTCGGCGACACCGAAAACGTGCTCGCTGCCGGTAACGACGGCTTCCCGCTCAACATTTCGTTCACCTCGAACCGTCTGTTCGAGCTCTCCAAGATGGACGGCGCTATCGTTATCGACGGCGACCTCACCCAGATCCTGCGCGCCAACTTCCACCTCAATCCCGATCCCTCGCTTGCCACGAGCGAGACGGGCATGCGTCACCGCACCGCCGCTCGCATGTCGGTGCTCACCGATGCCATCGTGATCTCGGTCTCGGCCCGTCGTGCCGTCGTCAACGTGTACGTTCACGGTAAGAGCTACGAGATCCAGCCCGTCACCACCATCATGAGCTCGGTCAACCAGCTCGTCGCCACGCTCCAGACTACCCGTCAGTCGCTCGATCGCTCCCTGCTGCGCCTGACGGCCCTCGAGCTCGACGACTACGTTACGCTCGCCGACATTACCGGTATTTTCTCGAGCTTCGAGATCATGCAGCAGGCAAAGACCGAGCTTAAGGATTGCATCGTCAAGCTGGGCAACCAGGGCAAGCTCGTGCAGATGCAGCTCGAGCAGCTCGCCGGCTCCAGCATGGATACCGAGTACGACCTGATGATTCGCGACTATGCGAGCGATTCCTCCGAGGCAAACGCCGAGAAGATCCGCGCCGAGCTTAGCCGCATGACGCCCAAGGACTTGTCCGACCCACAGCATGTGGCGGCGGTTCTGGGCTACGACGACCTGGACGAGGACTCCGTCATGACGCCGCTGGGCCTGCGCACGCTTTCGCGCGTCTCCGTCGTGCGCGACGGCGTGGCCGAGAAGATTGTCGACGAGTACGGCTCGCTGCAGGAACTCATGGACGACATCAGCGAAGATCCGGAGCGCCTGGGCGACTTTGGCGTTAACAACCCTGCCATTCTTGCGGACTCCCTGTACCGCATGAAGGGCACCAAACAGGGGAACGCATAATGGCGCCCGTATGCGCCGTGGTCGTTGCCGGTGGCAGCGGCCAGCGCTTTGGTAACCCCGGTGGCAAGCAGCTCGTCAACGTTGCGGGCCGTCCGCTTATGAGCTGGTCCATCCGCGCGTTTGATCGGAGCGATAAGGTCGGCCACATCGTGGTGGTGTGTCCTGCCGAGCGTCGTGCCGAGATGCGCCGCCTGGCCATCGACCCGTTTGACTATGACACGCCCATCAGCTTTGCCGATGCCGGCAATACCCGTCAGGATTCCACCCGTGCCGGCGTGCATGCGGTTCCGGCAGGCTTTGAATACGTCGCCATTCACGACGGCGCTCGTCCGCTCATCACGACCGAGGCCATCGATCATGCGATCGACGTGCTTGTGGGCGACCGCTCGCTCGACGGTGTCGTGTGCGGTCAACCCGCGATCGACACGCTCAAGATCGTTGACGGCGATAACATCGTCGAGACGCCGCCGCGTGAGCTTTATTGGGCTGCGCAGACGCCGCAGATCTTTAGCGTCGATGCTATGAAGCGCGCCCACGCTGCAGCCATTGCCGAGGGCTTTATCGGCACCGATGATTCTTCGCTGGTTGAGCGCATGGGAGGACGCGTTCGCTGCGTCCAGAGCCCACGCGACAACCTTAAGGTGACGGTGCCCGAGGACCTGCGTCCCGTAACCGCGATTCTGCTCGGCCGCATGGCCGAGGGAGAGGACCTTCCCCATGTTCAGTAACCTGCGCATTGGCCATGGCTACGACGTTCACCGCCTGGTGGAGGGGCGTCGATGTATTATCGGCGGGGTTGACATTCCCTACGAGCGCGGTCTGCTGGGACACTCGGATGCCGATGTGCTCGCGCACGCGTTGGCCGACGCCATTCTGGGCGCCTGCCGCGGGGGAGACATCGGCAAACTGTTCCCCGACACCGATCCCGCCTACGAGGGCGCCGATTCGATGGTGCTGCTTGCCCGTGTGATGGACTATGCGCGCGAGCTGGGCTTTGAGTTTGTCGATGCCGACTGCACCATTGCCTGCCAGCAGCCCAAGATCACCCCACACCGCGATGCCATGCGCGCCAACCTGGCCCATGCTCTGGGCGTTGACGTCGAAAACGTGGGCGTCGCCGCCACTACGACCGAAAAGCTCGGTTGGGAAGGCCAAGGCGAGGGAATTGGCGCCTGGGCCGTCTGCCTGCTACAGAAAACCGTTAAGGAGTAACGAATGCGTATCTACAACAGCGCTACCCATAAAAAGGAAGAGTTCCAGCCCATCGAGTCCGGCAAGGTCCGCATGTACGTGTGCGGCCCCACGGTCTACGACAACATTCACATCGGCAATGCCCGCACGTTCATCAGCTTTGACGTGATTCGTCGCTGGCTCATCGCGAGCGGCTACGAGGTCACGTTTGCCCAGAACCTCACCGATGTCGATGACAAGATCATCAAGCGCGCCAACGAGCAGGGCCGTACGGCTGCCGAGGTCGCGACGGAGTTCTCCGACAAGTTCATCGGCGTCATGCGCGCTGCCAACGTGCTCGATCCCGACGTGCGCCCCCGCGCTACCAAGGAGATCGGCCCCATGATCGCCATGATCAAGACGCTTATCGAGCAGGGCCACGCTTACGCAGCCGATAACGGCGATGTGTACTTTGCCGTGCGCAGCGATCCCAACTATGGTCAGGTCTCGGGCCGCAACATCGACGACCTTATGGTTGGCGCGCGCATCGAGGAGAACGAGGACAAGAACGACCCGCTCGACTTTGCCCTGTGGAAGGCCGCCAAGCCCGGCGAGCCCAGCTGGCCGAGCCCCTGGGGCGAGGGCCGTCCCGGTTGGCACACCGAGTGCGCCGCCATGGTGCATCGCTACCTGGGTACTCCGATCGACATCCACGGCGGCGGCTCCGACCTTGCCTTCCCGCATCACGAGAACGAGTGCGCCCAGGCCACCTGCGCTTGGCACCAGGGCTTCTCCAACACCTGGATGCACACGGGCATGCTGCTGGTAGACGGCGAGAAGATGTCCAAGTCGCTCGGCAACTTCTTTACGCTGGCCGAGGTCCTCGAGCAGCACTCCGCTGCCGCCCTGCGCCTGCTGATGCTGCAGACGAGCTATCGCTCGCCGCTCGACTTCTCTTGGGAGCGCCTGGAGGGTGCCGAGATCTCGCTCACGCGTATCGCCGGTACGGTCGAGAACCTGCGCTGGGCTGCGAACCACGCGACGGCCGATGCCGATGAGGCAGCATCCGAGGCGTTTGCCGCCAAGGCCGCCGAGACCCGCGCCACCTTTAAGGAGTGCATGGACGACGACTTTAACACCGCTGGTGCCATGGGTGCCGTCTTTGGCTTTGTGACCGAGTGCAACCAGTACCTGGAGCAGGCCGGTGACGCTGCCGACAAGGCCGCAGTCCTGGCTGCCGCCGATACGCTGGCCGAGCTGCTCGATACGTTTGGCGTTGAGCTTCCCGAGCCCAAGGTCGAGTTGCCGCTGGGCCTGCTGGGCGTTGCCGCCGGTTTGGTTGCCTACACGGGCGACGACGTGGACGAGGCCGCTGCCAAGATTCTCGAGGCCCGTGCCGAGGCCCGTGCCGCCAAGAACTGGGATCTGGCCGACGCCATCCGCGACCAGCTCAAGGACCTCGGGCTGACGATCGAGGATACCGCCGCCGGCACTCGTATTAAGAGTCTCTAGTATTTGTCGACCGTTCGAGGTGCGGCAGATTGCCTTGAAAGAGGAGGGCATAGACCTGGTTGTCATGCCCGATGATTGAAAGGCAAGGTGCCGTGGCTCGGACGGTCGATTCTTGTTCGTTATCTATTTAAGGAGGCCGTCCTATGGCCGACAATCGCAAGCGTGCACCGCGTGGAGGCAAGCAGGCTGCTTCTGGCTCGCGTCCGATTCGCCGCAACGACCGCGCTGCCGCTCCCAAGGGCCAGCGCGAGCGCTCCCAAGCCCAGGCTGCACGTCCGCAGCGAGATCGCAACCGCGACAACGTTCAGGCTCTCAAGGGCGAGTTTATCGAAGGTCGCCGTGCTGCCGCCGAGGCGCTACGCACTGGTTTTCCCATCAAGTGTGCGCTCATTGCCGAGGGCGGGGAGCGCGATGCCGCCTTGTCGCGCCTGATCGATGACCTCAATGCCGCGGGCGTCCGCATTAAGTATGTGCCGCGCGCGCAGCTCGATGCGCTGTCGAGCCATGGCGCTCACCAGGGTATTGCGCTCGAGGTTGGCAACTTCCCCTATGCCGACGTCGCCGACATCCTCGGCCGCGCGGGTGACGGACCGGCGCTCGTCGTCGTGCTCGATCATGTGACCGACGACGGTAACTTTGGTGCCATTGTGCGCTCTGCCGAGGTCGTGGGCGCGGCGGGCGTCATCATTGCCAACAAGCGCGCCGCCGGCGTGACCGTTGGCAGCTACAAGACTTCTGCCGGTGCTGTCATGCACCTGCCTATCGCACAGGTTCCCAATATCGCCCGTGCGCTCGATGACCTCAAGGCCGCTGGCTTTTGGGTGGGCGGTGCCTCCGAGCACGCCGAGGGCAGCTGCTGGGATGCTCCCTTCGAGGGCCGCGTGGCGCTCGTCATGGGCTCCGAGGGCGACGGCATCTCGCGCCTGGTGCTTGAGAAATGCGACTTTTTGACCAAGCTTCCCCAGCGCGGCATGACCGAGAGCCTCAATGTTGCCCAGGCGACAACGGCGCTGTGCTTTGAGTGGCTGCGCCGCAATGCCGGCGAGCTCATGGGGGAGGAGTAGCGCATGTCCAAGAAGAACCGCGCCAAGTCCAAGGCCAAGCGCTTTGGCGAGGGCTCGGCCAAGCCGATTGTTTCGGCTGCGACCTATGGCGTGGGCGGCAATGCGTTTGCGCAGGCTATCGCCGACCCAGTCTCGACGGTGCACTCCAACAAGCCCGAGCTGCTGGTGGTCGACGGTTACAACGTGATCCACTGCACGCCGCGCTACGAAAAGCTCGTGTACGACCATTCCGACGATCCGTATTCCAGCGACGTTCACGATATGGCGCGCACTGCCCTCATCAACGACGTTGCCGCGTTTGCCCAAGGCCGCTACGAGGCCGTAATCGTGTTTGACGGCGCGGGCAATATCTCCAGCGAGCGCCCCAATCTGCCGGCCCGTGGCGTGCGCATCGAGTTTTCGCCGACGGGCGTCTCTGCCGATACCGTGGTGCAGAAGCTCTGTATCGAGGCACGCGAGGAAGGCCGCGCGTGCTCCGTGGTATCGAGTGACGGCACGATCCAGGCCGTCGTCATGGGCAAGGGCGTTACGCGCATCTCGAGCCGTATGCTGGTGGACGAGATCAAACAGATCGATAACGACGTTCACGAGGCAGAGGAAGCTCCGCAGATCAAGATGACCCTGGGCAGCCGCCTGAGCCCCGATGCCCTGGCCAAGCTCAAGGCCCTGCGCGGGAGGTAGGGAAGTTGGCGGGGCAATGCTGCCTCGCTAACTCCATTCAGCGATGTCGATCATTCTTTCGAGGCGCCACGTTAGCGCCTCTTTTAGATAAGGCAGTCTCGCTACTAGGGCATCGTTTTTAGACAGAATCTCGATTGCCTCGTCGACAAAACCTTCGAGTTTGTCCCCGTCAAACCAGTTCATATCCTCAACAAGCAACATTTGTTTCGCGGGACTTGAATGGAACTGCGCGCTGGCAAAACTGTGCTCTCCTGCTCGAAGCTCCTCAAGAGAAATGTTGCACCAGAGCGATGAGCCCGAATCGAAGATGGGGGCAGGTCTGCAGGCTAGCGTGTTTACGTTTCGCACAAGGCCAAAGTTACGCCAATGACGATCGTAGTTGGCGATGATGCCGTCGCACACGATCATGCGGTCAAGGGCATCCTTGACGCCTGTCACCCCGAGCTCCTCGCAGTTTGCTACGTATCGCTCGTAGTCGGTTAGCCGTTCACCTGCGTTCGCGTACTGGTTTACATAGAACGCAGGGACATACTCTTCTTCATCAGTTAAGAAGACATCGCATATGCTCAGGGCGGAAGTGCCCGTGCCCTCGAGCGAGTAGGGCACATAATCGCAGGTGTTTAGGATGCGACGGTGGAGCGTGGTCGCCACCAGCTCGTTATAAGGTTCCTGGTTCAGGTGCGCTCCTGCCTTATGCAGAATTCGACGCCCGCCCTCGCATGTCCAGTACTTTTGAAGATTGCCGTCCGAGGTGTTGTCGGGCTTGGCAGCAGCTGCCTTGCCCTCTGGGGCGAAGGGTGCAATGGTTAGCGAGACGTCATCAAAAGCATTATTGAAGAAATTGATATCTTTCCACGCGAGACCGGAGTCTTGGGGCCTAATCCAATACTGGTCGGATAAGGAGAGGCCAAGATTTCGCTGTACGAGTTCATCGGGAACATCAACTGCGGCTTCTGCAAGCAGGGAGGCTAGCCCAATGCGTGCGAGCGGGATACCGCGGCCACGCCACCAAGTGCGGAAAGAGTCGAGCGATATGGGGCTATTAGGGCCAAATACTCCAATAGGGGCGCGGGCGTAATCGATGTCGGCGCCGATATGGGTAAAGTCTTTTCGCGATGTGCTGTAGACCAGCTGAGCGACTTCGTGCGTGCGATTCATGAGGGTGAACGCGATCTCGCTCTTACCGTGGCCGCGGCGGGGACGTCCCCCCGTTTTGGTCACGGAACGGAGTCGCGTGTCGACGCTGTCTTTGTCGATGAGCCATACACCAGAAGCCTTGCGTGCCTCAAGCGCTCCGTTTTTTATGAGCTCTTGCACCCTGCGCGGGGTGATGTCGAGTAGCTCTGCAGCTTCCTTCGTGGTCAACATCGCGAAACCCTTCGCCAGAACGAATAGTTTTATATATTCCATTGTAATTAAAACTATTCGTTCTGGCGAAGGGTTTTAAGATTGAGGGCGAACTGACAGAAATGAACGGGCCTGGTACCTGTTGTTGCTGGATTTTGCATATTTGTATAACGCCGTGCGGCCAGTTGCGCCTCGTCCGCAATTCCATTATTCTTAACAGGCTTCGCGCGAAAGCGCCAAGTGTGCCAGTGTGGCGCAACGGTAGCGCAACTGATTTGTAATCAGTGGGTTGCAGGTTCGATTCCTGTCACTGGCTCCATGAGAGTTTCGGGCTCTGTTCCTTATGGGACAGGGCCCGTTTCTATTTATGTCGATAAGTCAGCGGGTTTGGAGCCAACCAAGCTTCAAGTTTGTCTCGATCTGTAACACGAAGGGGCGGAAAACCGTTCTTACTGTTACAGAATGAGACGGAAGCTGGGGTCTCTGCGTAATATCTCGATCTGTAACAGATAGGGGAGAAAGTGCTCTCTAAATGTTACAGATCGAGACAAAGGCCGGACCGGTCCCGGTCATCCTGGTCGGTCGTGGCGTGGAAGCCCGATTGCGACCTAAGTAATAGTGCAAGAGGGCCGTTATCGAAGGTCGATGCTGTAGACGTACTCCACCGTGCCAAAGTGTTCCCTCGTGAAATGTCACCAGCGCAGCCAAATCCACCGCCCTTCATATCTAAACTAAACAAAACCGCAGGTCACGGCTATATAGATACGCCCGGCACCGTGTATCTAGAGGTTTTCGTTGACAGCCCCCAAGGTGGCATCGTATTATTTTCTTCGTTCGCGGGGGCGGCGGTCCAAAAGACCAAAGGACCTGCGGATACTTGAACGATTGGGAGTTTGCCCGAGTGGTTAATGGGGACGGGCTGTAAACCCGTTGGCTCTGCCTACATAGGTTCGAATCCTATAGCTCCCACCCGTCAAGTGCCTGTATAGCTCAGTCGGTAGAGCACTTCGTTGGTAACGAAGAGGTCACCAGTTCAAGTCTGGTTGCAGGCTCCATCCGGCGGTGTAGCTCAGTTGGTTAGAGCACACGGTTCATACCCGTGGCGTCACTGGTTCGAATCCAGTCACCGCTACCATAGGTAACACGGTGGCTTCTCAATAGTATGTTGAGAGGCCACTATGGTATAAAGGCAAAGTCCCGTCCGGGGACGACCTGTTAAGAGGAGGGCTTTATGGCCAAAGAGAAGTTTGAGCGCACTAAGCCGCATGTTAACATCGGCACCATTGGTCACGTCGACCACGGCAAGACCACGCTGACCGCTGCCATCACCAAGGTTCTCTCCGAGACCGAGGGCTGCAAGGCTGACTTCACTGCGTTCGAGAACATCGACAAGGCTCCCGAGGAGCGCGAGCGCGGCATTACGATTTCCGTCTCCCACGTTGAGTACGAGACCGCTGCCCGTCACTACGCTCACGTTGACTGCCCGGGCCACGCTGACTACGTCAAGAACATGATCTCCGGCGCTGCTCAGATGGACGGCGCTATCCTGGTCATCGCTGCTACCGACGGCCCCATGGCTCAGACCCGCGAGCACATCCTGCTCGCCCGTCAGGTCGGCGTTCCCTACATCGTCGTCTTCCTGAACAAGTGCGACATGGTCGACGATGACGAGCTCATCGACCTCGTCGAGATGGAGACCCGTGAGCTCCTCTCCGAGTACGATTTCCCCGGCGACGACATCCCCGTCATCCGTGGCTCCGCTCTGGGCGCTCTCGAGGGCGACGCCAAGTGGATGGACGCCATTCGCGAGCTCATGAAGGCCGTCGACGAGTACATCCCGACGCCTGCTCGTAACAACGACCTCCCGTTCCTGATGGCCGTTGAGGACGTTATGACCATCTCCGGCCGTGGTACCGTTGCTACTGGCCGTGTCGAGCGCGGTGAGCTCAAGCTCAACGAGCCCGTCGAGATCGTCGGCATCAAGGATACCCAGAACACCGTCGTTACCGGTATCGAGATGTTCCGTAAGTCCATGGACTTCTGCGAGGCTGGCGACAACGTCGGTCTGCTGCTCCGCGGCATCAAGCGTGAGGACATCGAGCGCGGCCAGGTTCTCTGCAAGCCCGGTTCGGTTACCCCGCACACCAAGTTCACCGGTGAGATCTACGTTCTGACCAAGGAGGAGGGCGGCCGTCACACCCCGTTCTTCGATGGTTATCGTCCTCAGTTCTACTTCCGTACCACCGACGTTACCGGTACGGTCAAGCTCCCCGAGGGCACCGAGATGGCTATGCCTGGTGACCACATCACCATCGAGGGCGACCTCATCCACCCGATCGCCATGGAGGAGGGCCTGCGCTTCGCTATCCGCGAGGGTGGCCACACCGTCGGTTCTGGCATCGTCTCCACGATCATTGAGTAAATTAGCTCTTTGATATAGCTGACTTAGAGAACCCGGCACTTATATGGGTGCCGGGTTCTTTTCTGCAATGGATATTGAGCCGTTGCTGGTGTCGAGAGGATCGATAATGGTCCTGGATGCACCGTCGATTAGCTCTCGATGGCTTCATTGATGTGTTCCAAATATGAATGGATCCACCGAGAACCAATTGACTCGAGGTTTTCATTGACAGCACTTACGTGGAGCTGATAAAGTAACAACTCGTGCCCGTACGGGGCGGAAATGAAAGGTTCAGGATACATGCGTACTCTAGTTACTCTTGCGTGCACTGAGTGCAAGCGCCGCAACTATACGACCACCAAGAACAAGTCGACCATGCCTGATCGTATGGAGATCAAGAAGTATTGCCCCTGGTGCCGTCACCACACGCTGCACAAAGAGACTCGCTAGTCTCTAGTCACATACGCCAGTAGTTCAATTGGTAGAGCATCGGTCTCCAAAACCGAGTGTTGAGGGTTCGAGTCCTTCCTGGCGTGCCAGTCATTATTCCGTAAGCTCCCACTTGGGAGCTTACGGTTTACTCATGTATAAGCGCATTGCGCGGAGGTAACCCAAATGGCCAACAAGAAGAACAAGAAGAAGGCTCAGCAGCCGGCACCTGCCAACAATGCTGCCGCCAACTCCAAGGTTGAGGCCAAGAAGGCCGTTGCCAAGAAGAACGAGAAGGCTGCGAAGTCCAAGAAGAACGAAAAGCCTGGTTTCTTCGCCCGCACCAAGAAGTATTTCGCTTCGGTCAAGTCCGAGATGAAGCGTGTCACGTGGCCCGATAAGAAGGAGCTCGTGAACTACTCGGTCGTCGTTTGCGCTTCTCTGGTCGTCGTCGGCGTCGTCATCGCTCTGCTCGATGCTGGCTTTGGCGAGGCTCTTGCTCTGTTCTCTGGATTGAGGGGCTAAACCATGTCTAAGCGTTGGTACGTCGTTCACACTTACTCCGGATACGAGAACCGCGTAAAGTCCGATCTCGAGCATCGTATCGAGACCATGGGCATGCAGGACCGTATCTTTGATATCGAGATTCCTATGGAGCGCGTCACCGAGATTAAAGAGGGCGGCAAGCGTGAGACCAAGGATTCCAAGATCTTCCCGGGTTATGTCCTGGTCCGCATGGAGATGGATGACGATGCTTGGACGTGTGTTCGCAACACGCCCGGCGTCACCGGTTTCCTGGGCGGCAACGGTAAGCCCGCACCGCTTTCCCGCGATGAGTACAATAAGATGACTCGTCGTCCCGGTAAGGGCGATTCGCCCAAGCGCACCTCGGTTGATATTCAGGTCGGCACGTCCGTCCGCGTCACCGATGGCCCGCTTACCGACTTTGATGGCAAGGTCTCCGAGGTTAACACTGAGGCTGGCAAGCTCAAGGTCACGCTGATGATCTTTGGCCGCGAGACGCCGGTCGAGCTCGACTTTAACCAGGTCGCTGTCATCGCTTAAGTTTTCGTCCGTTCGCGCGAGCGTGCTTCTTCTGTGACTGCTCATCTCAGGAGTGCTTCTAACACGTGCGTGCTTACGATATAGCAAGTACTTCACACTCGTGATTCGAAAGGAATGACCATGGCTGAGAAGAAGGTTGCCAACGTCATTAAGCTCCAGATTCCTGCTGGTGCAGCTAACCCCGCTCCTCCCGTCGGCCCCGCCCTGGGCGCTGCTGGCGTGAACATCATGCAGTTCTGCCAGGCCTTTAACGCCGAGACGCAGGACAAGAAGGGCGACATCATCCCCGTTGAGATCTCTGTCTACGAGGATAAGTCCTTCTCCTTCATCACCAAGACCCCGCCGGCGGCTCACCTCATCAAGAAGGAGCTGAACCTCAAGTCTGGTTCCGCTAAGCCCCAGGCCGACAAGGTTGGTCAGCTCTCCCAGGAGCAGCTCACCAAGATCGCCGAGATCAAGATGCCGGACCTCAATGCCAACGACATTGACGCCGCCAAGAAGATTATCGCCGGTACCGCCCGTTCCATGGGCGTCACCATCGCAGAGTAGCGATTTCTTATGGTAACGACGGGTGCTCCGAGCGGGGCGCCCGTTAAATGTGTGCAATAGGGCACACGATACGATGTGGGAGGGCTCACGCCCGTTTAACCACAGGAGGTAATGCACATGGCTAAGCATGGTAAGAGCTATAACGCCGCTGCCGAGAAGATCGACCGCGCCACGCTCTACACCCCCCTTCAGGCTGCCAAGCTCATCAAGGAGCTCGACACCGCCAAGTTCGACGAGACCGTCGAGGCCCACTTCCGTCTGGGCATCGATACTCGTAAGGCTGACCAGAACATCCGTGGTTCCATCTCCCTGCCCCACGGCACCGGCAAGACCGTTCGTGTTGCCGTCTTCGCCGAGGGCGAGAAGGCCCGCGAGGCTGAAGCTGCCGGCGCCGACATCATCGGTTCCGACGAGCTCGTCGCCCAGATCCAGAAGGGCGAGATCAACTTCGACGCCGCTATCGCTACTCCGAACATGATGGCCAAGGTTGGCCGCATCGGTAAGATCCTTGGTCCCCGTGGTCTCATGCCGAACCCCAAGCTCGGCACCGTGACCATGGACGTCGCCAAGATGGTCTCCGAGCTCAAGGCTGGCCGCGTTGAGTACCGCGCCGACCGCTACGGCATCTGCCACGTGCCCCTGGGCAAGAAGTCCTTCTCTGAGCAGCAGCTCGTCGAGAACTACGCTGCCCTGTACACCGAGATCCTGCGCGTCAAGCCCTCTTCTGCTAAGGGCAAGTACGTCAAGTCCATCTCCGTGTCTTCCACCATGGGCCCTGGCGTCAAGGTCGATCCCGCTGTCCAGCGTGACTTCCTGGCTGAGTAACTGCTAGTTACTGCCTGAGCAAAGCAAGCATTGCTAAAGAAACCCGGTTCTGCCTTGTGCAGGACCGGGTTTCTTGCTATCGCATCGAAACCACCTCAAAGGGGACAGCGTGGCTTATAGGACAAAATGTGTGTCCCGATAGAACATCCGTTTCCATCCATTAATCCAGCCAGAACGGGTACGGGTCCCTGTGGTGGAGGTCCTCCCACACGACTCTGTCGCCCCATTCCGGCCCTCCAGCGTGGCACCACCAGAACACCGCCTTCACGCGCTTGACCGACGTCAGCCCCCGGTGGTTGCGCAGGACGGCCCCCGGCTGCGAGTTCACCCCTCCCTCGATCATGTTGTTGGTCGACGGCAGCGGGCCGGCCTTGGCCAGGGCGGGGTCGAGGTAGGTGAACAGCGTCCCCGCCGACACCAGCGACGACAGCGACGAGCGCGCCCGCCTCAGCCTCTCGTGGGTGTAGACCCTCCTGCCGTCCACCACGGTCCTGTCCTCCAGGAAGTCGGCCCAGAACCCGCACCAGTCGAGGTAGCGCTCGACCCAGAGCTCGGCCTGGTGCAGCGTCTCGATGCCCATGAGGTCGCGCGCGATGAGGTAGAGCTCGCGCCCCGCCTGGAGCTTCGGCCGCGTCGTCGTGTAGCGCTTGACCTGCGAGAAGGCGTGGAAGGTGCACCTCTGGACCCTGGTGCGCGGCCAGGTCTCGCGCACGGCCCTGGCGAACCCGCTCCCGCCGTCGGTGACGACCACGTCGGGCGCCGGGATCGGCGCCATGAGGGCTGACCACGCCCTCGAGTTCTCCGACCTCGCCATGTACCAGGAGACCACCCGCTCGCCGCTGCAGCATATGAGCACCACGAGGTCGCGCGCGACCCAGATCCCGTCGACGTAGAGCACGCGGTGGAGCTCGCCGTCGGGGACGGGCATGGGCCAGACCTCCCAGAACTCGGCCGTCCTGCGCCTGAAGGACCGTCCGCCGCCCGGCATCGCCGCCTGGGAGTCCTTGGAGAGGAGCCACCCGAGGAACTCGTCCAGCCTTGTCGCCGTGTCGTCGTACCTCACCGTCGTCGACGCGCCGCAGGCCGTGCACCTCCACCGCTGGGATCCCGAGGAAGTCCTGCCGTTGCGTTTGGTCCGACCGCCGCAGTAGGGGCAATAAACGGCCTTCATGGGCACCTCTTCCGAAAGGGTATTTAACGGTTCCGGAAAAGGTTATCTACCAGCGGGAACGATGGGCAACCGGACACACATTCTGTCCGAGCGGTTAAAAGCGGCCACGGAATTTAAACGGCTGAAAAAGGGGCATCGACCTGCGCCGATGCCCCTAAAGTAGACACACATTTTGTCCTATAAGCCG
>JAGZPG010000021.1:0-28373 GCA_018382775.1 Collinsella sp. | reverse complement strand
CTCTGGCACTTCAACAACATTGTCGCAGCCCCGACCCGCGGTCACGAGCGGGGGCTCCTGTCGTTTCCGTGCCCTCGGATTGGGTCATAGTGTCTGTTGGTGCCTGACATCGAGTGAGCCACTGTCTTGGGCAGCTAAAAGGCCCCGTCCCATATTTGCTGCCCCACTCGCAACTTATCTTGCCGATGGAGTTGTCGTCGTTTCGTTCGTGTGAGTCGTTTTGGCGCCGTCGCCTTGTTCGTCCTCGTTCTTTTGCGCATCGGCAATGGTGGCAGCAGCTGCGACCATGCCACGCTGGGGCGCCACACCCGTCTGGTCTCGTGCGCCTTCAACAAGCTCCGTGCCAACATGCGCGAGCTCGGGCGATTTGAACATCGTGCCCAGGCTCGCGCCGCCGCCGGCATAGCCAAGCGCTGCGAGCGCGATGACGACTATCGCAGCAACGACCACGATCGGCACGTAACGATGCCAGCCTGCAGGATTGAGGCCGCTACGGCGGGCAGCACCGCGGCTAATGTAGCCAAGCGTTCCATCGTGCTTGAGCTTTGAGCCCACCACGCGCCTTCGTCCCCACAACGAGGACTCGGCCTGCATGGCCAAGCGAGCGCTTGCCGAAGGATAGCCATATTTTGTGCGCTTGAACGAGCCGTCGAACCCCGAGGCGCTTTTGCCCCACGTCCGCGAAGTCGTACGTCGGCTGACCGGCGCCGCACTTCGCTTTGTTCGGTTCGGTTTTGAAGTCTCCGCCATACTCCCCCGCACGCCGTAACACAATCGAAACAATGCTTCTTTGGACTGTAGCACATGCGACGCACGCGGTCACGGCGCCTCGCTCAGCGGTCGTTGTCCTTCAGCAGGCGCCATAAAGTCGTGCGGCTTATACCGAGCACCTCTGCCGCACGTGTCCTGTTGCCGTGAAGGTGCTGCAGGACCAACCGCGCGATATCGCGCTCGGTATCGGCCAGTGGACGCAAGATATACAGATCGCTATCGAGCGTCGGGGCACCAAAGGTCGCGGTCTTGATAACGTCCTCCTGGGCGAGCACCTCTTTCGCCACGGCACGCTCCACCGTTCCCGCCCCCACTAATATATAGAGTCGTTCAGAGACTTCACGCAGCTGCAAGTAGTTGCGGGGCCAACGGTACGCATCGAGCGTCTCTACCGCGGCGGCGGACAACATGGGGGCACCCGTCTTAAACATATCTGCCAGATACTTCAGGTAGCACGCAGTCTTTTTCGACGCGCCGCCCTGCTCGGCAATCGCAGGCGCCACGCTCACTGCACATGCCAAGCGCTCGGTCACAAAGGCAGCCTGATCGCTTTCGCCGCCGCCCGGCATATCGTTTGCCGTCAACACCACATGGCAACGAGTTGCGAGCGCCGTGTCGATCATTGCGGACACGAGCTCGCGCAGACGTTGGGGGCCAACAGCATGCCAGCCGCCCATGCAAAGTGTCAGCCCCGTTTGGAATAGCGGCGATTCGGAACTTTTGAGCAGATGGCGCCAGCCGCGATCCGTAAGCTCATCGAGTGCAACGGACACAAAGGGCTGATCGGCATAGGGTCCATCCAGGTACAGGCGTCTTGCAATCTGATCCTGCCCCGCGCCCAGCTCGCCCTCGAGCATAAGGGGCACCCCACGCGCATAGCTCTCCCGTACGGGGGCAGCGACCGCCGCCGCGTCTTCGACGATGCCGTACGTGCTCGACGCGTAGCGAGCCTCGACTTCGTCGGCATTGAGCCACTCGATGCCCGCATGCGTCGCAGCGGCGCGCACCTCATGCGCCACGACCACCCAAAGCGCTCCGCGCTCCTTGGCCGTCGGGCGCACCGTCAAGCTCAACCGCACGCCCTCGTGGCCCATCACCAGGCGCACCCCATCGCCCACGCGAGCGAGACGCTCGGAAACAAAAGCAGCGATATCCTGCTCGAGTGCCGCGTCACTCATAGTCGAGATCACAACGCCACCGCGCTCGTCGATTGCCAGCGCCGATGCTCCGGCTGCGGACAATGCCTCAATCAGAATCTGCAGCTTGGCATCGCTATCCATGATTTGCCCCTGTCCGCGGCGACGTGCAACCGCCGACGGTCGCACGACCGAATGTTTCAAAATTGAACGATATTACTCACCAAACACTATAGGGCAAAAGTCGCCGTCCTGCGAGTATATGAATTGCCCCGCATCGCCATCCTGGCGGGGCGATAAGAGCTCTTCGGGACCTATCAACCTGCGGACAAGCCATACCCGCAAGAGCTCCTATCGCTCCACCGCAGGTATGCGCTCGCCAGCACGCAACACGCAAATCAGCTACTTCTCTACCAGATTCCCAGCACGTGCTGCATTCCCAAACTCATGCACGCAATGCCAATCCAGCAGCAAAAGCCCAATGCGATAGGTTTGCCACCCTTTTTGACCAGCTCGACGATATCGGTATTAAAACCAATAGCCGCCATGGCCATCACAATAAAGAACTTCGACAGCTCCTTGATGGGCGCCGTAAAGGACGCGGGAAGCTGAAGCACCGTGGTGATTACGCTCGCCAACACAAAGAACAGCACAAACATGGGAAACGCGCGTTTAAACGAGAACGTGCTTTTGGCGTCGCCTCCGGCCTTGCGTGCCAGATGCATCTGCCAGCACGCGAGGACCAACGTGATGGGAATGATGGCCAGCGTCCTGGTGAGCTTGACCACCGTGGCGCTCTCGAGCACATTAGCGCCGGGATGCATGCTGTCCCAAGCGCTCGCCGCAGCCGTTACGGACGAGGTGTCGTTAATGGCGGTGCCGGCAAACAGGCCAAAGCCCTCGTTGGTCAGTCCGAGCATGCCGCCGAGCGTCGGAAACACGAGCGCCGCGATAACGTTAAACAGGAAGATGACCGAAATAGCCTGGGCAATCTCGCGATCGTCGGCATCGATGACGGGTGCGGTCGCGGCGATGGCAGAACCGCCGCAAATCGACGAACCCACACCCACAAGCGTCGCGATCTTGCCCGGCACGTTCATGACGCGGCAGAGCACGAAGGCGATGACAAGCGAGGTCGAGATCGTCGCCACGATAATCGGCAGCGACTGGGCGCCCTTGGACAGAATCTGGGAGAGGTTCATGCCAAAGCCAAGCAGGATAACCGCGTACTGCAAGACTTTTTTGGACGTATAGGTGACGCCGGCGGCGAGCTGTTCGCGACGATTCTTGGGAAAGACGAGCGCCAGGACCATGCCAAAGAGGATGGCAAATACCGGCCCGCCGACCACCTCAATTTGTTTGCCGAGCAACGTCGCGGGGATAGCGATGATCAGGCAGAACAAGACGCCCTTCCAGCGCTCGCGTACGATATTCGCCAGTTGCATATAGGATTCCTTCTTTCTATTTCACGTTTGCGACGGCTTATGATACGGCAACATTGAGCACAGCCTTGCGCAAACACAAACTAAGATGCCGCAATAGTTCTCAGACACCAGCCGAATTACCCACCGCGGAAAGCTGATTCGCGGCATAATTAACAACTAACATATGAGTGTGATAGAACAGTTGCGAGGCGCTATGGAAGAATCGATGCACGTTAGCGAGCAGGAAACGAGCCTACAGGACCAGTCCTACCACACCATTCGACGCAAAATCGTCTACCTGGACTACAAGCCGGGCGAAAAGCTGGGCGTCAAGCAGCTTTGCGACGACCTGGATATGGGGCGCACCCCTGTGCGCGAGGCACTGGTACGTCTGGCGCAAGAGGGCCTGGTGCGCACCGTACCCCAAAGTGGCACCTATGTTTCGCCCATCAACCTCACCCTTGCCGAAAGCGCCTGCTATATTCGCGAACACCTGGAAAAGCAGGTGATTGTGGAGTGCTGCGCCCGTGCCACCTCGGCAGGCATCGAGCAGCTCGATCGGGCCATCGCGCTGCAGGAAAAGGCCATGACCGAAGAGGATCGCATCGGATTCTTTTTAAGCGACAACCTCATGCACCGCATGATCTTTAGCATCGCGTGCCGCAGCACCGTGTGGTCATGGCTCGAGGCGACCAATGCCGATCTGGAGCGCTTCCGCTGGCTGCGCGCCGCCACGCAGAGGCTCGACAATCAGGAGATTGTTAACGAGCACAAGCAAATCCGCCGCGCCATCGCCGGCCGCGACCCCATCGAGGCGAGCTTTTTGGTCAGCAAGCACCTGCATATGATGTTCCGCAACCAGACCGAGGTCCTGGACCAATATCCCAAGTATTTCGAGACCAGCAAGCTCCGCTAACCTGCCAAAAGAGGACAGGTTTATTTTGGCAGGTTTTATCTGGGCAAATGCGACCAAGGCCCGGCTCCGCTGCAACGGAGCCGGGCCTTGGTCGCTAGGACGGCGGAACCAACTATTCCACGGTCACGCTCTTAGCGAGGTTTCGGGGCTGATCGACATCGCAACCTCGCAGGATGGCTACCTCGCGGGCGAGCAACTGCAGCGGGACGCTCGCCGTGATGGGGCTGAACACGTCGCGGACTGCCGGCACGCGGATGATGCAGTCGGCGATCTTGTTGATCTCCTCGTCGCCCTCGGTGGCAACGACGATGACCTTGGCACCGCGCGCCTTGCACTCCATAAGGTTCGACACGGTCTTGTCGTAGGTGGCACTCTTGGTGGCCACGGCGATGACAGGGAAGCCCGGGTCGATCAGGGCAATGGGGCCATGCTTCATCTCACCGGCGGCATATGCCTCGGCGTGCAGGTAGCTGACTTCCTTGAGCTTGAGCGCACCCTCGTAGGAAATAGCGGCACCCATGCCACGGCCCACGAACAGCGCCGACTGCGCGTCCTTGCACAGCAGGGCGGCCTCATGCACGGCCTCGGTCTGGGTATCCAAAATCCACTGGATCTGCTCGGCCGTATCGGAAAGCTCGCGGAACAGCATGCGCGCCTGCTTGGTGGTCAGGCGGTACTTGACCTGTGCCAACAGCAGAGCCAAAAGCGTGAGGCTCACAACCTGGCCGATAAAGCTCTTGGTTGAGGCGACCGCGATCTCCTTGTTAGCCTTGGTGTAGATGACGCCGTCGCTCTCACGCGCCACGGGGCTGCCCACCACGTTGGTGATGCCGAAGACCTTGGCACCCTTGATGCGCGCATCGCGAATGGCGGCAAGGGTATCGGCCGTCTCGCCCGACTGGGACACGGCAACGACAAGCGTCGTCGGCGTAATGATGGGATTGCGATAACGGAACTCGCTGGCCGCCTCCACCTCGGTGGGGATGCGAGCCCAGCCCTCAATGAGATTCTTGGCAATGAGGCCAGCGTGATAGCTGGTGCCGCAAGCGATCACGTAGACGCGGTCGATGTCGTTGAGCTCCTCGAGCGAAAGGCCCAGCTCGTCGATGTCGAGCTCGCCAGCCGGCGTCATACGACCAACCAGCGTGTCGCGCACGACGCGCGGCTGCTCGTGGATTTCCTTGAGCATAAAGTCGGGATAACCGCCCTTTTCTGCCATGTCCAGGTCCCAGTCGATGTGGGTGACCTTGGGCTCGATAACGTTGCCGGCCTCGTCGGTGTACTCGACGCCTGCGGGCGTGAGCTTGGCAAACTGACCGTCCTCGAGCACCACGACATCGCGGGTGGCGTCGATGAGCGCGATGACATCGGAGGCGACATAGGCGCCGGTCTCGCCCGCGCCGACCACGATCGGGGAATCCTTGCGGGCCACGGCGATCACGCCGGGCTCGTCAGCGCACACGGCGGCCAGACCATAGGCACCGACCACGTGGGTGCAAGCCTCGCGCACGGAGGCCATCAGGTCGTGCGTCTCGGCATAAGACTCTTCGATCAGATGCGCGAAGACCTCGGTGTCGGTCTCGCTCTTAAAGTGGTGGCCGCGGCCCTCCAGCTCTTCGCGCAGCTCGGCGAAGTTCTCGATGATGCCGTTGTGGACGATGGCGATACGACCGTCGCAGCTGGTGTGGGGGTGAGCGTTAACGACGGAGGGCTTGCCGTGGGTGGCCCAACGGGTGTGGCCGATACCGCAGGTAGCGTCGCTGTCAATGTTGGAAAGCTCGCTCTCCAAGCCCGCGACCTTGCCCACGCGGCGGATGACGTCGAGGTGCACCGCGGCGTCCTCGCCCACCTCGAGCGCGACGCCCGAGGAGTCATAGCCGCGATACTCCATACGCTTGAGGCCCGTGACCAGGATGTTCTTTGCAATATCAGAGCCGGTGTAGCCGACGATTCCGCACATAAGATAAATCCCTTCGTTCGCGTGACTGCAAAACGCCCACGCACGACGGGCGCTGAGACGTATAACGTCCGAGTATTGTACTCACACAAACGCAAGCTGATATACCAGAAGTGGTATCTTAAACTGGATACCACTCGATGCACACACCCTACCACCACAACGGTAACAGGCACCTTTGCTGTGGTTGGCACTCCCCTAGGGACGCAGGCGGCGTTCGAGCCGATTGCCCAGGGCCGTGAGTGCCATAACAATGACGTAGTAGACCACGGCCACCACTAAAAACGGTTCAAAGGCTCGATAGGTGAGCGCCTGCACGCTCTGGGCGGCGCGCATCATATCCATCAGGCCGATGGTTGCCACCAGCGAGGAGCTCTTGAGGACCGTGATCACTTCGTTGACCAGAGCAGGGGCAATCGAGCGCATCGCCTGCGGAACGATGATCTTGCGCATCATGGGAACATAGCGAAGCCCGATGGCCCGAGCGGCATCGTACTGCCCCCGGTCAACGCCCTCGATACCACCGCGCACCGTCTCGGACACCGTCGCTGAGCCGTTGAGCCCCAGCGTAATGGCACCGGCGGCAAACATCGAAATTTTGAAGCCCGTGAGCTGCGGCGTCGCAAAGTACGCCAAAAAAAGCAACACGATGAGCGGCACGCCGCGAAAGATAGAGGTGTAGAAGTTGAGCACCGCACGCAATGGGCGACAGGGCAAAACCTTGAGCACGGCAATGAGAAAGCCCAGGACGAGTGCTAGGGCCAGCGCGGCGGCCGTCACCTGACAGGTCACGACCAGGCCGCTCATAAACATCGGTATATATGGTTCTAGCAGTTCAAACTTCATCAGCATGCCCTTGGCGCGCGCCTCACCGGCTCGCTATTTTCCGGCAACCGTCGACGTACCGGAAGCGGAATAGTCGCCGTTCCACATGAAGTCGGCGCCCACATACTGCTTGATGCAGTCATCGATGGTGCCGTCCTCGAGCATCTCGCCGATGCATTCGTCAAGCGCCGCGACAAATCCGGCACCCTTCTTGGCCATCAGGCGGTACACGCCCACGTGATCGCTCGTCTCGGAGCGATCGAGCAGGCCCAGCACCAGGCCCTCATTCGCATCGCGCATGGACTGGCCCTCGGCGCCGTCACACAGGTAGGCATCGATGCGCCCGGCGAGCACCTCTTGCAGGCACTGGTCGCCACCGTCGTACGTGTGAATATCAGCATCGGGCATGACCTTGGCGATGAACTTGTTCTGCACGGTACCGGTGGTGCAGGCGATAGACTTGCCGGCGAGGTCCTCAACGCGCTTGACGGGATCGCCGCCGAGCGTGAGAACGCCCACAAGCGGCTGATAGTAGCCGCGCGTGAAGTCGTAGGTCTGCTCGCGCTCTTCGTTGGAGCTCATCGCCATGGTAAAGGCCTTGTCATCGCTCTGCACCGATGCAAGCGTGGCTGCAAAGTCCTGCGGCTCAAAGTCGTAAGAAAAGCCCAAGCGCGAGGCCATCTCGTCAGCGATGGCGATGTCCAAGCCGACAACCTTCTGCTTGCCGTCCGACTGCGTCTCCAGATAGCGATAGGGCGCAAAGGCATCGTCGCCCACAAAGGTGAGCTTGGTGCCCTTGATATCGTCGCCTGTAACCGCGGCAGAACCAGCGGCAGAGCCCTTGTCGGCGCCACTGCCAGCGCAACCGCTCGCCGTAACCATTGCGGTACCGGCAATTAAACCCAGGAAATCACGACGAGAAACAGCGCGAGTCATACCAAAGCCTTTCAATCTACGATCAAAACGGCTTCTATTGTAGACACTCCACTGTTTAGCGAGCAGCCCAGCTGCGGCAAAACCACCACAAAGGGGACAGGCACCTTTGTGGTGGTTCGGGTGTCTGACAACAAGCTCCGCCGAAACGTCTCAATCTGTAACATCTGGGGCGCCGAAAGAGGGTTTGCTGTTACAGATCGAGATTTTCCGCCCGGCCCCGGCGATCTGTCTCAATCTGTAACAGGTAGGTCTTGTTTTGTCGTCCAGATGTTACAGATCGAGACAATTGAAGGGCCAGGCAACGCGACCACCGCAAAGGAGGCAGCGCGCTGCGCCACCCTTGCGGTGGTGTGGTCTGGACTCCGGTGTTTGCCCAGATAAAACCTGCCAAAATAAACCTGCCCCTAATTGGTAGGTTTTGACACCCTGGGAACAGGCGATGCTACAATCTGACTCGTACTTGAAACGCATCAAAGGGGCCGCTATGGCAAAGGTAAAAATCAGCGACGTCGCGCGCGAGGCAGGAGTCTCGCTGGGCACGGTATCCAACGCGCTCAACCACCCCGAAAAGCTGCGCCCCGAGACCCTCAAGCTCATCAACGAGACCATCAATCGCCTTGGCTACCTGCCCAACCAAAGCGCTCGTCAGCTCGCGGGCGGCGCCACCAAGTCCTTTGGCCTGGTCCTCCCCCGTCTCGACCATGGCTTCTCGCTCCAAATTGCCAGCGGCGCCCATAACGAGGCCCGCAAGCACGGCTATGACCTGCTCATCGCCAACGCCGATAACGACGACATCCTCGAGGACCACTACCTGCGCTATTTTATGGGCACGCAGATGTCCGGCGTCATGGTCCAGCCCATGGCGTCCCCCGACTGGCACCCCGCCATGACCAAGATGCCCGTGCCGATCGTCCATCTGGACATCCACTGTTCCGAGCCAGGTTACTACGTGGCCGCCGACAACGAGGCACAGGGACGCATTATCGCCGAGCTTGCCATCGCCCGCGGCGCACACCATATCACCGTTGTGGGCAGAGCGGCATTTATGCAGCTCACCCTGCGCGTGCTTGGCATTCACAAGGCCCTCGCCCTGCATCCCGATATCAAAATTGAGGTCATTGACGCCGGAGAATGGAATACCGCTGCCGATGGTTACAGCATCGGCGCTCAGATTGCCGAGCGCTCTACCGGCGAGCGTCCCGATTTTGTCATCGGCCTTACCGATGTATTGGCCTCGGGCGTTATCTCGGCGTTGACCGACAAAGGCATCTCCGTCCCCGAGCAGCTTCGTGTGGCCGGCTGCGACGGCAACCCGCTTGCATGGAGCGGGTCGGTCCCCCTCACCACGGTGGCACCCCCGGGCTACGAGATTGGCCGCAAGGGTGTCCAGCTGCTCATGGAGCAAATCGAGAACAAGGCGCCGGCAAAAACCAAGCACATCCGCATTGGTTCCGCAGCGCGAACCGTTACTGCGGTCACAGCCGCCGAGGACATCAACCGTCAGGAACTCGTGCGGCCGTTCCTCTTGGAGCGCGCCAGTACCCAGGCGAGCAGCCAAGCCGAAGCCACCGCCATCAACCTCGGCGCGTATCTATAGCACGTCGGCCAGTATGCCAAAACGCCACTTAAGCAAAAGAGGGCCGACTATTGCCGAACCTCTTTTGCTTAAGCGCAAAGTCAACCGATTGTTCGTTTCAGCTCCGCAATTGTCTAGCGCACGGCCTTGACCGCCGCCGTAAGGTCGAACAACGTATCGAGCACGGCCTCGCAGCCATCCACCACGTCCTGCGGCAGCGGCACGATATCGGGGACGGCAAAGACGTGGCAGCCGGCCGTAATACCCGAGACGCAGCCGTTGCGCGAATCCTCGACCACGGCACATTCCTCGGGAGCAAAGCCCGCACGCTCACAGGCGAGCAGATACATCTCGGGGTCGGGCTTGCCGTGCACGACGTCCTCGCCGCAGGTCACCGTCTCAAACTTGTCAAAAAGACCGACCATCTTAAGGTTGCGCTCGGCCGTAGCGAGGCGCGACGACGTCGCAAGGCCCACGTGATAGCCCGCAGCCAGCAGCTCGTCTAGGCACTCGGCGGCACCGGCCTTAAGCTCCAGTTCGGTCTTGACCATCTCGTCGCGAATCTCCTTGTGGCGGACATAGACCGCCTCGGTGGTTTCGTGGCTGCCGTAATGCTTATCAAGGATGTCCATGACATCGGGCAGCGTGCGACCGATAAACTGATGGATCAGCGCTTCATCAATCGCGACCCCCAGCTCGGCAGCGCCCGCCTTCCATGCCTTGATGCCCAAACGCTCGGTATCGACCAGCGTTCCGTCCATGTCAAAAATAACAGCCTTGATCATATCGATCCCCTCACCGGATTGCATTACTGCCACTCTAGCGCACTTTACAAACTTGTATATAACGTATATAGCATATTGCACTTTCGTTACATAAGCGGAAGTCTTATGACAGGCAGCCCGGTAGGATTATAGTTTTCGACCGAGTACTCAATGGTAAGGATCGTTTCATGCTTTCAGACACTACTGCACCTGCAGAGGAGCTCCAGGACAAACTCACGACGCTCGAGCAGCTGCTTTTGGCATACGGGCGCGTGGCTATCGGGTTTTCCGGCGGCGTTGACAGCAGCTTTTTGGCCGCCGTATGCGCCCGCGTCATGCCTACCAATACCCTCCTCGTCCATCTCACCACGCCGCTCATCGGCACGCCCGAGCAGGCTTCGTTTGAGCAGTCCGTTGATGGGCAGGCCAATGAGGGGCCGCATTTTAAGCTCCCCGTGCTCAATCTTTCGGTGGATCAGCTGCAGCTCCCCCAAGTAGGCTGCAACGATGCTAATCGCTGCTACCACTGCAAGCACGCCGGCTTTACCGCCATCGTCAACCACGCCAAGTCGCTCGGCTTTCCCACCGTCATCGATGGCAGCAATGCAAGCGATCGCGGTGACTACCGCCCCGGCATGCGTGCGGCAGAAGAGCTCGGCGTACGCTCACCCCTTATGGAGGTCGGCTTTACCAAGGACGAAGAGCGCGAGCTGCTGCGCGCATGGGGCTATCCCGTTTGGAACCTGCCGGCGGGAGCATGTCTTGCCACCCGCGTCCCCACGGGCGAGGAGCTTACGCGCGAGAAGGTCGATTTAATCCGCGCCTGCGAGGATTACCTGCACGATCTTGATCTGGCACAGGTACGCGCGCGCTTAATCGGCGGCTGCATGCATATCGAGGCCGCACCCGCAGATGTCGCCAAGATTGCTGCCCTCGGTGGCAACGCCGTCGATGCCGAGGGCAAAACCCCGCTGCCCGCCGCCATCGAGTCCGCGCTGCGCGAGCTGGGCTGCGACCATATCTCCCCCGAGGTCACCCCCTACATTCACGGCAACATGAACCAGTAACCTGCCAAAAAGGGACAGATTTATTTTGGCAGGTTTTATCTGGGGAAACGCCAGACAGTCCCATATACACAACCGCCGCAGCTCCATATGAGGCAAATGAATCAGCAGCGTCTATTCCAAATCTTGAGTATTTGTTCGGCGGGACGGCCTCTGCCGGCTCCTGCTAGACTGGTAGATTCCCAACCGTCCATCCAGGAGCCTCAATGTCGCGCAAGTCCGCTTACAAGCAAGTGCTTTCCATCGGCACCGCCGTGGTGCTGGGGTTTGCGCTGTTCACAGGGTCGCTCGACGGAGCGCCCAAGCTGTTGTCGCCGCAAAGCGATGAGCAGGCAGCGGCTCTGGCCGAAAAACAAAGCGAGAGTCCCAGCCGCACCGACGACGAGGCAGACCTGGTCGCTCGACTCGAATCGGGAACAGCGAGCTCCTCGGTCTCTCAAAATAGCCAAGACTCTGGCGATGACTCAGATTCCGCCGCGAGCGACACCGATGACGACGCCTCCGCGGACAGTGCCGCCACCCCTATCGACGAGGTCGAAAACCCCGATCTCGACCGCGCCCGCGGCGTATACCTCAGCAGTATTCCCGACTACGCGGGTAACCCCTATGTTGCCCTGCGCGCCGATAGCACGCACCCGCTCGGCACACCATCATTCACGCTCGATGAATACGAGCGCGCCACAGAAGAGGGCTGCTTTAAGAAGTTCTCCAAGCTCGACAGCTTGGGCCGCACCCGTAAAGCGCTCGCCTGCGTGGGCCCCGAATCGCTCGGTCAAGGCGAGCGCGGCGATATCTCGCGCATCCACCCCGCCGGCTGGCACCAGCAGCGCTACGACTTTATTCCGGGCCAGAGCCTCTATAACCGCTGCCACCTTATCGCCTGGTCGCTCTGCGGCGAAACCGCCAACCGCAAAAATCTCCTCACCGGCACGCGCTATCTCAACGAGACGGGCATGCTGCCGTTTGAAGAGCAGATCCTCGGCTACATCCGCGACACGGGCAACCACGTGCTCTATCGCGTCACGCCCATGTATAACGAGGAGGAGCTTGTCTGCCGTGGCGTGCGCCTTGAGGCGCAATCGGTCGAGGACCACGGCAAGACCCTCTGCTTCCACGTATATTGCTACAACCTGCAGCCGCATGTGCAGATCGACTACGCCACCGGCCGCAATCAGGCCTCGGGAGACTAGGGCCGACCGCGCCTCCCGTAACCAAAAAAATGATCCGTTTTCCTCCGTCCCCAAGGGATCAAATAAGGCCGCCCCGGTTACCCAGGGCGGCCTTTTCGTCAGCACCTACATTGCAGGCAACGCCACACGCTACTTGGCGCGACCCTCCTCATAGCGCTCGACCAGCTTGGCCTGAACGTCATAAGGCACCTGCTCGTAGCCGGCGGGCTTCATGGTAAAGTCGCCCGTGCCGCGCGTGATGGAGCGCAGACGCGTCGAATAATCCGTCAGCTCGGCCAGCGGCGCCTGGGCAATAACAACGGTGTCGCCGCGTTCATCGGTCTCCATGCCCGTCACGCGACCGCGCGAGGCCGAGATATCGCCCATCACGGCGCCGGCGTAGCTCTCGGGGATGGTCACCGTGATTTCCTCGATGGGCTCCAGCACCACCGGGTCGGCATCGGCGCATGCCTTGCGCAGGCCGATGCGAGCCGCCGCGCGGAACGCCATCTCGTTGGAGTCGACGCTGTGATACGAGCCGTCGTACACAGCCACGCGGATGCCAGTAAGCGGGTAGCCGGCAATAATGCCGTCCTTCATGGTCTCCTGAACGCCCTTGTCCACGGCGGGAATGAGCGAACGCGGAATGCGACCGCCCACGACCTCGTCTACAAACTCATAGCCATCGCTCGTGCCGTCGGGCCCAATGAGTGGCTCAACGCGCAGCCAGCAGTCGCCATACTGACCGGCACCGCCAGTCTGCTTCTTGTGGCGACCCTGGGCACTTGCCGTGCGGCGAATGGTCTCGCGATACGGAATACGGATCGGCACGCTCTTGGCCACGACCTTGGTGCGATCCTCAAGGCGATTGAGCAGGACCGAAACCTGCGCCTCACCCACGGCGGAGATGATAGTCTGGCCGGTCTCCTCGTCACGATCGATGCTCATGGTCGGATCGGCCTTGCACGCCTTCTCGATAAACGTGTATAGCTTCTCCTCGTCACCGCGGTTCTCGGCCTCGATGGCGATGCGGTACTGCGAGTTGGGGAACTTAAACGCCGCAGCCTCGACCTTGCCGGTAATCGAGAGTGTATCGCCCGTCTCGGCCGCCAGCTTGGGCGCCACGATGATATCGCCGGCATAAGCGTGGCCGACCTCGGTCATGTCACGGCCGCACATCACATACAGGTGGGCCAGACGCTCACCCTTGCGCGTGCGCGCATTGACCAGCTCAAGGCCCGGCTCAAGCGTACCCGTCAGCACCTTGATAAAGCTGATGCGACCCTGTTGCGGATCGGCCAAGGTCTTAAACACAAATGCCACCGGGCGGTCATCGTCACTCGAGATCTTAAGCGAATCGCCGTCGATGAGCGGCATCTCGCCGTAGTCCGTCGGCGCCGGGAAGTACGTGGCGATATCGTCCATCAGCGAGTTGACGCCCAGCTCTTTAATGCAATCGCCCGCAAAGACCGGCACAAAGATGCGCTCGGCGATCGCCTTCGACAGCAGGCCTTCAAGCTCCTCCTGCGTCAGTGTCTCCTCGCCTTCCAAGTACTTCATCATCAGTTCGTCGTCAGCCTCGGCCACCAGCTCGCACAGATGGTCATGGGCTTCCTCGGCCTGGGCACGATACTCCTCGGGAATCTCCGACTCAACGGCTTCAGTGCCGTTGCAATGGCGTGCCTTCATGCGCACCAGATCGATGATGCCGTCGAAGTCCTCGCCCTCGCCCCAGGGAAGGGTCACGGCGCCCAGGCGCATACCAAAGCGCTCCTGCAGCAGATTCATCGTGGTCGCAAAGCTGGCCTCAGAGCGCGACAGGCGGTTTACGAACACCGCACGCGCCAGACGCAGGTCCTCGGCGGCATACCAGAGCTTAACCGTCGTAGGCTGTGGGCCGGCCTCGGCATCGACCACAAACAGAGCCGTCTCGCAGACGCTCATCGCGGCAAAGGCGTCGCCGATAAAATCGGGATAGCACGGGGCATCGAGCACATTGATGCGCGCGCCCTTCCAGTCGATCGGCGCAATGGTCGTCGAGATGGAAAACGCACGCTTGACCTCTTCTGGGTCATAGTCGAGCGTGGGCTTGGTGCCGTCGTGGCCGCCCAGGCGGGCGGTCTTGCCAGAAAGGTGGAGCATGGCCTCGGCGAGTGAGGTCTTGCCCACCCCGCCTTGGCCTACGAGCACCACGTTCCTTACGTTACCGGTCTTGGGAGCACCCATGATGACCTCCTTGCAGGGCCGCGCGCAATGCGCGACGCCAACGGGGAGAGTTCGCGGTCGGTGCCATCCCGGGAGCAGCATGGTCGGCAGCCGAGCCGACTCACTCTCCAAATGTCCTATGCCACCACCCTACCCTCACGGGTGACTGTCCATGCACACCTTTCGGCGCACGTATGAATACAGGCGGCGAGAGGAAGGGACGAACACATGAGGCGATTATTAAACCCCATCGATACAAACAAAAGCCGCCACGGACCATAAGACCGGCGGCGGCTTCTTCTCAATTCTGAGTTGAGTCTACCCCTCGATACGGCTCAAGAACTCACGGGTACGTTGCTCACGCGGATGATCGATAACCTGCTCGGACGGACCCTCCTCGACAATGCGACCGCCGTCCATAAAGACCACGCGGTCGGCAACATCGCGCGCAAACTGCATCGCATGGGTCACGATCACCATCGTCATATTCTGCGCGGCAAGGTCTTTAATGACACGCAGTACCTCGGCCGTTAGCTCGGGATCGAGCGCCGAAGTCGGCTCGTCAAAGAACAAGATCTCCGGGTCGAGCGCCAAGGCGCGGGCGATGCTCACACGTTGTTGCTGACCGCCCGAAAGCTCGCAGGGCACCTTGTTCTCGTTGCCCGTAAGCCCCATCTGTTCAATAAGCTCATGTGCGCGGGCCTCTGCCTGCTCGCGCGGGCGCTTAAGCACGCGAATCGGAGCGTCGGTGATGTTTTTCATCACGGTATAGTGCGGGAACAGATTGTAGTTCTGAAACACCAGACCAAACCGCGAGCGCGCCCGCTTGGGCACATCGCCCTTCGCATAGACCGCGCCCGAACCCGCATCCGTCGCAACGGCAAGGTCACCAAACGAGAGCGAGCCTCCGTCGAGTGTCTCGAGCAGCGTGGCGCACCGCAACAGCGTGGACTTGCCGCCACCCGAAGGTCCGATAATCGCCACGACCTCGCCACGCTTCACCTCAAGCGAGATATCCTTGAGCACCTCATTGCCGCCAAACGCCTTACGCGCGTTCGATATATTCATAACCGTTCCGGACACAGGAACCTCCACGTGTTTGAAAAGCACAACGGGACAGGCTAGTCATGGTAATAGTCAAGTCGTTTCTCGGCAGCGCCTAACAGCATCTCGACTACAAAGTTAAAGACCCAGTAAATCAGTGCTGCGATCGCAAACGGTACCATGCTCACCTGCGAGGCGACCAGCGCCTTGGCCGTCGAGAACATCTCACCCACGCCAATGGCAAACGCCAGCGACGTGTCCTTGACCAGCGTGATGATCTCGTTGCCCATCGCCGGCAAAATGCGCTTGGCGACCTGCGGCATCACGATATACAGAAACGTCTGCGTGCGCGAATAGCCCAGCACCTCGGCGGCCTCATATTGGCCGCGCGGAATCGACTGCAGGCCCGAGCGATAGATCTCGGCAAAGTAGCCGGCGTAGTTGATGATGAACGCCACAACGCACGCCGTCCACTTGGAATCGGGCGTAAGCGAAATGCCGAACACGTAGTACGGGGCAAAGTAGATAGCAAACATCTGCAGCATGAGCGGCGTACCGCGCATGACCGAAATGTAGATGCGCGCAATCCAGCGCAGCGGCGCGACCTTGCTCATGCGCATAAACGCCACGGGGATTCCCAGGGGAATCGACCCGAGCAGCGTCAGCACAAACAGCTGCAAACTGACCAAGAACCCCTGGCCAAGCATCTGCATCATGACCTGAATAGACAACCCAAGCTCTCTTTCACAGCAACAGAACAGCGAACCCAATGCTAAAGCGGGTTTTCCAGGTGCCCGAGTTTGCCGTGAAAGAGGAGCGTCGCGTACTAAATGTACGCAAGCGACGGTTTGAACGGCAAAATCGGGTGCCTGGGAAAGCCGCTATTTCAAAACCCAGTTGTCGAAGGACAGCCCATAGCTCTCGTACTTGTCGCACAGGTCCTTGACCGTGCCGTCCTCGTAGAGCGCCTTGAGCGACTCGGTAACGGCATCGGCCGATTTGGTGTCGCCCTTCTTAAAGCCGACGGCGTAGTGCTCGCTGGACAGCGGCTCGTCAAGCTGCGTATAGGCATCGGGCTTGGCGGCAAGCTGATACTGAGCAATCGAAAGGTCGCAGGCCACGGCATCGACCGCACCGCTCTCGAGCTGCATAAAGGCCGTGTTGTACTCGCCGATGGTATCGAGCGTGGCAAACGTCGAAGCCAGATCCTTCTGGTCGCCCTCGAGCACATCCTGAGCGGCGGAATCGGTCTGGGTAATCACGGTCTTGCCGGCAAGATCGTCCCAGCTCTTGATACCCGCGTCCTTCTTGACCACCAGCACCTGCTCGTTAAGCATATAAGGCTCGGAGAACGTGTAGTCGTCCTCGCGGCCCTCCATGGTAAAGCCGTTCCAGATGCAGTTGATGGCGCCCGAGTTGAGCAGCGTATCCTTGGCGTCCCAGTCGATAGCCTCGTATTTGACCTCCCAGCCCTGCTTATCGGCAACAGCCTTGGCCAGATCGAGATCAAAGCCGGTGTACTCGCCGTCGTCGCCCACAAAGCCGTACGGAGGGTAGGACTTGTCAAAGCCCACCACGAGCTTCTTGGACTCCGCAGCGCCCTTCACATCCTTGGCTGCGGTAGATCCAGCAGCAGAGCCCTTACCGGCACCACCGCCGCAGCCGACAAGACCAAGGCCGAGCACCGTGGCAAACGAGCCGGCTAGACCAACAAACTGACGACGAGACATATCGGTATTCATGGTATTCCCCCTTGGTGGCACTTTAGTTAAGTAAAGTGGGTTATGTAACGTTCAGAATCATACACTTTAGTGAGATGGAGTACAAGGTTGTCTCCCGGAATGCCGGCAGCCGTCACGGTATTTAATTTGCTGCTCTACAGTCCTGCTCACGACGGAGGCCACATTAAGTGGCCTCCTGTTCGTGCGGAACTCGCAGCAAATTAAATACCGTGACGGCTGCCGGCATTCCGGGAGACAGCGTGCTCGGGACCTTAAATAGGCGTCCCCTCCAATCGAGCACGTTGAATGCACGGTACAATTGCTTCGGACTTTTCTTTTATTTAATAGTGGGGTTAATTCATGGCAGAATCTCGTGCGGAGCGTAGGGCTCGTCGTGCTTTGGTGGAAGCGGCTGAGGGGTCAAAGGAGGAGAAATCTTCTACGAAATCCAAGTCTTCTAAAGCTGCAAAAAGCAAATTGACCAAGAGCAGGGCTAAGACCAAGCGTTCTGACTCTCGTCGAGGCGGAGACAAAGCGCCTCAGATTCGTTCCAAGCGCTCGCATAAAGATCAGGCTTCGTCTGCGCGTAAGGCTGTGGACCCCAAGTCTCCCTGTTCAATCATGAAAGCTTGCGGTGGGTGCACGGCGCTCAATCGTCCTTATAAAAAGCAGTTGGCGGCCAAGCAGGCTGCTATGGAGGAGCTTTTTGCTGCTCTTTGCGAGCGCGAGGGTATTAGCGTCGACCCCATTCGCGGTATGGGCGTCACCCTGGGCGACCCGGGTAAATATCCTGCGCCGCGCGGGTTTCGCCATAAGGCCGCCACTCCCTTTGCCCCCGGTAAAGAGGGCGCTGTCCGCTGCGGCTTTTTTGAACGTGGCACGCACAGAATCGTTGCTGTTCCCGAATGTCCCGTCGAGGCGCCGGGTGCCCGTCAGATTCTCAACGGCATCGCGCGTGAGGCTGAGCGCCTGCGCATTCCCGCCTTTAACGAGGACAAGCATCTGGGCTTGCTTCGCTATGCCGTCGTTCGCTGCGGCTGGCGCACCGACCAAATCATGGTCACCCTCGTGACCGCCCAGCGCGACCTGCCGCATGCACAGGATTTCTTTGAGGCCGTCGCCGCACTCGATCCGCGCATCGTCACCGTCGCCCAAAACATCAACGGACGCACCGGCAACGCCATCCTCGGCGAGAAAACCCGCATTGTATATGGCGCCGAGTGCATGCGCGACCAACTGCTCGGCTGCGAGTTCGATATCTCCCCCACCGCGTTCTACCAGACCAACCCGCAACAGACCGAGCTGCTCTACCAGCTCGCTATCGATGGTATGGATCTGCGCCAGGGCGATGTGCTCATGGATGCTTACTGCGGCAGCGGCACCATCGGTCTTTGCGCAGCTAAAGATGCCCAGAGCAAGGGCGTCGGCATCATGCTGCTCGGCGTGGAGCGCAACCCGGCGGGCATTGCCGACGCACGTCGCAATGCCGAGCTCAACGGCCTCACCCGCAACGCGTGGTTTATGGCCGACGACGCCACCGATTACATCCTGGATGCCGCCGATAACAACGAGCGCGTCGACGTTCTCTCTATCGACCCGCCGCGCGCCGGCTCTACGCCCGAGTTCCTCGAGGCCGCTTGCACGCTCAAGCCGCGACGCATCACCTATATCAGCTGCAACCCTGTGACCCAGGAGCGCGACCTACACCAGCTCCTCGACGGCGGCTATCGCCTACTCAAGATCACGCCGGTCGACATGTTCCCCCATACCGACCACGCCGAAACCGTAGCGGTCCTCGAGCGCCGCTAATCTAACGGCACAAGAAAGGGGCGGCCCGTCTGGACCGCCCCTTTTCGTTGAGCCTATATGCCTCGTTACATACCCTTGCGCAGATCACATACGCCAGCTGCTGCCATCTCGCGCAGCAGCGTCTCGCGGTCGCGTGTCACGATCAGATCAAGCGGGAAGTGAATCTCGTCGAGCATCTTGCGGGCATGGTCGAGCTTGCCGATCGCCATACCAATGTGCGCATCGGTCGAGACGCCGATTCCCACACCCAGTTCGGCGCAGCGCTCGGCAATCTTGCGGCACACGCCCCAATGCTCGGCATCGGCACCGTGCTCAAGGCTATGATTGTTGATCTCGATAATCTTGTGCTTGGCCTTGGCCGCCAACAGCACCTCATCGATATCAAAGGGAACACCGGCGCGACCCGCGTGGCCCAGCATGAACACCTTGGGGTGCTCCAGGGCATTGATATACATCTCGGTCGTCTGGGCCAGCGTCGCGCCTTCAGCGAGCTGCGGATTATGCACGCTTGCCACCAAATAATCCAAATTGCGCGTAACCAAATCGAACAGCGAATGCGGGCGGCTGTACGAATCGCCGGCGATATTGAGCGTGACAGGAGTGTCCTCGCCAAACAGGCTTCCGTCCAGTGAAACGATATCGGCCTCGGCACCACGCAGCACCAGCACGCCGCTCCAAATGCGCGGCCAGATATTCTGGTTGATAAAGAACTGATAACTGCGCAGGTCATTAGGGCAAGCCGCAACCATAGAGCTCAGATGGTCGGCAGATCCGAGCACCTGCAGACCACGCTCTGCCGCCCAGTACACATTCTCCTCAATGGTCGAATATGCATGCGCAGGGAACATCGTATGGGTATGAATGTCACAAGAAAGCAGGTAGGGCATCGGGTCTCCTTATCTGGCATGGCCGTCGCTTATATTCATTGTACGCATAGCCTTCGATAGTCGTAAAACCACTCCATCCCAAAGACACAACGTCCATGACAACGGGGTCCGGCTTAACACCAAACCCCGTTTCACGTAAAACATTGTAGGCAGAGCGCTCTACTTTTAACGATACTCGCCCGCCAACTGTTTCCAAGCGGGTAGCGAGTTGACGATGGTCTCGTAACTCACGCAATAACCCAAGCGGAACCAACCCGGCATACCAAAGCTGTCCGATGGCACCGCAAGCAACTCATACTTCTTTGCGCGCTCGCAAAACGCATTCGCATCGGGCTCGAGTGCCTTCACCCACAGGTAGAAAGCACCGTCCGGCTCAACATAGGTATAGCCGTAGTCCGCCAAGGCGTCGGTGAGCGCCGTGCGGTTGCGAGCATAGGCATCGATATCGCTCGGCTCATCGATGCAATCGATGATCACGCGCTGAAAGAGCGCCGGTGCGCATACAAAACCCAGCGTACGGGCAGCACCCGCAACAGCAGGCATCAGACGGGCAGCCTGCGAATTGGTGTTGGGAACCAAGATCCAACCCACGCGCTCACCCGGCAGCGACAGCGACTTCGAATACGAGTAGCACACCACGGTGTTCTCGTAGATCGAGGGCACCCAAGGCACCTCGACACCGTACACGATCTCGCGGTACGGCTCATCCGAGATGAGCATAATCGGATTCTCGGGATCGCGCTGAGCGTTGGCCTCGCGCAGAACATTGGCCAGTCGCGTCAGCGTGTCGCGTGAATATACGGCACCGGTCGGGTTGTTGGGCGAATCGATGATGACGGCCGCCGTCTTTTCGCTGATCGCCTTGAGCACGTTGTCCACGCTCAGCTGGAACGTGTCTTCATCGGCAGGCGCCTCAACACACGTGCAGCCGGCCTTCTCAATCCACACGCGATACTCCGGGAAGTACGGGGCGATAACAATAACCTCGTCGCCCGGGTTCGTAACGGCGTTGAGCGTGCAGGTGAGCGAAGCCGCAGCACCCACCGTCATAAAGACGTCCTTGCCCTCATAGCTCGTGCCAAAGCGGCGGTTGAGCGATTCGGCAACGGCTGCTCGACATTGCGGCAGGCCCGGTGCGGGGGTGTAGCCGTGCAGCTGGTCACTCGGCAGCTCCAAGGCCTTCTTAATGGACTCCGCCACGGCAGCGGGCGCCGGAACACTCGGGTTGCCCAGCGAAAAATCGAATACGTTTTCCGCACCGATCTGTGCCTTGCGCTCAAGACCATAGCTAAAGATCTCACGGATGATGGAGCTTTCCGCACCGCGAGCATACATAGTTTCGTTGATCATCTGTTCCCCTTTCGCATAGGCGCTATTGTACGCTTTAGTCGAGCAAAGTGCCGCAGTAATGTTGATTGGGGACAGACTTAAATGCGTGAAAACGCTCATTTAAGTCTGTCCCCAATCAACAGATGGCCCCATATCGCTCAAAAGAAAAAGCCTCCGCAGGTTTCCCCGCGGAGGCTTTCACCACAAAGACTATTTGTCGTCGTCGGCGTCGGCATCGACGGCACGGTCATCGCCGGCATCATCAGATGCGACTTCGGCATCCTCCTGCATGGCCGCCTGCGCAAAAGCCGCGGCATCAGCCGCCAGCTCATCCTCGCTCATACGAGGCGCGCGCTTCTTGGTCGGTATGCCGGCCGCCTTGGCATTGCGCTCCTCCTTGGCCGCCAGGATATCGCCCTCGCGCTCAAGGTAGGCATCCCACTCATTGTCGAGCAGGGCGTTCACGGCGTCGCCCTCGACGGTCTCGCGCTCAAGCAGCACCTTCGCCATCAGATCAAGCTGATCGCGACGGGCATCCAAAATCTCGACCGCGCGGCGATGGGCCTCGCGCATGATGCGCTGAACCTCGATATCGATGCGGCGCGCCGTCTCCTCGGAGTAATCCTGGTGATCGGCATAGTCGCGACCAAGGAACACCTGATGCTGCGCCTCGCCAAACACTTGCGTGCCCAGCTCCTCGCTCATGCCCAAACGCGTAACCATCTCGCGCGCCATCTTGGTCGCGCGCTCCAGGTCGTTGCTCGCGCCCGACGTGATGTCATCGCACATGAGCTCCTCGGCAACGCGACCGCCCAAGAACACGGCAAGCTCGTCGAGCATCTCGTTCTTGGTCTTGAGGAAGTGATCCTCCTGCGGAAGCTGCAGCGTGTAGCCCAGAGCCTGACCGCGGCTGACAATCGAAATCTTGTGGACCGGATCGGAGTGCTCCAAGATGTGACCCACCAGGGCATGGCCGCTCTCATGGTAGGCAATCGTGGTGCGCTCGGCTTCGGTCATCACACGACCCTTGCGTTGCGGTCCGGCAATCACGCGCTCCATCGACTCCTCGACCTCGTCCATCGAGATCACAGAACGATGACGGCGATCGGCCAGCAGCGCAGACTCGTTGAGCAAATTTGCCAGATCGGCACCGGTAAAACCAACGGTCATCTGGGCGAGCTTCTCAAACTTAACGTCCTCGTCCATCGGCTTATTCTCGGCATGCACGCGCAAGATCTGCTCGCGGCCCTTTACGTCCGGACGGTCGACCGTGACCTGGCGGTCAAAACGACCGGGGCGCAGCAATGCCGGATCCAGAATATCGGGGCGGTTGGTCGCGGCGATCAGGATGACCGACTCGCTTTCCTCAAAACCGTCCATCTCGACCAGCAGCTGGTTGAGCGTCTGCTCGCGCTCGTCGTGGCCGCCGCCCAGACCGGCTCCGCGCTGACGCCCCACGGCATCGATCTCGTCAATAAAGATAATCGACGGAGCCTGAGACTTGGCCTCCTTAAAGAGGTCGCGCACGCGGCTGGCGCCAACGCCCACGAACATCTCGACAAAGTCAGAGCCCGAGATGCTAAAGAACGGCACGCCCGCCTCGCCGGCAACGGCCTTAGCCAGCAGCGTCTTACCGGTACCCGGAGGGCCCACCAGCAAAACGCCGCGCGGGATCTTGGCACCCAGTTTGCGATAGCGGTCCGGATCGCTCAGGAAGTCGCGGATCTCCTCGAGCTCCTCGACGGCCTCGTCCACGCCGGCCACGTCCTCGAACTTGACCTTGGGACGCGTAGCCTCGTTGGTCTTGGCGTTGGTCTTGCCAAACTGCATGTTCCTGTTATTGGCGCCCATCATCTGGCGCATAAAGTAGAACATGATGGCAATCAGGGCAATCGTCGGCAGCACGCTCATCGCCAAGTCGCCCCAAAAATCGGGGTCGTTGGTGTTGACGATATACTTGGTGTCGGGGTGCTCCGCCATGAGCTCGGCAAGCGAATCGGAGCCGACATAGGTCGAGGAAAAGCTCTTGAGCTCGCTCGTATCGCCCTTGTCCTTTTTCGTCTTCCAGTAATGACCCGCCACGCTTCCGTCTTGAACCGTATAGGTCAAATCTTCGACGCGATCCTGCTTGATGGCGCTGACCATCTCGCTCGTCGCGAGCTTAACGGTATTGCTGGAGCTGGCAAAGCCGGAGCCCATATTAAAGAAGGCATAGCCCAGAAGCGCGCAAGCCAAAAGAAAATACAGCCAGCCCGTACGCGTGGGCTTCTTGCCTCCGGGCATCCCCGGGATCTTAGGCTCCCGGGGAGTCTGGGAATTGTTATCGTTACGGTCGTCGGGCATCTTACGAATAAACCTCCGGTTTCAAAATGCCCAGATACGGAAGGTTACGATAGCGCTCGGCATAATCGAGGCCGTAGCCCACCACAAAGGCATCGGGGCAATGGGTTCCAACATACTTGGGCGTGATGGCCGAGGTACGGTTCTCAACGTCCTTCCACAGGAAGGCAGCGACCTCCAGCGAGGCGGGCTTGCGGCTCTCGAGGTTCTTCATCAGGTACTTGAGAGTCAGGCCCGAGTCCAGAATGTCCTCGACGATCAGCACGTCGCGACCACGGATGTCGATATCCAGGTCCTTAATGATACGCACGATGCCCGAAGACTTCACACCGTCGCCATAGCTCGAAACAGCCATGAAATCGATGTTGGTCGGCAGCTCGATCTTGCGCATCAGGTCGCCCATAAAGACAACAGCGCCGCGCAGGACCGCGATCAGCACCAGATCCTTACCCGCGTAGTCGCGCGTAATCTCCTCGCCCAGGCGAGAAACGATACCGTCGATATCCTCCTGCGTAAACAGAACCTTCTCGATATCCGGATGTTGAGAAGCCATGACAACCCTTTCTTGTGCTTAATCGCCCACACACCGCCGTATGGACGCGAACTACACATTCTAGCAGCGCACGGGGTATATTTTCCAGCCCGCGCACCATCAGCGCGGGAATACCGTCAACGCCGCACAGAAAAGCTGGTGCGAGAAGCTAATCCGCATCAACCACGCGAAGCAGATAGGCCACACGCGTCGCCGCCGTGCACTTAAAGCGTTCGTCCGTGCGAACTCCGACGACCCACACCACGGCACCTCCCGGCGCCGTCCTCACCATGGGCACGCCGGCGCGCTCAGAAACGGGAATGCGAGCCTCACCTAGCAAGTCGGATACCTTCTTGCTTCGGCCACTCATTCCTAACGGGCACATCACGTCTCCCGGTGCGGGACCGTCCACCCACAGGCGCGCCAATCGCGCCTCGGCAGGGATCTCGCCACGCGAGCCCGCCAGGATCCGCTCACTATCGCTGTCGGCAAAACCCAGGGCAGCCGCGTCCACCAAAGCCGTCACTTCTCCGGCAGCCGCAAGCTCACGGGCGCGGCGCACGATATCGCATCCCGGCTCAACGGCCATCGGCTCTGCGACCAGCATGCGTCCCCCGCCCAGCGGCAAACGCCCGGGTATGGTGATCCAATCCGCGACCAGGCCCTCACGAGCCGCCGGCGCCTTAAACGCCAACATGCCAAATTCAACGCGCGCGTCAATTCCCGCCGGAAGCGTGACCGAGCCGGCGCCCTCGGCAACGCAGGAAAGGACTCGCTCCACATGTCGCATCTCTGGACGAGCGTCCGGATCGATGCGTTTGATCGCCAGTCGCACGATGCGCCGCGCGATTACCACCTCGGCCGCAGCAAGGCGTCTGGCATCGAGCACTAGCGCACCCGCCGCCTCCTTGCGCAGGCAGCTTCGAAACGCCTGTGCCGACAGCTGGGACAGAAACGCATCTTCGTCACCAAGGATCTCGCAGGCGGCGCCAATCGTCTTGCACACGCTCGCATTACGCTGTGCCACCACTGGCATTACCCGATGGCGCACGTAGTTTCGCAGATACGAGATATCCTCATTGCTCTCGTCCTCACGCCACGGCTGACCATGTACCTGTAGATAGCCCACGAGCTCGCCATGAGTTAGGTCGAGCAAGGGGCGCACCACGATATTCCTCCGGCGAGGAATGCTCGATAGGCCAGCGGGCCCTGAACCCTTAATCGCGTTCATCAAAAACGTTTCCGCGCGATCCGAAGACGTGTGCGCGGTGCAGATACGAGCCGCCGTTCGCGGTGCCCCCGTCTGGGCGCAGAGCTCGCGAACATACCTCCGCGCCGCGGCATAGCGCACCTCGCGGGCCGCGGCCTCAATATTGCCCGACTCCCCATCAAAATAAGCGTGCTCCACGCACAGCGGTAAACCATATTTCGCGCAGAGCTCACGCACAAAGGCCTCGTCGCCATCGGACGCCTTGCCGCGCAGATGATGGTTTACATGCAGCACATGCAGGCGCTCGCGAGCAATGGGGGCAACACCGCGTCCGTCTTGGATATCCAGCTTTGATGTGCACGCCATAAGAAGCAGTGCCGTCGAGTCCGCGCCGCCTGATACCATGAGCACGACAGGAGCAGCCTGCTGCCTCGTCCGGGTCTCATCGACTGCCCCAGGCACGGCATGGTGTCCATAATGCTGAGATACCGTAGGCATTTGCTTCCTCCTCTATTCGTCCGCACCCATTGTATCCTTTGGAATCTTATGTCTCGTCTGCACCTTCATATCCTCGGCAGTGGCTCTAAAGGCAACTGCGCACTCATCGAGGGCCCGCAAGGGCTCATTATGGTCGATGGCGGACTGTCCCGTCGTGAGACACTCAAGCGCATGGCAGAGCTCGGCCTTTCGGCAGACGACGTGTCCGCCCTTGTGGTCACCCATGAGCACAGCGACCACATCAAGGGGCTTGAGGTTTGGTGTAAGCATTGGAATGGCCCGGTCTTTTCCAGCAGAGGCACGCTCACATCAAAAGAAAGCCTCGCACATCTGCCTGTTGAGGAATTCGACCCAGGCGACACCCTCTCTATTGCCGGAGTCCACATTCAGACGTATTCGACATCCCACGACGTCGTCAATCCCGTCGGCTACCGGTTTGACGCTCAGGGTGATTCGATTGGCTTTGCAACCGACACCGGCGCGTTGTCGAAGCATGCCATCGATACGCTCAAGGACTGTCGCATTCTCGCACTCGAAAGCAACCACGACGTGGCCATGCTACGTCAAGGAGACTATCCTCGCTTTCTTCAGGAACGCATCCTGTCTGCAAAAGGGCATCTCTCCAACGATCAGGCCGCCGAAGCCGCACGTGCGCTGGTAACCGATCGCACCGAGCAGCTTATCGCGATGCACATTAGCCAAGACAACAATCGCCCAAGCCTTACCGTCAAAAGCTATGCAAACTCACTTGGGGCAACACTCGACAACGAGCTTGGCAGCACCGCCACCCGCGTTGAGGGGCTGCATAAACTCACGATACGTCCCGCCGGGCAATATCGGCCCATGACCATTCAATAGGCCGTGTCAAATAGAAAAGGGGACCGGGAATCACTTCCCAGCCCCCTTAACTCAGGCAACGATGTTAATAGCCGATAGCCTTAGTCGATGGAAATCTTCGTAACGTTCTTCTTCTCAACAATCTTGGGAACCGTAACGGTCAGGATGCCATCAGCATACTTAGCAGCGAGGCCCTCGCTCGAAGCATCCTTCAGATAGACACCGCGCGTCGCGCTGTACGAGCTGAACTCCTTCTGCAGGAAGTTCTTACCCTCGTTCTCCTCGTCTTCCTCGACATTCACGCTAATGGACAGACGGCCCTCGTTAAGCTCGACATCGATATCGTCCTTGGCGACGCCGGTCAGATAAGCCTTGACCTCATAGCCATCGCCCTTATCCTCAACGTCAACGGGGAACGCCTTAGAGGCAATCGAGCTGTTCGCTAGGTCGCTCATATCATCAAAGAGATCAAACAACGAGCTAGCAGAGGGACGAACACCAAAAACCGAACGATAAGGAACCATGCTTGCCATGACTACCACTCCTTTAAGGGACTGCCGAGCCATCTTCTAGGTGGCAGGGACTTCTTTTGACGCTCTAATATATGCCCAACGATTATGTATATATACATTTTGCTATAAAGTTTTTTAAGTCTCTTTCTATAAGCATATCTAAGTCTGATTGACTAAGGTTTAAACGAGGCTAAGGTTCTTTGAACCGTGCCTTAAATACCATATACGCGGCCCGTCAAAACGAAGCGGAGGGCTTACAATGGGCGCATACACGTTGTTAATGACAACCTAAGGGCATCATGGACGATCAGACCTCCGACAATTCGTTTGAGTCGCTGCAGAACGATAGTTCTGCCTATTCACAGCCCATACGCTACCATCGTCCGCATATTTCCCAAGAGCCCATTAACGATGCAGAGCCTGAGTATGTAACTCGCAATCGTTATCAAACCCTTGAAGAATCTCAATCAGCTCGTAGACACATGGGTGTCGCCTCGAGCGATCCGGTGTATCTAAAAGATGCCCCCTTATCCAAAAACAGCGTATGCAGCCAGGAGCAATCACAAACACTCACCAAGCAGCATCGTAGAGGACCCCGTCCTAAGCAAACTCTAACGCATTCCGCACGCTATCTCGAGACGCCGAAGCAGGGGAAATCGATATTTACATCGTCAAACAGACGGCGCAGACAGCACCGTCTCCAAATTGCGCTCTTGATCATTGCCATCGTGGCAATCGCGCTGGTCATTCATTTTGTTTTCTTCAAATAGAAAAGGCTATTAAGCCATAGAGGCGTTTAGCTCATATCGACCAAACGCAAAAAAGGGGGAGGCCGCGAGGCCTCCCCCTTCTCAATCCGTTGCGACGGCTCGGTGCCGTCCACCGGTCAGCGGCGCCCTGGCCTCCCACGG
>JAGZPG010000020.1:0-30097 GCA_018382775.1 Collinsella sp. | reverse complement strand
AAGCCCGCTGTCCGCGGTTCTTTCGGCCATCATCTATAACGCGCTCGTTATCGTCGCGCTGATCCCGGCCGCGCTGAAGGGCGTTAAGTACCGCGAGGTACCGTCCGGACAGCTGCTGACCCACAACCTGCTCGTATGGGGTCTGGGCGGCATCGTTGCCCCGTTCGCATTTATCAAGCTCATCGACATGCTGCTCGCGTTCTGCGGCATTATGTAAGTGGAGGTTTGTATGTTCAAAGGTATCGCATCGCGCGCACTTGGCGTGTTCGCGCTGTTTACCATCGTCTGCGGCCTGGGGTACACGCTCGTGGTGACCGGCGTCGTGCAGCTTGCGTTTCCGTACCAGGCGAACGGATCGCTTATTACGGTCGACGGCAAGGTTGTGGGTTCCGAGCTCATCGGCCAGAACTTCGATGACGAAGCCCACATGTGGGGTCGTATCCAGAACGTGTCAATTGTCGAAGGCGAAGACGGCGAGCTCATGGCGTATGGTGCCCCGTCCAACCTGTCCCCGGCGAGTGAGGAGTATCGGCAGCTGATAGATGCGCGCGTGAAGAAGATCCGCGCCGCCAATCCCGATGCCGATATGGACGCTGTGCCCGTCGACCTGGTGACGTGTTCGGGGTCCGGCCTCGACCCGGAGATCTCTCCGGATGCCGCCGAGTACCAGGTCCCGCGCCTTGCCAAAGCCACGGGCAAAAGTGAGGACGAGGTGCGCGACATCATTGCCGCGTGCACCAAGGGTCGTTTCCTCGGCGTGTTCGGCGAGCCCACGGTCAACGTGCTCAAGGTGAACCTTATGCTGGACGGCGTGCTGTAGGTGAAGGAGCGGCGGATGAGGGCATGACTGACTATCTGAGCCCTCAATTCCATCCCGCCCATCAGTTGCGGTGAAATACGGACTGTCTTGGCTGTCAAAGGCCTTATCTACTCCGTATTCCACCGCAACTTTTTGTGGGTCGATACGTGGGCAGGGGAGTGCGTGCGGTCGGGTACCGTGCGGTTGCTGGTACGATAGATAAGTCAGCAACTGCCGCCGAGCGGCTCAAATGAAAGGAACCCTGTATGGAGTCCTCTGCCTATCCAATGCTCTTTAGCCCGATCAAGGTCGGTACGACCGAGGTCAAGAACCGCGTCTTTATGCCGCCGGTGTCCACCAACCTGGCCGATCATGGCTATGTGACCGACGACTTGGTCGATCATTACCGTGCCCGCGCCAAGGGCGGCGTGGGCCTCATCATCACCGAGGTCGTGACGGTCGAGCCTACCTATACCTATCTGCCGGGTGACATGTGCTGCTACGACGACACGTTTATCCCTGGCTGGGAAAAGCTCGCCGCGGCCGTCCACGAGTATGGCTGCAAGATCATGCCGCAGCTCTTCCACCCCGCCTACATGGCCTTTAACATTCCGGGCACGCCGCGCCTGATCGCTCCGTCCTTCGTGGGACCGTCCTATGCCCGTGAGGCACCGCGTCCTATCACGGTCGACGAGATTCACGAGCTCACGCATCAGTTTGGCGACGCCGCTGTGCGTATGCAAAAGGCTGGCGTCGATGGCGTCGAGGTCCATGCGGCGCATGCCCACGGCATGCTTGGCGGCTTTTTGACCCCGCTCTACAACAAGCGTACCGATGAGTACGGCGGTTCGCTCGACGCCCGCATGCGCTTCTTGCTCGAGGTCATCGCCGAGATTCGCGAGCGCTGCGGCAAGGACTTTATCATCGACGTCCGTATCTCGGGCGACGAGTACACCGATGGCGGTCTGACCCTCAACGACATGATCTACGTCTCGCGTCGCCTGGAGAAGGCCGGCGTCGACATGATTCATGTCTCGGGCGGTACCACCATCAAGCGCGGTTCCGCGATTCCTGCCGCCGGTACCCAGCAGGCCTCGCACGCTGCCTGCTCGCGCGAGATCAAAAAGCACGTCAACATTCCTGTCGCCACCGTCGGCCGCATCAACGAGGCCTGGATCGCCGAGGAGCTGATCGAGGACGGCGCTGCCGACATCTGCATGATGGGCCGCGCCAACCTGTGCGATGCCGAGTTCTGCAATAAGGCCGCTGCCGGCAACGCCGACGACATCCGCCCCTGCATCGGCTGCCTGCGCTGCCTGAACGGCATTATGTTTGGCAAGCGCATCTCCTGCACCGTCAATCCCGATGTTGAGCGCGACGAGGCCGGCTACGAGCCTGCCGCCGAGGCTAAGAACGTGCTGGTTGTGGGCGCTGGTCCTGCGGGCATGGAGGCAGCCTACATTGCTGCCAAGCGCGGCCACAACGTAGTGCTCGTGGATAAGCAGGACGAGCCGGGTGGCGAGATGCGCATCGCGGCCGTTCCGCCGGCAAAGCAGGAACTCACCCGCGTGATCAAGTATCAGTACCGTCGCCTGGCCGAGGTCGGCGTGAAGTGCGTATTTGGCACCGAGCTTACTGCCGAGGACATTCAGCGTGACTACGCCGGCTACGAGGTCGTCCTGGCCTATGGCGCCGAGCCCATCGCCCCGGCCTTCATGCAGGGATTTAAGCAGGTCATGACGGCTGACGACCTGTTGGGCGGCAAGGCTTTCCCGGGCAAGAAGATTGTCATCGTGGGTGGCGGCACCGTCGGTTGCGAGACGGCCGACTACCTGGCCCCGTTGGTCAACGATCTGTCGCCGGCCAATCGCGACGTCACCGTCATCGAGATGACCAAGACGCTCGCCGCCAACGAGGGCGGCGCCGGTCGCGCGGTGCTCATCACGCGCATGCTCTCCAAGGGCGTTCACGTGCTGACCGAGGCCAAGGTGACCGAGATTACCGAGGATGCCATCAGCTACGAAAAGGACGGCGAGATCCACACCATCGCCGATGCCGATACGCTGGTACTTGCCATGGGCTATCGTCCCAATACCAAGTTGGCCGACGACCTTGCTGCAGCCGGCGTTACCACCCACGTGTTGGGCGATGCCAACAAGTGCGGCAACATCCGCGACGCCATCGGCGATGGCTACAAGGTTGCTTGCGAGCTCTAGTCAACCCCTTGGTGCATGTGAGGCCTATCCCCGCGGCGTCAGTCGGTAGATAGCAAAAAGCGGCGGTCGTCCCGTACATGGGACGACCGCCGCTTGCGTTAGCTGCAATAGGTCGTGCGATTAGAGGCCCAGGATCTCCTTGACCTTGGCGATGATGGCCTCGTCGGTTGCGTTGGCAAAGAAGTACTCCTGGAAGTGTTCGCCGGCAAGTGCGCCCTTCACCAGGTCCTGATCGATCTCGCCCAGAACGTCGACGAGCGGACGCATAGTCACAGCGCGGACGCCGTCGAGGATCTTCTTGTTGCGCTGCTCGGGCTCAACACGCTCGGCAGGATAGCCGTTGCCCGAACCAAAGCCAAAGAGCTTCTCAAAGGTGTACTCGAGGTTGAGCTCCTGGCCCCAGCCGTTCTTGAGGGCGAAGGGCATGGCGACAGCGTTACCGTCGTTGACCTGGGCAAAGGTGTAGGCATCGAGCGGGTCGGCAACATGGCCGCACAGCACGCCGGGGAAGGAGTTGCAGGCGAGCATGGCGCCCTCGCCGGTGCCACAGCCGGTCACGACGTAGTCGGCAGCGCCGGAGTTGAGCAGCACGGCGGCCAGGATGCCGTTCTGCACATAGGTGAGGGGCTTGGAGTCGGCGTCGGCATACATGCCATAGTTAAAGACGGTGTGGCCCATGGGCTCGACAACCTTCTTAAGGGCAGCCTCAATCATAGGGTTCTTGGAGTTCTGAGAGTTCTCGTTGATCAGAGCGATTTTCATTGCGAATTACCTTCCTATTTCTAACTTGCGGTGGAATACGGACTGTTTTGCCTGATAGAAGCCAAAACCAATCCTTATCTCACCGCAACTCAAATGAAAAACGAGTGGATGAAACCTGATGTGGGCAGTTGCGGTGACGCTTATTGAGGCTGCTTTCCAATGTATGCGAGGATGCCGCCGTCGACGTAGAGGATGTGGCCGTTGACGAAGTTCGACGCGTCGGAAGCCAGGAACACGGCGGAGCCCTTCAGGTCCTCGGGCGTGCCCCAACGGGCGGCCGGCGTCTTGGCAATGATGAACTGGTCAAACGGGTGGCGGCTGCCGTCGGGCTGCGTCTCGCGCAGCGGTGCGGTTTGCGGCGTGGCGATGTAGCCGGGCCCAATGCCGTTGCACTGGATATTGGCCTCGCCAAACTCCGAGCAGATGTTCTTGGTGAGCATCTTGAGTCCGCCCTTGGCGGCAGCATAGCCGGCGATGGTCTCGCGACCCAGCTCGCTCATCATCGAGCAGATGTTGATGATCTTGCCGTGGCCCTTGGCGATCATGCCAGGCAGGCAGGCCTTTGACACGATAAACGGTGCGTTGAGGTCGATATCGACGACGCGGCGGAAGTCCTCGGCGCTCATGTCGAGCATCGGGGTACGCTGGATGACGCCGGCGTTGTTGACCAGGATGTCGGGCGTGGTGCCAAAGTCGGCCTCGATCCTGGCGATGAGCTCGGCGACGACAGTCTCGTCGGTGACGTCGGCAACATAGCCGTGAGCGTCAAAGCCCAGCTCACGGTAGTGCTTCTCGGCTTCGGCGACTTTGTCGGCGTGACGGGCGTTAAAGGCGATCTTGGCGCCGGCCTCTCCGAGTGCCTCGGCAATGGCCATGCCAATGCCGTAGGTGGCGCCGGTCACCAGTGCGACCTTGCCGTCCAGACGGAAGCTGTCCATAAGATCAGACATAGCGATCCTTTCAAAAGAAACGTTCATCTATATAAGTCTTGCTTTTCATACAAGGTCAGTATAGGTGAAGCGGCGTAATAGCCACCCCTTATTCCCTAAAATCAGGTGAACGTTCACTTTTAAAAGGCGAACGGTAGTCTCGCCCTTGCCGTGCGGACGTCTATTTGCTCTGTTCCTGCGCTCCCTCTGCGATCATGTTGCGGTTGTACACCAGATGCAGGTACATCGCGTCGTGCGCTGCGGTGGGATTGCGCGCGGCGATGGCGTCGGCCACGCCACGGTGGGTGCGGATGGTTTCCTCAACCAGCTTTTTGCCGGTCACGTCAATAAAGAGGGGGACGGATGCCTTGAACACGCCCATCAGGCGGGGAACGACGAGGTTTCCGGAGCTCTCGGCAATGGCATTGTGGAACGCGGTGTCGGCGGCGGAGTAATCCTCACCGGCCTCGGCCAGGCGCTCGGATTCGTCGCAGAGCTCTTTGATACAGACGACCTGGTCGTTGGTTGCGTGCTCGGCCGCCATGCGTGCCATCTGCGGCGGTGCCACGGCCCTCTCGCACGTCAACGATGCCGGTTTTTGGATGTGCTCCTCGTTCCTGGAGATTGACGAGAAAACCACCCTCAAGTCCTGGACCATTATGGAGACGCTCATCGGCCTTTCGGGTCTTGCCTGCGCCCTGGTGATTTCGTTCTTCGCCTAGTTCGCGTAGCTAAGCATCTTTTGCCGAGTGCATCGCTCGGTACCAATTTACACCTGATTCATTAACCAACGATTGGTACAACCGTTCAAACCAAAAGAGGAGAACATCATGGACGAGAAGACCAAGGCACAGATTCAGCAGGAGGCAGCCGACTTGGTTGCCAAGCTGCAGCCGCGTTCCGGCAAGTTTCGCACCATCAGCCCCGAGATGGACCCGCTGCGTCTGGGCTCTGGCTGGTCCATCGAGGATCTGGACAAGCCGCAGGTCATTATCGAGTCGACGTTCGGCGACTCGCACCCGGGTTCTGCCGGCCTGTTTGAGTTGGTCGAGGAGGTCCGTGCCGGCGTTGCCGAGGCTGGCGGTCACGGTGCCCGTTACTTCTGCACCGATATCTGCGACGGCGAGGCCCAGGGCCACGACGGCATCAACTACTCGCTGCCCAGCCGCGACATGATCGCCAACATGATCGAGATCCACGCCAAGGCCACCCCGTTCGATGCCGGCGTCTTTGTCGCCAGCTGCGATAAGGGCCTGCCTGCGAACCTCATGGCCATGGGCCGCATCAACATCCCCTCCATCGTCGTTACCGGCGGTGTCATGGATGCCGGTCCCGATCTGTTGACCCTGGAGCAGCTCGGCGCGATTTCTGCCCGTTACGAGCGCGGCGAGATCTCCCGCGAGGAGCTTGAGTTTGCCAAGCACAACGCATGCCCCAGCTGCGGCGCCTGCTCGTTTATGGGCACCGCGTCGACCATGCAGGTTACCGCCGAGGCCCTGGGCCTTATGCTCCCCGGCACGGCCCTGCTGCCCGCTACCAGCTCCGACCTGCGTGAGTTTGCGCGCGAGGCCGGCCGCCAGTCCGTGTGGCTCTCCGAGCACAACCTGTGCCCCCGCGACATCGTGACCAAGGAGTCCTTCGAGAACCTCATCATGGTCCACGGCGCCATCTCCGGTTCCACCAACTCGCTGCTGCACATCCCCGCGATCGCCCGCGAGTTTGGCATCGAGATGTCCGCCGACGACTTCGATCGCCTGCACCGTGGCGCCCACTACCTGCTCAACGTCCGTCCCGCAGGCGAGTGGCCGGCGCAGTTCTTCTACTATGCGGGTGGCGTGCCGCGCATCATGGAGGAGATCAAGTCGATGCTTCACCTCGATGTCATGACCGTCACCGGCAAGACCCTCGGTGAAAACCTCGAGGACCTTAAGAACAACGGCTACTACGAGAAGTGCGGCCGCTACTTGGAGAAGTGGAACCTCAAGCGCGAGGACATCATTCGCCCGTTTGACCAGGCCTTCGGCACCGACGGTTCCATCGCCATCCTCCACGGCAATCTTGCCCCCGAGGGCGCCGTCGTCAAGCACACGGTTGTTCCGCGCGAGATGTTCCAGGCCACGCTTAAGGCACGTCCGTTCGATTGCGAGGAGGACGCTATCCACGCCGTCCTGACGCACGAGGTCAAGCCCGGCGACGCCGTCATCATTCGCTACGAGGGCCCCAAGGGCTCCGGTATGCCCGAGATGTTCTACACCACCGAGGCTATCGCCAGCGACCCCGAGCTGGGCGCAAGCATTGCCCTGATCACTGACGGCCGCTTCTCCGGCGCCTCCAAGGGCCCGGCTATCGGTCATGTTTCGCCCGAGGCTGCCGTGGGCGGCCCGATTGCCCTGATCGAGGAGGGCGACCTTATCCGGATCAACATCCCCGAGCGCTCGCTGTCTATCGTGGGCATCGCCGGCATGGAGATGGAGCCGGCCGAGGTCGACGCCGTCCTGGCCGAGCGTCGAGCCGCTTGGAAGCCCAAGGCTAATCGCTATACCTCCGGCACGCTCAAGTTCTTTACCGAGCATGCGGTTTCCGCCATTCAGGGTGGCTACATGGAGTAGCGCCCGTGCGCATCGATTCCCTCTCATAGATGTGCGGCACAAAGAGCCCCGAGCTCACACGAGCTCGGGGCCTTTTTCGTCTGGATTGGGGACGCATGGCCGGACGAAAGCGTGTTGCGTTTGGCGTAAAACCATACGAAAGTGCAATTTGCGTCTTATTTCCGAACGTAAAACAGACGAAAATCGTTTACGTCTGCTTTAATCCGTACGAAAACGGTTTTCGTCTTGCAGGGCAGTTGCCGTTTCTACAGTTCAACTTCCAGTTCGGCTTTGTGTTCGTAGAGGTAGTCGCGCATGTAGGGGATGGCAAATGAGACCTTGCCGTACGAGGGGGCCTCGATAATCGATTCTCTTAACAGGCGGCTGCGGACGGAACTCACCTGTTGAGGCGTTTTGTTTAGGGCATCGGCAACCATGCTGGTCGAGCTCGTCTGCCCCAAAGATGCCATGCTCAGCAGATAAGCGATGCACGTGGGCGGAATGCGCTGTAGCGCGGGCTCAATCACCATGGCACAGAAGCGTTCGCGTGCCGTTGCAATGCCGCGCTCGGCTTCTTCTTCTCCAATAATCGGTGTATGTGCGCGTCTTGCCAACCGCCATGCGTAGTATCCAACGAGTTGGATCATGAAAGGATAGCCTTGCGTTGCCTCGGCAAGTTGGCCGGCAATACCTGGCTGCAACTCCATGCCAGACGCTTCAATGGTTTCCTCGAGGGAGTACGACACTTCGGTTACTGCCACAGCCTTCAGATCAAAGGGGAGGGCACGGCGCAAAAACGCAAGTGTCTTTCCGTTGATGATGCTTTCAATCATCGAAGGCAGCCCAGCAAAAACAAAGGCGATATCAAGGTCTTCGCCGATAACCTGCTGAATCGCAATGGAGAGCGTTCGGACCTCATCGAGCTCTGCGTCTTGAACTTCGTCGAGAGTGATGAGCAGGCCATTTCCATTCTTGGATATTGTCTGTCTCATGGCGTCGCGTAGCGATGGGCCGATTCGCTCAATATCTATGCTGCCGATGGATATGCCAGCTACGGTGGGCTCAAATCTGGCGTGTTTGGCCTGGAATTTGGGCTGCAGCTGTTCGAGAATGCGCTGGCAAAGTCCCTCGGTTGCGACCTCTTTTATGACCGTCCAGCCACGGCTTTGCGCCAAACGTGAGCACTCGTCAAGGAGGACCGTCTTGCCCGTTCCACGGACGCCGGCTATGCGCATTAGGCGCCCCGGGGCACCAGGCCCGTTGACGAGGCCCTCATTGAATTCTTCGAGTACATCTTCGCGGCCGATAATCGTGGGAGGTGTTTTACCTGCTGTGGGCTTAAAAGGGTTTGTTTGCATGTGAGCCACCTTTGCTCAAGATATAGCAAGATATAGCAAAGTATAGTGAGATATAGCAACGTAAGCGCTACTCGCGGGTTTTGCGGTGGTGCTATTTTCCAAATGCCGCGCGGATAATGCGTTGGGCGAACAGCTTGTTGACAACTCACGAGGGCTCGGGGTGCCAATTTGGGATGGAGTAGTGCTGTGCCACGAATAGGGCCTATCTACTACGTTTAAGCCGCAGGGGTCAACCATAGTCGCCATTTAGGCAAAATGGCAAGCCGACTACCTGCGGTTTTGTTTTCGCACTTTTCAGCATGGTCTGGGCTCTCCGCGTTAACGTAGTAGATGGGCCCCTTTTGTGGCAAGGGGCCGACCTGCGGGCCAGGGTAGCTAAAAGAGCCCCGTCCCAAAAAGACTGTTGGAAGTTGCGGTGGAATAGTTCCTGTTTTTGCAGCTGAAGGCTTTGAGCAGGAACTATTCCACCGCAACTTATGAGGGGGCGGGGGATGCGATAGTATTGCATGGTGGTATTCGATTAACCGAGGCTTCATCCGAGGGCTTTATGGAACAACACCAGCATTATCAGAGCCTGCAAGATCAGGCATACAACGCATTGCGCTCCAAGATCATCTATGCCGAGCTCAAGCCCGGCACGCGCCTTTCGGCGATTGGTCTGGAAAAAGAGACAGGAATCGGGCGTACGCCCATTCGCGAATCCTTTGTGCGCCTGCGCGAGCAGGAGCTGGTCGAAACACGTCCCAAAAGCGGCACCTACGTTTCTGAGATCAGCATGGAACACGCCGAGAATGCCTGTTTCTTGCGCGAAAAGCTCGAAAGAAGCGTACTCATTAAATGTTGTTCGGCTGCTACGCCCGAGCAAAAGCAGCGGCTTGAGCAGATTCTTGCCGAGTCCGAGTCGCTCGACCATGGCGAAACGCGTCGCTTTTTCGACCTGGACAACCTGTTCCATGAGACGTGTTTTGCGATTGCCGGCCGTCACATGTTGTGGGATTGGATGAAGAGCGTCAATACGCACTTTGAGCGATACAACTGGTTGCGTATGGTGTCGCAGGATCTGGACTGGGAGCCGATCCGTGGGCAGCATCGCCGGATTCTCGAGGCCATTAAGAAGGGCGATACCGACACGGCGAGCTATCTGGCAGAGACGCATTTGCATCTAATGCCCGAGGAGCAGGGTCCGGTTATTGCCTTGCATCCCGACTACTTTGAGCTGTCCAAAGACTCGGCCATCTAACTCGCCCCCTACATTAGTTGCGGTGAAATGGGGATTGTTTTGCGGCCCTGATGGCGTAAATAGTCCCTATTTCACCGCAAGTGCGAGGCGCTATTGGGGCACGAAAAAGCTGCGGCGCCGCTTGGAGGAAAAGACCGGAAGCAAGGGTCCATTCCTCCAGACGGCGCCGTAGCTGTTTTGGTGGCTTGGCTTTTGTCGAAGTGGCTCTGCTGGGCGTGGTCGCCAACCGAGCAGGAAAAGCGGTTCGGGGGCGTGTCGCTTCCGTCACGTTCTATCAGCATACAAGACGGTTTCGGTTCTTGTTCGTGACGGAAACGGCGCGCTTCCGAGCCGCTTTAAAAGAAAGGGGGCGAGGTCTAGGGCACGCCCCCTTTCACGATAGAGAGCTAAACCTAGCCGCGGACCTTCTTGACGACGTCCATGGCCTCGCGGGCAATCTGCTCGACCTTGGAGAAGTCGCCGTCGGCAAACAGGGCCGGCTTGACCATCCAGGTGCCACCGCAGGCGATGATGGCAGAGGAGCTCAGGTACTCCTCGACGTTGGCGGTGCTCACGCCGCCGGTAGGCATAAAGCGGTGACCAACAAACGGAGCGGCGAGGGCCTTGATGGTGTTCAGGCCGCCATACTGGGACGCGGGGAAGAACTTGGTGACCTTGAGGCCCAGGTTCTCGGCTGCGGTGACCTCGGAGGGGGTCACGGTGCCGGGCAGCACGGGCAGGTCGATGTCGATGCAGTGCTTGACGACGGCCTCGTTGTAGCCTGGGGAGACGATGAACTTGGCACCGGCGGCACGGGCCTGCTCAACCTGCTCGACAGTCAGGACGGTGCCGGCACCGACGCACATCTCGGGCTCGGCCTCGGCCATGGCGGCGATGCACTCGGCAGCGCAAGCGGTGCGGAAGGTGACCTCGGCGGACTTCATGCCGGCGGCCATCAGGGCGTGAGCGAGCGGAGCGGCGTCCTCGACCTTGTCGAGCACGACGACCGGTACGATGCCCAGGGACTCAAGCGTGGTGTAGAACTGATCGAACATAATGTTCCTTTCGATGTATGGCGCGCATGGGCGCGTGATTGCCAAATATGCTGGTCAGGAGCCGATTTTGGATTGGTTATCGGAGGCACTGCTTGGAGTCACAAGCAATTCCAAAACCGGCTGCTCGACCAGTCATGTAGGAAATGCCAGACAAAACCGGAATGGGACTGGTGGTTTTGCCCGACCGGAGGAATCGGGGAGCGGGCTGCAGAGGTATGGGTATGGGAAACTGCAGCCCGCAGAATGGGGAACGAATTAACGGGCGACGCGGGTGCCACCGTCGGCGGCTGATGCCACAGCGGCAATCTCGTCAGCAGTCACCAGGTTGGAATCGCCCTTGATGGTGAGCTTGAGGATCGAGGCCGCAATCGCGTAGTTGACGGCGTCCTGCGGGCCAAAGTCGTTGATGAGGGCATGGACCAGGCCGGCGTTAAAAGCATCGCCGGCGGCAACGCCCTCGAGCACGTGCACGTCGTGAGCAGGGGAGAACCAGTGCTCGCCGCTCTCGGCGTCAAAGAGCATGCCCATCCAGATGGAGCGCTCGACGCAGGAGATGTTGCGAACGACCGAGGCAACCTTTTTGCAGCCGTACTTGGCGCAGATTTGACGGGCCATCTCGACATAGGTGTCGCGCTCCTCGATGCCGTGGGCAAGGGAGCCGGAGACGCAGGTCATACCGAGGCCGGCAGGCGCATCCTCGTCGTTGGCGATGCAGATGTCAACGAGCGGCAGGAGTTCCTTCATGGTGGCCTGCGACTTCTCGGGCGACCACATCTTGCCGCGATAGTTCACGTCGCACACGGTGGTTATGCCCTTGGCGCGGCAGGCGGCGAGTGCCTCCTTGCAGGCGGCGGCCATCTCATCGGAGACGGCGGGGGTCACGCCGGAGAAGTAGAAGACATCGATGCCCTTGAGGATTTCGTCCCAGTCAAAGACGTCGCGCTTGGCCATGTTGATGGCAGAGAACTTGCGGTCGTAGACGCAACCGTTGCCGCGCTGAGAGGCACCGACCTCAAACACATAGGAGCCAAGGCGGTCGCCCTGACGCACGACGCGCGTGGTGTCGACGTCGTAGGCCTTCAGCGAACGCAGGGCACACTCGCCCAGACGGTTGGCCGGGACAACGGAGACGTAAGCGGCCTTGTCGCCCTGGTAGGCGAGGGAAAGGGCGGTGTTGGCCTCAGCGCCGCCATAGCGGACGTCAAACTCGGTCGCCTGCTCAATACGCAGGTGATCTTTGGGCGAGAGCCTCATCATGATTTCGCCGAAGGTAAGAACCGTTTTACCCATGGTCGCGCAGCTCCTTCTTACTCGTGCGTATACCTTTGATATGGCGTTGGCACGGAGGTGCCAAGACGGTAGGGTACATCTTTGCACCTCCGTGCCAACGCTCGCCGAAATCGGTTTACGAAATCGGTTTCGTTTCGAGTTGTAGTATACTCACCTACAGCGTTTTGCAACCGAGATTTTTAAAAAAATGCCTAAAATGGCTCAGACTGCCGACAATTGGGAAACGGGGTGCGCTATGGCGCAGATGAGAATCAAGGACATTGCCGCCGAGGCGGGCGTGAGTCCGGCCACGGTTTCGCGCTATCTCAATAACCGCCCCGGGCAGATGACCGAGGAAACCCGTGCTCGCATCGCAGCGGTTATCGAGCGCACCGGCTATCGCCCGCGTGCCGCCGCGCGCAATCTGCGCAGCTCGCGCACCAACCTCATCGGCGTGATCCTGGCCGACATCGCCAACCCGTTCTCGAGCGCCATGCTCGAAGGGCTTTCCGCCAGCGCCGCCGCGCGCGGCTGCTCGCTCATGACGGCCATTAGTGGCAACGACTCCGCTAAGGAAGCGGAGTCGCTCACCAGACTTATCGATGCCGGCGTGGACGGCCTGGTCGTCAACACCTGCGGAGGCAATGATGAGGCGATCGCCGCTGCCGCGGGACGCTTGCCCGTTGTGCTGCTCGACCGCGATGTTGCCGACGGCGGCATCGACTTGGTGACATCTAACAACCGTGAGCTGGTCGCTGGCTTGGTAGACGAGCTCGCCGCTGCGGGCTGTGAGCGCCTGTGCATGCTCACCGAGGCAAGCGACGACAGCCCCGTGCGTCGCGAGCGCGCCAAGGCCTTTACTGACGAGCTTTCGCACCGTGGCCTTGCGGGCGAGGTTATCACCTTGGCCGACGGGGGCGCCACGGGCGTCAGCCGCCTGGACGAGACCATCCGCGACTATGCGGGCAAAAAACTCGGCCTCATTGCCGTCAACGGCCTGGTCTTCCTGCGTCTGACCGAGGCGCTGGCGCAGCTTGGTCCCTCGCTGCCGGCGGGGCTCAAGATCGCGACGTTTGACGATTACCCCTGGAACCACGTGCTCTTTGGCGGTGTGACCACGGCCGCGCAGGACACCCTCACCATTGCCGAGCGTGTGGTCGAGCGCCTGTTCGAGCGCATCGACGTTGTTACCACCACCGTGGGCGAGGCCGCAAAGCTGGCGCCCAAGTGCATCGAGATCCCCGGCCACATCGAACACCGCGCCTCGACCTCGCGCTAGCCGTTCGTTCGCAACTGCCTGTTCGCGCACGTTTTTTGAGCGCTTGATACGCTTTAACCCTGCGGAAACATTTTTCTGCGATAGTATCTGCGATATAGACCAGTCGAAACCCGCCCGAAAGAAAGGGGAGCGACATGAACCAGCAGAACATCGATTACGTACTCCGCTCCGTAGAGCAGCGTGACATCCGCTTTGTGCGTCTGTGGTTTGTCGACATTCTCGGCCGCCTCAAGAACTTTGCCATTAGCCCCGAGGACCTCGAAGTCGCTTTTGAGGAGGGTATTGGCTTTGACGGCTCCGCCATCGAGGGCTTTGCCACGCCCGAGGAAGCCGACATGCTGGCGTTTCCCGATGCTTCGACCTTCCAGATTTTGCCGTGGCGCCCGAGCCACAACGGCGTCGCCCGCGTGTTCTGCGATGTGTGCACTCCCGATTGCAAGCCCTTTGCCGGCGACCCGCGCGATGCCCTGCGCCGCATGTTCTATAAGGCCGAGAAGGCCGGTTATCTGCTCAACGTGGGTGCCGAGCTGGAGTATTACTACTTCCCCGACGAGCACACCCCCGAGCCGCTCGACAACGTGGGCTACTTCGATCTTTCGGTGAGCGACGCCGCTCGCGACCTGCGCCGCAACACGGTCCTCACGCTCGAGAAGATGTCCGTGCCCGTGGAGTACACCTTCCACGCCGCCGGCCGCTCGCAGCATGGCATGAGCCTGCGCCACGCCGAGGCCCTGAGCATGTCCGACGCCATCACCACGGCCAAGCTCATCATTAAGCAGCAGGCTTACGAGAGCGGTTGCCACGCCTCCTTTATGCCCAAGCCGTTGGCGGGCGAGGACGGCAGCGCTATGTTCCTGTGCCAGTCGCTATTCGACCACGACGGCAACAACGTCTTTTGGGGCGAGGACGACGAGAAGTACCACCTCTCCGATATCGCCAAGCACTACATAGCCGGCATCCTGGCGCACGCGCGCGAGATCAGCGCCATCACCAACCCCACGGTCAACTCGTACAAGCGCATTACCACGGGCGGCGACTCCGTGCCGCAGTACGCCACGTGGGGCCTGCGCAACCGCGCGAGTATGGTCCGCATTCCGGTCTACAAGCCCGGCAAGCAGCTGTCCACGCGCATCGAGCTGCGCAGTCCCGATCCCATGGCCAACCCGTACCTGGTCAACGCCGTCACGCTGGCGGCTGGTCTGGACGGCATCGAGCGCAAGCTGGAGCTCCCGCCCGAGGCCACGGCCGAGACGCTCAAGCTCACCGACCGTCAGATGGTCGAGGCCGGCTACACGCCGCTGCCGCGCTCGCTCAAAGAGGCGCTCGACGTCTTTGAGGGCTCGCAGTTTATGAAGGATGCCCTCGGCGAGCACATCCACAGCTTCTTCCTCAAAAAGAAGCGCGACGAATGGCATAAGTTTGAGTCCACGATCACCGAGTGGGAGATCAAGCACTACCTGGCGAACTCCTAATCGCGCTGGCTTGTTCCAGTACGATTGAGCTCATTTCCTTGGAGGCCGATATGTCCGAAAAGAGTGCCCTGTTCATGGCGCGCACGACGCGCTTCCACGAGTTTGCCCGCAGCTTGACGACCACCCTGGGTGTCGAGGTGAGCCTGGCTACCCCCGATTCGCCGACTGCGGCGCACGACTTTGACCTGCTGATCCTCGATTCCGACGGCATCCGCAGCGACCGCATCGATCAGATTGCCAAGTGGCTTGACGATCGCGGCGGCGTCCCCATGTTGGTGATCGTCGACGACGAGGCGCTCGGCACCCTGCGCCTGCCGAATCACGCGCATGCCGACTTTGTATGCCCCACGGCGACGCCCAACGAACTCAAGGCTCGCGCACAGCGCCTGATGGGCGAGGAGGAGACCGTCGCCGCCGACGATGTGCTCAACATCGATAACCTCGAGATTAACCTTGCCACCTACCAGGTGACGCTCGACGATGAGCCCATCGACCTGACGCTGATGGAGTACTCGCTGCTGAGCTTTTTGGCGACGCACCCCAACCGCGCCTACAGCCGCGAAGTGCTGCTGCACCGCGTGTGGGGCTTTGAGTACTGCGGCGGCACGCGCACCGTCGACGTGCACATTCGACGCATCCGTTCCAAGGTGGGCCCGCAGATCGCGGCACACATCACCACCGTCCGCGGCGTGGGCTATCTGTTTAAGGACTAGATTTCCACCGCAAGGGGGACAGGCGCCTTTGCGGTGGTTTTGCCGCAGGTGCGGGTTCCTTTCGAGTTTGCAGTAGAACTTAAGCCTTCCTAAAAGATTGCGTTCTCATACACGTGCACCCGCATATTGGGGTACAACTCATCGTGAACAATGATGGCCCGCCACGTGTTTGGCGGGCCTTTGGTTATTTGACGAAAGGATTGCAGCTATGAGCGAGAACGATTCCCAGCGTCCCCAGGATGCGGGCCACGCCGGCGAGACTCAGCAGCAACCGCGCGTACAGGTGGAGTCGACGCCTGCCGACGGCAACATTCCCTACGTGCAGGCCTACGACACGCAGACCGGCAAGCCGCTGGGCGGCCAGCAGGTTGTAAACAAGCACACGGTGGTCAAGACCAAAACCAAAAAGCTGCCGATCTTTATTACGGCACTCGCCGGCTGTGCCTGCGGCGCCCTGCTGGTCATTGCGCTCATTATGAGCGGCACGCTCGATATCGGCGGCGGCAGGAACGCCGTGACGGCGGGTGCTTCGGGTTCATCGACGCAAAAGATCACCATCGACTCCGAGGACACCACGCTGGCCGAGGCCGTCTCTGCCAAGGCCCTGCCCTCCGTCGTTTCCATCACCGCTACTTCGAGTGGCAGCCAGAATGGCTCGCTTTCGCAGTCTGCCGACGAGTCGGATAGTTCGGGCAGCGTCGGTTCGGGCGTTGTGCTCGATACCGAGGGCCACATCCTCACCAACAACCACGTGGTCGATGGTTACGACCAGTACGTGGTGACCATGGACGACGGAACCACGTACGAGGCCGAGTTCGTGGGCAACGATGCTTCGAGCGACCTGGCTGTCATCAAGCTCAAGGATGCTGACGCCTCCAAGCTCACGCCGATTGAGATTGGTGATTCCTCCAAGCTCAACGTGGGCGAGTGGGTCATGGCGATCGGCTCGCCGTTCGGCAACGAGCAGTCTGTCTCCACGGGCATTGTGTCGGCGCTGTATCGCTCCACGGCCATGAGCTCTACCAACGGTAACACCATCTATGCCAACATGATCCAGACCGATGCCGCCATCAACCCGGGCAACTCCGGCGGCGCGCTCGTCAACGACAATGGTGAGCTGGTGGGCATTAATTCGCTTATCGAGAGCTATTCGGGCTCCAGCTCGGGCGTGGGCTTTGCCATTCCGGTTAACTACGCCAAGAACATTGCCGACCAGATCATCGACGGTAAGACGCCGGTGCACCCGTACCTGGGCGCCACGCTTTCGAGCGTCAACGCGCTCAACGCCCGCACCAACAAGCTGAGCACCGATAGCGGCGCGTATGTGGCGAGCGTCGTTGAGGACGGTCCTGCCGCCAAGGCCGGCATTCAGGAGGGCGACGTCATCACCAAGCTGGGCGACGACGAGATCACGAGCGCCGATGGCCTGATCATCGCCCTGCGCAGCCACGAAGTGGGCGAGAAGGTCGAGATCACGCTCATGCGCGGCAAGGAAGAGAAGAAGGTCACCGTCGAGCTGGGCTCCGATGAGGAGCTGCAGAATCAGCAGCAGGATGACAGCTCGACCGACACCGGCAACGGCGGTATTACCGACGAGCAGCTGCGCCAGTACCTGGAGGAGCTGCTAGGCCAGCAGGGCCAGGGCCAGGGCTACGGCCAAGGCTACTAACGAGCCGTTTCGCGCATATCGAGGCCAGAGGGGGCTGTCCTATCAACGTGGGACAGCCCCCTCTTTTCTTATTGATGCGTTGGGGACGGAGGAAAATGGATCATTTAGAGTTGATAAGGGCATGGTTTAATCGCGCAATCCATCCCGGTTCGTCGACTGCCGATTCGATGCGGTTCGAAAGGGTTATTCGGCGCCATGGTGACCGGTGGTACTCTAGTATCCGTTTGAAATCGAGCGAAGGAGTGCCGCTATGGAGCAATCGAGCCTGTTTGGTGACGGCGTGGGCATCGATACCGAAACGCCCACGAGCACGGATACCGTTGCGCCGACCGATGCCCGTGCCCAGGCGGCAGCGCGTGCGGCCGAGCTGCGCCACGAGCTCGATTACCACGCCTATCGCTACTACATGCTCGACGCGCCCGAGATCACGGACGCCGCCTTTGACAAAATGCTCGTTGAGCTGCAAGAAATCGAGGCGACCTACCCCGACCTGGTGACGCCCGACAGCTATACCCAGCGCGTTGGCGGCTACGTGAGCGAGCAGTTTACGCCAGTCACGCACATGGCGCGCATGTATTCCATGGACGATGCCATGGACCTGGACGAGCTCGACGCATGGCTCCAGCGCGCCGAGGATGCGCTCGGTGCCGGCAGCGTCGCCTATACCTGCGAGCTTAAGATCGACGGTCTGGGCGTGGCACTTACCTACCAAAACGGCACCTTTGTGCGCGCCGCCACGCGCGGCGACGGCACCACGGGCGAGGACGTGTCGCTCAACGTCCGTACCATCAAGGACGTGCCCATGCACCTGTCCGAGCCGGCGCTCGCTCACATGGGTGCCGACCGCGAGCGCACCATCGAGGTGCGCGGCGAGGTCTATATGCCCAAAGGCAGCTTTGTACGTCTGAATGAAGAGGCCGATGCCGAGGGCCGCGACCCCTTCGCCAACCCGCGCAACGCCGCTGCTGGCAGCCTGCGTCAGAAGGATCCCAAGGTTACGGCGCGGCGCGATCTGGCCACCTTTATCTATGCCATCGCCGATACCGATCCACTGCACGTCCACAGCCAGCGCGAGTTCCTCGATTGGCTGCGTAGCGCCGGCTTTAGCGTCAACCCCAACGTGGCTCGCTGTGCCACGCCGGCCGAGGTCCACGAGTTCTGCGCCCAGGCGCTCGAGCATCGCGGTGACCTGGACTACGACATCGACGGCGTGGTCGTAAAGGTCGACAGCTTTCAGCAGCAGCTCGACCTGGGCTTTACCGCCCGCGCACCGCGCTGGGCCATTGCCTTTAAGTTTCCGCCCGAGGAAAAGCAGACCGTCCTGCGCGAGATTCGCATCCAGGTGGGTCGCACCGGTGTGCTCACGCCGGTCGCCGAGTTCGATCCGGTGACGGTTGCCGGCTCCACCATCGCGCGCGCCACGCTGCACAACATCGACGAGATCCGTCGCAAAAACGTGCGCGAGGGCGACACTATTATCGTGCACAAGGCGGGCGACGTAATCCCCGAGGTCGTGGGCCCGGTGTTCGACAAGCGCCCGGCCGATTCGGTTGACTGGCACATGCCCGAGGCCTGCCCCGTGTGCGGCAGCCCCGTGGTTCACGAGGATGGCGAGGTTGCCTACCGCTGCGTCTCCATCGATTGCCCCGCACAGCTCAAGGAGCGCCTGCTCCACTGGGTGAGCCGCGGCTGCATGGACGTCGACGGCCTGGGCGACGAGATCGTCGACAAGATGATCGCCGCCGGCCTGATCCATGATGTCGCGGACTTCTACCAGCTTACGGTGGACGATATCGCCGGCCTGGACACGGGGCGCACCTATGCCAGCTCCAACAGCAAAAAGGGCGTCAAGAAGGGCGACCCCATTCCGGTAGGCCTCAAGACGGCCGAGAAAATCATCGCCGAGCTCAACAAGTCCAAGAGCCAGCCGCTCGGTCGCGTGCTGTTTGCCCTGGGCATCCGCCACGTGGGCAAGAGCGTGGGCGAGGTTATCGCCGAGCGATTCCTGTCGATTGATAAGCTCATCTTGGCGAGCGAAGAGGACATCGCCGAGTGCGAGGGCATCGGTCCCAAGATTGCGGCAAGCGTCAAGCAGTTCCTGGCCGTGCCCGAGAATCTCGCCGTGCTGGAGCGCCTGCGTCAGGCGGGTCTGTCGCTCGAGGTCGACTTGGGCGCCGCGCACGCGCAGGCCGCAGCCGACGCTGGCGTGGCGGGTGAGCTTGCTGACGCACAGCCGCTTGCGGGTCTGACCTTCGTGCTCACCGGTACGCTCGTCAACCGCACGCGCGATGAGGCGGGTGCGGCGCTCAAGGTGCTCGGCGCCAAGGTTTCGGGCAGTGTTTCAAAGAAGACGAGCTATCTGGTCGCCGGCCCCAAAGCGGGCTCCAAACTCACCAAGGCTGAGCAGCTGGGTGTGCCCGTGCTGGATGAGGACGCACTCGAGCAGATCTTGGCTACTGGTCAGGTGCCGGAGGCTTAGCGCATCGATAACCAAATTGAAGATCCGCCCGGAAGCACGATGCCTTCCGGGCGGATCTTATTTGGACGGGGCAACCGGCACCGTGATCTGCGTCACGTAGGTCGCGGGGTCGTCGCTGATGATGTCGTCGATCAGGGCGATTTCGCGTTGCCCCGCTACGCTGCCAACTTGTCAAAAGCCCCGCGCCGGTTGAGCACGGTAAACGCGACAACACAGATGACTGCCGACAAAATCGATCCGCACGGCGAAGCGATGCCCATGGGAAACAACGTATCGGAATAGGCGTTCGACAGTAGCCACGCGCCCGGCACGCGAATGAGCGCCACGGCCAGCACGTTGTGCGCAAAGCCGATGTAGCTCTTGCCGTATGCAGCGAAAAAGCCGCTAAAGCAAATGTGGATGCCGGCAAAAATCGCGTCGAAAATATAGCTGCGCATATAGCCGGTACCGGCCGCGACCACCGCGGGGTCCTTGGCAAAAAAGCCGATAAACGCCGGCGCCACCAGCCACATCAGCACCGTGATCAGGCAGCCGTACACTACCGAGATGGTCATGGCGTCCTTGAGCACCCGACGCGCGCGGTCGCCCTTGCCCGCGCCGGCATTTTGCGCCGTGAGCGCGCTGACGGTGGCACCCATGGAACTCGGCACAATGAACAAAAAGCTGATCATCTTTTCGACCAGGCCCACGGCGGCGGCGTCGACCAGGCCGCGATGGTTGGCAATGACGGTGATAAACATAAACGCCACCTGGATGCAGCCGTCCTGCACGGCCACGGGCACGCCGATCTTAAGAATGCTGCCGAGCACCTCGGGCTGGGGGCGCAGGTCGCTACGCTTAACGTGGATGTTCGTGCGACGGCTCTTGAGCCACACGAGCGCGAGGGCAACGCTGGCCGTCTGCGCGGTTACCGTGCCAAGCGCCGCGCCCACGGGGCCGAGCCCCATGTGGCCGATAAACAGAAAATCGAGTGCGATGTTGATGATGCATGCCACGCCAATCACGTACATAGGCGAGCGCGAATCGCCCAGGCCGCGAAAGATGGCCGAGAGGATGTTGTATGCGGCGATAAACGGAATGCCTACAAAGCAGATGCGCAGGTAGGCGGCAGTGCCTTCGACCGCTTCGGCCGGCGTGCCAATGAGCGCCACGATCTGCGGGCACAGTGCGAGCAGGACAACGGCCAGCACCACCGAGACGCCCATAAAGAGCGTGATGGTGTTGCCGATGGTGGTCTCGGCGCGATCGAAGCGACGCGAACCCACGGCGTGGCCGACGATGACCGTCGTTCCCATGGCCAGACCCACGAGCGTCACGGTAATGATATAGAGCGTCTGCGCGCCATTACCCACGGCGGTGATGCCGGTGGCGCCGCTAAACTGCCCCATCATGTACAGATCGGCCATGCCGTAGAGCATCTGCAAAAAGTACGAGAGCATATAGGGCAGGGCAAAGACCGCGATGGTCTTAAGGACATTGCCGCGTGTGAGGTCGTGTTCCATGGGCGGGGCTTTCTGGCTGGGTTTGTTTACGTACCAGTGTAGTGAAAACCCTACAACGATTGTAGAGTCAAGGTTTATGTTGGGTGCCGGGCGAAAAAGTGAGCCTGTATTCATTTCCCATGGTTTAAAAGAGTTGGATTAACCCGTTCGAGCATGATGCTTTGACCTCTCCGTGCCCCTCGCCTCAAACCATCACAACATTCGATGTTTTTTGCCAAAATCGGGAAAAGCATCGAATGTTGTGATGGTTTTTCTACCACTCGATCGGGTGGAATCGCTTTCTTGCGCGCGAAGGTGTGCGGACCCGTGGGCAGGGGAATAAGGTTGGTTATCCGACTCCATTGGAGGGCTCATGGACCTGCCGATCGTCCTGTCCCATAAGACTGCCTGGCTGTACCACAACGTGGCGCGCCCGTCCGAGCCGCTCTCGCGAGCAAGCAGCCTATACGATGAGGACTCGCTTGCTAACGAGGCGGAGCCGACTGCGGACCTGCCCAAATTGGGGCTCGATACCAAGGGGCTGAGGGCTTCAACGGCAGTTGGGATCGTTACCGACTATCTGGTTTCGCTCGGTATTCCACGAGAAGAACTCGATCATATCGACACGCTCGTCAACTTTGATTTTGAGCGCTCGACGCCGGCTGGATTTAGGTGCCACGTGTTTGGGGCGCCGGTACCTCCAGGCCATCTTATCGAGGTGGCAGAGGGCCTTCTAGTGGTTGACGAGGCCATGTGCTTTGTTCAAGCGGGTTCGTGGATGAGCGAGCCCGAGCAGCTGGAATATGGCTACGAAATCTGCGCCCGATACCATTTGAATCATCTGTCGACAGGCGATTATATCGAGATGGGGCAGAGGTATACCGTTGCCGACTTGATTGCCTATTGCAATGAGAACCGATCTCGTCAGGGGGCTGTACGCGCGGCCGCCGTGCTCAAGCGCGTGCACGATGACGCGCGGTCGCCCATGGAGACGGCCACCGCAATCATGGTCGTAGCAAAGCGTTCTCAGGGCGGGCTGGGATACGCCAAGATCGAGCTCAACCATCGGGTCGATGTTCCCGGCGAGTTCAAGTATCTTGCAAAGGCCGGGTATTTCGAGATCGACGTATATGCACCTGCGAGCGGTACGGGGATTGAATACAACGGCTCGGACCATCTTGATAAACAGCGCAGCGCGTCGGATGCGGAGCGTATGGCCGTGCTGAGCGCGCTGGGCTTTAGGATGATCGTCCTCACCGGGACTCAGTTTGCCCATCAACTGCAATTGCATCGGGCAATGAATGCCATCGCGCTCGCTATGGGCCTTAAGTGCGACCGAAGCGAAGCGTTCCAGAAACGTCAGAACGACCTACGAGAATTCGTGATTCGGCACTGGGACGGCGGCCTTTAGGGGCGTTTTGGTCCTTCTGCGGGGTGCTGTGGGCAGGCAAACCATCACAACATTCGACGTTTTTTGCCAAAAACGGGAAAAGCATCGAATGTTGTGATGGTCTGTGTTGAGGATGGGCTTGGAAGGTCCGTTTTGTTCGAGGCGACCTGTCCTGTCGTACGGGTGTCGGCATGATTCTCTCGTGGGGTATTATGTTTTCCGAAGAATAAAACGCCGCGTGAGGGGAGGGCTGCGTGGACGGGCACGTGCAACATGACGGTTTTGGTCGCGATATCAACTACCTGCGCATTGCCGTTACCGACAAGTGCAATTTCCGCTGCATTTACTGCATGCCGGCCGACGGCGTGGCGCCCCGCGCGCACGACGAGCTACTCAGTGCCGAGGAAATCGCCCGCTTTGTGCGCTTGGTAGCGGGGGAGGGCATTCGCCGCGTACGCCTGACGGGCGGCGAGCCGCTGGTCAGCCGCCGTATCATCCCGCTCATTCGTGACATCCGCGCGATTCCGCAGATCGAGGACATCTCGCTTACCACCAACGGCGCCCTGCTGCCCAAGCTGGCGCCGCAGCTCAAAGATGCGGGGCTTAACCGCGTCAACATTTCGCTCGACACACTCGATCCCTCGCTGTTTGGAAAGATCACGCGCCTGGGTCGGCTCGAGCAGACTATAGCTGGCATCGACGCGGCGCTGGCTTGGGGCTTTGAGCCCGTTAAGGTCAACTGCGTTGTTGTGCGCCGGCTCAACCAGGATGTGGCGGCCCTCGCACGGCTGACCGTCGACCGCCCTATTCATCTGCGATTTATCGAATATATGCCCATCGGCGACGAGCACACGAGTTCGCATTGCGCTGTGGATCCGCATGCTCCCGCGCTCAATCCCGAGCTGTGGGATGCGAGCGATACCGTGCCGAGCGACGAGCTGCGGGCGCGCATCAATGCCGGGGTCGCCGCGGCGGGTCTGGGCGAGCTCGAGCCGCTCGACATCAACGACGCTCCTGCCGGCGCGGGCCCTGCGCGCTACTGGCACTTTCCGGGCGCGGCGGGAACGGTTGGCTTTATCAGCGCCATGTCCAATCATTTTTGTGCGAATTGCAACCGTCTACGCCTGACGGCCGATGGCAACGTGCGTCCGTGCCTGTTCAGCGATGCCGAGTATTCGGTGCGCGACGCCCTGCGCCGTGGTGATGATATGCAGGTACTTTCGATTTGGCGCGATGCCGTCGCCCACAAACCGCAGGAACACGCGATAATTGAGGGCACGCAACGATTTATGTCCCAAATCGGAGGATGATCATATGGCCAAGAGCAGGTACGCCGATGCCACCAAGGCCGCTCGCAGGGCCGCGATGTCTGCCCACAAAGTCACGGCTGCGGCGAATGCTGGCAACGCCGACGCGTCCGCACGGCCGACTGCCAGCGCTGCCACCGAGCCCGCCCGCGACGCCCGTCGCGACGAGCTGACGCACGTGGACGCCAAGGGCGAGGTGCGCATGGTCGACGTGTCCGACAAGGCCGAGACCCATCGCATTGCCATCGCCGAGGGCACCATCCTCATGCACCCCGAGACGCAGACCATGGTGCTGCAGGACCGCGCCAAGAAGGGCGACGTGCTTGCCTGCGCGCGCGTGGCGGGCATCATGGCCATCAAGCGCACGAGCGACATCATTCCCATGTGCCATCCGTTGCTCATTACCAAGAGCAAGTGCGATATTGCGCCCATCGCTCCGGCGGGGACGCCGGTCGAGGACGTGCCCGAGGGCTGGGCGCCGGCGCGCGCGGACGGGCAGGTTGGCTTTCACGTGCTGGTTACGGCCGGCGTGACGGGCAAGACAGGTATCGAGATGGAGGCGTTGACCGGCGCGAGCGCCGCGTGCCTGACCATCTATGACATGTGCAAGGCGGTCGATCGCGGCATGGAGATCGTCGACGTGCGCCTGCTGCACAAGGAGGGCGGCCGCTCGGGCGTGTGGGATCGTGCGGAGCGTCAGGCCGCTGCTGTTGAGGCTGCTGCCGCTGACGGTGCCGCGCCCGCGAACGCACCCGTCGCCGCCGCGCCCGCAGCTCCGGCACCGGCCGTCCCTGCGATCGCGTTTATCGGCTACCAAAACTCGGGCAAGACCACGCTCGTCGAGAAGGTCATTGCCGAGCTCACCCGCCGCGGCCTGCGCGTGGGTTCACTCAAGCATCACGGACATCACGGCTTTGATATCGATGTGCCCGCTAAGGACACCTGGCGCCATCACCAGGCCGGGTCCAAGCACGTGGGGCTCATCTGCGCCACGCGCTGGGCGGAGTACGCCGACACGCGCGAGGAGGACGAGATGTCCGCGCGCGAGCTGCTGTCGCGCTACAACGATGTCGACGTGGTGATCATCGAGGGCTACAAGACCGAGGGCTTCGACAACATCGTCGTCGCACGCTCCGGTGTCGACCGTCTGCGCGGCAAGAGCTCGCTCGACCTGGTCGACGGTCACACGCTGGCCCTTGCCTGCAACGAGGCCCTGGCGCGTCAGGCCTTCGATGCAGGCTTTGCGACCCGAGCCATCAACATCAACGACGCCCGAGCCATCTGCGACCTGATCCAAGACCACCTTCAGGCTTGACGCTGCGCCGGCCCCAAGCACCCCATCTCGCCCCTCAAGCCGTCGCTCGCGTACCAAAGTACGCGTCGCTCCTCTTTCGGGGCGACCTGGGGCACTTGGAACCGGCTCGCTGCGCTGCCATAACATGCCAAAAAGGGGCAGGTTTATTTTGGCAGGTTTTATCTGGGCAAACGTCATTTCCACCACAAAGGGGCCAGGCTCCTTTGTGGTGGTTTTTGCTTAAGTAGATGTGTGGGACATGCCTTACAATCTACCAAGTAGTTCATGACGGGCGAAAAACGGAGAGAAGGGGCTTGATGCGTCCTTAATGTTTCGTGCGGATAGATTGATTTGACAGACGGTGGCGAATACCACCGCCCGTATTCGTATGAAACGAGGAGTCTCCATGCTCGCATCTCTTCTCTCAAAACCTCAACCTTCGCTGTCCGTGCAGGCCAAGCGCCTGGTGGCGATGCGCTTTCTCATCTACACCGGTTTTCAGACCAGCTACTTTATCGGCGTTATCGGAACACTCACCTATGCAGACGATGCCTCGGTCGTGGCGACATCGCTGGCCGTCCTTTTTATGAACGTATTCGTGATCCTTGGATCCTTTGCGGGCGGCGCGGCGCTTGACGCCTGGGGCCCGCGCCGTCATTTCTTGCTGAGCATCGTGGGCACGCTGGCAACCGGCGCGGCGACCATTGCCTTTGGCAGCGCGACCGGCATCGTCCTGCTCGGCGCGGTGCTCCTGGGCTTTGTGATGGGGTTTGCCCAGCCCATCACCACATCCTATCCAGCCTACCTCACCGACGATCCTGTCGAGCTCAAAGACATCAACTCTGCCATCGCCATGTTCTCTAACGTGAGTATCATCGTCGGCCCCATGATGGGCGGCTTTGTCGCGGCGGCTACATCGTCACGCGCGGTGTTCGTGCTCATGATGATCTTTACCGTACTGGCGCTCGTCGCCGGTTGGGGCTTTAGGCAAAGCGCAGGTCAAGCCGCCACACACGAAGGCAAACTCGCGATCGGCGACATCACATCGGATAAGGCCGGCCAAAGCCCCGATCCCAACACATCTTCCCGCGTTACCTTCGCGACCAGCATCAAGACAGTCTTCACCAACAGCGTCCTCGCCCTACTGTTCTGCATCATCTTTCTTTCGAACTTTGGCTATGGCGCCTTTGACCCGCTGGAGTCGTTCTTCTACCGCGATGTTCTGCATGTCGGTGTTGAGTGGATGGGCTGGCTCTCGTCGGCATCCGGCGTGGGCGCGGTGCTGGGCGCCGTGGTCGCGCTCCGCTTGCCGCCGCGCTTCGTCAGCCTCAAAACGCTGCTCGTGGCACTCATGTCCGTGGGCGTGGGAAGTCTGATTTATGTGGGGACACCGTACGTGGGCGTGGCCCTTATCGGCCAGATTGCCCTGGGCGTGGCCTGGGGCGTCGTCAACCCGCTCCACAACACGATCGTGCAAACGACGGCTCCTCTCGAGCAGCTCGGTCGCATCAACTCGGTCATGGGCTTTGGCAATATGTTCGCCGGCGTGGCCCCGCTGGCGATTGCCCCGTGGCTGGCGGCGACGTTTGGCGTGCAGCAGACGCTCGTAGGGGCGGGCATGGTCGTGACGGCGGTTCCCGCGGCACTGCTGCTGTTTGGACGCCGGCATTTGGATCGTGCCGCAAAGCGGTAAAAACCATCACAACATTCGATGAAAATCGCGATTTTGCCGAAAAACGTCGAATGTTGTGATGGTTTGCGCCCCGGGCCAGGCCACCCTTCGGGTCCGGCCACCACAAAGGGGCCAGGCACCTTTGTGGTGGTTTTTGCTTTGACTGGCCGCGTCTGTGCCTTGGTATACCATGTACGCCGTTCACGAATACACCCCACACCGCCGCACAACCCAGAAAGGCCCCCATGGACACCACCTTCAGCCACATCAAAGCCGTGTTTTGCGATATCGACGGCACGCTGCTCACGAGTCAGCACACGGTGTCCCCGCGCACCGTGGCGGCGATCCGCGCCCTGCGCGAGCGCGGCGTGCTCTTTGGCCTGTGCACCGGGCGCGACGCCCACGCGACCGAGGCCATGTACGAGCTCTGGGGCATCGAAGGCCTGGTAGACGTGATGGTGGGCTGCGGTGGCGCCGAGGTCATCGACCGCGCACACGACATCAACGAGCTGAGCTGTCCGCTGCCGGGCGAGACCATCGCGCGCATCTGCAAGCACATGGCGGACCTTCCGGCAACACCCGTCTGCCCCCGAGACGGCGTGTTCTACGTACCCGAGAGCAACGCGTGCGTCGAGCACCTGTCGCGCGTCGACGGCGTGCCCTACCAGGTGGTCGATTTTGCCGAGTTTTTGCGCGAGCCGCAGCCCAAGGTGATGTTTACCATGGCGCCCGAGGTGATGCCGCGGGTGATTGAGCGGGCGTCGACGTTTGCCGATAGCACCGTTAAGGCAGCGGCCCTGCAGACCACGCAGCGGCTCTACGAGTTCATGGATCCGCGCGTGTCCAAGACGCGCGGCCTTGTGCGCGTGGCGGAGCTCAACGACATGGAGCTCCAGGACATCTGCGTGTTTGGCGATGCGGACAACGACACCTGCATGGTGGCTGACGCCGGCGTGGGCGTGGCCATGGCAAACGGCAGCGACGCCACCCGTGCCGCCGCCGACTTTGTAACCGCGAGCAACGACAAAGACGGCATCGCGATCTTTATCGAGGAACATCTGCTGTAGCGCCGGGGGAGAACCACCGCAAAGGGGACAGGCTCCTTTGCGGTGGTCTCAGGCGATTTGGGCGAATTGATGCCTAAAAACTGCGCGCAAATTCAAATTTGGTTGTATGAACATCACGCCTCTAACCACCGATAGGTTAAAGATATTCTCATCAGTTTGGCAGGGTATTACTCCCGGTAAACGACCTACCGCTCATGGTCGATTTTCGACTGTTTACAGGATGTTTACTCTTGAGCAAAAGTCCTTGAAAAAACATTAGCAAGATTTATCGAGCAGATGAAGTTGGGGAGCCGCCTGGAGGCGGCGGTGCCGAAGGATAAAATAGGAGATGTTAAGGTTATGAATAATGAATACGATAATGAGAAGTTTTTTGAAGAATATGCAAAGATGTCCCGCAGTAAAGAGGGGTTAAAAGCTGCTGGTGAATGGCATCAATTAAAACCTTTGTTTCCTTCGTTAGAAGGAAAATCTGTTCTTGACTTGGGGTGCGGATATGGCTGGCACTGCAAGTTCGCAGAAGAACAAGGAGCTACAAAAATATTAGGGATCGATTTAAGTAAGAAAATGATTGAGGAAGCCCAAAAGCGCAATTCAGGAAATCAAATTGAATATCGTATTAGCGGATTAGAGGAATATGACTATCCAGAAAATGAATGGGATTGTGTTATATCTAATTTAGCTCTGCACTATATAGAGGACATAGTGGAAATATTTCAAAAAGTGTATAGGACATTAAAACCAGGTGGAATTTTTCTTTTTAATATCGAACACCCTGTTTTTACCGCAGGAGTTGGGCAGGATTGGATTTATACAGATGATGGGAAACCGCAATATTGGGCGATTGATAATTACTTTATAACAGGAGAACGAAATACACATTTTTTAGGATGTGATGTAGTAAAACAACATCACACACTTACACAGATTATAATGGGATTGCTGAACAATGGGTTTGAGCTTAAAGTTGTAGAGGAAGCAGACTTTTTAGAAGAATTTGATCCACGCTATAACGAAGAAGGTGTATCAGAACTTGATGAACAATTTGAGCGGTTGCCAGACGGACACGAAGCAAAACGCAGTTACTATTTAGGCTTCCGACAAGCACAAAGTGAAGCAAGACCAAACATTGTTATTAGTCTATTGAAGTTAAATTAGATGCTAAAAATTTGTAATTAAGAAGGAGTGATTACATGAACAAAATATAAAATATTCTCAAAACTTTTTAACGAGTGAAAAAGTACTCAACCAAATAATAAAACAATTGAATTTAAAAGAAACCGATACCGTTTACGAAATTGGAACAGGTAAAGGGCATTTAACGACGAAACTGGCTAAAATAAGTAAACAGGTAACGTCTATTGAATTAGACAGTCATCTATTCAACTTATCGTCAGAAAAATTAAAACTGAATACTCGTGTCACTTTAATTCACCAAGATATTCTACAGTTTCAATTCCCTAACAAACAGAGGTATAAAATTGTTGGGAGTATTCCTTACCATTTAAGCACACAAATTATTAAAAAAGTGGTTTTTGAAAGCCATGCGTCTGACATCTATCTGATTGTTGAAGAAGGATTCTACAAGCGTACCTTGGATATTCACCGAACACTAGGGTTGCTCTTGCACACTCAAGTCTCGATTCAGCAATTGCTTAAGCTGCCAGCGGAATGCTTTCATCCTAAACCAAAAGTAAACAGTGTCTTAATAAAACTTACCCGCCATACCACAGATGTTCCAGATAAATATTGGAAGCTATATACGTACTTTGTTTCAAAATGGGTCAATCGAGAATATCGTCAACTGTTTACTAAAAATCAGTTTCATCAAGCAATGAAACACGCCAAAGTAAACAATTTAAGTACCGTTACTTATGAGCAAGTATTGTCTATTTTTAATAGTTATCTATTATTTAACGGGAGGAAATAATTCTATGAGTCGCTTTTGTAAATTTGGAAAGTTACACGTTACTAAAGGGAATGTATATTTGGTGAAAGGTTGATTCTGCAAAAGCCGGAAGATATGGAATTATTTCCAGCTGTAGAAAAGGGATTTTCATATTTAATGCTGTTTACTGATGA
>JAGZPG010000019.1:0-38416 GCA_018382775.1 Collinsella sp. | reverse complement strand
GATTGGAGCCCATCGGCCGAAAGGCCTGGCGTTAGCATGTCGCGATTCAATCTCGAAAACAGCATTGCCCAGTTGACAAAACTATAGGAACACCCCCCTATTTGGGCCGCGTTTTCCCAACGACCACGCCAACGGAAAGCGCGTCCTAGCCTGGACGCTCAAAACGGGATGCACTTTCCGGATGGCGGGCCTAGCGGAAAGCGTGTCCCGGAATCAGGTCTCGGAACGGGTCGTGCTTTCCGGTTGAGTCCTTCAGCGGAAACCGCATCCCGGAATAAACGCTCAAACTGGGATGCACTTTCCAAACGGCCGGCCAGCGGAAAACGAATCCCATTCTGAGCGTCGAATCCGGGATACAGTTTCCGTTTGAAGCCCCGTCTGGAAAGTACGTCCCATTCTGGAGCCGAAATCTGGGACGCAGCTTCCGCATGCGAAGGCGCTCCAAACAAAAGGCCTCGGCTCGCGATGGAGCCGGGGCCAAAGGCGCAGCGTATGTAGTTGATGTTGAGCGCGAACGGCCCGTCAACAATGGCCGTCCACGCTCTACCCTACCCGCGGCGACGGGCGCGGCTGTACGGCGTATCCACCATGGGCAGATCCGGACGCAGCTTGCCGTCGAATGCGCGATAGGCGTTCTGCACGGCGGGCGCCGTGGGGATCGTTGCGATCTCGCCAATGCCCTTGCCGCCATATGCCACGGGCAGCAGCTCGTCCTTCTCCACGTAAATGGCGTGGATATCCGGAATCTCGGGCGCACGGAACAGCCCGAGCGTACCGTAGCTTGCCTGGGGTACGCAGTCCTTGAGCGGCCAGTCCTCGGTAAGCGCATAGCCCATACCCATGAGCACGCCACCTTCGATCTGACCTTGGATGGAGATGGGGTTGACCACCTTGCCGGAATCGTGCGCGGCATAAACCTCGCTCACGCGACCGTCATCATCCAAAATGACCACATGTGTGGCAAAGCCGTAGCAGATGTGGCTCTTGGGATTGGGAACATCCGCACCCAGCTTGTCGGTCGGCTCCAGGTACACGTAGCCAAACTCGCATCCCTCGAGCGCCTTGATGGCGGCCGCGGGATCCTGAGGATGCATACCCTGGCCGGCGACGAGCTCCTGTGTGCGCAGCTGATAGGCGCGGCCGTCGTCATACTCGATCTTGACGCCGTCGCCATGCGCATTCACGGGAGCGGCGGGCGCAGACTTGCCGGCCTCGATGTCAAGCATGGCATCGCGCAGCAGGAAGGCGGCGCCGCGCACGGCCTCGCCGGTCACGACCGTCTGACGCGAGCCAGACGTAGTGCCGGAGTCGGGAGCGTTCTCGGTGGAGCACTCGCCGTTGGCAATGCAGCTCAGCGGCAGACCGCAGGCCTCGGCAACGTCCTGCAAAAAGACCGTGTTGCAGCCCTGGCCGATGTCGGACGTGGCGGCATAGACCACGGCCACGCCGTTCTCGACGCGAATCTTGCAGCGGCCGGCATCGGGCAGGCCCACGCCCACACCGGCGTTCTTCATGGCGCAGGCGATACCGGCGTGTCCGGGATGCGCGTAGTAGGCATCCTTGACCTCGAGCAGTGTCTCCTTAAGCGCCGTGGAGCAGTCGGCAATCTGGCCGTTGGGCAAAACCTCGCCCGGCTCGATGGCGTTTCTGTAACGAATCTCCCACGGATCCAGGCCGACCTTCTCTGCCAGTAGGTCGATCAGGCTCTCGAGCGCAAACTCGGACTGGCAGACGCCAAAGCCACGGTACGCGCCGGCGGGCGGGTTGTTGGTGTAGTAGCCAAAACCGCGAATGTCGGTGTTCTGGTACTTGTAGGGGCCGACGGCATGCGTACAGGCGCGCTCGAGCACCGGACCGCACAGCGATGCGTAGGCGCCGGTATCAAAGTTGATCTCGCAGTCCAGACCGGTAAAGTTGCCCTCGGCGTCGCAACCCAGCGTAAAGGTACCGTCCATGGCATGGCGCTTGGGATGGAACGCGAGCGACTCGGCGCGCGTGAGCTTGCACTTCACAGGGCGTTGGAACTTATACGCGGCGAGCGCGGCAAGGTGCTGGATGGACACGTCCTCCTTGCCGCCAAAGCCGCCACCCACGAGCATGGTCTCGACGACCACGCGCTCGGGCTCGTTGTCCCAGCCAAACATGTGGGCACACTCTTTGCGCGTATCGTAGGCGCCCTGGTCGGTCGACTGCACCTTGACGCCGTTCTTGTACGGGAAGGCGACGGCGCACTCGGGCTCCAAGAAGGCATGCTCGGTAAAGGGCGTGGTAAAGCGCTGCGTCACGGTGAACGCGCTTTCGGCCAGCGCCTTGGCGGCGTCGCCGCGCGTCACGTGGCGGCTCTGGCACACGTTGTCCTTGAGCTCCACCGTGTTGCCGAAGGCAAAGAAGCTGTCATGCAGGCGCGGGGCGTCGGCGGCCCTGGCCTCGGCGATGTTGCGCACGGGCTCCAGAGGCTCGTAATCGATCTTGACGAGCTTCTTGGCCTTCTCGAGCGTCGCCTCGTCCTCGGCGACCACCAACACGATGGCGTCACCCACGCAGCGGGTGATATCGCCCTGGGCGATCATGACGTCCCAGTCCTGAATAAGGTGGCCGACCTGGTTGACCGGCACGTCCTCGGCGCGCAGGATGCCCACCACACCGGGCAGGGCCTCGGCCTTGGAGGTATCGATGGAGAGCACGCGGGCGCGCGGATACTTGGAGCGCACGGCGCTAGCGTAGGTCAGGCCCGGCTGATCGAGCTCGTCAATGTCGTCGGGATACTTGCCCTCGCCGAGCACTTTCTTGCGCACGTCGATACGGAAGGCGCGCTTGCCCACGCCGTAGTCGTCGCCGCGCTCCAGGTCCTCGTCGATCTGCTTTTCGCCACGGAGCACCGCAGCGGCAAGCGAGATGCCCTCGATAATCTTTTTGTAGCCGGTGCAGCGGCAGACGTTGCCGCGGATGGCGTACTTGATCTGCTCCTCGGTGGGCTCGGGATCCTCGGCGATGAGCGCCGCACCCGCCATGACCATGCCGGGGATGCAAAAGCCGCACTGCACGGCGCCCACGGCGCCAAAGGCGTACACAAAGGCCTCGCGCACGTCCTCGGGCAGGCCCTCGACGGTCACGATGTCGCGGCCGGCGGCAAGAGCGGTGGTCAGCACGCACGCCTTGACGGCTGCACCGTCCACATGGATGGTGCAGGTGCCGCACGCACCCTCGGAGCAACCGTCCTTGGCGGAGTGAATGTGCAGGTCGTCGCGTAGGTAGCGCAGAAGCGGTTTATTTTGGGTCGTCGTGCGCTCGACGCCGTTAACGGTAAAAGTGAATTCCTGTGCCATGGTGATTCCCTTCTACACGCCGGCGGCGATGCCGGTGCGGTCGTGGATGGCGCCATGCGGGCAGACGACGGCGCACATGCCGCACGACAGGCAATCCGCGCCGTCGATATGGGCGCAGTTGTCCTCGATGCGGATAGCGCCGGCAGGGCACTTTTTGGCGCACATGCCGCAACCGATGCAGCTGGTGTCGCAGATCTTGCGCGCAATGGCGCCCTTATCGGTGTTGTTGCAGCGCACCAGGATGTTCTGGTAGCCGGGAACGAAGGCAATCACGCGCTGCGGGCACGCCATACCGCACAGACCGCAGCCCGTGCATTTGGAGCGGTCCACGCGGGCGACGCCATCGACCAGTACGATGGCACCGTGGGGACAGGCCGTGACGCAGGCGCCACAGCCAATGCAGCCTTCGCTGCAGCGGGCGTCGCCGCCTGCGGAGGCGCAACCGCTTCCGCAGGCAACGTAGGCCACGTTATGTTGAATGGATTTGGCCATAAGAGACTCGCCTATTTCTTAAGAAGGTACGAATAGTTGTCGCGCACAGCCCTGATGGTCAGGCGGACGGCCTCGGGAAGACCGGTGTTGACGGCATCGACCGAGACGGTGCGGACCGTGCCGGCGACGCGGACCTTAAAGTGATCATCGCCCACGGCCAGGAAGCCCTCGTTCTCGGAGTTCTCCATGTCCTCCTCGCTCCAGAACAGGGTGAGCTTGTCCTTGTAGGGACGACCCTCCTGGTAGGGGCAGAACACGGCGCAGTTGCCGCACTCGTTGCACATGCCGTCGACGTGGACGACCTGATGCTTGGCCAGGCCCGGCACCTTAATGGCAACGTTGGCGCGGTTGGGGCACACGTCGCAGCAGACCTCGCACACCGAGCCGCAGCCCAGGCAGCGGGTCTTGGTGCAGTTGCGCTTGTCGCGGCACAGCGACCCCTTGCGCTCGTAGCAGGTGTCCTCGCGGCCGGCCTTCTCGTTGCAGTCGGCGTACTTGTTAAAGTCCACGCCGGCGATGGCGCGTGCGACTTCGGCGGCGTCGGCAATAGCCTCGACCACGGTGGCCGGACCGCGACGGCAATCGCCTGCAGCCCAGACGCCCTCGACGCCGGTGGAGGTGGCGGCAAGACGGCCGCGACGGTCGTGCTCGACGCCCGCGGCATCGTACAGGCTGGCATCGATGCCCTCGCCCACGGCGCAGATCACCGTGGTGGCGGAAAGCTCGACGGTCTCGCCCGTGGCGACGGGGCTGCGACGGCCGCTTGCATCCGGCTCGCCGAGCTCCATAACGTCGCAGGTCAGCACGGAGCCGTTGAGCGCCTTGGGCGCCAGCAGCTCGCAGAACTCAACGCCGTCGGCAAGAGCAAGATCGAGCTCTTCCTCGTCGGCGGGCATCTGCTTCTTGGTGCGGCGATACACCAGGCGCACGTTCTTCACGCCAGCAAGGCGCTTGGCCACGCGGGCCGCGTCCATGGCGGTGTTGCCGGCGCCAATGACCGCGACATCCTCACCCAGCTCGAGTTTCTCGCCCTTCTTGGCGGCCTCGAGGAACTCCAGCACATCGAGCTCGGCACCCTCGCCCAGGCCCGCAGAGCCGGGCATCCAGGCACCGGTGGCCACGACCACGTCGGTAAAGCCCTGGGCCTTGAGCTCGTCAATGGACTCCACGCGAGCGTTGAGCTGCACCTTGGCGCCAAAGGCCAGGCAGAGCTCGGCGTCGTGGGAGATATCGTCGCTCGCAATGCGGAACTCGGGAATCACGTGACGGACCACGCCGCCGAGAGAGTCGCGGGCCTCGAAGATGGTGACGGGCACGCCGGCACGCGTCAGGAAGAATGCCGTCGCCAGGCCGGCCGGGCCGCCACCGATAACGGCAACGTTGCGCTCGCCGTCGTTGGCGATGGCCTGAGCACGCAGCTTGGGCAGCACGGCGGTCATGGCCTCGCGGGCGGCCTTGAGCTTGCTGGCGCGAATCTGGGCGCCCTCGGGCTCGTAGAACGCACGCTCGCAGGCACGGCCGCAGGGATGCGGGCAGATGGTGCCGGTAATGAACGGCAGGGCGTTGCGCTCGATGATGATGTTGAGTGCGTCCTCGTAGCGGCCCTCGTCAACAGCCGCCAGATAGGCGGGAATATCCTGTTGGATGGGGCAGCTCGTGCGGCACGGCGTGGTAAAGCAGTCGGAAAGCGGGCTCTTGCCGGCGACCTTGCGGTCGGGCAGCGGACGCAGCGGCTTCTTGTAGAGCGGGTTGGTGAGCGAGTCAGCCTGAATCGCGGTCACAGCCTTGAGAGAGACGCCCGCGAACGGCTTGCCGTCCAGATCGCCAAATTCGCCGGCCATCTGACTAAAGCGCTCGTAGCCACCGGGCTTGAGCACGTCGGTCGCCAGGGTAACGGGCCAAATGCCGGCATCGTACAGGGCGCGGATGTTGTAGACCGTGGCACCGCCGGAGTAGCTGATGCGCAGCTTGCCGTCAAACTGCTCGGTAATGCGGCGGGCAGCCTCGATGGTCAGCGAGAACAGCGAACGGCCGGACATGTACATCTCGGTAGAGGGCAGCTCGTTCCTCGTCACGTCGACGGGGAACGTGTTGGTCAGCTTGACGCCAAACTCCAGGCCGCGCTCGGCGCACAGGGCGATCAGGCGCTCGAACATAGGCACGGCATCGGCCCACTGCAGGTCCTCGCGGAAGTGCGTGTCATCGAAGACGATGTAGTCAAAGCCCAGCTCGTTGAGGCGCTGGCGGGCAAACTCATAGCCCAGCAGTGTGGGGTTGCACTTGATGTAGGTGTTGAGGCCCTTCTCGGTGATCAGATAGGTCGCGATGCGCTCGATCTCGGCCGGCGGGCAGCCGTGCAGGGTAGACTCGGTGATGGAGTTGGAGACGCGTGCCGGGATGGACTCGACGAACGCGGCGTCGACATGCTCAAACTTGTCCAGGTTGGCGAGCGCCCATGCGCGGCACTCGTTCCAGACGTCGGAGCCGCTGGCGTCCTTCATGCCCTCGATGTAGGCGTCGACCTTGGGGCTCTTGATGCCCTCCAGGTCATAACCCACGGACATGTTGAAGACAAAGCCGTCCGGGCTGCCCAGGCCGTACTCGCGAGCGATCAGGTGGCAGGCAAACCATGCCTTCACGTACTCGGCAAAGGCCTGCGGAACCTCGAGCTCGGTCGACCACTCGCAGTTGTAGCACTCGTCCTGCGCCACGATGCAGGGCTTGTTCACACACTTGGAGAGCTCCTCGCCGTCCATAACCTGAACGGTCTTAAGCTCAAAGAAGCGGGAACCGGCCACATAAGAGGCCACGATGTTCTGGGCAAGCTGCGTGTTGGGACCGGCGGCCGGGCCAAACGGAGTCTCGATGCGCTCGTCAAAAATGGGAAGCGCGCCCTCCTGGTTGGTCGTGACCATCTTGCGCACGCCAAAGACGGCGCCCTGAGTCTTGTGCTCCTCGATGATCCAGTTCATCAGCTGCGAAAACGGGATCGGCCTCATGATGTCGCTCATAGTGAGCTCCTCTCTGTAACGCCCGGCGAGACCGCGCGGCGGGCGCAAATACGGTGTAGCGCTAGCACAGCGCCGGCGACCCCGCGGAGGTCGCCTATACGCGCGTCGAATGCGGCGAAACACCCGACGCGCGTGAATCTACTTGTGAATTAGTAGGTGCAATCGTTGAGCGTGCTCCAGAGCTTCTTGGACTCAGCCATGGTCCACGCGTTGATCTTGTCCTCATCAATCCCAACGAACTCGCGATCCTTGTACAGGACGCGGCCGTTGATGATGGTGGTGCGGCAGTTTTTACCCATCATGCCAAAGAGCATGTGGCCGTCGATGTTCTCCTCGCTCAGCGGCGTAAAGGGCTTGTAGTCCATAACGATAACGTCGGCGGCAGCGCCGGCCTCGAGCACACCAAGCTTGCGATCGAAGTACTTGCTCGCCATCTTGGCGTTGTTCTCAAACAGCATCGTCATGGCCTCGCACCAGCCCACGTTGGGCATGGCAGCGTTGTGGCGCTGAATGATCAGGAAGACCTTAAGGCTCTCGAGCATATCGTGGGTGTAGGCGTCGGTACCCATGCACACGGGGATGCCGCGGCGGAAGAACTCGAGCACGGGGGCGCAGCCCACGGCGTTGCCCATATTGGATTCGGGGTTGTTGACCAGCCAGGTGCCGGACTCCTTGACGATATCCATCTCGGCAGGCGTCACGTGGATGCAGTGGCCCAGCATGGTGTCGGGACCAAGCAGGTTGTGCTGCAGCAGGCGCTCGACGGGGCTGATGCCACCGCGGTTGAGGCGGGAGTCCCACACGTCATTCATGCCCTCGCACACATGGATGTGGAAGCCGGTCAGGCCGTTGTTGGCCTCGGCCATCTTGTCCATGGTCTCGTCCGACAGCGTAAAGGTGGCATGCCCGCCAAACATGGCAGCGATCATGTGGTTGTCGTTATCGCGACGCTCCTTGGCGGCCCACTGGGCAAATTCGGCGTTCTCGGCAATGGCCTGGTCGCATTTTTCCTGGCCGCGGCGATCCGAGACCTCGTAGCACAGGCACGAACGCATGCCCAGCTCCTGAGCTGTATCCTTAATGGTAAAGAGGCTTCCCGGGATCTCGCAGAAGCTCGCATGGTGATCGAAGATCGTGGTGACGCCATCGCGGATGGAGTCAAGAATCGTGGCATAGGCGCTGGCCTTGGTGCCGTCGAGCGTCAGGTTGTCGTCGATCTTCCACCACTGCTGCTCAAGATTCTCCAGGAAGTTGGTGGGGTTGCAGCCCTTAATGGCAAGGCCGCGGGCCAGACCCGAGTAGATGTGGGTGTGGCAGTTGATGAGTCCGGGCATGATGAGGTTGCCCTGGGCGTCGACGTACTCGGCATCCGGGTACTTGGCCTTGAGCTCGCACTCGGGGCCCACTTCGACGATCGTATCTCCGTCAATGGCGACCGCACCGTTTGGAATGAACGGGGCCTGCGCGTTGCGGGTAAAGACAGAACCGTTAGCGACCAGAAGCATGGATGCTCCCTTCGACATCAGAGGCGGGGTTTGACACCTCTGACATGGCGGAGTGCGAAGCGCCGGCCTACACCGGAAACGGGCCCTCTCCCGTCAACGCTTCACCAAAGGGACAAACCCTTTGAAGTGCGGCTTGGCGCCGCATGACGTCGGCGGACGAGGCGATGCGTCCGCCGACGAATAGCACCGAATTCGTTACTTCTTGCTCTCGGGCAAAACCAGATCCACGGCAGCGTCCTTGGCAGCATCGATGTGCTGAGCCACGACCGGCGTCTGCGGAAGGATCAGGTTAAGGACAATGGCCATGATGGCGGTGGGGGTCACGGCGTTGGAGCCGATGACGGTGGACACCCAGGTGGGCATGCCCTCGCCGGCAAGGCAACCGCTGGCCATCCAGATACCCAGGCCAAAGACAACAGAGGTGCCGACGATGGTGGTGGTGCGCTGCGTGAGACCCTCGCGGGTGAACATGCGCACACCGTTCATGGTGATGGTGCCAAAGACGCCGACGGTCGCGCCGCCGATGACAGGCTGCGGGATGGCGGAAAGGACGGCAGAGAGCTGCGGGAACAGGCCGGCGATGGCAAAGACGGCCGCGATGATCACAAAGACCCACTTGTTGACGACCTTGTTGGAGCAGATGATGCCCACGTTCTGGCCAAGGGCGCTGGTGGGAAGACCGCCCAGCAGGCCGCCGACCATAGAGGTGAGACCCTGGGACACGATAGCGCCGGAGAGCTCGCGCTCGGTGGGCATACGGTCGATGGAGCCCAGGCAGGCGGCGGAGACGTCACCGATAACCTGGATGGCAACCATGGGGAACACGACGGCGAGGGTAATGCAGACCTCGGGATCAAACTCGAGCGCATAGGGCATGAGCTTGGGAAGGGCGAAGACCTGAGCGGTGGCAACGCTGGAGAAGTCGATCATGCCAAAGGGAATCGAAACGATCATGCCAACGATCATGCCAAAGAACACGGATCCCAGCTTGAGCGTGCCCTTGCCAAAGTTGGCGAGCGCAAAGACCACGGCGAAGGTGATAAGAGCGACGCACCAGGCCTGCGGAGTGCCCCACAGCGGCGTGCCCATGCCACCGGCCATGTACTTGACGGCCGTGGGATAGAGAGAGACGCCAATGGAGAAGATGACCGTACCGGTCACGACAGGCGGGAACAGCCACTTGATCTTGCTGTAGGCCAGACCAAAGAGGACCGCGACGGCGCCGCCGACGATCTCGCCGCCCAGCAGTGCACCAAAGCTAAAGCCCGAGGCACCCATGGCCTGCAGGGCCGGCAGGAACGCGAACGAAACGCCCATGACGATGGGCAGGCCGCCGCCGATGCGACGGAAGGGAGCGAAGGCCTGAAGGGCCGTATCGATCGCCGAAAGAATGAGCGCGACCTGGATGATGTCGGTGCTCTGCTGGCTATTAAAGCCGTAGACGCCGGCCATGATGACCGCCGGGGTAATGATGCCGGCAAACGATGCCAGTACGTGCTGAAGGGCACACGGGATCATTTCCTTAACGGGAGGCATGCCTTCGCGAGTGAACAGGGCTTCAGTGCCGTTCGTAACCGTCTCCTGGGTCATTTGACCACCAATCCTCGAAGTAGTTGTTTTCGCATCTAACGCTCTATTGTGACGCAGTGCGGGGTTGAGGTTGTGCCTTCATTGCATATCGTATTAAAGATGATTCTCATTCTCAATAATAATTTTTTGTTATCAGACTATTCTTCAGCTGAAATTACGCATTTCCGCAGGTCAGGAAAGTGTCTGGTCAAAATAACATCTAACATTTCTTTTGGTCAACCGTTTACCGCTAAATTCCTACCGTTCGTCTGCATTACGCAATGTACCTGCGGATATACGAGATGATGGGCAGCGTGTTACCATGAGAAAAAATTGTTATGAACATTTCCGATTTCACCCAAAGGAGTTGCCCGTGAACGAGACCGTACGTCGCTTTTTGCCGATGGTCGATTTTCTGGAGCAGATACTCGGCAAAAACAGCGAAATCGTGCTGCACGATTTCTCGGATCCCGACCACGCCATCGTCGATATTCGCAACGGCATCGTGAGCGGCCGCAAGGTCGGCGGTCCCGCCACCGATCTGGCACTCAAGATCATGCACGACGCCAAGTATCGCGACCTGCCGTTTATTACGGGCTACGAGGGCCGCGGCGCCGGAGGCAAGACGTTGGAGTCAGCGACGTACTTTATCCGCGAGAATGACGAGATCGTCGGTATGCTCTGCGTCAACACCGACCTCTCGACCGTACGCTCCATCAACGCCATGGCGCAGCAGCTCATGGCGTGCTTCGACGCGGCGCCAACGCGCACGGAGCCCGCCCCTATCGAGGTCGAAAGCCTTTCGGAGTCCACACAGGAGCTCATCGACCGCAGCATTGCCGAGTTGCTGAGCGCGCGTGGGCTGGATGTAGCGTCGCTTGGTCAGAGCGACCGCGTGGACGTCATTCGCCACCTCAACGGCAACGGGGTGTTCATGCTCAAGGGCGCTGTTGCCTGCGCCGCCACCGCGCTGGGCATCTCGGAGCCCAGCGTCTACCGCTACCTGCAAAAAGTCCGAAAGGAAGGCTAACGAGCAAAATGAAGCGCGGCTCCACAAGCGATCCGTCACTTAACAAAAGACCCTGCAGCTCACACGCGCTGCAGGGTCTTTTTGCATGTCATGTTTAGTTGTGGCCAACGCCTTAGAGAGCGGCAACGACCTCGATCTCGACCAGACCGCCAGCCGGAAGGGCGGCAACCTGGAAGGCGCTGCGCGCGGGGAACGGGGCCTCAAACTTGGAGGCGTAGATCTCGTTCACGGCGGCGAAGTCGGCGATGTCGGCCAGGTAGACCGTGGTCTTGACGACATCGGCAAAGGTAGCGCCGGCAGCGGTCAGCAGGGCCTCGACGTTGGCGAGGGACTGCTTGGCCTGGGCCTCGACGCCCTCGGGCATCTTGCCGGTCGCGGGATCGATGCCCAGCTGGCCGGACAGGAACACCATGTTGTCGGCCTGGATACCGGGGGAATACGGGCCGATGGCTGCGGGTGCGTTATCGGAAGACACGACGGTCTTGCTCATGTTTTTCTCCTTACGATCAGATAGAGAGCGTGAGCGCGGCGTTCGCACCGGGAGGCACAGTTCGGTCTGAACACCGCGCTTGATTGGGATAGTACTCAAGGTTTCCGCACGATGCAAGATAATTATCACGCTGCGAGAATATTTTATCGCCCAACGGCGCCCGTTGGCAGCTGAACGGTTCTCCACGGGGTCAGCCAGCCCAAGCTGCTGAAGACTTTATCCCGCTTGGAGCACGGGCATCGCCTGCCGCAACGGCGCCACTATACTTTTGATTATCTGAGCATTTTGAAAGGCAGGATATGACCGCAACCGCCAGTCGAACCACCAACCGCAGACCCGAGCTCTTGGCCCCCGCCGGAGGCCCGGAGCCCTTTGCCGCCGCGCTCGCTGCCGGGGCAGACGCCATCTACTGCGGCATGGGCAGCTTCAACGCCCGCCGCAAGGCAACCAACTTTACCGACGAGGCCTTTGAGCAAGCCTGCCGCGCCGCGCATCTAGCCGGGTCGCGCGTCTACGTCACGGTAAACATCGTCATCAAGCAGTCCGAGATGAGCGATGCGCTGCAACTCATCCATCGCTGCTCCACGCTGGGCGCCGATGCCTTCATTATCCAGGACTGGGGTCTGTTCTTTGAGGTCAAGCGCGCCATGCCCGGCATCGAGACGCACATCTCGACCCAGGCGAACATCCATGACGACCGCGGAACGCTTTGGTGCCGCGAGCAGGGCGCCGACCGCGTGACCCTCTCGCGCGAGCTCTCCATCGACGAGATCGCCGCTATCCACGACGCCGCACCCGATGTGGACCTCGAGGTCTTTAGCCACGGTGCCATCTGCTTTTGCTACTCGGGTCTGTGCCTGCTGTCGAGCTTTGCCATGGCTGGTCGCTCGGCCAACCGCGGCATGTGCGCCCAGCCCTGCCGCCTACCCTACGAGCTAATTGACGAGAACGGCCGCTCGCTCTCCCCTGCCGGTCGCGAGCGCGCGCTGTGCCCGCGCGACACCAACACATCGCAGCTTGTTCGCCGTCTGTATGACGCCGGCGCCGCATCACTCAAGCTCGAGGGCCGCATGAAGGCCCCCGATTACGTGTATTCCATCGTCGACGTGTACCGTCATCAGATTGATGACATGCTTGCCGATGTTTCGACCTCTAAGGATGAGGATGCCGCCCGCCAGCGACAGCTCAAGCGCTGCTTTAACCGCGACTTTACGCACGCCTACCAAGACGGTACCTCGGGCGACGAGATGATGAGCTACGAGCGCTCCAACAACCGCGGCCAGATTGTGGGCACGGTGCTGGGCAGCCGCCTGGCCAACCGCGATGTACGCGGACTCAAGCCCGACGATCGCCGTCGCCGCGCCGCCATCGCCCGCATTGAGCTGTTTGAGCCCGTGGGCAAGGGCGACCTGCTGGAGCTCCGCCACGATAACGAGTTTGACCAGTTCCTGACCACCATTGCCGCCGATGATGCCGCTGCCGGCGATGTTATCGAGTGTCGCGTGCCCCGTAGCATGCCCGAGGGCTGCCGCGTGCGCGTGATTCGAAGCCAGCGCGCCATTGACGCCGCCGGCGCCGCGCTCAAGCGCGATGTGCTGCGCCGCCGCGCCGTAGACGTGTCCGTTGTGGCGCGTCTGGGCGAGCCGTTTGCCGTTACGCTCACCTGCTGCGACGACCCCGCGCTCACCGCCACCGCCACCGGCTTTACCGTCGAGGCCGCCAAGACTCGCGCCGTCGAGGCGGCCGATCTGGTTGAGCACGTCGGGCGCATGGGCTCCTCTCCCTTTGAGGCCGCAAGCTTTGACGTTTCGCTCGACGCCGGCTGCGGTATGGGCTTTTCCGCCGTGCACAAGGTGCGCGCCGCCGCTTGTAAGGCGCTGGAAGAGGCCATTCTGGCACCGTACGAGGAGCACGCGAAAACGCTCGAGCTGCCGGCGATTGTAACCAGTGATTCCCGCCCCGCGCCCGAGCACTACCGCGATGAGCCGCAGATCTGCGCCACCGTCACCTCGCTCGAGGCCGCCGAGGCCGCTCGCGCCGAGGGTGTAACGCGCATCTACATGACCACCGACGCGCTCGATGCGGCCGAGCTCTCCCCCGCCGATGCATTTGAGCAGGGCATCGTACCCGTACTCGACGAGGTCTGCCGCGCCGTTGACCACGTACGCGTCGACCCGTGGGTTGTTGCCGGCGCCACGGTCGCTATTGGCAACATCTCTGAGCTTGCCCTGGCCGCCCAGGTTGGCGCCACGGCCGAGATTCGCTCTTGCCTGCCGCTGCACAACACGCCCTGCATGGAGGCGCTTGCCGAGCGCGGAGCCGGTGCGTTTTGGCTCTCGCCCGAGATCACGCTCGACGAGATTGTCTCGCTCGGCGCCGCCGCGCCCGCGGCTCTGGGCATCACCGTCTTTGGCCGCCCGCGCGTTATGACGAGCGAGCACTGCATCCTGCAGGTGGCCAATGGCTGCATCCACGATTGCGTCAACTGCCGCCTGCGCGCCCGCAAGCTGTCGCTCAAGAATATCGACGGCAAGGTCATGCCCGTGCGCACCGACATCCATGGCCGCTCTCGCTTGTACGACGCCTACCCCATCGACCTTACGCCGCAGGTACCGCAGTTGCTCGACACCGGCGTCCGTCGTCTTATGGTCGACGGAACCTTGCTCGAGGCCGATGAGATTGGCCGTGCCGTCGCTCGCGTCCGTCGCGCCGTCGAGGCGGCTCAAGCCGGCCGCAAGCCCGCCGCCCGCCTGCGCGGCGCCACCTCGGGCTGCATGTTTGTGGGAATTAGCTAACCGAAAGGCTTACACGTGAACGAAGAACCTCAAGTCCTCTACTGCGACGCCTGGCTCATGGCCATCGACAAGCCCGCTGGCATGATCGTCCACGGTGACGGCACCGGCGAGCGCACACTTACCGACTACGCTAGCGACCTTTTGTTGGCGATGGGCGACGGCTTTGCCGCGACTGACATGCAGCCGCTCAACCGCCTGGACCGCAACACCACCGGCGTGGTGTTGTTCTCGCTCGACAAGCAGACGCAACCCGCTTTTGACCAGATGATCATCGACCACGCATTCGAAAAGCACTACCTGGCGCTCGCCGAGGGCAAAATCGACTGGAACGAAAAGCTCATCGACAAGCCCATCGCCCGCGACCGCCACGATAGCCGCAAGATGCGCGTTGGCGCCAGCGGCAAGCCGTCTCAGACGCGCGTCAAGGTACTCAAGCGTCTTAAGAGCCGCCGTGGCCTGCCCACGCGCTCGTATATCGATGTCGAGTTGCTCACCGGCCGCAAGCACCAAATCCGTGTGCATCTGGCGAGCGAGCGCCATCCCCTGGTTGGCGACGACCTGTACGGAACGCCGCGCCCCTGTGGCCTGATGCTCCACGCCCACAGCGTGTCCTTCACGCATCCCGTAACCGGCGAGCACATCCACATCGAAGCCCCCTGCCCCTGGGAGCCCTAAAACCTGCCAATAAGGGACAGGCACTTTTGTGGTGGCTTTGTCGCAATGGCTCAGCCGCGGTCCCAAAACGTCTCGATCTGTAACAGTTAGAGCTCATTTTCCGGCCTATCTGTTACAGATCGAGACATTCGAATCCCCCTTAAGGGAAAATCTCAATCTGTAACAACAACTCGGCAAAATCGGCCCAAGATGTTACAGATTGAGACAAAGGGACGGTGCGGTTCGGAAGTATCTCACTCTGTAACATCTAACCCACTTTTAACGGTCCAGTTGTTACAGACGTAGACAAACCGGTAGACAACGAAAGCGGCAACGCCCGTGATGGACGTTGCCGCTTTTCTATTGAGAAAACTACTCGGTTTCCGTTGCTAACCACCACAATGGGGACAGGCCCCTTTGTGGTGGTTTTGGCCTTAGCCCGTCCCCTGCTGCTAGACCGTGATGACGTTGTCCATTGCCCGGTACTTGGCGGGGACCTCGCCTGCGGTAATAATCGTTGCGTCGCGGAAGTCCGCGAACTTGACGGGCGCCACCATGCCAAATTTACTGGCGTCCGAGATTACGAAGCGTTTGGCGGTATGGCGCATCGAGATACGCTTGACCTGTGCTTCCTCGATATCCGGTGTGGTGAGACCTTGCTCGGCCGCGATGCCGTTGGATCCCCAAAAGCCGCAGTTGAAGTTATAGCGGTCCAGGGTTGCCAAGGCATCGGGGCCAACGAGCGCCTCGGTCTCGGGTTTGAGCTCGCCGCCCAGCACCACGGTACGCATGCCGCGCAAAGCAAGGTGCTGAGCATGGAGCACGGAATCGGTCACATAGGTGACGCCGTCGAGACGCGGAAGATGCTCGATGAGCTTGAGGGTCGTTGAGCCCGAATCGATATACACAAAGCTATCGGGCTCCACCAGGGCCGCGGCACGAGCACAGATGCGCTCCTTGTCATCGTTATGGAGATCACTGCGTTCGCTGATCGTCAAGTCGCGCGTCACGTGCGCGCGCTCCAGACTCGTCGCACCTCCGTGCACCTTGGCGATACGGTGCGCGCGGTCGAGCGTTTGCAAGTCACGGCGAATGGTGGACGGTGTCACGCCCAGGGCCTCGGCAAGTTCCGGCACGGTAACCGAGCCGGCCTGCTGCACCATCGACACGATCGCATTGAGCCTATCTTCCGCAAGCATCGCTTACTCCTCCTCGGGGTACACGACTCCCCAATCGGCGCGGAGCTTGGTCATAAGCTCCATAACATCAGAAGCATAATCCAGCAGCTCGCGCTTGGAGTCGTCGCCGGCAACGGCCTTCTCAAGATCGGCCATCTCATAGCAAAGGGCGTAAGCTTCGGTGCCGGCGTGGACCTCCTCGCGGTGGCCGTCCACAGTCCACACGATGGTCGCGTGATCGGCGCGCGGATACTCGTTGACCTCGATATAGCACTTGTCGAAGCTGATGACCGAGCGCTTGGGCTGCTTGGAGTGGAGCGTGAGGCTCACAACACCCAGCTGCTGCTCGGCGTTACGGCAGACAATGCCGCCCGCAACGTCGACACCGGTCTCACAGGTGTTGCCCAGCGAGACAACCTCAGCGGGCTGGCTCGCCATAAAGAGGCGCATAACGGAGAGCGCATACACGCCAATGTCGAGCATGGCGCCACCGGCAAGGCTACGGTTGTAGAAGCGGTTGGTCAGGTCGCCGTACTCCTTATAGCTGCCAAAGTTGAGCTGAGCGAGATTCATGCGGCCGAACTCGCCGACATCCATGCGACGACGCAGCTCCTGATACAAGGGCATGTGAAGCACCGTGGTGGCGTCCATAAGGACCACGTTGTGCTCGTCGGCAATGGCGCGGGCCTCGTCAAGCTCGGCGGAATTGAGGGTAATGGCCTTCTCGCAGAGCACGTGCTTGCCAGCTGCCAGAGCGGCTCGCAGATAGGTGATATGCGTGTTGTGCGGCGTGGTGATATAGACTGCGTCAATGTCCGGATCGGCGTAGAGATCCTCGACCGTGCCATAGACCTTCTCAACGCCATACTGCTCTGCAAAAGCCTGAGCCTTGGACAGCGTGCGGTTGGCAACGCCCGCGAGCTTTCGGCCGGCAAGGGCGAGAGACTGAGCCATCTGGTTGGCGATAACGCCACACCCAATTACAGCCCAACGAAGCTCGGGAGCCGTAAAGATGTCGTTTGGGAACGGCTGATTCTGGACCGAGGCAAACGCCGCCTTTGCGGCTGCCTCGGCGTCGAGCGGAGCCTGTTTGGAATCTGCCATGATGTGCCTCCTGAGTCATCGGAAGTCCTTCATTTCTAACAAACCTATAGTCGCACAATTGCGCGCGTATCTGCTCGTGTTTGCGTATTTATTTGCTTATCGGTCATTATTTAGCCATAGTTGGCAGATGTTTGCGCGGCTATGCGCATTGTCGCGCAAGGCTATGCGCGTAAATGCGCATGCGACGATCCTTGTGAAACATAAAGGGGCGGAACACCAAAGCCCTAAAAGACAGACCCAGCTGTATTACTTCACCCCTCTGGGGGCATCAGACATCAAAGGATCGTCCCAAACTGCCGGCACATAGAGACTGTCCCCCCAACGACTGGTCATTTAAGTCTGTCCCCAATGAATGGTCGTCCCCAGCTGCCGACAGAAAATGAACGCCCCCAGGTGCCGGCATTTCAACGGCCACTCATTTAAGTCTGTCCCCAATGAGTAGGGATAGAAAAAGGCCCGGGTGCCGTGGGGCATCCGGGCCTTTGCTAGCAACTTGATGTTGCGGGCAGCTTAGAACTTGTGGCCGCACTTCTTGCAGACGCGCAGCTTGTTCTTGCCGTCCTTCTCGTGAGCGACGCGGGTAACCTTACCGCACTCGGGGCAAACGAGATTGACGTTGGAGGCGTCGATAGGAGCCTCCTGCGAAACGATGCCGCCCTGCTGGTTGGCAGCGTTGGGCTTGACGGCCTTCTTGACGACCGAAACGCCCTCGACAACGACCTTGTTCTCGGCGGGGAGAGCACGCAGGACAACGCCCTGCTTGCCGCGATCCTTACCAGAGAGAACCTGGACCTTATCGCCCTTCTTGATATACATATATCTCCCCTAACTACAGGGTCTCGGGAGCGAGCGAGACGATCTTCATGTACTTCTTGTCACGAAGCTCGCGAGCGACGGGCCCGAAGATACGGGTGCCGACGGGCGAACCATCGTTGTTGATGACAACGCAGGCGTTCTCATCAAAGCGAATGTAGGAGCCATCCTTGCGGCGGATCTCCTTAACGGTGCGAACGACGACGCAACGGACAACGTCCTTCTTCTTGACGTTGGCGCCAGGGGTAGCCTCCTGGACAGCACCGATGAACACATCGCCGATGCCTGCATAACGACGCTTGGAACCGCCAAGCACCTTGATGCAGCGAATCTTGCGAGCGCCGGAGTTGTCGGCGACGTTCAGCATGGTTTGCATCTGAATCATGGTAGATGTTCCTCCGAACTAAGAACCGAAGAGAGGTGCGCTGCCTTTATACGGCCTGTGGTATGCAAGCCAGGCATACGCACATCTTCGGAAACGTACAAGTCGTAAGAGCGACTGCTTATTTAGCGCGCTCGACGACCTCGATGAGGCGCCAACGCTTCATCTTGGACATAGGACGGGTCTCCATAACGCGGACGGTGTCGCCCACGCCAGCCGTGCACTCCTCGTCGTGAGCGTGCAGCTTCTTGGAGCTGGTCATCATCTTGCCGTACTTGGGGTGACGCTTGCGCTCGGTGATGGTGACAACGATGGTCTTGGCACCGGAGACGGAGGTAACGACACCCGTACGGACCTTACGCGAGTTACGCGAATCAGTCATGTTCTCTCCTTAGGTCCTACTCGGCGACAGCGGACTTCTCCGCTGCGATCTCGCGGGCGCGCTGCTCCGTGAGGACACGAGCGATGTCCTTCTTCACGGTGTTGACGCGAGCGGTGTTGTCCAGCTGGCTGGTGGCCATCTGGAAACGAAGGTTAAAGAGCTCGGCGCGCATTTCCTTCAGCTTCTCAACGAGCTGAGCGTCCGAGAGCTCACGAATCTCTGCGGGCTTCATTAGTTCTCCTCCTTGGCGGCGGCGGCGTCCTCAGCAGCCCACTTGGCCTCGAGAGCGGCCTCCTCAGCCATCTCCTTCTGGATGCGCTGCTCAGCGTTCTTGGCAGCAACAATCTTGGTCTTGATGGGAAGCTTGTGCTGTGCAAGACGCAGAGCCTCGCGAGCGACCTCCTCGGGCACGCCCTTGACCTCGAACATGATGCGGCCGGGCTTAACGACGGCCACCCACTCCTCGGGGTTACCCTTACCAGAACCCATGCGAGTCTCGGCAGGCTTCTTGGTGATGGGCTTATCGGGGAAGATCGTGATGTAGACACGACCGCCACGCTTCATGTAGCGGGTCATGGCAATACGAGCGGCCTCGATCTGACGGTTGGTGATCCAATGGGCCTCGAGAGCCTGGATACCAAACTCGCCGAAATGCAGCTCGGTATTACCCTTGGCCTGGCCCTTCATGGAGCCACGCTGCACCTTGCGGTGAAGAATACGCTTAGGGGCAAGCACTACTGACCCCTCCTCTCGGAGTTACGACGACGAGGACGGGAAGAGCCCTCGAGTGCAGGGTTGGGAACAGGCTGGCCCGGGAGCTTCTCGCCCAGGTAGATCCAGACCTTCACGCCGCAGGCACCCATGGTGGTGCTGGCGACAGCCGTGCCGTAGTCGATCTTGGCGCGGAGGGTGTGCAGAGGCACGCGACCCTCACGGTACCACTCACGACGGCCCATCTCGGCACCGCCGAGACGACCGGAGCACTGGATACGGATGCCCTTGGCGCCGGCCTTGCGGGCGGACTGGACAGCCTTGCGCATAGCGCGACGGAAGGCAACGCGGCCCTCGAGCTGCTCAGCGATGGACTGAGCAACGAGGTTGGCGTCGAGCTCGGGGCGCTTGATCTCGACAACGTCGACGGAGAGCTGGCCCTTGGAGACGCCAGCGACCTTCTCGAGCTCGGTGCGGAGGGTATCGATCTCGGCACCCTTCTTACCGATGACAACGCCGGGGCGAGCGGTGAGGATGATGACCTTCACCTTGTCGCCAGCGCGCTCGATCTCGACGCGGGAGACAGCTGCGCGGGAAAGACGCTTCTCGAGGTACTTGCGGATCTCGAGATCGTTACCGAGGGTCTTAGCGTAATCCTTCTCTGCGAACCAGCGGGAGCGCCAGTTCTCGGTGATGCCAAGACGGAAGCCGGTGGGGTAGACTTTCTGACCCATACAGCTTTACGCCTCCTTTCGAGGAGCAACGACGACGGTGATGTGGGAAGTACGCTTCAGAATGCGAGAAGCGGAACCCTTGGCGCGGGGACGGATGCGCTTAAGCGTCGGACCCTCGTCAACATAGGCAGCGGCGACAACCAGGTTGTCGGCACGCAGACCATTGTTGTTCTCGGCGTTCGCAACGGCGGAACGGAGAACCTTCTCGACATCCACGGCGACGGCGCGGTCGCAGAAGTGGAGGATGTCGAAGGCCTGAGCGACAGGCTTGCGGCGGATCAGATCGACCACCAGGCGGGCCTTGCTGGGGGAAACACGCACGTACTTAGCGACGGCGCGAACCTCGGTGGCCTCAGTTTCAATAGACTTAGTTGCCATTTACGGTTAACCCCCTATTTGGCCTTGTGGCCACGGAACGTACGAGTCGGCGCGAACTCGCCGAGCTTGTGACCAACCATGGACTCGGTAACATACACGGGCACATGCTTGCGGCCGTCGTGGACGGCGATGGTGTGACCAACCATCTCGGGGAAGATGGTGGACGCGCGGGACCAGGTCTTCACGACGTCCTTCTTGCCAGCCTCGTTCATCGCGGTGATACGCGAGAGAAGGCGAGTCTCCACGAACGGGCCCTTTTTGAGACTTCTGCTCATAAGTGCTTTCTCCTAAAACTCGGTATCCGAAATTACTTCTTACGGCGACGAATGATGTGCTGGTTCGAGACCTTCTTCTTCTTGCGCGTACGAAGGCCCTTCGTCGGCTTACCCCAGGGGGTAACGGAGGGACGACCAGAGGTGTGGTTCTTGCCCTCGCCACCGCCGTGCGGGTGGTCGACAGGGTTCATGACGGTACCGCGGACGGTCGGGCGCACGTTCATGTGACGCTTACGGCCGGCCTTGCCGATGACGATGTTGGAGTGATCGGCGTTGCCGACCTCACCGACGGTGGCGCGGCAGGTAACGAGGATGCGGCGCATCTCGGAGGAAGGCATGCGGACGATAGCGTACTTGCCCTCCTTACCCATCAGCTGGCAGGAGTTACCGGCGGAACGGGCGATAGCGGCGCCCTTGCCCGGCTGGAACTCGACGGCGTGGATGAGCGTACCGACGGGGATGTCGGCGAGGGGCAGAGCGTTGCCCGGCTTGATGTCGGCGTCAGAACCGGACATGATGGTCTGACCGACCTCGAGGCCCTTGGGGGCCAGGATGTAGCGCTTCTCACCGTCAGCGTAGTGCAGCAGAGCGATGCGAGCGGAACGGTTCGGATCGTACTCGATCGTGGCAACCTTGGCGGGCACGCCGTCCTTGTTGCGCTTGAAGTCGATCACGCGGTAACGACGCTTCACGCCGCCGCCCTGGTGGCGGGTGGTGATGCGGCCGTTGTTGTTACGACCGGCCTTCTTGGGCAGGGGCTCGAGAAGAGACTTCTCGGGCTTGGTGCAGGTGATCTCGGAGAAGTCGGAGATCGTCTGCCAACGCCTACCAGCGGAGGTCGGCTTAAGGTGCTTTACAGCCATTACAATCCCTTTCAATAGGAATCCGTTAGCCATCGCAGACAGGGATTCGAGGTTCTGCCTCGGGTGCGATGACACCGGACGTATACACGGTTCCGGGCGTGTCCATTTTATACGCCCAAAACCTTGAGCTCTCGCCTCCCCTTTTTGGGAGGCATGAGCTCACTCAACAGCAGCGAGTCTTAGGCCTGGTTGCCAAAGACCTCGATGGTGTCGCCCTCGGCCAGCGTGACGATGGCCTTTTTCCAAGAACGGGTCTTGCCGGCGACATAGCGCACGCGCTTGGTCTTGGGCTTGACCGTCAGGGTGTTCACGCGAACGACCTTGACGCCGAAGATCTCCTCGACAGCGTCCTTGATCTGATACTTGTTAGCATCCTTGGCGACCTCGAACGTGTACTTGTTCAGCTCCATGCCGGAGAAGGAACGCTCGGACACGATCGGACGGATGATGATCTCGTGGGCGGTCATTTATGCAAGCACCTCCCCGAAGTGAGCGGCGATGCCGGCGGGCATCAGCACGGCGTTGTTGTTGACGAGATCGTAGGTGTTGGCCTCGTCAGCGGTGATGATGAACGTCTTGGGAATGTTGCGGAACGACAGGTAGGCGTTGACGTCCTCATCGCGAACGATGATGGTCAGACGCTTGCCCTCAAGGCCGAGAGCCTTGAGCATGGCGACGGCAGCCTTGGTGGAAGGCTTCTCGAAGCCGTAGTCGTCGACGAGCACGAGCTCGCCATCGGCCAGCTTGGCGGACAGCGCGGAGCGCATAGCCAGCTTGACCTCCTTGTTGTTCATACGCTTAGCGTAGGAACGGGGCTTGGGGGCGAAGACAACGCCACCGTGACGCCACTGGGCAGCACGGATGGAACCCTGGCGGGCACGGCCGGTGCCCTTCTGACGCCAAGGCTTCTTGCCGCCACCGGAAACCTCAGAGCGGCCCTTAGCGGACTGGGTGCCCTGACGCCAAGAGGCCATCTGGCACTTGACGATGTGGTGCATAACGTGGATGTTCGGCTCGATGCCGTACACCTCAGCGGCGAGCTCGGCCTCGGCGACCTTCTTGCCCTCGCTGTTCTTTACTTCAAACTTTGCCATTTAAGTGTTCTCCTTGGTATGACGCTGGGCTAAATGGGCTGGGCCCTTAGGCCATACGGATGGCGACGAGACCATTCTTGGCACCCGGGACAGCGCCCTTGACCAAGATGAGGTTCTGCTCGGCATCGATGCGGACAACGGAAAGGTTCTTGACGGTAACGCGCTCGTTACCCATGTGACCGGCCATCTTGACGCCCTTGAGGACGCGCGCAGGATAGGCGCACTGACCGATAGAACCGGGGTGACGCTGGAAGTGAGAACCATGCGTCATAGGACCGCGGCGCTGACCCCAGCGCTTGATGCGACCCTGGAAGCCCTTACCCTTGGAGGTACCGATGACGTCGACCTTCTCGACATCAGCGAAATCAGCGACGGTGACGACCTCGCCGACCTTATGCTCCTCGCCGTTCTCGACGCGGACCTCACGAAGGAAACGGACAGGCTCGACGCCAGCCTTAGCGAAGTGACCAGCCATGGGCTTGTTCACGTTCTTGGCCTTGATGTCGCCGAAACCGATCTGGACGGCGTCATAGCCGTCGGTTGCCTGAGTTTTAACCTGCGAGACAGCGCAGGGGCCAGCCTGGATGACCGTGACGGGAACGACGTTGTCGTCCTCGTCCCAAACCTGGGTCATGCCAATCTTGCGGCCGAGAATCATGCTGATCAAGATATGATCCCAACTCTCGCGTGGTCTTGGGACAATGCGTACACCACCGAGCGTACGCCCCTAGAGGACCACTACTTACACGACGTGCTCCCCAGCCTTGTATTGCGTCCAGACTACCTGACAACCCTATTAAGCAGGCATTTTGTCCAGCCAGAATACTCCCCTGGTTACACACAACTGTTTAGTATACACGGCTGCGGGCGTATCCATCGAGATTCATATTTCACTCACATTGTTTACGCAGGTAAAGTGCGTGGAGTCGCCTGGGCTTGGCAGAGGGGCGGCGAAATATATTAAGCTTGCTGCTCTACAGTCCTGCGCAAGACGGAAAGCACATTAAGTGCTTTCCTTTGCGTGCGGAACTCGCGACAAACTTAATATATTTCGCCGCCCCTCTGCCAAGCTCGGGAGACGACACGTTGATGTCTGCTTAACTCTGCTCGCTCAGCTAATTACTTTGTTGGGGGTCCACTATTTGCTGAAGGGTGAACTTACATTGATGAGGTTCGCCTTCTGCTTGTGGCTTTTGCTCATCGAAATCGAAGATCATGATGGCGCAGTTGGGGAGTTTTGCTGGGAGCTCGAAGCCCTCTGGGGCTGCAGCCTTGATGAATTGGCGGCTGGCGCTGCCGTGGCTTACTGCTAGGAGGGTTTCGATATCCTCGGCGCCCATGATATTGGTGAGGGTGTCTACCATGCGCTCTTGCAGCGCCTGGCTTCCTTCTCCTCCGAAGGGAACCAAGTCCTCGCCCGGATCCCATACGTCGGTAGGCAATGCGTCGTGGGGACCTTCCTCAAAGGCTCCGTAGCAGCGCTCGATGATGCCTTCGCAGGGCTCGACAGCGGCGTCCGGACCGAGGAGTTCGCATGCGACGAGACTTGCCGTGTCCATGGCTCGGCCTAAGGGTGATGAGACTACTTTGTCGGGGACGACGCCATGGACCTTGAGCCATGCGGCGGCTGTCTGCGCCTGTTGACGACCCAAATTGGTGAGCGGTGAATCGCAGCGACCCTGGACGAGCTTTTTGACGTTGAATTCCGTCTGGCCGTGGCGGAGCAGATACAGCTTCTTCATAGTCTCCCCTTCTGTATAACTTGCTTTGCCGGCACAGCCCTACTCGTGGGTATGCCCGACGTAGTCTTCGTCGATCGTAATCTTGGCAATCGACTTGGGATATTCCGATTCGACCCGTTGTGCCAGCGCGTGTTTGAGCTCATCGGCATCCATGTCCAAATCCGAGGGTCGCACACAGTCAAAGATCACATTGGTGTGCGTGGGGCCCGGCACGCAACGCAAATCGTGAATCGAAAGGCGGCTATCGATCTCCTGGGCCATAGCGTTGATGCGCAGACGCATGCTCGCCACATTTGAATCGTCGGTCACGATGGGATCGTAATGGAGCGTGACGATCATGCCGTCCCCGTCCCTAAACGACTGCTCGATATTATCGAGCGTGTCGTGACTTTCCAGCGGGCTGGCCTCGGCCGCCATCTCGGCATGCGCACTTGCAAACTTCCTGCCCGGGCCGTAGTCGTGAACCATCAAATCGTGAACGCCCAAAACGCCGGGGTAGCTCATGATCTTGTCTCGGATGTGCTTGACCAGCTTGGGATCGGGTGCCTGGCCCAAAAGGGGGCTCACCGTATCTTGGATAAGCTCAAAGCCGCTCCAGCCAATATAGGCGCCAACGGCAAGGCCGACCCAAGCATCAAGATTGACATGCGTCACCTGGGAAACAATCGCGCACGCCAGCACAGCGCCCGTGGCCAGGACATCGTTCTTTGAGTCCTGAGCCGTCGCATGCAGCGTATCGGACTCAATACGGTCACCGAGCTTTTGGTTGAGGGCCGCCATCCAGAGCTTTACGACCATCGAAAGCACTAGAACCGTCACCAGGGCAAGCGAGAACTCGACAGGTTCGGGGTGGATGACGCGCTCAACCGAGGACTTGATAAGCTCAAGGCCGATCAGCAGCACGAGCGCCGCCACGACCAGACCCGAGAGATACTCGTAGCGACCGTGACCGTAGGGATGCTCGGGGTCGGCCGGCTTGCTCGCCAGCTTAAAGCCCAGCACGCTCACGATATTCGAGCTGGCATCGGACAGGTTGTTCATGGCATCCGCCACAATCGAAACCGATCCCGAAACCACACCAATTGCGCCCTTCGCAGCACAAAGCGCAACATTGGCGAGAATACACACCACGCCCGTCAACGTGCCCACGCGCGCACGGTCGCCCTGCGCACGTTTAACAATCCACTCGACCATCTACATCCGCCCCCACGGTACTACCTATATATCTATTGCTCAAACGGATTGTAGTGTAGCCACTTTGTCCCCCAGATACAAAAAAGGCCGCAACCCACACGGGCCACGGCCTTGGAATATGGCAAAGGAATCGTCCTTGTGTCGCACAGGTTTACGCGCTTACTTCGGCCACGCTCTTCGAGGTTTCGGGTGAATCGGCTCCGTCCCCCGTCGTCTGTCCCTTCGCCGGCACCACGCCAAAGCAGTAGCTCAGCGCCGCAGACACCGCAAATGCCACACCGCCGGCAGCGCAGCACCACAGCAGGTTCGAGATGCCGCCCGTGGCAAAGCCAATGACCATAAGGACATTCGTCATGCCGATGGTATAGGCCGTAACGTGGCCCACGGCCGCAACAAGGCCTCCGACGGCGCCGCCAATGGCCATGTACGTCAGGCACCTGCCATATTTAAAGCCGCAACCGTACAGCGCCGGCTCGCTTACGCCGCCAAGAACACCCGAGATTGAATAGCCCAGCATGAGCGCCTTCTCGTCCTTATCCGCAACGCGATGCGACGCGCCAAAGGGCATGCCCCAAACGGCAAACGTTGCCATCGTCGCGGCGATCAGGATGCACGAATCCGTTCCCACACTCATAAACTGCGCATAGGCGAGCGATAGGACAACGTTGCTGACGCCGGCGATCTTTAGGAACTCCCAGCCCGCAGCAAGCCCCATGAGCGTGAGCAGCGACACGATGCCACCGGAATTGCCAAGCATAAACATAAGCTGGCCCAACAGCATGCCCAGATAGCTGCCCGCCGGCGCCGTAATACACAACGAAACCGGAACCATGACAAGCATGGTTGTAAACGGAACAAACGAAAACGCCACGGCCTTAGGGATAACGCGCTTAAAGAAACACTCCACTCGCCATAGCACGGGCACCGAGATGAGAACCGGAATAACAGTCGTCGTGTAATCGTTGACCGGCGCAGGAAGCAGGCCATACACGGAAGTCATCGATGCCCCCGTCGTCGATGCGGCATCAACGAGCTTAAGCAGATCGGGCGCAATCAATACGCCGCCCAGCATCATGCCCAGCTGCTCCGAGCAACCGAGCTGGCGGGCGGCCGCCCAACCAAGATAAATGGGCAAAAAGTAGTAGCCGGCGTTATAGAGCCAACTGTAGAACAGGCGATAGATTTCGGAATCGGCAGACCACAGGCCCAGCATGCCTTCGCCCATAATGACGGCGACGGTGCGGAACAACGCCGCGCAGACAATAAACGGCAGCGCCGACATCATGCTTTTGGACAGATAGTCCACCACAGCCATGGCGTTTGATGAAACCGTTGTTGTAAACGAGGTGTTAGAAACTTGAGGCATGGAACGCCTTTCCCAATATGACATGCGGGCTGTCCCTTTGTCACATCGTGCGGTACTGACCGATTGCGCGGTACTTTTCGTAGCGGAGGTTTGTGAGGGTCGCCTCGTCGAGCTGCCCAAGCGTATCGAAGGCATCAAATGCCGAGGACATGACGGCACCGGCGATCTCCTCATGCGACAGGCCCCTATCGTCAACAATGCCGTCGATGATGCCGAGCGCCAACAGATCGGGAGCCGTGAGCTTCAGCGCCTCGGCGGCCTCATTCGCGCGCTCGGTATCCTTCCACAGGATCGACGCACAGGCCTCGGGGCTCACGACCGAATAGGCCGAGCTCGAGAGCATCAGGATGCGGTCGGCCACGGACAGCGCCAGCGCGCCACCAGAGCCGCCCTCGCCTGTCACCACCGAGACAATCGGCGTCTTAAGGCCGCTCATCTCCATGAGGTTCTGGGCAATCGCCTCACCCTGGCCGCGTTCCTCGGCACCGATGCCGCAAAACGCGCCCGAAGTATCGACCAGGCACAGAACCGGTCGACCAAACTTTTCGGCCTGGCGCATCAGGCGACGCGCTTTGCGGTAGCCCTCGGGATGTGCCATACCAAAGTTGCGACGCATACGCTCTTTGGTCGTGGTGCCGCGCTCGATGGCGATGACCGTTACGGGGCGCCCGTCTTTCCAGCCAATGCCAGCCACCACAGCGGCGTCGTCGCCAAAGTAGCGGTCGCCGTGTAGCTCCACAAATCCATCCAGGCCCAGCGAGATCATCTCGCCTGCCGTGGCGCGATCTGCCGAGCGGGTCTGTTTGACAATCTCGAGCGCGGTTTTTGGTGCGCCCGAGCGCTTGAACAAGTGTCCCAACTTTTTGCCGTGGCGACCCGTATGCACAATCTCGTGCGGTGCCCCCAGGCCGGGCACGTGCCCTTCGTGCAGCGCCAGCAGCTCGCCCACCGTGAGCGCAATCTCGCCACGCGGAACGACGGCATCGCAAAAGCCGTGCTCCAGCAAAAACTCGGAGCGCTGGAATCCCTTGGGCAGGCGCTTGTGCATGTTCTGCTCGATCACGCGCGGGCCGGCAAATGCCGTCAGGGCATCGGGCTCGGCCAGGATAATATCGCCCTCCATGGCAAAGCTCGCGGTTACGCCGCCGGTCGTGGGGTCGGTGAGCACCGTGATATACAGGCCGCCCGCCTCACTGTGGCGCCTAACCGCCGCAGAAATCTTGGCCATCTGCATAAGCGATGTCACGCCCTCTTGCATGCGTGCACCGCCCGAAACGGTAAAGCCGACAACTGGCAATCCCAGCTCGGTCGCATGCTCAAATGTGCGACAGATCTTCTCGCCCACCACGGAACCCATCGAGCCCATCATAAAGTTGGCGTCCATAAAGAAGAGCGCCGTATCGCAACCGCAGATTTTGCCTCTACCGCACACAACGGCATCGCGCTCGCCCGAACGCTCGCTCACGCTCTTGAGCTTGTCAGCATAACCGGGAAACGAGAGGAAGTCCTCCGACGCCAGATTGGCATCCCATTCCTCAAACGTGCCCTCGTCAACCGTCATGCGCATGCGCGCGCGACCGCTCACGCGAAAGTGTTTTCCGCAACGAGGGCAGACCTCGAGGTTGTCGTGCAGACGCGCCTCATCGATCACGCGGCGGCACTCCGGGCACTTGATAAACACATGGCGCGCGGGAAACTCGGCGCACGACTCGGTCATCGGTCCCTCGAGGACGTTGACCGTCTTCGCTTTTCTATTCATCAGCATAGAGATGCCCCATCAGATCGGTGTGGTACATGCCCGACAAGAACTCATCGTTTGCCAGCACATCGAGCTGCAGTTCGCTGTTTTCGCTCACGCCCTCAATCACGAGCTCGCCCAGGGCCGAGCGCATCTTGCGAATGGCGCCGTCACGCGTGGGCGCACACACGATGAGCTTGCCAAGCATGGAGTCGTAGTACGGCGGAACTTTAGCACCGGTAAACATGGCGGAATCCCAGCGCACGCGCGGACCACCCGGCACACGCAACGCGGTGACCGTTCCGCATGACGGCAGAAAGTCCGGCGTCTCGGCATTGATGCGGCACTCCATGGCGTGGTTGCGGACCGGCATGTCCTCCTGCTCAAAGGGCAGAGGCTGGCCGGCTGCCACGCGCAGCTGCCACTTGACCAAGTCGGTATCGGTCACAAACTCCGTAACCGGATGCTCCACCTGCAAGCGCGTGTTCATTTCCATAAAGTAGAAATTGCCGTCGTCCGAATACAGGAACTCGATGGTACCGGCTCCTTCGTAGCCGACGGCACGAGCCAGGTCGCGTGCCGCCTTGTGCATGCGAGCACGAATGTCGTCGTGTCCGTCGAGGCACGGCGCGGGGCTCTCCTCGATTAGCTTTTGGTTGCGCCGCTGCACCGAGCACTCGCGCTCGCCGAGCGAAAACACATGGCCCTGCTTATCGGCCATAATCTGTACCTCAACGTGATGCGCCGGCGCGACGAACTTCTCCATGTAGCACTCGCCGTCGCCAAAAACGGCCTCGCCCTCGGCGCGTGCTTCAATAAAGGCCTTTGCCGCATCTTCCGCGCGCTCGACCTTACGAATACCGCGACCGCCGCCGCCCGCACGCGCCTTAATAAGCACGGGGCAGCCAATGCGCTCAGCCTCGGCCGTTGCCTCCTCGGGACTTTTGAGCAAATCGCAGCCCGGCACGATGGGCACGCCCGCCGCGGCAGCCGTTCGACGTGCGGCGTCCTTGTCGCCCATGCTGTCGATCACCTTGGCCGAAGGACCAACAAACGCCAGGCCATACTTGTCGCAGTCGCGCACGAAGCTCGCCTTCTCGGAGAAAAAGCCATAGCCGGGATGAATTGCCTTAGCTCCCGACTTTACGGCACAGGTGAGCACAGCATCGTCGTTGAGGTAGCTCTCGGCAAGACGCGGACCGCCGATGCAATACGCCTCGTCGGCAAGCTGCACGTGCAGCGCGTCCGCATCGGCCGTGGAATAAACGGCGACGGTCTTGATGCCCATATCGCGGCACGCGCGGATAACACGGACCGCGACTTCGCCGCGGTTGGCGATGAGCACTTTGTCGAACATGAAGCCTTCCTTAACTTTCGTGCATGAGTGCAAAAGACATATCGGCGCGGCAGCAAACCTCACCGTTGACGCTCGCAGTACCCGTCGCAAAGCGGAACGGCCCGCGCGCACGCGTGATGGTGCACACCAGATCAACCGTGTCGCCCGGGCGCACCGGACGCTTAAAGCGCACCTTGTCCAGACTCGTGTAGAACGGCGTCGCGCCGCGCGCTTCCTCATCGCCCATCAGCAGCACGCAACAGTTTTGGGCGAGCATCTCGCACTGAATCACGCCGGGGACCACCGGGTTTCCCGGAAAATGCCCCTGCAAAAAGTACTCGTCACCCGTAATCGTGATCTTGCCGTGGGCCTCGTCGCCCACCAGCTCGGCTTCGTCGAGCAAAAGCATCGGCTCGCGATGCGGCAACAGTTCCTTAAGCTCTTCTTTGTTCATGGATATCACCTATCCGATTCTCATGAGGCAGCTGCCAAACTCTACGAGGTCGCCGTCGGCCACGCAGATCTCGAGCACCTCGCCATCCGCCTCTGCCGTCACCTCGTTGAGAACCTTCATGGCCTCGATGATGCAGAGCGTCTCCCCGGCCTTGACCTTGGAGCCCACGTGCACAAACGGCTCGTCGCCCGGCGCCGGGGCAGCATAGAAAACGCCGACCATGGGAGCGGTCACCTCGGTGCCCTTGGGCTCCGGTGCGGCGGCAGGCGCCTGCGCGGCGGGCTCCGGTGCGGCGGCAGGCATGGCGACAGGAGCCACCGTCGGAGCAGTCACGGCACCCGGCATAGGCATGGGCACGGCAACCGGCTGCGCGGCGCTCGCGCGCTCGAGTTCGACCGCGGTGCCATCGGGCTCCTCAACGCGTACGCGCGTGAGGCCGCGGTCCTCCATCACATCGGCTATCTCGGCAAGTCTTTTGGAATCCATGCTCTAGCTCCTCGTATATCTACGCAGCGCGATGGCGGCGTTGTGCCCGCCAAAGCCCAGGTTGGTCGAAAGCGCCCAGGTAAGGTCGGCGCGAACCGCGCGATTGGGCGTGTAGTCAAGATCGCAGGCGGGATCGGGCGTGTGGTAGTTAATGGTCGGGGGCACCACGCCCTGCTCGAGCGCCATGGCACAGGCCATGACCTCGATGGCACCCGTGGCGCCGATCATATGGCCGGTCATCGACTTGGTCGACGAGACGTGCGCGGCGCGCGCTGCATCCTCGCCGAGCGCTCGCTTGATGCCCGCCGTCTCGGACGAATCGTTGAGCTTGGTCGAGGTGCCGTGGGCGTTGATGTAGAGGCCCTCGGAAGGCTTAACGTCGCCCTCGGCCACTGCCAGCGATATCGCACGGGCGATACCTGCCGCATCCGGGTCGGGACTCGTGATGTGGTAGGCGTCATCGGTGTTGCCGTAGCCCACGACCTCGGCGTAAATGTGCGCACCGCGGGCCCGTGCATGTTCCATGCTCTCGAGTACCAGCACGCAGGCGCCCTCGCCCATCACAAAGCCGTCGCGGTCTGCATCGAACGGGCGGCAGGCCGTCGCGGGATCGGGGTTGGTGGTCAATGCACGGCAGGACGTAAAGCCCGCAACGGCATCGGGGATAATGGCGGCCTCGGCGCCGCCCGCGAGGATCGCGTCGGCATAGCCGTGCTTGATGGCGCGGAACGCCTCGCCCACCGCATGGGCAGAAGTCGCGCAAGCGGTCACCACGGGCAGGGTCGGGCCCTTTGCCTTATGGCGAATCGCAATGTTGCCCGAAGCCATGTTGGGAATCATCATCGCAATCATGTAGGACGATGCGCGACGAGGCCCGCGATCGGCAATCGTGTGGACGTTGTCGACAAGCGTCTGCATGCCGCCCACGCCCGAGCCCACATAGACACCCAGGCGATCGCGATCGACCGCGCCCTCAACATCGAGGCCCGCATCGTGCATGGCCTCATCCGACGCCGCCATCGCAAACTGTACACAGGGGTCGAGATGCTTGGCGTCGTGCTTGCCAAAGTACTCGTTGCCGTCAAAGCCCTTGACCTCGGCCGCCACTTTAACGGCGAACGCATCGGTATCGAAGTGCGTGATCGGGCCGATACCGCACGTGCCGGCGCACATGGCCGCCCAGGTGGCAAGCGCGGTATTGCCGAGCGGCGATACGGCACCGATGCCGGTGATTGCAACTCTCTGTTCCATCATGGTCTCCTCATCCAAGCCGTTGTTCGGCCCTGGTTTCTACATCGCCATTCCGCCGTCGACGCGCACGACCTCGCCCGTAATGCAAGCGGCCGCATCGCTCGCCAAAAAGCGCACCACGCCGGCCACTTCCTCGGGGCGCGCCATGCGCTTAAGGGGAATCTGCTCCTCGGTTGCCGCACGCACCTTCTCCGAGAGCTTTGCCGTCATATCTGTCTCGACAAACCCGGGGGCGACCGCGTTCACTCGTACGCCGCGGGGCGCAAGCTCGCGCGCTACCGCCTTGGTCAGGCCGATAACGCCCGCCTTGGAGGCAGCATAGTTGGCCTGCCCGGCATTGCCCATCAGGCCCACAACCGAGCTCATGTTGACGACGCAACCGCCGCGCTGGCGCATAAAGGTCTTGGTGAGCGCGCGCGTCGTATTGAACGTGCCCTTGAGATTGACATCGAGCACGCGGTCGAAGGCATCGTCGCCCATACGCATGAGCAGGCCGTCGCGCGTGATGCCGGCGTTGTTGACGAGCACCCAAATGGAGCCAAAGTCATTGAGAACCGTCTCCACGCATGTGTTGACGGCATCGGGGTCGGCCACGTCACATTGATATGCGCGCGCCGTGGCGCCTGACGCCTCGCAGGCTTCACACGTCTCGCGCGCCGCGTCGACGCTACCGGCATAAACGACGGCGATATCGTAGCCATCCTCCGCCAGGCCCACGGCACAAGCGCGACCGATGCCGCGCGAGCCGCCCGTGATCAGCGCCACACGACGTGAATCGTCGCGCTCGAGCGCGCCGTTGTTCAAATTGCCCATGTCATTCCTTTCGGGTTATAGCCCTGTGGGCTATGCGAGCTCGTCGGCAATAGCTGCGACCTGTTCGGCCGTTTCGCACGAATACACGTGAACGTCGCTCAGCGTACGCTTGACCAGGCCCGACAGCGTTTTGCCAGGGCCGACCTCAATAAACGTGTCGATGCCCTGATCCTGCAGAGCATGCAGCGTGTCGACCCAGCGCACGGCATGGCTCACCTGGTTGGCCAGCACGTCCGATACTGCTCGCGGGTCCGCCGGATAGGGCGCCGCCGTCATGTTTGCCATGACCGGAATCAGCAGCGGAGACGGCGCGTGGCCGGCTTGGATATACGTTGCCAGCCCCTCAGTCGCCTCGGCCATATAGGGGCTATGGAATGCACCCGACACCGCGACCTTCATGGCGCGGCCGCCAGCCTCTTTTACCAGGACGTCGAGGGTCTGCAACTCATCGGGCGCTCCGGCCACAACCGTCTGCTGCGGGCTGTTGTAGTTGACCGGCCAGCAGTCCTCGCCGGCCTGTTTTGCCAGGTCCTCGACTTGCGCCGCATCGAGCTTGATGACGGCGCGCATGCCGCCCGGATGGCGCTCGGCAGCCGCGGCCATCAATGCCGCGCGCTCACACACGAGCTCAAAACCCGCTCGCGTATCGAATGCCCCCGCAAAGGTGAGCGCGGCGACCTCGCCCAGCGAAAATCCCGCACAGGCGGCAGGCACCACGCCGCGCTCACGCAGGGCGACAGCCGCTGCCAGGTCATGAACGAACACGCACGGCTGCGTGTTCTCGGTCTGCGAGAGCTCCTCCTTGGAGGCGTTCCGGCACTGCTCGCTGGTTCCCGGACGCACCTCGTCGGCAATGGCGAACACCTCGGCAGCCGCCGGCGATGCCTCGATCAGGTCGACGCCCATCGCGGGGTGTTGGGCACCCTGGCCGGCGAACAAAAACGCTACGCTACCCATGTGGACGCACCCTTCAGAACGCGCTCGGCACCATCGACCAGGTCGTCAACGATTTCACGTGCGCTTTGGCGTTCGTTGACCATACCGGCAACCTGTCCGCACAAAAACGAACCCTCTTCGTAATTACCGTCCTTTGCGGCTTTACGAAGCGCGCCCGTGCCCATGGCCCCGAGCTCCTCGGGGCTTGCGCCCGCCGCCTCGTTCTTGGCATACGCGTTGGTGAAGGGGCTCTTAAGCGCACGCACCGGATGCCCCGTCGAACGGCCAGTCGCGCGCGTCGAGGTGTCTCCTGCCTTGAGCACCAGCTCTTTGTACTGTTCGGATACGGTGCACTCGTTTGCGACCAGAAAGCGTGTTCCCACCTGGACGCCAGCGGCGCCAAGCATAAAGGCCGCTGCCACGCCGCGACCATCGGCGATACCGCCAGCTGCCACAACGGGGACATCGACCGCGTCGACAACCTGCGGAACGAGCGCCATCGTCGATGTCTCGCCAATATGTCCACCCGATTCGGTGCCTTCGGCAACCACGGCGGTGGCCCCGCGACGCGCCACGAGACGCGCCAGTGCCACCGAGGCAACGACCGGGATGACCTTGACGCCGGCGTCGTTCCATGCCTTCATGTACTTGGTGGGATTGCCGGCACCCGTCACGACGACCGGCACCTGCTCGTCAATCACAACCTGCGCGACCTGGTCGGCAAACGGGCTCATAAGCATGACGTTCACACCAAAGGGCTTATCCGTCTTGGTGCGCAGCTCGTGAATCTGATCGCGCAGCCAGTTGGCGTCGGCATTCATGGCCGCGATGATTCCCAACCCGCCGGCCTCGGACACGGCCGATGCCAGCGAGGCATCGGCAATCCAGGCCATGCCGCCCTGGAACACGGGCTTTTCGATGCCGAGCAGCTCGCAGAGAGGAGTCTTGAGCATCTCTACTTCTCCAATGCCGCCTCGACCGTATCGGCGAACTCGCCGACCGTCTTGGGGTTCTCCTCGGTATCGAGCTCAATGCCAAACTCGTCCTCGACGGCGACGAGGATCTCGACGGTGCCCAGGCTGTCGAGGCCAATCTCCTCGAGCGTGGACTCGGGCTTCATCTCGACGTCGTCAAGGCCAGCGGTCTCGCGGATAACGTCGCAAACGCGCTCGAAGGTCTTCTGATCTGCCACGGTAGTTCTCCTCTGTTTGTGCCCTAGGGGCGTTTTTATTTCCTATGTGCGACTACTTCCAGCGAAGTAGATAGCCACCTATATCCAGACCGGCGCCAAATCCAACGAGGGCGATGGTGTCGCCCGCAGTCAGTGCGTCGGTACGTGCCAGCCGGTCAAGCGCAAAGGGAATGCAGGCGCTCGAAATGTTGCCGGTCTCGCGCAGCGTTCGGACCACGCGCTCGTCTGGCACGCCGAGACGCTTGACCGCCTGACTCAGGATTCGTTCGTTAGCCTGATGGAATACAAAATGATCGATGTCTTCGACCGAAATGCCCGCATCGCTCGCAAGCTTATGGACCGTGTCGCAGATGGCGTTGACGCCGAACTTGAACACGCGGCGGCCATTCATGGACAGCACGCTCTCACTATCAGCGGAGTCCTTAAACGGCGAGCTGCCGATCAGACCGGGAACGCGCAACGTCTCGACGTCGGGCGCCGTCGAAAGCTCGACGGCAAGGGGGGTGTCTCCCCCAGCTTCTATCACTGCAGCACCCGCGCCGTCACCAAAGAGCACGCACGTGGCGCGATCTGTCCAGTCAAGCGCGCGCGTCATCTGCTCGGCAGCAACGACAAGCACATGCCTGGCTCGTCCTCGGGCGATATAGCCCTCGGCGACATCGAGCGCAAATACGAAGCCGGCGCAGGCCGCCGAGACATCGAAGGCAGGGCACGTCGCGCCCAGACGCACGGCAACGGCACATGCCTCGGCGGGAACGAGATGATCACCCGTCGTCGTCGAGCAGACGATCAGATCCAGCTGGCTCGCGTCGATTCCGGACACCTGGAGTGCCCGCTCGCTCGCCGCTACGGCAAGGTCGTCAAGTGACTCGGTGGAGCAGACGTGGCGGCTCTTGATACCTGTGCGGGTAAAAATCCACTCATCCGAGGTATCGAGGAACTCAGACAGCTCGTCATTGGAAACACTGCGCTTAGGAAGCGCCGAGCCTGTTCCAAGAATCGTGAAACCCATCACTAACCTCCTTTGAGTTGTTGACGTGTTTACATCGACCAAGAGAGGATAACGCATTTCAGTCGTTGTTGACGTGTTAACATTAAATTGGCCAAATGCGACAAAGGCTTCACATTGTGTCTGTCTCTCGACACCATTGCGTTATTCACTTATCCATTAAGGAGGTAGCAGCCGTTATGGATGCCAAATTAACGATAGTCGACGTAACCGGATCGACCAACGATGACCTGCTCGAAGCAGGAAAACAGGGAGCGCCGCACGGCACAGGACTTGCCGCCCGGGCTCAGACAGCAGGACGCGGCCGGCGCGGCCACAAGTGGGATTCAACCGCCGGCAACCTATTGCTTTCGATTGTTCTGCGCCCATGCGTTAATCCTGCAAAGTACTCTGGTCTTGCCGCCGTCAGCGGCCTAGCGGTGCTCGAGGCGCTCGAAATGCAGGGCCTTGCAAACGAGATTGACCTGAAATGGCCCAACGATCTGGTCGCGCGAGGGCGCAAGCTCGGCGGCATTCTGGTCGAGGCCGCACGCGATAACGAAGGCAAACCTTTCGCCGTCTGCGGCATTGGCGTCAATGTGAACTATGTGCCCTCGGAGGTTCCCGATGGCGGCCTGCCGGCAATCGGTCTCTCGGATCTCAACGAGAACGTTCCCACCGTCGATGTGTTACTCAAGGAGGCCTATCACACCGTCGTAAACGCTGTCAACGCGTGGGCAGAGCGTCTCAACGCCATGGAAGAAGACGCCGGACCACTCGCGCCCGTCCACGATGATTATGTAGCTCACCTCAATTGGATTGGGGAAACCGTTATCGCCCGCTCCCCTGCTGGAGATGAGCTGGCACGTGGAATTTTTAGAACAGTTGATGATTATGGTCGAGCGTGCATCGAGACGGAAGGCGACTTACGATCCTTCCATTTTGAGGAGGCATCGCTGCGCCCTTTGAGCGAATAGGGCGCTGCAGCCACCTACTCGGCAGCAATACCCGGCAGTCCAAACCATCATTCAAAACAAAAGAGCCCCGCTACCGTAATGGTAGCGGGGCTCTGTAAGCTATGAGCGATATCGCTTAGAGCTTGATGTCGATGTCGACGCCAGCGGGAAGGTCGAGACGCATGAGCGAATCAACGGTGCCCGAGGTGGGGTCGAGGATGTCGATGAGGCGCTTGTGGGTGCGCATCTCGAACTGCTCACGGGAGTCCTTGTTTATGTGCGGCGAGCGGATAACCGTGTACAGGTTGCGCTCGGTGGGCAGGGGGACAGGACCGGAAACGCGAGCGCCGGTCTTCTGAGCGGTCTCAACGATGAGCTTCGCGGACTGATCGACGACCTCGTGATCATAGCCCTTGAGGCGAATGCGGATCTTCTGGGTAGCCAACTTAAACCTCCAAAGAGTGCGAGAGATGTTCTCGCGGATTACGTAACAGGGAGCTCGAACTTAGGCGTTCTTGCTCATGACCTCGTCCACGATGGACTTGGGCGCCGGCTCATAAGAGTCGAACTGCATCGTGTAGGATGCACGGCCCTGGGTCTGGGAGCGAAGGTCGGTAGCGTAACCGAACATCTCGCCCAGCGGCACCTTGGCACGGATGAGCTTGCTGTTCTTGCGATCCTCCATGCCCTCGATCTTGCCGCGGCGACCGGAGAGGTTGCCCATAACGTCGCCCATGTACTGCTCGGGGGTCTCGACCTCGACAGCCATGATCGGCTCGAGCAGCTGCGGATCGGACTTCTTGAGGGCGTCCTTGATAGCCATGGAACCGGCGATCTTGAAGGCGGCCTCAGAGGAGTCGACCTCGTGGTAAGAACCGTCGAACAGGGTGACCTTAACGTCGAGGACCGGGAAGCCGGCGATAACACCGGTGTTCAGGGCCTCCTGGATGCCCTTGTCGATGGACGGGATGTACTCCTTGGGCACGACGCCGCCGACGATAGCGTTGACGAACTCGTAGCCGAAGCCCTCCTCCATCTTCTCGAGCTTAATGACGGCGTGGCCGTACTGACCGCGACCACCGGACTGACGGACGAACTTGCCCTCAGCCTTCTCGACGTCGTGACCAGCGGTCTCGCGGTAGGCAACCTGGGGCTTACCGACGTTAGCGTCAACCTTG
>JAGZPG010000018.1:0-38921 GCA_018382775.1 Collinsella sp. | reverse complement strand
GAGCGGTTAAAAGCGGCCACGGAATTTAAACGGCTGAAAAAGGGGCATCGACCTGCGCCGATGCCCCTAAAGTAGACACACATTTTGTCCTATAAGCCGACAGCGTCCCCTTTGAGGTGGTTACCAGGGTGTTCTGGTGGTTGAGGACTCGATGGCATCGTGGCGTTTGAGCTCGCGGCGCATGGTTTGCGAGTTGAGCCAGGCTGCCTGCCAGCCACGGATGGGGTAGCGCGTTTGGTCGAGCTCAAACTGCGTATAGCCGCAGGCGTTGATGATCGTCGTTCCACACGCATGCTGCCGCTCGCGCTGAAAATCGTAACCGTAGCTTTGGTGTACATGCCCATGCACCATGTAGTCGGCCCCCCAGGACTCAAGCGCCGTGTTAAAGCACTCAAACCCTCGATGCGGCAGATCGTCCAAATCACCCATACCGGCGGCGGGTGCATGGGTAAGTAGAATGTCGCACCCGCCGACCATCCTAACCTTACGCGACAGCTTACGCATGCGCTTGGACATCTCGCGTTCGGTGTACATGTTGGCGCCGTCGCGATAACGCATTGACCCGCCAAGGCCCGCAATGCGAATCCCTCGGTACGTGTACACGCTGTCTTCTACGCAGATACATCCGCCCGGTGCATGACGTGCGTAGCGGTCATCGTGGTTGCCGCGCACGTAGATGAGCGGTTTGTTGATGACCGTAACCAAAAACTCAAGATAGTCCGGGTCCAGATCGCCGGCGGACAATATCAGGTCGACTCCCTCAAAGCGTTCCTTGCGAAAGCACTCCCAAAGGCATCGTTCTTCGGTATCGGCTATGGCAAGGATTTTCATAGGGCAGGGACTTTCGGCTCATCGTCGAGCTGCGGAATGGTGCCCACCACGTTGTCCGCCAGCCAATTCATCTCGACAATCTGCGTGCTCGGCAGCGGAGGGAAGCCTTCGATCTGTACCACGCCGTTCTGGCTGTGGAGCTCGCCGCCAAAGGGGTTGATGGATCCCTCAACAATGCCATTGCGGAGGAGCTGAACAAGCTTCCGCGTCTGATAAGGCAGGCCCGGAGCGTAGCGAATGTCGATAACACCTGAGCTCATGCCGTACCAGTAGTTGACGGCGCGCACTTGCTGCTCATCGGCGGTTTCGTCCCACGTGCCGTGCAGCAGGCTTTTCACGATGAGCTCGTAGTAACGGCCCCAGTTCCATACGGGCATGGCGATGCCGGTGACTTTGCCGTCGACCAAGCGGTGAAGCCCGTAGGCCGTTGGGTCTTCGAGCGACTTTGACATGTCAGCGCCGGTCATGACGCTCACGCCTTCGCGGCACATGGCCTCGGCAAGACCACCGGCAGGCACATCGCCCCAGGTGAGGATTACCTGCGCGCGGGGGTCGAGCAGCGAGGCGCCAATCGCAAAGGCGTTGATCTCGCTGAGTGCGCCCGAGGCGAAGACCGACGCGTGGTAACCGATGCGGTGGTTGTCCGCCATGCTGGCGGCAAGGGCGCCCAGGAGAAACTTGGCCTCGTACATCTTGCCAAAGTACGAACGGACGCTTTGATGGGGAAGGCCGATAGAGCAGTTGAGGAACCGAACCCGGGGATACTCAACGGCAGCCTTGAGCGTGTATTCCATCAGGCGGTGCGAGGTCGAGAAGATGACGTTTGCTCCATGTTTGACAGCCGTTTCCACGGCGGCGTAGAACACGTCTGGATCGTGACAGTCCTCGAACGCCTCAGTGCGCAGGATACCGCCAAAGTGCTCATCGAGATACTGACGCCCTTGGTCGTGCAGGCTGTCCCAGCTCGACGTCGCACAGGGGAACTCATGGATAAAGGCGATGCGCAGGGGGTTGGCCGCCGAATAGACGGTCTTGCCCATAAAGAAGTTGAGCACGCCGGAGGTGGACTTGGCGGGCGACTCCTCCTCATCGACGCTCGGCGCTTCGACAAGATCGACCTTGTCCTCGTCATTTTTGCCGGCAATGACCAGCTCGCGCCAAATCTTGCACAGGCGGTTTACGACGATATCCGTCGGCGTATCCAGCAGGCGGTCCTGGTTGTACACATTGAGGTACACGAGCATGGCGTCGGCAGGCGTAATGTCCAGGTGGTCGCCGCCTGCGCGAAGGTAGGCGCGCTTAAAGAGCAGGAAGGTATGGCGCAGGTAGTCGACCTTTTTCTGCGGCCATTTTTCGATAAGGTTCTGATCGAGCATCTTGGCGAGCGTTTCGTAGCTTCCCTCACGCGAGAAGTCGATCTCGTATAGGGGGCAGACGCGCCAAAACGCGCAGAATTCGCCGTACAGGCGGTTTTCGACGGAATCCCATGTGCCGGGGTAGAGACGGGTGACCCTGGCCGAAACCGTTGGAGCGTCCAGGAATTTGAGGACACTGACGCGTTTGTTGCCTTCCTGGACATAGAACCGATGCATGAACTCGGTGACGATGATGGGGTCGCGATAGCCCTCGGTTACCTGGATGTCGTAGAGGTTGGACCACTTGCGGGCGAACTCGGTGCTAAACGGAAGCAGGGGCATAAAGTTACACGAAAAGGCGGACTGACGGCCTTTGGTGACCGTGCCGACGACCATTTCGAGCGGAATATCACGCAGACCGACATTCTCTCGCTGACCTAAGGGGAGCTGAGCAACCAAGCTATCGAGGTCCGTAAGGTATGGATGCTCGCTTTGGCTGATGGCGCGACGGCGTCCCTGCTCGCCGCGCTTGCGTGCTTGACGATAGGCCTCTTCCATGGTGTCTACTCCCTTAGTCGTTTAAACAACGATATGAACCATGGTACCACGAATGAAAACCACTACAAAGATGCCTGTCCCCTTTGCGGTGGTTTAGGCGATGATGGGGGCGATGGCGCGGATGCAGGCGTCGGCTGCCGTGAAAGTAGTGCTGTCGTCGCTGACGATAAAGATGATCTTTCCTTTGATGCCAAAGTCGCCGATTTCGCTAAAGAGTACGTAGGGCTCCTTGTCAAAGCCCGAGATGGGCGAGACGGCCGTTTTGGTTGCGCTCGTGAGCTCGTCTGCCAGCACGTCAAGGGAAGCCCACTTAGACGTGTCCTTTACGGCAACGGGCACGGCCACGCGCCCAAAGGGCATCAAATGCACGAGCGTGTTCTTGGAGATGTTGGAGTTGGGCACAATGATGGTCTGTCCACAGGCATCCTCAATCGTTGTATGGCGCCAAGTGATGTCTTGGACCACGCCGGATACGCCGCCGACCTCGATATTGTCGCCGGGTTTGATGATGCCCATAAAGGTCACTTGCATGCCGCCGATAAGGTTTGACAGCGTGTCCTGAAAGCCGAGCGAGATAGCGATGCCGCCGACGCCAAGAGCGGCGACGAGCGCGTTTGCGTTAATGCCAAAGCAGTTGTCGAGGATAAAGCTGCCGCCGATCATCCAGATGACGGCGCGCGCGATGTTGATGAAGATACTCGATGCCGGAAGCGGGTTATCGTCTCGGCTAAGCAGATGGTGCAGGGTCTTGGATGCGACCTTGGCGGCGACGGCGGTGCCTATCGCCAAGATGACGGCCCAGATGATGTTGTGGACCCACCGTTGCTCAAAGAAATGAAGAATCGGCTCAAACAATTCCATGTAGGGAAAACCTCCTAATGATCATTCAACCATGATACCCACCAAAAAGCCCGTCCGATCACATCGAACGGGCCGATAACTTGAGATGGGGTGGCCGCGGTGGCGTAAACTGGGGAGCCGGCGAGCACGCCGGCAAGGAGTGCGGCGCTCAAGCAAGACGGGGAAGAGGTCTTCTCATGGCAGTTTCCTTAGTTCTTAACCAGTGGTCCCTGCTGACGCTGGATTATCGACATAATATGCGAAAACCGCCGCAAGGGCGTCTGTCCCTTTGCGGCGGTTTTGACGTTTGCGCAGATAAAACCTACCAAAATAAACCTGTCCCTTTTTGGCAGGTTTTAGCTCAGCAGCATGCGGTCGTTGGCGAGCTCGCCGCCCGAGACCTCCTCGAACTTCTGCAGCAGGTCGGCTACGGTGAGCGACTTCTTCTCATTGCCCGCCACGTCGTAGATCACGTGGCCTTCGTGCATCATGATCAGACGGTTGCCCAGACGGATGGCGTCGTTCATGTTGTGCGTGACCATGAGCGTGGTCAGGTGGTTCTCGTCGACGATCTCCTCGGTCAGGTTAAGCACCTTAGAGGCCGTCTTGGGGTCGAGGGCCGCGGTGTGCTCGTCGAGCAGCAGCAGGCGCGGCCTGGTGAGCGTGGCCATCAGCAGGGTGAGTGCCTGGCGCTGGCCACCCGAGAGCAGGCCGACCTTGGCGTTGAGACGCGTGTCCAGACCAAGGTCCAGGCGCTTGAGCAGCTCAACGTACTCATCTTTCTCGGCCTTGGTGACGCCCCACGAAAGGCCGCGACGCTGGCCGCGACGCTTGGCGAGGGCCAGGTTCTCGGCGATCTGCATGTCGGCAGCGGTACCGCGCATGGGGTCCTGAAACACGCGGCCCAGGTACTTGGCGCGCTGCGACTCGCTCAGGCGCGAGATGTCGGTGCCGTCGAGCTCAATAACGCCCGAATCGAGCGGGTACACGCCGGCGATCATGTTGAGCAGCGTGGACTTGCCGGCGCCGTTGCCGCCGATCACGGTTACAAAGTCGCCGTCATTCAGGGTGAGGTCGACGCCGGTGAGCGCGCGCTTCTCGGTGACGGTGCCCTTGTTAAAGGTCTTCTTGACGTGCGAGAGCTTAAGCATCTGCCTCATCCCCCTTCGTGTAGGAGCTGCGGAGCTTATAGCGCTCCCAAACCACGGGCACGCACAGGGCCACAGCGACAATTACGGCGGAGAGCAGCTTCATGTCGTTGGCGTCCATGCCCAACTGCAGCACGATGGCGCGGATAAGGAAGTACACCACGGAGCCAAAGACGGCGGAGGCAAGACGGACGCTAAACTGCGTGAGGCCGCCGGGCAGCAGACGGCCGAGCACCTCACCGATAACAATGGCGGCAAGACCGATAACGATGGCACCGGTGCCCATGCCAATGTCGGCATACTTTTGGCTCTGGCAGATGAGCGCGCCCGAAAGGCCGATGAGGGCGTTGGAGAGCACGAGGGCGATCATCTTGGTGGAGTTGGTGTTGACGCCCAGAGCGCGGATCATGTACTCGTTGTTGCCGGTGGCGCGCAGCGCCGAGCCGATCTCGGTGCCAAAGAACCAATACAGGATGGCAACGATAGCCACGGCGAGCAGGATGCCCAAGATGATGGCAACGGTGGACTGCGGCAGACCGGTCATATTGCTGACGGCCGAGAACACGGTGCCCTTGGCAAGAATGGGCGTATTGGACTTGCCCATGATGCGCAGGTTGATGGACCACAGGCTGATCTGGGTGAGGATTCCGGCGAGGATCGCAGGAATCTCAAAGACGGTGGTCAAAATGCCCGTGACGGCGCCCGCGATGGCGCCGGCGCACATGCCGGCCAGCACGGCGAGCAGCGGGTCGACGTTGTTATTGACGATGAGCACAGCGCAGACGCAGCCGCCGAGGGCAAAGCTGCCGTCGCAGGTCATATCGGGAATGTCGAGCAGGCGGAACGTGATAAACACGCCAAGCACCATAATGCCCCAGAGGACGCCCTGCGAAACGGCGCCCTGCAATGCAATGAGCATGCTTCATACCTCCTAGGATAGGGTGGACACGTGATTCACCATAATAGCGGTAACAATGCATAGAAGAGTTACGGACAGACGTTTTGTTTTACCCGAAACAAGCAGGGCGGACGCCGGTCTACAGCGCCCGCCCCTGTGGCTCAGATATTGAATAACGCGGCTAAAGCGCGAGCACGGGCTCTAGACGCATGCCGCGTATGGCATTACGCGTCCAGGGCGGAAAGGTCGATGCCCAGGGCCTCGGCCATTTCGTCGTTCTTGACGACGACCAGGTCCTTGCTCGAGAGGTGCTTGATCGGCATATCCTCGGGCTTGGCCTCGCCCTTCAGGATCTTAACGGCCATCTCGCCCGCGGCGTAGCCCAGGTCCTCATAGTTGATGGAGAGGGTGAACAGGCCGCCGGCCATGCACATACCCTCCTCGCCAGTCACGAAGGGAAGCTTGTTTTCCTTGCAGATCTGGCCGACCTGCGAGGCACCCGCGGCGATGGTGTTGTCGGTGGGGGAGTACAGCGCGTCGACCTTGCCCACGGCAGACTCGACGACGGACTGAATCTCGTTGGAGCTCGAGACGGTGAAGTCAGTGTACTCGAGGCCCAGCTTGTCGAGCTCCTTCTTGGCGGCCTTGATCTGGACGTCGGAGTTGGACTCGGCGGTGCAGTAGAGCAGGCCGACCTTTTTAACGTCGGGCAGGACCTTCTGCATCATCTCGAGCTGCTCGGCGACCGGGGTGAGGTCGGAAGCGCCCGTGACGTTGGTGCCGGGCTTGTCGTTGTCCTGGACCAGGCCGGAGGCGGCGTAGTCGGTGATGGCGCAGCCCACGATGGGGATATCGGCCGTGGCGCCGGCGGCAGCCTGCGCGGCGGGCGTGGCGATGGCATAAATCAGGTTGACGTTGTCGCCCACAAACTTGTCAGCAATGGACTTACACGTGGACTGGTCGTTCTGGGCGTTCTTCTGGTCGATCTTGACCTTAAGGCCGCTCTCCTTGATGGCCTTGACAAAGCCGTCGTTGGCGGCATCGAGTGCGGAGTGCTCGGTGAGCTGCAGAACGCCGATGGTGTAGTCGGAACCGGCGGCAGCAGAGCCGGAACCAGAGTTGCCGCCGCATCCGGCGAGCGGAGCGAGCGCGAGCAGGCCAGCGGAGACCAGAAGGCTCCTGCGGCTGATGGTGATGTCCTTCATATCATTACCCCCAGTATAAAAATGGCTGGAAACACTGCACTGGGACAAAGTGCAAGTGGAACTATAGTAGCGCTGATGTCCATTTTTACAACAGCCTGGCGGGTTTTTTAATACAGAATCGGATGGGCGGTACGGGTAGTCGAATGGGCGGCGGAGGGTCTTATGCGGCGGAGGAGGCGTCGTCCTCGTCTAGGGCGGCGAAGAGCTTCTTGCCGTCGAGGAGACGTGTGGTGACGTTTCTCATTCGGCCAATCTCTACGGTACGCAACGTGTCATCGGCGCCTCGGGCGTCATAGACCGTTCCCAGCAAATAAGAGATGCCGTCTCGTTGCTTGATGGCAAAGGGACGGAGTGTCATCCGTGCTGCTTCGGTTTCGCCACGCGTCGTGACGCTCGAAATATCAAAACTCACCGTGGTTCCGTGGTCGATGGCCTGCTCGACGAGCTCGCACGTGTCGATGCGCTTGATGGGCGTGCGTGTTGCCTTGGTAGCCTTGCTGCCTGCGCTCGGAACGGGTTCGGGTGTATCGAGGTAGCCGCGAACGTCGGCACTCGCCATGGCAACTAAGTGCTGCGCCATGCTCTTGCGGATAGCGATAGGCGTGGAGCGGTTGCGCATGACCATACCGTGGAGCCGGATGATCTCTTCGTCGGTGAGCGGACGGGTAAGAAGTTTGTAGCCCACGCCGCGCTTGTACTCAATTTCGTATCCGGCATGGCGAAGCGCGGAGATGGCGGTGTAGATGCTGCGCCGCGCCGCCGAGATGGGCATGCGGGCGGGGTCGTCGGGATGGGCGAGGCGCCGGATCAACTCATCGGAAAGCATGGCCTTGTCCTCGCCGGTGTTTTCGCTTAATAGTTGCAGGATGCGAACGGCGCGATAGGCTGCCATCGAGGCGGCGCCCCTCGTCGTGGTGTCGTAGGTTTCAACAGCGGCTTCGGTCATCGTGCCCACGTCCTTTCCGTTTTGGGTGGCGACGGTATGGAGCCTAGGACGTGGGGCTTTCCCAGGGGCGCAGGGCGCTCTGGGCGGTCGGTAGTCGTCGGCAAACGGCGGGTCGAGTTTTCAACAGCCCTGCTCAACTGACCAAAAACTTGCCAAAAGCTTGACGGATGCTGTTGAAAAAAAGCGTCTCTCGACCGATGTCGAGAGACGCTTATGCGATGAGCATTGGCGTGTGGCGACGCGAGCTAGCGTCCGACGATTAGAAGTCGGCGTTGCCCACGGTGCGCGGGTGCGGCAGGACGTCGCGGATGTTGCCCACGCCGGTCAGATACATGACCAAGCGCTCGAAGCCCAGACCGTAGCCGGCGTGCTTGCAGGAACCGTAGCGGCGCAGGTCAAGGTAGTACTTGTACTGCTCGGGATTCATACCCAGGTCCTTGATGCGGGCCTCGAGCAGATCCAGGCGCTCCTCGCGCTGGGAGCCGCCGATAATCTCGCCGATACCGGGAACCAGGCAGTCGGCGGCGGCGACGGTCTTGCCGTCTTCGTTCATGCGCATGTAGAACGCCTTGATCTCGGCCGGGTAGTCGGTCACGAAGGTCGGGCGCTTAAAGTGCTCCTCGGTCAGGAAGCGCTCGTGCTCGGTCTGCAGGTCGATGCCCCAGCTGACGGGGTAATCAAACTGGTGGCCAGCAGCGACTGCCTGCTCCAGGATCTCGACGGCCTCGGTGTAGGTAACGCGGGCAAAGTCGGAGTTGGCGACATGGTCCAGGCGCTCGAGCAGACCCTTGTCCACAAACTTGTTGAGCATGTTGAGCTCGTCGGGGCAGGTGGCCATAACGTCCTTAAGGACGTACTTGAGCATGGCCTCGGCGTTATCCATGTAGTCGTTAAGGTCGGCAAAGGCCATCTCGGGCTCGATCATCCAAAACTCGGCGGCGTGGCGCGTGGTGTTGGAGTTCTCGGCGCGGAAGGTGGGGCCAAAGGTGTACACGTCGCCAAAGGCCATGGCAAAGTTCTCGGCATTGAGCTGGCCGGACACGGTGAGGCTTGCATGCTTGCCAAAGAAGTCCTGACTCCAGTCGACCTCGCCAGACTCGGTGAGGGGCGGATTTTTGGGGTCGAGCGTGGTCACGCGGAACATCTCGCCGGCGCCTTCGCAGTCACTCGTGGTGATGATGGGGGTGTTGACGTAGACAAAACCCTGCTCCTGGAAGAAGCGGTGGATGGCGGCAGCCGCGACAGAGCGGATGCGGAACACGGCGCGGAACAGGTTGGTGCGCGGGCGCAGGTGCTGCTGGGTGCGCAGGAACTCGACGGTTGCGCGCTTCTTCTGCAGCGGGTAATCCGGGGCGCTCGTGCCCTCGACCTCGATGGAAGTGGCAGAAAGCTCGAAAGGCTGGGGTGCATCGGGGGTCAGTTTGACGGTGCCGGTGCAAATGAGTGCGGCCGAGATGTTTTGATGGGCGATCTCGTCGTAGTTGTCGAGTGCCTCGCGGTTCATGACGACCTGCAGGTCGCGGAAGCAGCTGCCGTCGTTGAGCGTAACAAAGCCAAAGTTCTTCATGTCGCGGACGGACTTGACCCAGCCGGCGACGGTGACGGTCTGGCCGCCGAGCGACTCGGCATCGGCATAGAGCTGCGCGATTTTGGTGCGGTTCACGTATCCTCCCATAACGGTTAAATGATAGTTATCCATACAGTTCGATATTCTAGCAGCTCGGCTCATTTGAGCTATACAGATAAAGCATTGGCGGGATGGTTTTTCAAACGAAAAGCGCCCGCGGCCAAATGGTCGCGGGCGCTTGACGAGGTGCCTTTTGGCTGTGTGGCGTGGGGCCTGGCTACTTGGTCTTGGCAACCAGCAGCGGGTCGCCAAGCTTGACGAGCGGGTTGCCGCCGATAAGCGTTCCAGACTCGCCGACATGGTCGATGCTCTTAAGACGATCGAGCTCGGAGACGATGACGGTCACGATGTCCTCGTGACCAGCGGCCTTAATGGCCTCGCGGTCGAAGCTGATGAGCGGCTGGCCTGCCTTGACCACATCGCCCATCTCGACAAAGCGGGCAAAACCCTTGCCGTTCATTTCCACGGTGCCCAGGCCAACATGGATGAACACGCGCAGGCCGTCCTCGGTGATCATGCCGATGGAGTGGTTGGTGACAGTGGTGGCACCGATGCGGCCGTTGGCGGGCGCATAGATGGTGCCGGTAATGGGCTCGATGCCATAGCCCTGGCCAAGCATGCCCGAGGCGATCGTCTCGTCGGGAACCTCGTTCAGGTTGACGAGCACGCCGTTGACGGGGGCATAGATGACGCCTTCGCGGGTAGCGAAGCTTGCTGCGGGCGGAACGGACGCCTCGCCGGTCGAGGTGAAGGTGGACTTAAGCGAATCGAGCAGACCCATAGTTGCCTCCAACTTAAATAGGCGCATATCGCGCGTTTGGTTTGCCGGAAACGTTTCACATGTGTTTCGCGGCTTGGTCAACGCCCCTATTCTACGCTGCTCAACGATACCTCTGAACTGGGATTATGTGATATATCAGTTGAAGGGAAACTTATTGCCGGAGTGTTTCTGCGCCACGGGTTCAAGTGGGGTACGCTTGAAGGCGAAAAACAAGGGCGCATAATTTGCGCGAAGGGAGCACATATGATTGTCGAGAACCATGCGCTGTGGGGCGAGGAGCCGACCGAGGATTATCCGGCGACGTTTACGTATTTGGGTGCCGAGCCGTTGCCCGATAAACCGAATGGCCGCCGCCCCGCTGTGATTATCTGTGGCGGAGGTGCGTTTACGCATATCGCTCCGCATGAGCAGGATCCTGTGGCGTTTGCGTTTTTGGATCACGGTTACCAGGCCTTTGTGCTCAACTATGTCACGAGTTCTACGGGTGACGTGAGCTTTCCGCACCCCCAGGCAGATCTTGCCAAGATGGTCGCCACGGTGCGCGCCAACGCCGACGAGTGGCATGTCGATCCTAAGCGCGTGTGCGTCGTGGGCTTTTCTGCTGGCGGCATGATTTGCGCCTCGCTGGCAACACAGTGGAAGACCGGCCCCTTTGCGGCACTTGCCGGGGCGCGTCCGGACGACATTCGTCCCGATGCCGTGGTGCTGGGCTATCCATTGCTCGACTTTGCCTATGTGCGCGACATGCAGACGCGCGATCCGCGCATTGACTTGCGTGTGCCCAAGACGGGCGGCAAGACGGGGCGCGATTTGCTCAACGACTACCTGTCGATGGTGACGGGCGGCGAGGCAACTGACGAGCATCTGGCCGACATCTGCCCCACCACGCATGTTTCGCGTCAGATGCCACCGACCTTTGTGTGGGGCGTGTCCGACGACAAGACGGCGCCGATCGCGCAGGTCTACCCGTTTGCGCAGCGCATGGCCGAGGAGGGCGTTGCATGCGAGATGCACGTCTTCGACCAGGGTGGTCACGGCCTTTCGCTCGGCAACGCCAACACCGCGGTCGACAACGAGGACAAGCAGGTGGCGGTCCGTCCCTGGATCCGCCTAGCCTTCCGCTTCCTGGAGCGCCATCTGTAAGAGTCCCGGCATCCAAGCCCTTCAATAACTTGCGGTGAAATAGTTCCTATCTGGGGCATCAACCAGCCCATCCAGGAACTATTCCACCGCAACTTCGTTTTTGATGCCCCGCCCGGAAACTGCGCCCCAGTTTTGCCTTTCAAGGTGGGACGCAGTTTCCCATAGGGCCTCGACTGGGAAAGCGCGTCCCGTTTCGAGCGGGGATTCCGGGATGCATTTTCCGTAAGAGGCCTGTTTGGGAAACCATATCCCGTTTCGAGCCGGAATTCTGGGATGTAGTTTCCCCGAGAGGCCTCATCGGGAAACTATGGCCCTGAACTCTCCTGCCTGTCCCCATTGCGCCAATTTGCTGATTGAACGTCGTTGCGTGTTCGCGCTATCATGCATGGTTACAATTGGTTAGCAGTGGCAAACGGTTAGCCATGGTAAACTAAATGCAACGCCCTGTGGGCGCCGGGGGAGGAACACGGACGTGAAGCTCGATACGCTCGAGATTGGAAAGGACGCCGTTGTCGCATCGGTGGCATCGGACGATCAGGCACTCCGACAGCATATTTTGGACATGGGCCTAACGCCGGGCACCGAAGTCACCATGATGAAGTACGCCCCCATGGGCGACCCGCTCGAGATTCGCCTGCGTGGCTACGAGTTGACGCTGCGCAAGGATGATGCCGCACGCATTGAGCTCGTGGATGTGCACGACACCGATACCGGTCCGCGCGCCAACGCCGCAATCGGAACGACGGAGCATCCGGCACTCGGCGAGGGGATGTATTCGCCCCGTGCGGCAAAAACGGCCGTGCCCGAGGGCGCACCGCTGCATTTTGCCCTCGCCGGCAACCAAAACTGCGGTAAGACCACGCTGTTCAACCAGCTTACGGGCTCCAACCAGCACGTCGGTAACTTTCCTGGCGTGACGGTCGACCGCAAGGACGGCACCATCCGTAACCATCCCGAGGCAAGCGTTACCGATCTGCCCGGCATTTACTCCCTGTCGCCGTACACGGGCGAAGAGATCGTCAGCCGCCAATTCATCTTGGACGAAAACCCCGACGCCATCATCGACATCATCGACGCCACCAACATCGAACGTAACCTGTACCTGACGCTGCAGCTTATGGAGCTCGACCGCCCCATGGTCATCGCGCTCAACATGATGGACGAGGTGACGGCCAACGGCGGCGCCGTGGACGTCAACCTGCTCGAGAGCCTGTTGGGCGTGCCCGTTGTTCCCATTAGCGCTGCCCGCAACGAGGGTATCGGCGAGCTGGTGGATCATGCCTTGCACGTGGCGCGGTTCCGCGAGCGCCCCGGTCGCCTGGACTTCTGTGCGCCCGATGGATCGGACGGCGGCGCACTGCATCGCTGCATCCACGGCATTGCCAACCTGATCGAGGACCATGCCGTGACGGCGCACATCCCGGTGCGCTTTGCGGCGACCAAGCTGGTTGAGGGCGACGAGCTGGTGACCGAGGCGCTTCACCTGGATCGCAACGAGCTCGACGCTATCGAGCACATCATTACCCAGATGGAGGGCGAGGCCGGCACCGACCGCCTGTCCGCGCTGGCCGATATGCGCTTTAGCTTTATCGGCGACGTGTGCGGGCGCTGCGTCGTCAAACCGCACGAAAGCCGCGAGCACGTGCGCTCCGTCAAGATCGACCGCATCCTGACGGGTCGCTACACGGCCATTCCGGCGTTCCTGGTGATCATGGGCCTCGTCTTTTGGCTGACGTTTGGCGTGATCGGCGCGGCGTTGCAGGGACTCATGGAGGACGGTATCGCTGCTATCATCGCCTCGGCCGATGCGGGCCTCAAGGCGTTCGGCACCAACGACGTGGTGCGCTCGCTGGCTGTCGACGGCGTGCTTACGGGCGTGGGCAGTGTGCTGACCTTCCTGCCGATTATCGTCGTGCTCTTCTTGTTCCTCTCCATTCTGGAAGACTCGGGCTACATGGCGCGCGTCGCCTTTGTCATGGATAAGGTGCTGCGTCGTTTTGGCCTGTCGGGCCGCAGCTTTGTACCCATGCTCGTCGGGTTTGGCTGCACCGTGCCGGCTATCATGTCGACCCGTACGCTCCCATCCGAGCACGACCGCAAGATGACGGTCATGCTCACGCCGTTCATGAGCTGCTCGGCCAAGTTGCCGGTCTATGGTCTGCTGTGCGGGGCGTTTTTCCCACAGGCGACGGTTCCCGCCATGGCCTCGCTCTATCTGATCGGCATTGCGGTTGGCTGTATCGCGGCTTTGGTACTCAACCGCACGGCATTTAAGGGCGACCCGGTGCCGTTTATCATGGAGCTGCCCAATTACCGCCTGCCGAGCGTCAAGACGACGGTGATGCTGGCATGGGATAAGGCCAAAGACTTTATTACCAGGGCCTTTACCATTATCTTTGCCGCTACCGTGGTCATCTGGTTCCTTCAGACGTTCGACATCCGCTTTAATGTGGTCGCCGATCAGTCGCAGAGTCTGCTTGCGGGTCTCGGCAGCATCATTGCGCCGGCGCTGACGCCGCTTGGGTTTGGCGACTGGCGTGCATCCACGGCGCTCGTCACCGGACTTATCGCCAAGGAGAGTGTCATCTCGACCCTCACGGTGCTTTTGGGCGCGACCTCGCCCGCGGCACTGTCGACCATGTTTTCGCCGTTCACTGCCTATGTGTTCCTGGTCTTTACGCTGCTGTACCCGCCCTGTGTGGCAGCCATCGGCGCCGTCAAGAGCGAGCTGGGCGCGCGCTACGCCGTTGCCGTGTTCGCGTTTCAAGTGACGGTCGCCTGGATCGTGGCGTTTGTCGTGCATTCGGCGGGCATATTGCTGGGGTTGGCTTAGGGGCGCGTTGATGCTCCGCGCTTTTGGGCGAGCAACAATTCAACAATTATGAGCCAAAATACCGGTAATTGTCGGCCTGCGGGGACTGTCCTACGCTGCAGGTTGCCGTTCGCTGCCTATTTGCTGCCGTTTGCGGATTCGTAAATACTTGCAATCGTCGGTCGATTTAACCGCATTACGCGATGCCGATGCACATTTTTTGTGCCCCTTTCTACAATCACTTTGTGTCTATTGCCGAGCATGTCTTCCGTTTCGCCTGTGTGGGGACGTGGGGTGCAATAGTCGTTTGTAGAGGCTCATTGAGGAGGGAATTGATGAAAGAAAAATTCCAATCGTTCGGAAAGGCAATGCTCGTTCCGATTACGCTCATTGCCATTTCCGGTCTCTTTTTGGGTATCGGTAGCGTTTTTACGACCGAACTGACCCTTGTGTCCCTTGGCGTTAATTGGGACTGGTATGCCGCTTCGCCGCTCTTTACGTTCTTCTCGGTATTTAAGGGTCTCGGCGAGGTAATCATTGGAAACCTCGGTGTTTTGTTTGCTGTCGGCTGCGCCTTCTCCTTGTCTCGCAAAGAGAAGGGCTGGGCTGCCTTTTCTGCCCTTGTCTGCTATCTCACCATGCTCAAGACGGTTGAGATTCTGCTTGGAGCAGCTGGCTTGGCTGCCGACAATACAACGGTGGAAGCTCTTCAGAAGGTCGGCCTTACGTCCATTTAGGCGAGTGAGCAGTCCGCACTCTACACTACCTCGCTCGGCTTTTTTGGCTACAGCTCTGGTGTCTTTGGCGGCATTATCGTGGGCTGCCTGGTCGCCTGGATCACCGGCCGCTTTTACAAGACCAAGCTTCCAACGGCGCTGGCGTTTTTTGCGGGCAGTCGAACGGTCCCCATTGTATCGCTGGTCGCCGGTGGCATCCTGGGCGGCATTATGTACTTCGTCTGGCCCGTCATCGGTGGATGCTTCTCGGGTATTGCGACGTTCGTGAAAGGCTCCGGTCTGGTCGGTACGTTTGTCTATCGCTGGGTGCTCGAGAGCCTTGTGCCGTTTGGCTTGCATCCGTTGCTCGAGACGCCCATGTATTGGACTGAGCTTGGCGGCTCCATGGTCGTCGATGGAACGCGCGTGGTGGGCAATAGCGCCATTCAGCTTGCACAGCTCGCTTCTCCCAGCAGTGACAAGCTCTTGGTTAGGGCCTTCATGGCTGGCTATGGCATTAACGATTACGCGTTGTTCCCGGGCATCGCCCTTGCTATGTGGTCTTGTGCCAAGCCCCAGAACCGCAAGAAGGTTGCTGGTCTTTTAATCCCCACAGTGATTTCGACTGTTTTCTTTGGCGTTACGGAGCCTATTCTCTTTACGTTCCTGTTTGCCGCCCCCTGGCTCTACTTTGGCGTTTACGCTCCGCTTTCCGGACTGGGTGAAGTTCTCTCGGAGGCAATGGGCGTTTCGGTGTACCAGGGAAATATCAAGGACCTGATCCCGTTCTTATTCCGCCCCGAGAAGCTTAATCTGCTTCCATACCTTATCCTGCTCCCCGCCTTTTTCCTGGCAGCTTTCTTCCTCTTCCGGTTCTTTATTACTAAGTTCGATATCAAGACGCCCGGTCGAGACGATGGTGACGATATTGAGTTGATCAACAGCAGAGCCGAGTTCGAGGCAAAGGCCGCTGAGGCAAAGGGCGAGTCTGATAGCACTCCCAAGAAGGCAGTCCAGGGCCGTGCGGCCAAGGACAGCGCGCTTGCTGTTGGCATTGTCGAAGCGCTTGGTGGAGCCGACAACATTGATGATCTTGACAACTGCATCTCACGTCTTCGCGTGATTGTCAAGGATGGTTCTAAGGTTGCAGACGACGAGGTGTTCACCAAGAATCTTGAAGCTATGGGCGTTATCCGCCTGAGCGACAAGGCAATCCAGGTCATTTACGGTCCTCGTGTCGGCGAAGTCGCTTCTGAGGTGCACGAAGTTCTCGGTGACGAGTAAAACGCGCAAGTGGCTTTCAATTGCATAGCGCAATTCCAGGGCTTGGCTTCCTATCGCATGATTTAGGGGGCCAGGCCTTCTTGTTTTAGATTGTCAAGGCAGATACTCAATAGTTCTTCGAATGCGAGAATACAACTTCCGGTAAAGCAGTTAGGCTTAACGTTCTTAAGATCCATTGGGTGATCGTCATGTATCGTAAAGATCGCGTCTGCCGTCTTGGCGAGCTCGCTGTCTTCGTTGCCGGTAAACGCGAGGGTCGTAATGCCCGCGTCGTGGCATGCCCTTGCGGTTTCCAGGATGGCTTCTGTCTGGCCCGATTTGGATATGAGCATCATGCAGCTGAGCGTATTTCGGTTGGATTCGACAAACTGATCGGTTTCTAGGAAGTCCTGTATGACGGCCAAAAAGCCAAGTCCAACGAGCTTAGTCGCCATGTACTGCGCAACGATGCGTGAGAAGCCCTCTCCGTTTACTCCGATCATTCTGTTGCGATGTAGTGCGGCGATGAATACGTCTACATCTCCGGTGTGACATACGAAGTGGACGCTACTGTCTTTGAGTGATTGATTCATTTCGCGGGAGACATGCTGAAGGTGCTTGAGATCGTACATCATTTCGCGGTAGCCACGGTAGCCGAGCTTTTTCGAAAGCCTGATGACTGTCGTCATGCTGGTAAAGCATGCCATGGCGACGGGTTTTATGCCAATATCATCGAGGGTGTCGATATTGTTGAGTAGGTATTCGAGTACGCTTTGCTCGGTTTCGGATAGCTTTGCGGCTGAGTAGAGCTTGGAAATCTGCTTTTTATCAACCATCGGTGCTTCCTTCCCGCCGGACGTGTGTGGCCGCTTCCGTTGCGTAAATAATAACTCCTTGGGGAATTCCTTTCCCGCCTTGCAACCGGGGCGGGAAGCGGCCCTCCATGCTGGATACAATATCCAAACACAGGCGAACCATGCAATATTGAATGTGCTAATTGGGGGTTTCGATATGAAACTTACGGTCATAGGTGGCGGTGGCGTCCGCTCCATGTTTTTGGCAAAGAGCATAGCCCAGCAGGCGTCATCGCTTGGAATCGACGAACTTGTGTTTATGGACAATGATCCCGAGAAGCTGCGCATCTACGGTGGCCTTGCCGCCCATGTCTCGGGCATGCTTTGCCCCACGCTTAATTTTTCACTGACGGGCGATGCAGTCGAAGCCGTTAAGGACGCCGATTACGTGATCACGACGATTCGCGTCGGTGGGGACCATATGCGCGTTCGCGATGAGCGCATTGCTCTTTCGCATGGGGTTCTTGGCCAAGAGACGACTGGCGCAGCCGGCGTGTCTTTTGCCATGCGCTCCGTCCCTGCGCTTGCTTCGTATTGCGAGTTAATCAAGAAGTACGCAAAGCCGGACGTCAAGGTGTTTAACTTTACTAATCCCGCTGGCGTCGTATCTCAGGCCCTACGCGATATGGGCTATGATTTTACTTATGGCATTTGCGATGCCCCCTCGGGCATGTTGCATCAGTTTGCCGAGTATAAAGGCGTTGATCCCGCATCGGTTCAGGGCGAGTGCTATGGACTCAACCACCTCTCGTTCTTCCGCAATGTGACGGTTGACGGCGAGGACATCATGTCCGACTTGATCCACGACGACGGGGCATATGCTCATACAGATCTTAGGTTCTTCGAAAAGGACCTCGTCCTAAATCGCGGATGCGTGCCAAATGAGTACCTATACTATTTCTACTATCGCGAGCGCGCCGTTGCCAACGTTCTCTCTTCGCCCCAGACGCGCGGCGAACTAATCGAAGAAATTAATCGAGAAATGACGAGCGAGCTTGCATCTATCGATATTGAGAACGACTTCGAAAAAGGCCTCGCGTGCTTTGAGAAGTGGTACGGAATGCGCGAAAACAACTACATGGCGGCCGAGACGGGTATTCATCGCGACAAGCCGTGGACGTTTGACGTGTACGGCAAAGATGCTGGCGGATACGCAGGTGTCGCGCTCCGCTTCATGGATATTGCTCGCTCTGGCAAGACGCAGCAGATGATCCTGTGCACCCCCAACAATGGTGCCATCCCCGGCCTTCTCGATACAGATGTCATTGAGTCAACGTGCGATATCTCCACCGATGGCTGCGTGCCGCATCGCGTCGAAGCCGATTCTGTGCCCGCGGGAAACCTCGAATTGATTCGTCGCGTCAAGTACTACGAGCGCACCGTGGCGCGTGGCATCGTTAACCGATCGAAGCGCGACATTGTCGAGAGCCTCGCGATGCACCCGCTCGTTAATTCGTACTCCTTGGCGAAAGATATCGCCGCGCAGTACTTTGAGCTTAACCGCGACTACATCGACGGCTGGACAGACTAGTCTGGACGTTAAAACTAGAAATTATGGATGGGCGGACCGGCGTTTGTATTGGCGCCCGTTCGCCCTGCTTAGTAAGAAAACGGGTATAGAGTGAACTTGCGAGAGAACTTCAATGTCTTTCTGGAATCGGGCGATCGGGCGAAGGAATGCCGGAGTGGCTGCACGATGGCGTTATATATCCCCTTGTTTGTTATGAGCGCGCTTCAAATTGGTGTATCAAACGTTGCAACTGAGCTCGCCTATATCAATCCGTCCATTACGCTTATCTGCACTGTGGTCGCGGCCTTTTTAAACCTGCTTCTATCGAATGTGGCTTTTTCATTATTTGCCGTCGACCGGTCCAAAGAGACGGTGCAACCTGCTCGAACCCTTCCGGTTTATCTCTTGGCCTCGACGGTTCCCCTCCAGATTTCTGGGGCGCTGCTAATTTATTTGGTTCACTTGATTTTATCGGCAATTGTGGTCTTTGCCTCGCTTGCGAGCAGTCAGCTCGGGGTGTTGTGCTCGCTTGTGGTGGCAGTAATCGTGACGCTTCTTTCCGCGTCGTTCGTATTCGTGTTAATTGAAGATGCGGACGTGGAGCAGAGGGGACTACGAGGCATTCGGTTTGCACCACGCTACATCATGCGTTCGGTCACGGTGCTTCGTTCCTCCTGGAGAGAAATCGCGCGTCCCGCAACGCTGCTGGTGGCATGGAACCTGGTTGCAAGTTGCGCTATCCAGGTTCTTGTTGGATGGGTAGTTTCGAGTGCGGCGCTGCCGTCGGCACTTTCAGTGACGGCGCTTGTGCATGAGGGACTTTATTATGGGGCGTTTGCTTATATGCTGCTTTTGCTAGTTCATTGTGCGGTTGCGAGTTGGCTCGAAATTGACGTGCTCATGGGGGTGTCCTTGTGCGTATCCGAGCAGGCGCGATAGCCCGAAGATGAAGCCGCGTTTTCGACATTGAGTTCCTGCGTACCTTGCTTTCTAAGCAGAATTGGCGCGCCGTCTGTTAACGATCGTTTTCCAAGAATTCTTTCGTTGCTCATTTTATAGACTTCTCATTGCTATAATCGCCCGCCGCTCAAGATAATTGGAGAGGTTTTCCTATATGGCTCAAACAAAGCAAGACGGCATCACGCTCAGGCAGTGGCTCCCGCTCGTCGGGCTCACCTGCTGTGCGTTCGTGTTCAACACGTCGGAGTTTATGCCCATCGGCCTTTTGACTGATATCGCCGCGTCGTTCTCGCTCACCGAGGCCCAGGCGGGCATCATGATCTCGGTCTATGCCTGGGGCGTCATGCTGCTGTCGTTGCCACTCATGGTGTTCGCTTCGCGTTTCGAGTTCAAGCGGATGCTGCTGGGCGTGCTTGCCGTGTTCTCGCTGGGCCAGTTCCTGTCCGCCTTGGCACCGACCTATCCCATCTTAGTCTGCGCGCGCCTGGTGGTTGCCTGCGCGCACGCCGTGTTCTGGTCGGTCGCCTCGATCATGGCGTCGCGCCTGGTTGACACACGCCACGGGGCGCTCGCTATCAGCATGATCGCCACGGGTTCTTCCATCGCACAGATCTTCGGCCTGCCGCTCGGCCGCGCCATTGGCCTGGCCGTGGGCTGGCGTATGACGTTTGCCGTGGTCGGAGCGCTGTCTGCTGTCGCGGTCGTCTACCAGGCCACGGTGTTCCCCACCATGCCAGCGGGCGAGCGTTTTACGCTCAAGCAGCTGCCCGAGCTGCTCAAGAACCCGTTCCTCATCGCGCTCTATGTGGTCACGGTGTTCATGGCGACCGGCTATTACGCAAGCTACAGCTATATCGAGCCCTTCCTGGCGCAGGTCGCGCACGTCGATGCGGGCGCCATCACCATGACGCTGACGGCGTTTGGCTGCTCTGGTCTGCTCGGAAGCTGGCTGTTTGGCCGCCTGTTCGACGGGCATCGCTTCCCGTTCTTGGCTATTACGCTCTCCGGCGTGCCGGTGGCTCTGCTGCTTATGGCCCCCGCAGCCTCGGCGCTCGTGTTGGTGCTTGCCGTCTGCGCACTGTGGGGTTGCTGCGCCACGGCCTTTAACGTGGCGTTTCAGGCCGAGCTCATCAAGTACACGCCCGCGGATTCGTCGGCTGTCGCCATGTCGATCTTCTCGGGTCTGTTCAATCTGGGTATCGGCACGGGGACCGCAATCGGCGGCGCCGTGGTTTCGGGTCCCGGTATCGCTTGGATCGGCTTCGCGGGCGGGGCGATTGCCGTCGTGGGCGTCATTCTCGCCATCACGGTGATGTTCCCAGCCATCCGTCGCGCCAAGCCCGTCGCCTAATCACGTCCCCTCATCAGTTGCGGTGGAATAGTTCCTGTTTAAGGCTTCTGAAGGCCCAGACAGGAACTATTCCACCGCAACTTATTTTGGGGGAGAGGATACAAGCTGGGCATACAATGGATGTCGTTGTGTTGAGCTTACCGGGAGGCTGTTATGTGGGCATACGAGACGACGTTCTATCAGATCTATCCGCTGGGCTTTTGCGGGGCTCCGCGCGAAAACGCCGTGCCCGTTGCCGAGGATGAGCTCGCCCAGGCTGCCAACGCCGCGCCCAACCCCGATGCTCCTATCATGAAGGTCGCCCAATGGGCCGACTACATGCAGGAACTCGGCGTTGGCGCTGTGCTTATCAACCCACCGCTCGAATCTGATAGCCACGGCTACGATACACGCAGCCTGCGCCATATCGACCGTCGCCTGGGTGGGGACGCCGACTTTGCCGCCGTATGCGACACGCTGCATGCCCATGGCATCCGCGTGGTGCTCGATGCCGTCTTCAACCACGTCGGCCGCGGTTTTTGGGCCTTCCGCGATGTGCAGGAGCGCAAGTGGGACTCGCCGTACAAGGACTGGTTCCACATTAGCTTTGACGGCGATTCCTGCTATGGCGATGGCTTTTGGTACGAGGGCTGGGAAGGCCATTTTGAGCTTGTGAAGCTCAACCTGCAAAATCCCGCTGTGGTCGATTACCTGCTCGAGTCCGTGCGCCGCTGGGCCGAGGTCTTTGGCGTCGACGGCCTGCGCCTGGACGTTGCCTATATGCTCGACCGCGACTTTATGCGCCGCCTGCACGTCTTTACCCGTGAGCTCAAGCCCGACTTTGTGCTGATCGGCGAGACGCTCCACGGCGACTACAACCAAATCGTCAACGACGAGATGCTCGACTCCTGCACCAACTACGAGTGCTACAAGGGCCTGTACTCCAGCTTTAACTCGGTCAACATGTTCGAGATCGCCCATTCGCTGCACCGCCAGTTTGGCGGCGATCCGTGGTGCATCTACCGCGGCAAACATCTGCTGTCGTTTGTCGACAACCACGATGTGCCGCGCCTGGCAAGTATCCTCACCGACAAGTCGTGTCTGCGTCCCGCCTACGGCATGCTCTTTGGCATGCCGGGCATCCCGTGCGTCTACTATGGCAGCGAGTGGGGAATTGCCGGCGAAAAGGGTGGCCCCGATGGCGACTGGGCGCTGCGACCTGCGCTCAATGAGCCTGCGCCCAACGAGCTGACGGCGTTCATCACGCAGCTTGCGCACCTTCGCTCGGCCGACGACGCGGCTGCCCGTGCTCTCAACTACGGTGCCTATCGCAACGTGGTGATCCAGAACAAGCAGCTGCTGTTCGAGCGCGCCTGTGACGGCGCGACGGTACTCGTGGCGGTGAATGCCGTGGGTGAGCCTTACACCTTTGGCGCCGGCGAGCTCAACGGGTCCTTCGTCGACCTGCTTGCCGACGATGCGCCCACGGTCGAGCTGACGGGTACCCTTGAGCTTGCACCCTACGAGGTGCGCTATCTGTTGAGAGCCTAGCCCATGGCCGTGTCTGACGAGGGCTATCAACATATTGAGCATGGGTTTGAGCCCGTGTTTGACGAGCACTCGCGCGTTTTGGTGCTCGGGTCGTTTCCCTCGGTGCTTTCGCGCGCCAATGCCTTTTATTACGGCAACCCTCAGAATCGCTTTTGGCGTGTGATGGCCACGTGCCTCGGTATGCCTGTGCCGCCCAACGAGGGCGATCCTTTGGCAAGCGATGAGCCCGCGACGCTCGATGCCTCCATTGCCGCCAAGCGGGCCATGCTGCTGAACGGCGGCGTGGCCCTGTGGGATGTGGTCGAGAGCTGCGACATTAAGGGCTCGAGCGACGCGAGCATCCGCAACGTTGTGCCGGCACATATCGAGCGCATTACCGATGCCGCGTCGATTGAGGTCGTTGTCTGTAACGGCGGTACGGCAGGGCGACTCTACAAACGCTACTTGCAAGATCGGACGGGGCTGCCTGCTATTGTCCTGCCCTCGACAAGTCCCGCCAATGCCGCCTGGCGCCTGGAGCGTCTTGTTGAGCGTTGGCACGAAGCCGTTGACTGGGCTGTTATTTAATTTAGATTTTTGTTTGAGCGTGGGCGCCCAGACGTTTCAGAACGCCTCGCCAGATCGGCGCGGGCACGGCTGGCTCGGCGCAAACCATGCCGTCGGCGTCGACGTTGGCGGCATTGCCGCCGCCAAGTCGCTGTGCATGCTCGACGGAGCAGCCCATGCGCACAGCGCCCACAAGCTTATCCATCGCTTCCGAAAACGGTCGCCGCAAGAGTCCCATGCGCGGAGAGCGACGAAGCGCTGCGATGCCGCCGCCGGAACAGATGACAACGCCGCCACACCACAATTGGTCATGGCGCTCACATGCCTTGTGCAGGCGAACGGCGGTCCCACGCGCCTGCTCAGCGCCCCGTTGTGCGGCTCGAATCACGGCATAGACACGCGCTCCCGTACTGCCAAAGCGCTCAAGCGCCTGCTCGATAGCTGTCAACGTCTCATCGTCAGCCACGTCTTCAATGGCCAGCACGATGCCATCGGCAACGCTGCCGGCGTCATTTGCCTTCGAGCCGACTGGGCGGGGGAGTACAGTGCCGGAAAGCTGAGCATAGGCGGCGATGGCATCCTGTAGGTCCCAGAGCAAAAAATTAAGATCGGCGCTATTGGGAATGCTGATATACGCAATGGTCTGCAACGTTTTTGGTGCATCGCCGCGTGCGGTCGTCTCCATGCCGCCTCCTTTCCGGTTGGTTTCCGTTTAGGTTACACCGTCTGGTGGCGCCCCGCCGCGCTATCCTAGTGCAACCCTTACGAAAGGAACGCCATGCGTCTGCCCATGAATACCTCGCTTGCCACGCTCAAGCCCTCCGGTATCCGCCGGATTAACGCGCTCGCCGCCCAGCATCCGGGGTGCATCGCGCTCGCGCTCGGCGAGCCCGATTTTCCCACGCCCGATGTGATTAGCGCCGAGGTGACCGCCGCACTGGACCGCGGTGACACGCACTATCCGCCCAACAACGGTCGCCCCGCCCTGCGTGAGGCGTTATCTGCCTACATGGGGGACGCGGGCCTTACGTTTTCGGCTGACGAGGTCATCCTAACCGACGGCGCGACCGAGGCCCTGTCGGCAACATTCATGGCTATGCTCAACCCCGGCGACGAGGTCATCATCCCCACGCCGGCCTTTGGCCTGTACGAGAGCATCGTCGTGGCCAACCACGCCAAAGCGGTCTTTTTGGATACGGAGCCTGCGCAATTCCAGATTGATGAGGAGGCGCTTCGTGCCTGCGTGACGCCGGCGACCAAGGCCATCGTCATCTGCTCGCCCAACAATCCTACGGGCTGTATCCTCAACGCGGCTTCGCTCGACGCCGTGGCGCGCGTGGCGGAGCAGGCGGGCATCTACGTGGTCTGCGACGACGTATACAACCGCTTGGTTTATGTGGGTGGCTACGAGCGCTTTACCCAGCGCCACCCGGAGCTTCGCGATCAGACGGTAGTTATTGAGAGCTTTTCCAAGCCCTGGGCCATGACCGGCTGGCGTTTGGGCTGGCTCGCAGCGGCAGCCCCCGTCATCGCCGAGATCGCAAAAGCCCACCAATACCTAGTATCGAGTGCTGCCTCCTTCGAAATGGACGCCGCAGCCCGAGCCCTGACCGTCGACCCAACCCCCATGCTCAAAGTCTACCGAGCCCGCCGCGAGCGCGTACTCGCAGCCTTAGACGCCATGGGCCTCGACGTAGTAGAGCCCGCAGGAGCCTTCTACACTTTCCCGAGCATCAAACAGTATGGCCTAACCAGCAAAGACTTCTGTATCAAAGCCATCAAAGAAGCAAACGTAGCCCTAGTCCCAGGCGACTGTTTCGGCACCGAAGGCCACATCCGCCTCAGCTACTGCGTCTCCGACAAAGATCTGGACGAAGGCCTAAATCGCCTGTCCACCTTCATTTCAACCCTGTAGCCATCAGGGACGCAACACATCAGCCCACCGACCCAAGCATTATGAGTGGGGCGCGCCGGCCAACGGAAAACCGGGCTGCCCCATAGTTGACGCAGGCCGCGCCGCCGAAGGCCAGGCGCAAGGTTTTCGTAGATTCCGCACGAGCCGAAGGCCACTTAATGTGGCCTTCGTGCGAGCCCAGGACTTGACCGAGCGAAAACCTTGCGCCTGGCCTTCGGCGGAGCGTGCCGGATGGTGGAATTGTGTGCAGCCCGGTTTTCCGTTGACCGACGCCGGGGTCCCCGCCATAATACTTTCGGTTCACGCACGAATCCGCTGCCAGAGACAGCCGGTGCAAACGGGCATTGCCCGCGAGCTTAATGGGATATCCCGCCAGCCGAGGTGGTCGAGTAGATATGTCTTCTCGCCCCCGTCGCTCATGCAGCGCGGGGGCTTTCTTTTTGGACATGCCCCCGTCACGTCCTTGTGGCGGACCGTGCCCGGAAAGAATTCGAGGAGGTGTAATTCATGCCCCAGCAGTACAAAATCGACAAGGTTGCAGAGATCGAGTCCCGTATCGCCGAGAACGCCGGTCTGTTCGTCGTCAACTACAACGGTCTGACGGTTAAGCAGGCTCAGGAGCTGCGTCATCAGCTTCGCGAGTGCGGCGCCGAGATGAAGGTCTACAAGAACAACCTGGTCAAGATCGCTCTCAAGAACCAGGAGCAGCCCGAGCTCGACGAGATCCTCGCCGGCCCCGTCGCTTATGTGTTCTACGAGACCGAGCCGGTCGAGGCCGCTAAGACCCTTAAGGACTTCTCCGCTAAGTCCAAGGGCGTCCTTGAGATCAAGGGCGGTATCTCTGACGGCAAGGCCGTTTCCGCTGATGATGTTAAGGCTATCGCCGAGCTGCCCACCAAGGACCAGCTTCTCGGCCAGATTGCCGGTCTCATCTCCGGTTTCGCTCGCGACATCGCTGTCTGCGTCAACGGCGTTTCCTCTGGTCTCGCTCGTTCGATCCAGCAGGTCTCCGAGCAGAAGGCAGCCTAGTCGCTGTTTTCACCCGCGGCGGCAACGCCGCACCCCTGGCGCATTCGCGCCGTGTTTTAACTGATCTCCGTGCACAGACACGGAAACCGAAAGGACTTAGAAATGGCTAAGCTTACCACCGATGAGATCATCGATGCTCTTAAGGAAATGACCCTTCTCGAGGCTTCCGAGCTCGTTAAGGCTATCGAGGACACCTTCGGCGTTTCCGCCGCTGCTCCTGCCGCTGTTGTCGCCGCTCCCGCTGCTGGCGCTGCTGAGGCCGAGGAGAAGACCGAGTTTGACGTCGTGCTCGAGGGCTTCGGCGACAACAAGATCCAGGTCATCAAGGCCGTCCGTGAGCTCACCAACCTTGGCCTGAAGGAGGCCAAGGAGGTCGTCGAGGGCGCTCCCAAGGCTGTTCTCGAGGGTGCCAAGAAGGAGGACGCCGAGGCTGCCAAGGAGAAGCTCGAGGCTGCTGGCGCTGCTGTCACCCTCAAGTAATCAGGCTTTCTCGCCAGATTTCTTTGCAGACGGGGTTCGCATTGCGAGCCCCGTCTTTTTCGTTTTGATCCCCTCTATTTTGTTGGCTCGGCATACAAATTGCTGCCGCTTGCGATGCTTTGGGGTCGCTACCGTTGGGCGATAAAATTGCACCATTCGAGCAATAATTTGCGTTGACCTGCTGAAGAATGGCGCTTGCCTACATTAACGTTAATTAACGGCGGTAAGATAAACCGGTATCGCAATTTGGTCTGCGGCCGCCGTGCCGCACGCACAGGGCGCATCCTGCGCCTGCGAAAGGATCCCTGAATACTATGAAGGCAATCATCCCCGCCGCCGGTCTTGGCACGCGTTTTCTGCCTGGCACCAAGTGCACGCCTAAAGAGATGCTGCCGGTGCTCGACAAGCCGGTCATCCAGTACGTCGTCGAGGAGGCGCTCGACCCCGAGGAGGTCGACGACGCCATTATCGTCACCTCTCCCGGCAAGCCCGAGTTGCTGAGCTACTTCCAGCCCGATCGTTCGCTCGAGAACCTGCTGCGCGAGCGCGGCAAGGATGCTTATGCCGACGCCGTCGCCCATGCGGGCGGTATGCCGGTCGACTTCCGCTATCAGTACGAGCCCAAGGGCCTCGGTCACGCCATTCGCTCTGCCGCTGACGCTGTGGCGGGGGAGAACTTCCTGGTTCTTCTGGGCGACTACGTTGTGCCCAACCGCGACATCTGCGACAAGATGCTTGCCGTCTCCAAGGAGTACGGTGGCGCTTCTGTTATCGCCGTTGCCGCGTGCGCTCCCGAGGAAGTCAGCCGCTATGGCGTTATCGCCGGCGATCGCGTGGGCGCTCTCGAGGGCTTCGAGAATGCCGCCGACGACGAGCCCGGTGCCGTTTGGCGCATCGGCGGCCTGGTCGAGAAGCCCGCTCCCGAGGCGGCTCCGTCCAACCTGTACATCGTCGGTCGCTACCTGCTGAGCCCGTTGGTCATGGACCTGCTGGCCGATCAGCAGGCCGGTAAGGGCGGCGAGATCCAGCTGACCGACGCCCTGGCCCGCTCGCTCGACCGCGAGGCCATGTACGCCGTCGTCATCGACCCGCTGTCGGGCTACGATACCGGTACCCCGTCTGGCTGGATGGCCACCAACGCCCTCATGGCTGCAAGCGATCCTCGCTTTGCCGGCGCCTTCTGGGATGCCATCGACGAGCGCGGCGGTTTGATGCGTAAGTAAGCCTTCGGGCATCGACATTTACGGGTGCGGACTTCGGTTTGCGCCCGTTTTTTTATAAGAGCTGCGATTGCTAACCCTCTGTTCACAGAAAATATATGAACAGGTGTTCGATGCACATCCATCTACCTGCATGTTTTCTGTCGAAAAACTTTGCTACTCCAAAAACTCAATCACGTCAAGGCTTTTCTTGCTCAACGGTCGGTACCTGATAAACTATTAGGTTGCGATAACTGGCGAAGCTATGCCTCGCCAATCCACCGAGCATTTCCGTGAAGGAGGAAAAACCTGGTGACCTACGCATACACTGCCACTGAGCGCAAGCGCGTCAGCTTCGGGAAAATCCCGGAGGCCATGGAGCTCCCCAACCTTATCTCTGTTCAAAGGGAATCCTTTGAGCGTTTTAAGGACGAGGGCCTTCGTGAGGCGTTCAAGGAATCCAGCCCCATCCAGAGCCAGAACCATGTTCTCGAGGTTACCTTCGGCGAGCATCAGTTCGGCGACCCCGCGCACACCGTCGAGGAGTGCCGCGAGAAGGATATGACCTATCAGGCCCCGCTTCTGACCGACGTCCGTCTCACCAACAAGGAGACCGGCGAGATCAAGGAGCAGCTCGTCTTCATGGGCGACTTCCCCATGATGACCGATCAGGGCACCTTCATCATCAACGGTACCGAGCGTATCGTCGTCTCGCAGCTCGTCCGCTCCCCGGGCGTGTACTACAGCTCCGAGATGGATTCGGGCAAGCAGATCTACAAGGCCCAGATCATCCCGTCCCGCGGTGCCTGGCTTGAGTTTGAGGTCGACAAGCGCGACCAGCTCATGGTTTCCATCGACCGTAAGCGTAAGCAGAGCGCCACGATGTTCCTGCGCGCCCTTGGCATCGCCGTCACCAATGACGACATCATCGAGCTGCTCGGCAACTCCGATGTGATTAAGCGCACCCTGGAGCGCGACACCGCCCTCACCCGCGAGGACGCCCTCATCGAGATCTACCGTCGCCTGCGCCCGGGCGAGCCTCCCACCGTGGACGCTTCCCGCAGCCTGCTCGAGGGCCTGCTCTTTAACCCGCAGCGCTACGATCTGGCCCGCGTCGGTCGTTACAAGGTCAACAAAAAGCTCAACCTCACCACCGAGGAAGAGGTCACAGTGCTCACCGACGAGGATATCGTCGCGACGCTGCGCTACCTGCTGTCCCTCGCTGCCGGCGAGCAGGGCTTCAAGGTTGACGACATCGACCACTTTGGCAACCGCCGCATCCGCACCGTCGGCGAGCTCGTCGCCAACCAGTTCCGTATCGGCATGAGCCGTATGGAGCGCGTCGTCCGTGAGCGCATGAGCTCCCAGGACATCGACGAGATCACCCCGCAGTCGCTCATCAACATCCGCCCGATCGTGGCCTCCATCAAGGAGTTCTTCGGTTCCTCGCAGCTCTCGCAGTTCATGGACCAGGCGAACCCCCTGACCGGTCTGACCCACAAGCGCCGTCTGTCCGCACTCGGCCCTGGCGGTCTTGCCGGCCACAAGTCGGGCTCCAGCCGCCGCACCAACGTACCGACGGCCGTCCGCGACGTTCACAACTCGCACTACAGCCGCATGTGCCCGATCGAGACCCCCGAAGGCCCCAACATCGGCCTGATCGGCTCGCTCGCCCTCTACGCCCGCGTCAACGAGTACGGCTTCATCGAGGCCCCGTTCCGCCGCGTCGAGAACGGCGTTGCCACCGACCAGATCGACTGGATGACTGCTGACGAGGAAGAGAAGCACGTCATCGCGCCGGCCAACACGCCGCTCGATCCCAAGACCAACGAGTTCATCACGACCGATGCCGAGGGCAAGATCGTCCGTCCGCACACCGTGATCGCCCGTACCCGCGACTTCGACGGCTCCTTCGGCGCCCCCGCCGACGTGCCTGTCGAGGACGTCGACTACATGGACGTCTCGCCGCGTCAGATGCTCTCCGTCGCAGCCACGCTGATCCCGTTCCTTGAGCACGACGACGCCAAGCGTACGCTCATGGGCGCCAACATGCAGCGTCAGGCCGTGCCGCTGGTTCACCCTGCCGCTCCCTATGTCGGTACCGGCATGGAGCGTCGCGCCGCCCTGGACTCTGGCGAGGTTACCCTGGCCAAGAACGCCGGCGAGGTCATCTTTGCCGACGCTTCCAAGATTATTGTCAAGCATGCCGGCGGCATGGACGAGTATCACCTGGCCAAGTACCAGCGCTCCAACCAGTCCACCTGCATCAACCACCGTCCGCTCGTGCGCGTCGGTGACACCGTTGAGCAGGGCGAGCCTCTGGCCGACGGTCCTTCGACCGATCATGGCGAGCTCGCACTGGGCCAGAACCTCACCGTGGCATACATGCCGTGGGAAGGCTTTAACTACGAGGACGGTATCGTCGTGTCCGAGCGCCTGGTGGCCGAGGACCTGCTGACGACCATCAATATCACCCGTCACGAGATCGACGCCCGCGACACCAAGCTCGGCCCCGAGGAGATCACCCGCGAGATCCCGAACCTCTCCGAGGACATGCTTGCCAACCTCGACGAGGACGGCATCATCCGTATCGGCGCCGAGGTCGGCCCTGGCGACATCCTGGTCGGCAAGGTCACGCCTAAGGGCGAGAGCGCTCTGACCGCCGAGGAGCGCCTGCTGCGCGCCATCTTCGGTGCCAAGGCTCATGACGTTCGCGACACCTCCCTTAAGATGCCTCACGGCGCTTACGGCCGCGTCATCGACGTCGTCCGCTTTAGCCGCGAGAACGGCGACGACCTGGCCCCCGGCGTTAACGAGCAAGTGCGCGTCTACGTCGCCCAGCGTCGTAAGATCCAGCAGGGCGACAAGATCGCCGGTCGTCACGGCAACAAGGGCGTTATCTGTAACGTTCTGCCGGTCGAGGACATGCCCTACATGGCTGACGGTACCCCGATCGACGTTATCCTCAACCCGCTGGGCGTTCCTTCGCGTATGAACGTCGGCCAGCTGCTCGAGTGCCACCTTGGCTGGGCTGCTGCCTGCGGTTGGGATACCGAGGATGCCGACTCCGACAAGTATGTCCCCGGTCCGTTCTTCGTCTCGACGCCCGTTTTCGACGGCGCCAAGGAGGACGAGATCGCCGAGGTCATCCGTCGCGCCAACAAGAACATGCTCAACAAGGCCACCGCTGCCTTTGGCGATCACATGCGCCCAGAGTTTGTCACCCAGCTTGACGAGCGCGGCAAGACCCGTCTGTTCGACGGCCGCACCGGCGAGGAGTTCCGCGAGCCCATTACCGTGGGTACGTCCTACATCCTCAAGCTCGGCCACATGGTCGATGACAAGATCCACGCCCGTTCGACTGGCCCTTACAGCCTGGTTACCCAGCAGCCGCTGGGCGGCAAGGCTCAGTTCGGCGGTCAGCGCTTCGGCGAGATGGAAGTTTGGGCACTGTACGCATACGGTGCTTCCAACGTCCTGCAGGAGATCCTGACCGTCAAGTCCGACGATACCGTGGGCCGCGTCAAGACCTACGAGTCCATTGTCAAGGGCGAGAACGTCCCGGTTCCGGGTATCCCCGAGTCCTTCAAGGTTCTCGTCAAGGAGATTCGTTCCCTCGCGCTGGACATCGAGCCCATGCACGATGCCGACGAGGACGCCTCCGCCCCCGTGACCGCCGAGGAGACCTCTGCCCTCGATGACCTGGCTGCGCTCGCCGGCGTTGACGCCGACGTCGAGGCCCAGGATGCCGAGACCCCCGAGGCACCCGAGGCTGTCGCCGCCACGACCACTGATAAGGAGTAGTTGACTGTGGCAGATTTCGAAGCTACTGATTTTGACGCGGTAAAGATCTCCCTTGCCTCCGCCGACCAGATCCGTTCCTGGTCGCACGGTGAGGTCAAGAAGCCGGAGACCATCAATTACCGTACCCTCAAGCCCGAGAAGGACGGCCTGTTCTGCGAGAAGATCTTCGGTCCCGCCAAGGACTGGGAGTGCTCCTGCGGCAAGTACAAGGGCATCCGCTTTAAGGGCATCGTCTGCGAGCGCTGCGGCGTCGAGGTCACCTCGGCCAAGGTGCGTCGCGACCGCATGGGCCACATCGAGCTCGCTGCTCCCGTGTCCCACATCTGGTACTTCAAGAGCCCCACGAGCTTCCCGATGAGCCGTATGCTCGACATCAAGTCCAAGGACCTCGAGAAGGTTCTGTACTTTGCCAGCTACATCATCACCGAGGTCGACTACGAGGCTCGCGAGGCCGACGCTGACGACCTGCGCGAGGAGCTCGCCGCCGATCTGGAAGAGATCGATGCCGAGTGCGCCCGCCAGATCGAGTCCCTCAAGGAGCAGGGCAATCCCGAGAACTTTGACGAGTTCTCCGACGAGGAGCCGCTGACCCCCGAGGAGATCGCCTCTGGCATCGTCGACATCGAGGAAGAGTGCAAGGACGAGAAGCAGCTCCGCACGGACGCCTTCAACGCCTTCATGAAGCTCACCGAGCGCGACCTCATCTCCGATGAGCCGCTGTTCCGCGAGATGACCCGTTACTACTCCATGTACTTCAAGGGTGGTATGGGTGCCGAGGCCGTCCGCGACCTGCTCGCTGCCATCGACCTCCCCTCCGAGGCCGAGAAGCTCAAGGCCATCATCGCCGACGAGGACTCCCAGAAGCAGAAGCGCGAGAAGGCCGTCAAGCGCCTCGAGGTCGTTGACGCCTTCCTGAAGGGCGGCAACAGCCCCGCGAACATGATCCTGGATGTCATCCCGGTCATTCCGCCCGATCTGCGCCCGATGGTCCAGCTCGACGGCGGTCGCTTCGCCGCGTCCGACCTCAACGACCTGTATCGTCGCGTGATCAACCGTAACAACCGACTCAAGCGCCTGCTCGACCTGGACGCCCCTGCGATCATCGTGAACAACGAGAAGCGCATGCTCCAGGAGTCCGTGGACGCTCTGTTCGACAACGGCCGTCGTGGTCGCCCGGTCTCTGGCCGTGGCGGTCGCCCGCTCAAGTCGCTCGCCGAGGCCCTCAAGGGCAAGCAGGGTCGTTTCCGTCAGAACCTGCTGGGTAAGCGTGTCGACTACTCCGGCCGTTCGGTCATCGTTACCGACCCCAAGCTGCTGCTGCACCAGTGCGGTCTGCCCAAGACCATGGCGCTGGAGCTCTTCAAGCCCTTCGTCATGAAGCGCCTGGTCGAGCTTGGCAAGGTCGAGAACATCAAGGGCGCCAAGCGCGCTATCGACCGCGGTGCCACCTTTGTGTGGGACATCCTCGAAGAGGTCATCGACGGCCGCGTCGTGCTGCTCAACCGTGCACCGACCCTGCACCGTCTGTCCATCCAGGCCTTTGAGCCGGTGCTGGTCGAGGGCAAGGCTATCCACCTGCACCCGCTGGTCTGCTCGCCCTTCAACGCCGACTTCGACGGCGACCAGATGTCTGTCCACGTGCCGCTGTCCAGCCAGGCTCAGGCCGAGGCTCGCGTGCTCATGCTCTCTGCGAACAACCTGCGCTCGCCGGCATCCGGCAAGCCGGTTAACATCCCTTCGCAGGACATGATCATCGGTGTGTACTACCTCACCCAGGTTCGCGAGGGCCTGCCGGGCGAGAACCACGTGTTCTCGAGCTTCGACGACGCGCTGCACGCCTATGACTGCCGCTCCGAGGTCGACATGCAGGCCAAGATCCAGGTCCGCGTGTCCGCTTCCGATGCCAACGTCATCAATGAGGACGGCACCCGTATCTTCCGCGTCAAGAACGGCAAGAACGAGTTTGTCGACTACGACGTCACCGGCAACAAGACCGCGCGCTTCGAGACCTCTATCGGCCGCATCATCTTCAACCGCCAGTGCCTGCCCGAAGACTACGAGTTCATGAACTACAAGATGGTCAAGGGCGATGTGGCCAAGCTGGTTGCCGACTGCTGCGATCGTTACCCCGAGGCCAAGGTCGGCCCGATCCTCGACGCCATCAAGTACTCCGGCTTCCACTACGCTACCCGCGCCGGCCTCACCATCTCGGTGTGGGACGCTCTCATTCCTGCCGAGAAGCAGGAGCTGCTCGATCGCGCCCAGGCCAACGTCGACCAGATCAACGAGTACTTCGAGGAGGGCTTCATCAACGAGACGGAGCGCCACATCGAAGTCGTTAACGAGTGGACCGCTTGTACCGACAAGGTCTCAGCGCTCATGCTCGACATGTTCGACGAGGAGAACCCGCTGTACATGATGGCCGACTCCGGCGCCCGTGGTTCTAAGACCCAGCTGCGTCAGCTCGGCGGCATGCGTGGCCTGATGGCAGACATGTCCGGCGAGACGATCGACCTTCCCATTAAGGCGAACTTCCGCGAGGGCCTGCTGCCGCTCGAGTACTTCATTTCGACCTATGGCGCCCGTAAGGGCCTGGTCGATACCGCATCTCACACCTCGGACTCTGGTTACCTGACCCGTCGTCTGGTCGACGTGGCCCAGGACGTCATCGTCCGCGAGGAGGACTGCGGTACGCACGAGGGCGTTACCTACAACCTCATCATCCCCGGCACCACCGACCTCAACACCGACCTTGTCGGCCGTTGCTTCATCGAGGACGTCGTGGCTCCCGATGGCACCGTGCTCTTTGAGCAGGACGGCTACATCGAGAAGGTCGCCGACATCCAGAAGATGGTCGATGCGGGCCTCAAGAAGGTCAAGCTCCGCGCGCTGCTCACCTGCCGCTCCAAGTACGGCGTGTGCCAGAAGTGCTACGGCTGGGATCTTTCCACCCGTCGTCCGGTCGCCATCGGTACTGCCGTCGGCATTATTGCCGCCCAGTCCATCGGCGAGCCTGGTACGCAGCTTACGATGCGTACCATTCACTCCGGTGGCGTCGCTGGCGTCGACGATATTACGCAGGGTCTGCCTACGGTCAGCCGTATGTTCGATATCGTCGGCAACGTCAACGAGAAGATCCTGGGTCGCGAGGCCGAGCTGGCTCCGTACTCCGGCCACCTCTCGATTAAGCCCGAGAAGTCCGAGTACGTGCTGACGCTCACCGACTCCGAGGATCACACCCGTGTCCTCGACGAGCGTCGTGTCCCCGCATCGGTGCGCTTTATGCCCGAGATCGAGGACGGCTGCGAGGTTCGCGCCGGCGACCAGATCACCAAGGGCTTCGTCAACTTCCGCAACCTGCGCAAGCTGACCGACATCGAGTCGACGATGCACACCTTCGTCGAGAGCGTCAAGGACGTCTACACCAGCCAGGGCGTCGACCTGAACGACAAGCACATTGAGGTGCTCGCACGTCAGATGCTGCGTCGCGTTCAGATCACCAACCCCGGCGACTCCAAGTACCTGCTTGGTCAGTACGTCGATCGCTACGAGTTCGCCGACGAGGTCGAGCGCGTTGCCCGTCTGGGCGGTCAGGCTCCTGTGGCCGAGCCCGTCATCCTGGGTACGCTCAAGGTCGCGTCCAACATCGACTCCTGGCTGTCGAGCGCTTCGTTCATCCGTACCGCTGGCGTCCTTACCGAGGCTGCCATTGAGGGCAAGGTCGATCACCTGCTCGACCTTAAGTCCAACGTCATCGTCGGTAAGAAGATCCCGGCTGGTACCGGCCTTAAGCCGTACGCCAACGCCAAGCTGACGTATCGCACGGCCGACGGCTATGTCGACATCGACGGCCCGGCTTCGCCCAACGCCAAGTCGCTGCCCGAGTGGGCTCCGGTTGAGCTCAAGGACCTGGACGAGCAGCTCCCGCAGCAGCTCGACTGGGCCGGCTACGACGAGTTCGGTGGTGCTGACGGTTCGTTCACCCGCAACGGCCACACCATCTCCGCCGAGAAGGCTCGCCTGTACCTGTTCGACGACTTGGGCGTGTCGCAGCGCTGGACCAACAAGTTCAGCGAGGTCGGCATCGAGACGGTCGGCGACCTGGTTGGCAAGTCCGAGGAAGATCTGCTGCGCATCGATGGCATCGGTGCCAAGGCGATCGAGGAGCTCCGTGACGGCCTGGAGGCCCACGACCTGCTCTACATCCTCGAGAACAACGACGACGTTGCCGACGAGGAAGACCTCTCGCAGCTGCTGCAGATGGTCTTTAGCCCTGACGGTCCGGACGATATCCTGCTGGGTACCTCCGCTCCGACGCATCACGCCGACGCCGACGAGGAGCTCCTGGGCGCCCCGATCGACGACAAGAAGGCTCCCGCCAACGGTGCCATCAACGAGGACATGGCGTCCCTCGACGAGCTGCTCAACCAGCTCGTGGACACCGACGACGCCGAAGAGGCCAAGGACAACGACGAGGAGTAATTTCCTAGTACGTTAACCGCCCTTCCAAAGACCCGTTTCCCAACATGAACTGCCTCCCATTTCTTGGACATGAGAAATGGGAGGCTTTCTTTATGCGCGTTGATTTGAGGGTGAAGCATGATGTCGAGGCCAGGAAGGCGGCCATAGGGCTCTTCGAGCTCGGACACGGGTATAAATCTGCCGCGATTGCCCTTTCGCTTCCCGCGGAAGCCGTGAGAAGATGGCAGGAGATATACCGCGCATTCGGGAGCGAGGTGCTGCTGCGCATGGATGGAAAGCAGGGCAGGTACACATACGAGCAGAAGGTCGCCGCCGCCTCCGCCGTCGTCGACGGCGGCATGACGAAGGCCGAGGCGATGGCTGCGTTCGGCATAATGTCGATGTCGCCGATCAAGAAGTGGTGCGCGCTATACCGCGAGGGCGGCGCGGAGGCCCTGCGCCCGAGGCCCAAGGGCCGGCCGAGCGGTTCCAGGGCGAGGCCGCGGACCCGCGAGGAGGAGCTCGAGGAGCGGTGCCGTAGGCTCGAGGCCGAGGTGGCCTACCTAAAAAAATTACGCGCCCTGGTCGAGAGGGACGGGCTCTGACCAGGGCGAAGGCCGAAGCGGTCGCGGCCCTGCGCGCCGAGGGGCACGCGCTCGGGCACCTGCTCGCATGCGCCGAGCTCAAGCGGTCGACCTACTACTACGCCCTCGCGCACCCGCCGAGGCCCACGCGCGCCGAGCTCTGGGAGGCGGCCGCCGAGATCTTCTCGCGCACCGCCAACGGCTGCGGGCACCGGCAGATAGCGATGTGCCTCAGGGCGGAAGAGGGGGTCGTGATAGCCGACAAGACCGTGCTCAAGATGATGCGCGAGATGGGGATTCGCTGCGGCATCAGACGCGAGACGGCCTACCACAGGTACAACTCGTACAAGGGCGTCGTCGGCAGAACGTTCGAGAACGTGATCGCGAGGGGTTTCGACGCCGGGGCCCCGTGGCAGAAGCTGGGGACGGACGTCACCGAGTTCAAGGTGGCTGGCGGTAAGGCCTACTGGGCCCCGACGCTGGACTTCTGCACCAAGGAGATCGTGGCGAGCGACATATCGACCACGCCCGACATGGCCCAGCAGGTGAGGATGCTCGACGAGCTGCTGTCCAAGATCCCCGAGGGCGTCGCCTCGACCATGCACTCGGACCGGGGCTGGCAGTACCAGCACGCCTCGTACACATCCAGGCTCGAGGCCGCCGGCATCGTCCAGAGCATGTCCAGGAAGGCGAACTGCATCGACAATGCCGCCACCGAGCAGCTCTTCGGCCACGTCAAGGACGAGTTCTACAGGGGCCGCGAGTGGAAGACGTTCGAGGATTTCAAACGCGACCTGGAGGAATACATAGTCCACTGGAACACGAGCCGGAGGCAGGTAAGATTGAAGGGCCTGACCCCGGAGGAGTACCGGAATCAGGCCCTTGCGGCCTAGTCGCTATTTAGGGCGTCCAAGATTTGGGGCGCAGTTCAACAGGGAAGCGGGTCTTTTTTTGGTGAGAAACGTTGCCCCAACGAGCACGTCGGATTCCCGGACCGGGCGGCCCAGGTTTTAAGTTTGTCGCGAGTTCCGCACGAGCCGGAGGCCACTTAATGTGGCCTCCGTGCGAGCCAGGACTGTAGAGCAGCAAACTTAAAACCTGGGCCGCCCGGTCCGGGAATCCGCCCAAGCGCACAGGAGGGGATTCCTTTTGTGTAGGCTTTGCGGAAATGTGCCAATTTTGGGATACGCCCGGCGGCGTGGTCTGTTGACGACACAGCTAACGGCACGTATCCTATCGAACTGCGTGTTTCGTAGGGGGATGCTGACCCCTCGATTCAAGCCGTTGCACTTTACAGAAAGCTGGAATCATTCGAGAAGGAGTACGCTTTGCCTACTATTAACCAGCTGGTTCGCCAGGGCCGTCGTTCCGTGCCCAAGAAGTCCAAGAACGCTGCTCTGCAGCACAACTCCCAGAAGCGCGGCGTGTGCACCCGCGTCTTCACCACGAGCCCCAAGAAGCCGAACTCGGCTCTTCGTAAGGTTGCCCGTGTTCGCCTTGTCAACGGCATCGAAGTTACTGCTTACATCCCGGGTGAGGGCCACAACCTGCAGGAGCACTCCATCGTGCTCGTCCGCGGCGGTCGTGTCCGTGACCTCCCTGGTGTCCGTTATCACGTCATCCGTGGCGCCTACGACGCTGCTCCGGTCCAGAACCGTATGCAGGCCCGTTCCAAGTACGGTGCTAAGCGCCCCAAGGCCAAATAAGCCAGATAACGTTTTGATACTTTCGCCGTGTGCCGCCTAAGCGCCGCACGGTAGACACTTAAGGAGATTTCACATGCCGCGTCGTGCAGCAGCTAATCGTCGTGAGGTTCAGCCTGACGCCGTTTACAACAACCGCCTGGTGACTCAGCTCATCAACAAGGTCCTTCTTGACGGCAAGAAGGCCACCGCTGAGCGCATCGTTTACACCGCTTTCGAGATCGTTGCCGAGAAGTCCGAGGGTGGCGACGCTCTCGCTACCTTCAAGAAGGCTATGGACAACGTCAAGCCTACGCTCGAGGTCAAGCCCAAGCGTGTCGGTGGCGCTACCTATCAGGTCCCGATGGAGGTCAACTCCCGTCGATCCACCGCTCTGGGCATCCGCTGGATCGTCAACTTCTCCCGCGCTCGCAAGGAGAAGACCATGGCCGAGCGTCTCGCCAACGAGATCCTCGACGCTTCCAACGGCCTGGGCGCTTCCGTCAAGAAGCGTGAGGACGTCTTCAAGATGGCCGAGGCCAACCGCGCGTTCTCTCACTATCGTTGGTAAGTTAAGGTAAGGAACTAACATGGCTAAGCCTAAGTACAAGCTTTCCGATACCCGTAACATCGGCATCATGGCTCACATCGATGCTGGTAAGACCACCACGACCGAGCGTATTCTTTACTACACCGGTAAGACCCACAAGATCGGTGAGGTCCATGAGGGCGCTGCCACCATGGACTGGATGGTTCAGGAGCAGGAGCGCGGCGTAACCATTACCTCCGCTGCTACCACGTGCTTCTGGAACAAGGACGGTAAGGACTACCGCATCCAGATCATCGACACCCCGGGCCACGTTGACTTCACCGCCGAGGTCGAGCGCTGCCTG
>JAGZPG010000004.1:0-159247 GCA_018382775.1 Collinsella sp. | reverse complement strand
GCGTAGTGGCGGCGGGGAGGCACGGTGGCCATTATTCGGTGACCGGGATTGGTCAAAATAGTTTGACTATTAGCGGCTAAAATCGCCCGGCGCTAACAGTTTGAGTGTATCTCGCTTTTTTGGTGTTTATCTGCCGCTCAATCTGGATCTGAGCTGTTATATCGTACTGTTGATGTGGGTTGGTTAAACGGTGCGTCAAAAGGGGCTGGAGCCGAGCGTGAGCAAACCGCTGGTGTTTATTGGGGCCGGTGTTGCTTGGCTTGTCCTTGCCCCGCTGAGCGGGTTTGAGATTTCGAGCCGCCGCGTAGATGGATTTGTGGTTCCGATGGGTGCCGCTCTTGCCGGCAGCTACTGCGTGTGTTGGGTTTCCATGGCGCTGGAGAAGTTGAAGAATGTGCCGGTTTTGGGATCCTTTGAGCGAGCACTCGTGTTCTGCGGACAGGCCAGTCTCGCCATCTTTGTGATCCATGTGGTCGATTGGTTTATCCCCTGGCAGACGATGCCGTTGCTCATGACACTGCCGGCATCGTGGTTTTTCGCATCGATTGTGCGCTGCGGGTGCGACATGGGGTTGGCGTACTTAATTAAGAAGGCATAACAATAGGCTTATAGGACACTCATTTTGTCCTATAAGCCAAATAAGAAGAGGCCCGGGCGGAGTCCGGGCCTCTTCTTATATTGAAGTGAGGCTTATTGCGTCGCACTCGGCTTAGGCTTATGTGCATCGTTGGTAATTACTGCTCGATGCAGTAATACAATCACAACCGGAAGTGCCAGCTGTGCTGTAAAGATATATCTGGGCCAATACCAGATGGGGCTGGCGATAAAGAGCGTTCCGTATAAAAGCGGCAGTGGAAGAACAGGCAATATCCATTGCCATTTTTTGTTAATAATCAATATGGTACACGCGAAAATTAGAATCCAGAAGACAAATCCGCCGGAAATCGAATAAGACGATAGGGACAAGGCGTTTCGTACGCTGTCGAGGCTTAAGAGATTTTTACTAAGGATATCGTAACCAATGCCGTACTCAAGATTCACATTGCGGGGGACTCCGGCATGAATATTTCTGTTGTAATGAGCCGCTGCTGGAATATTGATGGTCCAATAGCCAAACGTTTGCATCTCCCATGCTTCGAAATAAACTTTGGGATTACGAATCATCATCGAAATCCAATGCGACCAGAAATTGTTGCTGAGTGGTTCGGAGTTAAACTCTGGGTCCCACTTAAGCATGTCGATGCACGTGGGGCGATATTTATCTTTATATTGTTCTATGGGAAGTAGACTGTCCATGTATGTTCGATCGGAGTCAGACATATCCCCGTTGAGAGCTGCGACGCGCGCCATTTGATTGAGCGGAATTCCCAGTGACTCAACCTTTTCTGATGGAATTACGTGTAATGCGGAATATACAGGACCTGAGATAACCAAATAAGCCGCAAGCGAAATACACAGCGGAATGAGAATTGGGACGTATTTGAATGTTTGCTTTCGGACATGGGCTACGATAAATACTGCTGCTAGCAGCAGGACCAATGCTAAAACAATATAGACTCCGTTATTACGGAATAGCATTGCCGTAAGCGAGAGAAGGCAAAGAGCGATTTTTTGAAATTGCGATACGGCGATTTCTCTAGCCAGAACTGCATCGGCGAGTATGACGCAAATTATGCAAATTGAGCATGAGAACACTGGGTCCTTCCAGAGCGCAATTGAATATGTGGCAATATAAGGCGATATGCCAAATATGGCAACCATAAGCCAAATAAACTGCTTTCGGACGCCAAGGCGTTCTATAAACCAAACTGCTAGATAACCCAGGCAGATTGCCATGAATGCCATCTGAAGAATCGTATAGAGTGCAATGCCAGAAGTGCGACTTAATCCAAAAATTGATGCAATCTGTATGCAAAGTTTCATTGTAAGCGTAAACACAACAGGATGGTGATTGGACAACGGCGCACCGAATATCTGATTGAGAGAACTTAACGTATCACCAAAAATTAAGCCCGGCCAATATGCCAAAAGGTAGGGGAGCCAGAGAACCGCAATAGCGGTTGAAGTAACAAAGAGAGGCTTGAGGGGAATAGATGAGACTTTTACCGCAGGTCCGGGGTTGTTTTTCAAGCGATAATCAATCGTTATTTGGGTAATCGCGCGTGCCATCAGGATTAGGACATAAAGGATGCAAATAAAGGCCACGGCGTCGAACCATGAATATGGCTCAATGAAGTTTTCAGCTATTGTTCCGTGATCGGGATTTTCACCTATATGAATGTGATGACCGAGCACTAAGGAGAGAGCGAGAAGAGCTATTGCAACGATCGTCAGAGAATCGCGGCCTCGCCACATCGTTTTTTGCGAGCTTTTATCGTTCTTAAGAGAATGCTTTTGACAAATAATAAATTGCGCAAGCGTGAGGAGTGCCGCAACAATAGGGAGCGAATATCCGAAAGTGTATTGGGTGAATACAGAAATTGAAAAATACAGTACAAAAACGTGAACTGGTAATCGAAGTCTATTAGCTAGCGGATGCATCTTTTGTTCCTAAACAATTCCCTGTTGCTTGCCGTAGTTCTTATTCGATAAGCGAACCCCTTGCCCCTTTGTTATCAACATGAACAGAGGCAATATCTAAACCCAGCGCCTATCATGGCTTAATTCGGTTAAAGTTGACGCGTTTTCGAGCTGTGCGTCTTATATACCTGCAGCTCCCATTGCTTTCTTTCCACTTTTGCAACCGAGTCGAGGATAAGTCCCGTTGCCAGGGTCAGCCCGCATAGGAACATGAACGAGACAGCAAGAATGGCAGTTGGGAAGCGGGGCACCAAGCCGGTCTGGAAGTATTCTGCAACGATTGGTATGCCGAGAGCGGGCCCAACGACTGCAAAGATAAGCGCGATAAGACTAAAGAACTTGAGAGGACGATAGTCTTTAAAGAGTGTTACGATCATTGCGATGACCTTAATGCCATCGCTAACTGTGTTGAGTTTGGATTCTGAGCCCTCAGGTCGATCTCGATACTCCACCGGCACGTCTTGAATGCGCCAGCGGTGGTCGACGGCATGGATGGAGAGCTCGGTTTGAATTTGGAAGCCCTCGCTCAAGACGGGGAAGGTCTTGACGAAGGGTTTGCTCATGGCTCGATAGCCTGTCATCACGTCGTCGAAGCTATAGCCGTAAATCCATTTAATCATGGCACGAACGAGGTTGTTGCCAAATCCGTGAAAAGCACGCTTATTCTCTTCGGCATAGGTGCCGTTTGACAGGCGATCACCAACGGTCATATCTGCTTCGCCGTTAAGGATGAGCTCGCAGAGTGACTTGGCGGCCTCAGCGGGGTAGGTATCGTCGCCGTCGACCATCAAGTAGCATTCGGCATCGATATCGCGGAACATTTGGCGGCACACGTTGCCTTTGCCTTGTCTGGGCTCGTTTCGCACTGTGGCCCCGTGCTGTTTGGCGATTTGCGAAGTGTCATCGGATGAGTTGTTATCATACACATAGACAACTGCGCCGGGCAGTTATCGATGAAAATCATCGATAACTTTGCCAATCGTCAGCGCTTCGTTGTAACAGGGGATTATGACAGCGGTATTCGAATAGTCCAAGTGGAGCCTTCCTTACGACTTAACTGGTTAAAAGTATACCTATCGCCTGCCCCCTTTTCTAGCAGAAGTGCGAGCGCCTTATTCAGCACTTTATCGAGAGCAGTAACGTCACGGTCTTGTTCGTTTCTCACTTCATGGAGCAGGTTGAGCGCATTTGTCAGCGTGCCGTATGGATCGAGAAGGGCGACCTGCGTTTGGATGGCCCCGTGGACGAGGTCTGTAAGGCATACCACGACCAGTTCAAGTAGGTTATAAACTTCTTGTTGCGTGAACTTGTACCTGCTTGGACGCGTGGCTTTTATGCTCCATTAGCTCAGTTGGATAGAGCAGGGGACTTCTAATCCCAAGGTCGACGGTTCGAATCCGCCATGGAGCACCATATGAGTTTTAGAGACCTGGTAATAATGCCGGGTCTTTGTTATTTGGGACGCGTGCGCGCACAGTGCTCCCTCAACGATAAGTCCGATGCAGCGATGCTGCACCGGACTTTCTGCATCCCTGAATGACTATCAGCCTTTGGCTGTTGGGCTCTTACGCCTCCGTCGGCTCCACGCCCAGCTCGTTGAGGACGAGCTCGAAGGCGGCGGCGATGGCCTTGTCCATGTCGTAGTACTTGTAGCCGCCCAGGCGACCGGCAAAGATCACGTCGCCCTCCTGTGCCGCCAGCTCCTCGTACTGCTTGTACAGGGCCTCGTTCTTGGTGTCGTTGATGGGGTAGTAGGGCTCGTCGCCGGGCTTCCAGTCGGCCGGGTACTCGCGCGTGATGACGGTATTCTCCTGCGTGCCGAACTCGAAGTGCTTGTGCTCGATGATGCGCGTGTAGGGGATCTCGCGCTCGGTGTAGTTGACCACGGCCACGCCCTGGTGGTCCTGCTCGTCGAGCGTCTCGGTCTCAAAGCGCAGGCTGCGGTACTCGAGCGTGCCCAGCTTGAAGTCGTAGAACGCGTCGATGGGGCCGCAGTAGATCGTCTTGACGGCGATGTCGGGCTCGGCGGCGATCAGCTCCTTGTACTCCACGCCGCAGCGTACCTCGACGCCCTCGAGCATGTTGGCGACCATCTTGGTGTAGCCGCCCATGGGGATGCCCTGGTAGCGGTCGTTGAAGTAGTTGTTGTCGTAGGTAAAGCGGCAGGGGAGGCGCTTGATGATGCTCGCGGGCAGGTCCTTGCAATCACGGCCCCACTGCTTCTCGGTGTAGCCCTTTACGAGTGTCTCGAAGATGTCGCGGCCGACGAGCGACAGAGCCTGCTCCTCGAGGTTCTGCGGTTCGCCGATGTTCTCGGCGGCCACCTGCTCGGCGATCTTGGCCTTGGCGTCTGCCGGCGTGACGACGCCCGGCCACATCTTGGCGAAGGTGTTCATGTTGAAGGGCATGTTGTACATGTTGCCGTGGAAGTTGGCTACCGGCGAGTTGACGTAGTTGTTGAACTCGGCGAAGCGGTTGACGTAGTCCCAGACGTCCTTCATGGAGGTGTGGAAAATGTGTGCGCCGTAGCGGTGGACCTGGATGCCCTCGACGTCCTCGGTGTAGATGTTGCCAGCGATGTGGCCGCGGCGGTCGATGACCAGGACCGACTTGCCGGCGCGCTTGGCGGCATTGGCGAAGACCGCGCCAGAGAGGCCGGCACCGACGACAAGGTAATCGTACTGGGACATGGATATGCTCCTTTGTATGTCAATTGGACAGTTACAGTTACTAAAGATTCAGGACAAACGCCACTGGCTCATTTGCCTCAATGATTAGTCTAGCAGACGCTCCCTCAGCAGCTCCGGGGCGGGAGCGTAACCGTGTTTCCAAATGATCTTAAGGGCTCGCTATTCTGCCTTCAGGCACTCGGGAAAGACGCTTGCAATTGCATCCATTGCCTGCGGCTTCAGATACTGCTCATTGAGCTTTGCTTTTCTGTAGGCGTAGCGAGTGTCTGCCGAGTACTTGATCAATACGTCGGTGAAGAATCGCTCCCAACTTAGGTAGTCGCGGCTTTCGATGTAGCTCGAGGGGTCCTCAAGTATCTTTGGAATGTCGTTGCTGGGGATGAGGCCAGATCGTAAAAGCGTCCACTCAAATGATTCAGGGAGGAACAGGCGGACGTTCTTGTAAACACGCTGCCCGAGCACCTTTTCGATGTAGGGACCAAACGCTGCGCCGTCTCCTATGGCAAGGATGTTTTGCTCGGGACATTCGTGAATCGTTCGTTTTAGGTTTGCTACGCCGGTAGCGGTGTAGCAGGGGATTCCCAGTCGGTTGCAAAGGGCGCTGTAGAATTGATAGCCAGACTTGCTATCCTCGACAATTGCGGCATCGGGTACCTCGAATCCAACATTTAGATCCTGATACAGCATGCTTGCAGTGTGGTCATATAGCGGCTTGGTCACCGAGTAGAAGCGCCTGTCGCTCTTGCGGCCATTGATTGTTTTACTCGTCGTGTTGACTAACTTCAGGATCTCGTCGACGCTGTAGGGGAGTTCGTTGGCGTCGCGACGAGATATCAGAACAAAATAGTTGGACGATCCGTTGACGGCCTTTGCAAAATCCTTTGAGTAGATAAACTCGTTGCCCTCATCTAGAAAGACGATTGAATCTTCGATGATCGATAGCTCGCGCTCCCAGCGTCTGCCGGAAAGCGTTTCGCAAGGCACGTCGCAGCTGAGCGTGACGCCGCTTTCTTGTCCTCGATCGTTATAGTCGCGGATCATCGAGATGAGTGTCGTTTTGCCCGTACCGCTGTTGCCGCGGATGAAGGAGATGTTGCGCTTGAACGTGAGCGTGTATTTGACCTTTGCGCGCTCAACGATGACGGTATGCGTCCCCTTCATTATTCATCAACATCCAAAAAGTCATTCGTGGCGCCGACAAACTCCTGCATATTTCTGACGATGCGGTCATCGTTATCGATGCGAATCTCAAAACGCTTCCAAGGGAACTTCATGATGTGGTAAAGGGTCACCAGCACATCCTGTTCTTTGCCGATCTTGAGTAGCCAGCGGGCACAGTTGTCTCCGCAGGTGGATGCGTTGAACACCATATTTGGGAGATTGCGAACCAGCAACAGCGTCTTGACGCCGCCGGACAGTTCGAGTGGGGTGATCGAGCCCAGCTGCTTGCTTACGATGTTGTGGGGGCCGATGAGCTCTGATCCGTCCACGCTTTTAATGATCTGCGTGGCCATAGGGTCTTCGAACCATGAGTCCAAGTATGAGTTCCTAAAATAGGTTTCGGTATCGTAGATGGAACCGGGGCAATCTCCCAGATGGATGCTTAACATGTGCGTCTCCAGACGTTGTGTGACTGCAACGATTATATGCCAGGAATAAAGTGCCGCCAGTAGCGAGGTTTCTGCTGGCGGCACTGGCTTTATTGGCGTGTGAATTGCGTTGATGGATTTGCACGCGAGGCTACTTTTCGAGTCGTTCCCTCAGAAGTTCCAGCGCATGGGCGTAGCCCTGCAGGCCCTCGCCGGTGATGGTGGCGAAGCAGGCCAAGCGCGCGTAGCTTACCTGGCGGAAGTCCTCGCGCGTCTCCACGGCGCTGATGTGGACCTCAACGGCGGGGATGGCGACGGCTTTGAGAGCGTCCAGAATGGCCACGCTGGTGTGCGTGTAGGCGGCCGGGTTGATGACGATGCCGTCGACCTTTCCGTAGGCCTCCTGGATCTTGTCGACGATGCTGCCCTCGTGGTTAGACTGGAATACCTCGATCTCGTCAAAGCCCTGCGCGGTTCCCGCCTCCTGGCAAATCTGGACTAGGCGGTCGTAGCTGTCGCTGCCGTAGATGCCCGGCTCGCGAATGCCGAGCATGTTGAGGTTGGGGCCGTTGATGACGAGCGCTTTCATGGTTGCTTCCTTTGCGGTTGGGCGGGCGGTGAGGCGGAATGAAAAACCACCACAAAGGCGCCTGTCCCCTTTGTGGAGGTTTTTGTTAGAGAGCGGGTGGAAGGGTGTCGAGGAGGGCGCGGGCGGTGTTGGCGGCGCAGTCGCGTGAGTCGATGATGTAGTCGGCCCAAGCGCGGTAGCGCGGCATGCGCTGCTCGGCGAGTTTATCGATGCCGTCGCGGGCGGTGATAGGGCGTCCCTTGTGGGCGAGTTCGTCGAGCTTGCGGTTGAGCAACACGATCTGGCTGTTCTGGTGCAGCAGCGGATAGTTCTCATCGCGCGTTACCACGCCGCCGCCGGTGGAGAGCACCAGGCCACTGCGCTTGGAGATGTCGGCCAGCGCTGCCGTCTCCTGCTCGCGGAAGGCCGCCTCGCCGCGCTCGACGATAAAGTCGGCGCAGGGCATGTCTAGGCGCTCTTCGAGGGCTCGGTCCAAGTCAATGTGCTCGCGGCCTGTGAGCTGGGCGATCTGCTCGCCCACGCGGGTTTTGCCCGAGCCCGGCATGCCGATGAGCGCGATGTTCTGCTCGCGGCGGGACAGGCGCTCCGTTACGTCCAGGATGCGCTCGCGCGGGGTGGCTTGGCCGGTGTAACGCTCGACAGCCTGTGCCGCCTGTGCCACAAGCATGAGCAGGCCGCCGATGTAGGGGATGCCGCGGCGCTCGGCCTCGAGCATCAGACCCGTGCGGGCGGGGTTGTAGACAATGTCGATGACGCCCTCGAGCGCATCGAGGCCTTCGAGCGTGCAGGGAGCGTCGGGGCAGTGGGGGAACATGCCGGCGGGCGTGCAGTTGACGAGCAGTGCCGCATCGGATTGCTGCGCGATGTTGCCGTAATTGATCTCGCTCGTGCGACCCACGGGTACGACGATGGCGCCCAGGTCGCCGAGCACCATGCTGGCCGTGGTACCGGCACCGCCGGTGGCACCGAGCACGAGGACTTTCTTGCCGGCAACCTCTACGCCCAACTCTTCGACCAGGCACCGAAAACCAAAGTAGTCGGTATTGTCGCCACGCAGGCGACCGTCAGGTAGGCGTGTGATGGTGTTGACGTTGCCCATGCGCTCGGCCAAGGGACTCAGCTCGTCCAGATATTCCATGACGGCGCGCTTGTAGGGGATGGTCACGTTGGTACCTTCCCACTCGTCGCCCGTCATAAAGGCTTCAAGATCCTCGGGCTCGCGTTCAAAACGCACGTATTCGAGCCCCGCGAGCTCCTTGTAGATGGTCGGGGTGTAGCTGTGGCCTAGCACACGGCCCAGGACGCCGTAGGGGCGGGTTGCGGCGGTATCGGTCATCTAGAGCGCCTCCGTGTAGCTGCCAAAGTAGGTGAAGCTCTCGCACACGTCGTCGATCGAGTCGAGCAAGTCGTCGAGGGCCTTGCTGCCAAAGGGGCAGTCCAGGTCAAAGTAGAACATAAACTCGAAGTCGCGCCCGGGGATGGGGCGGCTCTCGAGCTTGATGAGGTTGATGTTGAGCGCGTAGAAGCGCTCGAGTACGCGATAGAGCGCGCCCGGCTCGTTGGCCGTGGTGATCATGAGCGAGGTGCGGTTGGCACCGGGATAGACGCGCGGTTCGCGGCTGATGACGACAAAGCGCGTGTAGTTGTTGTCCGAGTCCTGGATGTTGGGCTCCAGCACCTCCAGACCATACAGCGCGGCACAGCTGCGCGAGGCGATAGCGGCGACGTCGGTGCGTTCGGAGTTGGCGACCATCTCGGCCGACATGGCGGTGTTGGGGTACTTGGTGGCATGCAGGCCGTGGCCCTCGATAAAGCCGGCGCACTGGGCGATGGCCTGACCGTGGCTGTAGACCTCGCGTACGCTCTGGAGTTTGGTGCCGGGTTTGACGAGCAGGTTGTGGTCGATCTTGAGGAGCAGCGAGCGCACGATATGGAAGTCGAACTGTGCGAGCAGGTCGTAGACGGCGTTGACAGAGCCAGCGGTTGAGTTTTCGATGGGCAGCACGCCAAACTCGCAAAAGCCGTCGCGTACGGCGCGCATGACGCCCTCAAAGGTCTCAAAGAACGCGATATCGGGCACGTCGAAGAGCTTGCATGCGGCGATCTGGCTGTAGGCGCCCTCAACGCCCTGACAGGCGACGGTGGCCGTCTGGGGGAAGGGTGTGTTAAAGGCTGCGGCCGTGGCATGGGCCTTTTGCGACACCGTGATGCCTTCGAGCTCGTTGATGTAGCGCTGCTGCTCGGCCTTGCTCATGCTCATGAGGAGGCGGAACAGAGCGATGGTCTGAGCCTCGTAGCGCTCGGGTGCGCGGCCGGCGAGGTTGTTGAGCTTGGAGCGCTCACGGGCGGGGTCAAAGACGGCCTTGCCCATCTCGATCTTGGATTTGGCGACTTCGGTGGCAATGTCCATGCGCTCGACGAAGCTGTTGAGCAGGGTGGTGTCAATGCCATCGATGGCCTGGCGAATATCGGCAAGGTCCATGGAGGCCCCTTTCACGTAACGGCTGAGTTGGCAGGCAACCCAGGTGAGTCGGGTTAGAGCTGGGCGGCGTCCTCGAGGAGGGCGTCCCAAATCGCGAGGGCGGCGGCTGCTTCGGCTACGGGGACGGCGCGCGGGACGATGCAGGGATCATGGCGGCCGTGGACCGAGAGCTCGGCATTTTCCATGGCGTCCATGTCCACGGTCTGTTGCTCGCGATCGATGGAGGGCGTCGGCTTTACGGCCATACGCCACATGACGGGTGCGCCTGTGGAAATACCGCCCAGGATGCCGCCGGCGTTGTTGGACTCGACCGCAATCTCGCCGGTCTCGGCATCTACGCGGTACGGATCGTTGTTCTCGCTGCCGCGCATAGCGGCCACGGCAAAGCCCATGCCAAACTCCACACCCTTTACGGCGGGAATGCCAAACGCGATTTGTGCGATGCGGTTCTCGATGCCGTCGAACATGGGGTCGCCGATGCCCGCGGGAAGCCCGTAGATGCCGCACTCCACGATGCCACCGATGCTGTCGAGCTCGTCGCGTGCGGCCAGAATCTCCTCGCGCATGCGACCGGCAGCTGCGGCGTCAATGCAGGGCAGGTCGTTTGTAAGGGTCGCCTTGCGGTCGGCCTCGCGATAGACCATGTCGTCCATGGGCAGGTCGGAGATACCGCCGATTTGCGCGACGTGCGCCATGACCTTGATGCCACGGGCCTCGAGTGCCTGCAGCGCGATGCCGCCGGCGATGCATAGGGGGGCCGTCAGACGACCGGAGAAGTGTCCGCCGCCGGCGACGTCGTGCATGTTGTGGTACTTCACGCGCGCCGGAAAGTCTGCGTGCCCGGGGCGGGGCTTGCGGCGCAGCTCGGAATAGTCCTTGGAGCGCGTGTTGGTGTTCTCGATGATCGCTGCGATGGGTGCGCCGGTGGTGTGCCCATCGACCACACCGGCAATGATATGCGCGGCGTCGGCCTCACGGCGCTTGGTTGCGGTCTCGTCGCGACCGGGGGCGCGACGGTCCAAAAAGGCCTGCAGCTGCTCCTGGTCAACGGCGATACCAGCAGGAATGCCGTCGAGTGAGCAGCCGATAGCAGGGGAGTGCGACTGGCCAAAGATGCTCAGATGCAAAACGTTGCCAAAGGTCGAGGACATGCTATTCCTCCTCGAGCGTGACCTTGCCGCCCAGCAGGCGGTAGTGGTCAAAGAAATCGGGATAGGACTTGTTGACGGCCTCGGCGCCGTGGATCACGACATCGCCGGTAGCACGGCTCGCGGCGATGGCGGCCATCATGGCGATGCGGTGGTCGTTGTGCGAATCGACCTCGCCGCCGGTAAAGGCGTCGACACCCTTGATGATGAGGTCGTCACCGGCAATGCGTACCTGCGCCCCCAGTGCGGTGAGCTCGCGGGTGGTAGTGGCCAGACGGTCGGATTCCTTGATGCGCAGACGGGCGCAATCGCGGATAAACGTGCGGCCCTGCGCCAACGATGCCACGGCAGAGATAACGGGCACCAAGTCGGGGATGTCGTGCGCGCTCATCTCAAAGCCGGCGAGCTTGTCGGACTGCACGGTGGCGGCGTTAGTGGAGCGCACGATGCGAGCGCCAAAGCGCGAAAGCGCGGCGAGCACGTTGCGGTCGCCCTGCGCGGAGCTGAGCGACACACCCTCGACGGTGATGGGGTCGGAGCCGATGGCGCCGGCACACAGCCAAAAGGCGGCGTTGGACCAGTCGCCTTCGACGGCCACGCTGCCAGGCGTGCGGTAGGAGCCGCTGTTCACGCGGAAGTTCGTGACCTCGGGCTGGCCGTCCTTGGCCGGAATACGCTCGACGTTGACCTCGACTCCGAAGGCCTTCATGGCCTGGATGGTTAGGTTGATATAGGGGCGGCTCTCGATAAGGCCGGTCACCTGCACGCAGGAGGGCTGGGCCAGAAGTGGGGCTGCCAGCAGCAGACCGGAGATGTACTGCGAGCTCACGTTACCCGGCAGGATAAAGGTGCCCGGGCGCATGCGGCCGCTTGTCTTGAGCGGAAAGCCGCCCAGCCCCTGCAGGTCGCAGCCGGCGGCAATGATCTCGTCGGAGAGCGGGGAGAGGGGGCGTGCGCCCAGACGACCCCGGCCCACAAAGGTGGCCTCTGCTCCCAGTGCGCAGGCGACGGGCAGCATAAAGCGGAGCGTGGAGCCGCTCTCGCCGCAGTCGAGCGTGCCGCCGGCAAGTGCCTTGAGCAGGCCGAACTCAATACTCTTCATAGTGGGATGGACTTGGAAGCCGTCCTCGACGGTCTCGATACGGGCGCCCAGGGCCGTGAGGCAGTGCACTGTGGCCTCGATATCGGCGCAGGTGGTGTTGCAAGTGACGTGCGTCTCACCGTTGGCGAGCGCAGCGCAGATGATGAGACGATGCGCCATCGACTTGGATGCGATAGCGGGAACGGTGCCCTTGAGCGGGGAGGGGGTGATGCGGGCTAGCATGCTGATGCGTCTCCCTTCTGGCCGAGGCCCTCGGCAATTAAATCATGGAAGGTTGAAAGCGGCGTGCGGTCGATGCTGCAGCGGCCAATGCCGTGCGGAATCACCAGGTCGATGGTGTCACCAGCGCGTTTTTTGTCGTGCAGCGCCTCGGCAAAGATGGCGTCGGCGGATAGCTCGCAGCGGGTCTTGAGGCCATGACGGGCGCAGAGCTCTTCGATGCGCGCGGGCAGTGCAGCGTCGCAAATGCCGTGCAGGGCCGCGGCACGCGTGATGATACCCATGCCGATCGACACGCAGTTGCCGTGTCCTAGCTCAAAGTGCTCGCAGGCCTCGACGGCATGTCCGGCGCTGTGTCCAAAGTTGAGGAGCTTGCGCTGGTTGGTCTCGCGTTCGTCGGCAACGACCACGGCGCGCTTGATGTCGATATTGCGGGCGATGATGAGCGCCACGCGGGCCACGTCCTGGTTAAGCAACTCCAGCGTGAGCGGGGTCTTCTCGAGCTCATCGAAGAGCTCCGGATCGGCAATCACGGCGTGCTTGACGACCTCGCCGCAGCCGTCGGCGAACTGCTCGGGCGTGAGGGTGGCCAGGCACCCTACGTCGGCGATAACCACGCTCGGCTGCCAAAAGGCTCCGGCGAGATTTTTGCCGGCGGCCAGGTCGATGGCCGTCTTGCCGCCCACCGACGAGTCCACCATGGCGAGCAGACTCGTGGGGATCTGCACAAACTTGCAGCCGCGCATGTAGGTGGCGGCCACAAAGCCGGCCACGTCGCCCACGACGCCGCCGCCGAGCGCCACGATCACGTCGGAGCGCGAAAGCTCATGCTCGGCAACAAACTCAAGAATGGTAACGTAGGTCTCGGCGCGCTTGTGTGCCTCGCCGGCCTCGAAGGTGCAAATGCTTACCTCATAGCCTGACGCCTCCAGACTCTGCTTGACGGGCATCTGGTAGAGCGGACCCACGTTGGTGTCTGTCACAATGACGGCGCGTGATCCGCCAGCGGTGGCGCGAACGAGCGGCCCTGCCTGCTCCAGCAAAAAGGTGCCCACGTGTACCTGGTAGGGGCGTGCGGTGTCGATATCGATGGTAATCGCCATAAGCTATGGTCCTTTCGACCTGGCGTGATAGGTGGTCTAGTGGGCGCTCTCGTCGTCGAGTGCGCGCTTGATGCGATCGCCCTCGGCTAGGAGATTTTCCAGATAGCGCTGGTCGCGATCCTTGAGTGCACTGCTGTAGGCGCCGAGCGCATCGATCAGGTGGTCGATCTCGAAGGCAAGCGCGTCGGCGTCGTCAATCATGAGTTCGGACCACATCTGCGGGTTGAGGTGGGCCACGCGGGTGAGATCGCGGTAGCTACCGGCCGAAAAGCCGTGGTGGACCTGGGCGTTGGGGCTCTTTACGTAGGCGTTGGAGACAACGTGCGCGAGCTGGCTCGTAAAGGCGATCACGCGGTCGTGCTCGGCGGCGGTGGTCACGCTGAACTTGCCAAACCCTAAGGGGCGCACCATTTCGCGCACCTGGCCTAAAAGCTCGAGCTTAAGGGCGTCGTCCACCGCGGGCGGAACGAGCACCAGCGGGGCGCCCTGGAACAGGTCGGCGCGGGAGTGCGCGTAGCCCGAGAACTGGGTGCCCGCCATGGGGTGTGCGCCCACAAAGTAAAAGCCGTGCTCTCGTGCGAGCTCAAAGGCCCGCTCACACACAATGCCCTTGACGCCCACAGTGTCGATCACCACAGGACCCATGATGGCCTCGGTGTCGGTAGCGTCGGCGAGCGCCTGGGCATGCGCCTCGAGCCACTCGATGCATCCTTTAGGATAGCAGGCGAGGACGATGATGTCGCACTCGCCGAGCGTCTCGTCGTTGAGCTCGCCGGCGACGGTACCCATGCTGGCGGCCGTCATCACGTCATCGTCGGGGTCCCAGGCAAGCACGCGAACGCCAGCCTGCGCATAGCCGCGGGCGAAGCTGCCGCCGATCAGGCCCAAGCCGACGATGCCGGCGCACTTGGGGCCACCTTGGTTGACGCGTGCGTTTCTCACCGTACCCATGGCCTACTCCATGGTCTCTTGGCAGACGACATCGCGGATGGCGCGGATGCGGCGCATGGTGTCGTCGAACTGGTCGGGCGTGAGGGCCTGGGCGCCGTCGGACCAGGCGTGGCTCGGGTCGTCGTGGACCTCGATCTCCAGACCGTTGGCGCCGCAGGCAGTCGCGGCGAGCGCCATGGGCTCAACATAGCGGGTGTAACCGGTGGCGTGGCTGGGGTCGGCGACGACGGGCAGGTGCGACAGGTGGTGCAGCACCGGCACGGCGTTGAGGTCGAAGGTGTTGCGGGTACGGGTCTCGAAGGTGCGAATACCGCGCTCGCACAGAATGACGTTGTCGTTGCCCTCGCTCATGATGTACTCGGCAGCCATGAGCAGCTCGTCGACGGTGCCGGACATGCCGCGCTTAAGCAGGATCGGGGTCTTGGTCTTGCCGACCTCTTTGAGCAGGGGGAAGTTCTGCGCGTTGCGGGCGCCGATCTGCATGACGTCAATCTTTTTATCCAAGAAGACCTGCACGTCGCGCGGGTCCATGATCTCGGTGACGATCGGCATGTCGAGCTCGGCGGATGCCTCGCATAGCAGGTCCAGGCCGGCGGGGCCCATGCCCTGGTAGGCGTAAGGGGAGGTGCGGGGCTTGTAGGCGCCACCGCGCAGCATCGTGGCGCCGGCGGCCTTTACGCGGCGTGCGATGCGAATGAGGTTCTCGCCCTCGACAGAGCAGGGGCCGGCGATGACCTGGAACTGATCGCTGCCGATCTTGACGCCGTGGCCGCAGTCGATGACGGAGTCCTCGGGGTGGAACTTGCGGTTGGCACGCTTAAAAGGCTCGGAGACGCGCTGCACGCGCTCGACGACATCCATGGACTCGAGCAGGAACGGGTCGATCTTGGTCGTATCGCCCACCAGGCCGATGATGGTCTCGTTCTCGCCGCGCGAGACGTCGGTCTTGAGACCCTTCTTCTCAATCCAGCTGACGATATGGCCGACGGCCTCGTCGCTGGCGCTCTGCTTTAAAATTGCAATCATGGTGTGCCTCTCACCTCAATAGATAGCCTTTGCAAAAACGGCCCGCATCGCGAGCCGTGCATATATGGTGCATGTGAGTTTATACTAATTGTTTCACTTTTGCGTTCTAATGTGTGCCTTTGCGCCGTGTCTCCCACGTAATTGCAAAGCTTTTTCTATTCTTTTGTTAGCCCGTGGCGCACTTGGGTATAATGCCAACCATTCGCCCTATTAGCTCAGGGGATTAGAGCGTCTGCCTCCGGAGCAGAAGGCCGTTGGTTCGAATCCAACATGGGGCACCATCGAACGTAAGACCGTCCGAACCTCGCATGGTCCGGTCGGTTTTCTTATACCGACGCGACGTGATGGGACGTGGTATGGCAGCAACGGATATCGAGCGCGGGCTTTCGACCGCCGAGGTCGAGGAGCGCATCGCCGCCGGTAAGATCAACCGCAACATGGAGCTCAAGACCAAATCGGTCCGCGAGCTCATCATCGAGAACCTCTGCACGCTGTTTAACTTGATCAACGCTGTCTTGGCGATCTTGGTGTTGCTTACCGGATCGTTTAAGAATCTGACGTTCCTGTTCGTGGTGTTCCTCAATAACGCCATCGGCGTCATCCAGTCCATGCGTTCCAAGAAGATGGTCGACAAGCTTACGCTGCTGACCTCTAAGAAGGCCATCGCGGTGCGCGACGGTGCCGAGGTGGAGCTCGACCTTGACCAGATCGTGCTCGACGACATCATTCGCCTGGGGCGCGGTGACCAGATTCCGGCCGACGCCGTGGTGGTGTCGGGCGAGGCACTTGTTAACGAGAGCCTGCTGACGGGCGAGAGCGATCTCATCAAAAAGCAGCCCGGCTCCGAGCTCATGAGCGGCAGCTTTATCGACTCGGGTCTGCTGCGCGCCCGCGTGATCCATGTTGGCGCCGACAACTACGTGGCAAAGATCAACAACGAGGCCAAGTACGTCAAAAAGGTCAATTCCGAGATTATGAACGCGCTCAACGCCATCGTGCGCTTTGCGAGCATTATCATGATTCCGCTTGGTCTGGCGCTCTTTTCCTCGAGCGTGAGTGTGCTTTGGGATGCCGCCGGTACGCCGGGCGATAGCGCGCTTTCGTGGTGCTTTTCCGAGCTGCTTGCCGGTCGCGTGCCCTCGTCGGCGCTGCTGTCCACGGTGGGCGCTCTTTTGGGCATGATTCCGCAGGGTCTGGTGCTGCTGACCTCGTCGGTACTTGCCATCGCCACGGTGCGCCTGGCGCGTCGCAAGGTGCTCGCGCAGCAGCTCTACTGCATCGAGACGCTCGCGCGCGTCGACGTGCTGTGCTTGGACAAGACGGGCACCATCACGTCGGGTCGCATGGAGGTCGAGGGCACCTATCCGTTGCCTGTTGAGGGTGTTGGCTTTGGCGCGGACTCGGACGAGGCGTCTGTCCCCGTCGAGACCACGGTCCTCGATTTTGCGCTCGCCAACGTGGCACGTGCCACCTCGGCAGACGCCAACGAGACCTGTCAGGCGCTGCTCAACTACTACGCCGACCGCCCGGTCGAGGTGTCCGAGCCGCTGGCGGTCATTCCGTTCTCGTCGTCCAAAAAGTGGAGCGGCGCCTCGTTTGCGCAAGGTTCCTATGTGATGGGCGCAGCGCAATTTGTGCTTTCGGAGCGCGCCTTTGCGCAGGTCGAGAACCGCGTGGCCGAGCTCGCCGATACCTGCCGCGTGCTTGTGGTGGCCCGTGTGGACGGTTTTACACCCGATGGCGATATGGTGGGCGAGGCAGAGCCTGTGGGCTTTGTGACCATTCGCGATGAGATCCGCTCCTCGGCCGCCGAGACCATCGGCTACTTTAACGAGCAGGGTGTGACCCTCAACGTGATCAGCGGCGACGACCCGCGCACGGTGTCGTCGATCGCGCGCGTAGTGGGCATACCGGGGGCCGATGCCTACGTCGACGCCACGACGCTCGATACGCCGTCCAAGCTCGATGCGGCAGTGGACCGCTATCACGTCTTTGGTCGCGTGACCCCGCAACAGAAGCGCGAGCTCGTGCAGGCGCTCAAGCGTCGCGACCATACCGTTGTCATGACGGGCGACGGCGTCAACGACGTGCTGGCGCTCAAGGAGGCCGACTGCTCCGTGGCCATGGCCGCCGGTTCCGATGCCGCGCGCAACGTGGCCGAGATCGTGCTGGTCGACAACGATTTTGCCTCGATGCCCGCCGTGGTGGCCGAGGGTCGTCGCTCCATCAACAACTTACAGCGCTCTGCGGCGCTGTTTCTGACCAAGACGCTGTTCTCGATGAGCTTGGCGGCGCTGTGCATCGCGTTTCCGCCGTATCCCTTCGAGCCGATTCAGATGACGCTCATCAACTTCTTCTGCATCGGCGCGCCGGGCTTTGTGCTGGGTTTGGAGCCCAACAACGCCCGCGTGAAGGGGTCATTCTTGACCAACGTGCTCAAACGTGCGCTGCCGGCGTCGCTGGCGGTCATTATGGCTGCGGCGCTCGATATCTTTGTGGCGCGCGTGTTCGGCTTTAACCAGCTCACGCTTTCGACCATGTGCCTGCTTACGTCGTGCGCGGCGAGCGTGAGCCTGATCTGGCGCATCTCGCAGCCGCTCACACCCTTGCGCGTGGTGCTCTTTGTATTTGTTGTCGTCGGCATCCTGGCGGGTGTTATCGGATTCCCGGAGCTGCTGTCCATCGCCAACCTGTCGATGGGCGAGGCCGTTATCTTACTGGCGATCGTCGTCTTTACCTGCACGGTGTTCTTTAAGCTCGCCACGATGATGGATTCGCTCGAGCCGCGTCGTCGCCATGCTGCCACCGGCTTTGGCCGTGGCGTTCGCGTCCGTCTGGGTCGCGGTGGCGGCAAGGTGAGCTCGACGGGTTCAACTGCCCAGCGTTTTGCCAAGCGCGTCGCCGCCGATATGGCGCAGCGCCGTGAGTAGCGCACCGCTCGCGAGGCCGAGGTTCGCGCGCTCGAGGGTGTGGAAAAGGCCCAGCCCAAGAAAAAGAAGGGCACGGGCGTCACTCGCTCGCGTGTGACCAAATCGGCCCAAGGCATCAAGGTCTCGATGCCCAGCAAGAAGAAAAAGCCCGCAAATAAAGCCTAGTCCCAGTCGCCCCGGGGATGATTTTTCTGGCGATGTTGAATTGGTGCCTTGCTCCTGTGGGGGCGTGGCGATGTTATGCTCTAACCTCGACTGTATGAATTGCTCCGAAAAGAGGAAGCCGTGATCTGCCCGCATTGCCTTAAGACCATAGAGGACGGCGCCTCGTTCTGCCCCTATTGCAACGCATACGTTGGTCCGGGCGACGGTCCCGAGCATACCGAGTTCGTATTCTGCGATGGTTGCGGCGCACGCCTGTCCCCGCATGATCGCACCTGTCCCAAGTGCGGGCGCCCCGCCCCGGGCATCCTTTCCAAAGACGCGGCTGCATCCGATCTGGCAGCAGGCCGCACGGCCGGCTTTCCGCGCTTGACGCAGGAGCAGATCGATACCGAGGTGCCCCATGCGCCGGCCTCTGCCGCCGCGGTGCTCTCGGATGCCGCCGATCCCAACGAGACCTGCGTGCTGCCTGCCTTCGATAAGGACTTTGGCATCCCCAAGGTCGATATCCCCACACCGGTGTCCCTGCGCGATGATGTCCAGCCCAAAAAGCAAAAGGCCAAGCGCAAGGTCCATCCCGACGAGGATGCCTATCACAAGCACAAGCGCCATATCCCCAAACCGCTTATCGTCATCGCGGTGCTCGCCGCCGTGTGCGGTGGTGCGTATTGGTTTGTGACTGCCGATCCTATGGGCGTCATGCCCGGCTTCTACGACCAGTTTGGCCAGGCCGCCAAGACCACCTTCCCGTCGCGCCAAAAGGGCGAGGCCACCGAGAAAGAGTCCAAGCAAGAGGATGCGTCCGAGGTCGTTCAGGAGGAGACCGTCTTAACCGACGACCAGCTCTACGCCAGGCTCGATGGCCTGTACCAGACCATCGTGTCGTACAGCGACGATGATCAGATCGGCGAGGTCATCGATTCGTTTAATAACGGCTATCTGCGTACGCCGCTCTCCACCCGCCAGGAGCTGTCGCAGAGCGCTTATGCCCTGCGCGATCAGATAAAAAAGACCCAGGATGAGCTCAATAACCTCAAGGTTCAGGACGATACCGTCTATGCGGAGGACATCGATCATCTAAAGCAGCTTGCCCAGTGGATGTACGAGCGTGTCGACGTGATCTGCCAGAGCTGGGATATCTCGCTGTCCATTCCCGACGGCGAGTCGCTGAGCGCCCGTCAGAGCGAGATCCTGGCGCCCATCGCACAAGGCGGCAACAGCGCGCTTAACCAGTACGACGCCAACGTGAGCGCATGGAGACCGCAGCAACGTTCGTAATTTGTTGCCCTCCGGCGGCATAACCTGCGTGCGCAATTGATGGAAGCCCGTGCTTATTGCTACAATTTGACCAAATATGCTTTAAACGCACGAGGAAGGAACCACATGTTTGGTTTTAAGAAAGAGCTCTACACGCCCGAGTATCAGCTTGTCGGCGATGAGTGCGCGGTGATTGAGACGTCGAAGGGCACCATCAAGGTCAAGTTTGACGGCGAGGGCGCCCCCATCCACGTGGCGAACTTCTGCGAGCTTTCCACGATGGGTTTTTACGATGGCCTTAAGTTCCATCGCTATGTGCCCGGTTTTGTGATCCAGGGCGGCGACCCCAATACCCGCGATATGTCCGGCGCCGATGTCGCCGCCGGCCTTGAGGGCCCCGACGGCATGCCCGGTACCGGTGGCCCCGGCTACTGCATCAAGGGCGAGTTCGCTACCAACCCGCGTAACAGCCACGTCGACGGCGCGCTTGCCATGGCACGTTCCATGGATCCCGATTCCGCGGGTTCGCAGTTCTACTTCTGCCTGGGCGCTCAGCATAACCTCGACTCCGGCTACACCGTCTTTGGCACCACGGTCGAGGGCCTCGATGTGATTTCGCAGCTGCGTGCCGGCGACGAGATCGTCCACGTCGAGATCGTTCACGAGTAAAGGGGACTTCCTTGAACAGCCAGCTGATCCAACAGGGCCGCGCCGCTTATCGCGCGGGTGATTATTCCGCTGCCGCCCAGATGCTCGGTGCGGCAAAGACCCCCGGTGAGATTATGGGCGAGGCCGACCATCTGCGCGGCAACGCCTTGATGCACCTGGGCATGTATGCCGAGGCCGCCGAGGCTTACGCCGCCGCCCTTAACGACGGTACCTATGGCAAGCGCGGCGCGCTGCTCACCAACCGCGGCAAGGCGCTTGCTGCCGTGGGTGACTATGTGACTGCAGCCCAGGCGTTCTCTGCCGCAACGCAGGATGCATCCTATGCCACGCCGTTTAAGGCCTATCTGGGTCTGGGCAACGCCCTGTTCCAGTCGGGCGATTATGCCAACGCCGGCACTGCCTTCCGTCAGGCCGCCATCGATGGTGCCAACCCGGCTCCCGCCGCCGCCCTTGGCGATCTTGGCCGCTGCTTCATTAAGCTCGGCCGTCCGGCAGACGCCGTAGAGACCTACCGCACGGCCATTGACTTTGCCGGTCCGCGCGATGACACGCGTGCGCTTAACGCCGGTATGGGCGAGGCGCTCTCTGCCGCCGGTCGCCCCTCTGACGCGCTCGATGCCTTTAACGCCGCCACCGCCGATGGCATCTACCAGCTCACGCCCGAGCAGGCCGACGAGCTTGCCCGCGTGCACGATTCCCTCGCTGCGCTTTCGGCCCAGACGGCCATGGCCACGGCGCCGGCTCCCGCGATGGATGCTCCCGCCGTCGACCCGCTCGACCCCACGGGTGCTACCGGTCAGTTTATGCCCGACCCATCGGACACCGGCTTCTTCACCCTGTCTGAGTCCGAGATGGTTCAGCAGGACCGCAAGGAGGCTAAGGTCCGTCGTCGCCATCGCCACACGGGCCTCAAGGTCTTCTTGGTGCTGCTTCTGCTGATCGTCATTGCCGCAGGCGGTCTTGGCTTTGCCTACACGCGCGGCCTGGGCTTCCCCTCGCAGGAGTCTGTTGTCACCGACCTGTTCCAGGCCGCAGGTGACGGCGATACCGCCAAGGCCGAGTCCTGTCTTGCCTCCAGCCTGTCCGAGGACGCCAAGTCGATGATCATTTCCTCGATTCCGCAGGGCGCCACCGTCTCCATTGAGGGCATGGACCAGTCTATGACCGAGACCACCGCCAAGGTCAAGGCGTCGCTGTCCAAGGGCGGCGAGCAGGAGTACACCGTCAAGTTCGTGCGCTCCGACAACCATATCGGTTGGGCCGTCTCCTCGCTCGACATCGATCTCTCGGCTGCTGACAACCAGTAGTGACCTTATGAGATTTGGCGCTGCCCGGTGCTTCACCGCAAGTGAAGTGCCGGGCTTGCGCTAGTATGATGGGCTAGTAGTTTTCCAGCAATCATCCAACACATCAGGAGTTGCGTTGTTTTCTTTGATGGATATGTTCTTCGGTAACTATGCGGGCGATCTTGCCATCGACCTCGGCACCGCCAACACGCTTGTCTCCGTGCGCGGCAAGGGCATCGTCATTCGCGAGCCCTCCGTTGTCGCCATCGACAAGAACGATGAGCGCATCCTGGCTGTCGGTATCGAGGCAAAGCGCATGCTCGGCCGTACGCCCGGTAACATTGTGGCTGTGCGTCCCCTTAAGGACGGCGTTATCGCCGACTTCGACGTTACCGAGGCCATGCTTCGCTATTTTATCGACAAGGCGTCCGAGAAGCGCTATCCGTGGACGCCGCGTCCGCGCGTCGTCGTCTGCGTCCCCTCCGGCGTCACGTCGGTCGAGAAGCGCGCTGTTTTTGAGGCTACGATTCAGGCCGGTGCCCGCCAGGCATACCTGATCGAGGAGCCCATGGCTGCTGCCATCGGCGCCGACTTGCCTGTCGAGGAGCCCACCGGCTCCATGGTCATCGATATCGGTGGCGGTACCACCGAGGTCGCCGTTATCGCCATGGGCGGTATCGTCGTGTCGCAGTCCATCCGCATAGCCGGTGACGAGTTTGATCAGGCCATCCTTACCCACGTTCGCGATGCCTATAACCTGGCTATCGGCGAGCGCACGGCCGAGGACATCAAGATCAAGGTCGGTTCTGCCGTGCCGCTCAAGGACGAGCTCGACGTCGAGGTCAACGGCCGCGACGTGATCACGGGCCTGCCCAAGACCGTGCGCATCGAGAGCGAGGAGATTCGTCGCGCGCTCAATAAGCCGCTCGACGAGATGGCCAAGGCCGTCAAGGACGCCCTCGACGCCACGCCGCCCGATCTTGCCTCGGATCTTATGTACTACGGCATCCTGTTGACCGGCGGCGGTGCGCTGCTGCGCGGCCTCGACGTGCGTCTGCGCGACGAGACCGGCGTTTCGGTCAACGTCAGCCCTACGGCGCTCGACAACGTCGTCAACGGCTGCGCCCGCGTGCTCGAGGCCAACGCGTTTGACGGTGGCTTCGTCCAGACCAATGCTTAATTTCCAAAAGGTGGATTCCATTTGGCACGATCTTCGGGTTTCTCTTCAAATCTGAATACCAAGCGACAATCAACGGGTATGCGCCCGTTGATTGTTTTCAGCGTAATTTCGGTGCTGCTGCTTACGTTTTACATTCGCGAGGGTGAGGCGGGACCGATTCATGCCGTGCGTTCTGGCGTGACGACGATTACCTCGCCGGTGCGTTTTGTGGGCTCGGCTGTGGCCGCGCCCTTTAACGCAATCGGAAACGTGTTCTCAAACCTTACGGCTTCGCAAGACACCCTCGACGAGCTTAAGAAGCAAAACGAGGTCCTGACGTCAAAGGTTGCCGAGCTCTCCGAGGCTCAAAAGACCGCCGAGCGACTCGAGAGCCTGGTCGGTCTTCAGTCGACCTACAACCTCAAGTCCACCGCGGCTCGCATTGTCGGCGCGTCGGGCGATGCCTGGACCTCGACCGTTACCATCGACAAAGGCTCTGCCGACGGTCTTACCATCAACATGCCCGTGACGAGTTCTGCCGGTGTCATCGGTCAGATTATCGAGGTTTCGGCCAAGACCTCCACCGTCCGCCTGATTAGTGATGAGAACTCGGGCGTGTCCGCCATGGTGCAGGATACGCGTGTTCAGGGCATGCTGCAGGGGCAGCCCGACGGTACCCTGCGCCTGGAGCACGTGAGTGTCGACTCCGACGTGAAGGTGGGCGATATCATCGTGACCTCGGGCATCGGCGGCGTATTCCCCAAGGGCCTGCCGCTCGGTACGGTCTCGTCGGTGGAGAAGTCTGCCAACGATGTGTACTACACCATCGTCGTGCGCGCTCAGACAACGGCCGAAAACAACGAGGAAGTGCTGGTCATTACGTCGCTGACCGATGAGCAGTCGGCTTCGGACGAGGATGTGAGCAGCGCCAACAGTACGCCGCAGGGCACCTCGCGCGATGCGGCCACCAAGTCCAAAGATGAAAGCTCGGATGAAAACTCCGATGCGTCCGACACGACTGACTCGGGCTCGAGCGAATAGGGAGGCATGTCCATGGATCTACACGAACAGGGGACTGGCTCCCGCACTTTTGCGATTGCCGCCATTGTCTGCGTCCTGCTGCAGGCGGGCTTGGCGCCGCAGATCTCCATCGCGGGCGGTCGCGTCAACTTTATGATTATCCTGGTGTGCCTGAGTGTGTTTTCGGGCGATCCCACGCGGGCCGTCATCTGCGGTTTTTGCAGTGGCCTGTTCTACGACCTGTCGGCAGCCGTGCCGGTGGGCGTGATGTCGCTGTTGCTGACAGTGGGCAGCTTTGCCCTGACACACAGTGCCGCCGGTCAGACGGGAGGCACCCCGAGCGCTCGCGGCATCACGGTGGGCGCCTTTGCGCTTGCCATTAACGTGATCTACAGCATTATCTTGCTGTTTATGGGACTGGAATCGAGTTTTGTCGTGGCGATCTTTGGACACGCCCTGCCGTCCTCGATTCTGACCGGTCTGGTCGCCGTTCCGTTTTTGATGTCCGGCGTCGCGCCGCAGTCTGGCTATGGGTTCTCCGCGCGCGGTGGGCGTCAGACGGGTATGCGCTTTAAGCCCAAGACCCGTAAGCTCAAATAGGGGAGGTCTGTAGATGTCTTCCCAGTTGACGGTTGTTGTCGCTGGCATCGTCCTGGTCGTGGCCATTGTGGTCGCGCTGGTCATCATGCGACGCGGCGACTCCCGCTTTACCTACGACACGCAGCACGGAACGGCCCCGCGCGCCACCGAGGGCGAGGGCAATACGGCCGCTACGGCCTTCAAGGGCCGCTTTTCCATCCTCACCGCGGGCGTGGGTGCGATGTTTGCCGCGCTTGCCGTTAAGCTGTGGGGCATGCAGATGGTCTCGTCGGACTACTACGACAAGCAGGCCAAGAGCAATCAGACCCGTACCGTTACCACGCCTGCCGTGCGTGGCCGCATCTTGGACCGCAACGGCGTCGCGCTGGTGCAAAACCGCCCCTCGCTCGCCGTCGTCGCCTATCGCGACCTTGCCGACGACAAGGTACTGGTGCGTCATCTTGCCAACGTGCTCGGCATGCCGTATATCGCGGTGCTGCGCAACATCCAGGACAATTCCGAAGGCGCGCAGAGCCTGCATACGATCGCGACTGACGTGCGCCGCTCTACTGTCGCCTACATTCAGGAGCACGCCGGTGAGTTTCCCGGCGTGAAGATCGCCGAGCGCACCGAGCGCCAATACCCGTATGGCGAGACCGCCTGCCATATCTTGGGCTATACCGGCACCATTACCTCCGAGCAGCTCGAGGCGCAGAACAAGAAGTCGTCGGACGGCAGCGATAGCGCGGCTGGCCAGATCTCGTATCAATCGGGCGATATTGTGGGCCAGGCGGGCGTAGAGATTTACTACGAAAATCTGCTGCAGGGCATTCGTGGTGAGCAGACCGTGAAAGTTGACGCCTCGGGTAATGTGACCGGTCAAGCCGGCGCCGTTCCCGCCAAGGCCGGTTCTGACATTAAGCTTACGCTGGATCTTAAGATTCAACAGGCCTGCGAGACGGCTCTGGCGAATGCCATTGAGCTTGCCAAGACCACGGGTCATAGCGATGCCGGCAACGGCGCCGTGGTGTGCCTCGATCCCAACAATGGTGAGATTCTGGGTATGGCAAGCGAGCCCAAGTTTGATCCGTCGGTGTTCATCGGCGGCGTTTCCAACGACGTGTGGACCGAGCTCAACGACGACAAGGGTTCGCATCCGCTGCTCAACCGCGCCATTAGCGGCCAGTATATGTCGGCTTCGACCATCAAGCCGCTCTCGGCTCTGGCCGGTCTTGAGTTTGGAACCTATACCTCAGGCCAGACCACGAACTGCACGGGCTATTGGACGGGCCTGGGCAAGTCATGGGGTAAGTACTGCTGGCTGCATTCCGGTCACGGCACTATGACGCTGCAATCCGGTATCGCCAACTCGTGCGACCCCGTGTTTTACGATATGGGTAAGGCGTTTTTCTACAACGACCAGCATCCCGAGGGTCTGCAAGAGGTCTTTCGCCGTTGGGGCCTGGGCAAGACCTGCGGCATCGATCTGCCAAGTGAGGGCACCGGTCGCATTCCTGACGCCAAGTGGAAAGAGTCCTACTTTACCGACGCCTCGGCCGAGGACCGCAAGTGGAATGCCGGCGATATGACTAACATCGCTATCGGCCAGGGCGACATTTTGGTGACGCCGCTGCAGATGGCGTGTGCCTACATGGGCCTTGCCAACGGCGGCAAACAGTATGTGCCGCATGTGTTCTTGTCTGCTGTCTCGCGTGATGGCGACGGCGATGCCTACAAGTACAACGGCAAGGGCAAAAAGAAGCGCCTTGAGGCTCAAATTAACAACGATGCTGATCTTGTGCTGGTCCGCAACGGCATGCACGATGTGATTTACTCGGCGTCGACTTCGACCGCCGCACACTTTAACTCCTTGACCCCCACGGTCTACGGCAAGTCCGGCACGGGCGAGAAGAGCGGCGAGGACGATTACGCGTGGTTTTGCGCCTACGCGCCGGCCGATGAGCCCAAGTACGTGATTGTCACTGTCTTGGAACAGGGCGGTGGTGGCTCCGATACCGCGCTGCACGTCGTGCGCGATGTCCTCGGTGCCATTTATGACGAGCCCGACACATCTTCTGCCACGGGCGATTCTTCGGTTCGATAGGAGGTTGCGATGGATTTTTCGCCGGCGGACCTGTTCCGCTCAACTAAAACCGGTTCCCGCAGCAGCCTGGACCGTGTCAACAAGCAGCTTTCGGCCTCGCGCGGCACGTTTCGCCAGAAGGTGCACATCGGCGTGCTGCTGGCAACCTTGGCACTCGTTGCCTATGGTGCCATCATCATTTGGTCGGCATCGCAGTTTAAGGCCGACGCCTCATTCTCGCGCCACCTGTTGGGCATCGGCATCGGTACGGTGCTTGCGGTGCTCGTCTGGCGTACCGATCTGCGCGGCATCTCTAACTTCTCGACGGCGCTGCTCGTCATCGATCTCATTGTGATTTTCTCGCCTAAGATTCCGGGTCTGTCCTATACGGGCGGTCTGGGCATGACGGGCTGGATCAAGATTCCCGGTATCGGCCTTACCTTCCAACCGGTCGAGCTTGCCAAGCTCATCACGATCTTCTTTATCGCCACGCTTGGTTCGCAGTACAACGGCCGCATCGATACCGCCCGCGACTACATTAAGCTCTATGGCATGCTCTCCGTTCCGTTTTTGGCCGTCGTCGCCATGGGCGACCTGGGTTCGGGCCTGGTCGTGTTGGTGTCGGGTGCCGTTGTGATCTGCATGAGCGGTGCGCGTCGCGAATGGGTGCTGTCGACCTTGGCGCTGCTTGTGGGCCTGGTGGCGCTCATCCTGGCGCTCGATTCGGTGCTCGATTCTCTTCTGGGCCATGACGTTTTGATCAAGCAGTACCAGATGAACCGACTGACCGTCTTTATCGACCCCGATAATGCCGATTCGGATGATGCCTACAACCTGCAGCAGTCGCTCATTGCCGTCGGCTCGGGTGGCTTTTTCGGTAAAGGGCTGGGCCATGCGACGCAGTCTGCCGGTGGCTTTCTGCCCGAGTTCCACACCGACTTCGTCTTCGCCTTCCTGTCCGAGACGTTCGGCTTCTGCGGCTCCTTTTTGCTCCTGTGCCTCTACGTGCTGCTGATTTTCTCGACGATCCGCGTTGCCTTTAAGTGCGAGTCGCTGTTCTTGCGCCTATCGTGCGTGGGCATCGTCGGCATGTGGGCGTTCCAGACCTTCGAGAACATCGGCATGTGCATTGGCATGATGCCGATTACCGGTATTCCGCTGCCATTTATTAGTTTTGGTTCGTCCTCGATGATGATTCAGTTGCTGACGGTGGGTATCGTACAATCCATATGGCGGCATCGTTCGGGCGCCGCGTAACCGCTGGAGGGGTTTGCTATGAAGATTCCCGTGGACAAGCTGACCCGCGTCTTTAAGATGGGCGCGACCACCAAGAAGGATTCCGACACGCCGGTTCGCGTGTCCGTCTACCTCGATTCGTCTGCCTCGCGTTTTTTGGTCGAGACGGTGCGCGATGCCTTCGTGCCGCAGACGACGTCGGGCATTGTGCGCGTTGAGCGCCTGGGTGAGGACCGTATCGTCCCCAAGACCGATACCGATGTGGTGCTGGTGCTTTCGTGCGGGTCTGACCGCCTTGAGAGCGCCGTGCAGGAACTCGTGATTGCCGGCGCCCCCGTGTGCGTGCTGGCCGAGTCCGCTGTCGAGGTGCCTTTTATCCAGGAGTCCACGCCCATGCTCGGCGCGGTGGCGGCTACCGATAAGACGTATCTGCTCGAGACGCTCGCTCGCTGGATTCTCGACCGCACGGACAAGGAGACAGCCTTTGCGGCGAACTTTGCCTTTATGCGTATCGCCGCCGCCAACCGCATCATCACCTCGTGCGCGCTTACCAATATGGCGACGGGTGCGCTGGTGTTTTTGCCGGGGGCCGATTATCCCGTTATGGCGCTGGCGCAGGTGGGCATGCTCTTTGAGCTCGCGGCCATCTTTGGACGCGGTATTAAGCCCGAGCGCGGCTACGAGGTCGCGGGCGTGCTTGCCGGCGGCTTGGTGCTCCGCGCCGTCACCCGCGCCCTGGTAAAGCAGACGCCGCATATCGGGTTTGTCGTCAAGGCGCTGACCGCCGCCGCGGGCACCTATGGTATGGGCCGTGCGCTCGTTTCGCTGTATGAGCGCGACATCGATTACAGCCGTGCCAACGAGGTGGCTGCCGCCACGTTCTCGCGCGTTCGCGACCTGGTGACCACGGTTGCCGGCGCTACTCGTCCCATGGGTCCCTTTGAGGACGCATCCGATCTCGCTGCTTAGGGGTTTCTTTTGCGCGCTGTGTACCAAGACTGTTTTCATTTGATTGAGCCCCTGCTCGCAAAGGTCGAGAAGCCGAGTCGCTATATCGACCATGAGTGGGGCACGCTCTCCAAGGCCGATGCCGACTATCGTTGCTGCATGATTTATCCGGATGTGTACGAGGTTGGCCTGCCCAACCAGGGTATTGCCATCCTGTACAACATCCTCAATCAGGCCGAGGGCATTTCCTGCGAGCGCGGCTATGTGCCGTGGCCCGATATGGGCGATGCCATGCGCGAGGCTGGTATCCCGCTGCTGTCGCTCGAGGGCGCAGCACCCGTGGCCTCGTTCGATATCGTCGGCATGCACGTGCCGCATGAGATGGCCGTGACAAACTTTCTCGAGGCCCTCGATCTAGCCGGCATTCCGCTGCTGGCGGCCGACCGCACCGAGGACGACCCCATCATCATTGCCGGTGGTCCCTCGGTCTATAACCCCGAGCCGTATGCAGCCTTCTTCGATGCCATCCTCATTGGCGAGGGCGAGGAGTCGCTGCTCGAGGTTTGCCAGCTGCATCGCCGCTTGCGCGACGAGGGCGTCTCGCGCGCTCAGATTGTCGAGCAGCTCGCGACGGTCGGTGGCACCTATGTGCCGTCGCTCTACGAGGTGCGCCATGACGAGCCCTGCTCGCCGCATGGCTACACCGTGCCGCGCGAAGGCAAGGACGTCCCACCGGTGGTCTACAAGCGCGTCGTTGAGGACTTTGGCGCTACCAATCCGTTGTCGCAGTCGTGCGTGCCCTACGCGCAGCTCGTTCACGACCGCCTGTCGATCGAGATTCTGCGCGGTTGTGCCCGCGGCTGCCGTTTTTGCCAGGCCGGCATGACCTATCGCCCGGTGCGCGAGCGCTCGGCCGACCAGATTGTGTCCTCGGTGATCCAGGGCCTGGAAAAGACCGGCTATGACGAGGTGTCGCTTACCTCGCTTTCGACCACCGATCACTCCTGCATCCGCGATGTGCTCGGTCGCCTTAACCGCCGTCTGGAAGATACGGGCATTCGCGTGTCCATTCCCTCGCAGCGCCTGGATTCGTTTGGCGTGGATATGGCCGAGTCGGTCGCCGGCGAAAAGAAGGGCGGCCTGACGTTTGCCCCCGAAGCCGGCAGTCAGCCCATGCGCGACATCATCAACAAGAACGTGACCGAGGAGGACTTGGACCGTGCGGCCAAGGCGGCCTTCGAGGCTGGTTGGAACCGCATGAAGCTCTACTTTATGATGGGCCTTCCCGGCGAGCGCGACGAGGATATCGTGGCCATCGCCAACCTGGCCGACCATGTGCTCGAGCTCGGCCGCTCCGTGGTTCCCAAGGCGCGTCGCGGCTCCATCTCGGTGTCCATCTCGGTGTCGGTGTTTATCCCCAAGGCCGCCACGCCGTTCCAATGGTGCCCGCAGCTCGATTACGATGACGTCAAGCGTCGCCAAAAGCTGCTCATTACGAGCGTTCGTAACCGTGCGGTCCGCGTTCACTACCACGATGCCGAGACCTCGCTCGTCGAGGCCGCGCTGTCCCGCGCCGGCCGTGACATGACGCCTGTCATCATCGATGCCTGGCGTGCCGGTTCGCGTTTTGACGCCTGGGTGGAGCATTTTTCGCTCGACAACTGGAAGTCGGCTGCGGCCAAAAACGGCATCGATCTCAACGAGCTCGTGCACCTGCCCTACGAACTGGACTGGCGCCTGCCCTGGGAGCACGTGAGCCCCGGCTGCTCGCGCGGCTTCCTCGAGCGCGAATACCGCCGCTCGTTGGAGGGCGTCACGACGCCCGACTGTACCCGTACCTCGTGCACCGGCTGCGGAATCTGCCCCACGCTTCATGCCAAGAACGTATTGGTGGGTGATCGCGCATGAGTGAGCGCCTGACCGACAACCCCACGCTCTTTAGGCTTCGCGTTCGCTATGGCAAGCGCGACCGCCTTAAGTACCTGGGCCATCTCGAGGTGATTCATACTATTGAGCGCATCGTGCGTCGCGCGGGGCTGCCCTATGCCGTGACGCAGGGCTTCTCTCCGCATATGCGTGTGGGCTTTTCGTCGGCGCTGCCGGTGGGAACGTCGTCGACTTGCGAGTGGTATGACTTGTTTATGACTGAGTTCGTTGCGCTCGATGAGGCGTTTGAACGTTTGGCGGCGGCATCTCCGGCCGATCTGGCCCCCATCGAGGCGGCATACATCGACGTGCGCACGCCGGCGCTGACGGCGCAACTCACGCGTCTGTCGTATCGTATCGATCTGCATCTTGACCCTGAGGCACCGGTGGACGCCGACGAGGTGCGTCGCGCTATCGATACGCTGCGCGCGGGCCACGGCATCGACTACGCACGCGGCAAAAAGAGCAAACGCCTGGACCTTGACCACACACTGGTGGGCTATGAGCTTAAGGCAGGGGAGCGCCCGGACCATCTGGTGCTCATGCTCGACACCCATGCCGATAATGAGGGCTCCATGCGTCCGGAAATTTTGCTTTCCGCAGCTGATGTTTTGTTGCAGGGCTTGACCCCGGGCGTCGATGCACCTATTGTTTCCACCGGTATGCAAGACCTCGTGACCATCTGCTCCTACGATGTCGAGCGTCAGAATCAAGCATGCGAGGACGACGAGGGCCGACTCGTCAGCCCCATACCTGTGCGAACTTGTGGATTTGCTCCACATACTCGTTGACGGGGGTATTATCGCCTGCTACTATATTCGGCTGTTGCACTAACTGATGCATGAAGGGCAAGTAAACATGTACGCAATCGTTAACACGGGCGGCAAGCAGTACAAGGTCGCCACCGACGATGTCATCACCGTCGAGAAGATCGAGGGCAATGAGGGCGACAAGATCACCCTGCCGGTTATCTTCCTCAACGATGGTAAGAAGATCGTCACCGATCCCGACAAGCTGGCCAAGGCCAAGGTTACCGCTCAGATCGTTGAGCAGTTCAAGGGCGAGAAGCAGCTGGTCTTCAAGTTCCACAAGCGCAAGCGCTATCGTCGTCTGAAGGGTCATCGTCAGCAGCTCACCAAGCTGAAGATCGTGAAGGTTCAGGCTACCTCCCGCGCCAAGAAGGCTGTCAAGGCAGAGGCTGAGGCTGTTGCCGAGGCTCCCGTCGCCGAGTAGATTACACTCGTAACGAAAGAGTAGGTATACACAATGGCACACAAAAAAGGACTCGGTTCCTCCCGTAATGGCCGTGACTCCCGCGGTCAGCGCCTTGGCACGAAGCGCTATGCCGGCCAGACGGTAACCACGGGCACGATTCTCGTCCGTCAGCACGGCACGCACATCCACCCGGGTGAGAACGTTGGCCGTGGCAAGGACGACACGCTGTTCGCGCTGGTCGACGGTACCGTTGAGTTCCACAAGGGTATCAAGCACAGGGTCAGCGTACGCCCGCTCGCGAACGCGTAATTCACCCTTCATAGAGCACATATGTGGGAGGCACTTGAGTTTTAGGATTCAAGGGTCTCCCTCTTTTTTGTAGGAGGCGATTCTGTTGTCACAGTTCACCGATATCAGCCGAATTAACGTTTGCGGCGGCGACGGCGGAGCCGGATGCATGTCGTTTAGGCGCGAGGCATTTGTTCCCAAGGGCGGCCCCGATGGCGGCGACGGCGGTCGTGGCGGCAACGTCGTCATTCAGGCCGACGCTCAGCTTTCCTCGCTGATCGATTACCGCTTTAAGCATCACTTTCGTGCTGAGCGCGGAACGCATGGCCAGGGCGCCCGCCGCAACGGCAAAAGCGGTGAGGACCTGATTTTGAAAGTCCCCATGGGCACCGTAGTCCGCGAGCTCGATCCCGAGACGCAGACCCCGATGTTCGAGATTGCCGATCTGGTGCACGACGGCGAGCGCGTTGTCGTGGCGCCCGGTGGTGCTGGCGGTCTGGGCAACACTCACTTTGTGACGTCGGTGCGTCGCGCGCCCGCGTTTGCCCAGCTCGGCGAGCCGGCTGAGGAGCACTGGATCGAGCTCGAGATGAAGCTCATGGCCGATGCCGCGCTTGTGGGCTTTCCCTCGGTCGGCAAGTCCTCGCTCATCGCGCGTATGAGCGCTGCCCGTCCCAAGATTGCCGACTACCCGTTTACCACGCTTGTGCCCAATCTGGGCATGGTGCGTGCCGGCGAATATTCTTACGTCGTTGCCGACGTTCCCGGTCTCATCGAGGGCGCGAGCGAGGGTCGTGGCCTGGGCCATCAGTTCCTGCGCCACATTGAGCGCACGGCCTTGATCATGCATGTCGTTGACATGACGGGCGGGTTTGAGGATCGCGATCCGGTTGAGGACTATCGCATTATTAACCGTGAGCTTGAGCAGTATGGCGCTGAGCTTTCGGAGCGTCCGCAGATCGTCGTCGCCAACAAGTGCGATGCGCCGGGCACGGCCGACAAGATTGCCGACCTTAAGCGTGCGGCGCTCGACGACGGGCATATGTTCTTTGCCGTGTCCGCTGTGACGGGTGCCGGTCTCAACACGTTGATGCTTGCCGTGGGCGAGCAGGTGGCCAAGCTCCGCGCTGAGCTGGCGGTCTCTGATGAGCCGGTCGATTTGCGCGACGAGGAGTGGGAGCGTCGCCGCCTGCAGCGCGAGAAGCGGTTCCGTATTGTCCAAGAAGAGCCTCATGCCTTCCGCGTGGTCGGTCGCGCCATCGAGCGCTTGGTTATCCAGACCGACTGGGGAAATGAGGAGGCCGTCATCTATCTGCAGCATAAGTTTTCCCGCATGGGTGTTGACGATGCGCTCGAAAAGGCCGGTTGCCGCGCCGGCGACGAGGTTCGCATTTGTCAGCGCGCCTTTGACTTTGAGGGCGCCGAGGACTTCTCGGAGTTCGAGGACGAGCTTGAGGACGGTAGCGAGGACGTCGCCGTCGAGGTCGTTGATGTCGAGGATGTCGCGGACGATAGCTTGGAGGCTGTCGACGCGGTGGATGCCATTGACGGTACCGATGACGCTGTTGCTGCGGAAGACGTCGAGACCCCGGAGGGCGAGTAAGCCATGTCGCTGCGCGGTGGAATCGGTCTGCCCGAGCTTCCCATAGAGGACGGACAGGAGTTTAGGCTCGGCATTATGGGCGGCACCTTTGACCCGATTCATTACGGGCACTTGGTTACTGCCGAGCAGGCTCGCGAGTCACTCGACTTGGACGCTGTGCTTTTTATGCCGGCCGGCTCTCCTGCCTTTAAGCTCGACAAACCGGTGACGCCTGCTGAGGACCGTTATGCCATGACGGTCCTCGCGACCGCCGCGAACCCGGCCTTTTTGGCAAGCCGCTTCGAGATCGATCGTGCCGGTGTCACCTACACAGCCGATACGCTGCGTGCCCTTCGCGAGTTTTACCCGCCACAGGTGAAGCTTTACTTTATTACGGGTGCCGATGCGATTATCGATATTGTGACCTGGCACAATGCAGATGAGATTGCCGAACTGGCAACCTTTATTGCTGCGACGCGTCCCGGCTTTGACATCGATACGGCCCGGGCGCGGATTAAGGAATCGGGGCTGCCGTTCGACGTTCGCTATATTCAGATTCCGGCGCTGGCGATTAGCTCGACCAACATTCGCAAGCGGGTTGCTCGCGGCATGAGCGTGCGCTATCTTACGAGCGAGTCCGTGCTCGGCTATATCCGTAAACGCGGTCTGTATGCCGATCTTGGGCAAGACGATTTTGATTGATGGGGGAGAACGTTGTCGGTAGAAGATCAGTTTGAGGGCGACGAGCGCGCGCTCTTGACGCGTATCCACGAGTTGCTCGATGTGCGCATGAAGGATAAACGTAAGCGCTACGTGCATTCGCTCGGGGTTGCCGAGACTGCGTTGCACCTAGCCGAGGTATACGGTGTCGACCGCTTTGATGCTGCAGCCGCCGGCCTGATCCATGACTGGGACAAAGTGCTCTCCAACGACGAGCTGGTCACGCGCGCTCTGCATTATGGCATTAAGATTGCCGGCTCTCCGTCTGCCGCGACGCCGCTTTTGCATGGCCCGGTTGCTGCCTATGAGCTTCCGCAGCTTTTTCCCGAGCTGTCGCCGGCGGTCTTTCAGGCTGTCGACCGTCACACCGTGGGTGCTTGCGACATGACGCCGCTCGATATGGTGGTCTTTGTGGCCGATGCCATCGAACCTAACCGCCACGGCGATTATGCCCATGCGCTGCGCAAGATGGTGGGGAAGTCCTCACTCGATGAGTTGTTCTTCTCCTGTTTTGCGCAGGGTCTGGTCTATGTGATCCAGACCGGGCGTTATCTTTATCCCACGGCTATTACGATTTACAACCATTACGCCCAGCTGCGCTAGCTCGGGCTGTCTAGAAAGAGGTATTCCATGGCCGACGAGACCATGACCGACGAGCAGATTCTTGAAGGTGTGGAGCACAAGAGTTTCGTTGCCACGTCCGACCGCACCGCTGCCTCGCTGTCCGCGAGCGGTGTTGCCGCCGAGGATGTCGCCCGCGCCGCCGCGCAGGCCGCCTACGACAAGAAGGGCGAGGACGTTCAGGTGCTCGACCTGACTGAGCTTTCCGATGTGTGCGACTACTTTGTCATCGCTACCGGCACCAACAACCGCCAGGTCGATTCCATCGTCGACGAGATCGAGGAGAAGGTTGCCGAGGCTTGCGGCGAGCATCCGTTCTCCATCGAGGGCCGCGAGCAGAAGACCTGGATGCTCATGGACTACGGTTCGGTTGTCGTCCACGTCTTCACTCCCGAGGCGCGCGAGTTCTACCGCCTCGAAAAGCTCTGGGGTGACGCCCCCCAGCTTCCACTCGACCTCCTCTAGGGCCTTATTTGGGCTGGGGCTTTTTTAGCCACCCTCTACCGTTCGCCGGTCAGTTGCGCCATTCGCAGCTGCCCGGCTTTCTTTTTGCCTAAGGGACTAATCGTTGAAGCGGGATTGACGGCCGAAGGATAGGGCGGTGTCGCCGAACTTGTCTCGGACGGCGTCGATGGCGACGGAGAGGTCGCGACGATCGCTGGATTGAGCTCCGCGGTCGTCGATTTCGCAGAACAGGTCGGTCTGGATACCGCCCTGATGGTTGAAGTCGCTCATGCCGATGCCCGCCAGGCGCACATGCATGCCTTCCTGCCAGATGTTGTCGAGCAGTTCGAGCGCCACTGCCACAAAGATGTTCTCATCGTCGGTCGGATGTGGCAGCCGGCGCTGTGCCGAGCGACCGCTTCCATACGAATACTTGAGCTTGAGCGTCACCGTGGCGCCCGTTAGTCCTTGGCGGCGTAGGCGGCGTCCCACTGACTCTCCCAATAGCGCAATCGCCGCTTCGATGTCCCCGCGCTCAGTTAAATCGTTCGCAAAGGTGCGTTCATTGCTGACCGACTTGACCTCGCGCTCTTCATCGAGACTCGTGACTTCGGAGATTTCAAGCCCCAGTGCACGTTGGCGCATGCGTTCGCCGTTGACGCCAAAAATAGAGGCCAAGGTGGATTTCGGTGCGCGTGACAGCTCGCCGAGCGTGTAGATGCGCATGCGGCGCAGTCGTTCCTCGGCCGAGCGCCCGATGCCACTCATGGCAGATACCGGCAGCGCGGCCAAAAAGCGCTGTTCGGTTCCGGGGCGCACGATGGTCAGCCCAAACGGCTTGTCCCGCTCGCTTGCGATCTTTGCAACCGTCTTGTTGCAGCCCACGCCAATGGAGCAGGTCACTCCCAGCGCCGCCACGCGATCACTGATGCGCCGCGCAACCAGCAGCGGGTCTTCGGGCGCAAAACGACCCGGTGTGATATCGATAAAGGCTTCGTCGATGGATACGCGCTCAACGCGCGGGGTCTCGTCGGCGAGAATCGTCATGACCTGCGCGCTGACCTCGTGGTAGCGATCGAAATGCCCATGCGTCCAAATGGCCTGCGGACAGAGGCGCCGTGCCTCGGCCGAGGGCATGGCGGAGTGCACGCCAAAGCGACGCGCCTCGTATGAGCAGGTGGACACAACGCCGCGGGAATCGGCATCGCCACCCACGATGAGCGGCTTGCCGCGCCACTCGGGATGGTCGAGCATCTCCACGCTCGCAAAAAACGCATCGAGATCCATGAGGCCCACCGCCGGTCCCGTCCAGGGCGGCGGCGTGACGCCCGCAGCATCCTCATAACCGTATGTATGTTCGCGTCTTTTCATGGCATGAGTATACCGCGCAGCTCATGTGGGGTGCGTGGATGTGCTTGCAAATCGCGAATTCTTGTCTAAGATATGGATTTGCCTTCGACTACACCGAAGAAGTTGGTCTCACGGACTTCACCTGCCCGCGTCGATGGCGTATTATGTTCAACTGTTTGTTTGTAGTTGCAGCCTAAAGCTGCTTGGTTGGAGGAGTTTCCTTTGGCAGTCAAGATTCGCCTTGCTCGTCACGGCGCTAAGAAGCGTCCGTACTACCGTGTCGTCGTCGCCGATTCCCGCGCCCCGCGTGACGGTCGTATCATCGAGGAGGTTGGCCGCTACAACCCGATGACCGCCCCCAAGACCATCAACCTCGACCTCGAGAAGATCGCCGACTGGCAGTCCAAGGGCGCTCAGCTCACCGACGCTGTCGCTGCTCTGGTCAAGGCCGCCAACGAGGGTGAGAAGACCGAGACCGTCGTCAAGAAGTCCAAGAAGCAGCTCGCCAAAGAGGCCGAGGCCGCTAAGGCTGCCGCTGAGGCCGCTGAGGGCGCCGAGGAGTAAATCGTGCCTGAGGTTGACGCTGCACAGCTCGAGGGTGAGGCAATGCTCTCAGATCGCATCGCCGATCTCGTCGAATATCTCGTTGTTCAGATCGTCGACGACCCGGATTCCGTGAGCCTCGAGGTCATCGATGGTGACGACGCCTCCACGATTGAGGTTTCTGTTGCCGAGGATGACGTCGCTAAGGTCATCGGCCGTCGTGGCCGTACCATCAAGGCCATTCGCACGCTCGCCCGTGCACTGGCCGCTCGCCTCGACACTGCAGTCGAGGTAGAGGTTCTGGGCTAGGACCTTGAGGTCCCAGTACAAAAACATCGCCCGTGTGGTCAAGACGCACGGAAGGAAGGGGGAGGTCCTCGCGCAGCCGCTGCGGGGGCTTCCTTCTGTATTGACGCCGGGTATGCGCGTCGCCTTGACGCCACCGGCGCTCAAGCGCGACCGTTTTTGCACGGTCGTATCCGTCACCGATACGGGCGATGGTGATCTGGTCTCGTTTGAGGGCATTGACGACTTGACGGCCGCCGAGGGCATCACCGGATGCTACGTGCTGGCAAATCGTGACGACTTTGAGCTCGATTCGCTCGACGCCGCCTATACCGACCTGATGGGTCGCGAGGTGGTCGACGAGCGCTTTGGCTTGCTCGGCACGATTGTCGAGATCATGTCGACGCCCGCCAACGATGTTTGGGTTGTCGAGGGCGATCGGTACGGCGAGGTGCTGATTCCCGTGATCGAGCAGGTTGTGCTCGATCTTCCCGATCAGGGGACAATTTCCGTCCACGTTATGGACGGTTTGATCGATATGGACAAGTAGGGAGGAAAACATGCTGATCGAGACCCTTTCGGTCTTTCCCGAGATGTTTGAGCCCGTCATGTCCACATCGATCTTGGGCCGCGCCCGCAAGGCCGGCCTTTTTGATTTTAAGGCCTATAACCTGCGTGACTGGACGCACGACCGCCATCGTACCGTCGATGACGAGCCGTACGGCGGCGGGCAGGGCATGCTCATGAAGGTCGAGCCCATCGCCGAGGCCATCGAGGCTATTAGCTCCGAGGGTCCCAAGCCCACCGTGGTGTTCTTTACGCCCTGCGGCGAGCCCTTTACGCAGCATGTGGCCGAGCGCCTGCTCAAAAGCGAGCGTCTGCTGTTTGTATGCAGCCGCTACGAGGGCGTCGACGAGCGCGCGTATGCGTATGCCGACGAGCGCCTGTCGATCGGCGACTACGTGCTCACGGGCGGCGAGCTTCCCGCTATGGTCGTTGCCGATGCCGTCGTGCGTCTGATTCCCGGCGCCCTTGGTGACGAGATGAGCAACGTCGATGAGTCGTTCTCGACTGCCGAGGACGGTGGCCTGCTCGAGTACGCGCAGTACACCCGCCCCGCCGAGTTCAACGGCGAGGGTGTGCCGCCGGTGCTCGTGAGCGGCGACCATGCGAAGGTTGACGCCTGGCGCCGTAAGAATGCCATCGAGCGCACCTGCCGCTGGCGTCCCGACCTGATCGAGACGGCGCGGCTTACGCCCGAGGAGCGCTCATACGCGCAGGAGATCCTGGACGCGTCGTATTCGCAGAGCGAGGAGTGAGAATGGTTCCATCGCAGCATTCTGTGCTAAAGGGTGCGTTTGAGTGGATCGTGGTCGTCGCGATCGCACTCGTCGCTACCTTCCTGATTCGCTCGTTTGTGGTCGAGCCCTTTGTGGTGCCCACCGGCTCCATGGAGTCCACGATCGAGATCGGCGACCAGATCTTGGCGCAAAAGGTGAGCCTCGAGCTCGGCCAGCCCGTCAGCCAAGGCGATATCGTGGTGTTCCACAACCCCGATGGCACCTCCGAGCACGATGTTCTCGTCAAGCGTGTTATTGCCACGGCCGGCCAGACGGTCGACCTTCAGGACGGCAAGGTGGTCGTTGACGGCCAGGCGCTCGACGAGGGCTACACGACCGGCATGAGCTGGCCGCTTTCGGTCCAGGCTCCCGGCGCTCAGGTGAGCTATCCCTACACCGTTCCCGACGGGTGTGTGTGGGTGATGGGCGACAACCGCGAAAATTCTGCCGACTCACGCTACTTTGGTCCCGTCGATCGCTCTGACTTGATCGCCGTGGCGCTTGTGCGCTATTGGCCGCTCAACCGCATCGGCGCTATCGATTAAAAACCGCTATAGTACAGTACCTAACCGTGTAATCGTTTCGACGAGGGGATATTAGAGGCATGAACGCTTCATCGCTTTCCTTCCAAGACATCATCCTGCGCCTCCAGCAGTACTGGGGCGAGCAGGGCTGCGTCATTATGCAGCCCTATGACTCCGAGGTCGGTGCCGGTACCTTCCACACCGCGACCACGCTGCGCTCGCTCGGTCCTGCCGAGTGGCGCACCTGCTACGCTCAGCCCTGCCGCCGTCCTGCCGACGGCCGCTACGGCGAGAATCCCAACCGCATGCAGCACTACTATCAGTTCCAGGTGCTCATTAAGCCGTCGCCGGTCAACGCCCAGGAGCTTTACCTGGGGTCTCTTGCCGCTATCGGCCTGGACCCCAACGACCATGACGTCCGTTTTGTCGAGGATGACTGGGAGAGCCCGACCCTGGGCGCCTGGGGCCTTGGCTGGGAGGTCTGGCTCAACGGCATGGAGGTCACGCAGTTTACGTACTTCCAGCAGGTGGGCGGCATCGAGGTCGACCCTGTGCCCGTCGAGATTACCTATGGTCTGGAGCGCATCGCCATGTACGCTCAGGGCGTCAACTCCGTCTACGACCTGGTGTGGAGCTATCTGCCCGATGGCACGCCGATGACCTATGGCGACGTGTTCCTGGAGAACGAGCGCGAGTTTAGCGCCTACAACTTTGAGGTCGCCAACGTCGAGATGATGCGTCAGAAGTTTGACGATTACGAGGCTGAGTGCCACTCCTGCCTTGAGCGCAAGCTGCCGCTGCCCGCTTACGACTGCGTCATGAAGTGCAGCCATGCCTTCAACCTGCTCGATGCTCGCGGTGCGCTGTCCGCGGTCGAGCGTGCTAACTACATCCTGCGCGTCCGCGCCGTCGCCAAGGCGTGCTGCGAGGCCTATATGGCCGAGGTCGCTGGAGTCAACGAGAATGCCGACCAGGAAGGCGAGGTGGCGTAAGCCATGGCAGACGCTAAGGATTTCCTGTTTGAGATCGGTACGGAGGAAATGCCCTCTGCACCGCTGAACAATGCCGTCAAGCAGCTTGGCACCATGATTGCCAAGGGCCTCGACGAGGCCGGTCTGGCCCATGGCGAGGTCCGCGTGATCTCGAGCCCGCGTCGTCTGGCTGCGCTCGTGGCCAACGTCGCCACCGCGACCGATGAGGTCCATGAGGTTAAGCGCGGCCCCGCGGCAAATATCGCGTTCGACGCTGACGGTAACGCCACCAAGGCCGCCCAGGGCTTTGCCCGCAAGTGCGGTGTGGCTGCCGAGGATCTGATCCGTCGCGAGGACACCGACGGTCGCGAGTACGTCTTTGCCGAGAAGAATATTCCTTCTGCACCGGCTACGCCGATTCTGACCGCGCTATGCGAGAAGACTATCGCCGGCCTGCAGTGGCCCAACTACCGCTCTCAGCGTTGGGGTCACGAGCATGCGACCTTTGTTCGTCCGGTTCGTTGGATCTGCTGCCTTCTGGGCGAGGACGTTGTGCCCGTGTCGTTTGCCGACGTGACGAGTGGCAACACCACGCGTGGTCATCGCGTGCTCGATCCCGGTGACCATGTGGTCGCCAGCCCCGCTGTTTACGAGCAGGTGCTCGAGGACGCCGGCGTGCTTTCTGCCGAGCGTCGTCGTGAGGCCATCCTTGCCGGTATCGCCGAGGTTGAGGCTGCGCGCCCCGGCTGCCACGTCGATACGCCCAAGAAGGTCTTTGAGGAGGTCATCAACCTCTGCGAGTGGCCGACGGTGCTCGTCGGTACCTTCGATGAGGAGTTCCTCAAGGTCCCGCACGAGATCATCTGCGAGTCCATGCTCACCAATCAGCGCTACTTCCCGATCTATGACGGCGAAGGCAAACTGACGCGTGAGTTCGTGGTCGTTTCTAACAGCAAGCCCGAGAACGCCGAGCGTGTGATCGACGGCAACGAGCGCGTCGTGCGTGCCCGTCTGGACGACGCCAAGTTCTTCTACGAGGAGGACCTGAAGATCTCCCTCGACGAGTTCCGTGAGCGCCTGGCCAAGGTCGCCTTCCAGGAGAAGCTCGGCAGCGTGCTTGCCAAGTCCGAGCGCATTGAGCAGCTTGCGCTTGCGATTGCCCGCGAGGCACACCTGGGTGCTCACCTGGCAGCCGACGCCGGCCGTGCCGCGCACCTGTGCAAGGCCGACCTGGTGTCTAACGCCGTCGTCGAGTTTACAAGCCAGCAGGGCGTGATGGGCGGTTATTACGCGACCGCGATGGGGGAGAACGACGAGGTCGCCCATGCCATCCGCGATCACTATCGCCCCCGCTTTGCCGGTGACGAGTTGCCCGAGGGCACCGCTGGCTGCATCGTGGCCTGCGCCGACAAGCTCGATACCATCGCCGGTATCTTTGCCATCGGCGAGCCCCCGACCGGCTCTTCGGACCCCTACGCGCTGCGTCGTGCCGCCATCGGCATTATCAACATCCTGCGTGACCGTCTGCCGATCGACCCCACGTCGCTGATTGACTTTGCCCTTGAGCTCTATAGCGAGCAGGGCATCGAGTTCGACGCCGCCGAGGTCGCCCAGCAGGTTCGCGACTTCTTCCACGGCCGCCTGGTGAGCATGGCCCGCGACGAGAAGATTCCGGCCGACACCGTTGCCGCCGTCTCCGCGGTGCACATCATCGCGCCGTCGGTCTTCTTCGCCCGCTGCGCCGCCCTCGATGAGGCCCGCAAGAACGATGCCGAGACCTTTGACAACCTGGCCACCGCCTATGCCCGCGCCGCGCACATCTCCAAGCCCGAGCTGGGTGCGGAGTACGACCGCAGCCTGATGGGCGAGGCCGAGCTCGCGCTCGCCGACGCCTCCGAGGCTGCCCAGACCGCTGTCGATGCCGCCCTTGCTGTCGAGGACTACCCGGCCGCATTTGCCGCGCTCGCCGCTCTGCGCGCACCCATCGACCGCTTCTTCGACGAGGTTATGGTCATGGACAAGGACGAGCAGCTTCGCGATAATCGCCTTAAGCTGCTCAACCGCTTCGAGGCCGTGTTCTCCGGCATCGCCAACATCGGTGAGCTTGCCCGCAAAAAGTAAGCTAGCCTGCGCATAAGCGCAAAAGGAGCCCCGCATGGATTGCCCGGTCACCGCTCGTCCCACCGTTATCGTTATCTCCGACTCGCTCGGTGATACCGCTTGTGAGGTGGTGCTTGCGGCGTCCGGGCAATTTGATGAAGGGGCTTTTCGTGTTTTGCGCCTGCCCAAGGTGACCTCGGTGGAGCAGGTCAAGTCGTTTGTGGGACCGCGCGTCGATGCCGACCATCGCGATATCGCCGTGTTCCACACCATCGTCGACCCGGCGCTGCGCGCTCGCGTGCTTAACTACCTGGGCATGCTGCATATCCGCTCGGTCGACTTGATCGGCCCGACACTCGCCGTGCTTTCGTCGCTTATTGGCGTTGCACCCAAGGGCGTTGCGGGCGTGATTCACAAGACCGATGACCGGTATTTCCATCGCATCGAGGCCATGGAGTATTTTGTTGAGCACGATGACGGGCGCGGGTGCGATGATCTGTCGGGTGCCGATATCGTGCTGCTGGGCGTATCGCGCACGTCCAAGACGCCCCTTTCGATGTATTTGGCCTATCAGGGCTATAAAGTCGCCAATGTTCCGCTGGCACATGGTATAGAGCCGCCGAAGTCGATTTACGAGGTCGACCCGATGCGGCTGTTCGGTCTGATTTCGACCGTTGACGTGATTTCCGAGATTCGCGATAGCCGCCTGGGTGATGATTACGCCCGTGCCGTTGCCGGCTCCTATGCCGAGCCCGAGAGCGTGCGCAGCGAGCTCGAGGAGGCCCGTGCCCTCATGAAGCGCCTGGGCTGCTTTGTGGTGCGCACCGATGGCAAGGCGATTGAGGAGAGTGCCTCCGAGGTCATTGCCCACCTCGAAGAGATTCGAGAAGCCAGGGCCCGCCGTGCAGCCCGTCGCGCCCAACAAAGCTAGCTTATTTGGGTAGCTAAATAATACCTGATAACGGTAAAGCGATTTAGCAAATTACCCGCATTTTACCTGCGTGTTTCTTGTAGTGGTATCTTCATAAGGTAACCACCTTTATCTACCGTTTACCGCTTGTTTTAGCACGTTTACCAAACCGCGCATCCTCTTCTCATGCCAGCATGAAACCCGCCGTATAGTTCCCTCACGGCCTGCATCCGGTGGGTCGATTCGTTACCACGGTCGTGCGCGAGAGCGCATGGAAGGGGAAGTATCGTGAGCGATTGCAAGAGGGTTTACCGTTTTGGCACCGACGCCCAGGGCACCTGTGTGACTGAGGGCGACAAGTCCATGAACTTTGTGCTTGGCGGCAAGGGCGCGAACCTTGCTGAGATGAGCCGTATCGGCCTGCCGGTTCCCGGCGGCTTTACTATTACCTGCCAAACCTGCGTTGAGTATTCCGGTGCCGGCAACGTGTGGCCGGATGGCGCACTCGATGAGATCGTTGCCGCCGAGGCAGACCTCGAAGCTCGCTGCGGCAAGAAGCTCGGTGACGCCAACGACCCGCTGCTCGTATCGGTGCGCTCGGGCGCTCCGTTCTCCATGCCGGGTATGATGGACACGGTTCTCAACCTTGGTCTCAACGACGATTCCGTCCAGGGCCTTATCGCCCAAACGCAAAATCCACGTTTTGCCTGGGATAGCTACCGCCGCTTTATCCAGATGTTCTCCAACGTCGTCATGGGCGTCGATGCCGATCTGTTCGAGAACGCCCTGACCCAGGCTCGTCTGGTCGCCGGTGTTCGCGTCGATTCCGAGCTTTCGGCTGAGGACCTGCAGGAGCTCGTCGAGACGTTCAAGGGTATCTTCTCCGATAACGTCGAGGCCACCCTGTATCCCGAGCTCGAGGTCGCCGACGGCAAACCTGTCTTCCCGCATGATCCGGAGCTCCAGTTGCGCCTTGCCATTCAGGCTGTCTTTGGCAGCTGGATGAACGAGCGTGCGTGCATCTACCGCAAGCAGCATGGTATCTCCGACGAGCTCGGTACTGCCGTCAACGTTCAGGCCATGGCTTTTGGCAACAAGGGGGAGACATCTGCGACTGGCGTCGCCTTCACGCGCAACCCGGCCGATGGCACCAAGGAATTCTACGGTGACTTTCTGGTCAACGCCCAGGGCGAGGACGTCGTCGCCGGCATCCGCAACACCGAGCCCATCGCCGACCTCAAGACCACCCCGGGTCTTGAGTCCGCTGGTGAGGAACTCGAGCGCGTGTTCCTGACGCTCGAGGACCACTACCGCGATATGTGCGATATCGAGTTCACCATCGAGCAGGGCAAGCTCTGGATGCTCCAGACCCGTGTGGGCAAGCGTACCGCCACCGCCGCCCTGCGCATTGCCATCGAGATGGTCGAGGAGGGCCTCATCACCCGCGAGGAGGCCGTGAGCCGTATCGACCCCGCGCAGCTCGACCAGCTCCTGCACCCGCAGTTCGATTCCTCCAAGAAGTACGAGGCTCTGGCTTGTGGCCTCAACGCCAGCCCCGGCGCCGCCGTGGGCGAGGTCGTGTTCTCGAGCGATGACGCTGTTGCGCGCGCGAACGAGGGCCATAAGGTTATCTTGGTCCGTTGGGAGACCAACCCCGACGACCTGAAGGGCATGGTTGCCGCCGAGGGCATCCTGACCAGCCACGGTGGCAAGACGAGCCATGCCGCCGTTATCGCTCGCGGTATGGGTACGCCCTGCGTCTGCGGTGTCGAGCGTTTCCATATTGACGCGGCCGAGAAGGTCGTGCGTATCGAGGGCAGCGATCGCGTGCTGCACGAGGGCGATATCATCTCCATCGACGGCACTCAGGGCATCGTCGTCGATGGCGCTGTCGATTTGGTCTCCGCCGAGCTCACCGGCGACCTGGACACCATCCTGTCCTGGGCCGACGAGATCCGCCTGGACGTGACCTGTGGTCACGCCAACCACGTGCGCGTCAACGCCGACAACCCCGAGGATGCCGCGCTCGCGCTTGAGTTTGGCGCCGAGTCCATCGGTCTGTGCCGCACCGAGCATATGTTCCTGGGCGATCGCAAGAACATTATCCAGAGCTTCATCCTGTCCGACGACGAGGCCGTGAAGCAGCAGGCCCTGGCCGATCTGCTCAAGGTCCAGACTGAGGACTTCCTGTCCATGTTCAAGACCATGTCTGGTCGCGAGGTGGTCGTTCGCCTGCTCGATCCGCCGCTTCATGAGTTCCTGGATAATCCTCGCGAGCTCGAGGTCGCCATCACCAAGAAGGAAGCAGCCGGTGCCAGCGAGGAAGAGCTTGCCGCCCTGCGTGCCCGCCTGCGCCGTATCGACGGCATGGTCGAGTCCAACCCGATGCTCGGCCTGCGCGGCGTGCGCCTGTCAGTCGTCTTCGGTGACCTGCCGCTCATGCAGGTCCGTGCCGTGGCAACGGCTGCCGCCCGCCTTATCAAGGAAGGCGTCGACCCGCGCCCCGAGATCATGGTTCCGCTCGTTTCCATCACGGCCGAGCATGTCCAGACCCGCGAGGTCATCGAGAGCGTGATCGCCGAGGTTTCCGCCGAGGAGGGCGTCGAGCTCAACATTCCCGTGGGCACGATGCTCGAGCTGCCGCGCGCCTGCATGGTCGCTGACGAGATCGCCCATCACGCCGACTTCTTCTGCTTTGGCACCAACGACCTCACGCAGACGACTTTCGGTTTCTCGCGTGACGACGCCGAGGCCAAATTCATCCCGCTGTACATGCATAAGAAGATTTTGAAGGACAATCCCTTCGAGACCATCGACACGGCGGTATTGGAGCTCGTGCGCATGGCCGTCGAGAAGGGTCGCGCTACCAACCCCGGCATGCACTTTGGCGTGTGCGGTGAGCACGGCGGCGACCCCAAGTCCATCAAGGGCCTGTTTAACGTGGCCGATGTGGACTACGTGTCCTGCTCGCCTTATCGCGTGCCCCTCGCGCGCCTGGCGGCCGCTCAGGCCAAGCTCGAGGCCAAGCGTTCCGCTTAACTGAGTCGCGTTCCATTTGCGCCTTTTACGCCCCCCTTCGCGCCGTCGCGCCCCTGTGGACGCGGCGGCGTTTTACGTTGGTTCAATACATTGGCAACTGACGGGAGTACTGCGATGAAAAACCTCACCAGGTATTTGCAACGAGCGCGTCGGGGAGCACGGATGGCCCTGTGCTGGGTGGTCGTTGCGGTCACGGCGCTTTGCGGGATGCCGACAGCCGGTTTTGCCCTTCAGGATGATTCGCGCGACGAGCTCTATGGCGATGTGGTCAACCCGCTCACCATTACGGTCAACGATCGCGACTGCACGTTTGTAGATATCGATGACGGCAAGCTCGAGGGCCGTACCTCGATGTACGACAACGTCTCGTTCTATACGGCCGCCGTCAGAAAGGTCCTGCCCAACTGGGCGTCGCTAGCCTATAACATCCTTGGCTATGGCGGAGGCGACGACTCCGGTGACTTTTTGTACTGGGACCACGCCGGCAAGGGCTTTGAGAAGGACTTCGGTAAGGGTCACTACATCTATCTGTATGATGCGCTTTCGGGCGGCAACGGTGAGCATTCCGATGGTGCCGACAAATCGAAGCAGAGTGGTCTGACATCTGCAAAAAGCCTCAATGCGGTCTACGAGCGCTTGACCGACGATATCGCCGGCTGTATCGGTCACAAGCTGGAGGGCTCCGATTTCCGTAAATACGTGCCGCTCGACGGACTGTCGAAAGACACGAGTGAGCAGGACGTCATTTATGCCACCATCGCGTGTGTGGACAAGCTCGGCGGCACCTACCAGTACGATTTCAATGGCTTTGGCATCGCGTTCTATAACTTTAGAGTTCAGCAGCTCAACAGTGTGAACAAGCTTAACTGTGCGCCCGAGGAAGCGCCGGGCTATTCCTTTGTCGATTCTAAGACTGAGCAGGAGCTCGTTACCTCGGCTCTTAACGTCGGCTATGAGGACGCCTCGCAGAGCATCACGCTCGCCCGCGGTACCGAGGAGACGGTCGGCACGAGCACTTCTGAATCCGCATCGTATTCCAAAGGTGGCTCGTGGGGCGCATCGGTGAGCCTCAAGGAGTCGCTGGGCGTGCCCGCAACAGCGAGCGAGGAGATCGAGACGTCGTTTTCGGCCGAAACCACGATGTCCCAGTTGTGGGAGGCGAGCAAGACCGAGGAACAGTCGATCACCACAACGGACAATCAGTCGGTCACCGTCAATATGACGATCCCGGCGCACACGCAGGTCAATAGCAAGCAAACGAGTTCTACCACGACGCTGTCTGAGGACTATGACCAGCCGGTGGGCGTGACGTTCGACGTGATCATCTTTAACATGAACGGCGAGTGCTACGACGACAACGCCGCCGTGCAGGAGTTCCATACCGCCGGTTATGACCAGCGCTCGTTCTACACCACCTTTGGCGATCAGTCGACCGATGCCGTGCAGAACCTGTTCCTGCGCTCAATCGCCCATCGTGGCGACGACGGGTACGATACCACCGCCGGAAACGTGACGAGCTGGTCGTATCGCACCAACAACCACATGGTGCGCGCCATCGATTGGAATTCGGTCCTGGCCGATCGCGAGATGCCCTCGCGCAACGGCGGCGCCCCGCGCACGTGCAACGTGCTCAATGACATGGCCGCGACCTATCCCATGTCCATTACGGGTTCCAATCTGTCGTTTGAGTCGGTGACGGTCGATACGCAGTTAGGCACGCCGCAGCCCATTAAGCCCATCTCCAAGATTCTCGTGTCGCTGCAGACCGATAAGACCCGAAGGCTTACGGTTGGAGACGAAGACCCCATCTCTTCCTATCGCGTGTGTGCAAGGGACGAGGACGATGTTGATTACTACGGCTTTGTGAAGTCGTCGGGCGACTGGCGCGTGGTCGATAAAAAGGGCAAGGAATGCAAGTCCGACGTAATCGAGATCCAGACCGACCCTGTCACCCACGAGCAGGTCGTGGTGGGTAAAAAGGCCGGCACCGCCTACGTAAAGTACTTTATCCCCGGGGACACCTATGTGGACGTGAATGGGCATGTCTCGACCAATGACGAGATCGACGCCGCGGCCTATAAATATAAGGTAAGTGACGTGGCGCCCGAGCCGTTTAACGGCAGCATCAAACTCGAGGGCTCGGCACGGACCGTCGTCGGCGTCGAGGAAAATCTCAACGGCATCGAAGGCCTGACGGCTACGGTCTATGACACGACGGGCAAGGAAGTCGATAGAGTCTGCAGCTGGGAGGCCCAGGAGCTCGAGAGCAAGGGCATTTCGGTCGCGACAGACGGCACGATGACCATCTCGCAACCGGGCACCTTCCATGTTCGCGCCTTTATTGACGGCGTGTATTCCGATTGGGCCGAGGTCATCGCCGCACCCGCACCGGTTGACCCGATGACGACCGTGGTCGAGACTCCGGTGAGCGTTGCGTCCGTTTCTTCGGGGGGTTCGTCGGCAACGACGGATAGCACGGCTCCTGCCCAGGGAGAGCAGGCCGCTTCCGATGCGAACGCGGCCGAGTCTGCTCCGGCGAGCGACGATGCCGCTGCATTGACTGACGACACCGCGCCCGCTGCCGCGAAGGATGCCTCGCCGATTCCTACAGGCCTCGTTACCGTTTTGACCGATATCTGCCGCTACGGCATCGATCACGGCCTCATCAGCACATCAAACAAGGAAGAGATGACCAAGCAGGACTTCGACATCTTGGGCATCCTGTACCTGATGGCGGACAGCCAGGACCTGGTGCCCCAAGACGCCGAAGACGCGATGAGTCAATGGGTCCATGACAACTATAATGACGAAGAGCTTGCCACCTGGAAGCAGCATGCGCTTTCGGTGCTGCTCGAATACGGCTATATCGCGCCCGGAACGACCGTGACGACGCCGACGACTGATGCTGCGGACGGCGCATAAGTGCAGAAAGAGTGCGTGTTTTTGTCTTTTTGCGCACGGGCAAAATAGTTCTTGCAGCCAAGGTCGTGGCGTGTATACTCGAATACGTTTGTTCAACTACGTGCCGGCCAAGGTGGTACGGCACCTCTAGAAGAGTAAGGAATTGCACATGGATTACATCCGCGCAATCGAGCGTCAGCAGATCCGCGAGGACATCCCGCAGGTCCGCGTCGCCGACAACGTCAAGGTTCACTACCGCATTAAGGAAGGAGACCGCGAGCGCATCCAGGTCTTCCAGGGCGACGTCATCCGCATGGCCGGCGCCGGTGCCCGTGAGACCTTCACCGTCCGCAAGATTTCCTTCGGTGTCGGTGTTGAGCGTACCTTCCCGCTTCACAGCCCCAAGATCGCCAAGCTCGAGGTCGTCCGTCATGGTCGCGTCCGTCGCGCCAAGCTGTACTACCTCCGCGACAAGGTGGGCAAGGCTGCTCGCATTCCCGAGAAGCGCTAAGAAGATCGCAGCGTCTGTCCACTCGTTTGGACAAAAGGGTCACCTTCGGGTGGCCCTTCTTTTTATTTGATTTGCATACAAGGAGGCCCCGATATGGCCAACATGACGAGCTCGGTTTCGGCATCGCAGGTTGCCGGCGAGCTGGCGAGCGCCACGTTCGAGGAGATTCCCGCCCTCGTGGAGCATTATCGCGAGGATCCGCGCCAGCAGGTGATCAAGGCTTGCGAACGTGCCCTTAAGCGCCATGCCAAGGAACTTTCCGAACGCGAGCGCGTCAACGGCATGTACGAGCTTATGCATGAGCTCGGCGGTGATGGCGTGGTCGTGGGTGTCGACGAGGTGGGCCGTGGCTCGGTAGCGGGTCCCTTGACCGTGTGTGCCGTGTGTCTTCCGATGGAGCCGCGCATCTGGGGCATCAATGATTCCAAAAAGCTCACGCCGGCGCGCCGCGAGCTGCTCTCGGTGAAGATTGCCGAGGTGGCGACTGCTATCGGCTTTTGCCATATCGCTCCTGCGGATATCGATCAGATGGGCATGGCCCGCGCCATTCGAGCCGCTGTCGCGGGTGCGGTGTCCGATACGGGGCTTGAGCCCGATTGCGTGCTTATGGACGGCAACCCCCTGGGCGCCGTGCCCCATGAGCGCGACGTGGTCAAGGGCGATGCCAAGATCGCCTGTATCGCCGCGGCATCCATCATGGCAAAGGTCACGCGTGACGAGATGATGGTCGAGTACGACGCCGAGTATCCCGAGTACCATTTGGCCGAATCGAAAGGCTATGCGAGCCCCGAACACATTGAGGCCATTCGCAAACATGGTCTTTCTCCGCTGCACCGTGTGAGCTTTTGCGGAAACTTTCTGCAGACTGAGCGCCTTTTTTAGGCCAATTGTGGAGACTGGGACCTTAAGGGTTCTATAAACCTGCTGGTAGGGGCCGTGTGCAACGCTATTGTTGCGCGCGGCCCCTCATTTGTCGGCATTTGGTTGGTTTTCGGTTTGCTTCCGGTACTTACCCGCATGAAACCTGCCCTCATTATCGAGGCAATGCAGGGAGTGGGAAAGGAGACCCCATGTGTGCCGCAGCCAAAATGAGCAAGACGCAGCAGCTCAAGGAGCGTTGGGAAGAGGGGGAGCTCGATTGCGGGTCGATCACCCCTGAGTTTATCAAGGGGCTCAGTCCTCGCGAGCTCGGTATGCTGGGCGAGCTTATCGCAATCGATTACTTTAACGAGCGCGGCTATGCATTGCTGGAACAAGGCTATCGATGCTCGGAGGGCGAGGCCGACCTGGTGCTGCTCGACGAGCTCGACGATGTGGTGGTGATGGCCGAGGTCAGGACCAGGCGTGTTGCGCTGGATTGCGATACTCGGGTGTTTCCCGAGGAAGCGGTGAACGCCCAAAAGCAGCGGCGCTATCGTCGCATCGCGAGTTGCTATCTCATGGAGCATTATCCGCTCAAGGCGATCCGCTTCGATGCCGTGGGCGTCACCATTCGCGGCGGGCATATCGCCGAGATCGAGCACCAGTACAATGCGTTCGATTGGCAGGTGTCGTGATGGCGTTCGAAACCTTTGCCGTTCACGCTGCCTGTATCCGCGGCGTCGAGGCGATTCCCGTCACGGTCGAGGTATCGCTTGCGGGTGGCATCCCGGGCATCCAGATGCTCGGCATCCCGAGTATGGAGGTCATGGAGTCGCGCGGGCGCATTCGCTGCGCGATGCGCTCTGCGGGATTCGAGATCCCGCGTTCGGGCATTACGGTCAATCTGGCGCCGGGCGATATCCGAAAGACCGGTAGCGGCTTTGACCTGCCGATAGCCATTGCGGTGCTTGCGGCCGATGGGCAGATTCCACGCGACAATCTCGACCGCTGCCTCATTGCCGGCGAGCTCGGCTTGGATGGTACGGTGCTTCCCGTCAAGGGCGAGGTGGCGTTCCAGCTGCTGGCTCGCGACATGGGGCTGTCTTTTATCGCCGGCAGGTCCGACCAGCATGTTCCGCTTTCGGGGGTCGACTGCGGTTTTATCGACCATCTGTCGCAGCTTGCTCACGGTATGGGCGAGGCAGCTCGGCATTATCTGGATTCTGAGGGCGGGGAGGCCACCTTTGAGCCCGAGCTCGATTATGCTGACGTGTTGGGGCAGGAGGTCGCCAAGCGCGGCATAGCGCTTGCGGCGGCAGGGGAGCTGGGCTTGCTTATGATCGGGTCTCCGGGATCGGGCAAGACCATGCTTGCGCGCCGCATGACGGGTATCTTGCCCGAGCTTTCCGTCGAGGATCAGCAAGAGGCGCTGTGTATCCATTCGGTCTTGGGTGAGAATATCGATGGCCTGCTTGCGGGGCATCGGCCGTTTCGAAGTCCCCATCACAGCATTTCGACAGCGGGCCTTATTGGCGGGGGGCGCCCGGTGCATCCAGGCGAGATCAGCCTTGCCCATGGCGGCGTGCTCTTTTTGGACGAGCTTGCCGAGTTTCCCACCGGTGTGCTGCAGACGCTTCGTCAGCCAATCGAGCGCGGCTATGTCAGGATCGTGCGCGTCGATGGCGCCTTTACGTTTCCCTCGCGCTTTCAGCTGCTTGCGGCGAGCAATCCCTGTCCCTGCGGCTTTTTGGGCGATCGCGAGGTCCCGTGTCGCTGTTCGGCATCGATGGTCGAGCGCTACCGGTCCAAGCTGCGCGGTCCCTTGGCCGACCGTATCGACCTGATGCTCGATGTGACCCGCCCCGATCCGCAGGTGATTATCGAGGGCGCCGAGGGCATGTCGTCGGCCGAGCTGCGCGACTACGTTGTCCGCGGTCGGGCTTTTCGTGCCTGGCGCGAGTCCCGTATGGATGATGCGGATGCCGAGGCCGAGCACGATGAGTCACGGTCCATTGACGGCGTCGTGTCGACCTTTGCACTCGACGAGGCCGCCGAGAAATGCGTACTTGGCCTGTCGAAACGCACTCATCTCACGGGGCGCGGCATCGTGCGCCTGGTTCGCATCGCGCGCACGATTGCCGATGTCGCAGAAAGCGAGCGGGTGACGCAAGACCACGTGCTCGAGGCGGCGATGTACCAGGGAAGGAGGGATCAGTGATGGGTGAGGAGACTTTTGAGCTGCATCCCGGTGATGCGTTGTATCCAGATACCGTTTTGGAGCTCTCTGATGTACCCCAGACGCTGTTCGTGCGTGGCGACCCGGAGGTGCTTTCGACGCCGGCGCTCTCCATCATCGGCGCTCGCAAGGCCTCGCCGTACGGCCTGGCCGTGGCAGAACTGGCCGCGAAAGTTGCGGTCGAGGCGGGGGTGACGGTGGTCTCGGGCGGCGCGGTCGGCTGCGACCAGGCCTCGGGTTGGGCCGCGGTCAACGCCGGTGGCAGGCACGTCGTGGTGTTGGGTACGGGCGCCGACGTGGTCTACCCGCGCTCGAGTGCGGGGCTCATCGCGCGCACGATCGATACGGGCGGCGCGGTCGTGTCCATCTCGCCTTGGGGTATGGGGCCACGTAAGTTTGCCTTCCCGCGGCGTAACCGGGTGATTGCCGCGCTTTCGCAGGCGCTCTTCGTGTCGGAGGCTGGCATGCCTTCGGGCACGTTCTCGACGGCGGAGGCCGCCATGGACCTGGGGCGCGAGCTTCTTGCCGTGCCGGGTTCGATTTTGTCACCCGAGTCGCGCGGTACCAACTACCTCATTGCCAACGGGGCCTGCTGCATTATTGACGAGGAGTCCATCGAGGTGGCTATCTCTCGCATATACGGTACCCTGCGCTATTCGCGTCCTGATGCACCCGGTATCGCAGATCTGGACCCCACGCAGCAGGCCGTGATGCATGCGCTCATCGCCTCGCCGCTCAAGGTCGACGACATCGCGGCACTCGTCTCGCTCGATGCCGTCGGCGTGCTCAAACTTCTGGGTTCGCTCGAACTCGAGGGCCTCATCGAGCGCATGATGGATGGAAGGTATGCGCCCTCCAAGTTTGCCCTTCACGCCCAGACGCCCTTCGGTCACAATGGAAAACGTGTCAATTAGAAAGGTGTTTGCAGATGCTGTTTGATCAGGTGACGGTTATCGGTGGCGGTCTGGCGGGATCGGAATGCGCGATTCAGCTGGCAGATCGCGGGTTTGCCGTAAAGCTGTGCGAGATGCGCCCGCAGGTGAGCTCTCCTGCCCACCATACCGATCACTTGGCGGAGCTCGTCTGCTCCAATTCGTTTAAGTCGACCCGTCCCGATTCTGCCGCCGGTCTGCTGAAGGCCGAGCTCGAGCGCATGGGCTCTGTGCTGCTCGACTGCGCTCATCGTGCGGCCGTTCCTGCCGGCGGCGCCCTGGCGGTCGACCGCGTCAAGTTTTCCGAGCTTGTCGAAGCCGAGGTTGCCGCCCGCCCCAATATCGAGGTTGTCCACGGTGAGGTCACCCAGATCCCCGAGGGCCACGTGGTCATTGCCGCAGGGCCCTTGTGCTCGCCGGCATTGAGCGAGGAGGTCATGAAGCTCGTCGGTGGTGACGCCCTGGCGTTCTTTGACGCGGCCGCCCCGATTGTCGATGCCTCGACGCTCGATATGGGCGTGTTGTTCTCGCAGTCGCGCTACGAGGAACAGGGGAGTGGCGACTATCTCAATGCCCCGCTCAACAAGGAAGAGTACGAGGCCTTTATCGAGGCGCTCACTACGGCCGATCGCGTGGTGCTCAAGGATTTTGAGGGCGGGGACCTATTCCAGGCCTGCCAGCCTGCCGAGGAGGTTGCGCGTACGGGCAAGGATGCCATCCGTTTTGGTGCCATGAAGCCCGTCGGGCTCACCGACCCGCGCACCGGTCGCCGTCCCTGGGCGGCAATTCAGCTGCGCGCCGAGAACAAGGAGAAGACCGCCTATAACCTAGTTGGCTTCCAGACCAACCTGACCTTCGGCGAACAGAGGCGCGTCTTCCATATGGTTCCCGGACTGGAGAACGCCGAGTTCTTCCGTTACGGCGTCATGCACCGTAACACCTTTGTTGATGCGCCGCACGTGCTCGATGGCACCTTTGCCGTGCCCGGCACGAGCGTGCGTCTTGCCGGCCAGATTACCGGTACTGAGGGGTACATGGAGGCCGTTGCGACGGGTCTACTCGCCGCGCTCAACACCTATGCCGAGGCTATCGGTGCCGCGGGCGTCGAGCTACCGCGCGAGGGCGCCCTGGGCGCGCTTGTGGGGTATGCGACCGATCCGGCTACGGTGGGCTACCAGCCCATGCACGTCAACTTTGGGCTCGTGCCGCCGCTTGAGGACGGTAAGCGTCGCAGCAAGCGCGATCGTTACCAGGCCTATGCTGATCGCGCCCTCAAGGCTCTTGATGCCTATCTGGAAACGCGCTCCGATCTGTTTGGAGGCGAGAGGTCATAGCTTTTGACCTGTACGATGCCGTTGACGCGTTCATTGCCTACATTGCACGCGTCGAAGGGCTCGCTCCCAATACGGTAACCGCCTATGCCTCGCGGCTCGAGCGCTTCGCCGCGTGGTGCGACCGCGAGAGCATCGACGCTCGCGCTGCCGACGTACGGACCGTTCGCTCCTATTTGGCCGAGCTGTCGCGTGGCCAGGTGGCGGCTCGGACCCTTGCGGCACACCTGTCTGCCATTCGCTCGCTCTATCGGTGGATGGCTGCCGAGGGAATCGTTGAGGGCGATGCGGTCTCAGCGATATCGTCGCCCAAACTGCCGCGCGATCTTCCCGGTGTGCTGACGACCCGGCAAGTCGAGTCGTTGCTCAAGACCCCCGACACCTCGACGCCTGCGGGGCTGCGTGATGCGGCGATGCTCGAGCTGCTCTATGCCTCCGGTGCGCGAATCTCGGAGCTCGCGGCGCTCAACGTGGAGTCCATTGGTTGGTCTGAGCGAACGCTGCGACTTTGGGGCAAGGGGAGCAAGGAGCGTATCGTGCCCCTGTATCGGCGCGCTCTCGAGGCTACCCGCCGCTATATTGAGGAAGGGAGGCCGCAGTTCCTTGCACGGGCAAAGCGTAGCGACGGTGCGAACGGCGTTCATCCGTTGTTTATCTCGGCGCGCGGAAACCGCATGAGTGCCGCCATGCTCAGGAGGCGGTTCCATATGCTTGCGGCACTTGCCGGCATTCCTGCCGACATCGCCCCGCATGCGATGCGTCACACCTTTGCGACCGACCTGCTCGAGGGCGGCGCGGATCTGCGCTCGGTTCAGGAGCTGCTAGGGCACGCGAGTTTGTCCACGACGCAGATCTATACGCATCTCACGCCAGACCGACTCAAGCGCGCCGTGAGTCAGGCCCACCCCCGCGGCGAGTAGGAGAAGGGCCTTTCTCGCCGCACCGAGGTGTGTGGTTTTGATTGCGGGTTGGCAGGAAGAGGCAATCCTGCTATCATTCATCGGGTTGCTTCACGGCAACAGGTTTTTATCACGCACGCGCGGCTACTTCATACCGTGGTGCCCGGGCTTTGGTAGCACATGTCCGGGTTGGTTTTGGAGGATGACCCCGCGCGGAGGCAAACCACAGGAGGTTTAACATGGCTACCAAGATTAATATCCGCACCCTGCTCGAGGCCGGCTGCCACTTCGGTCACCAGACCCGTCGCTGGAACCCCAAGATGAAGCCGTTCATCTTCGGTGAGCGCAACGGTATCTACATCCTCGACCTCAAGCAGACCATCCTTGACGCCGACCAGGCCTACACCTTCGTTAAGAACGTCGCCAAGGGCGGCAACGTGCTGTTCGTCGGCACCAAGAAGCAGGCTCAGGAGGCCGTCAAGAACGCCGCTGAGCGCGCCAACATGCCTTACATCAACCAGCGTTGGCTCGGCGGTATGCTGACCAACTTCGTCACCATCCGCTCCCGCATCAACCGCATGGAGGAGCTCGAGGCCATGGTCGAGGACGGCCGCATGGCAGTGCTGCCCAAGAAGGAGCAGGCTGTGCTCGGCAAGGAGCTCGCTAAGCTCCAGACCAACCTCGGTGGCGCCCGCGACATGAAGGGTCTGCCCCAGGCTCTCTTCGTCATCGACACCAAGCGCGAGGAGAACGCCATCAAGGAGGCCCAGCGCCTGAACATCCCCGTCGTCGCTCTGATCGACACCAACTCCGATCCCGACGAGGTCGAGTACGGCATCCCCTGCAACGATGACGCCATCTCCGCTGTCACCCTTATGTGCGAGCTCATGGCCGACGCCTGCCTCGCTGGCTCCGGCAAGGAGCAGGTCTCCGAGGCCGAGATGGCCGCTGAGCCCAAGGCCGAGTAAATCAGTCCTATTTAAGTCTTTTTCATCTCTTTGAAAGGAACCACAATGGCCCAGATTACTGCCGCTATGGTCAAGCAGCTCCGCGAGATGACCGACTCCCCGATGATGGAGTGCAAGAAGGCTCTCGTCGAGGCTGACGGCGACATGGACGCCGCTGTTGACGTTCTGCGCAAGAACGGCCTCGCCAAGGCTGCCAAGAAGGCTGGCCGTGAGACCAACGAGGGCGCTGTCGCCGCGTTCGTCTCCGAGGATGGCAAGACCGGCGCTCTTCTCGAGCTCTCCTGCGAGACCGACTTCGTCGGCTCCAACGCCAAGTTCACCGGCTTTGCTTCCAAGGTCGCTGAGGTTGTCGCGACCACCGAGCCTGCTGACGTCGACGCTCTGCTCGAGAAGCCGATGGGCGAGGAGACCGTTTCCTCTGAGCTCACCGAGATGATTCACATCATGGGCGAGAACATGAGGATCTCTCGTTTCGCCGCTCGCAAGGCCGAGAACGGCGCCCTCGCTTCTTACATCCACATGGGTGGTAAGATCGGCGTCCTCGTCGAGTTCGCTTTCGAGAAGGCCGAGACCGCTCAGGCTGACTCCTTCAAGACCTTCGCTCACGACGTTGCCCTTCAGGTTGCCGCCGTCGCCCCGATCTGCGCTACCCGCGATCAGGTTCCGGCTGAGACCGTCGAGCACGAGAAGCAGATCTACATGGCTCAGGCCGCCGAGTCCGGCAAGCCCGAGGCCATCCAGGAGAAGATGGCCGTCGGCCGTCTGGAGAAGTTCTACAAGCAGTCCGTGCTCACCGAGCAGGAGTTCATTAAGGACAGCTCCCTCACCATCAAGAAGTACGCTGAGCAGGTCTCCAAGGAGCTCGGCGATACCATTACCGTCGTTGCCTTCGACCGTCTGGTCCGTGGCGAGTAAATAAGCTCTTGTAGCTGGTAATGAGCAGGCTGTGGGTTTTACTCACAGCCTGCTTTTTCATGGCTCTTATCAGAGCCTTTGCTATCATATTGAGAGTCTAATTAAAGGAGGATCGCTTTGTCCGACATCCGATATAAACGCGTGCTTCTGAAGCTTTCCGGAGAAGCACTGATGGGCGATGGCCAATATGGCATCGATCCCAAGGTTACCGACCATCTTGCCAAGCAGGTCAAGGAGCTGCTCGCTGTTGGTCACGAGGTCGGCGTTGTTGTCGGCGGCGGCAACATTTTCCGCGGCATGGCCGGCGCTGCCGGTGGCATGGAGCGCGCCCAGGCCGACTACATGGGCATGCTGGCAACCGTTATGAATGCGCTCGCCCTTCAGGATGCCTTCGAACACAACGATGTTCCCTGCCGCGTGATGAGCGCTATCCAGATGAACGAGATCTGCGAGCCTTATATTCGCCGTCGCGCCATCAACCACCTTTCCAAGGGCAATGTTGTCATTTTTGCCGCCGGTTCGGGCAATCCGTACTTTACGACCGACACCGCCGCGGCTCTTCGTGCCTGTGAGATCGGTGCCGAGATCCTGATTAAAGCCACCAAGGTTGACGGTATCTACGACAAGGATCCCGTCAAGTGCGCCGATGCCGTCCGCTTTGACAAGATTACCTATCACGAGGTTCTCGTCCGTGGTCTGCAGGTCATGGATTCCACGGCTACCGCATTGTGCCAGGATAACCGTATGCCGATTTTGGTCCTCAACATCGATGGTGAGGACACCGTCAAGCGCGCGCTTTCGGGTGAGCCCGTCGGCACGCTCGTCTATCAGGAGGATTAAGCATGGCAGAGAACATCACCGCCCACATGGACAAGTCGCTCGAGTCCCTCAAGCACAACTTCTCCAAGGTTCGTACCGGCCGCGCTAACGCCAACATTCTGTCCGATATCTCGGTCGATTACTACGGTGTCCCCACGCCGGTTACCCAGGTTGCCGCCGTTAAGACCCCCGAGGCTCACATGCTGCTCATCGAGCCCTGGGACAAGGCGCTCGTCAACGCCATCGTGAAGGCTATCAGCGCTTCCGATCTGGGCATTACTCCCAACTCTGACGGTACCGTCGTGCGGCTGCCGTTCCCGGCTCCCACTGAGGAGCGTCGTCGCGAGCTCGTCAAGGAGTGCCGCGAGTATGCCGAGCAGGCCAAGGTCTCCATTCGCAACATCCGTCGTGACTTTAACAACAAGCTCGAGCGCGACGAAGAGCTCACCGAGGACGATGTCCGTCGCGAGCAGGCTAAGGTCCAGAAGCATACCGATGAGTATGTTGCCAAGGTCGAGGAGCTTCTGAAGGAAAAAGAAGCCGAGGTCATGGAGATCTAAGGTGCAATACGACGAGAACAAACTGGTCGAGTACTTTGCCGACGCCCCTGCGGGCGTCGGTTTTTCCGACCTTGACCTCAATAAGATTCCGCATCATATTTCGTGCATCATGGACGGTAACGGTCGCTGGGCCACGGCGCGCGGTCTTGCCCGCACCGAGGGCCACAAGGTCGGTATCGTCTCCCTGCGCGAGATTATTACCGCATGTGTGCGCTTGGGAGTCGACGTCCTTTCGGCCTATGCGTTTTCCACCGAAAACTGGAATCGTCCGCAGCACGAGGTCAACGTTTTGATGCATTTGTTTGCCAAGACGTTTATTGATGAGCTGCCGCTGCTTAAGCGTGAAAACGTTCGCGTTGTCTTTTTGGGCGATATTTCCGCACTGCCCAAGAAGACCCGCGATGTCTTTGAGCGCGGTCTTGCCGAGTGCGCCGACCACACCGGCATGACGCTGGCGCTTGCCGTCAATTACGGCGCCCGCGCCGAGATCACCCGTGCTGTCCGTCAGATTGCGCTCGATGTCGCCGCCGGCAAGATCGATCCTGCCTCTATCGACGATGATATGGTTGCTTCGCACCTCTACACCGCTGGGCTACCCGATCCGGAGCTTGTGATTCGCACCTCCGGCGAGCTTCGCCTTTCGAACTATCTGCTGTGGCAGGTTGCCTATTCCGAGTTTTATGTCACCGATACCTATTGGCCCGACTTTGATCGTTGGGGTCTTGTCAACGCCATTTTGGCCTTTCAGGGCCGCGACCGTAGGTTTGGTGGACTGAGCAAGACCGAGGAGGCTTAATCGTGTCCGATCGTCCCAAGGCGTCTGCTTCCAAGGCGTCAACTCCCAAGGCGCCTGCCGCCAAAAGCGGCGCGGCTGCGACTTCGTGGCTGGCCGGCTTTATTACCCGTGCCGCTGCAGGTATCGTCTACGCCGTTGTATTTATTCTCTGCCTGGTTTTGGGTATCGTTCCCACCGCCATCTTCGTCTCCATCATGAGCGGCCTGTGCTGCTTTGAGTTTTTCCGCATGACGAAGCTCGATGGCAAGGTGGCCAACGAGCGCCTGGGTATCGCTGCCGCCGTGCTCTTTCCGCTCTCGGCGCTGGGCGACTCGCTGCTGTTGAATGCCCTGCTTTTTGCACTGATGCTTGCGGTGGGTATTTGGTACGTCTGGTCGTCGCGTACCCGTATATCCGATGTAGCCGTGACGCTCATGGGCCCCATCTACACCGGTTTTATGCTGTCGGCCATCGTGCTGCTGCGCGATGCCGTGCCCGGTTTTGCCGGCGCCCTGCTTTCGGTGGGTGTTTGCGCGTCTCTCTGGGTCTCCGATTCGTTCGCCTATATCGTGGGTAGCCGTATCGGCAAGCACAAGATGGTTCCCAAGATTTCTCCCAAAAAGAGCTGGGAGGGCTTTTTCGGCGGCATCTTGGGCTCGGTTCTCATCTGGCTTATTTTGTGGGCGACCCATTTCTATAAGCTGAGCTTGCCGTATGCGCTGCTGTGCGGCGTGGTCGTGTCCATCTTGGGCGTTATCGGCGACCTTATCGAGTCACGCATCAAGCGTGGCGTGGGCGTCAAGGATTCCGGCAATCTGATTCCGGGCCATGGCGGCATGCTCGACCGTAGCGACTCGCTTATCTTTGGCTGCATTACCGCGCAGCTGCTTTTGATGATCGGAGGCGTGCTGTAATGTCATTCCAGACGACGTATGGCCCCGATGGACGCCTTCGCGTTGCCATTCTGGGCTGTACGGGCTCTATCGGCACGCAGGCGCTCGATGTATGCCGTCAGCATGCCGATCGACTGCAGGTGACGGCACTGTCCGTTAACTCCAGCACCTCGGAGCTCGTTGCCGCCGCCCGCGAGTTTTCGGTCCCGGCCGTTGCCGTGGCCGATGTCGCTCATGGCGATGACGCCGTGCTGCAGGAGTTGCCCGAGGGAACGAAGCTCGGCGTTGGCGCGCAGGCCGTTTGCGAGCTCGCGCGTCGCGACGATGTCGACTGCGTGCTCGTTGCTATTGTGGGCGCCGCCGGTCTCGAGGCGAGCCATGCGGCCTTGACCTCGAATAAGCGCCTTGCCCTTGCCAACAAGGAGTCCCTCGTCGTCGGTGGCGACTTGCTTATGCCGTTGGCGCAACCGGGCCAGCTTATTCCAGTCGACTCTGAGCACTCCGCCATCTACCAGTGCTATCTGGGGGAGAACCCACGCGAGGCTCATTGTATTTGGCTCACCTGCTCGGGCGGTCCGTTCTTTGGCCGCACGCGCGACGAGCTCAATCGCGTGACGCGTGCCGATGCCCTCGCACATCCCACGTGGGCCATGGGTGCCAAGATCACCATCGACTCCGCCACTCTCATGAACAAGGGCCTGGAGCGAATTGAGGCCATGCATCTGTTTAACTGCGACCTCGATTTCATTAACGTGGTCGTGCAGCGTCAGTCCAAGATTCACTCTATGGTCGAGTTCGCCGACGGCTCCGTGATGGCGCATCTCGGTGTTTCCGACATGCGTATTCCCATCCAGTTCGCGTTCTCGTATCCCGAGCGTTGGGATACCCCGGCGCCTCGTATCGATTTCCGCGAGCTGGGGCAGCTCACGTTTGATGCTGCCGACATGGATACCTTCCGCTGTCTGGCACTGGCCGAACGTGCCGGCAAGACGGGTGGCACCATGCCGTGCGTGCTCAATGCCGCCAACGAGGTCGCCGTCGATGCCTTCCTGCACGATGGCTGCAGCTTTACCGATATCGATCGCATCGTTGAGTCCTGCATGGATGCGCACGATCCGCAGGCGGTTGCATCGTTTGAGCAGCTTCGCGATATCGATACATGGGCTCGCGCCAAGGCCGCCGAGGTGCTCGCTGCAACCCGCTCTTAATCGTAAGGATTGCTTTTCGTTTTATGGATACTGTTCTGAGCGTTCTCTCCTCGGTCTTTTGGGGTCTTTTGATGCTATCCGTCCTCGTGTTTCTGCACGAGGGCGGCCACTTTTTAGCGGCCCGTGCGTGCGGCGTGCGTGTCACCGAGTTTTTCTTGGGCCTACCGTGCCGCTTTGACATTCATCGTACGTCGCGTCGCATCGGTACCAAGTTTGGCGTGACGCCGCTGCTGCTGGGTGGCTATGCCGCTATCTGCGGTATGGACCCGACCGATGTCTCGTGCGCCGACCGTGTGCTTGCGGCGATCTATCGTCATGGTCGCGTTTCGGTTGCAGACCTTTCCGTCGAGCTGGAGCTGCCCGAGGAGGATGTTCTCGAGGCTTGTGCCTTGCTTTTGGGCTGGGGTTCCATTGCACCTTGGTACGAGGAAAGGGAGAAGCCTTCACCCAGCTATTATCCGGTTAGGTACCAGACGCTGCCGCGCGATGCTGCAGGATATACCACCTTTGACGGCCGCAAATTCGATCGAGAGCATGCGACTGCAGAGGGCGACGTGTGGGAGTTGCCGGTCACTGCTTCGGAGTTTCTTGAGCAGGAGCGCTCGCATACCTATCTGGGCCAGGGTTTTCTCAAGCGTGCCTTTATGCTGCTCGCGGGCATTCTCGTCAATATCCTGACGGGTTTTTTGCTGCTTATGAGTATCTACTCTATCGCCGGCGTATCGGTGCCGGTCGATAGCAATGTGATCGGTCAGGTCGAAGAAGGCTCGATAGCCGCCAAGGCGGGCATCGAGGCCGGCGACACGATTCTTAGTGTCGATGGCGTGTCGTGCTCTTCCTGGATGGACGTGTACGATGCGATCGGAGCGGCCGCTGGCAAGGACGATATCGCCATTGAGTATCAGCACGACGGCAAGAAATTTACGACCTCGGTCGCGCTCAAGGAGGACGAGCGTTTGGGCGTTTATGCCTCCACGCAAGTGGTCCATTTGGACCCCATTACGTCGGCGCGGCTGTCGTTCTCCTATGTTCAGCAGACTGCTGAGGGCGTGATGCGCCTGCTGCAGCCGCAGCATACGATGGAGATACTCGATCAGTCCTCCTCGATTGTGGGCATCAGCGTCATGTCTTCTCAGGCGGCTGCCGCCGGCCCCGCGACATTCTTGACGTTTGCTGCGCTCATCTCGTTTTCGCTGGGCTTTATGAACCTGCTGCCTATTCCGCCGCTCGACGGGGGAAAGCTGGTTATCGAGATCATTCAAAAGGTCGCCGGTCGCGAGCTGCCGCTGAAGGTGCAGACGATCGTCAGCTATGTCGGCATCGTGCTCTTTGCGCTGCTGTTTGTCTATATGCTTCGTTCCGACGTCCTTCGATTTATTTTGTAGGGGAGTGTTTGGATTGTCTTTGTCCCATCCTTTGCCGCGTGAGCTGACGCGCCCCGTGCATGTGGGCGGCGTTCAGATCGGTGGCGGCGCTCCGGTGGTGGTTCAGTCCATGACCTGCACCGATACCGCCGACGCCCAGGCAACGCTTGCGCAAGTGCGTGCGCTTGCCCAGGCGGGTTGTGATGTTGTGCGCGTGAGCGTGCCCACTGAGGCTGCGCTCGAGGGCTTTCGCACGATTTGTGCGGAGTCTCCGGTGCCGATCGTTGCTGATATCCACTTTAACCATAAGCTCGCCATTGGTGCCGTGGAGGCCGGTGCCGCTAAGCTCCGCATCAATCCCGGCAACATTGGCGATTGGGCTAAGGTCGATGCCGTGATCGATGCCGCGGGCGCCGCTGGGTGCGCGATTCGCATTGGCGTGAACGCCGGCTCGCTTGAGCAGGATATCGCCGAGCGCGATGACCTTACGCAGCCCGAAAAGCTTGTGATGTCGAGCGAGCGTTTCGTCAAACATTTTGAGGATCGCGGCTTTACCAATATCGTGCTTTCCGCCAAAGCTCATAGCGTGTCCACGACGCTTGACACCTATCGTGCCCTGTCGCGCGAAATCCCCCATGTTCCGCTTCATTTGGGCGTGACTGAGGCCGGAACCAAGCTCCAGGGCACCATTAAGAGCTCTGTGGGCCTGGGAATTTTGCTTTCCGAGGGCATTGGCGACACCATGCGCGTCTCGCTCACGGCCGATCCGGTCGAGGAACCGCCGGTCGCCTGGGGTATTCTGCAGTCGCTCGGCCTTCGCCGCCGTGGTCCCGAGATCGTCTCGTGCCCCACGTGCGCTCGCTGCCAGGTTAACCTCATTCCTATCGCCGAGGAGGTCACCGAGCGGCTTAAGAACTACTCCGCGCCGCTTTCGATTGCCGTGATGGGCTGTGCAGTCAATGGCCCCGGCGAGGCCTCTGACGCCGACTTGGGTGTTGCCTGCGGACGAGGTCAGGGCCTGCTCTTTTCGCACGGCCAGATCATTGGTAAAGTAGCTGAGGACCAAATTGTCGACGCGCTAATGGCCGAGGTCGACAAGCTTATTGAGGAGAAATAAATGACTCGAGCAATGTATATGTCTAAGCTTTATGCTCCGACGCTCAAAGAGGATCCGGCCGACGCCGAGCTTGCGAGCCATCGCCTGCTGCTTCGTGCCGGCATGATTCGCAAGGAGGCCGCCGGTCTCTATTCCTATCTGCCGCTTGCTTGGCGCTCGATTCGCAAGATCGAGAACATCGTGCGCGACGAGATGGACGCTGCCGGCGCCCAGGAGCTCATGATGCCCATCATGGTCGATGCCGAGCTGTGGCGCGAGTCCGGCCGTATCGATGCCTATGGCAAGGAGCTCGTGCGCTTTGATGACCGCCACGGACGCGAGTTCGTGCTCGGTCCCACGCACGAGGAGACCGTGACTGCCCTGGTGCGCAACGAGCTGCGTTCCTACAAGCAGCTGCCGGTGAATCTCTATCACATTCAGGATAAGTTCCGCGATGAGTTCCGTCCCCGCTTTGGTCTGATGCGCGGTCGCGAGTTCATCATGAAGGACGCCTACAGCTTCTCCGCCACGCAGGAGAGCCTGCAGGAGGAGTACGACAAGATGAAGCGGGCATACGCCAATATCTGCGAGCGCTGCTGCATCAAGGCCCTGCCCGTCGTTGCCGATTCCGGCGAGATTGGCGGTGACACCTCCGTCGAGTACATGGCGCTGGCAGAGGCCGGCGAGGCTTCGCTGGTCTACTGCGACGATTGCGGCTTTGCTGCCGATGACGAGGCTGCAAGCACCAAGGTCGTTGTGACCGAGGGCCCCGGCGACGGCACGCTCACCAAGGTCGAGACTCCGGGCATGGGCACCATCGAGGCCGTTGCCAAGTTCTTTGGGTTCCCCGAGAACGGCACGCGCAAGTCCCTGGCTCTCATCGACGCCGAGGGTAAGCCGGTTGTGGCCATCGTTCCGGGCGATCACGAGCTCAACGACTGCAAGGCCGAGCACGTCTTTGGCAAGGGCTATCGCATGATGACCGATGAGGAGCTCCAGGCCTACGGTCTGCACAAGGGCTTTATCGGACCGGTTAACCTGCCCGAGGGCATCCGTCTGGTCTGCGACGAGAGTCTGCGCGAGTCCAAGCAGTGGGCCTGCGGTGCCAACGAGGTCGACTATCACTTTACCGGTGCCTGCCCCGAGCGCGATTTTTCCGTCGACGAGTGGGCCGACCTTGTCACTGTCGTTGCCGGCGACCCCTGCCCACACTGTGGCAAGCCGCTTTCCGCTGCCCGCGGTATCGAGGTCTCTCAGGTCTTCCAGCTGGGGACTAAGTATTCCGAGGCCATGGGCGCCACCTTTATGGACGAGGATGGCAAGGAGAAGCCGCTCATCATGGGCTGCTACGGCGTTGGTGTGTCCCGTTCGCTTGCTGCCGTCGTGGAGCAGCACAACGACGAGCACGGTATCGTCTGGCCGGTCTCCGTTGCCCCGTACGAGGTCGCGGTGATTCCGCTCGACCCCAAGAAGGAAGAGTGCGCTACCGTTTGCGACCAAATCGTTGAGGCTCTGTGCGCCGAGGGTATCGAGGTTGTCGTCGATGACCGTGACGAGCGTCCTGGCTTTAAGTTTGCCGACAACGACCTTATGGGCTTCCCGTATCAGGTGATTCTGGGCAAGCGCGGTCTTAAGAATGGCACCGTTGAGCTCAAGGACCGTGCTACGGGCGAGCGCGAGGACGTGGCGATCGATGAGGTCGTCGCCAAGGTTGCCGAGCTTGTGAAGGCAGCACGCCGTTAATCGACATTTCTGCTAGTAGATATAATTGCAGGCCTGCTCCGCATCTCTCTTAGGATGAGATGCGGAGCAGTCTTTTTTGTTGCGTGAATAAGCTCGACGGGTAAAGGAAAACCCCACAGCCCAAATGAGCTGCGGGGTTTTCCTTTGTGCCTCCGATGCGAAATAAATCGCTCAGATACTACTGATAATCGACGACGTCGATCCAGTTCTTCAGGAACTCATCGTTCACGTTGCGCTTACGAGCGAGCTCGGAAGCGGCGACGATGCTCGTCCACTGACGCACGACCTGCATGGGCATGTCGGCGCGGTCGCAGTAGAGCTCCAGGTAGGCCTCAGCCTGGTCCTTGCTGTTGAGGGCAAAGAGCAGGTAGGTGGTGGCAACGTCGGCAGCAGGGGAGCCCTGGGTGGCATGTGCCCAGTCGCAGACGTACAGCTGGCCGTCGTCTCCGACGATGACGTTGGAGGGGTTGAAGTCGCCGTGGCAGACCTTGAACTCCTTGGTCATGCCGTCCAGACGCTCCTGAAGGTTGTAGCGCGTGGTGGCATTGAGCTGATCGAGGCTGTCGATCATGCGGGCGAACTTATCGCGCTGACGGTTGAGCAGCGGGGAGGTGTAGCCGTGGATCTCGATCTGGAGGTCGACGAACATCTCGAGGTACTCACCAAAGCGCTGGGGCTCGGCAGTCATCTTCTCGGCAAGGGTGGTGCCCGGAACCTTCTCGGTCACGAGAGCCCAGCCGTTGGCGTTCTCGAGCTGGGAAACCTCGAGAGCCTTGGGGCTGCGGATGCCGCACTCATTGATGCGGGCAAGATTCAAAGCCTCGTTGAACACGTCGGAGACGGGCTTGGTCTCGTTAAAGACCTTGACGATCTTGTCACCCAGGTCGTAAACGACCTTGTTGCCGCGACGGACGAGCTCGGTCTTGGAATCGGGGAGCAGCATGATTGCATCCTTTCAACGATGCGATAGAAGCAACGGCGGGGGCGTGCGTACACCCGTGCACCCCCGCCGCAAATAACCGTGCTAAAAACTAGCAGACGGCGTAGTCCTGGGGCTCGCGGCCGTAGTAGGCGTCCAGGTAGAGCTCCTTGATCTCGCTCATGAGCGGGTAGCGCGGGTTAGCGCCGGTGCACTGGTCGTTGAATGCCTGCTCGGTCATCTCGTCGAGGGTGTCGAGGAAGTACTGCTCGTCAACACCGTAGTCGGCGATGGTCTTCTTGACACCGATGAAGTCCTTGAGCTCCTCGAGCTTCGTGATGAAGTTCTCGAAGACCTCCTTGTCGTCCTTGCCCTCGATGCCGCAGTACTTGGCCATCTCGGCGTAGTTGTGCAGCGCGTTGGGGTAAGGATACTGGGAGAAGGTACCCATCTTGACGGGAGCCTCGGCGGCGTTGTAGCGCATAACGCGGGTCAGGATGACGGCGTTTGCGAGGCCGTGGGGCAGGTGATGGAAAGCGCCGAGCTTGTGGGCCATGGAGTGGTTGAGGCCCAGGAAGGCGTTGGCGAAGGCCATACCGGCCATGCAGGAGGCGTTGTGCATCTCCTCGCGGGCATGCGGGTCCTTGGCACCGTTCGTGAAGCTGGAGGGCAGGTTCTCGAAGACGAGCTTAGCAGCGCGCTCGGAGAGGCCCTTAGTGTAGTCGGAAGCCATGATGGAGACGTAGGACTCGATGGCGTGGGTCATGACATCGATGCCGGAGGCAGCGGTCAGGCCGCGCGGGGCGGTCATGCAGTTGTCGGCGTCGACGATAGCCATGTTGGGGAGCAGCGCGTAGTCGGCGAGCGGCCACTTGATGCCGGTCTCCTTGTCGGTAATGATGGCGAACGGCGTGCACTCGGAGCCGGTACCCGAAGAGGTCGGGACGGCGACGAAGTAGGCCTTCTTGCCCATCTCGGGGAAGGTGAAGATACGCTTGCGGATGTCCATGAAGTCCATGGCCATGTCCTCAAACTTGCACTCGGGGTGCTCGTACATCATCCACATGATCTTGCCGGCGTCCATAGCGGAGCCACCGCCGACGGCGATGATGACGTCCGGCTCAAAGAGAGCCATCTGCTTGGCGCCGCGACGTGCGCACTGCAGCGACGGATCGGGCTCGACGTCGTAGAAGCAGTCGTGGGCGATGCCCATCTCGTCGAGCTTGGCCTCGATGGCGCGGGTGTTGCCATTCTTGAAGAGGAACTGGTCGGTGACGATGAAGGCGCGCTTCTTGCCCATGACGGTACCGAGCTCGTCGAGGGCGACGGGCGTGGAACCCTTCTTGAAGTAGACCTTCTCGGGAGCGCGGAACCACAGCATGTTCTCACGGCGCTCGGCCACAGTCTTAACGTTGATCAAGTGCTTCACCCCAACGTTCTCGGAGACGGAGTTGCCGCCCCAGGAGCCGCAGCCCAGGGTCAGAGACGGCTTCATGCCAAAGTTGTACAGGTCACCGATGCCGCCGTGCGAGGACGGGGTGTTGATGACGATACGGCAGGCCTTCATGACGTGCTCGAACAGGCTGATCTTCTCGGCCTGGGCGGGGTGCACGTACAGAGAGGCGGTGTGGCCCGGGCCACCGGCGAGCACCAGGTGCTCGGCCTTGTCGACGGCCTCCTGGAAGTCCTTGGCGTGGTACATGGCCAGGACCGGGGAGAGCTTCTCGTGGGAGAACTCCTCCTTGGCGGGGTCGGTGGAGGTGACCTCGGCGATCAGGATCTTGGTCTTGGCGGGAACCTCGATGCCGGCGAGCTCGGCGATCTTGGCGGCAGCCATGCCGGGGATGCGGTGGTCGAGAGCGCCGTTCTTGAACATGGCGGCACGCAGGGCCTCCATCTCGGCACCCTGCTTGACGAAGTAGCAGCCGCGCTTCTGGAACTCGGCCTTGACCTGGTCATAGATGGTGTCGATGACGGTCACGGACTGCTCGGAAGCGCAGATCATGCCGTTGTCGAAGGTCTTGGAGTGGATGATGGAGTTGACGGCGAGCAGCACGTCGGCGGTGTCGTCGATGACGACCGGGGTGTTACCGGCGCCAACGCCCAGGGCGGGCTTGCCCGAGGAGTAAGCGGCCTTGACCATGCCCGGGCCACCGGTGGCGAGGATGATGTCGACGTCGCGCATGACCATGTTGGTCAGCTCGATGGAGGGGACATCAACCCAGCCGATGATGCCCTCGGGGGCACCGGCCTTGACGGCGGCATCAAGCACGAGCTTGGCGGCGGCGATGGTGCACTTGGCGGCAGCCGGGTGCGGGGAGATGATGATGGCGTTGCGGGTCTTCAGGCTGATCAGCGTCTTGAAGATCGCGGTAGAAGTGGGGTTGGTCGTCGGGATGACGGCGCCCACGATGCCGATGGGCTCGGCGATCTTGGTGATGCCGTAAGCCTCGTCGCGCTCCAGGACACCACAGGTCTTGGTGTTCTTGTAAGCGTTGTAGATGTACTCTGCGGCGTAGTGGTTCTTGATGACCTTGTCCTCAAGAACGCCGCGGCCGGTCTCCTCGATGGCCATCTTCGCCAACGGGATACGAGCCTTGTTGGCAGCCATGGCGGCCTCATAGAAGATCTTGTCGACCTGCTCCTGCGTGTACGTAGCAAAAAGCGCCTGGGCCTCTCGCATCTGAGCGAGCTTAGCCTCAAGCGCCTCTACGTTGTCCACAATTGCGGGAGTAGTGTTTTCCGGTGACTTTTTCACCATTTGTGTCTCCTTGCGATCGGAGATTTACCCTACGTCTTGCATGATAGCAAGAAATTATTCGGCGAGCGGTCAGATTCCTGTAAAAGGCACACTAAAACGCTTCAATATACTGAAGCGTTTTAACTAAATTTTCCTATAGCATCGCCCCACTCATTGGGGACAGGCTTACACGGGTGTTTTCGCTCATGTAAGCCTGTCCCCAATGAGTGCAAAAAGGCGCCCTCCGTAGGGGAGAGCGCCTTTGGTAAGTTCTATGTGAACGCGAGGTCTTTGACCCGGAGAGTCCGAGGTACTTGTTGGTAAGACCTTATTTAGGAGCGCGCAACCTTGCCGGACTTGAGGCAGGTGGAGCAAACGTTCATCTTGCGACGGTGACCATCGACGACGACGTAGACGCGCTGGATGTTGGGGCGGAACTTACGGTTGGTGACGCGGTGAGAGTGGCTGATGGAGCGACCGGCAACGGGGTGCTTACCGCAAACTTCGCAAACTTTGGACATAACTGACCCTCCTTGGGCGACAAACGAACATGTCGCGTTAACAAACAAGCCTGAACTATAGCACAGAAGCAGTTCCCTGTGCGTAATCTACACAGAGATATTTCTCTTTTGGCGATAGTGCCCACGCCACGGCCCTGGACGTAGATCCGATTTGCGTGCAGCAGAGGGGATTATGCCAGCTCGTGCGTGCGTTTTCAAGCTCGTCCCACAAATATATATAGGTTTATTGAGCATTGGGCTCCGTTTACCGAATGCTCTGTATTTATGCTCGCAATTCAGCTTGAGGTTGGCTACACTATCCCTTGACCATTAAAGGGGTACGAGATACCCACATGGAATTACATAGCTGCCAAAGAGCAGCCCTTCCTGTGGGTGTCTGGTTCCGCTTTGAGCGGTCGGGCATCTATTTTTTTGACTGTGTCAGCAGTCAAGACATGTGAGGAAGGAGATCGATGGGCACGACTTCCCCCAAGGCGGTCATTATGGACGAGACCGCCGTCAATCGAGCGATGACCCGCATCGCGCACGAGATTCTCGAGCGCAACGAGGGCTGTGAAGACCTCGCTCTGGTCGGCATCGTCACGCGCGGCGACCTTCTGGCAAAGAAGCTCGCCGAGGAGATCAAGGAGATCGAGGGCGTCGACGTTCCGCTCGGCAGTCTCGACATCAGCTTCTACCGCGATGACTACGCTACCAATTTCGCTCCCGCGATCCACGCCACCAACATTCCCTTCAGTGTCGACGGCAAGCGCGTCGTACTGGTGGACGACATCCTGTATACGGGCCGTACCATTCGCGCCGCTCTCGACGCCGTCATGGACCTGGGCCGTCCGAGCCGCATTGAGCTGGCAGTCCTCGTTGACCGCGGCCACCGCGAGCTCCCCATCTCGCCGGACTTTGTCGGCAAGAACGTTCCCTCGTCGCATGAGGAGAACGTGCACCTATATATGAAGGAAGTCGACGGCCACACCGCCGTCGAGATTAACGACGTCGCGCCGGGTTCCCACGTGGGCTCCGCGCCGCTGGGAGGTGAGTAGTACCGTGGCGTTCAACCATAAGCACCTGATCGACATTACCGAGTACTCCGAAGAGGACATCAAGCTCATCCTCGAGACCGCCAAGGCGTTCTCCGAGGTCAACGAGCGTGCGATCAAGAAGGTCCCCACGCTCAAGGGCAAGACCATCGTCAATATGTTCAACGAGCCCTCGACGCGCACCCGCAGCTCCTTCGAGCTCGCCGAGAAGCGTCTTTCGGCCGACAGCCTTAATTTTGGCGGCTCCTCGACCTCCACGGTCAAGGGCGAGAGCCTCGTTGACACCGTCGAGACCCTCAACGCCTATAAGATCGACTGCATCGTCGTGCGCGACAAGCACGCCGGCGCTCCCTACATCGTCACGCAGAACTCGCCCGCGAGCGTCATCTGCGCCGGCGACGGCAAGCACAACCATCCCACGCAGGCCCTGCTCGACCTGTACACCATCTGGGAGCACAAGGGTGACTTCCACGGTCTGAAGGTCGCCGTCGTCGGCGATATCGCACACTCCCGCGTTTGCGGCTCGCTGATCCCCGCCCTTAAGATCATGGGCTGCGAGACCTACGCCGTCGCCCCCGGCACGCTGCTGCCGCCGGCGCCCGAGGTCCTGGGCTGCGACCACGTGACGAGCGACCTCGATTCCGTCCTGCCCGAGCTGGACGTCGTTTATATGCTGCGCGTGCAGCAGGAGCGCCTCGAGGGTGCCCCGTTCCCGACCATTCGCGAGTACCACAAGCTCTTCGGCCTGACCAAGGACCGTGAGAAGCTCATGAAGCCCGATGCGATCATCTGCCACCCGGGCCCCATCAACCGCGGCGTCGAGTTCGACTCCTATATGGCCGACCACCCGCAACGCTCCGTCATCCTGGAGCAGGTCTACGCCGGTATCTGCGTGCGTATGGCTATCCTGTATCTGCTGCTTGGAGGTGCCGATAATGGCCTTGCTTCTTAAGAATGCCCACGTCGTCGACCCGTCCGTCGAGCTTGACGGTGTCGTTGACGTCCTGATTGACGGCGATAAGATCGCCGAGGTCGGCGAGAATCTCGCCGTCGAGGGAGCCGAGGTCCGCGACCTTTCCGGCAAGTACCTCGTCCCCGGCCTGGTGGATATGCACGTTCACCTTCGCGAGCCCGGCTACGAGGTCAAAGAGGACATCGAGAGCGGCACCCGCGCAGCTGCCAAGGGCGGCTTCACCGGCGTGTGCGCCATGCCCAACACCGATCCCGTCACCGATAACGGTACCGTCGTGGAGTTCGTCAAGTCCCGCGCTGCCGAGGTCGGTCACTGCCGCGTCTACCCGTCCGGCGCCATGACCCGCGGTCTTAAGGGCGAGGCCATGTCCGAGATGGGCGATATGGTCGCCCACGGCGCCGTCGCCTTCACCGACGACGGTCGCGGCGTGCAGGGCGCGGGCATGCTCCGTCGCTGCATGGACTACGGCAAGATGTTCGGCAAGGTCTTTATGAGCCACTGCCAGGACGAGGACCTGGTCGGTCACGGCCAGATCAACGAGGGCAAGGTCTCGACCCGTCTGGCTCTCGAGGGCTGGCCGGCTGCCGGCGAGGAGCTCCAGATCGCCCGCGACATCGAGATCGCCAAGCTGACCGGTGCCAAGCTGCACATCCAGCACATCTCCACCGCCCATGGCCTGGAGATCGTGCGTGCCGGTAAGGCCGCTGGCGTTCAGGTTACCTGCGAGGCCACCCCGCACCACATGTTCCTGACCGAGAACGACCTGGACGAGACCTACAACACCTCGCTCAAGGTCAACCCGCCGCTGCGCACCGAGGAGGATGCCGAGGCCATCCGTCAGGGCGTCATCGACGGCACCGTCGACGTTATCGTCACTGATCACGCTCCCCACACCCCGTGGGAGAAGGCCCGAGAGTTCGAGCTTGCGCCCTTTGGCATGATCGGCCTCGAGACCTCGCTGTCGCTCGTGCTCACCGAGCTGGTCAACACGGGCAAGATGAGCATGGCCCGCATGGTCGAGCTCATGGCCATCAAGCCGCGTGAGATCCTGGGCCTTGATCAGGTTCAGGTCAAGACGGGCTCCGTTGCCGACCTGACCGTGTTCGACCCCGCCGCAACCTGGACGGTCGGCGAGGACGGCTACGAGTCGCGTGCTGAGAACTCCGGTTTCGCCGGCCGCACGCTCACCGGTCGTGCCACCGATGTGTTTGTCGGCGGTAAGCAGACGCTCGCCGACGGCTGCATCTGCTAGCATAGCCTTATCGCTTTTGTGCGCGGTGCCCTTGCGGTGCCGCGCTTTCTGTTCGTTTGGACCATGCAACCGCATGGGGGATTGGAGCGTCTATGCCCACACCTTCCACTGCACGCATGCACGACTTCGAGGTCGTCTCGAACCGGGAGATTGCCGACGGCATCTTCTCGCTCGTCATCTCGGCCCCCAAGCTTGCAAGTGCGCTCAAGCCCGGTCAGTTTGTGAACATCGCCGTACCCGGCGATGCGTCCTCGCTGCTTCGCGTGCCCCTGAGCTACTACCGCGCCGACGCCGAGGCCGGCACCGTCGAGCTGTGGTACGCCGTCGTGGGCGACGATACCCGTCGTTTGTCCCAGATGGGCCCTGGCTCCACCTCTAACCTGCTGGGCCCCGGTGGCCGTGGCTGGATGGTACCCGAGGGCACCAGGAAGGCCCTGCTCGTCGCCGGTGGCATCGGCGTTCCTCCTGTGCTGTGCCTGGCCGGTATGCTTGCCGAGCAGGGTGTTGACGTGGATGTGTGCCTGGGCTTTGGCACCGCTTCCAAGGCCGTGGGCATCGATGAGTTCCGCGCTCTGGGAGCCACGGTCAACGTGTGCACCGACGACGGTTCGCTTGGCACGCACGGTTTTTGCACCGATCCTGCCGCCGAGCTGCTTGGCGAGGGCGGCTACGACTACGTCGCCAGTTGCGGCCCCGCCGTCATGATGAAGAAGGTCGCCGCCGCTGCCGCCGAGGCCGGTGCGTACTGTGAGGTGTCGCTCGAGCGCATGATGAGCTGTGGCTTTGGCGCCTGCAACACCTGCAATGTCGAGACGGTCGACGGTATGAAGGGCGCCTGCATGTGCGGCCCCGTGTTCGATGCTTCCAAGGTGGTGGTCTTCTAGTGGGTACCGTGAACATGGCCGTCGATTTCGGCGGCGTCAAGATGCAAAACCCCATCAACACCGCAGCCGGTACCTTTGGCTACGGTTGGCAGTTCCAGAACTTCTTTGATGTTTCCCAGCTGGGTGCCATCACCACCAAGGGTTGTGCTGCCGAGCCCTGGCCCGGCAACCCCGCGCCTCGCATGGCCGAGATCCCGGGCGGCATGATCAACTCCGTGGGCCTTCAGAACCCCGGTGTGGCCGCCTTTGCCCGTGAGTCCGGCCCGTGGCTCGAACAGCTTTCCAAGGACGGTTGCCAGGTCATCTGTCAGGTCGCCGGCCACTCCGTTGACGAGTTTGTCCGCGCGCTCGAGATGTATGTCGAGCTGTGCCCCTGGGCTGCCGGCTACGAGATCAACGTGAGCTGCCCCAATATCGCTGCTGGCGGTGCCGCCATGGGATCCACGCCCGAGGGTGCCTCTGCCGTTATGGCTGCTTGCCGCAGGGTGACCGATAAGCCGCTGTTCGTAAAGATGGCTCCGGTCAACGTCGCCGAGATTGGCAAGGCTCTCGAGGCCGCCGGCGCCGACGGCCTTTCGGTCATCAACTCCATCCAGGGCATGGCCATCGACGTGCACACTCGCAAGTCCCGCGTGGCCAAGCCCAAGGGCGGCCTTTCGGGCCCGCTGTGCCACCACATCGCCGTGCGCATGGTCTGGGAGGTCGCCCAGGCCGTCGATATCCCCATCAATGGCGTCGGCGGCGTCATGACTGGCGAAGATGCGGCCGAGTTTATCCTGGCCGGTGCCACCTGCGTGTCGGTCGGCATGGCCAACTTCGTCGATCCGTGCGCATCGATTAAGATCGCGCACGAGCTCGAGGCCTGGGCGGAGTCCCAGGGCGTGAAGGACATCAACGAGCTGGTAGGTGCTTTCGAATGCTAGAGACTGATGCCCGCGACCGCGTTATCGTCGCCCTCGACTGCGACCGTGAGCGCGCGCTCGAGCTCGCCCACGAGCTTTCTGGTCATGCCGCTTGGCTCAAGGTCGGCATGACGCTCTATTACGCTGAGGGCCCTGAGATCGTCAAGACGTTCAAGGACCTGGGCTTTAAGGTCTTCCTCGACCTCAAGTTCCATGACATTCCGCATCAGGTGCGCGGTGCTGCCCGTTCGGCCTCGCTCGCCGGTGCCGACCTGCTTTCGGTCCACGGTCTGGGCTCGGGCGCTATGCTCGCTGCCTGCCGCGAGGGTGCCGAGGAGGCTCGCGAGGATCGTGCCAAGCTCGTTGCCATTACCGTGCTCACGAGCATGAACCAGGATGCGCTGACCGAGATCGGTGTCGAGTCGCCCGTGGCCGAGGAGGCCGCCCGCCTGGCAAAGCTTGCTCAGGCTAACGGCATCGACGGCATCGTGTGCTCGCCGATGGAGGCCCATGACATGCGCGAGCTGCTGGGCCCCGATGCTTTCATTGTGACTCCGGGCGTGCGTCCGGTGGGTGCCGCCCTGGGCGATCAATCCCGCGTGGCGACGCCTTCCCAGGCTATCGAGCGCGGTGCGAGCCACATCGTGGTGGGCCGACCCATCACCGGTGCCGACGACCCGGTTGCCGCATTTGACGCTATCGTTGCCGAGCTGGTCGAAAACGTCGCCTAAAAGATTCCCTCAAGTCACCACTTTTGGGTCTCATTAGCACAAATTAGCCCCTGTGCCTGCGAAAACTTTCCCATCCTTTGTGTGGAATCGCAGGTCAGGGGCTCAACTTTGACCTGCGTATATTGCACTTTTCGCAGGTATCGTCTAACCTATGGTGCCGTCGATTGGGCATTTAGTGCGTTTGACGTGCTAAAATGCCAATTATTGCATCAGATATAACCCAACTATTTGGAGGTTCGAATGGCACTCCCTCAGCTTACCGACGAGCAGCGCAAGCAGGCTCTTGAGAAGGCTGCCGCCGCACGTCACGCCCGCGCTGAGCTTCGCGAGCAGATCAAGAAGGGCGAGAAGTCCCTCGAGTCCGTGCTCAACTCCGATGACCCCATCGCTTCCCGCATGAAGGTTTCCACCCTCATCGAGTCTCTCCCCGGTTATGGCAAGGCCAAGGCCGCCAAGATCATGGAGGAGCTCGGTATCTCCGCTACCCGTCGCGTCCAGGGCCTCGGCGTCCGTCAGCGCGAGCAGCTCCTCGAGCAGCTGACCAAATAAGTGAGCGCTCAGGATTCCAAGCTCTTTGTGATTTCTGGACCGTCAGGCGCAGGCAAGGGTACGCTCGTCACTCGTGTGCGCGAGCGCCGCTCGAACCTGGGCCTGACGGTTTCGGCTACCACGCGAGCACCACGCAAAGGTGAGGTCGACGGCGTCAACTACTTTTTTCTGACGCGCGAGGAGTTCGACCGCCGCGTGGCAAACGGTGAGTTTGTTGAGTGGGCCGAGGTCCACGGTAACTGCTACGGCACATTGGTGAGCGAGGTCACATCCAAGCTCGCCTCGGGCGCGTCTCTTATTTTGGAGATCGATGTCCAGGGCGCCCTGCAGGTGAAGGAGCGTTTCCCCGAGGCCGTGCTGATCTTTATCAAGCCGCCTTCGCTTGAGGTACTCCGCGAGCGTCTAGTCGGTCGCGGTACCGAGACGCCCGAGACGATTGAGCTGCGTATGGCAAACGCCGCCGATGAGCTTGCCCTTGCCGACCGCTACGACGACGTCGTGGTTAATGACGATCTCGACCGCGCGACCGATGAGCTCGTTCGCGTTCTCGATATGCATGAAAGGATCTGAGGTCCGTGTCCGTTGTAAAGCCTTGCATTGACGATCTTCTGGAGAAGACCGATCACAACCGCTTCCTGCTCGCCTCGCTTGCCTCCAAGCGCGCCTGCGACATTAACAGCATGCTGCGTGGCCAGCACAACCGCGTGCTTGCCGTCCAGGATGTCGACGATATCACCATTGCGCTTTCCGGCGCCGATACCATCTCGATGGCTATGGACGAGATTGTCGACGGCGACATCTCCTACGACGAGGCCCGTTACGAGAAGGCGCTCGGCCACAAGGTTGCTGAAGCCTAAATGGCAGCCCGCGTCTGCCTGGTCCACTATCACGAGGTTGGACTGAAGGGCAAGAACCGCGCACATTTTGAGCATATCCTCATGGATAACATCAAGGCGGCCTTGGCCGCCTTTTCCGTGAATGCCGTGTCTCGAATTTCCGGTTATATCCTCGTGACCTTTAACGAGCATCAGGCCGACGAGGCGGCGCGCGTCATCCGCACCGTCCCCGGCGTTGCCCGTGTGTCCCTGGCGTACCACACCAACCGCGACCCGCAGGAATACTGCGCTGCCGCCGTGAAGGCGCTGCGCGAATTTGGTCCCTTCGAGTCGTTTAAGGTACATGCCAAGCGCTCTAACACCGACTACGAGCTCACCTCGATTGATATCAATCGACAGGTTGGCGAGGTGTTGTGCGAGGCGTTTCCCGATAAAAAGGTCCAGATGCACGATCCCGACGCGATGGTGCACGTACTGGTGGTCCAGGGTAGCGTCTATGTGTATGCGCGCTCTGAGCGCGGCGTGGGCGGTCTGCCGGTGGGGTCTGCCGGCAAGGTCGTGACGCTGCTTTCTTCGGGTATCGATTCCCCAGTGGCGACCTGGATGCTCGCGCGTCGCGGCGCGGTGTGCGTGCCGGTACATTTCTCCGGTCGTCCGCAGACGCCTGATACGAGCGAGTATTTGGTGCAGGACATCATCCGTGCGCTTGAGCCGGGTGTCCAGATCGGCCGCCTGTACGTGGTGCCGTTTGGCGATTGTCAGCGTGAGATCTCGGTGACCTGCCCCAGCAACCTGCGCGTGATCATGTACCGTCGCATTATGTATTCGGTTGCCGAGCGCATTGCGCATATCGAGGGCGCCAAGGCTATTGTGACCGGTGAATCGCTCGGTCAGGTTGCTTCCCAGACGCTCGAGAACATCATGGCCGTCAACGAGGCCGTCAAGATCCCCGTGTTCCGCCCGCTGATTGGTTCGGACAAGCAGGAGATCATCGCGCGTGCCGAGGAAATCGGTACCTTCGATATCTCGACCGAAGCTGCTCCCGATTGCTGCACGCTCTTTATGCCGCGCCGCCCCGAGACGCACGCCAAACTCGATGCCGTGCATGAGGCGTGGGAGCTGTTCGATCACGAGGAGATGATTGAGCGCTTGCTCAAGCAGACCGAGTATATCGACTTCGAGAGCAACACGTATAAGGCCCCTAAGACCTTAAAACGCAAACATTCCGAGCTCGCTCCACGTGAGATTTACCAAGATCACGAATAATGTTGTGTATAGACCGGCGGTGATTTTGCATCGTCGGTCTTTTTCTATCTGGGCATTAGGCGATAAACGGTTCATTTGTCGACGTGTGCCTGAATAAATGGACACTTTTCCGCAAGGTTTTGGTCAGCTTTTGGTTTGACCGCGAAAACCGGTGTGGGCGTGCGGAGGCTGCGGCGTTCGTTTCCTGACACGATGGTGTTGGGAGGTGTTTGCTATGGCGCAGCGCGAGCAACACGAACGGGTTAAACTGATGGACCGCTGGGCAGAAAAGCTGCTCGGCCATAAGGCGATGGTCGTGGCGATCCTGGTTGTCATTGCCGCCGCGAGCGGCTTGGCGATGGCAGGTTTTGGTGGTCACTCCAGCGACGTATCGTTTGAGCGTAGTGATGAGGCGAGCGCCTCGGATGTGCGCGGGGCCGGGGATGCCTCTCCTGACGATGCCGATGAGCCGTCTGCCAAGAGCTCCTCTGCTGCCGAGGTGTACGTCGATCTTGATGGCGCCGTTGTGAAGCCTGGCGTGTACCGGCTTAAAGATGGAGCACGGGTGTCCCAGGCGATTGATGCCGCCGGAGGGCTTACGGCCGAGGCGGATGTGACGGGTCTTAACCGTGCGTCCAAGATCACCGATGGTCAAAAGATCTATGTGCCGACGGTAGGGGAGCAACAAACGGCTGCGGCCGTCGGCGGCGCCGAAAGCAGCGCTTCCACGACCCCTGGTACAGGGTCTTCGTCGGGTCTTGTGAATATCAATACGGCAAGTGCGGCGGAGCTGCAGACGCTTTCGGGCATCGGGCCTTCTATGGCCCAGGCAATTATCGACGAACGGACGCAAAACGGGGCCTTTGCCTCGGTCGATGACCTTATGCGCGTATCGGGGATCGGTGAGAAGAAACTCGCCAAAATTAAAGATTGCATCTGCGTATGAGTGCGACCGAGCGCGAGCATGTGATGCCACCGCGCCCATTGATGCCGTGGACGATAGCCCTTTGTGCCGGCTTGTGTGCGAGCTGTGGGTTAGTGCTTAACATGGCGGCCGATGCGCTGCTGGGAGAGCGGGCGGCGCCCGTCACATTGCTTATGGCCATTCCCGTTGCGGCAGCAGGGTGCATTGTATTGGCTCGGTCCTGCATGCGCCTTGTGCGGTGGAGGCGATGGCTGTATGCCGCGGCCCTCGGCCTCGTGGCGGGAGCGGTAGTGTCCGCGGGTTGGGCGATAGGGGCGCTGCGCGCTTCGAGGGCGTTGGATAATCGGGCTGCGAGCAGTCTCGAGTTTGTTGTGTGTTGCGACCCGTCCATCAATGACGGTGCGTACTCCTATACCTGTGATGCGTATGCGGGCGAAAAGCGTTTGGGTCAGGTACGGCTGTCGTGTGATCGTGAGCTTGGCGCCGGTTCGCATGTACGTGCTATCGGTCGAATTTCGCGCTTTGAGAATGATGCGTATGGGCGCTCACGCGTGCTTCGGGGCGAGCTTCGAAAGGTTAAAGTCGTCCGGTTGGTATCGATCGACGAGGGCCCTCCAGGCCCGTTGTCTTGGCTTCGAAACGAGCTCCTTGCCGTTATCGCGCCCGCGACCGATCCAGCGCGCTCGCTCATTGCTGGCGTTGTCTGTGGACGCTCGTCCGAGCTGCGCGCCCAGCCGGCGGGCGATTGGTTTTCGGTAACGGGCACCGCACATCTCATCGCCGTCTCGGGCAGCCATCTTGCCATCGTGGGGTTTGTGATTGAGAGCGCCCTGCAAAAGACACGCCTCTCTCGTGGGCTGCAGCGGGGACTGTTGATGCTGGCTCTTATTGCCTATGCCGTCTTTACGGGCGCCTCGCCCTCGGCCGTGCGCGCGTGCTGCATGGTGGCGGCGACGCTTGTCGCCAACGGCGCCGGACGTCGTCGGCATGGCCTCTCGGCTCTGTTTGTCACCATGGCAATCTTTGTGTTGCTGCGCCCGACGGTATTGTTCGAGATGGGTTTTCAACTATCGTGCGCCAGTGTTTTTGCCATCCTTTGTTTTTGCCCCTACGCTACCTACGCCTTGTGCGAGCTGAGCGTGCCATCGGGGGTTGCCGGTATTTTGTCCGTCACGATGTGCTCACAACTCGCGACACTTCCTGTAACCATTCCCGCATTCGGGACGTTTTCGCTCATTGCCCCGCTTGCAAATGCCGTGATCGGTCCGGTGATAAGCGTACTGCTTGCTATATCGGTTGTGCTGGTGCCCTGCTCGCTTGTGCCGCTGTTGCGTCACGGGGCGCTCGTGGGGCCCATGATTGTCGCTCGCTGCGCCCTGTTCTTTGAGCAGCTCTTTGCTGCCGTTCCGGGCGCATCCGTAAGCGTGCCGCCCGATACGCCCCTGGTATACGTAGTGCCGTTTGTGCTGGCGGTCGTCTTGGTCTGGTGGCCACGTCCCCGCGCACGGAGCATGGCAGTGGGGCTGCTGTGTTTGATTCTTGCAGCGGGTGTTCCGTATGTCTATTGGGATCGATGTGCGCCTCCTTCTGTGACGGTCCTCGATGTTGGTCAGGCCGATGCGATTCTTATCCGCCAAGGTGGGACCGTGGCACTCGTGGACTGTGGACTCGATGAGCGCGTGGTGTCGGCGTTGGTTCGCAATAACGTTCACCATATCGACGCCGTCTTCGTGACGCATTGGGACGAAGACCATTGGGGTGGTCTTCCCGATGTGCTCGATCAGTTTTCGGTTGGAACCATTGCGGTCGCGGCTAATGCGCTGGAGGATGCGCCTGCTGAGGTTCTAAATCGCCCGGGCGTAACGTATATGCAGGTGGCTCGCGGAGACGCGGTCGATATCGGCGCATTTCGGGCTCGTGTGATGTGGCCATTTGACACGGTAGATGGCGAGGGCAATGAGGACTCGCTTGTCTTGCTGCTCTCCTATGCTCAGGAAGGCAAGAGCCTGCGTATGCTCCTCACTGGTGATGCCGAACTCGATCAGGAACGCGAGTTTGTGCAGGAGGTGGGCGATATCGATGTGCTCAAGCTGGGGCATCACGGCTCAAAAGTTTCCGTCGACACAGACCTGCTGGAAACGCTTAAGCCCGAGCTCTCTATCGCGAGCGCGGGCGAGGGCAACCGTTACGGCCATCCATCCGATGCCTGCATCGATGCCGTTCGTGATGCGGGCGGCGCGTTCGCATGCACCATTGAACAAGGAGACATTACCGTCTCGCCAACCGTATCCGGTTTTGCCATGCGATGCCAACGACCGTGAGACTGCCGTTGGCGCGGGACCAACCCGTGGGCTAGAATGACACGGTACGAACTCGAGAGCCTGCGGGAGGGGAGCGCGATGTCCGAAACCGGTCTGTTGCCGGCATATCTGATCGTCGGTACCGATGGGGTCAAGCGCGACCACGCCGTCTCGCGTATGAAAGCTCGCTTGGAAAAGTCGGGTATGGTTGAGTTCAACCTCGATGAACGCGACATGACGAAAGATCCCGATATCGAGTCGATCATCGGCTCGCTCAACACCTTTCCCATGGGTAGCGAGTTTCGCCTGGTAATCCTTGACGGCTGCTCAAAACTTGCCAAAGCGATCTCCGAGCCGCTTGTCGAGTATCTGGCGAGCCCCAGCCCGACGACGGTCTGTCTCGTCATAGCCGATTCGCTTGCCAAGAACACGCGCCTGTACAAGGCGATCGCCAAGATTGACAAGAAGGCAGTGATCGATTGTTCGGGCACCAAGCGCTGGGAGCTCCCGCGCCGCGTACAGCAGATGGCGACGCAGCACGGAAAGTCCATCTCGACGGCGGCCGCCGAGGAGCTCGTTTCGCGCTCGGGCGAGAACACCCGCATGCTCGATAACGACTTGGCCAAGCTTGCCCAGATGGTCGAAGCGCCGCAAATTGAGCTTTCCGATGTGGAGCGCTGGATCGTGCGCACGGCCGAAGTCCAGCCCTGGGACTTCCTCAACGCCGTCTCGGCTCGCGATATGCGGCGTTCGCTCGAGCTCTTTAAGCTTCTGCCCTCCAAGAGCTATGTGTGGACCTACACGCTGCTGTGCGGGCGCATTCGCGAGCTGATCGTCGCCAAGGCGCTCGATGGGCGTGGACAGGGTCGCGAGCTCGCCGCGACACTCAAGCTTCAGGCCTGGCAGGTCAAAAATCACCTGACCTGGGCTCGTCGTTTTTCGATGACCGAGCTTGTCGCTGCGCTCGAGGGTGCCGTCGATGTGGAGCTCGCGCTCAAGGGTTCGGCCGATTCGGAGACCGCGCTTTTGCTCTGGATTACGAACATCTTGAGAAAATCGTGACGATACCTGCCTATTTGACAAATTCATTCTATCCCTTTGAGGGGGAGCGTGCTATAGTAGGCGCTTGCATGACCTCACCGTGTCTCAGAGGTGTCATACATTTTTTGCAAGGAACTCGAAAGGAACTCCAGAAGTGGCAAACATCAAGTCTCAGAAGAAGCGTATCCGCACCAATGAGGCAGCTCGCATGCGTAACAAGGCTGTCAAGTCCGAGCTCAAGACGCTGACCAAGCACGTCCAGTCCGCCGTCGCCGAGGGCGACGCCGAGAAGGCCCAGGCTGCCCTCAAGACCGTCACCAAGCGTCTCGACATGGCTGCCGCCAAGCATGTTATCCACAAGAACCAGGCTTCCAACCGCAAGTCCGGTCTTGCCAAGCTCGTGAACAGCATCAACGCCTAAGTTGTAAATTTCACACCACACAGATTACGCGCATAAATGGAGCCTGTTTTATGGAACAGGCTCCATTTTTTGTACCGCTCGGGTAAGATAGTCCGCATGAATACTTCAATTGACATTTCCCACATCCGCAACTTCTCGATCGTTGCGCACATCGACCATGGCAAGTCCACGATCAGTGACCGTATCCTCGAGCTCACCCATACCGTCGACGAGCGCGACATGGAGTCGCAGCTGCTCGACACTATGGATATCGAGCGCGAGCGCGGTATCACGATCAAGTCTAATGCCGTTCGCGTTTCCTATGACGCCGACGATGGCGAGACGTACCAGTTCAACCTGATCGATACGCCGGGCCACGTGGACTTTACCTACGAGGTCTCGCGTTCGCTGGCCGCCTGCGAGGGTGCGGTGCTTGTCGTCGACGCCACGCAGGGCGTCGAGGCGCAGACCGTCTCCAACGCGACGCTCGCCATGAACGCCAACCTGGATATCGTGCCCGCTATCAACAAGATCGACCTGCCGTCGGCACACCCCGATGAGGTTAAGACTGAGATCGAGGATGATCTTGCGATTCCTGCCGACGATGCCGTATGCGTATCGGGCAAGACCGGCGAGGGCATCCACGATCTGCTGGAATCCATCGTCTTTTTGATCTCTCCGCCCAAGGGCAATGCGAACGCGCCGCTCAAGGCGCTCATCTTGGATTCGTATTTCGATGAGTACCGCGGCGTCGTTGCCACGGTCCGCGTCTTTGACGGCTCCATCAAGAAGGGCGATACCCTGCGCATGATGCAGGCCGAGGGCGACTTTTTGGTCGATGGCGTGGGCGTCAAGCGCCCCGCCGAGACTCCGGTCGACGCTCTGACGGTCGGCGAGGTGGGCTATGTGGTCACGGGTCTGAAGGATCCCGAGGCCGTGCGCGTGGGCGATACCCTCACGTGGGCGTCGAATCCCTGCCCCGAGCCGCTTCCCGGCTACCGCGAGGCCAAGCCCATGGTCTATACGGGCCTGTTTCCGATCGACAACAAGGATTACGAGAACCTGCGCGACGCTCTCGATAAGCTGCACGTCAACGACCCGTCGTTGGTGTGGGAGCCCGAGACCTCGGTGGCGCTCGGCTTTGGCTTCCGCGTGGGCTTCTTAGGCCTGCTGCATATGGAAGTCGTCAAGGAGCGCCTGGAGCGCGAGTTCAACCTTGACCTCATTGCTACGAGCCCTTCGGTGGACTATCACGTCTATAAGACCGACGGCGAGATGATTGATGTTCGCAGCCCGCAGGATCTGCCCGAGGCTACGCGCATCGAGCGCATTGAGGAGCCTTACCTCAAGGCCAAAATTATCTGCCCGCCCGAGTATACGGGTGCCGTCATGCAGCTCGCTATCGAGCACCGCGGCATTACAACTGACATGATCCATCTCACGAGCAAATCGGTCGAGATGCGCTTTGACATGCCGCTCGCCGAGCTCATCCTGGACTTCTTTGACCAGCTCAAGAGTCGCACCAAGGGCTATGCCTCACTCGACTACGAGTTCAACGAGTACCGTCCCTCCGAACTCGTCAAGCTCGATATTTTGCTTTCGGGCGATGAGGTGGACGCGCTTTCGTTTATCGTGCACAAGGATAAGGCCTATGGCCTGGCCCGCGGCCTGTGTGACAAGCTCAAGGAAATCATCCCGCGCCAGCTGTTCGAGGTGCCTATTCAGGGCGCCATCGGCAACAAGATCATTGCCCGCTCTACCGTCAAGGCGCGTCGCAAGGACGTTTTGGCCAAGTGCTATGGCGGCGATATCTCGCGAAAGCGCAAGCTGCTCGAGAAGCAGAAAGAGGGCAAGAAGCGCATGAAGGCCATCGGTTCGGTCGAGGTCCCGCAGGAGGCCTTTATGGCGATCCTAAAGGTAGACGAGTAAGTCCATGGCGCTTTCTGAATACAGCAAGCGTCTGCTGGGCGCCTATGCCGAGCAGCCGTTCCTTATGGCTCCCATGGCGGGCGTAACCGACCCCGCCTATCGCATCATGTGTCGCCGCCGCGGTGCCAACCTTGCCTACAGCGAGATGGTGAGCGTTGCGGGCCTTGCCTATGCCAGCAACAAGACGTGGCGCCTGGTGTTGCCGGCCGACGAGGAGCAGCATATCTGCGTGCAGCTCTTTGGTTCCAAGCCCGATCAGTTTGCGGGTGCCGTCGCTGCCGTCGAGGAACGCGTGGGCGATCGCCTGTCATTGATTGATATCAACATGGCCTGTCCGGCTCGCAAGGTCGTTACCAAGGGCGAGGGCTCGGCGCTTATGCGTACGCCCGACCTGGCCGAGCAGATTGTCGAGGCAGCGGTGGGCGCGGCGCATGTTCCCGTGACCGTGAAGATTCGCAAGGGCTTTTACGCCGAAGACCGCAATGCCGCGACGTTTGCCCAGATGCTCGAGGGGGCAGGGGCAGCTGCGGTGGCAGTGCACGGCCGCTGTGCCACGCAGCTCTATACGGGCCAGGCCGATTGGTCGGTCGTCGACGAGGTGGCCGACGCCGTCGAGATTCCCGTTATCGGTTCGGGCGATGTGTTCTGCGCCGAGGATGCGGCGGAACGCCTGCGCAACTCGGGCGCCAGTGCCGTGTTTATCGCGCGCGGTATCTATGGCAACCCCTGGGTGTTCGGTGATGCTCGAGCCCTTGCACTCGATGGCACGCCAGTACCGGTGCGTAGCTCGGTCGAGCGCCTGGATGCCCTGCGCGAGCACCTGACGCTCACGCATGAGCTGTTGCCGCTTATGTCACGTGCCCGCACGTACGCGAGCTGGTATCTTAAGGGCATGCCCCATGCCGCCGCCTGGCGCGCGCAGGTGGTGCGCTGCTCCACATACGAGGAGTTCATGGCATTGGTCGATGATATCGAGCGCGATGTGGTGGCCTGCGAGGCCGCGCTTGCCGCCGGCGAGTCGGTGCCCGCTCATCCGCTGGAGGCCTAACGGTGGCCGTTACCGCGCTGTACGTCCACGTGCCGTTTTGCGCCCAAAAGTGCCGATACTGCGACTTTGACTCACGCAGTTTTGCTTCGTGCGACCTGAGTGCTGCGCTCGATGTCTATTTTGAGCAACTGTATGCGCGCCTCGATGCCTTTGGCGACGCAGGCGCGCTTGCGCAGGTCCGCACCGTCTATGTTGGCGGCGGTACGCCGTCGCTGGCAGGAGAGCGTCTGGTGGAGCTTGCCCGGCGTATTTGCATGTGGTGCAAGCCCGTTGAGTTTACCTGCGAGGCCAATCCCGAGTCGTTGACCGCCGGGCTTGCCACTGCGCTTGCCAAGGTCGGTGTCACACGCGTCTCTCTGGGAGTTCAAACCCTTGACAACGCCGAGCTTGCTGCGATTGGCCGTATTCACGATGCCGATCGGGCGCTCGCTGCCATCACGACGGTTAAGGACGCTGGGCTCGATGTGTCCTGCGACCTGATGTGCGGACTTCCCGGGCAGACCGCCGTAAGCTGGCAACGCACGCTCGATGGCGTGCTGGCGGCGGCGCCGCATCATGTGTCGGTGTACCCGCTCACGCTCGAGGAGGGCACGCCGCTCTACCACATGGCGTGTCGCGACGAGTCGCTCGAGCCCGACGAGGATTTTCAGGCTGCGTGCATGGACGCGGCGCGTGAGTGCCTGGGTGCGGCCGGCTATCACCCGTATGAGGTGGCAAGCTACGCGCTCGACGGACATGAGTGTGCCCACAACATTGCCTATTGGACAGGACGGGGCTATCTGGGCTTGGGCCGCTCTGCCGCCGGTATGCTCGACGCCGAGGATTTCGATCGCTTGGCCGGGCTATTTCCCGACGTGCCTGCTCGCGGCGATGCGTATCGCGTGCGCTTGGTGCAACGCGACGACGCCGCGACGACGTTTGATGCCGAGTATCTGTCGCAGCGCGAGGCTGCGGCCGAGGATTTGATGCTCGCCTGCCGCATGACGCGTGGCATTGGGCCCGATCTGTTGGTTCGCTCGGCAAGCGTGATCGCTGCAGACGAGCTGGTGGCGGCCTGTGACCGTGCGCTCGAGTTGGGTCTTGCCACTTGGGTGCCCGATTATGTCGAGGGGCATGCGGGGTGCGTCGCCTCGAAAGACGTTATCGCAGGTCGTGCCCACGCCCGTTTAGCGCCCACCCACTTGGGCTGGCTCGATGGAAATGTGCTGTTCGAGCTGTTTTGGGGTCTAGCTTAGGCCGCTCGGGTAGAATTACCGCAATATATACGCTGCTGTGAGCAGGAGGTTGCCGCGCATGGCGACGATGAACGAAAAAGATTACTACGAGATTTTGGGTGTCTCCAAGGACGCCACCTCGCGTGATATACAGAAGGCCTTCCAGCAAAAGGCCCGCAAGCTCCATCCGGACGTCAACAAAGAACCTGATGCCGAGGAAAAGTTTAAAGAGGTTTCCGAGGCCTACGCCGTGCTTTCGGACGAGCAGAAGCGTGCGCGCTACGACGCCATGCGCTCGGGCAACCCCTTCGCCGGCGCTCCTACGGCTTCGCCCTATGGCGGCGGCTACGCCGGCAGCGCAGGCTATGGCAATCCCTTTGAGGGCGGCTTTCCCTTTGGTGGCGCCTGGGGCCAGCCGCGTCGCGGGCAGGCTGCCTATAATCCCGAGAACGGCGCCAACGTGGTCGTCGATATCAAGCTCGACGCTAAGGAGGCCAAGGGCGGTGCCCGCAAGACCGTCCGCTATACGCGCTTCGATACCTGTGGCCACTGTGGCGGCTCGGGTTCTGTTTCGTCCGAGCATGCACATACCTGTCCGAGCTGCGGTGGTCGCGGCCACATCGATGTCGACCTGTCCTTCCTGTTCGGTGCCGGCACGTTTCAGTCGGTCTGCCCCGAGTGCGGCGGTTCCGGTAAGGTCGTCGCCGACCCCTGCCCCGATTGCGGCGGCAGCGGCCGTGTCCGTGTGACCTCCGAGCAGACGATTGAGTTTCCTGCCGGTACGCACGATGGCGACGAGGTCCGCATTGGCGGCATGGGTCACGCCGGCACCAACGGTGCCTCGGGTGGCGATCTGGTCGGCCGCGCTCATGTCGAGGCCGAGCGTCTGGAGGGCAAGGCCCGTACCGGTTTTTACCTGATGGGCATCGTGGCGCCGTTTTTGGTGCTGTCGGCCATCTCGGGCGTGTTCTCGGCCTTTGCCGTGATGTGCTTTATTCCGTTTGCCATGGGCCTGTTCATGGTGGTCTCGGACGGCGTGCTGCACCGCAGCCTGCTGTGGTGGAAGCGCGGCGCGATGCAGTTTGCCAACGGTTTTGCCAACGGATTTATGTTTGCGCTCGTGTCGGTTTGGTTTGCGAGCTGCTCGCAACGTGCCATGCTTTCGCCCTACGCAATGCAATAACATCAACCCCTCTGTTTGCGGCCGGCCCAGCTTGGGTATAGGACGCACTGTGACAATAATGAAAGTCGGAAGGATTCGGTCGTGTCGGAAAATAGGGATTACTACGAGGTACTTGGCGTCGACAAGGATGCCGACGCGCGGACGATTAAGCGCGCGTTTCTAAAGAAGGCCCGTACCGTACACCCGGACGTTTCGGACGACCCCGAGGCCGAGGCCAAGTTCAAAGAGCTCAACGAGGCGTATTCCGTTCTTTCCGACGAGCAGAAGCGTGCTAACTACGACCGTTACGGCACCGCGGACGGCCCCGGTGGCTCTGGCTATGTCGACATCAACGATATCTTTGGTGGCATGGGCATGGACGACCTCTTCTCGTCGTTCTTTGGCGGCGGTGCCGGCGGTGGCGCCCGAAATCGCCGTGAGCGTCGTCGCGGCCGCGATATGGCCATCTCCCTTTCGGTGACCCTTGAGGAGGCGGCACTCGGTTGCAAAAAGACGATCAGCTATGACCGCCTTGCCCCCTGCGAGGATTGCAACGGCACCGGTAGGGCCGAGGGCGCACAGGAAAAGCAGTGCAGCCGCTGCCACGGCACGGGCTATGTGACGACGGTCCAGCGTTCTTTCCTGGGCCAGGTTCAGTCCTCTTCGCCCTGTCCCGACTGCCACGGCGAAGGCACGGTCATCGACCATCCCTGCGAGACCTGTGACGGTCAGGGCCGCACGCCTTCGCACGAAAAGATCGATATCGATATTCCCGCCGGCGTTTCGACCGGTCGCCAGCTGCGCGTGAGCGGTTTTGGCGAGGCCGGCCTTCGCGGCGAGCCGTCGGGCGACCTGATCGTCAACGTGCGCGTCGCCGACCACGAGCGTTTTAAGCGCAACGGCGACGACCTGTACCTCGTGAGCGATATCTCGATTGCGCAGGCTGCGCTCGGATGCGAGATCGAGGTCGAGGGCATTATGCCTGACGAGGTCGTCAAGGTGTGCGTCCCCGCTGGCGCCCAGTACGGCGACACCGTGAGCGTCAACAATTACGGCATGCCGCGTATCGGCGGTGGCGGTTCGCGCGGTCGTCTGATCGTGCAGCTGCGTGTGGTCGTCCCCACGAACCTTTCCAATAAGCAGCGCGAGCTGCTTCGCGCCTTTGCCGACGAGATGGGCGATGACGTCGCATCCGGTAAGAAGTCGGTGACCGACCGTATCAAGAGTGCCCTCGACGACATCCTCGATTAAGGAGCCCGCGTGCTCGCACCTCATATCTCTGTCGTCAACCTCGGCTGCCGTGTCAACCGGGTTGAGTCCGACCGTATCACTGCCGATCTAATGCGCCTGGGCTTTGCGATGGTGGAGCCTCAGGATGCTGAGCTGATCGTCATTAACACCTGTGCCGTTACGGGCGAGGCCGAGGCCAAGACCCGTAAGGCCGTTCGCCATGCGCTGGCCTATCCAAACGAGCCCTATGTGGTCGTGACCGGATGCGTGGTCAATCTGCATCCCGAGGAGCTGCTGGAGCTCTCGGACCGCGTGATCGCCGAGCCGTCCAAGATCGATGTCGCCGAACGCGTCTGTGAGGTGCTGGGCGTTGAGTCCGATGACGTTCCCGCCTGCAGCGACGGCGAGGTTGTCGACGCGCTCGGTCGCTCGCGTCTGGGCGTGAAGATCCAGGACGGCTGCAACCATCGTTGCACCTATTGCATTGTGTGGAAGGCCCGCGGCCCCGAGCGCTCCGTGCCGGTCGAGTCCGTGCTCGAGCAAGTTCGCGAGGCACAGGAGGCCGGCGTGCCCGAGGTGGTGCTGACGGGTGTGAACCTGGGCGCCTACGATGGCAAGAGCGCGACTGATGAACACGTCGAGATCGATGAGCTGCTCGAGGCGATCATGGAGCGCACGTCCATTCCGCATGTGCGCATTTCCTCGGTCGAGCCCATGGATATCTCCGAGTCCCTGCTTAAGGTCATGGCGCGCTATCCGAAGCGCATCGCCCCGTTTTTACACCTGCCCGTGCAGTCCGGCTGCACCAGGACACTGCATCGCATGGGCCGTCCCTATAGCGCCGAGGCCTTCGAGGAAACGGTGCGCATGATTCGCACCAACTTGCCTCAGGTGTCCCTTTCGTGCGATGTCATCGTCGGTTTTCCCGGTGAGACGGACGAGGAGTTTGAGGAGTCGCTGGCACTGTGCCGCCGTGTGGGCTTTTCGCGTATGCACGTGTTCCGCTACAGCAAGCGTCCCGGTACCCTTGCTGCCGATATGCCCGACCAGGTGCCGCCCGAGGTTATGGCCGAGCGTAGCCGCCGCATGAGGGCCGCGGCGCAGGAACTCGCCATTGCCGACGCTCGCCGTCGCGTGGGAACCGTCGAGCGTGCCGTGCTTGAGTATGGCGATAACCTGACGCTCGGTTCGTTCCATCATGCCCGTCTTGACGATACCTGTGGACTCACAGCCCCGTGCCTGCTCGATGTTGCTATCATCGGAGTCGATGATTCCGGCTTGGTCCATGCACGCAGGGAGGTTCATGGAAGCCTCGAAGATTAGACTTACCGTTCCCGAGGGTATTGACCCCTCGCGCGTTTTGGGCGCCGGCGACGGTGTCCTTCGTGCACTCGAGAGTTTGGTTCGTGCCCATGTGGTCGTCCGTGGCGACAGCATCGCCGTGAGCGGTGACCCGGACGAGGTCGAGCTCGTGGCGCGTTTTTTCGACCATACTTTTCGCGAGGCGGCCGCCGGACGCACGCTGTCTGCCGACGATGTTTCTCGCTGCCTGGCCGTCTTGCGCGACGGTGAGCACGAGGCTACGTCGCTTCGCGATGATGTGCTGCTTTCGTATCGCGGTCGTGCCATTCGCCCCAAGACGCTCGGCCAAAAGCGCTACGTGGATGCCATCCGCTCGCATACCATCACGTTTGGCCTTGGTCCCGCCGGTACCGGTAAGACCTATCTGGCCATGGCGCTCGCCGTTGCCGCGCTCAAGCGTCACGAGGTGGGCCGTCTGATCTTGACGCGTCCGGTTGTCGAGGCGGGGGAGAATCTGGGCTTTTTGCCCGGTACCCTCGAGGAAAAGATTGACCCCTACATGCGTCCGCTCTACGACGCCCTTTTTGACATGATGGATCGCGAGCGCACCGATGAGCTCATGGAGCGCGGCGTGATTGAGATCGCCCCGCTTGCCTACATGCGCGGCCGCACGCTGAGCGATGCCTTCGTGGTGCTCGACGAGGCGCAAAATACCACGCCCGAGCAGATGAAGATGTTCCTGACGCGCCTGGGTTTTAACTCCAAGTTTGTGATTACCGGCGACCTGAGTCAGCGCGACCTGGTGGGTCGTCGCGGCGGTCTTGCCGACGTTGAGCGGATTTTAGGCCGTGTCGACGATGTCGCATTTTCTCACCTCGAGCGTGCCGACGTGGTGCGCCATGCCTTGGTGGGGCGTATCGTCGAGGCATACGATGCTTATGATGATGTGCGCGATAAGCGCGTGCACGACCGAAAGGAGTCCCGTTGAGTGTATTGATCAGCAACGATGCCGAGCTCGATACGCTGCTCGACGCGCAGGAGGTAGAGCACATCTGCGAGGTCGTGCTTGCCGCCGAGGGCGTTGAGCGTGAAGTTGAGATTTCCCTTTCGTATGTCGATGAGGACGAGATGCACGAGCTCAACCACGAGTGGCGCGGTATCGACCGTACCACCGATGTCCTCTCGTTTGAGTGCGACTCGGCCTTTGACGAGGATATTCCCGCCGACGAGACGCTCGAGCTCGGCGATATTATCCTGGCCCCGGAGGTCATTGCCCGCCAGGCCCCCGGCTTTGGTAATAGCCCTACCGACGAGTGCCGCCTGATGCTCGTGCATGGCATGCTGCACCTGCTGGGGTATGACCATATCGAGGACGACGAGGCCGAGGTCATGGAGGCCCGCGAGGACGCCATCTTGCGCGATCTGGCGCTCGAGCGCGGCGAGGACCCCAAGCTGGTCCACGTCGGCCCCATCACCAACCACGCCCACGACTAGGAGCCGTCTATGATTCCCGGATCGAACAAGGACCATCCGTCCTTCTTAAAGTCGTTCTCCTACGCCATGGAGGGCTTCGTCACCGCCGTTAAGACCGAGCGCAACATTAAGGTCATGCTCGTGGCGGGCGTGTGCACCGTCATTGCCGGCTGCATCGTGGGGCTCGACATTGCCGAGTGGGCCACGGTTATCATCTGCTGTGGCTTGGTGATTCACGGCGAGCTGTGCAACACCGCCATGGAGGCGATCGTCGACCTGGCGACCCAGGAGCTCCATCCGCTGGCAAAGCGTGCGAAGGATATCGCCGCCGCCTCCGTATACGTACTTTCCATCACCGCCGCGATTGTGGGATTGCTGGTATTTGCCCACGCGCTCGACTTTATTTAGAAAGGGATTTTCATGTCCGACAATATGCAGCCTTTCGATGAAACTCTGGACGACGAGTCCCTGGATGCGGTGGATGCCGAAGCGACCGAGGATTGCGAGGATGTCGAGGAATTCGATCCGTTTGAGGGCATGAGCGACGAGGAGCTCGACGCCCTGTGCGACGAGGATGAGAGCCTCGCGGGTTTTGGCGACGTGGAACCCGGTTTTCGCAGCGGCTTCGTGGCCCTGGTCGGCCGTCCCAACGCCGGTAAGTCCACGCTGCTCAACGCCTGCTATGGCAAAAAGGTTGCCATCACCTCGCCGGTGGCCCAGACCACCCGCCGTCGCATGCGCGCCGTCGTCAATCGCCCCGGCTACCAGCTGGTCTTTGTCGATACCCCGGGTATTCACAAGCCCAAGGACGGCCTGGGGTCCGAGCTCAACAAGAGCGCGCTGTTCGAGCTGAACGATGTCGATGTCGTCGCGTTTTTGATTGATGCCACCAAGCCGATCGGCAGGGGAGACGCCTGGGTTGCCGAGCGCGTCAAGAATGCCCGTTCCAAGAAGGTCCTGGTGCTCACCAAGGCCGATGAGGCTGATCCCGCACAGGTCATGGAGCAGCTAAAGGCCGCCCACGAGCTCATGGACTATGACGATGAGATCGTGACGTCGTCGGTCAAGAACTTCAACGTCGACGCCTTCATCGAGACCGTTGCGCACTTTTTGCCCGAGGGCCCGCGTTGGTTTCCCGAGGACATGGGTACCGACGCTTCCGATGAGACGCTCGTTGCCGAGTTTGTGCGCGAGAAGGTCTTGCGCCGCACCCGTGATGAGATCCCGCACTCCGTTGGCGTGATCTGCGATGCGCTCGAGCAGACCAAGAAGGTGCTGCGCGTGCACGCCACCATTTACGTCGAGCGTGAGGGCCAAAAGGGCATCATCATCGGCAAGGGCGGCGAGATGATCAAGCATATCGGTATCGACGCTCGCCGCGATCTTGAGCGCATCTTTGGCACGCAGGTCTTTTTGGAGCTGGACGTGAAGGTCAAGGCCGGCTGGCGTGACGACGAGGCCCAGATTCGCCGCTTTGGCTACAACGCCGAGGACTAAGGACGCGCGGCGCGCATGGCAGGCTCCCGGACATATCGCACGAAGGCGCTCGTCCTCGACAAGACGAAGCTCAAAGAGACGGACCTGATCCTGACGATGCTTGACGAACGGGGTCGGCAGGTTCGCGCCGTGGCAAAGGACGCCCGCAAACCCGGTGGGCGCCTGGCTGCGCGCTGCGAGCTGTTCTGTACCGTCGATATGCTGCTCGCGCATGGACGGTCGCTTGACGTGGTTTCGCAGGCCGAGCTTATGGAGGCGCCGCTCGGCGCAGCGCCCGATTACGAGACGACTTGCGCCGCAAGCGCAATCGCCGAGGTCGCGCGTGTGTGCTCGTTTGAGGACGCCGAGGACCCGTTTACCTTTGCCATCACGCAGCGAGCGCTTGCCCTGGTGGGCAGCGGGCTCGACACGGCGCACATGGATCTACTTGTGGCGGCATATGTGTTTAAGCTGCTGTCGCACGTTGGCTACCGACCCGATTTTTCGGCCTGCGTGCTGTGCGGCGATCCCATGCTCTCGCATTTTTCGGCCCAAGCCGGCGGGCTTCTGTGCGGGTCGTGCGCGTCGAGCGTTCCGGGTGCCGAACTGGTGTCGACCGGCGAGGTCGCCTGGTTGCGCGCCCTCATGTCCATGACCTTCGACGAGCTTATGGATCAAAAGATTGACCCGCATACTGCGGCGTTTTTGCTCGGGCTTTCGCATGTCTGGGCGGCAACACATACCGATCAGCGGCTCCGTGCGATGGAATTCATGTTGGGTCGGTGATGATGCGCAGGCACAGGCTGCTTGTGGTAACATACCGACCTGTTGGTACCTCGACCTTGGTTGCTCGCTCCACCGGCGGCTTCCCAGTCCGAGGCGAATTGAGTCGCCCGCGGGCGACGTAAAACGAAAGGTGAAACAATGACTGTTTCCAAAGAGCGCAAGGCGGAGCTGACTGCCCAGTTCGGTAACACCCCGGTCGACACCGGCAACCCCAAGGTTCAGGTCGCCATCCTGAGCGAGCGCATCAAGGAGCTGACCGAGCACATGAAGTCCCACCAGAAGGACTTCCACACCCGTCGTGGCCTGCTCATGCTCGTCGGCCGTCGTCGTCGTCTTCTCTCCTACATCAAGAAGAACGACATCGTCGAGTACCGTGAGCTCATCAAGGCTCTGGGCATCCGCGACAACATCCAGTAAGGATTTGTACATGCTAAGAGCGTCCTGCGCAGCGGGGCGCTCTTTTTGTGTAAGGGCGTGAACAATCACGCTCTGAAGCGTGGCGGGGGCAGGGGGCCCGCGTCACATGAGAAGCCCGCAGGCAAGGGGCCTGTGGGGTAAAGGAGAACAATGACACTCGTATCCAAGACCTTTGAGCTGTACGGCAAGACCTACACCTTTGAGTCGGGCGAGCTTGCCAAGCAGGCCACCGGCGCGTGCCTGGTCAAGCAGGGCGACACCACGATGCTCGACACCGTGGTCGTCTCCAAGGAGCGCAAGAACTACGACTTCTTCCCGCTGACCGTCGACTTCAACGAGAAGATGTACGCCGCCGGCCGCATCCCGGGTGGTTACCTCAAGCGTGAGGGCCGTCCCAGCGAGAAGGCCACGCTCACAGCGCGCATGATCGACCGCCCGATTCGCCCGAGCTTCCCGGACGGCTTCCGCAACGAGGTGCACATCGTCGCTACCTCGCTCGTCGCCGACCAGGTCAACCCCTTCGACGTCATCAACGTCATGGGTGCTTCCCTGGCCATGACGCTCGGCGGCGTTCCCTTCGAGGGCCCGCTTGCCTGCGTGCGCATCGGCCGTAACGTGGAGACCGGCGAGTTTATCGTCAACCCCACCTACGAGGAGCGCGAGAACTCCGATCTGGACCTGGAGCTGGGCGGATCCGCCGACTTCATCTCGATGGTCGAGGCCGGTGCCGAGGAGATCTCCGAGGACGACATGCTCGCCGCCATGAAGTTTGGCCAGGAGGCCCTTGCTGCCTTCTGCCAGGCCCAGGACGAGTTTGTCGCCGAGTGGGAGCAGGTCAACGGCCCCATCGTCAAGAAGGAGTACCCGCTCGACCAGCCCGTCGAGGAGGTCCAGGAGCGCATCTTCGCCCACTACGACGAGATGGCGGCCGCCCTTCGCGATGCCGACAAGCTCTCCCGTATCGGCAAGGTCGAGGCTCTGAAGGAGTCCATCCGCGCCGAGTTTACCGAGGAGGAGCAGGCCGCTTGGGAGCGCGAGATCCCCGTGGCGCTCAAGAAGCTCGAGAAGAAGGCCATGCGCACCATGGTCGTCGAGACCGGCGAGCGCGTCGACGGCCGTGCCGCCGATGAGATTCGCCCCATCATGGTGAAGGACAACTACCTGCCGCTCGTTCACGGCTCCGGCCTGTTCCAGCGTGGCCAGACCCAGGTTCTCTCGGTTCTTTCGCTCGGTATGCTCAACGAGGGCCAGCGTCTGGATACCATCGAGCCCACTGAGGGCAAGCGCTACATGCACCACTACAACTTCCCGCCGTTCTGCACCGGCGAGACCGGCCGCATGGGCAGCCCCAAGCGCCGCGAGATCGGCCATGGCAACCTGGCCGAGCGCGCTCTGCTTCCGGTGCTCCCCGACGAGAACGAGTTCCCCTACGCCATCCGCGTCGTCTCCGAGGTCATGGAGTCCAACGGCTCCTCTTCGATGGCTTCGACCTGCGGCTCCACGCTCGCCCTTATGGACGGCGGCGTGCCCATTAAGCGCCCGGTCTCCGGTATCGCCATGGGTCTGATCCAGGAGGAGGGCAAGACCGTGGTCCTGTCCGACATCCAGGGTCTCGAGGACTTCCTGGGCGACATGGACTTTAAGGTCACCGGCACCACCGAGGGCATTACCGCCCTGCAGATGGACAACAAGGCCACCGGCCTTACCTTCGACATCCTGGCCCGTGCCCTGCAGCAGGCCAAGGAGGGTCGCGCCTTCATCCTGCAGAAGATGCTCGATGTGATCCCCGAGCCGCGCCACACCACGCGCAGCACCGCTCCGCGCATCGTCTCCATCCAGGTTCCGACCGACAAGATCCGTGACGTCATCGGTTCCGGTGGTAAGGTCATCCGCGGCATCCAGGACGAGACCGGCGCTTCGGTCGACATCCAAGAGGACGGCACCGTCTTTGTCGGCGGCACCGGCGAGTCGGTTGACCAGGCCGTCGAGCGCATCAAGCTCATCATCAAGGTTCCCGAGCCGGGCGAGGAGTACACCGGTCGCGTGGTCTCTATCCAGCCCTTCGGCGCATTCGTGAACCTGCTGCCCGGTAAGGACGGCCTGCTGCACATCTCCCGCGTCGCCAAGGGCCGCGTGGAGAAGGTCGAGGACGTTCTCAATGTGGGCGACGAGGTCAAGGTCGTCGTCATCGAGGTCGACGATCGCGGCAAGATCTCGCTCGACCGTCTGGATAAGCCCGAGGCCCCGGCTCGCGCTGAGGGTGCCTCCGAGGGCGACGGCGAGCACTTCCAGCGCCGTGAGCGTCCGCGTCGCGAGCGCTCCGAGCGCAGCGACCGTCCGCGCCGTCCCGGCGACAACGGAGGCCGCAAGCCCCGCCGTCACCATGACGCAGAGTAACAGCTACACATAAGCAGCTCAATAAGGGCGACTCCGGACAGGGGTCGCCCTTTTGCTTGCGCCCGGGAGGGCCGCATATGAAGTTTATCGCGAGTTCCGCACGAACAGGAGGCCACTTAATGTGGCCTCCGTCGTGAGCAGGACTGTAGAGCAGGAAACTTCATCAGTGCCCGCCCCACGAGAAACCGGCGGGATAGACCGGTTCAGATGGGGCTTTGATGCATGGGTGGTCTGTTGATGGGCAATTGGGTATGATGCTGTGGTTACTGCATCGACTCTGCGATGCATGTTTGTACGTTCCCGGCGGTCGGTTTGCCAGAAGCGCCCCGTCGGTTGTTCCAGACCCGTTTCGAAGAAAGGAAACCACACGAACCTATGGCAGCTAAAAAATCATCTCCCTTGAAGATCATTCCGCTCGGCGGCCTTGACGGCATCGGTAAGAACATGACGGTCTTCGAGTGCGGCGACGACATGGTGCTCGTCGACGCCGGCCTCATGTTCCCCGACGACTCCCAGCCCGGTATCGACTTGGTACTTCCCGACTACACCTATGTCCTGGAGAACGAGGAGAAGCTCCGCGGCATCGTCGTCACCCACGGCCACGAGGACCACACCGGTTCGCTTCCGTATCTGCTGCAGGACCTCAACAACAAGGTGCCCATCTTCTCGAGCAAGCTGACGCTCGGTTTTATCGAGGGTAAGCTCTCCGAGTTCCGCATTCGCGCGCCCAAGTTCCGTGAGGTCAAGGGCGGCAGCCACGTCAATCTCGGTGGCATCTCGCTCGACTTCTTCTCCATGACGCACTCCATTCCGGGTGCTTTGGGCGTGTTTATTCGCACCAACCAGGGCACCGTTATGCACACGGGCGACTTTAAGCTCGACCAGACGCCCATCGACGGCGTCACGCCCGACTATGCCGCCATCAGCCGCTTTGCCAAGCAGGGCATCGACCTGCTGCTTTCCGACTCCACCAACGCCACGGTTCCTGGCTTTACCAAGTCCGAGGCCGAGGTCGGCCCCAACCTGCTGCACGCCATCAAGAACGCGCCGGGCCGCGTGTTCGTCGCGTCGTTCTCGAGCCACATCCATCGCCTGCAGCAGATCTGCGATGCCGCCCGCAAGTGTGGCCGCAAGGTCGTCGTGACCGGACGTTCCATGCTCACCAACACCCGCGTGGCGCGTGAGCTTGGCTATCTCAACATCGACGATGCCGATATCATCGATGCCTTCGACATTGATAACCTGCCCGACGATAAGATCGTCGTCATGTGCACCGGTTCTCAGGGCGAGCCGCTGTCGGCCCTGTCCCGCATGGCCAACGGCGAGCACAAGACGCTCTCCATCCACGAGGGCGATACCGTCATCCTCTCGGCAACTCCCGTTCCCGGCAACGAGAAGGCCGTGCAGCAGGTCGTCAACAGCCTGGCCAAGCTTGGCTGCGACGTGTGGGATAAGAATCGCGCACTCGTCCACGTCTCGGGCCACGGCAGCCAGGAGGAGCTCAAGCTCCTGATGGCCATGGCCAAGCCCACCTACTTTATGCCGGTTCACGGCGAGGCCGTTCACCTGCGCGCCCATGCCCAGCTAGCCCGCAAGATGGGCCTTAAGGACGATCACATCTTTATCCTCGATAACGGTGACACGCTCGAGATGCGGGGCGGTATCGTCAAACGCGGTGCGCCCGTCGAGTCCGGCGTCGTTTATGTCGACGGTCTGCGCATCGGCGACACCGACCCCATCGTCCTGCGCGATCGCCAAAAGCTCGCCAACGACGGTATGGTCACGGCTGTTGCCATCGTCTCGCTCAAGCACAAGAAGATCGAGGCTATCGAGTTCTCGGGCCGCGGCGTTTCGTTTGCCATCGACGACCAGTTCTCCGAGGATGCCTCCGCAGCCATCATGAAGACGATCGAGAAGGGCAAGTTTAGCTTTACCAGTAGCGGCTCCGATGCCATTCGCAAGGCCGTGCGCGATTCGCTCTCCAACTTTATCTGGAGCCGCACGCGCACCCGTCCGATGATCATCCCAGTCGTCATGGAGGTTTAGTTTGGCGCGCGGATCTGCACAAAACGCCAAAGGCAATAAGGCCAACAACCAACCGGCATCTGCAAAGGGTGCCGGTTCCCATCTGCGTGCCAATAAGGGCCACGAGGCGGAGTTCGATGAGTTCGAGCCCCTGGTCGAGCCTTCGGCCAATCGCGATATCGCCGGCGTGATCATTGCCGTTTTGGCTATTGCGTCCTTCATTGCCGTGATTTCGCCGGCAACGGCGCCCGTGACGGCTGCGGTTGCCGGTTTCTACCACCTTGGCTTTGGCCTGGGCGCCTACGTGCTGCCGATCGTCATCTTGCTGCTTGCCGCCACGCTCTTTTTGGGTGAGGACTCGCCGCTCAACATTCGCTCGGTTGCGGGCGGCGCCGTGGTCTTTGTGGCCATTGTCTCTATCCTGTCGCTGATGGTGCCGGGTACGACCGACTCGTGCGACCTCATGTTTACGCCGCAGAACCTTTCCGCGTCGGGCGGCTACATTGGCGCCTTTATCGCAAGCACCTTGCAAAACGCCCTGGGTAAACCTATTGCCATGGTTGTCTTGCTGGGGCTTGTCGTCGTTGGCCTGGTCATTATCGGCTTCTCGGTGGGCGGCGTTTTGCGCTCCGCACGCGATCGCGCCGCCGATTTTGCCGAGCGCCGTCGTGCCGATGTCAATGCGAGCCCGTGGGGCGATGAAGAGGCCCTGTCGGTTCCCGGCGTCGCCCGTCCGCACCTGAGCATTCTGCGCCAGAAGGGAACTGACGCCGCCGTGACCACGGTCATGGGTAGCAATGTTGATCCTGTTTTGGATGACGACGAGGACGATGACCCGTTTGTCGACGTTTCCGAGGCCGTGGAGGCCGAGCGAGCCAAGACCACGCTGCTGCCGCGTCGCCATGCCAAGAAGGGCAAGGCCGCGCCCAAGCTCAACACGAGCGAGCCCGACCCGTCTTGGTCCGATAGCGAAATCGAACTCACCGAGGGCGATGACGAGGACGACGAGACTCCGCTCGAGATCGCCAAGACAACCTTGCTGCCGCGTCGCCGTGCCAAGGCGGGACAGGTCACCGGACAGTTTTCGATGGAAGACGACCCGGACAAGGCTGACGAGTCGGAACCGCCATTTGCCGTGAATCCCGTTTCGGCAGCTCCGCAGATTCCCGACTTCCTAAAGCATCCCAAGGTTGCCGATGCCTCCGCCCTCACGGCTTCCGCTGCTCCTGTTGCAGCCGGCGATGGGGGAGCGGATGGCACCGCTGCCGATACCGAGGGCGAACAAGAAGACGGCCTCAAACTCCCGCCGCTCGAAATCCTGCACGCCAACCCTCAGTCGGCGTCCTCCGCGTCTTCTGATAAGGAGCTGGAACAGACTGCCGAATCGTTGCAGTCCACCTTGCTTGAGTTTGGCCGTAGCGCCCGCGTTGTCGGCTGGATTGCCGGCCCCACGGTCACGACCTTTAAGCTGCAGCCCGGTGAGGGCGAGCGCGTGAGCAAGATCTCGAGCCTCGAGGACGATATTGCGCTTTCGCTTGCTGCCCAGTCGGTGCGCATCTTTGCGCCGATCCCTGGCACCTCGCTCGTTGGTATCGAGATTCCCAATCGCAAGCGACAGAACGTCAACCTGGGCGATGTGCTTCCCTATGTGAAGGGCGGTCCGCTTGAGCTTGCCATCGGTCGCGATGCCGAGGGCACGCCGGTTGTCGCCGACCTCGCCAAGATGCCCCATCTGCTGATCGCCGGCACCACCGGTTCGGGTAAGTCGGTCATGATCAACTCCATCATCACGACCCTGCTCATGCGCGCTCTTCCCGAGGACGTTCGCCTGATCATGGTCGACCCCAAGCGCGTCGAGCTTGCGGGCTATAACGGCCTGCCGCATCTCTATGTGCCCGTGGTGACCGAGCCCAAGCAGGCGGCCAGTGCGCTGCAGTGGGCCGTGTCCGAGATGGAGCGTCGCCTGAAGGTCTTCGAGCGCCTCAACGTTCGCAAGATCTCGACGTATAACGAAAAGCAGGCCGCCGGCGAGTTTGAGCATTACGATAACCCGCCGCAAAAGATGCCCTATCTGGTCATCATCATCGACGAGCTTTCGGACCTGATGATGGTCGCCGGCAAGGATGTCGAGGCCTCGATCGTCCGTATCGCCCAGTTGGGCCGTGCCGCCGGTATTCACCTTATCGTGGCTACGCAGCGCCCCAGCTCCAACGTGGTGACGGGCCTCATTAAGGCCAACATCACCAACCGTATCGCCTTTAACGTGGCTACGGGCATCGATTCCCGCGTCATTATCGACCAGATGGGCGCCGAAAAGCTCACCGGTTTGGGCGATATGCTGTTCTCCAAGGTCGACTGGGGCAAGCCCCGCCGTATCCAGGGCTGTTTTGTCTCGGACGACGAGATCAACGAGATCGTCGAGTTCGTTAAGTCGCAAAGCGAGCCCGACTATCACGAGGAGATTCTGTCCGCCGTGGCGCCTGCTTCCATGTCCATGGCTGGTGGCGGCGGCATTGTTCGCACGGGCGTTGCCGAGCCGCAGGATGACGATCCGCTTATCTGGGAAGCCGCCCATATTGTGGTGGAATCGCAGCTGGGCTCCACATCTGGCCTGCAACGCCGACTCAAGGTTGGCTATGCACGCGCCGGGCGTATTATGGACATGCTGGAAGAAAAGGGTGTCGTCGGCCCGCCCGACGGTTCCAAGCCGCGCGAGGTCCTGCTGGACGAGGAGGGGCTTGCCGCGCTGGAGTCTGTCGACGCCGAGATGGCACGTGAAGATCGTGAGTTTGGAGGATTCTGATGGCTGCACGCTTTGGTGACATGCTGCTCGAGCAGCGTCGCCGGATGGGCCTTTCCATCCAGCAGGTCGCCAACACCATCAAAATCAGGCCGCAGATCATCGAGTTTTTCGAGACCGGTAACTTTGCATCGATGCCCCCGCGTGGCTATGCGCAGGGCATGATTTCGAGCTACGCTCGCTTTTTGGGACTTAACCCGCGCGAGGTCGTCAACGCTTATTTTGATGACCTCATGGCATACGAGCGCGAGACCTCGCAGCAGGGCGGTCGTTTTCAGGATGCTGCCGGCTACGTTAACTCGCGCTCGTCGGTCGATAACGGACGCTTTCTGATGGTTCAGGGTGGTCGCTCGACGCGGTACGGTCAACGTCCTCCGCAGGCGGGCTACATCACCGAGACGGGCTCCAGCGAGGAGATTCGTTCTCAGCGAGATCGCTTTCGCAGTACGCCCATGCCGGATGACCGTGCGCTTCCCGCCGCTCGCGGGTTGAGTCGCGATCCTCGCGCCGGTTACGGCGACGGAGGCTACTCCGGTCGTGGTTATCGCGGAGTTTCTGTCGGGCGTTCCCGCGGTGGTTACGCCGACGCCGATACCACGCAGGTGACGCCGCGTCTCCGTTCGCAATCGCAGCCTTACGGGCAGCGCTCTTCGGCGCCTCACTCTGGACAGCGTGGCTATCAGAACCGTGGTGAGCTTGCGCCGCGTTCGGGCCAGCGTGGCTCGCAGCGCCAGGGCGGCTATCGTGGTCGTCCCGATAGCGGTCGCGGTCGTATGCCGCAGGGGAATGGTCGTGGCGGCTCCAATCGCGGGCGCGGCGGTGGACGTGCTCCTCAGAACAATGGACTCGATCCGCGCATCATCTACGCCGGCATCGGTGCCGTGGCACTTTTGCTGATTTTGCTCATCGTGGTCCTCCTGCGTGGCTGCGGCTCTTCTGCACCCGAGTCGACGCCCGAGACGCCCGCGGCCACCAAGACGACGACCAAGAAGTCTTCCAAGAAGACCGAATCCGTTGACGAGGATGAAGGCACCGACGAGGCGACTGATTCTGCCGATTCCGATGCCGCCAAGGCGACGGCGAAAAAGGAAGAGGACGAGGTCATCAAGGTTAAGGTCTCCGTTGCCAAGGGCAAGACCGCCTGGATTGAGGTCAAGGTCGACGGTAAATCGGTCTACGGCGCCCAGGCGACCGGTCCCTTTGAGCAAGAGTACACGCCCGAGTCCTCGATCGAGATCACCACGTCCAAGCCCTCCGACGTCACGGTTACCAAGAACGGCGAAAAGGTTCGCTATGACACCAAGACATCGGGCGTGGCACGCGTGACCATTACCGTTCCCAAGAAGGAGTCCACAGACTCCAAGGACGGCGAGGGTACCGACGGCACCGATACTGCCGACGGCACCGACGCCCAGTCTGCCGACGGCGCCGATGCTCAGTCTGCCGACGGCACCGACACGGCATCCGACGGCTAGACAGCGAACGATTCAGATGGCTATTCGTACGACAGCTACTAAGGCTCCCCGTACCGAAAGGAAGAACCATGGCTAAAGATTCCAGCTTCGACGTTGTGTCCGAGGTTAATATGCAGGAGGTCGATAACGCCTTCCAGCAGACCACCCGCGAGATCTCTCAGCGCTATGACCTTAAGGACTCCGGCGCCACCATCGAGCTTTCGAAGGGTGACAAGCTCTTTACGATCAATGCCCCGGCCGATTTTGTCTCCAAGCAGATCATTGACGTGCTGAGCTCCAAGCTCATCAAGCGCGGCATCGTCCTCAAGGCTGTCTCTTGGGACGCGCCGCAGGCGGCTTCGGGCGGTACCGTGCGCGTGCTCGGCCATATCGTCGAGGGCATCGACCAAGCGACCGCCAAGAAGATTAATAAGGACATCAAGGATCAAAAGCTCAAGGTCAAGGTGACCATCGAGGCCGATAAGCTGCGCGTTACCTCGGCCTCTAAGGACGCGCTTCAGACGGTGATCCAGTTCCTGCGCGACCAGGACTACGGCCAGCCGCTGCAGTTTACCAACTACCGCTAATTTACTCGAAAGGACCGTTCTCCAACATGGATACTCCGTTGGGTTCCGTACTCTACATCACGCTTGGCTGCGCTAAGAACGAGGTCGATACCGACCGCATGCGTTCGCTGCTGACCGCTGCGGGCTACGAGGAGGCATTCGATCCGCAGGATGCCGATATCGCTATCGTCAACACGTGCTCGTTTCTCGCCTCGGCGACGTCCGAGAGCATCGAGACCACGCTCGAGCTCGCCAACGAGGTGCAGGACGGCGTTCGCGCCTGCCCCATCGTCATGTGCGGTTGCGTGCCGTCTCGTTACGGCGACGACCTGCCCGACGAGCTTCCTGAGGTCGCTGCCTTTGTGAAGGCCGATGAGGAAGACGGTATCGTCTCTGTCATCGATGGCGTACTGGGCGTGGAGCGCGAGATCGCGGCCTATATCCCGCAGGTCAAGCGTACCGTTGAGGGTGCCGTTGCCTACGTCAAGATCTCCGATGGCTGTAATCGTTTTTGCAGCTTCTGCATGATCCCCTACATTCGCGGTCGCTATCATTCGCGAATTGCCGAGAGCATTATCTCCGAGGTTCGCGACCTGGTTGCCGGCGGTGTGCGCGAGATCGTGCTGATCGGCCAGGACACGGGCATTTGGGGTACCGACTTTGCCGACGAGGACGTCGCCGAGGGCTCGCCGCGCAATCTGGCGCAGCTGCTGCGTGCCGTCGCCGAGGCCGTGCGTCCGCACAACGTCTGGATCCGCGTGCTCTATCTGCAGCCCGAGGGTATGACCGACGAGCTTATCGAGACGATTCGCGATACGCCTGAGGTGCTGCCCTATATCGATATCCCCGTGCAGCACTGCGACGCCCGCATCCTCAAGGCCATGCGTCGCTCCGGTTCGCGCCAGGAGCTCGAAGATTTGTTCCGCGACCTTCGCGAGCGCATCCCCGGCATCGTGATTCGCTCTACGGCCATGGTCGGATTCCCGACCGAGACCGACGACGAGTTCCGCGACCTTATTGACTTTATGGACACCGTCGGCTTTGACTACACTAGCGTCTTTGCCTACTCGCGTGAGGAGGGCAGCCTGGCCGCCAAGATGGAGGGCCAGGTCGATGAGGAGGTCAAGCTCGAGCGCGCCCAGGAGGCCATGGATCTGGCCGAGTCGCTTGGTTTTGCCGCCACGGCAGCCCATGTGGGTGAGCGCGCCCAGGTGATCGTCGATGGCATCGAGGAGACCGAGGACGGCGCCGAGCTGATCGGTCACGCCTGGTTCCAGGCGCCCGATTCCGATGGCGCGGTGCATCTGGATGCCAGCGAGGCGTCCGTGGGCGATATTCTGACCGTCGAGTTTACCGATAGCTTCTGCTATGAGCTTATCGGTCATGTTGTGGAGTAGGAGAGCGTTGTGGCAAACGAGAGCAATAAGGAACTGACGAGTGTTTGGACGCCCGCCAACATCGTGACGTGCGTTCGCATCGTCTTTATCCCGGTGTTCATGATCGTCTCGGCCCTGTCTCACGCGAGCGTTGCCGGTACGGACTGGAGCACCTTTGACGGCCCGCTCGCCGCCGCTGCCTTCATTTTGTATGTGATCCTGTCGTGCACCGATAAGGTCGACGGCTATCTGGCGCGCTCGCGCAACGAGATCACCGATTTCGGCAAGTTCTTGGACCCCATCGCCGACAAGCTGCTGGTGTTCTCGGCCCTGCTGCTGTTCTTGGATTTTGGCGCGGTGACCGTGTGGTCCGTGTTCATCATCTTGTTCCGCGAGCTGCTGGTGAGTGCCCTTCGCATGGTCGCGAGCGCTGCCGGCGTGGTCGTTGCCGCCGATAAGCTCGGCAAGTATAAGACGGCGACCACGATGGTCTCCATCTGCGGCTATCTGTGCGTCTTTGCGATGGCCGGTCTCCAGCTGGGGCCGGTGTCGCTGCTGCTCGGTGTCTATTCGGTGTCGCGCTTCCTGTACGTCATCGCCGTGATTTTGACCATTGTCTCGGGCGCCCAGTACTTCTGGAACTGTCGCAAGATCGTCTTTTCGGTCTAGGTCCTGGTGGGTATGACGGAGTCTTATTTGCAGATCGCCGCAAACAACGAGGAGCTGGCGCGCGATATTGTCGAGCGCGCGAGTGCCCGTGGTGTGACGGTGTCGACGGCGGAGTCGCTGACGGCGGGCATGATCGCCTCGAAGATTGCCGATATCCCTGGTGCCTCGGCGGTGCTTCGTGGCGGTGCGGTGACCTACTGCGATGAGATCAAACATCGCGTGCTCGGCGTCGGGCAGGAAACGCTCGATCGGTTTAGCGCTGTGTCGCACCAGGCGGCTCGCGAGATGGCCGCAGGCTCGCTGGAGCTTTATCAGAGCGATATAGCCGTAAGCGCAACGGGCTACGCTGGGCCCGGTGGTGGCACCGAGCAAGACCCCGCCGGTACGTTCTATATTGGGTGGGCGTATCGCACGGCCGATGGGGGAGCGCCGGTTGTCGAGTCTGCGCGCTGTCATTATGAGGGCGATCGGTCGTGCGTTCGTGCCCATGCGGTCGCGGAGGCTTTGGGACGCATTGTCCGCGTGCTCAATTCTATGGAATAGACGTGGTTTAAGGGGCCTTGGGGCCCCTTAATTGTGGAGATAGGGACCTTTGACGGGAATTACGTTTGCGCTGGTACATGGCATAAATTTGTTCGCGCACTCGCATTTGTGATTGGCGCGGTCAAGCGTTTGGTCGGTGATTGGTCGGCGTTTGGTCGGGTTTTGGAATGGTCAGGTGCATATGATGAATCTGAACGGTTGACCACGAACAGCCGTTCGTTTATTATCGTTTCAGGTTGTTAAGAGGAGGGCTATTCATGGCCAAGAATTCAGGTCCCGTACGTACCGTTCATGCACGCACGACGGGCAAAGAGCGCGACGAGATGATCGCCACCACCAAGGCCGAGATCGAGAAGAAGTTCGGCCAGGGCTCTATTATGAGGTATGGCGACGGCGGTCCCGAGCTCGAGGTCGAAGCTATTCCGACGGGCTCTCTGGCGCTCGATGCCGCCTTGGGTATCGGCGGCGTGCCGCGTGGCCGTATCGTTGAGATTTATGGCCCCGAGTCCTCCGGTAAGACGACGCTTTCGCTCGAGATTCTTGCAGAGGCGCAGGCCATGGGCGGCGTTGTGGCATTTATCGATGCCGAGCACGCGCTTGATCCCACCTATGCCGCGCGCATCGGCGTCGATATCGATGAGGTCTTGATTTCCCAGCCCGATACGGGTGAACAGGCGCTCGAGATTGTCGATATGCTTGTGCGCTCCGGTGCCATCGACGCCATCGTCGTCGACTCTGTTGCCGCCTTGACTCCGCGTGCCGAGATCGAGGGCGAGATCGGTGACACGACGGTGGGTCTGCAGGCTCGTTTGATGAGCCAGGCGCTCCGCAAGCTCGCCGGCTCGCTTTCCAAGTCCAACACGACCTGCATCTTCATTAACCAGCTGCGCGAGAAGATCGGCGTCATGTTCGGCAACCCCGAGACCACCACGGGCGGCCGCGCGCTCAAGTTCTTCTCTTCCGTACGAATCGATATTCGCAAAATCGATACCATCAAGCTCAAGGACGAGGTTATCGGCAATCGCGTGCGTGCCAAGGTTGTTAAGAACAAGGTGGCCGCTCCGTTCCGCTCGGCCGAATTTGACATCATGTATGGCACCGGCATCTCTAAAGAGGGCTCGATTCTGGATATGGCCGTCGAGTGCGGCATCTGCAAAAAGATGGGGTCCTGGTTTGCCTATGGCGAGGATAAGCTCGGCAACGGTCGCGAGGCCGCCAAGACATTCCTGCGTGAGCATCCCGATTGCGCTGACGAGATCGAGCACAAGGTTCGCCTTGCCTGCGGCCTTGAGTATGACGATGATGCCCCCTCCGAGGTTGAGTTGACCGGCCAGCCCGCCCCCGAGGAGTTTGATGAGCTGTACGCCATCGATGGCTCCGCAATGCTCGACGATGACGACGAGTAGCGGATGCCGACATGTCGTATACGGTGACCGACGCCACGGTCGTCTTTCCCGATAAGAGGGCGGCCTCCTCGTTCTCGAACGGTTATGCGTCTAAAAAGCCCTGCGCGTATATCGATTGCGATCTTGAGGGCGGTTTTGAACGTTCCATTTGGATTCCCGTGCGCGTGGCGCGCCTGTACGTTAAAAACCGCCCCGATCTTCCCTGTGATTGGGATGACTTTCGCGAGGCGGTGCAGCTTATCGAACGTAAATGTGCACTCACCATGGTGACCGAGATGCTTTCGCGCCGTGATCATGCCACGGGCGAGGTGCGCGATAAGTTGGCGCGCTATGGCTTTCGACAGCCCGCGATCGATTTTGCCGTTGCTCGTGCGACCGAGTATCGTTTTTTGGATGAGAACCGTTTTTGCTCGTACTTTATCGAAGAGCGCAAACGTCGCGGCTGGGGACAGCGCAAGATCGAGGTTGAGCTCAAGCGTCGTCATGTCGTGCTTGACGATATCCCCGGGTATCCCGAGGCATATTTTGCCGTGGATGACGACTTGGCCCGCGCTTCGGCCTTGCTCGCTAAACGTCGCGTCCCCGAGGTCCGTGCATTCGAAAAGCTCGTCAGGTTTTTGATGGGTAAGGGTTTTTCGTATCACATCGCCGCCGATGCCGTTAAGGCACGTCTCGATGCCTTAAGCGAGGAGTGCGCCGTGTAAGCATAGCACCCGTTACGCCCCTGCCGTTCACCGCTCGATTGGCGCCGTGCCGGGTGCGTTTATTTGACAGTTGTTGCGGTTCAACGTAGGATAAATACCGTCATTTGCTTTGTGATATGTGCTCATCTGTGATGAGTTTGTTTATATGTTTATCTGTATCCGACCCGCATAAGCTGCGCCCATATTACTCAAATGTCGCGAGCCGTTCGTAAGGACGGTTCGCTTTGTTGTGTAACGAATCCATAAAAAGGAGTGAGCATGCCTATCATTGCAGCGCTCGTTGGCCTCGTTTTGGGTGCCATCGCCGCCATTGCCTACATGCGCACCGCCAAGCAGGGTAGTCTTCACGAGGCCGACGAAAAGATCCAGTCGGCACACGCGCAGGCAGAGTCCCTGATCGGTGATGCAAAGCGTCAGGCCGAGACCCTCAAAAAAGAGGCTCTGCTCGAGGCCAAGGAAGAGATCATCAAGAACAAGCAGGCCGCTGAGGCCGAGGACAAGCAGCGTAAGAGCGAGATTCGCACGCTCGAAAATCGTGTGATGCAGCGCGAGGAATCGCTCGATCGCCGCAACGATGCGCTCGATAAACGCGAGCATCAATTGTCCAGCCAGGCCGGTCAGGTCGAGAAGCGCTCTCGCGAGCTTGAGGAGCTCTGCGCCAAGCAGACTTCCGAGCTTGAGCGTATTGCCGACCTTACGCGCGAGGACGCTCACAAGGAGCTGCTCGACAAGGTCCGCGGCGAGGTTACCCACGAGGCGGCCACCATCATCCGTGAGTCCGAGCAGCAGGTCCGCGCCGAGTGCCACAAGACCGCTCAGGAGATTCTCTCCCTGGCGATTCAGCGTTGCGCCGCCGACCATACCGCCGAGGTCACCGTCACTTCCGTGCATATTCCCTCCGATGACCTCAAGGGTCGTATCATCGGTCGCGAGGGTCGCAACATCCGCACCTTTGAGCAGGTGTCCGGTGTCAACCTCGTGATTGATGACACCCCCGAGACCGTTGTGCTTTCGAGCTTCGATCCGGTCCGTCGTGAGACTGCTCGTGTGGCGCTCGAGAATCTCATTGCCGACGGTCGTATTCACCCCGCTCGCATCGAGGAGATGTACCACAAGGCCGCCGACTTGGTTCAGCAGCGTGTGCGCGAGGCCGGCGAGCAGGCCGCCTTCGATACCGGTATCCACGACCTGCATCCCGAGATCGTCAAGACCCTGGGCGCTCTGCGCTACCGCACCTCGTTTGGTCAGAACGTGCTGCAACACTCGCTTGAGGTCTCCGACCTGTGCGGCGTTATGGCCTCCGAGCTTGGTCTGGATGTTGTGACCGCCAAGCGCGCCGGCCTTCTGCACGACCTGGGCAAGGCCATCGACCACGATGTTGAGGGCCCGCATGCTGTCATTGGCGCCGAGCTTGCCCGCCGTTATGGCGAGAAGCCCGTTATCGTCCACGCGATCGAGGCCCATCATGCCGATGTCGACCCCAACACGGTGCTCGACGTTCTGGTCCAGGCTGCCGATGCCGTTTCCGCTTCTCGTCCCGGCGCCCGTCGCGAGTCGGCCGAGAACTACATCAAGCGCCTTGAGAAGCTCGAGGAGATTGCCAACTCTCACGACGGCGTCGAGCGTACCTATGCCATGCAGGCCGGTCGCGAGGTTCATGTCATGGTTCAGCCGGACAAGATCTCCGATGCCCAGTCCACGGTGCTTGCGCACGATATCGCCCATCAGATCGAGGAAGAGATGGAGTATCCCGGTCAGGTGCGCGTCGTCGTGATTCGCGAGAGCCGTGCCGTCGATATCGCTAAATAACATGAACGACGCGAACGAGCTCATCTCATTTATCGCGTCGATGTCGGGGGAGGGCAACCTTCGCGTCGAGGAAAACCTTGGCGAGGGATATGTCCGCCTCCGCGTTTCGGAGGCCGAGCGCCGTCAGGCCAAGCATGACATTCAGCATGTAGAGGACATTGTCATCGAGATGCTGCGTAATGCTCGCGATGCCGGAGCCGATAAGGTCTATCTCGCCACGACCAAGGAGGAGGGTGTTCGCACCCTCCTCTTCCTGGATAACGGTTCGGGTGTGCCGCAGGACATGCAGGAGCGTATCTTCGATGCCCGTGTCACCTCCAAGCTTGAGAGCATGAAAATGGACCGTTGGGGTGTTCACGGTCGTGGTATGGCGCTGTTCTCTATCAAGCAGAACACGGATGAGGCACGCGTTGTTACATCGGGCGTCGATTTGGGTTCTGCGTTTAAGGTGTGCGTTGCCACCGATCGCTTGAGCGAGCGCGCCGACCAGTCGAGCTGGCCTCAGGCGGTTAAAGACGAAGACGGTCGCTATGTATGCGCTCGTGGACCCCATAACATCATTCGCGCAGCGTGCGAGTTTGCCCTTGAGGAGCTGCGTGGCTGCGATGTGTATCTGGGCTCTCCGTCCGAGATTGCTGCGACCCTGTACGCTCAGGCTTCGAGCCGTCTCGATACGTCGCGCTTGCTCTTTATCGATGACGAGTGCGAGCTTCCGGTTATCGATCGTTTGGGCCTTGCCTCTGATGCCGAGGACTTTATCCGGATCTGCTCCGGGCTGGGTCTCGAGATGTCCGAGCGCACTGCCCACCGTATTCTGTCGGGACAGATTAAGCCCGTCCGCGGCGTGACCGCGCGTCTGCTGCGCGAGCGCGATTCCACCTCGCATGCGCCGGCTCCCGTCGATCTTGCCAAGGACCGTCGAGGCCTTCGCATCGCCAAGGATGACATGGCGCAGTTTTCGCGTGCTGTCGAGCGTGACTTTAACGACCTTGCCGCCCGGTATTACCTCAATCTGTGCGGCGACCCTAAGATTCGCGTTTCGCGTGATCGCATCACGGTGACGTTCGATCTTGCCAAAGAGGAATAAAATCTTTACCGAGTCCGCTCGGTACGATACAGTTATTGCAGTTAAAACGTACTTTTAAACGCAGGAGTTTCTTCATGGATTGCCTGAAGGTATCAAGCAAATCATCGCCCGCGTCCGTTGCCGGCGCCATTGCCGGCATGGTCAAAGATGGCGTCCCCGTCAACATTCAATGCGTCGGCGCTGGCGCCGTCAACCAGGCCATCAAGGCCGTCGCCATTGCGCGCGGCTTTCTGATTCCGACCGGCTTCGATGTCTCCTGCGCGCCGGTGTTCTCCGACATTCTCATTAACGGAGAGTCGCGCACGGCAATTCGTCTCTCTATCTACGTTCACCAGATTAATCGGGCTGCTATGGATAATGTCGTCATGGACGACGTCAAGCCTGTTGCGTAAGCGAGCCATCTGCACGCTCGTAGCACCTATGCGCCCGTTGATACCATCGTTAGGATGTAAGCTCATGGACCAGCGTTCCGTACGCGATATTCTTGCCGGTAAAACCTACTTTATCCGCACATTCGGCTGCCAGATGAACCAGCACGACTCCGAGCGCGTGAGTGGCCTGCTCGATTCGTTTGGCTGTCTTATGGCGCTCGATCCCGAGCATGCCGATATTGTCGTGTTCATGACGTGCTGTGTACGCGAGGCTGCCGATACGCGCCTGTATGGTCAGTGCAATTCCTGCAAGAGCCTTCCTCCTTCGCCTTCGGGTAAGCGCGTGGTCGCCGTGGGCGGCTGCATCGCCCAACGAGATGGCGAGGGCTTGCTCACCAACGTCGATAACGTCAACGTCATTTTTGGCACCCATTCTATTGCGCACGTGGCCGAGCTCATTGCCGAGGCGTTTTTGGATGGCAAGCGCCATATCCGTACGAATGAGCATGAGGATACCGACGCCATGAGTATGCCGTGGCATCGCGAGACGCAGTATCACGCATGGGTGCCCATCATGACGGGCTGCAACAACTTTTGTACGTACTGCATCGTGCCATACGTCCGTGGTCGCGAGAAGAGCCGTCCCTTCGAAGAGATTGTCGACGAGGTGACCGGGCTCGTGCGTCAGGGCGTGCGCGAGATTACGCTTCTGGGCCAAAACGTGAACTCCTACGGTCGCGATCTCTTTGGCAAGCCGCGCTTTGCCGACTTGCTGCGCGCTGTGGGCGATACGGGCGTCGAGCGTATTTTCTTTACCTCTTCGCATCCTAAGGATCTGCTGCCTGAGACCATTGACGCCATGGCCGAGACACCTGCCGTCATGCCGCAGCTCCACCTGGCCGTTCAGTCGGGTTCCACGCGCATCCTTAAAGAGATGAATCGTCGTTATACGCGCGAGGATTATCTGGGTCTGGTCGATCGTATTCGTAACCGTATGCCCGATATTGCGCTTTCGACCGACATCATCGTGGGCTTCCCGGGCGAGACCGAGGAAGACTTTGAGCAGACGCTCTCGCTTGCCGAGACGGTTCGTTATGCCCAGGCCTACACGTTTATTTACTCCAAGCGCGCCGGTACCCCGGCAGCTGAGATTTATGATCCCACCCCGCATGAGGTTATCCTTGAGCGCTTTAACCGTCTGGTCAAGGTTATCGAGACGACGGCTCACGAGTATAACCAGGGCGAGCTTCACACCGTGGTGCCTGCGCTTATTGAGGGTACGAGCAAGAAGAACGACGCTGTTCTTCTGGGGAAAAGCCCCAAGAACCAGACGGTGCATGCGCCGATTCCCGCTGGCTATAGCATCGATCAGCTCGTCGGCAAAATCGTCGACGTTGATATTGATGTCGCCAAAACGTGGTATCTGTCTGGCTCCGTCGTGGGCGAGCCTCGCTAATGATTTCCACCGGTGCAAGCCTTTCTGCCGTAGCGATTGTCGGTCCGACGGCGGTCGGCAAAAGCGATGTTGCCGACCGCCTGGCCGCTCGTCTTTCGTCCGAAGTGTTGTCTTGTGACGCGATGCAAATCTATCGTGGCATGGACATCGGTACGGCCAAGATGATGCCCGAGGAGTGCTCGGTGCCCCTGCGCCTTGTCGATATCGTGGATCCGGGCGTCGCGTATTCAGCTGCGCTCTATCAGACGGATGCCCGGGCGCATATCGAGCGTTTGCTTGGCGAGCAACGTCTTCCGGTCTTTTGCGGCGGTACGGGCCTGTATCTCAAGGCTGCACTCGATGAAATGGATTTTCCTTCGGGAGAACTCGAGGACGAACGCCGCACGGGCTATCAGGAACTTGCCGAGCGTATTGGCGAGGAGGCGCTGCATGCCCTGCTTGCCGAGCGCGATCCGGAATCTGCTGCCGTGATTCATCCCCATAACGTGCGTCGTGTGATTCGTGCGCTCGAGATGCATGATGACGGTGTGTCGTATGCCGAGCAGAAGTCGAAATTCAGCGTCCCGCGCGAGCGTTATCATGCCTTGTGGTTTGGTCTGACGCGTAGCCGTGAAGTGCTCTATGAGCGCATTAACCTGCGAGTCGACCTTATGTTTGAGCAGGGACTGGTTGATGAGGTCCGTGGCCTTTTGGACCAGGGCTTGGGTGATGCACTCACATCGATGCAGGCAATCGGTTACAAAGAGATTATTGATGCCTTGCGTGGCGCTATTACCATGGATGAGGCCCGTGAGCTTATCAAGATTCGCTCCCGTCGCTATGCCAAGCGCCAGCTTTCCTGGTTTAAGCGTGACGATCGTATTGTGTGGTTCGATATGGATGACTTCACGATCGATGAGGTCGTCGAAGATATTTATCGTCGCATCGAGGCTGTCTAATGGCTCGTTTCCCTTTGGTCCCCACGGCTCCTGAACCCGAGCGCGCCATCTTGGTTGGTGTTGAGTGGCGCGATAATGCCTGGCCGCTTGACCGTTCGCTCGATGAGCTTGAGCGTCTGGCCCACACTGCTGGTGCTCAATGCGTGGCGCGCTTGTCGCAGCGCCTAGTCAAGCCCTATCCCAAATCGTTTATCGGCTCCGGCAAGGTCGAGGAGCTGTGCGGTTTGGTGCATCGCATGGATGCGGATGTTGTTATCTTCGACGACGACCTGACGCCCTCACAGCAGTCCTATCTTGAGAAAGCCGTGGGCGAACCGGTCAAGATTATTGACCGTACGGCGTTGATTTTGGATATCTTTGGCCTGCATGCCCAGACGCGTGAGGGCCGCTTACAGGTTCAGCTGGCACAGTTGCAGTATCTGCTGCCTCGTCTGCGAGGTATGTGGAGCCATCTTGCAAAGGAACAGACGCGTGGCGGCATTGGATCGCGTTTTGGCCAGGGCGAAAGCCAGCTCGAGGTCGACCGTCGCCTGATTCGCAATAAGATCGCGGCGCTTCGACGCGAACTGAAACAGGTTGAGCAACGTCGCGATGTGCAATCGAAAAGCCGTATTGAATCGCCGGCGTTTCGCGTGGCGCTGGCTGGTTACACCAATGCCGGCAAGTCGACGTTGCTTAATCGTTTGACGGGATCCACGGTACTTTCGCAGGATAAGCTGTTTGCCACGCTCGATCCTACAACGCGCTCGTACCGTTTGCCCGGTGGCCGTGGCATGACGATCACCGATACCGTCGGCTTTATTCAAAAGCTGCCCCATGGCCTGGTCGACGCGTTTAAATCTACGCTTTCTGAGGTGCTCGGCGCCGATTTGATTCTTAAAGTTGTGGATGCTTCCGATGAGGATTACGAGCGTCAGCTTGAGGCGGTTGATCGTGTCCTTGACGAGATCGGTGCCGGTGAGCGCTTGACGCTTACCGTGTTCAATAAAATTGATCTGCTCGATAGCGTCGATCGCTTGAGCTTTCGCCGGCGCTATCCCGAGGCGGTGCTGTTCTCGGCTCAGACGGGTGAGGGTCTTGATGACTTAGTCGACCGCATCGCTCGTGAAGCGGCCGCCACGGACGTGTTGCTCTCGGCCGATATCCCGTATCGAGAGGGCGCGTTAATCACGCTCGTGCACGAACAGGGAACCCTTCTGCACGAGGAATATCTCGAGGACGGCGTTCGTATTGTGGCAAAGCTTCCGGACCGTATCGCACCACGTCTTGAGCGTTACCGAACGGAATAAATCAGCTTCAGTACACCCAAGATAACCGGTTGATGAAGCAGGTAGAACGGCAGTGCATGGCGTCCGAGGCTTGCGAGCGCCGGGATGGGATTTTCATAGGCCCATGCTGGTGCCTCGCAGTTTGCTTTCTGAGCCGTGCGCGCGGCAAAGAAGCCTGTGAGGTACATAAATAAGAAGGGTATGAGCGGATAGTAATCACCGGAGACAAAGTCTGGACTTGGGAACCCCAGCCAAGCTAGATAGGGGATAGGGTAGACCGCTTTAGGAATGCTCCAGGTACAGGCAAAGAGTATGAGGCAAATCGTTATACCCCAAACTGCCGGCATTCTATCGAGAACCGGGCGCGCGAGTGCAACAATGGCGGTGCACGCCGCCATGCAGAAAATGATGCCGAAGTTCACCGAGTCATCGACTGAGACGAGCGTCGTTGCGACCCATACGACCAAAGCGGCTACGGCATATTTGGCGGCACGCTTGATGTTGTTGCGCGAGAGGGTGCACATCCAGCCGGCAATAAACAAAAATACCCAACTGATGCTGGCTCGCCAGATGTCTTGGAAGATGGTCTGGGTAAACCAGGGCATCTTCCAACCATATAGGTAGGCAAGGTCGTAGCAGGCATGAAATCCCGCCATCGACAGCATGGTAAACCCGCGAATGGTATCAAAGACCGTGATGCGTTTTTGCATTACGAAAACCGGCGCATCAAACCGACGACCTTGCCTAGAATCGTGGGATTTGTCGCGTAGATAGGCTCCATAGTGTCGTTTTCGGGCTGCAGGCGAACGCGTCCCTGTTCCTTATAGAATGTTTTGACTGTTGCGGAGCCATCGATCATGGCCACGACAATCTCGCCATTCATGGCGCTCTTCTGCTCGCGAACGATGATGTAGTCGCCGTTATAGATGCCGACGTTAATCATCGAATTGCCGTGGACCTCGAGGATAAAGGACCCCTGTTCTGTTGCGATCTCGGTTGGGATGGTAAAGGTGTCCTCGATATTCTGCTCGGCAAGGATGGGAATCCCTGCGGCGACACGGCCTACGAGAGGCAGCGATACGGTGCCGCGGGGCACCGTGGGCTCATCGGACTTCGAGATGGAGACGGAAGATCCGTCCTCGTCAAAGAGCTCGAGAGCGCGAGGTTTGGTGGCGTCACGCTTGAGCAGGCCGCGTGCTTCCAGCGCGGAGAGGTGCGCATGTACGGTGCTAGGGGAGGAAAGGCCCACAGCCGAAGCCATCTCGCGTACACTGGGCGGATAGCCCTTCTCCTGCTGATATTCCTTGATGAAGTCGTAAATTTGCTGCTGACGCTTGGTAATTTTGCGAGCCATCAGGGGTTCCTCTCTACCCATACCAAACAAATGTTCTATTTTTGCTTGACAGGAACAACTGTTCGAAGATAATAATAACCGAACACTCGTTCCCGCGCTAGACTTTTTTGTCCCCGCGGCTTGATAAAACAGTTCTCGTCAAAACAAACGAGAGGAGAACAGAATGAACGCAGCGGATATGGTCCAGGGAAACCTTGCTCTTAAGCTCGAGGCGCCTGCCTCGCCTGCCTTCACGGTCGTGAAGGGTGGACGCTCCCATTTTCAGGCCGTGGCCACTAAACCCGTTCGCACCCAGCGTGCGGCCGCTGCTTCGGCTCCTGTTGCCCTGAAGGCCTCGACGATTGTTGCTGTTGCTGTAGCATTCACCTTGTTCTTTGTGCTCGCCACGTCAGTCTTTTCTGCTCGTCACGCAGCATATGCCGATTCCGTAGCCAACGTTACCTACGAGACGGTTCGTGTGCAGTCCGGCGATTCTCTGTGGTCGCTTGCCCAGGAGCATCCCATCGATGGCCTTTCCACGCAGGAGACTTCCGACATGATTCGTAGCGTCAATCACCTCGATCGTGGCTCTCTTGATGCTGGTGCAGTTCTGAAAGTTCCGGCTCGTTCGTAAGATTTCCGCTCGGTCGCATGGTACCCTTGTTATCGTTTAAGAGGAGGTACCATGCGCTGTCCCAAATGCGGCAAGGCACATACCCGCGTTGTCGATTCCCGTATGCAGGAGTCGAACAACACTATCAAGCGTCGTCGCGAATGCTGTTCGTGCAATTATCGTTTTACGACGTTCGAGCGCTGCGAAGATCCCATCGAGGTTATCAAATCCGACGGGTCTAAGCAGCGGTTCGATCGCAACAAGCTGCTGGTCGGCCTGATGCGCGCCACGATTAAGCGCGATATCGATACGAAAAAGCTCAACGAGATCATCGATGATATCGAGGTGGAGCTGCGTTCGCGTACGCTGACGGCTGTAACGTCCCACGAACTGGGCGATATGGTGCTCAAGCGCCTGGCCAAGATCGACAAGGTGGCCTACATTCGCTTTGCCTCGGTCTATCGCGATTTCAAAGACGTCGACGAGTTTTTGCAAGAGCTCGACAAGCTAAGGTGATTTCATGTCCAACATTACCGTTAACATTAAGCGTCTCGATCCCACGGTCGAGCTTCCCAAATACGCTCATCCCACAGATGCCGGCCTTGACCTCCGTGCCAACGAAGACTGCACCCTCAAGCCCTTTGAGCGACGTTTGGTCTCCACTGGCTTGGCCATTGCGCTGCCCGATGGCTACGCCGGCTTTGTCCAGCCCCGCAGCGGCCTAGCCATTAAGCAAGGCCTGTCTATAGTCAACACGCCCGGTCTCATCGACGCCCACTATCGAGGTGAGCTTAAGGTCATCCTCATCAACCTGGATCCCACCAACAATATCCAGATCAACAAAAGCGACCGCATCGCCCAACTCGTCATCCAAGAAGTCCCCACGGTCAACCTCTTAGAAGTAGACGAACTAAACAAAACCGACCGAGGAGCCGGCGGCTTTGGTTCTTCTGGTATGGCTTAGCCCATTTCTTCGTTGAAAATGGGTATCGTAATGCCCGCTCGCCCCTGGGAGGCCCCTATATATCATCCCGTGCTCAAACATTCTCGCTTCGCTGCGAAACTGCGCGCGGGACGATATATAGGGGCCTCCAAGGGGCGAGCTATGCCTACGTGCTCGCAACCAACCATGGTTCCCAATCAAAACCGTTTGCTGTATCTAAAAGCTGTATCCAACTAGTAACCCGATGCGACAAAGAGACAACCCCTTTGTCGCATCGGGTTACTTGGATTACTTGTATTTGAGTTCACCTTCGCTGCTTTACTTGAGTAACCGATATATCTGCTGGAATGTACTTGTAGCTGTGGCGCAGGCCGCCCACACATATCGTTCCACGCGCAGTTTCGCAGCGAGCGAAGCGAAGCGAGAGTGTTTGAGCATGGAATGATATGTGTGGGCGGCCTGCGCCACAGCGGACTTTAAGACGCTAGCGGATATGCGCTGGTTTTTCGCCCCAGTAGAAGCGGCAGAAGGCTCGTTTGCGCTTTTGGGGCTTGCCTGCAAGTTCCATGGTTGCGATGGCGATATCCTCGGCTGCGCGTGGACGGCGCAGCACTTCGCCGTTAATGAGTAGTGCCTTGAGCGATTCGGGATGATCGTGGAGATGGCGCAGTGTCACGATGAGCTCGCGTGCGGTGGTGACATGCATGCTGGCGCCCATGCCGGTGAGCATGGTGGTGTTGGCCTTTTCCTGGCCATATGACTTGCCCAGCAGAATCATAGGCAGGTGTGCGCACAGGCATTCGGTAACAGTGAGTCCGCCAGATTTGAGGATTGCCAGGTCACAGCCGTGCATAAGCGCTGCCATGTCATCGACGTAGTCAAGAACCGTGACGTTCTCGAGTTTCATGGCATCGAAAAGCGTTTTGAGACGGGTGGCATATTCGGCATCCTTGCCCGGCAAAAAGACAAAGTGCATGTCCTCGAAGCTGCGCAGGAAGGGGAGGGTGCGGTCCATCTCCGCGCGAAAGCGAACGTACGGTTGAGGCAAACTGGCGCCGGCCATCACCAGCACAACGAGCTTGTCTGTGGGGAGATTGAACTTCTCGAGTTTTTCCTCGCGGTTGTAGTCCGTATCAAACCCGGCGCGAATGGGGATGCCCGTAATGCGGATCTTTGCCTCGGGAACCTTACGGGGTCGGAGTGTTTCGGCCATAAACTCGTTTGCTACGCAGAATAGGTCGGTGTCCTTATGGGGCCACCAACCCTCGACCTCGTAATCGGTCGGTACGCAAATGACGGGATAGTCGATGCCCGTAATGACGCGCGCGCCGACGGCGACGTTGGCTGCCGTGATATGTGTGGCTACCACGGCAATGGGCCTGCGAGTTCGAACGTATTCGTTAAATGCGGGGAACATGATGCGCGACCATGCCGTGCCACCGCCCCAAAGCAGGTGTCCGGTAAGGGTATAACGCCAGGTCAAGTCATAGATTGGGCGCGTGGCGCCGGTAAACGAGGCGGCCGTTTTGTTGCCGTCGAATTTTATGCGTCCAAAATCAAGGATATCGAGCACTTCAATCTCAACATCCTCTGGGATGCCATTGGTGCCGCGGATGAGGTCGAATGCCTGCGCAATCGCATTTGCGGCGGCCTTGTGGCCCGAGCCGACCGAGGCGTGCACGATAGTCACGAGAGGTTTTTGCTTAGCCAAGAGCGTGGTTTGTTCCGATTGGGGAGTGCTGTGCGTGAGCAGGGGAGCGTCGTCGCTCGTCTGCGTCTGATCCATCGATATCTCCCCTTCATCTTTGTTTCACAGAGAATCATTGTAGTGCATGAGTGTCACGTTCGCATAAATTTGGGTATGAGCGCAAAGAACGCCAATCTTTCGACAGGAGGTCTCTTCATGACTACTCATCAGCCGATCGATGTTGCGATTATCGGCGGCGGGCCTGCGGGCTATGCTGCAGCCATTTACGCGGCGCGCGCCAACCTAACGACGACCGTGATTGAGCAAGGTATGTCGGGAGGACAGATCGCCACAACCAATGAGGTCGAGAACTATCCGGGCATTCCGCTCTTGAGTGGCGCCGAACTCGGCGAGCGGTTTCAGCAACATGCAGAGGGCCTGGGAGCACAGGTTACATGGAGCATGGTTACGGGTATCGATTACGATGCGGATGCGGCGCTGTTTACGGTGCATCACGATATGGGCGATACGCTGGCCTCGAGCGTTATCGCTTGCATGGGTGCCACGCCGCGATCTGCTGGTTTTGTTGGCGAGGATACGTATCGCGGTCGTGGCGTTTCTTATTGCGCGACGTGCGATGGTATGTTCTTTCGCGGTAAACAGGTCTTTGTCATCGGTGGCGGTAATGCTGCCTGCGAGGAAGCCCTGTTCTTGTCAGAAATCGCCAGCAGCGTGACCATCGTCTTGCGCCGCGATCAGTTCCGTGCCCCCGATGGCGTGGTTCAAAAGGTGCTCGCAAAAGATAATATTTCAGTTAGGTACCAAACTAGTATTGTTGAGCTTTCTGGTGAGGCGATGCCCACGACAATCACGTTTAAGGACAATGCGACTAGTGAAATGCACGCTGAGTCCTTTGATCCTGGTTCGTTTGGCATTTTTGTCTATGCTGGCACGCAACCCCATACCGAGTTTGTAGAGCATCTGGTAGATCTGGCGCCCGACGGCGGTATTGTGACCGCCGAATCGATGGCCACCCGCACGCCTGGCTTATTTGCTGCCGGCGATATCCGTTCCAAGCGTTTACGTCAAGTTGTGACCGCCGTTTCGGACGGAGCTATAGCGGCTACCAGCGCATACGCTTTTCTACGCGGATAAGTACGATAATATATATTATGTAAGGTTGTTTTTTTACTTAAACGTCCAGCAGTAACGAGCTTGAGGCAACGTTGCTGCTGGACGTTTTGTTGTGCAAAAACAAGCCAGTTATCCTGCGGCCGGACTCGAGCCAAAGCCGACGATCATACCGTTCATTGTGGTATGCAAAACTAGATAATCTAGAATACAATATTGAAAACGAACGGAGGCACCATATGAATCACGTTAAACATGTCATTCCTATGTCCGATACGTCGGTTAGCATTAGCCCAGAGGATATTCAGCCAACGGTGCTGCCGGATGCATTTATTCAGTCCGATATGGTGGGTAAGCTCAACGCTTTGAGCCTGCCACGCTATGACCAGCTGCCCAACGTAACGCTCTATCGCGATCAGGTTATTGAATATGTTGCGCTGTGGATGGAGCCGCTTTCGATTTGTGTGGAGCAACCCGTTATCACGCCTTCTATGATCAATAACTACGTTAAGGTCGGCCTTGTTCCTGCTCCGGTTAAAAAGCAGTATGGCCGTGAGCAGATTGCGCGTCTCATCGCCATTTGCATCTTTAAGCAGGTGCTGCCCATTGCTGCGGTTCAGGCACTCTTTAACATTCAGCGCCTGAGCTATGATGCACCGACCGCCTTTGATTATGTGATTGATCAGCTCGAGGCATCGATTCGCGCGGCTTTTTCCATTGAGCAGGTTCCTGTACCCGATACGGCTCATCAGGTCACACGCGAGTCGCTGCTCGTACGCAGCGCGGTATCGTCTTTTGTATCGAAGGCGTATCTAATGAGCTACCTAAAGTTCAACGGGTTTAATAGTTAGCCGACGTACAAGACGGGCGGGACAAAGAGTCATCAGACACTTTGTCCCGCCCGTGTTTTTGTTTAGTTGGATTTTATCGGCCCGAAGCAACGACCATGCCGTAGCCGATAATGAGCCCGTGCATCTCGGCATAGTATGAATCCAGTCCGTTGCAGGGCATGATGATGGTCTTGGAACCGGGCCAATGCTCCACAATGCGGCTGGCAAGTGCCTGGGCGCCCGCCTCATTTTCGACATGGTCGATTACGACCTCGCCGCCAGTAAAGCCTTCGGCCTCCATGGTGTCGACAATCTTGGTGAGCATCTTCTTTTCGCCGCGGGTGTGACCAACGAGTTCAATTTTGCCCGCTTCGCTCGCCGTGCCCAAAATGCGGATATTGAGCTTGTTAGCAATAACGCCGGCCGCCTTAGGGATACGTCCGGCCTTCGCAAGGTTTTCGTAATTGCACAAACTAAAGAGGATCTTGCTGTTCTGCTCCAAGCTATCGAAATAGGCGCAGGCGTCCTCAAAGGAGGCATCTGGGTTGCTTGCAAGATAGCGGTCGAACAGCAGGAAGATCAAATCCATTTTGCCACCTGCGGCTCGCGAGTTAACCAAATGAATCTGACGGTCCGGCTCCTCGGCAAGCACCATGTCACGTGCGGTGGCCGCGGCATTGTAGCTCCCCGAGACTCCCTCGGAGATGGGCATGCAAATCGTCTTGTCGGCAAGCCTAAAGAGTTCGGTCCACTCGCCTACGCTCGGACAGGCGCTCGAAGAAGCGCTCGACTCCGCCTGCACGGCGCAATTGAGTTCGTGAACATCGAGCGTGAGGTCATCGACGAACTCGCGCTCCCCCACTCGAATTTTGAGGGGTGCAAATGCAAAGGTGGTATGGGGCGCGGTCGGTTGCCAATCGCGGAGGTTGCAGCTCGAATCGGAGATAAGTGCCCAGCTCATAGAGGGTCCTTTCTAGATGTTTCTCATTTATTATAGCCATCTTGCTTACCTTTGAAACGTGCATCTAGTATTGAAAACTAGCTCATTGGGGTCATGTATGGAGCACGGTCACAAATAAATGAACCTCGCAGCCCAAAGGCCACGAGGTTCACATTCGTTTGCTATACAGAGTGACTTAGTAGCGCACGAAAATGTAGTTGTTGTTCATGCCGGCTGCGACGGAGCTGATGATGACGCCCGTCTTGTAGTCGGAAGCATGGATCATCTGACCATTACCGATATAGATGCCAGTATGGTAGGAGTTAACCACGACATCGCCCGGTTGCGGGTCGGACACGCGGGTCCAACCCATGAAGGTGCCGGTGGTGCCCAGACGGCAGTAGCGGCCCGTGAGACAGTAGCTTACAAAACCGGAGCAGTCAAAGCTGTCCGGTCCAATGCCGCCCCAGGAATAAGCGCAACCCAGCTTGCTGTAGGCACGCGAAACAACGGAGCCGCCGTCAACAGACTGGTTCGGTGCGGAAGGCGTCGGAGCCGGAGCCGGAGCCGGGGCGGGCTGCGGCGTAGGGGCCGGAGCGGGCGTAGGAGTGGGCGCGGGCGTATTGCCGCCATCGTTGGTGTTCTCAGTCGTACCGGCGGTGTCGTTGCTCACCGTAGCCTTCTCGGCGGTGCTGGCGTTAATGCCGGCCTGAAGTGCTGCGTTGGCTTCAGCCTCGGCGGCAAGCTCGGCCTGCAGCTGGGAGTCCAGGGAGCTCACGACACTCTGGGCCTCAGCCTGCTGGGCGTTGAGCTCGTCGACCTTCTTCTGCGTCGCGGCGACGTTCTTCTCCTGCTCGGCCTGCCTATCGGTGAGCTGCTGCTTAAGGTCCTTGACATCCTGAATGGTCTGGGCCTGCTTGTCGGAAACCTTGCCGTAATAGAACAGACGGTTGAGCATGTCGCCCAGATCGTCGACGCCCGTCAGAACCTGAAGGAGACTCAGACCGCCGGTCTTGTACTCACCGGCAACGTAGCTCGAAAGCTTTGCCTGGCCCTCGGCAATCTCTTGCTGCTTTTGCGTGATCTCGCCTGCAGTCTGATCAAGCTCCTGCGTCTGTGCGGAGAGTTCTTCATGAATTTGCTGGGTCTGCGTGCCGATCTGCTCGAGTTTGGTACGAGCAGCGGCAAGGTCGGATGCGGTATCGGCATAGGCCGGAGCCGCGAGGCCCAGGCCCAAAACACAAGCGAGGGTTGCCGTAGCAGCGCAGCGTGCCATGTTTTTGTGCGTATTTGCTGTGCGCATGGAGCTTCCTTTCCGGTATCTAAGGGTAGCGGCTAGTCCACCGTTACCAGGCTAAAGAGCTCGACGTCCTCATTGGAAGGCGTGAGCTTCTTGCGCGGGTTAAGAAACGCAAGCTCGAGGATACAACCGTAACCCACAAGCTTTGCGCCCATATCTCGCACCAGTTTACCTGTTGCCTCGACGGTTCCGCCCGTCGCGACCAAGTCGTCCAGAATCAACACGGTATCTTTAGAGGTAATGGCATCGGCGTGGATCTCGATAGAGTCGGTGCCATATTCGAGCTCGTAGCTCTCGCTCACCGTCTTGCGAGGCAGCTTGCCCGGTTTGCGTGCGGGCACAAAGCCAGCGCCCAGGGCGACGGCCACGGGCACGCCGACCATAAAGCCGCGAGCCTCGGGACCCACGACCTTGGTGATGCCCATGCCGGCAAAATGCTCGGTCAGGGCATCTACCATGGCCTTTAGCGCCTCGGGATTACCAAAGAGCGGCGTGATGTCCTTAAAGACGACTCCGGGCTCGGGATAGTCGGGGATGTCGACGATGTGAGATTCGAAGTCGAACATGACGTGACCTTTCAGGGGAGGCTGGTTTGTAGCAGCGTCTATTTGGCCGCGCTGGCGGTGCCGGCGCGTGAGGGGGCGACAACCTTGAGCGGCTGCACGAGGGATTCCTCACGCACGGGGACCGCGGAGGTAGATGTCTCTTCGCTTTTGGCCTTGGTTGACTCGGAGCGTGCAATCTCCTCGTCGAGGGCATCGATATCGGCATCCTCCACCACGGCGTTGAGTGACTCGAATACACGGTTCTTGAGCAGAGCGGTATGGACGCCCTCGGTGAGGTCATGCAGCTTCTTAAATGCACGCTCGAGCTTGGCATCGCGCTCGTCGTCGGAAGTATCCATACCGAGCATGCTTACGAGCACCTGCTCAAACATCGAGGACTCGCGGTTTGCGGACGATACGTACTGGCGCAGGTTGCGCGGCTCGATATGGAAGCGCGAAAGCTCGGAGCAATAGCGGATGATCGGGAAATCGCGGCCATCGACAAGCTCGCGATTCTGCGGGCTCTTGATGATGCGAATGAGGTCGTTTTCGGCCAGGGAGCGGATAAACGAGATCTCGACGCCGAGCATATCGGGGATGGTCTCGATGGGATGCAGCTTTTGCTTAGTCTCTTTGGGTTCCGTCTTGAGCGGAACATCGGACAGCAGACCCACCTCGTAGGCGAGCGTAGACAGGTCCGTGGCGTTTTCCAGGCGCTGCTTGATCACATTGAGCGGCATGTAGCGAGTCTTCTGGAGGTGCAGAATGACCTCAAGGCGGTCAACGTCCTCCTTGGAGTACTGACGATAGCCCTTAGGCGTGCGATGAGGGGTGATGAGCCCCTCATCTTCGAGAAATCTAATTTTTGAGTTCGAAAGATCGGGGTATGCGCCTCGAAGTAGATTGACGACCTGGCCGATACTCAGATAGTTGCGTTCGGCCATGCCCTACTCACCGGTTTCGATGCGCTCCGGCGTGCTCTCGTGGTAGATGAGCGTAAACGTACCGATCTGGACGGAAGAACCATCGTGCAGCGGTGCACCGTTGACGATGGCGCCATCAACCCACGTACCGTTGAGCGAGCCCAGGTCTTCGATGCGGGCACCCAGACCCTCGCGAATAATGCGCGCATGGCTACGCGACACGGTCATGTCGTTGAGGAAGATGCCGTTAGCGGGATCGCGGCCGATGGTGGTCACATTATCCTCGAGCTCAAAGGCTGCACCGGTTTGAGGGCCTTTGACGATAGATAAGACGGGCGCGGTGATGTGCACGTTGGCCATGAGGTCGGGAACGGTGACATCGCTCGAAGGAACGCGGAAAACGCAGGTGGCGTCTGAGGCCTTATCGTTCTGAGGCATATTGTTAACCATGTTGTCCATGACAACCCCTAACTTAACGCGGACATGCCGCAAAGAATGAACTGTACGTAATCATACCCCAACGACTTAGTCTTCGATTTCGGGGTTAAGAAAGTCGATGTCTTCGTCCTCGGGATGCGCCACGGCTTGTTTAATGGCCGCTCCACCCTTAATGGAATAGATGACGGCGGTGAGCATGGAGAAGATGACGCCGCCGTACACAAAGAAGATGCCAAGCGGTACCGGGCTGCCGTTGAGGCCCGGGAAGGCCGTGAACGTGGCGGGCAGCAGATGCCAGCCATCCACAGTGGGAAAGCCTAACAGCATGAGCGAGAAGCCGGTCATGAGCAGCGCCGTCGCAATCTTGCCGGGAAAGACGACGTCGATGGGGCGGCGGTGATAGTGGCGCACGATGAGCGTGCCGATACCAAGGTAGATATCGCGACCAATGATGAGCACGCAGACCCAGATGGGAAGCTCGCCGCGGACCACCAGGCCCAGTACGCCGGTAAATAGCAGCGCACGGTCGCAGATGGGATCCATAACCTTGCCGAGCCACGAGACCGTTTTGGTCATGCGGGCAATCTGGCCGTCCATCCAGTCGGTGGAGGCCGCGATGGCATAGATGACGATGGCGACGACACGGTTGTTGTCCGTCACAAACAGGTACAGGAAGACCAGCGTGAGGATCAGACGCGTGAAGGTAATGAAATTGGAGATCGTGAAGATCTTATTCGACGGGTAATCGGAAGTGCCGATAAGCTCCTTTTTGATCTTCTTTTTGATGCCCACAGGACTCCCCCGCTGGTAAACGACAAAACTTACGATACTATACCCGTTCTGGCGATGTCTATCCAGCGCGAGCATAGAGAGTCCAGACATGAGGACGGTATCGGACGGGATGTCTATCGCTTTTGTGTACATCAGCCACCAAACATACCAAACATGTCTTTTTTGGAGGCTGGTGTACAGGTTTTTGTTGCGCAGACGAATTAAGGGGGAAAGTCGTTGATTCTTCGTTGCTTTAAGTAATTGATTTTTAAACAAAAAAGTCAGGCACTAAGTGCGCGCCATGGGCACCTCCGTCCTTGTTATCGCGATAAACATACCATGAGTGGCGTACGGGTCGTGAAGGGCTGGCGCCAAAAGAGCCCAACGGCCGTTACAGCTTCGTTAGAAACGCGCCCCACCATGGATGGTGAACCCGAAAGGTAAGGCGCGCGGGCACGGCGACTCGGCCCGCGCGCCCGGAAGAGAAAGGACGAACCCATGGGTTACATGCTCGAGACGCGCGCGCTCACCAAGCGCTTCGGCCGCGGCGACCAGGCGCAGGATGCCGTGGCCGACGTGAGCCTTCATATCCGCGAGGGCGAGGTGTACGGGCTGCTCGGCCCCAACGGCGCCGGCAAGTCGACAACGCTCAAGATGATCTGCGGGATGCTGCGGCCGACGGCCGGGGAGATCCTCTTTGCCGGGCACGCCTGGCGCCGCGAGGACCTCTACGCAATCGGCAGCCTCATCGAGGAGGCGCCGCTCTACCCCAACCTCACCGCGCGCGAGAACCTGCGCGTGCGCACCACGCTGCTGGGCCTTCCCGAGAGCCGCGTAGATGAGGTGCTCGCCGCCGTGGGCCTCGCGGACACCGGGAAGAAGCGCGCCGGGCGCTTCTCGATGGGCATGCGGCAGCGCCTGGGGCTCGCGCTGGCGCTGATCGCCCGGCCACGCCTGCTCGTGCTCGACGAGCCCACCAACGGCCTCGACCCCATCGGCATCGAGGAGCTGCGCGACCAGATCCGCGGCTTCGCGGCGGCGGGTACGACGGTGATCGTCTCGAGCCACATCCTCTCCGAGGTGCAGCAGATGGCTGACACCATCGGCATCATCTACGGGGGGCGCCTCGCCTACGAGGATGCGCTTCGACCCGGGCAGGACCTCGAGGAACTCTTCATGAGCGTCTGCCGGGAGGGGCGTCGAGCGCGCGGGGAGGTGGCGGCATGACGGGCGAGAAAGGCGGCCTGCTCGCGGGCCTGCGCGCCGAGGCCCTGAAGTCGCGCCACGCGGCACCGGTTCGCCTGGCCGTGCTCATGGCGCTGCCGATGCCGCTGCTCGGCGCGATGCCCTACCGGGGCGTGCAGATCTTCAGCGCGTGGAACTACTGGTACGCGCTCTTCCTGCCCGTGGCTCTCTCGCTCGTGGTGGCGTGCGTCGCGCGGGCGGACGCGCGCACGCGGATGCGGGGGCTTCTGGGCCTGGGCTTCCCGCTCAGGCGCGCCTGGTGGGCCAAGGCGCTCTGGTGCCTCGCGCTCTGCGCGCTCTCGAACCTCGTGGTCTTCGGCATCTACCTCGCGGGATCGGCGTTCTCCTATCAGGGCCTCACGGTCGCGGGCACGCTCACGATGCTCCTCTGCGCGCTCGCCAACACGGTGACCGCGGCGTGGATGATCCCCGCAGGGCTCTTCCTCACGGCGCGGCTCGGCATGCTCGCGGGCATCTTCTGCCCGCTCGCCGCGCAGCTCGTGGGTGGGTTCGCCTGGTCGCTGGTGCCGCTGCCGCAGCTCTTTCCGCCGTCGGCGAGCATGGTCATCCCCACGAGCTTCATCCCCGTGCTGCCGAGCGGCGAGCCACTCGCGGCGGACGTGGCGCTCGGCGGGGCGCTCACGGCGGACGGCATGCTCACGCTGGCGGGCCTTGCGGTCTGCGCGCTCGCGTTCACCGCGCTCACGGCGGCGGGCGCGGCCTGGTTCGCGCGCTCCGAGGAGAGGTGATGGCCGTGACACGACTCTCCGACCCGACGCCGCGCATGACTCTCCCGCGGGCCCTGCTCTCCGAGGCCCTGCGCCTGGCGCGCTCCCCGCTCACGGCGGTGCACCTCGTCTGCGGCCTGGCAGCCGGTCTTGCCTGCGGCGAGTACTTCTCCATAACCCGATGGGACCCGGCGCTGGGCGCGGACGCCTACGCCCAGTTCCTCGGCGCCCTCATGCCGCTCATGTCCGCCATCGTCTGCGGGCTCGCCGTGGACGAGGAGCGCGCTGCCGGGCGCCTCGCCAACCTCACGGCGGTCCCCTCGCGCGGGCGCGCCGTCGCGGCGAAGCTGCTCGCCCTTGCGGCGCTCGGCGCGGGCGCGCTGGCCGTGGCGCTCGGCGTGTTCGGGGCCGTGCTCGCCGTCGCCGCGCGCTTGCCGCTCGGGCCCGCTCCGCTTGCGGCCGCCTGGGCGGGCATCGTGCTGGGCAGCCTGCCCCTCTACGCGCTGGGGCTCGGCGTGGCCCTGCGCCTCGGCCGCAACGCCGTCATCGGCGCCGGCGCGGCGGGGATGCTCCTCGCGTTCTTCTCAGTGGGCGGACTTGCGCACGGCCTCATGACCGGCGAGCTCACCGGTGCCCTGGCGACGCCCCTGAGCTGGGTGCCGCTCGCCTGGCCCGCGCGTCTGGGGTCGCTCGGGGTGGAGGCCTTCATCGACGCCGCACGCGCGGCGGGCCCTCTCCTCACGACTGCGCTCGCTGGCCTCGTGCTCACCCTGGCAACCGCCGCCGTCCTTCTGGCCTGGTTCTGCCGCTTCGAGGACGGGAGGGCAGATGCGTAGGAGGCCGCTCGCCGCCGTGCTCGCCCTCCTCTCCGCAGCGCTCGTCCTGGGCGGGAATGCCCTGCTCGACGCCGGCTGGGGGTCGGCGCTGCGCTCGATCGCCGAACGCGCGCTGCCCAACCCTGAGGTCGCCATGTGGGTGCTCGCGCCCGAAGCCGGCAGCCACGCGAGCTCCTACGCCGGCGGCACCGGGACGGGGACAAACTACGTCTACCTGGTGGACGCGGCGGACGACAGGGGCAATGTCCGAGAGCTCCAGCTCATCTTCTTCAGGCGGGAGTCGGACGGCGAGGGCTGGCTCGAGATCGAGGCGCGCGGCGGTTCGGGTGTGCGCTACCGCGCGTGCGACGCGGCCGAGGCGCCCGCGGCTGCGCGCAGGGCTCTGGACCGCTGAGTGCAGCGCTAGTACAATTCCGACGGAAGTTTCAGGAGGTCGAACATGGCGAGGATATTGGCAGTGGATGATGAACGGGCGATCCTCGACGCACTCGCGCGCGTCCTCGGCCGCGACGGCCATGAGGTCGTCAGGGCGGCGGACCCGACGGCGGTCCCGGGGATGGACCTCTCGCGTTTCGACCTCGTGCTCTGCGACGTCATGATGCCGGGGCTCGACGGCTTCGAGCTCGTGCGGCAGATCCGCCCGGACTTCGACGGGCCCATCGTCTTCCTGACCGCTCGCGTGGCCGAGGAGGATGCTGTGGCCGGCTACGGCTTGGGCGCCGACGACTACGTCCGCAAGCCCTTCGGGGCCGCGGAGCTGCGCGCCAAGGTCGCTGCCCATCTACGCCGTGAGCGCCGGCCGCGCTCGCACGCCCTCTCCTTCGGGGAGGTGCGGATCGACCTCGGGGCGCGCGGCCTCGCCGTGGGCGGCGAGGCCGTGCCGCTCACGCCCACCGAGTACGCCATCTGCGAGTACCTCGCCCGCCACCCCGGGCAGGTCATGAGCCGCGCACAGATACGCGAGGCGGTGCTCGGCTGGGAGAGCGACGCCGACGACGCGGCCATATCCATGCAGGTCAGCCGCGCCCGGAGGAAACTCTCCGAGGCCGGCGCCGATCCGATCGCGACCGTCTGGGGGATGGGGTACAAGTGGCAGCTTTGAGGACCGGGGCGCGAGGTCGCGGGGGCATGCCGCTCTCCTTCGTCATCGCGCGCTACTTCGCCTACGCGTTCGCGGCGGTCGCCACGGCGTGGTTCGCCTCGTTCATGGCGCTCTCCGCGGCGATCAACGCGGGCTTCGTCTACGAGGCAAGCTGGGGGCCGGCCAATGCGCGCGAGGTCGCGGAGGGCCTGGCACGCGACGGCGTCTGCGGGCAGCAGGACGTGCCGACGGCGTACCGCTACCTCATCCTGAACAAGGACGGATACGTGCTGATGACAGACCTCGAGGGCACGCGGCTCGAGGACGCGACGGAAATGGCCCGTACGGCACTCGCCGCGGATCCGGGCACAGTGGAGATCGATGGCGGGGGCTCGGGCCTCACCTACGCCGCGTTCCCGCTCAAGGGCGGCGGGGCCTGTGCACTCGTCAGCGAGTACCTGCCGCAGTGGGTCTCGCGCGACCTCGCCGGCCTGCTTCCCAACCCGCAGAACCTCATGCTCGTCGGCGCCGCTGCGGGAAGCGCGCTCGCGCTCGCGCTCGTGGCGCGCCGCGCGAGCCGCGTGATCTCGCGCAAGATGGCGCCGCTCGCGGAGGCGGCGGGGCGCGTCGGCGCGGGGGAGCTCGACTTCGCGGTCGGCAGCACCAACGTGCGCGAGGTGAACGACGTCCTCGCCGCGATGGACGCCATGCGGGCCTCCCTCGCCGAGTCGCTCGAGGCCCGCTGGGCCGCGGAGCGGGGGCAGCGCGAGCAGGTGGCGTCGCTCGCCCACGATCTCAAGACGCCGCTCACCGTGCTCCGCGCCAACGCCGACTTCGTGGCGGAGGAGCTGGAAGACGAGAAAGATGCCGACCTCGCGGCCGCCGCGCGCGACATAGCCGGCAGTGTCGAAAGGCTTGACGGCTACGTGCGCCTGCTCATCGAGGCCTCGCGCGGGTCCGGCGGGGCGGAGAGGGCCCCCATGCGGCCGGCCGAGCTCTGCGAGCAGGTCCTCGCCGAGGCCGCCCAGATCGCCCGGGCGCGAGGCGTGACGCTCGACGCAGCCACGGGCCCCGCTGTCGCGGGCACGCCCGAGGCCCCACTCGACCGAACCGCCCTGGCGCGAGCCGCCACGAACCTCGTGGCCAACGCCGCCGAGCACGCGCGCTCGCGCGTGGTGGTCTCCTGCGACGTCGCTGGTGGATACCTCGTCATCGAGGTCGCCGATGACGGACCGGGCTTTTCTCCCGCCGCCCTCGAACGCGGCTGCGAGCGCCTCTTCACAGACGACTCCTCCCGCTCCTCGCGCGACGGAGGCCGCCACTACGGGCTCGGCCTCCACGTCGCCTCCGAGGTCGCGAGCGCCCACGGGGGCTCCGTCTCGCTCGCCAACAGCCCCTCGGGCGGCGCGGTGGCCACCATCGCGGTCCCCCTGTGCGGGGCCTGACGAATCAGGCCCTCACACTGGCATACCTCGCAACCAAACGCTTCCCGGATAATTCATGAGGCCGTACTCGTATTCGAGCCTGCCTATCTCTGCGGCAAGCGCCTCCGTCATGTAGAAGGTTTTCGTGCGGCCCGTCGACTTCGCCAGGCGGTCGTACCTGTTCGCGAGGTCCTCGGGGGTTCTCAGGGCTGCGGTTGCGGTTGCCATGATGCACCTCCCGGTTAGATGTAATACGTGTATTACTTTCTATCACATCACCCGAACCCCGCACCGGCGTACGGTCGTATCTGCTTTTTTACCTTACATTTTGTCAACCGGCCCATGCTCGGCTTGTTCAGCCGGATTAAATCAACTGTTAAATCAATCCAGGCCTGTAGGGGGCGGTGGAAATCTTTCGAGGACTGGGGGCGCCGTCCCTGGGTCGGCTCCTCGATGGCCGCGGCTGAATTCCCCTGCCATCGGCTGCGTGGGTTCCGGCACGGGGTTCTGGCGCTGCTCGAACTGGGCGCAAGACTCGGCTGTTGGTCGTACCGGACGGCATACGTTTTGAGACCGGCAAGCTGATGCCGGCTCGAGGACAGCGGCCCGGTGCACCGGGCCGATCGATAGCGGTCTCAGGTTCACAGCGCAGCTTCTCAGGGCTCGCATATATAGGAAGACTTGATTGGCAATCGATTTTAATGAAGTCGGCAGCGCATGTCAGAGTTTTCAACAAATTTAACATGCCACCCTTTATATCCGCACGCGCGTAATTCAACTCATAAGGACCGGCTATCCCTTACCTGTGACACAATCTCAAACGCACAAAACAGAATCATCAGTCCAATCATCGCATAAGAGGCAGCCGAACCTTCAAGCACTATTCCACAAAGAACAATCTCCGCGCCGCCAATAAGAACTGTTATCAGGCGCTCTGCCTTTTTGCTCTCGCCGCTCGCATAAAAAGGCGGCAAAGCGCACAAGATCACATATAGCCCGGGAAGGGAATACAGGATCGATAGTCCAAGCCCCCCATCAACCGCAGTGTTTTGCGTAAGAATCAACTGAACCCAAACGGCAATTATCACTGAGCAGGTTGTCGATAAAAGAAGACTAGAAATATAGCACGCAACAAAGTCCCGTCGCATTCGAACAGAGAAATCCGCGAACTCTCTTCGCCGCGTGGAAACAATAAGGTACACAGAAATTGCAATAGAGCCAATCAGAGAAAACAGCGGAACAACCAGCAATTCAAGCTTATTACCCCATCGATCAACCACACCCCCACTCCAATGAGCGGGAATTGTATCAGGGAGGACTGACCAAGCCGCCCATAGAATCAGAAATGGAAGAATAGAGAGGATGAAAGATGATAACACTGCAGTAATTTTTTTTGAGGCTCTCATCGATTCCGCATCTCCTTGCGCGCCCACATTCCACTCCGCCTTAAATCAAGTATACGTTTTGAGACCGGCAAGCTGTTGCCGGCTCGAGGACAGCGGCCCGGTGCACCGGGCCGATCGATAGAGGACTCAGGTTCACAGCGCAGTTTCTTGGGGCTCGCATATATAGGAAGACTTGATCGGCAATCGATTTTAATGAAGTCGACAGCGCATGTCAGAGCTTTCAACAAACCGCAGGTAAATCCGTGTACCAAAAATTGGTACACGGATTTACCTGCGATGTTCATGCTTGGTCAAAAGCCCATCAAGCGATATATCCATTTTTTTAATGCGCGCGCCTGAGCTTTTGGCTGAAGTGGCAGTCCGACCGCCGGCAGGCGGCCACGCTATGTCCAAAGGCCACGCCTACTCCCCGTGCCCGGCTACGTCGACGACCCAGTGTTGCCCGTCGAGTTCCTGCCGCTGAGCTACATCAGGGACGTCTTATTGGGGGACGACCGCATGGAACCCCGGGAGATCAAGCTGTACGGCTGATCCATCCGTCAACAACATGTCAAAGCCCCAAAACCCAACAGGATCGCGAACGAGGGGATGAATTGACCGCCCGGGTATTTGCGCCCGGGCGGTCAATTTTATCAACCATGGGTGCGATTCTGTGAGGCCATTTTTCTGGCATCCGCCGTTTGCTCCGGTCTCAACGCACCCATCGACCGTTCAGTTATCTTTGCTAACGCGATCACGTGCGCATTTGTCGAACAATCAAATGTCCGACAATGTCTGACGGAGCTGTCAGACATTCACGCACGAATAGGTGAGCTTCGTGAGCGATTGTAGGCAACTAGTAGCCCCAGCTGCGTCTTTGGCGCAGGTTCGACGTCTGACATCTTGAATGTCTGACGTTGAACGAAGCTGGTTGATAACAAGCAGGTGGAATAAACATGGAGCCCGACACCTCTCGCGCAATCGCCGCGCGGCAAGGGTCTGGCCCATCTCATATGTTGCCAACGCTAACGGTGATGTTGCCAACGCTAACGGTTAACCTGAGCGCCCGGACACATTCTTTGTTGGCTGAAACCAGCATAGCAACTAGCGGAAGGCATCATCGAAGGAGTGTGCTGGAAAGCACCCGTCTCCTTAACTGTTAGAAATGCAAGTTAATAATCTATGTGGTCAATGTGATACCGTTGAACCCGCATATCGATACCGCTCAGCCATTCGCCTCGCCCCCGTCGCACGCATCTTCATTCGGTTTGTCATTATTAATCTAACGATGCTTTGAGGAATGTAGGTGCTTCTAAATGTACTGTCGACTTCTTCTCAAACTAATCCTAAGAGACAAGGCCGTATGGATTTGTACGCTCGTTCTCGCCGCAGCCTTCTCCGTCCCCATTGCGTTCAATTCACCCATCTACGGCCCCTTCTTTATGAAGCAGGGCATGCAGAGCTTTGTCGACGCATTCAATACGCGCGCGCCCCAGGCCAGCGGCACAGACCTATCTCCAGAGCAGCAAAATGACGCGGAGCTTGCAAGATACGCGAACGCCGCCCTCGCCGCCCAAACCGACGCCGCCTTTCTCGACTCTGCCGAGAGCTACTACGCGCTCATGGGCGAAGGCTTCCAATCCGGGTCCATCGTGGGAGACCGAGAGACCAATGACGCAGCGCTCGCATATTGCCGTGCCCTGAGCAGCTCCGGCATCACGGATATCCCGGCCTCCGCAAACGACCTGCCATTCCTCTCCTTCCTGCCCTACGCCATTGCCCAGGCGCCGTCCTTCCTTCCCTTCATCCCCTTCCTTCTCTCGTCGATACTCCTGCTCGGCGCCACAAGGCCCGGGACCCTGGCGGCGAAGGCGCCCGTGCCCAAATTCCGGCGCCTTATCCAAACCGTGTTTTCGATAATCGCCGCGGGGACCGCGATGCTCCTCGCCGGCCTCGCACCCGGGGGCATTTACGCCTTGGCCCTAAACGGCTTCGGGCAAATTGGGTACCCGATCGCCTTCTTCCATGACGGCGCGCTTACCACCACGACCGCGGGAAACGTCTTCACAGCCCTGCTTCTCGCGCTTCTTGCGGGCGGAACCTTGATATCCGTTTGCTCCGCCGTCCTATCGACCGCAACGAGGCGCGTCCTCGCGGGCCCCCTTACCTCCGCGCTGCTTGTCGCGGCCCCGGCATTCCCGTTATTGTCCGATTCGGCACTGGAGCATAACGCCGCGCTCAATCTCCTGCCGCTGGCCGTATTCTCGCCTATCGAGGCAACGGGTTACGTAGGATGCTTCCCGACGGAATTCATTGGCTCCGGTTCAGGCAGCGCATCGATGCTTGCCGTGGCCCTAGCATACGTCGCGGTCTTTTTTGCGGTCGGCGCCGTTGCGACACGTTCCCCCAAACAGGCTGGACCCGCGAAAAAGCACCATGGGCTCGAGCTTCTGGACGCGAGCGTGGGATACGGAAGCACGACGATACTTTCAATCGGGTCGCTTTTCCTGAGCCCGGGAACGGCGGCGGGCCTCGTTGCTCCCAACGGCTCGGGGAAAACCACCCTTCTTGAAGCGCTGTCGGGCCAATTTCCCACCCGCATCCGCTCGGGAAGCCTGGCGGCAGACGGAATCAGCCAACGTCGATCAGCCGAATTTGCAGAACTCGTCTACCTGAGCTCTTCGGGCGGCGCGGATCTCTACCCCACGCTATCGGCCCTCGAGCACCTTGCTTTCGTTAGGGAGGCGTGGAAATCGGCCGCCGACATCGACTCGCTCTGCAGCTCCCTCGGAATCTCCCCATATCTCGACAAGCCGACCCGTAAACTCTCGACAGGAATGAAGCAGCAGGTAAAGCTTGCCATGGCGATATCGACCGGTTGCCCGTACCTTATCCTCGATGAACCGCTGAACGGCCTCGATCCGGGAAAGCGGAAAACCTCCTGCGACGCGATGCGCAGCGAGGTGGCGCGGGGACGCAGCGTGCTCATTTCAAGCCATCTACTCGACGACCTGGCAGACCTTACCAACTCGTTCTACTTCATCGAGGCCGGCACGCTCGTGGAAAAGATCAAGTCGTCCTCGCAGACGCTCAAGCAGGAATACCTCGATACATACGAGGGAGGTGAATGACATGATAGGCAAGAGCTATGCAAAGATAGCGATTGTTGGCTTTGTACTTTGTCTTGCAATGGTGCTATGTGCATCATTTGCGAGGTATAGGTCCGAGCAGTCGTTCATCGATGGCGCTGAAAATGGGTTTGGCATAGACGGGATGTATGTCAACGATGGCGCGACCAGGCCGTCTATGGCGATTCTTGCAGGCGAAGACATGGAATGGCAAATCTGTAATGACGATGGCTCTTGTCTGAGTGGTCGTTTGGCCGCAACGAGCGACCCGAATTCGTTCGATCTTCTCGACAATGATGGAGCGGATTGCGGTTCTGTTCACCTTTCATATGCATCGCGAGATGGGATGGACGGCATTCTCTACGTCTCCCACGAGACCGGCGATTTCAAGATGCGCAGGACTAACCGAGTGCCGGCTTTTATCGAGGAGTGAGAGTTCCCGGTGGTCTGCCGATTAGGCCGCCGGGGTATTGAACCCCGCATTCATCCGTACACACACGGATGAATGCGGGAAGTGTCCGGATGAAGGTGATAATCAAGGAAACAAAGCTGTTCTGCCTGGGACGGCTTTGGCCTGGACTTTAACCACAACATCGCAATCGACACTTATCAGCTCGCGCAACGCGCATGGCCAAATCTCGGACGCTGGTGCATGGAGGACCTTCGAGATTTACTGGACATCCAAATCGACGACGCACACCGCGTGCTCGCCGACTGCGAAGACGAGATGGCTGTCTACAATGCGATCAGAAACGGCGTGAAGTCGGGAGAGCTTTCTGTGGAACCGCCGCGCCGTCGCGCGAGCCGACCGGGCAACCCGGGCAATCTGGTCCCGACTCTCCCGGTCGTATTCCTACGATATCGCCCCTAAATCACCAATGTGTCAGATAAAGAATGATGCAATGGCTGTGATCACGCCTACGGCGGACGCAACGACTGCGCCTTTTTTCCTCTCCTTTAGTCCGACGATTAGGGTTGCCGTAAAGTAAAGGGCGGAAATGCAGTCTATGGCAAGCAAAACGAGTTCCTTGGGCGGTTTCAGCAAAAGGTCGCTAGCAAAGAGTAATGCAAGCAGGGCAAAGCCGATTGTGTTCAAGTATCTCGATTGATTTTGCGACAACATGGCAACTTCCTTTCAGAACATGCAAATGAAAAGTCGGTACGATGTCATTGCGGTTGCAAAAAAGCCGCCGCTAGGACCGGTTGTCACGAGACCGGCGATAACTTCAGCGGTGCCAACAAGCTAGAGATCGCGCAGGCAAGCCTCCTCCTTCGCGTTCAGCTTGACCTTGTGAGGGGCGGGGCGGTTATTTGCAGATCCGTGAGAATCGCACCACGCCTTGGAATATGAATCCGCGCAGCGCCCGCGCTCAAAAAAGGGATATATCGTAATTTTCGTCGTAATTGACTCCGACGTAGATATCGCTGCTCTCGGCGGGAGATCCCTCGTCGGCATGGGCTGCCGCAACGGGTACAAATGGTGTCATGACAAGGGAGGGGCAAAGAGTTGCTGAGACGATGGAGGGTAGGCATTTCTTCATGGCCGGCTCCTTAATCTGGCCTTTGATAGTTACTCGATGTCGCCTCCTTCCGCTTTATATCCGTTGTATTTGGCGTATTTCTTTAATAAGGCAAGAGGTTCTTCCTCTCCTTCGGATAAGCCGATGATGTTTCCTTGATCATCCAGTATGAATACGGACGGAATATGCTCAAGTTCGTATTCGTCATACACGGTATTATCTTAATCTATGTATATGGGAAAGTCTCCTTCATGGACCGAGGCTGAAATCCTGTCCCATTTTAATGGACAAAGATGAGGGATAAGCATTGTGTTGCGGTTTGATATTGACGGCGATTAAGGCGGCGAAACACGTCAGAGTCGCCAAAGTCAGTAAGGCGATAATGCATTTTCTCGGTTTCCAGCTCATGACAGATCCCTCTCTCATGGTGAAACGCATACGTTTTGAAACGGGATGCCGCTTCGATTCGTTCCGGACGCGGATGTGGACGTAACTGGTCTCGGTGCCAAGTGCGATTTCAGTGCTGTATATGACTTAACGGGAATGTCCGAGCAGTGCCGGAGTCTCCATCTGGATTGTTCCGACTGGAACATCAGCCCGAATACACTGCATAGCGACTCCAACAAGAACGTACCCGGCGTAATCCTTCCCAAGGCATGGCAATAGTCAAGATGCCGCAGCGGCAAGACAAAGACAGATTCCCGCGATAACCCTACGCTCAGCTCGTTTCTATTCACCCTGAGCGAAGGGAGTGTCGCATATGCATGCAGCGGCGCAGAACCTCCGGGGGGGGGGTATCTCCTAGAGGTATCCGCCTCCGGAGGCCAAGGAATCATCGAGTACGTCCTGATCATCGTGGTCATCGGCCTGGTGATCGTGTTCGCGGGACCCGGCGTGGCCGGAGCCATCCGCAACCAGTTCAACCTGGTCGGCAACACGGTGAACAATGGGACGGTTGGCGGCGTCGAGGGAGGCGCATCCGGCGGAGGGTCTGCAGGTACCGATTCCGCGACCGTCCAGGCGGCCATCGCCAAGGACGCGAAGGACTGGACACTCGACGAGCAGGAGGCCGTGGCCGAGGACATCTCCGCCAAGGGCGAGGCATCGCCCGCCTACGCCAAGGCGAAGGCCGCCATGGATGCGGGGACGAAGTTCTCCGTCAAGCTCACGAACGGCAAGACACTCGAGTACCGTATCATCGGCATCGATCATGATGATTTAGCCGACGGCTCGGGCAAGGCTGGTCTTACGTTCGTGACCAAGAACGAAGCAATTGGCAAATATCTCATGAATGCCGATAATACCGCCGTCGGCGGATGGGGGAAGTGCGAGCTCCGCGTGAGGATGAACTCCGGCGAGATCTGGAACCTGATGCCCTCAGACTTCCAGTCCAAGGTGAAACCGGTCAGGAAGCTGACGAATAACGTCGACGGAACCGACAAGAACGCCGCCGTCACAGCAACAACCGACAAACTGTTCCTGCTCAGCTACTTCGAGATCGTCGAGACCCCCCAGAGCAGCTACGGCTGGTCTGAGTATCCTTGGATTGGCAAAGAGGGCACCCAGTACGAGGCTTTCAGGGATAAGGATATCAATAACAATGGGGACAACGATTGCCTGACGTTGCCGGCATGCGGCGAGTGGTGGGAGCGTTCGGTGCATCCGCAGTATTCTGTGTTCTTTGGAAGCGTCGGAAACAACGGTTTTCCCGGGGATAGCAACTTTGCGGCGGGTTCGAGTTTCGTCTGCCCGGCTTGGTGCTTCTAGACATTTTGTCCTATAAGCCGACATATGGATATAGGCCTGCGTAACCCCGCGCGGGCCTTTCTTTTGGCAAGCATACGAACAATTTGGGGTTCATGGCACAGGTAATCGGGTTGAAGAGAAATGGGGTCATACAGCGGCTCTCAGACGCCTGCCGCACTCCCCTACCATTACTACTGCGGCATCCTCGTATGGAGTCCATCCTGGTTGGCGTTTCGTTGCAACAGCCCACTTGTCCACCGATCAAGTGAACTACTGGAATAAATACAGCGACACGCTTGTTCGTTACAGTCGCTATATCTGCGTAAATCGCCGCGATAAATACAGCCTGTACTCGTCTGTATACCAGCTACGCGTATGTAGATTCATATCGCGTTAATAAATCGGCTCAAGCGCGTGCAAAACGCGCAAGTAGGCGCAAAAAGTGGTTATCGCGTAGGTAGATTTTTGGCACCCTGTTGCTTAATCAAAATTAAGCAATTGCTTAAAACAAAAAAGGTCAGGCACAAGGTGCCTGACCTTTAAACTTCTGGTCGGGACGACTGGATTCGAACCAGCGACCCCTTGACCCCCAGTCAAGTGCGCTACCAAGCTGCGCCACGTCCCGAAGCTTTTCTTTGTTGCTCTGCTCTCGCTCGCAACAGGGAGTATATTAACCCGAAACTTTGTCCTTGTGCAAGAACTTTTTTAAATATTTTGAAGCAAGTCCAAAATTGTATCTGCGAGCTGGGGTTTTGTTAGCACGGGAAGTTCTTGCGTGCCCGCTGTACTCACGATCCAGGCCTTGTTGGTATCGGTTCCAAAGCCCGAATCGGCGCGCGAGACATCGTTAGCGATAATGGCATCGCAACCCTTGCGGGCGAGCTTTCGCTGCGCGTACTCCACGACGTTATCGGTCTCGGCCGCAAAGCCGATCACGCACCGCTCTCCCTTTTGGCGCGAAAGCTCGGCCAAGATATCGACCGTCTCAACTAGTTCGATGCGACCCAGGCGTTCGTTGGCCTTTTTGAGCTTATGGTCGGCAGGGGATGCGGGGGTGTAGTCGGCGACGGCCGCCGCGCAAATGGCCGCATCGGCCGTCTGAAAGGCGCCCAGTGCCGCCTGCAACATCTCTGCGGCGGTCTGTACGCGCAAACACTCCACACCGCGAGGAACATCGAGCGATGTCGGCCCCAGCACAAGCGTGACCGCAGCACCGCGGCGAGCGGCCTCCCCCGCCAGAGCGATGCCCATCTTGCCCGACGACCGGTTGCCAATAAAGCGCACGGGGTCGATCGGCTCGTGCGTGGGGCCGGCGGTGATCACGATGCGCTTGCCCGCAAGATCCTGAGGTGCGGAGTTGAGCACCTGGCAGACGGCCTCGACGATGTCCTCGGGCTCGCTCATGCGTCCCGTGTCCACGTCGCCGCAGGCAAGGTAGCCGCTGCCGGGCCCCACCACATGGACGCGACGGTCGCGCAGCGTTGCCATGTTGGCCTGCGTCGCCGGCGCCTTCCACATGCCGTTGTTCATGGCGGGGGCGATCACGATGGGTCGCGGCGTGGCAAGCAGCGTGGTGGAGATGAGGTCATCGGCGATACCGTTTGCCATCTTGGCGATGATATTGGTCGTCGCGGGCGCCACGACCACCAGATCGGGTTCCTGCGCCAGCGAGATATGGTGGATGGGGTCGGAGGGGTCGTCGAATAAGCCCACGGCGACCGGCTCGTTGGTGAGCGCACGGAAGGTGAGCGGCCCCACAAACTCGGTGGCATGCTCGCTCATGACGACCTTGACGCGGGCGCCTCGCTTTTGCAGCAGTCGCACGATGTTGCACGACTTATAGGCGGCGATCCCGCCGGTAATGCCCAGCAGGATCGTTTTTCCCTCAAGTTGCATTGAATTGTTGGGTGCAGCCATCGTTTAAGCTTCCTTGCTGGGGAGCACGAGCAGGCGGTGGCAGTACGGGCAGTGCGTAATCTCGCTACCGTCGTGGTTGAGGTCGCTCATGGACGACGCCTGCAGCGCGGTGTGGCAGACCGTGGGGATGTTGCCTTTGATGGTCTCGACGGCCAGGCCGCGGAACTGCTTGAGCAGACGCTCGTAATCGGTGAGCACGTCGGTCGGCAGCGTGGCAGCCAGCGCAGTGCGCTCCTTAGTGGCGGCGTCAATCTGGGCCTGGAGGTCGGTGGCCTTGGCGCGAGCGGCTTTGGTATCGGCCTTTACGCCCTCCTCGAACTTGGCGATGATGGCCTGTGCGCGGGCCTCACGGTCGAGCGCCTCCTTATGGGCGACAACAACATCCTTGCGGGTGTGCTCGATCTTGTCCAGACGCTTGGCCAGGGTGGCGAGCTCGTTCTCCAGGTCCTGAACCTCGCGGTAGTCAGAGCCGTCAACGTGGCGCTTCTTGGCGGCCTCGATGGCGTTATTGGTCTGAATCTCGGTGGTGTTGAGATCGTCGAGCTCAATATCCAGGTCCTTGCGCTGGGCGTAGAGCTTGGTCATCTCGGCCTTAAGCTTTACATAGGTCTTGCGCTTGGAAGCGAGCTCCTTGAGCTCCGGCATATTGGCAAGTTCGCTCTTGTTGCGGGCGAGCTCCAAATCGATCTGTTGCAGCTTGAGTAGCGTAGCGCCGGCGCTCATAAGTTCTCTCCTTTTGTCACAGTCCACCATTGGCAAGGGTTCAGTATTTTAATCGCATGACGGGGGTCGACCCCGGCTTCAACTGCAGAGTTCATCAATATATCAACGAACGGCTCCTCGGAGCGGTCGTGGCCGAGCAAAATCACCGGCAGACCACGCAAGGCTAGGTCTTGCGCCACGTGGTATCCCGCCTCGCCCGTCACGACAACGTCCGCGCCCGCGGCGATGGCAAGCTCGCCAAAGTCGCCGAGGGAGCCGCCCAGAATGGCGACCGTGCGGCACGGGCGATCGGCCTCGCCCCACACGCGCGGGTCACTGCCAAACGCCGTGGCGGCGCGCGCGGCAAGGTCGCGTAAGCTGCAGGGGTCGTGGAGGGTCGCGAACGCGCCCAGACCGGTGAGTTCAGGCTCGTCCACATGCTCCAGCGAGCTCATGGGCTCAGCGCCCAGTAACTCACTCAGGCGAACGCGCGCCTCATGCGAGCGGTCCAGATTGGTGTGGAGTGAGATGATGCTCACGCCGCAGCGGGCAGCCTCGTAGAGCGCCGCACTGCACTGTGGGCGCGTCGCACTGGGCGGGCAAAATGCCTCGGGCGCCTTGATGTAGACGGGATGATGCGTGAGCAACACGTTGGCCCCGCCTTCCAAGGCGCGCTGCACGTTGTCCCTGGTAGCGTCAAGCGCGCAGGCAACGCCACGGATCTCGTCGTCGGGGTCGCCTACGGATAAGCCTACGTGGTCCCAGGGTTCGGCGTCCGCCTTGGGATAACGCGCCAGCAGCGCACGTTCAAGCTCAGAGACGATCATGCGGCGCCTACGATCGAGAGCAGCGTCTGGGCAAAGTCGTCCAGATCGCTCGGATTCACGCGGTCATCAAACGAGATGCGCAGCGACCCCAATGCCTGCTCGCGACCAATGCCCATGGCGCTGAGCACGTGGCTCGGGTCCATGCTGCCGCTCGAGCAAGCCGATCCAGCCGAAACCTCAAAACCGGCGGCATCGAGCTTGATGATGAGCTCTTCGGAGTCCATGCCGTCGACGTAGATTGAAACCATACCCGGCAGACGGTCTGCCTGCGCGTAGTCGCCCATCGTAGCGTGAATGTGCGGATGGGCCGTAAGCGTGGCGTAGAGCTTATCGGACAGGGCCTGTAGCGTCGCGCGCTCCCGGGCCACGTGGGGCGCCAGCGTGCGGGCGGCAGCGGCAAAAGCCAGCTGCGTGCGCAGATCCTGTGTACCGGCGCGACGGCCGGCTTCCTGTCCACCGCCAAAGATGCGCGGACGCAGCGGCGTGCGGTTCTTAAGGTAGAGCGCGCCGGATGCCACGGGGCCACCGATCTTGTGCGCGGCAACGGTCATGGCATCGACACCCAGTTCGGTGACATCGAGCGGAATGTGCAAATAGCCCTGAATGGCATCGGTGTGAAACAAGGCGCCGGCAGCATGTGCGGCGGCGGCCAGCTCGCGGATGGGCTGTACCACGCCGGTTTCGTTGTTGGCGACCATAATGCTCACGAGCGCCACGTCGTCGCCGAGCAGCTTCGTGAGCGCTGCGGGCTCGATGTAGCCCGCGCGGCAGGGCTGTACCAGCTCGACGGTAAAGCCGGCGGCACGCAGCAGCGGCAGGTTGTCCAGGATCGAATCGTGCTCGATGGCAGATACGATCACGCGGTTGCGTTCTCGGTCGCGCTGGCGAGCGCCCTCGGCAAGACCGAGCAGCGCCAGCTGGTTGGCCTCCGTGCCGCCATTGGTCAAGATAATCTCGGACGGGCGGACGCGGGCGCCAAAGCTGCGGGCGATCTCGCGACGTGCAACCTCTAGCCGCGCGGCAGCCTTGCGGCCAAGCGAGTGCAGCGAGTTGGGGTTGACGCCCGCAAGCTCGCTGTCGTCGTACTCGCGCTGCGCAAGGAGCGCCTCGGCGCGCATGGGCGTCGAGGCGGCATAGTCAAGATTCACGGGTATGCGGTTTTGACCTGCGGTCATAAGGGTTTATGCCTCCTGTGCGGCCTCGTTGCCCAACTTCTGCAGCAGCGCAACCTCGGCAGCGGGATCTTCGGATTTAAAAACGGCGGAGCCGGCCACGAGGACGTTGGCTCCGGCCTTGACGACCTCGGCGATGTTCTTGGAAGAGATACCACCATCGACCTCGATTAGGGGCGACACGCCGTGGCGCTCGCACATGGCCGTAAGCTCGTGAAGTTTGGCGATGGTACCGGGGATAAAACTCTGGCCGCCAAAGCCGGGGTTCACGCTCATGAGCAGCACCATATCGACGACGTCGATGATGCTCTCGAGCACGCAGACAGGCGTTGCGGGGTTGAGCACCACGCCGGCCTTGACGCCACGCTGCTGCAGATGCGTGAGCGTGCGATGCAGGTGCGTGGAGGCCTCGTAGTGCACGGTGATCATATCGGCACCGGCATCGGCGTACCAATCGACGGTCTCGTCGGGATTCGACACCATGAGGTGCGCGTCGACCGGCACGTCGGTGGAGCGCTTGACGGCCTTGAGGATATCAACGCCAAAGGTGAGGTTGCCGGTAAAGTGACCGTCCATAACGTCGAAGTGCACGTAGTCGGCGCCGGCGATCTTGTCGAGGTCGCCCTTGAGGTTGGCCATATCGGCCGAAAGGACGGACGGAGCGATTTTAATGGAACCCATGGTTGCAGCCTTTCTGCGCTAGTCGGTAAGTCCGTAGAACTCTTGGGAGGGTACGCGATCGGTGAGAATCTCGAGCGCCCTATCCAAAGTAACACCGTTGTAGAGCGTTTGCTCTACGGCAAAGGTGAGCGGAATGTCTACGCCCAGTGAACGGGCGAGCTCGCTGACGCTGCGGGCCGCAACGGCGCCCTCGACCACCATGTGCGTGCGCGTCTGGTACTCGTCGAGCGACACGCCGTGGGCAAACTCGTAGCCAAAGGTGCGGTTGCGCGAATGTTCCGAGGTGCAGGTGGCGATGAGGTCGCCCATGCCGGCAAGTCCCATGCACGTTATGGCCTGGCCGCCGCGGGCGTGCACCAGTCGGCTGATCTCGGCCAGGCCGCGCGTCATGATAAGGGCAAGCGTGTTGTCGCCCGCGCCGGTACCGGCGGAGATGCCGCACACGATGGCGATGACATTTTTCATGGCGCCGCAAACCTCGACGCCGGTCATGTCCTGCGACAGGTAGATGCGGAAGGCCGTAGATAGGAGCAGGTCCTTAAAGGTCTCCCCTACCTGCGGATCTTTGCTAGCGATGACAGCGGCAGAAAGCCCGCCGCGGCAGATCTCCTCGGCATGGTTGGGGCCCGAGAGGGCCGCCACGCGTGCCTCGTTGCCAATCTCGCTGGCGATGACCTCGCTCATGAGCAGTCCAGATTCGGGCTCGATGCCCTTGGTGAGGCAGAGTGCCGGGGTGTCGGCGGCGATGAAGGGGGCCGCTTGATGGCATACACTGCGCAGGTGCGTGGAGGGCACGGCAAAGATGATGGCATCGGCGCCCTCGAGTGCCTGCGACAGGTCCGTGGTGGCGATGACGTTGCCGGGCAGCTCGTAGTCCATCAGATACCGGGGATTGCGGTGCTCGCCATTGATGCCGGCGGCCGTCTGCTCGCTATGGGCCCACATGATCACGCGCTCGGCTCGTGCGGCGGCAAGGCCGGCGACTGCGGTTCCCCAGGAGCCGGAGCCAATCAGCGCAACATTCATGACTCTCTCCTACTTATCGTCGGGCTCGGTGACGCGCTTGGTAAACGAGAGCTTGGACTCCTTGCCCGTCATGAGCTTTTTGATGTTCGCACGATGGGCCCACACCACGGTGATGCCGATCAGCGCCATGCAAAATTTGAGACCCAGGCTGCCGTACGGAAAGACCGCACAAGCGGCGATGGGAAGACCGATGGCCGCGGCAAGCGAGCCCACGGACACAAACTTGGTGATGGCGACGGCCACGATAAACATGCCCAGCAGCGAAAGCCCGATGGGCCAGTACCAGGCGAGGATGACGCCCAGACCGACCGCGATGCCCTTGCCGCCATGGAAGTTGAGGTAGGGCGAGAAAATGTGGCCCCATACGGCCGCCAGGCAAATGACGCCGAGCATCCAGTCGCCGGGGGCTCCAGGCGCCATGACGCTCACAGGGAAGCCATAGCCCACGCCCGCGATAAGCGGACGGGCGATAAGGACGCAGATGGCGCCCTTAAGGCAGTCGAGCAGCAGCGTGAGCGCGGCCACCTTGGGGCCGGCTACGCGCAAGGCGTTGGTGGTGCCGATGTTGCCGGAGCCCGCCTTGCGAATGTCGGTGTGGTTGAACACGCGGCCCAGGATCAGGCCAAACGGAATCGCTCCGATAAAGAACGAGACCACGGCGCAGATGGCGGTCAGCAGAATCGGATTATGCATCCTTTTGCTCCTTCTTCCTAAAGAAGAGTCGAATGGGCGTGCCGGAAAAATCGAAGGTCGAGCGCATACGGTTCTCTACGTAGCGCTGGTAGGTGTCGTTGACCAGGTCGCTATGGTTGACGAAGAACGTAAACGTCGGCGGGTTGACGCCCGTCTGGGTCACGTAGTGCATGCGCAGGCGGCGCTTGCCGTCCACCACGGTGTGGCCGAACTCACGTAGGTCGGTGAGGAACGTGTTAAGGCGCGAGGTGGTGATCTTTTGCGAACGCGTCTTTTCGGCCGCGTCGACCATCGACCAGATCTTCTCGACGCTACGGCCAGTCAGGGCCGAGATTCGCAGGTACTGGGCCCAGGGGGCCATGACGCCCAGACGGCGGTCGACGGTCTCCATGCAGGCCTCGCGCTTGCGGTCGTCGTCGAGAAGATCCCACTTGTTGAGCAGTACCACGATGGCGCAGCCGCGCTCGATAGCCAAGCCCATGACCTTCTGGTCCTGCTCGGTGACGCCCACGGAGGCGTCGACGACGAGCAGCGCCACGTCGGCGCGGTCGATGGCGCGCAGGCCGCGGACCATGGAGTAGTACTCGATGTTCTCGTACACGGTGCTCTTCTTGCGAATGCCCGCGGTGTCGACCATGCGGTAGTGCTTGCCGTTGCGCTCGACGACGGTGTCGATGGCATCGCGCGTGGTGCCGGCGATGTTGGACACGATGGAGCGGTCGGCGCCCAGGATGCGGTTGAACAGCGAGGACTTACCGGCATTGGGGCGGCCGATGATGGCGACGTTAAGCGCATCGGGGAACGCGTCGGCGACCTCGTCCTCCTCCTCGGGCAACAGGGCCACGATGTCGTCGAGCAGGTCGCCCGTGCCGTGGCCGTGCAGGGCCGAGAGCGGCGTGGGCTCGCCGATGCCGAGGGAATAGAACTCCCAGATGTTGTCATTCTCGCGATCGGGGTTGTCGAGCTTGTTCACCAGCAGAAAGACCGGCTTGTCGCAGCGCTTGAGCATGCGGGCGACCGACTCGTCCTCCTCGGTAACGCCGGTGCGGCCGTCGACCACAAACAGAATGACGGCTGCTTCCTCGGCGGCAGCAAGGGCCTGGTCGCGGATGGACGTGGCAAAGACGTCGTCGCTCTTGAGCGGCTCGATGCCGCCCGTGTCGACGATGGTGAACTCACGGCCGTTCCAGTCGGCCGTGTGATACGAGCGGTCGCGCGTGACGCCGCGGGACTCGTGGACGATGGCGTCCGAGGTCTGGGCCAGGCGGTTGACGAGCGTGGACTTGCCCACGTTGGGGCGTCCGACGACGGCGACGATAGGTTTCATCTGCTCTCCTTTAATGGGTAGGGTAAGCGGGAATAGTTGAATTGGCGGGCGTTATGCCAAGGATGTGCTCCAGGGTATCGAGCAGCTCATGCGGCATGGTCGACACCACATGAACCTCGGCGCCGCGGCCGGTAAGGCTTGCGAGTAATTCGTCACGATGATACTCGTCAAGGGTCATACCGTCGGCGTTGAACATGAGCTTAGGCACAAAGAGCATAACCCCCGACAGGTCCTGCGGCAGCTGCTCCAAGATGTCGCAGGCGACGATGAGGCCGGTCACGTCCACGTTGCCGCCAAAGTAACGGTTTTTGATGGCCGTGACGGTACCGGCAAGGCCGTGCGGTGATTCCACAAAACGCGCCACCGTATCGCGCGCACTGGCACCCGAGAGGCACAGCAATCGCTGGCCACTGGCGGCGATTTCCTCGCGAACGCGGCGCAGGCGCTCGGTATCGGCGGCGAGCACGTTGTCGGTCTCGTCCAGATAGGATCGGATCATGCCGATGCCGTCGTAGTACTGCGGGTAGCCGTCGTAAAAGTCGGCCTCGGGCGGCTCGATGCCGGCATCCAGGTAGAACTCGTCGCTCATCTGGAAGGTGTGGCGGCCAAAGCGCTCGAAGGCACGGTCCTGGAAGGGCCGGATCATGGCGATAGTCTCGCGCGCCAGCTCGGGCTTGTCGCTGTAGGACCAGGTAAAGCGATTCTGGTGCTTGGTAAAGCCCAGCGGCACGATGCCCAGGCTCGTGATCTGCTCGTGCTCCTCGCAAAAGCGCAGAGTCTTCTGCAGCTCCTCGCCGTCGTTCATGCCGGGGCACAACACGATCTGCGCGTGAATCTCGATGCCGGCGGCCATGATGGTCTCGAGCACGTCCATGCCGCGCTGGGCGTTGCGGCCCATCATGCGACGGCGGACGTCGGGGCTCACGGCGTGGACCGACACGTTCATGGGGCTCATGTTGCGTTGGATGACGTTTTGAACATCTTCGTCGGAAAGGTTCGTGAGCGTGACAAAGTTGCCCTGCAAAAAGCTCAAGCGGTAGTCATCATCTCGAATGTAGAGCGTGGAGCGACCGCCCTTGGGCAGCATGGTCATAAAGCAGAACACGCAGGCGTTTACGCAGGTGCGCATGCCGTCGAAGATGGGGCCATCGAACTCAAGGCCCCAGTCCTCGCCGGGAAAGCGATCGAGCTCGACGGGGGTGACGGTGTCGTCGCGCGGGTCGAAAACCTCCAACTCGACGGTGTCGTCATCTGCCTCCCATAGCCACACGATCATATCGGTCAGTTGCTCGCCGTTGACCGTGAGCACGCGCATGCCCGGCTCGATACCCACATCCCATGCGGGCGATTCGGGGCGCACGTTTTTAACGAGCGCGCCCTCACCCGGCTCGGGGTCGCGGCTGCGCCCGTAATCGGCCACCTCAGCGGCGTATGCGGGTACGGTCTGGTCCATGATTAGCGGCAAAGCTCCTTGATGCGCTCGACGGCGCGTTCGATGTGTTCTTGCGGGGTGGAGGCTCCGGCGGTGATGCCGATGTGGTGAGCGTCGGTAAACCACGCGGCCTGAAGCTCGGAAGCTTCCTCGATGTGATACGTACGCTCGCAGGCGTTTGCGCAAATCTGCGCCAGGCGGCGGGTGTTGCCCGAGTTCTTGCCGCCCACCACGACCATGCAGTCGCAGCGGTTGGCAAGTGCGGCTGCTGCCTGTTGACGCTCACTCGTGGCGGCGCAGATGGTGTTGATCACGCGCAGTTCCTGCACGCGCGGCGTGATGGCAGCCACGACCTCGGCCAGGTTCTGCGCGGTCTGGGTGGTCTGCACGACGAGCCCAACCTTGCCCTTGAGCGGCAGCGCGTCCGCATCGGCGGCGCAGCTCACGACTTGAGCGTCATCGCCGGCATGGCCCAGGATGCCCTCAACCTCGGGGTGTCCCGGCTCGCCCACGACGATCACGCGGTAGCCCTCGCGTACCAGGCGCTCCGCCGCCACGTGGACCTTCTTGACGTAGGGGCAGGTGGCATCGACCACGTCGAGACCGCGCTCGCGAGCGGCCTCGACCACCTGCGGCACCACGCCGTGCGCGCGGATGATCACGGTGCCCGATGCGGCGTCGTCCAAGGTGTCGGCTAGACCAACGCCCGCCTCGGCAAGCTCGCGCACCACGATGGGATTATGGATGAGCGGGCCCAGGGTGTGGACCTGAGCGTTCTCCCCCGCTTGCGGGGCGGCCGCCAATGCCATATCGAGCGCACGCTGCACGCCGTAGCAGGTGCCGGCGTGAGCAGCGATTTCGATGGTGGGGGCGTCTGCCTTGCCGGTCATGGCCTCGGCAGTGTTCATGACTTCCTCGCCCATGGCTAGAACCTACCCGGGTGCTCGGCGCACAGGTCATCGCGCATGGCGTAGACACGACTCATGGCCTCGGACTCAAACCATGCCAGACGCTCCTTGCGGTTGAGCTCGGCCGGTGCATCGGATAGCGAGATGGCCTTTCCGGCACGGATCCAGCACTTTTTGGGGCGCATGATCTTTTTGCCCGCAGGCGTAATATCGGACCAGCCGCAGATGGCGAGCGGGTTGACGGGCGCCTTGCCCATCTGGGCGATAAGCGCAAAACCGCCGTGGACCTCGGGCTTGATCTCGCGCGAGCGGATGCGCGTGCCCTCGGGGAAGATCAAGACGTCCTCGCCGCGCTGCAGCGCATGCTGGGCGGCGCGCAGGCACTTCATGTCGGCGGTGCCGCGCTCGACGGGAATGCCGCCCACACGGCTAAAGGCCCAGCGCACGATCTTGCTCTTGGCAAACTCGGATTTAAAGATGGGGCGAATGCGGCGGCCGCCAAAGAACAGTGCCGTCTCTACAGCCAGGAGCTCGGCCATCGAGGTGTGGTTGCAGATGACCACGCTGCCGCGGCCTTCCTGGCGCTCAAACAGCAGGTCGCTGTCCTCGACCTTCCAGCGCCACATGAGCTTGGAGAAGACCCACAGGATGCCCATGACCACGGCGACGGTGCCGCGGATGAGCGCCGGGAACTCGTCGTAGGGGGCGTTGTAGTAATCCTCGGGCGTCTGCTTAAACAGGCGCATGGGCTACCTCCTTTGGTTGATGAGGTCCTCGATAATGCGGACGACCTCGTCGATGGTGTGGGCGGTGGAGTCGACGTGCACCGCGTCCTCGGCGGGCACGAGCGGCGCGACCTCGCGGCTGCTGTCGAGCTTGTCGCGCTGCTTGAGGGCGTCGAGGGTCTCATCGACCTCGGCCTCGAGCTGCTCGGTGGTGAGCGGCTGGGCGTCGTTTTGGTGGCGCTGCAGCACGCGGCGACGGGCGCGCTCGCGCGGGTCGGCGGTCAGGAACACCTTGACCTGTGCGTTGGGGAACACGACGGTGCCGATGTCGCGACCCTCGGCCACGATATCGCGGTCCTCGGCGGCGCGGCGCTGGTGGATGAGCATGGCCGCGCGCACGCCCGGGTAGGCCGAGACCTTGGAGACGTTGGCGTCCACCTGCGGGGTGCGGATGGCGGCCGATGCGTCCTGGCCGTCGATGGTCAGGCGCGTGTCCTCGCCGGTGCCGTTGGTAAAGCGAATCTCGATTTGCTCGGCGAGGGCGTCAATGGCTGCCTCGTTATCCAGGTCGATGCCGCGGTCGAGCGCAGCGAAAGTTACGGCGCGATACATGGCGCCCGTGTCGAGCTTGTTAAAGCCCAGCTGGCGGGCAATTTCCTTGGCGATGGTGGACTTGCCGGAACCGGCGGGGCCGTCGATGGCGACGATCATACAATGCTTCCTTTCGGTGATTGACGTGCTGGTAGGGGACGCGGGCGTTGGGGCTTGGCGGACTGGTTAGCCCGTGTAGCGCTCGCGGTAGGTGTTGCGCTTGGGCGCGGAACCGTGGCTGCCGTGGTGGCGCGTGCGACTCGCGGTGTTGGCTGCCGGCGCGACGCCGCGCTTGGAGCTGGCTTGCTTGGGCGGGATACCGCCGGCCTTGAGGATTTGCACTTCTCGGTCGGTGAGCTCGCGCCAGGAGCCCTTGGCAACGTCTTTGAGCTCCAGGCCGGCAAAGTTACAGCGGTGCAGGCGAATCACGGGATGGTGAATCTTGCTCAGCATACGCTTGACCTGGTTTTTGCGGCCTTCGCGGATGATGACCTCCACGGCGGTGGTCCCGGGCTTAACGCCTTGCGGAGCCACGGCCTCGGCTTCGCGAGCGTTAATGACGCGGCAGATTGCCGGCTGGCACAGGCCGTCGTCGAGCTCGATGCCGCGACGGAGTGGTTCCAAGTCGCGGTCGGACAGCTTCCCGTCAACGAGCGCCTGGTAGGTCTTGTAGACGTGCTTGCTGGGGTGCAGCAGATCCTGCGACAGGTCGCCGTCGGTGGTAAAGAGCAAAAGGCCCGTGGTGTCGCGGTCCAGACGACCCACCGGGAACAGGCCCGGAAAGCGGTCGCGCGGTACCAGGTCGGCCACGCAAGGGCGCTCCTGCGGATCGCTCATGGTGGTGAGGTAGCCGGTCGGCTTGTAGAGCATCAGGTACACGGCGCCCTGGTTGAGCTTGACGGGCATGCCGTCGACCTCGATATGGTCGCGGTCCACATCGACCTTGGTGCCCAACTCGGTCGCGACCTTGCCGTTGACGGTCACGCGGCCGGCGGTCATCAGGTCCTCCGAGCCACGGCGGCTCGCCACGCCCGCGCGAGCCAAAAAGCGCTGCAGGCGCATGGTGTGCGGGTAGACGGGCTGGGTGTCGCTCACGGGCGTTGCGACGCCCGCGGCACGTGAGGTGCGCGTCTCCCCTGCTTCGTTAGTCCTCGTCATGCAAATCCTCCGAGGTCTCGTCGACGACCAGGGTCTCCAAGTCCTCGACTGCCTCAACATCTTCAACATCGGTATCGATCAGTTCGCGCTCTTCGTCCAGGTCCTCGGCCTGCTCCTCGAGCGTGGACTGAATGCTGCGGCCGCTCAGGCGCTCGCGGATAAACTGGCGCGACTGCTCGTCGGGGGCAAACTGCTCCAGATCGGGCAGGTCGCGGGTGGAGCGTAGGCCGAACTTTTCCAAGAAGGCGTTGGTCGTGCCATAGATGATGGCCTGACCGCGTTCGGGGTCGCGGCCGAGCTCGCGCACCAGACCCTTGTCCACGAGCGACGCGATGACGCCGTCGGAGTTGACGCCGCGGATGCCCTTGACCACCTCGCGCGTGACGGGCTGGTGGTAGGCGATGACGGCCAGGGTCTCGAGCGCCGCCTGAGACAGTTTTTGCGTGTCCCAACTCAGCACGTAGGCCTCAACCACATCGTGGTAGGCGGGGTGTGTAAACAGACGCCAGCCACCGGCGACCTCGCGCAGTTGAAAGCCACGGTTGGCCTCCTCATACTCAACCTTGAGCTCGGCCAAAAGCGACGCGCATTCGCCCGGGGCGATATCCAGCGCACCTGCCAGCGCTGGTGCGCTCACGGGGTCGCTCGACACCAGTAGCAGCGCCTCGAGGGCACCTTTGAGGCTGTTTGCCTCCAGCGTGGAAAGGGTTGACATGGTTGGTCGCTCCTATTCGGTGAGATCGGGGCCCTCGCCGGGCACGTATGCCTCGGCGCCCTCGACGCGGTTGATTTGAATGGTTCCAAAGATCTCGTCCTGGCTCAGCGTAAGCGAGCCGCGCTTGGCGAGCTCCAGCATGGCCAGGAAGGTGACGACGAGTTGCTCGGTGGTGGCGTCGCCGTCCAACAGCTCGCGGAAGGTGCAGGTTTGGTGCGCCATGGTAAAGCGGTCGACCGAGGCCACCGTCAGGTCGAGCGGCACGCGGTGCGGTGCCACGTGCTCGGCCTCCAGCAGGAAGGTCTGGCGCTTGCCGTCCAGATCGGCGCAGATGACGGCGAGACCGCGCAGGGTAATGCCGGCCAGGTAGTCGGGCATAAGGCCCAAAAACTCGGGGTCGGGGCCGGCCACGCGCGGATGCATGCGGCTTTCGGCCTGCATGCGCGCGCCGAGAGCCGCCGCCGCGCCCTTAAACTGCTTGTAGGCGATCAGGCGCTGAATCAGGACTTCGCGCAGGGCGTCTCCGTCGAGCGCGCTGAGTTCCTCGAGGCCTTCGTCGTCATCGTCATCGTCGTCTGTCTTGCGCGGGGCCTCCTGGGGCACCAGCGAGGCAGCCTTGATGTCCAAAAGGGTTGCCGCGACCAGCAAAAAGTCGCTCGCCACGTCCAGGTCCAGGGCCTCGATGCGCTCGACCTCGGCCAGGTATTGCTCGGCCACCTCGCTGATCGAGATGGCGCCGATATCAACTTTTTGGCGGGTTACCAGCTGCAGCAGCAGGTCGAACGGTCCGCTGTAGACCTGCGTCGACACGCGATACGACATCTTCGACCTCCTTTGACGGCGCCTTCGCGGCGCGGTTTGGGTGCATGTTGCGACCGATTTGCACGGTCGACCTGTAAGTTTACCCTAGATACCGGCGATTGCGAAGTTGAGCAGCCACTCGGCCAGCGGATACACGGTAACGTCGAAATACCGCCCGATCACGTCGATGCCGGTCCACATGGGCAGCAGGTACAGCACGATGATGAGTATGGGCATGGCGTATTGCTGCAAGTGGTAGTAGTTGGCGAGTGCCTTGCCCTTGAGGAAGGGCACGATGATCGATGAGCCGTCGAGCGGCGGGATCGGGATGAGGTTAAAGAACGCGAGCGACAGATTGACCACGATAAACGTGGCACCGAAGTTCATGATTTGGGAGGCTACGGCAAAGGACATGCTGGTGTAGAGGTTGCCGTATGTCGCGTGCATGAGGGCGGCTGCGAGACACGCGAGCGCGATGTTCGATACAGGACCGGCCGCGCTCACCAGGACTTCGTCGCGCTTGGGGTGCTTGAGGTTGTTGAGGTAGACGGGCACGGGCTTGGCAAAGGCGAACACCGGGCCGCCGGCGGCGAGCATCAGCAGCGGCAGGAGAATGGTGCCAAACGGGTCGATATGGTTGAGTGGGTTGAGCGAGACACGGCCACGCGAACGGGCCGTCTTGTCGCCGAGCGCCCAGGCCGCGGCGGCGTGTGCGCTCTCGTGGATCACGATACCGACGATGACGGCAACGGCGCTCGCGAGCAGGTTCATGAGGTAGCTGCTGGACATGTCACTTCCCTAGCGGACGCGGCGCGAGATGCGCGTGAGCAGGTAGTCAACCACAAACAGGATGACGGCCACGATGGCGTAATCTAAGCGGAACACGCCGCCAAAGGGCGATGTGATGACGCCGTAGCCGGCGATGGCGCTCGGCAGCGCGCGAGAAAGCTCGACGACAAAGCCCACGATCTGCAGCTTGGCGGTGAGGCCGCTAAAGCACAGCAGCACGGTCATCGCGCTCATAAAGATGCCGCAGATGCGACAGGCGATGGCGATGATGCTCATCGCCACGGCAGCGGCTTTACGAGAGTTCACGCGCGGTCTCCTCTTCGATCTGGGTGGAAAGCTCCAGCCATTCGTCCTCGAGCTTGGGCAGCTCTTGCTTAAGGCCGTTATATTCCCCCAGCGCGGCGTTGAACTTATCCTGATCGGCATAAAGCTCTTCGCTTGCCATCAATTCCATAAGCTCGTCATAGCGGGCGCGCTTTTTGTCCAGCTCCGCCTCGATCTTCTTGAGCTGGTTGCGCACACCCTTGAGCTTTTTGTTGAGCGCGGCGCGGGCCTGGGCCTCGGCGCGCTTTTGCTCCTTGGTCTTTTTGCCCTCGGCCGGCTTGGGGGCGGCGGCGGGGGTGTCGGCCTGGCCGGCGTTGGCTTTGGTGGGCTTGGTCGCGGCGGGCGCGCTCTCCCCTGCCGCCTCGGCGGCGGCGCGGGCAGCGAGGTCCTCGCGTTTGTAGAGGTAGTAGTCGTAGTCGCCGTCGTAGACCGTGACCTTGCCGTCGCGGATGTCGATGATCCGGTTGGCCACGGCACGCACCAGGTGTTCGTCGTGGCTGATCAGCACGATGGTGCCGGGGAAGTTTTGCAGGGCGTTCTCGAGCATGTCCACCGAGTCGATGTCCAAGTGGTTGGTGGGCTCGTCCAGGCACAGGAGCGCTTCGGGGGCAACGAGCATCTTGGCCAGGGCCAGACGCGCCTTTTCGCCGCCGGAAAGGACGCGTACTTGCTTTTCGATTGCGTCGTTGTCGCTAAACAGGAAGGCACCCAGCAGGCTGCGCTGCTGGGGCACGGTCCACTTGGGCGTAACGGTGTCGATCTCTTGCAGGACGGTGTTAGATTCGGTCATGCCCTCGAGCGCGTGCTGGGCATAGTAGGCCACACCCACGTTGGTGCCCAGGTCGCGGGCGCCGGTGGTGGGCGGCTCCAGGCCGGCGAGGATCTTCATGAGGGTGGACTTGCCGGCGCCGTTGGGGCCGACGAGCGCCACGTGCTCGCCGCGGTAGAGTTTGAGGTCGATGTCGCTGTAGATGTGCTTGTCGCCGTAGGACTTGGAGACGCCCTCCAAGCCCACGACCATATCGCCCGAGCGCGGCGGGTCGGGGAACTTAAAGTCGATGTGCTTGTGGCCCTCGGGCAGGATGACGAGCTCCTTTTTGATCTGCTCGATCTTGCGGATGCGCTCCTGCGCTTGGGCGGCCTTGGTGGGCTTGTAACGGAACTTGTCGACGAAGACCTGCATGTGGGCGATGTCGCGCTCCTGCGCGGCACGCTTGGCGCGCATCTGCTCCAGGTTGTCCTCGCGCTGCTTGAGGTAGCTGCTGTAGTTGCCGGTGTAGGTGGTTACGCGGCGGTTTTCGAGGGCGGCGACGTGGTCGACGCAGGCGTCCATGAAGGCGCGGTCGTGGCTGACGATGAGAACGGCGCCGTCGTAATTGGCGATAAAGCCGCGCAGCCACTGGACGCTCTCGAGGTCCAGGTGGTTAGTGGGCTCGTCGAGCAGCAGCAGGTCGGGGTGGCGCAGGAAAAGCTTTGCCAGCGCGATGCGCATCTGCCAGCCGCCGGAGAACTCGGAGCACGGGCGCTCAAAGTCGGTGACCTTAAAGCCCAGGCCGGACAGGATCTTGCGGGCGTTGCTCTCGAGCTCGTAGCCGCCCAGGTGCTCAAAGCGGTCTTGGACCTGGCCGTACTCGTTAAGGAGCGCGTCGACGTCCTTGCCCTGCTCGGATAGCTCGGTGATCTGGGCCTGCAGTTCGTTGGCACGCTCGCCCATGCGGCGGATTTCTTTAGCGGCGGCCATGACCTCGGCGAGGATGGTGGTGTCCTTTTGCTCCAGGTTGGTTTCCTGCTCTAGGTAGCCCACCTGGCAGTCCTTTGCGTACTGGACCTGGCCGGCGTCGGGGCTGTCGATGCCCATGATGATTTTGAGCATGGTGGTTTTGCCGGCGCCGTTGGGTCCCACGAGCGCGAAGCGCTCGCCGGGGTTGATCTGGAAGGACGCGCCGCTAAAGAGGACGCGCGCGCCGAAGCTTTTTTCGATCTTGTCGACCAGGAGGATCATGGTGCCGCCTTTGACCTTGTGTGCCTATATGAAAAAAGGCCCCAACTTGCGTTGGAGCCTCATTCAATGCTCGG
>JAGZPG010000017.1:0-44572 GCA_018382775.1 Collinsella sp. | reverse complement strand
GAAAGACATAGATGCGGGCGTGTTGGCTAAAATGGGTCGGCCGGGATTGGTCAATCTCGGCCGACTATATTTGGCTAAATTATTCCGACGCTAACAACGCTCAAAAGAGGGGTTAAGAGTACTGCTGAGTTGTGCCACCCATAGAATGTGTGCGGTTAATGATTTTTCGTTCGCTTTGCTTTCGTTGTTTGAAAAACCGATTACTAAGAACGAGGTGCGCGACATTTTGAAAAAAGAGGGACTATCGGCAAACGAGGAGCAATTAAACAAGTTGGTTGATAATTGCATGAAAGCAGATATACTACAGTTGATTAGATAGAGGAGGTTTCTGCATGGACGTTATTAACAAAGATCTCTTGGAGCAACTGAAAGAGTTTCAGGAAGAGGGCGTCGTGGTAGAAGTGTTCGACTTTGAGGACTACATGGATAAATTCTGCCATTAGTTTCGGAATTTACTCGCCTCGCTTAAAGGAGAAGTCGATTATCGATTTCTCCTTTTTTAATTAAAGATATTATTGAAATACATGCTCCTAGCACAGGTTGGCTTCTCAGTAAACTGGGAGGTTGCTTTGGCTAGTTAGAGATATGTGAACGTCCGTTAGACTGAATCTCAGGGTAGAAGGGGCCTCCAGTGTCCAGATCAACTAGGCAATGCTGCGTTTCGGCTAATAAGAACGATGGCTTTTTGCGTGTGGCGGCGGCATCGCCGCAGATTCGCGTTGCCGATGTCGAGGGCAATGTCGAGGTTGCATTGGCGGCTGTTCGCGAGGCTGCCGAGCGCGGCGTTCGCGCGCTGGTGCTGCCCGAGCTCAACTTGTGTGGCTATACCGCGGCCGATCTGTTCCATAACCGCACATTACTGCATGCCTGCGAGGCTGCTTTGGTGCATATCCTCGATGAGACTCGTGAGCTGCCGATTGTCTTTACCATCGGTCTTCCCGTTGCAGTTGCCGAGAATATCTACAACTGCGCCGCCGTGTGCTGTGCGGGCGAGCTTTTGGGCCTCACGGCCAAGAAGTATCTGCCCAACTATGGTGAGTTCTATGAGCGTCGCTGGTTTGCTCCATCGCCTGCGGATCCCGTGTGGGTCGAGTTTGCCGGTCAGGGTCCGGTTCCGCTGGGTTCGGGGCTTGTCTACCGCTGCTGTGATGAAGGTGCCGAGGATATGGTGCTGGGCGTTGAGGTCTGCGAGGACCTGTGGGTGCCGGCGCCCCCTTCGACCGAGATGGCGCTTGCCGGTGCGACGGTGATTCTCAACCCGTCGGCCTCGGACGAAATCATCGGTAAGGCAGACTATCGCCGCAGCCTCATCTCTAACCAAAGCGCGCGCCTGTACTGCGCCTATGCCTACGCGGATGCGAGCGAGGGTGAGTCCACGACCGACATGGTCTTTGCGGGTGAGAACCTCGTCTACGAAAACGGCTCCAAGCTCGCCGCCACGAAGCTCCTCACCTGCGATATGGCGGTGGCCGATGTCGATCTTGACCGTCTGGTTGCCGAGCGCCGCCGCTCGACGACGTGGGCGCGCGCGGACGATGCGCCGGAGGCCACGACCGTTGAGTTTTCGTTTGAGGGCGTGCTGGCAGACGAGCCTGTCCTGCGCGATGCCTGCGATATCGACCGCGTTTTCCCTCGCGCGCCTTTTGTGCCGGCCGACCACGGTGATCTGGCCGAGCGCTGTGAGACCATTCTCAATCTGCAGACTGCTGGCCTCAAGACCCGCCTTGCCCACACGGGCACCAAGGCTGCGGTCATCGGCCTTTCGGGCGGCTTGGACTCCACGCTGGCACTGCTTGTGACCGTGCGTGCCTTCGATGCGCTGGGACTGCCGCGTACGGGCATCACGGCGGTCTCCATGCCCGGCTTTGGCACGACGCATCGCACCAAGTCCAATGCCGAGTCGCTTGCCCGCGACCTGGGCGTGAGCTTCCGCGAGATTTCGATTCACGCGGCCGTGGAGCAGCACTTCAAGGGCATTGAGCACGATCCGGCCGTGCAGGACGTGACCTACGAGAACAGCCAGGCCCGCGAGCGTACGCAGATTCTGATGGATCTGGCCAACCAGGCTGGCGGTTTTGTCATCGGCACGGGCGACCTGTCGGAGCTGGCGCTCGGCTGGGCTACCTATAACGGCGACCACATGAGCATGTACGCCGTCAACGCGAGCGTGCCCAAGACGCTTGTGCGCCATCTGGTGCGCTATGCGGCCGATGTCTTTGGCGGGCGTATTGCCGAGGTCTTGCTCGACATCCTCGATACGCCGGTGTCCCCCGAGCTTCTGCCGCCCACGGGCGATGGCGAGATTGCGCAGAAGACTGAGGATTTGGTGGGCCCGTATGAGCTGCACGACTACTTCCTCTACTACCTGCTGCGTTTTGGTTTTGAGCCGGGCAAGATCTACCGCATGGCGCTCAAGAGCTTCGAGGGCGTCTACGACGAGGCTACCATCCACACGTGGCTGCGTACGTTCTATCGTCGCTTCTTTGCCCAGCAGTTTAAGCGCAGCTGCCTGCCCGATGGTCCCAAGGTGGGCTCGGTGACGCTCAGCCCGCGCGGCGATTGGCGTATGCCGAGTGACGCCAGCTCGCGTTTGTGGCTTGCGCAGATCGACGCGCTCAATGCAATTGACTAAGGTTGGCCAAATTGAACCAATACGGGGTTTGTAAGCGTTACACTTTTGCAATCTGATGGCCCGTATCGCGCGGCGCTCTTGTCGGAGCGCCGCGTTTTTCATATCGAAAGGTGGCACCATGCAGGCATCGCAGCGTCTCGACCGCTTTGGCGCGGAGGTCTTCGCCTCGCTCAACAACAAACTGCTTGCGCTGAAGGCTCAGGGCAAGACCATTTACAACATGAGCGTGGGAACGCCCGACTTTAAGCCGTACAACCACGTGGTCGAGGCGCTCACGCAAGCAGCCCAAGATCCCGAGATGTGGAAGTATGCCCTGCGCGACCTGCCCGAGCTCAAGCAAGCCGTGTGCGATTACTATGAGCGCCGCTTCGGCGTTTCGGGCATTACGCCGTCCATGGTGCAGTCGTGCAACGGCACGCAGGAGGGCGTGGGTCATTTGGGCCTGGCCCTGCTCGATCCGGGCGATACTATCCTGGTGCCCGATCCGTGCTACCCGGTCTTCGAGGCGGGCGCCAAAATCGCCGATGCCAAACTCGAGTACTATCCGTTGGTTGCCGAGCACAATTACCTGCCCTATGTGGCGGGCATCGATCCCGAGGTTGCCGATCGTGCCAAGTATATGATCGTGTCGCTGCCCGCGAACCCGGTAGGCTCGGTGGGCACGCCCGAGATCTACGAGGAGATCATCGCTTTCGCCCGCGAGCACGACCTGCTCATCGTCCATGACAACGCGTACTCCGACATCGTGTTCGACGGCGAGCCGGGTGGCAGCTTCTTGCAGTATCCCGGTGCGCTCGAGGTGGGCGTGGAGTTCTTCTCGCTTTCCAAGTCGTTTAACGTCACCGGTGCCCGCATTGGCTTTTTGGTCGGTCGCGAGGACGTGGTCTCGGCCTTTGCCAAGCTGCGCGGCCAGATCGACTTCGGTATGTTCTTCCCGATCCAGAAGGCCGCCATCGCCTGCCTGAACGGTCCGCGCGATGAGGTCGAGGTGCAGCGTCTGAAGTACCAGGAGCGCCGCGATGCCCTGTGCGACGGTCTTGAGGGCCTGGGCTGGGAGCGCCCCAACGCGCATGGCTCTATGTTTGTGTGGGCCAAGCTTCCCGGTGGCCGCATCGATTCCATGGCGTTTTGCGAGGAGCTCATGGAGAAGGCCGGCGTTGTGGTGACGCCGGGCGCGAGCTTTGGTCCTTCGGGCGAGGGGCACGTGCGCATGGCGCTGGTCTTACCGCCCGACCAGATTGCTTTGGCTGTCGAGGCCATTCGTGAGGCGGGCCTGTATTAGAAGGCCATCTCGACTCGCCAATAGCTCGAAACCGATTTCGTGCAGTTATTTTACGAATCCTGCAAACAATTTCGGTAAACGGTCGATTTTTGGCTGCGAATAGGAGCATAATCAAAGTCCCGATTGGATGTATTGGGATTACGGCAAGCCGCTCGGGTCATTCCCGGGCGGCTTGTTTGTGGAGTGAGATGGGAGTTTCTAATGGTTAACGAGAAGAAGGTCGCTATTGTCGGCTGCGGTTTCGTCGGTTCGTCTTCGGCGTTCGCGCTGATGCAGAGTGGTCTGTTCTCCGAGATGGTCCTCATCGACGTGGACAAGAACCGCGCCGAGGGTGAGGCCCTGGATATCGCGCACGGCATGACGTTTGCCGAGCCGATGAAGATCTATGCCGGCGATTATTCCGATGTCGCCGACGCCGCCATGATCGTCGTCACCGCTGGCGCTGCCCAGAAGCCCGGTGAGACCCGCCTGGACCTGGTCAACAAGAACGTCAATATCTTTAAGTCCATTATCCCCGAGATTAAGAAGTCTGGCTTTGACGGCATTCTGCTCATCGTCTCCAACCCGGTCGATGTTCTGACCTATGCCGCCATCAAGATGTCCGGCTTGCCCGAGGGCCATGTCATCGGCTCCGGCACCGTGCTCGACACCGGCCGTCTGCAGCAGATGCTTGGCGCTCACGTCGAGGTTGACCCGCGCGACGTTCAGGCCTACGTCATGGGTGAGCACGGCGACTCCGAGTTCGTCGCTTGGTCCAGCGCTCAGGTTGCCGGCGTGCCGCTGAACACCTTCTGCGAGCTTCACGGCCACCTGGAGCATGAGGCTGCCGAGAAGCGTATCGCCGAGGACGTCAAGAACTCCGCCTACACCATCATCGAGAAGAAGCACGCCACCTACTATGGCGTCGCCATGGCCGTCAAGCGCATCTGCACCGCCGTCATGCGCGATGAGCAGACCGTTCTGCCCGTCTCCTCGCTCATGGTAGGCGAGTATGGCCTATCCGATCTTGCCATCTCCATGCCGACCGTCGTTGGCCGCGACGGCGTTGTCTGCCGCGTCCCCGTGCCGCTGGACGATGACGAGCAGCATGAGCTCACCGCCTCCGCCAAGGCCCTCAAGGACATCATCGACAGCGTCGATTTCTCCTGCTAAATCAAGCTCGCTAGAGCGAAAAGCTACAATGAAGGCGTCCGAGCCCATACGGCCCGGGCGCCTTTTTGGTGCAAAGTAACCTGACCTCAATGCACCATAGTTGATGGGAGGGCCATGTCGGATTCGCCTAATTTTTTGACCTATGCCCAGACGGCGTTTGATTCGTTTGAGGAGCGGCCGTTCTGCGCGGTGGATAGCCTGGTCTTTGCGTGGTTGTCCTATTTGCGTTTGCCGGGCGATATGGCGGAGCTGACGAACTGGCAGGGCCTAGACGTACGCGAACTGCTGCGTGCCGAGTGCTACCGGGACATGATTGACGACTTGTGGGACCCAGAGGGGAGCAGGGCCTTGTTGGAGGCCGTGGCAGCAAGCCCTCGCTACCGTGGCGTGCACGTTTGCGGCTATCGTGCCGTGAGCGATGTGGTGGCGACAGAGCAGTTTGCAGCCATGGCGTTCCGGTTTCCGGCGGGGTTTAGTTATCTTTCCTTCCGGGGGACCGACAGCACGATTGTGGGCTGGAAAGAGGACTTTAACATGGCGTTCCGGTGTCCTGTGCCGGCCCAGGAATCCGCGGCGCGTTATGTGGACGAGGCGGCGGATGCGATTGACGGACAGCTTTTGTGCGGAGGTCATTCCAAGGGCGGAAACCTTGCGGTGTACGGTGCGGCAATGTGCTCCGATGTCGCCCGCGAGCGAATCGAACGGGCGTATTCCCATGATGGTCCGGGCTTCGTCGAGGAGTTTCTGAACGGCGACGCCTTTGCCGATCTTTCCGGTCGAATCGACAAGACGCTACCTCGGTCGTCGATTTTTGGCATGATGTTCGAGACACAGGAGGACTATGCCATCGTTGAGAGCACCGAGTTTAGCCTGCTGCAGCACAATCCCTTTAGCTGGGTGGTTGATGGTCGCGACTTCGTGTACTGTGAGCGCCTGTCCGCCGGTGCTCGCTACGTTGATGGTTCCATTCGCGAGATGCTGCTTGCAGTGTCGCCTAGCGAGCGCGAGCGTTTTGTAGATGCGTTGTTCTCCGTGTTTGAGGCTACGGGTGCTGAGCGGTTTGCGGATATCGCTGGGAATCTGCGCGAGAGCCTGCCCGTGATGCTCCAGGCTGCGCAAGGCTTTGACAAGGATACGCGACGCTTTGTCTCGCAGACCATCGTGGCAATCCTTAAATGCGCGCTGCTGCCCAAACGACCCCAGATCGACATGCCCGCTGCCGGCAAGAGTTTGGCAGAACAGCTCGAGGCTTGGCAGTCCGAGCTCCTGCGCTAGCCATTGGTGCAAAGCAACCTGCCTTCGATGCGTCTGGGGCGGGCTCGACCGCTATACTGGTTCGTGCCGAAATCGATCTAGAACGGAATGCCGTATATGAAAATCAATCACGCTATTCTGCATATCCTGGACTTTGACTCTGCCGTCAACGTCATGAGCCAGCGCGAGCTCGATATCGAGAGCCGTACCGTGCGCAACTTCGTGACCACGCATCTGCGCCGCGCACGCACCTCGGCCGACAATAAACGCGCCACGTTTGCCGAGAACTCTGCGTTTGGCGGCGAGCTCAAGGGCTATTTCTTTGGCGAGCGCGAGTTCGTGGACCTGTCGCAGCAGATTGCGGAGTTTATCTCCTCCGAGCTCACCAAAGCCGAGAAAGCCGAGTCCACCGACGTGCTCGTGGCCGATTTTGACGACGATGAGGATGCCCGCTGGTTTGCCGTGATGCTGCTGGGCTCCAAGCAGGCTTTTATGCACGAAGTGGGCCGCGAGGAGGGGGAGGTGCGCAACGACATCGCTCGCCACTACGCCATTCTGCCGAACCCCTCGCAAAAGGTGCCGAGCTATGCCATCGTGCGCGCAAGCACCATGGAGATCGGCTACGTGGACAAGAGGCGCAAGATTGCCGGCGAGGACCGAATGCTTATCCCCGATGGCCTGCTGCAGTGCGACACGGGCGTATCGGGCAAGGAGGTCATCGACACCGTGACGCGTGTGGTCGAGGAAGTCGCCGAGGAGCACGGTGCCAACACGGCTGTAGCGCTCGCTAAGGTTAAGGCTGCCGTTGCCGAGAAGGTTGAGGATGACGAGGAGCTGCCGCCTTGGGATATCGTCGATGAGGTCTTTGAGGACGAACCGGTTATCAAGGAGAGCGTGCGCGCGGCGCTGACCGAGGAGAAGGTGCCTGAGCGCGTGCCCGTGGAGCGCAAGCAGGTCGAACGCGCGGCCGTACGCAATCACAAGATTCGTACCGACACGGGTATCGAGATCAGCTTCCCGGCCGAGATGGGTTCGAACTCCGAGTACATCGAGTTCGTCAACGAGCCCAACGGCCTCATCTCCATCGAGCTCAAGAATATCGGGTCAATTGAGAATCGATAAACTGCGCTTGAACTGCAGGCAAAGCAAAGGCCGAAGCCTCGGATGAGGGCTTCGGCCTTTTTACTTGGGGCTGAATTACGCTACAGGTTGAGCATACGCCAGCGAAAACGACCCAGAGCGAGCAAGGTGACGTGAAAGAGGAGGGCATTGACCTTCTGGTCATGCCCGACGATTGAACGTCAGATTGCCGCTCTGGGTCGTTTGCAGCGTCGACTAGTTACGCGGTTTGGTAAAACCGCGTAACTTCTACAGCTTGCGCAGGCCCTCTTCGAGACCGGTCTTGCTGTCGGTCTTCTCATCGCGCATCTTGATGACGCGGGCGGGGACACCGGCCACGACGGCACCGGCGGGGACGTCCTCGACGCACACGGCGCCGGCGGCAACGACAGCACCCTTGCCCACGCGTACGCCTTCCAGGACCACGGCGTTGGCGCCGATCATGACATCGTCCTCGATGATGACGGGCGTGGCGCTGGCGGGCTCAACGACGCCTGCCAGTACGGTGCCGGCGCCGATGTGGCAGTTCTTGCCCACGGTTGCGCGGCCGCCCAGCACGGCGCCCATATCAATCATAGAGCCTTCGCCAATGACGGAGCCGATGTTGATGATGGCGCCCATCATGATGACGGCGCGGTCGCCGATCTCGACGCGGTCGCGGATGATCGCGCCCGGCTCGATGCGGGCGTTGATGCCCTTAAGGTCGAGCATGGGGACGGCGGAGTTGCGGCAGTCATTCTCGACGTCGTAGTAGTCGATGGAGTCGCCATTGGCATCGAGGATGGCCTTGAGCTCTTCCCAGTCGCCAAAGACGGTCTTGCCACGACGGCCGCCGTAGACATGCGCATCGCCCCAGGCAACCTTCATGCCGGGCTTCTCGCGCACATACAGCTTGACGGGCGTCTTTTTAGGCGCGGTGGCGATGTAGTTGATAATCTCCTGCGCATCCATCTCGGCTGCGTTACTCATATGCTGTTTCTCCTTTGCGTGGGTACGGTAGATAACTGGTTAGGCGAACATGACCTGGTCGAACGTATAGAAGCCGGGTTCGCGGGTGACGAGCTTCTGCGCGGCTGCCAAGGCGCCGTTGACAAAGATCTGACGGCTCGTGGCGCGGTGGGCGAGCGTGACCTCCTCGCCCTGGCCAAAGAAACTCACTTCGTGCACGCCGGCGACAGTGCCACCGCGCAGCGAGTGCATGCCGATTTCCTTGGGGTCACGCGCGCCGCACATGCCCTCGCGGCCATAGACGGGGTGGTAGCCTGCCTCGGGTTCAGCTTCGACGACGGCGTCGAGCAGTAGCTTGGCAGTGCCGCTCGGGGCGTCAACCTTTTGGTTGTGGTGCGTCTCGACGATCTCGCAGTCAAAGCCGGGCAGCTCGCGTGTGGCCTGTGCTACCAGATGACGCAGGGCTGCGATACCGATGGAGTAATTGCCGGAGTGCATGATGCGGGCGCTCTGACCCAGCTCGCGCAGGCGGTCCATCTGATCGGGCGTGTAGCCCGTGGTGCCCGAGACCAACGCGGCACCCGTGCGCTCGACATAGGCGACGACGGCATCGAAGGTCACGACGTTCGAGAAGTCGATGATGACGTCGGCTGCCGGGGCGCCCTCGAGCTCGGACAGATCAAAACCGATCTGGGCGACGATATCAAAAACGGGCTGACCGGCGGCGTCGACAGCGCCCTCGGCGGTGGTGCGGATGAGCGAGCCCATGCGGCCCGTTCCCATAATGACGGTCTTAATCAAGCAGACCAGCTCCCTTCAGAGCGTCGGTAAGTGCGGCGCGCGTGTCGTCTGCCATGGGGCACAGCGGCATGCGGTAGTTTGCCTCGATCATACCCATCTGGGCGAGCGCTTCTTTAACGGGGATGGGATTGACCTCACTAAAGAGTGCATTGATGAGCGGCTGGCCGGCAATTTGGATATCGCGGGCACGTGCCACGTCACCATCCAGATAGGCGCGGCACATGTCATGCACGAGCTGCGGCTGAACATCGGCCCACACGCTGATGGTGCCCGAGGCGCCCAGGCTCATGAGCGGCACGGTGAGGGCATCCTCACCCGAGTACATGCGGAAGTCGTCGGACAGCAGGTGGGCGATCTTGGCGGCATAGGCGACGTTGCCCGAGGCTTCCTTAATACCCATGATGTTGGGGTGCGCGGCCAAGCGCTCTACGTTGCGCTCGCTGATGCCGCAGCCGCAGCGGCCGGGGATGTTGTACAGGATGCAGGGGATGTCCACGGCGTCGGCGACGGTCTTAAAGTGCTGATAGATACCCTCTTCATTGGACTTGTTGTAGTAGGGGGTAATGAGCAGCAAGCCGTCGGCTCCCAAGCCCTGGTAGGTGAGCGACTTGGTGAGCATGGTTTGCGTGGAGTTGGAGCCTGAGCCGGCGATGACGGGGACGCGTCCTGCAACATGCTTGACCACGGCGGCGACGACGGAGTTGTCCTCGTCGTCGGTCATCGTGGCGCTCTCGCCGGTGGTGCCCAGAGTGAGGATGGCGTCGGTGCCGTTTTGCAGGTGGAAATCGATAAGGCGCTCGAGTGCGTCAAAGTCGACGCTGCCGTCCTTTTTAAACGGCGTAACAAGGGCGACGATTGAGCCCTCGAGGTTGCGGATATCCATGTTCTTCTCCTTCGCTTCCGCGATCTGGATGCGCTTATTCCATTGGGCGGCGACGGCCAGGCGCTCGTCTTGGGCGCGACGGCGGGCACTTTCGGCGCGCGACTTGGCCAGCAGCTCTCGGCCGCACGGCAGCACGTCGAGCGTGGCAAAGTAGTCGCCCGGGCGCTCGGCGCGACGAATGAGATCTGCCGAGCCGTCGGGGCGCAGCAATACCTCGGCGGAGCGCAGGCGTCCGTTGTAGTTGTAGCCCATGGAGTAGCCATGCGCGCCGGTATCGTGGATCACGAGCACATCACCCATGTCGATCTGCGGCAGCTCGCGGTCGATAGCGAACTTATCGTTGTTCTCGCACAAGTTGCCCGTGATGTCATACGTGTTCGCGACCGGTGCTGCGGTCTTGTCAGGGCCACCCGGCTGTCCCATCACCGTAATGTGGTGGTAGGCGCCATACATGGCGGGGCGGATCAGATCGACGGCGCTTGCGTCGACACCGATATAGTCCTTGTAGATCTGCTTTTCGTGGATGGCCTTGGTGACCAGGCAGCCATAGGGGGCCATCATAAAGCGGCCCATCTCGGTGCAGATGGCCACATCGCCCATGCCGGAAGGAACCAGGATTTCGTCGTAGGCCGCGTGCACCCCCTCGCCGATGGCGTGAATGTCGTTGGCCTGCTGCTCGGGCAGATAGGGGATGCCGACGCCGCCGGACAGATTGATAAAGGCGACATGTGCGCCGGTCTCGCGCTCCAGGCGCACGGCAAGTTCAAAGAGGATGCGTGCGAGCTTGGGATAGTAGTCGTTAGTGACGGTGTTGCTGGCAAGGAATGCGTGGATACCAAAGTTCTCGGCACCCTTGGCCTTGAGCATGCGGAAAGCCTCGAAGAGCTGCTCGGTGGTCATGCCGTATTTGGAGTCGCCGGGGTTGTCCATGATGCCGTTAGAGAGCTGGAACAGGCCGCCCGGGTTAAAACGGCAGCTTACCGTCTTGGGGAGGGGGCCCGCGACGCGCTCAAAGAACTCGATATGGCTGATGTCGTCAAAGTTGACGATGGCACCCAGCTTGTCGGCGAGCTCAAAGTCCGCCGCCGGCGTGTCGTTGGACGAGAACATGATGTCGTGGCCGGTGATACCCAGTGAGCGGGCAATCATGAGCTCGGTATAGCTCGAGCAATCGCAGCCGCAGCCGTATTCGTTGAGAATGGAGATGAGCGCCGGGTTGGGATTGGCCTTGACGGCAAAGTACTCCTTAAATCCCGGATTCCACGCAAAGGCGTCGCGCACCTCTTGCATGTTGCGGCGGATGCCCGCCTCGTCGTAAAGATGAAACGGCGTGGGAAACTGCTCGACGATATGCTCGAGCGTCTCCTTGTCCACAAACGGCTGCTTGGCCGCATATGCCTCGTTGGGGGTCAATGCCATGTCCCGTAAACCTCGCTATCCAGACGGCGCCATCTGCGCATCGAATCCGCATAGCGTGGACCCAATGTCCGGATAGCGCTCCCGCATTGCTGCAGACAGTCCTGCGGGTGTTTCCCGCAGGCCCACCAGGTTGTTCGTGCCCGAAAAACCCAGTTCGGCGGGTTTCGCCTCCCCGCAGGGTCAAAGTCTGCCGACTCGCCCGCGGCTCTTCGTGCCCGCGCCTCTATCAAGTGGTAACGACCCTACCACGTTGCACTTTACCAAACAAGAGTATTCGTATATAACGTTTAAAAAATGCAGGGATATGCTGGAAATAAGGGTGCGGCAATCTTGCGGCACAATAAGATGACAACTGGTGCGCACCTATGAAAGGAACCTTTATGACCGAGCTCCAGGAACTTCGTCGCTATCGGCGCGATCTACATCGCATTCCGGAGCTCGACTTCGATCTTCCGCAGACTATCGCCTATATTGAGGGCGTGCTCGCTCCGCTCGCCTGCGAGGTGACCCATCCGTGTCCGAGCTGCGTCTGTGCCTTCTTCGATGCCGGTGTGGGCGCTACGCATGCCACGGCGATTCGCGCCGACATGGACGCCCTGCCCATCGCGGAGGCAACAGGCGTTGCCTTTGCCTCGACGCATCCCGGTAAGATGCATGCGTGCGGTCACGACGGTCACATGGCCATGGCGCTCGCGGCGGCGACTTTTGTCGACCGAGCGATTCGTGAGCAGCCGGGCACCATCAAGCGCAACGTGCTCTTTGTGTTCCAGCCTGCCGAGGAGACGACCGGTGGCGCCAAGACGGTGTGCGAGAGCGGCGTGTTCGAGCGCTATGGGGCAGATCGCATCTTTGGCTTCCACGTATGGCCCGATTTGCCCGCCGGCACGTTGGCAAGCTGTTCCGGTCCGCTGCTGGCGCGTTCAAGCGAGACGCACATTCATATCCATGGCGCGAGCATCCATATCGCCAAGACCTACGGCGTTCCAGTCGAGGAGTCGCACGATGCGGCACTGGCGGCTGCCAAGTTCTTGGTTGCCGAGCGCGAGCTCATGGACGAGTTGGGTGCCGACGAGCCCTGCATTGGTAAGTTCGGCCTGCTTCAGGCCGGCACCGTCTGCAATGCGGTGGCAGGGGAGGCCCATGTGGCTGGCAGTCTGCGCGTGTTTACGGACGGTATGTTCGACCGTGCGCGCGAGGGCGTGCGCCGCGTGTTGGACGATGCCTGCGCCGCAACGGGCTGCACGTACGATCTCGATTTTGCCGAGGGCTATCCGCCGGTCGATAACGACCCCGAGCTGTTCGCCCGCATTGCGCCTGCCTTGTCCGAGCTGCAACTTGTGGACGAGCCGCTGCTAATCGCCGAGGATTTCGCGTTCTATCAGCGCCATCTGCCGGGCGTGTTCTTCTTGCTGGGCACGGGCGTTCCTGCCGGCCAAGATAATCCGAGCGATTCGGATGGCTGTCCCGCCTATGCCACGAGCGCTCTGCATACCGATACCATGCTCTTTGACGAGGAAAACCTGCTCAAAGGCCTCGATGTCTACAAGCGATTGCTTGACTTGGAGTGATGATGAAGCGCCGACAGACTGTCGTTTATAGTCCGGGCGGATGCGGGTGCGGTTTGCTGCTGCTTCCGGTTATTGCTGTGAGCATTGGCGTGATGTTTGCGCTTGCCGGGCTTGCCGCGGCAGCACTTGTGCTGTTTATCACTGCCATCGGCGTGACGATTTGGCTTTATCGCAGTCGTGAACAACGCCGGGCCGACGGTAACACCAATGTCGGATGGGTCTTCTTTCTGATCATTGCGTACCTGCTGAGTGTCAGCTACCTGGTGTTCTTTGTCCTGTTGATGATCAGCGCCTTTACCGGGGAATCCGTCACGGTGGGTTGATGCGCTGCCAGCAGACGGTCGCGCAAAGTGCGTTTGCTCGGCGTTTGGATAACTGCGTTGGCCGTTTACCGCAGTCTTAGCTCTCAGCTAATGAATTCAAGTTTAATCCTTCCTACGATGTGCTGTGTGCCGGCGCGGTGGCCGGATCGTAGGAAGGATGCATAATGGCAAAAGAGGGAAAGAAGTCGATTGGCAAGATTGTCCTAGGCGTCATCGTGGTGCTGGTTATTGCCGGTGCCGTGGGCTCTATGGGCGGCAACTCAACCGATTCGTCTGCGAACGATTCGGCAAAACCTGCCGAGACGACACAGCAGGCTGAGGAGCAAAAAGAACCGCAAGAACCGTATACCATTGCTGACGAGGCTGAAGACGCCTCCAATCAGTTTGCCTATAAGATCACGGGTACGCTGACCAATAACACAGACAAGGAAAAGAGCTACATTCAGATTGAGTATGTTCTGTATGATGCTGATGGCAACCAGGTTGGAACGGCTCTTGCAAACACCAATCATCTGAAGGCGGGCGGCTCCTGGAAGTTCGAGGCGCTGGGCACGGTGTCTCCCGATCAGGTCGCCAGTTGGGAACGCTCGGACGTGAGCGGTTTCTAGCATGTTGCATGCACTGGGGGAGGTGAGGCCGTATGCCCGATAAAAAGCTGACTGAGGAGCTGCTCAATGAGCTTCTCGATGCGCCAAGCATTGATGGTTATATCAAAGAGTACGACTTTGCCGCCCCGTCGCTTTCGGGGTATCTGAAACAGCTTTTGGAAGAAAAGGGGCTGGAGCGTTCGCGCGTGGTGCGTATGGCCGACCTCAACGAGACGTTTGGCTATCAGATCTTTACCGGTGCGCGGCATCCGAGCCGCAATAAGGTGCTGCAGATTGCCTTTGCCATGGCGCTGACGCTCAATGAGACCAACCGCGCCTTGACGGCGGCGGGCGTCAATGTCCTCAACTGCAAGGACCGCCGTGACGCCATCATCATTTTCTGCATCGATCGCGGCTGCAGCCTGCAAAAGGTGAACGAGGAGCTGTATCGCTTTGGTGAAGAGACGGTGAGCTAACGGTTAGCTGCCGGCGGAGGCGCCGTTCACGACATTTTGAACGTGCAGGGCACGGGCGTCATGGTGCGTCCGTGCCCTGCGTTATTATGGACGCTATGGATACTCAGAGCCCAACATATTCCGATGATGAGCTGACCGCTGCGCTCGCCGGACACCTGGCGTCACTTGAGCGTGATGACAGCTATCGCGTAGACCGTGTGCTCAAGCACTCCGACGTCGAGACGACCGAGCTCGTGTACTTTGAGGGCTCCGGCGGAGGATCTCTTGGTCCCTTTGTTCGCAAGCGCATCGACGCGTCGGCCCAGATTGGCGGGGCGTATGAACGCCTGTTTGCGGCCCAGCATGCCGGGCGACGTTACGAGCACTTGCCTCGGATTGTCGATTGCCACCGCGTGGGCGACGAGCTTTGCGTGGTCATGGAATACATCGAAGGCGAAACGCTCGGGGCCCTGGTGGGGCGTTTGGGTGCAACGCCCGATTATGCTTGTGAGCTGTTTGGCTCCCTTTGTGATGCAGTTGCGGAGCTCCACGCCGGCTTTGCGTCGGCGGGGGAGGTGGCTGCGCCGGTGATTCATCGCGACCTAAAGCCCTCGAATATCATCGTGTCGGGCGCGAACTATACGCCTGATGACGGCCTGACGTTTTCATCGCTGGTGATTATCGACTTGGGAATCGCTCGCGTGTGGCGCGAAGGAGCCGATGCCGATACCGTTAAGTTTGGCACGCGACCCTATGCGCCACCCGAGCAGTACGGTTTTGGCCAGACGAGCGTGCGAAGCGATGTCTATGCGCTCGGTGCCCTGCTGTTCTTTTGTCTGACGGAGGCCGACCCCAAGCCGGGCCGGGACATGCGCGAGCAATGCGAGGCATGTGACGTTCCCGTCCCGTTTGCCGATGTTATTTGCATGGCGATGGCGCTCGATCCGGACAAGCGCTTTGCAAGCGCGAAGGCGCTAGGGCACGCTGCACGCGCATCGTATGCGTTGTCCACACCGACGCCATCGTCCGCGCCGAATGTTGCTTCCTTCCAAGAGCCTCCAGAGCGGCGAGTTGTGTGCCCTGCGCCCGTGCTCCCCACGGATCAGTCTCAGGGTGGATTGCCGTTGGTGCCTGAGCGCCCGAATTTACTCTCCCGCATTCCCGACACCGTTGGGCGCATTTGGAACGCATTCGTCTATCTTTCGCTACTTGTTTTCTTTGCCGGAAGCCATTTTGCCGTTTTTCATCCTACGGGCGCCAACCAAAACTACCCGATGTGGTTTCTCGCGATTGAGTATTTTATCTTCGTCGACGGTCTCGTAGTGCTCATCCATTTTGTGATGCTCGACAAACGCCGCCTTCGCCGGCGGTTTGAGCTACTCGATAGATACCGCGGTAAAAAGCTTGCAAAGCTCTGGCTCAAGGCTATGGGTGTGCTCTTGTTGGCAATGATTATCATTGTTGCCATTGCAAACGCGACTGGCGTCGTCGATACCTCCGTCGCGTAAAAGAAAAAGGGCCCCAATTGGGGCCCTTTGACGTTGATCTTAGATGCGGTTCATCTGGGTTGCAACCTTGTTGTACCAGTCCTGCCACGTGGGCGGGCAGTACTTTTTGGCGGCTGCCGGGGTAAGCGTGGAGCCATAGTTGGCGCCCAGGTAGGCAACGTGGGCAGAGACGCCCTCGCTCCAGCTACCAAAGCTCCGCCAGCCGCCGCCGCGGGCGCTCCAGCCCCAGGCGTTATAGGAGCCGGCACAATAGAGGCCCTTGCTGCTCTCGATGCAGGCGATGGCGGGAGACCAGCGAGGGTCAACACCGGTGTTCCAGGCTGCCACGGCAAAGTTGTAACCCTGGCCTGCCATGGGGGAGCCGGCGAGGTAGTTGTCGATGCGACTCGTCCACTCGTTGATAAACGAGTCGTAATCGGAGTTGCCGGTATTGGAGTTGTTCACCGTGGTGTCGATAGTGGTGTTGGCGTTATTGGCCTGGCTGTTGGAGTTGTTGCCGCTCACGCCCTCGCCCGAGAGCTTCTCGGCGGCAGCGGCCTTGTCGGCCTCGAGCTTGGCCAGCTCGGCGGCATTCTCCTGCTCGGCCTTTGCCTGGGCTTCGCTGCGAAGCTGCTGGGCCTGTGCCAGTGCGTCCTCGGCGGTTTTCTGCTCGGTCTCGAGTTGGGACTTGGCCTGCTCGAGCTCGGTCTTGTTCTGCTCGAGTTCGGTCTGCATCTTGTTGAGCTCTTCGATCTCGTCGACGCTCGAGCTCGTGATCTGGTTGGTGTACTTGCAGGTGGTGATGAACTCGCCCAGGCTCTGCGCGTTGACCAGGAAGCTCACGATGGGGTTGGTGCCCTTCTGGTACTTATACAGATCGCGCATGGCGGAGCTCGCCTTGGCCTGTTGATCGGGAAGTTCGGCTTCGATCTTCTCGATGCTTGCCTCGTTAGTGTCGATTTGCTTCTGCAGATCCTCGAGCTTGGTGCGGGCTTCGTTGTAGGCACTCGTGGCGGTTTCGATTTTCTGCTGGGCAGCGGAAAGCTGATCCTGCGTTGCCTGCGAGGCGGCATAGGCTGCGACGGGGGAGAGCATCGGCGCGGCCGTCAGTGTAACGGCAAGCGCGGCGCTCGTGATGATACGAGCCGGCTTCGACGCGATGAGCGCTGCGGTGCGATGGTTCGAATGCTGCATCCAGTCCCTCTGCAATCAATCGTAGGTTATAGTTCGAAAGGTATTCTACTACTGCTTTCGACCTCAACTTGAACCTTAAAGGTTCTAAAGGGTCAAGTTGAACTTGAGGTTTTGGTCTTGACCTGCAGTTATAGTGAATTGTTAAGAAACCATAGAGTTCAACTTTAACGTTACGGAACCCTGCGGGCTCGATCATAAGCGCCTGCTTGCCATAGATATGGTGGAACTTTGGGAAGCGGCAGTTTGGCACGCTAGAATAAACCAGTTGCATAAAGACCGCCCATCGTACGGGCAGTTGATGATAGGAAGTTTCCATGGCATTGCAGTTTACAGAGCGCGAGTTTATACCCGTGCTGCTCGGCGGCGATATCAACGCCTATTCGGTGGCGCGCGCCTTCTACGAGGAGTATCAGGTCAAGAGCCTGGTCTTTGGCAAGTATCAGACGGGTCCTGCATACCGCAGCCAGATTATCGACTATACGCCCAATGTGGATATCGACACTATGCCGGTCATGATCGAGACCGTCAACGGCATTGCACAGGCCAATCCCGATAAGAAGATTATCCTCATGGGCTGCGGCGATAACTACGTCGCGCTTGCCGCAGAGGCTCAGGATGCCGGCCAGCTTGCCTCCAACGTCATCGCGCCCTATGCGCCCTACAGTATGCTCGAGCAGTGCCAGAAGAAGGAGATCTTCTACGAGCTGTGCGAGAAGCACGGTGTACCCTATCCGCACACGTTTACCTTTACCATGGCGATGCTCAACGCCCAGGGCGAGGCTTCCGCCGAGGTGCTCGACCAGATCGACTTTCCCTTCCCGATGATTCTGAAGCCCTCTGACGGCATCATGTGGTGGGAGCACGAGTTCGAGGGCCAGAAGAAGGCCTACGAGATTGCCGATCGCGCCGAGCTGGAGCAGGTCATTCGCGATGTGTACGCCAGTGGCTACACCGATGACCTCATCTTGCAGGACCGCGTGCCCGGCAACGACGAGTACATGCGCGTGCTTACCAGTTATTCCGACCGCAACGGCAAGGTTCGCATGATGTGCCTGGGTCACGTGCTGCTCGAGGAGCATCAGCCCCATGGTGTCGGCAACCACGCCTGCATCATCACCGAGCCCAACGACGAGCTCATGGGTGGCGTGCGCAAGCTGCTTGAGGACCTTAAGTTCACGGGCTTCTCCAACTTCGACGTCAAGTACGACCAACGCGATGGTTCGTTTAAGTTCTTCGACTTCAACACGCGTCAGGGCCGCAGTAACTACTACGTCACCAACAGCGGCTTTAACGTTGCTAAATACGTGGTGGATGAGTACGTCTATAACCGTCCGTTTGAGCCGGAATTTGTGACGGCGCAGGACGAGGCGCTGTGGATGGTCGTCCCCATGGGCGTCGTTGACAAGTATGTCAAGGACCCCGAGCTGCGTGCGAAGGCGCATCGTCTGGCCAAGGAGGGCAAGGCTGCCGATCCTTCGTTTATGAAGGGCGATTTTGTCTTTAACCGCTGGTTGCGCATGTGGCACACCAAGCTGCGTCACTTTAAGCTGTTCAAGACGTATTACAAGTAGATGAGCGCGGCGCCCGCCCGGTTTGCATCGGACGGGCGCGGGCATGATACGAGCAATTGCATGGGCGTCACCAAGGAGGCGGCGATGGAAAAGCTGGGAGTTATCGGCGGCATGGGCGCTGAGGCCACGTCGTATTACTACGACCAGGTCGTGCGTCATACGGCTGCTACCTGTGATCAGGAGCATATCGACATGGTGGTACTTTCCAAGTCGACCATGCCCGACCGTACGCTGGCCATCAAGACCGGCGAGCATGCCGAGCTGCTGGCGACCATGAAGGAATGTGCACGGGCGCTCGAGGGACTGGGCTGTGCTCATATCGCCATTCCCTGCAACACGTCGCACTACTTCTACGACCAGATTCAGTCGTTCACCAAGGTGCCGATTATCCACATGCCGCGCGAGTCGGTGCGCTATGCCCTGGCGGGCGCGGTGATGGGGGAGTGCGAGTTCGATCCCAACCTGAGCATGCCGTCCGAGCCGGTGCGCAAGATCGGCATCATGGGCACCGACGGCACCGTGGGTGCCGGCGTCTACGGGCGCGAGTGCGAGGCCGCGGGCGTCGAGGTCGTCTATCCCAGCGAGAAGCGCCAGGCCGACGTGATGTCGCTGATTTATGATGACGTGAAGGCCGGACGCGAGCCCGATATGGACAAGTTTGACCGCGTGATGTGGGAGTTCGCCCGCAGCGGCTGCGACCGCGTCATTCTGGCCTGCACCGAGCTCTCGGTGCTGAAAAAGTACCGAGAGATGCCCGAGATTACCCTTGACGCCATGGACGTCCTGGTGCGCGAATCCATCATCCGCAGCGGCGCCCCCTACCGCCTGTAGCCCTCGACCTGCCAAAAAGGGACAGGTTTATTTTGGTAGGTTTTATCTGGGGGAACAGTAAGGCCTCGACTCGTTTGGTGCGAGCCGAGGCCTTTTGAATTTATCGGTTGCCGGTGGCGATGGGTTAGAACAGGAAGCCGAGGACAATGAGGGCAATGCTAACAATAAGCATGGCAATGTCCTGGCCCTTGATGGGGTAGCGCTTGTACGAGCTCGCGCGCGTGCGCAGGTAGAAGCCGCGCTGCTCGGCCGCCAAGGCCGTGGCATCGGTTTTACCCACGCTCGAGATCAGTAGCGGCACGCACAACGGCAGCATGAGCTGAAGCTTCTTGATGGGGTTCTTGGTGTCATACTCGATGCCGCGCGCGGTCTGCGCCTCCATGATGGCGTTCATCTCCTGGCCAAACACTGGCACAAAGCGCAGCGCCGTGGTAAAGGTGAAGGCATAACGATACGGAACGTGCAGCACCTCGACGCAGGCGTTGGCAAGGTCGTTGAGCTTGGTCACCATGAGCATCAGAATAAGCGGTAGCGCCACGCCCAGCAGACGCAGACAGGCCTTTGTTCCGGTGATGAGGCCTTCATCGGTGACAAAGCTCCACACCACGTTGCCATCGCGCATAAAAGCCAGCTGCAGCACCAGCATGATGAGCGCGAGTGGAATCAGTAGCTTGAGCAGCGCGAGCAGGCGGTCGACGACGCCGGCGTAGGCTCCCAGCGCGAGCGTGAGTGCCAGAAAGCCCAGCAGTGCCACATAGGTGTCGGACAAGAAAATGCCGATGATGATGGCGGCGGCGAGGCCCAGTTTGATGACGGGGTTCAGGCGGTGTAGCAGCGTGTCGCCCGGCATGTAGTCGATGACGTTAACCACGGCGGACCATCTCCTCGGTAATGCGAACGATATCAGTGACCTCACTCACCTGCGTAAAGGCGGGCGAGACGGTGGATGCCAGACGGCGCGAGAGTTCGATGACCTGGGGCGGCTCAACGTAGGCACGCTGCATGAGTTCGATGTTCGAGAACAGCTCGTGCGTGCGGCCGCGGTCGAGGATGCGACCGTTGGCCATCACCACGATGCGCTCGGCAAAGTCGGAAACGACTTCCATGTCGTGACAGACCATGATGACGGCGCAACCGCGCTCTGCCATGGTGCGAACCGTTTCCATCACGGTCATGCACTCGCGGTAGTCCAGGCCGCTCGTGGGTTCGTCGAGCACCACGATCTTGGGCTCGATCACCACAACGGAGGCCAGCGCCACCATCTGGCGTTGGCCGCGCGACAGTGAGAACGGTGCCTCGTCGGCGGGCAGACCAAAGCGGTCGATGACCAGCTGGGCGCGACGCAGGGCTTCGGCGCGGTCGATGCCGGCAAGTTCTAGACCAAAGGCGACCTCGTCGAGCACGGTGTCTTTGCAGATTTGGCGGTCGGGGTTCTGGAAAAGCGTTGCCACTTCGTGTGCGATGCGGCTCGTGGGAACCGATGCCGTGTCCAAGCCCGTAACGCGTACGCTGCCCGATGCGGGCTTGAGCAAACCCGTGAGCAGTTTGGTGAGCGTGGTTTTGCCGGCTCCGTTTTGGCCGACAATGCCCACGAGCTCGCCGGGGTAGAGCGTCAAGTTGAGGTCGTGGACGGCGGCGCCTCCATGGGGGTAAGAAAACTCGACATGGTCAAAGGTGAGCACCGGCTCGGCGTCTTTCGCATGCGGGCGCAGCGACGGCGCGTGCGGGGAGCCTGCGGGCGCCTGGGTATCGCTTGTCGCACGGTCGGGGTCGACGATTTCCGTGATCAGGCGTTCTGCCTCGTCGACATCCAGACAGGGCGTGCCGCTTACCAAGCCATCGGCCTCGAGACTGTTGAAGATGCGCGTGACGCGCGGACAATCGACGCCGATGGTGCGAAGCTCGTCGGTGCGTGCGAAGACCTCGTGCGGCTCACCTTGCAGCGCGATCTGGCCGTGATCGAGCACCAACACACGGTTGCAGTACTCCGAAAGCAGAGCGACCTTTTGCTCAACGACGACGATGGTGATGCCGAGCGCGCGGTTTGCCTCGCGCAGCGTCTCGAAGACCAAGGTGGAACTGGCGGGGTCGAGTGCTGCGGTTGGCTCATCGAGCACTAAGACGCGCGGACGCATGGCGAGGATGGCGGCGATGGCAACCTTTTGCTTTTGGCCGCCCGAAAGCGTGGGGATCTCGCGGTCGCGCAGGTCGCTGATACCGACGGTCTTAAGCGTCTCGCTCAAGCGCTGCTCGATCTGGTCGTGCGGAACGCCAAAGTTCTCGAGGCCAAAGAGCATTTCGTCCTCAACGACCGAAGCGACCATCTGGGTATCGATGTCCTGCAACACGCTGCCGACGATCTGCGATATGTCGGTGAGCGAGACCTCGCAGGTGTCGTGGCCGTCAACTAACACGGAGCCATAAAAGGCGCCGGTGTAGTGGTGAGGTACGGCGCCCGACAGACAGGCGGCAAGTGTGGACTTACCGGCGCCCGAAGGCCCGATAATGCCGATAAAATCTCCCCTGTTCACGCCGAGCGAGATATGCTTAAGCGCCTGCTCGGTCTGCGTGCCATAGGAGAACGAGACATCGTCGACGTTGATGATCGTTTCCATGGATACCTTTCATAGTCATTGGGGACGTTCTTACATGACTAGTCGTTTAAGAACGTCCCCAAAAGCTCGTTGTTTGGGACAGTCTTTGGTGGTGAAGTACGGAGGCGGCTTTACGAGGTGCCCCAGGTTGGCGCGAAAGAGGAACGAAGCGTACTTGGGTACGCGAGCGACGAATGAACGCCAAGATGGGGTGGCTCGTAAAGCCGGGCAGGTTAGTTGAGCTTAAGGGACTTCTGGATGGGCAGGTAGAGAGCGCCGACCAGGATGGCGTTAAAGACGGCGGTCATGGCGACGACGGGCAGCATGGCAGCGGCGAGCTCGCTCACCACGCCGAGCATGGCCATCTTGATGACCATGAAGATGACGCCCGAGACAAAGGTGGTCACGAAGGCTGCGACGATGGCGACGGCGGGCTTAACCTGGCCGTCCTTGGCGGCAGCGTTGACAATGACGGCCATGAGCATGGCAGCGATGCCCTCGGCGGCAAAATCGACAAACGGCGAGGTGGTGGTGATCTGGATCACGGCGGCCGAGATCAGGCCGATGACGAGTGCCTGACCGATGTTGGGGCGTACGACCAGGATAGTGAGGCAGAAGGCCGAGATAATGAACTCGGGGCTGATCATACCGCCCGAGATGCCCGAGATTGCCTTGCCGACGGTGAAGTTGAGGATGAAGCCAGCGGCAAGCAGGATGGCGAGCAAGACAAGGACACGGACGTCGAGTTTGCCGCGGTCGGCGGTCTGGACGGTGCGGGGCTGGGCGGTGGTGGTGTTCTGAGACATGGTGAAAATCCTTTCGGAGGGGAAGTGAAAGAGAAGAAAGCGGAGGCGCGCGATGCGAATGCGATCGGGCTCGAGATAGAAAAAGGCCCCCGGTCGAAACCGGAGGCCTTCTAATCACCTAGAGCGCAAAAACAGGCGTGAGGGACTCACCGTCGACCGATCGTATTCGCATCACGCCACCACCAGTTGTTGAGAGACTTCATCGTGTTCTTCATGTTGGTGGCTCCTTTCGTGATGCCGTGGCGCGGTCGCACCTAGTTGCTGTTGCGCTGCACTATAGCACAGCGAAGTGTGTGCAGGGAATCTTTTTTGAAAAGATTTCGGCGATGTTTCCCGCCGGTCGAATGGGTGGCTGGGCGGGCGGGCGACCTTGGCCATCCCGCCCGCGCCTTAAGGTGGGGGTTCTTAGGCCTTCTTGCGACGATAGAGCACGAAGCCGCAGACGCCGATGATGACGACGGCGCCAACGGCCATGGCGGCCATGTTGTTGCCCTCGGACTTCTCTTCGGTGGCCTCTTCCTTCTCGACCTCGGGCTCGGCTACGTCCTCATCGGAGAGGGCCTCGTCGGCGTAGGCGATGGACTTGACCAGGCAGTCGTTGTCGGCATCGTAGTCGCTCGGGACGAACTCCTCGGAGAAATCCTCCTCCTTGAGGTAGTCGCGCATCTCCTCGAGCATGGCCTTGCACTTGATGTAGGTGTTTTTGGTGGCAGCCTTGCCGGCCTTGTTGGCCAGGGCGGTGCGGGCCTCGGTGTTCTCGGCGGCCTGCATGGCCTCGTCGACGGTCAGGTTCTGCTCGATGAGTTCCTTCTGCAGCGCATCGAGGTAGGCGCGGACGCCGGTAGCGCAGTGGTCGCGGTTCTCATAGGCGAGCGTGTTGATGTCCATGAGGACGTAGTTGATGGAGTTCTTGGGCTCCTCGTTGTTCACGACGTCTTCCTCTTCGCAGTGATCGAAGGAGACATCCTGATCGCTAAAGTAGGGGCTGACCTCGGTGAGCAGTGCAGAGTAGAGGGGGATAGCGACGGAGAACTCGGCGTTGGAGAGCATCTCCCACTGGATGGTCGCGATCTCGGGATCCATGCCGTGACGAATCTGGAAGGTGTGGATCTCGGTGTTGCGGTTGGAGCCGATGGCATAGGCGCCGTCGGTGTTGGCGTTGAGGCCGGCGACATTCTCGCCGCGGGCGGCGAAGGAACGGATCATCTCGAAGGTGTTCCAGTCGGACTTGCCGGGCTGGAAGAACAGCGGCTGCATCTCGTGGACCAGGGCGCCGGTCGTGGCGCGAGCATCTTCACGCTCGTCCTTCACGATCTCGTAGTCAGTGCCTTCAGCCAGCGGGGCCATGAAGTAATCGCGACCCTGGATATAGCGCGACCACTGGTGCATACCGGCCTCGCCGATCTCCTCGCCGTAGGTTTTGGCGACGTCGAACTTGCCGTCGGTGTACTCGGCAAAGTCCTTCTCCTTGGGCATGGACTCGATGCCCTCGGAATGGAGACAGTTCTCGGTGTCATCGAGGTCTACGTTATAGGTGAGGTTGCCGATGTTGGGGTTGAGCGAGGCGATGTCATCGGCGAGCTTCATAGCAATCCACTGATGGCCGGAAAGCGCGGCGAACAGCCAGGTCTCGGTGCTGTCGGCGATGATGATCTGGTCGTTGGAGCAGACGCCCTGCTCGTCGATCAGGCTGCCGATGAGCTCGACGCCCTCGCGGGCCGTGGCACTCTCGCCCAGGATGACGCTGGCATAGCTGTACTCGCCAATGCCAGTCTCCTCGGTGATGGGATCGGCCTCTTCGGCCTTCTCGTTATAGGAGGTGCTCAGCGTGGCAGAGCAGGAAACGCCCTTCTCGTTGATGCCAGCCTCGGAATATGCGTCGTAGCGATCTTCCCACTGAGAGGGGTTGTCGCGAACGAAGGTGTAGCGGTAGGTTGCGCCCTTGGACTTGTACTCAAAACCGGACTCGACCGAGGTGTACTTGTTGCCGTCCTTGTGTGCGGGCTCAATGCCAAAGTGCTTGACATAGCGCGGACCGAAGTCCTCGGAACGGCCGTAGTACGTGTTGCCGTCTGCCGTAAGCTTGCTGCCCATGTAGATCTGGGTGCAGGCGAGCGCCGAAGTCGGCATGGCCATGATGGCCGCTGCTCCAAACGCAAGGCCGCAGCCGAGCTTTTTGAGCGTGTTGACAGGATGAGTAAACCTCATGATCCCTCCCAACCGTTGAAACCCCGCGGAACCGTGCAGGATTTCAGCTAATAAATACATCTATTAGCCTATCGGAAGTCTAAATAGTATTCATCTATTTCGATGAAATACTCGATGAGCGTCCTAAAATATGCGATGAGCGGACAAGAATACTCATTATCTAGCTTTAGTTAAATAAAGACGCCCTGCAATTACTGTATCTGAATAAAGCGCCTTGCACGGGGCACAAAGAAAAATCCCCCGCTGTCTGGCAAATGCATAAACAACGGGGGAGACGATAATTGGATGAATATCATACCAATGTGGAATTACTTCTTCCGGCGGTGGATCACGTTAATCGCATAGCCGACGAGCATGGCCAAGACGATGACGATAAAGCCAATCAGGGGGTTGTCGTTCATGGGGTCCTCCTATTTTCCGAGCGGGGAGAATTCGTCGACGATGAGATCGAGGCATTGCGGAAGCGCGCGGGCACCAAAGACGCCCGAGTTGCTGGAGATGATCTCGCCATCGAACTGCATGCCCAGCGACGGCGTGCAGGTGATCTTGGCTTCCTTGGTCTGGATGATCTTGAACTGCGGACGGCCGAGCACCTTGCCGGCGGGGTCGAGTGCGGCGGTGATCACGGTGGGCAGGAGCTGGACGGTTTTTACGGGCTCGATGACCGCGATGTCGACCATGCCGTCGTTCATGCGGCAATCGGGGAACAGGTTGATGTCGTTTTGAATGACCGAGGTGTTGCCGGCCATGCAGCAGATGCCATCGAGCTCCTCGACAATGCCGTCATGCTCAATCGTAAAATGCGCCACCGTGGGGTTGGGTGTGGCGAGCGCCGACAGGAAATAGGCGATCTCGCCGATGTCGTTTTTGGCGGGGGCGGCCTTCATCATGATCTCGGCGTCGAAGCCCGAGCCGGCGATGATGATAAAGCCGTGGCGCTTCTCGTTGCCGTTCTCGTCGAGCCAAAAGAGCTCGCCCATGTCCACTTTGACCGTGCGACCGGCGCGGCAAGCCTTGGCAAGCGCCGCTGCCTCGGGGGCATTACCGATGTTGTTAAAGAACAGGCAGGCTGTGCCGGAGGGGAAGACGAGCGTGGGGACACCGCACCCGCGCATCTGGTCAAGCACGTTGGAGACGGTGCCGTCGCCGCCCGAAACGACCACGCGATCAAACTCGCGCACGTCTGCCACGGCCTCCTCGGGTTCCATGCCATCGCCGATAAAGCGCATCACGACCTCGTCGCCGCCCTGCGCGAGGGCGTGCGTGAACGCGTAGATTTCATCTGAGCTGGGGCCCGATGCCGGGTTGTGGATGATAAGGCAGCGCATACTTACGTTCCCGTTCTGTGACTAACCGAGTATAGTTGTAGGGCAATGCCGATATCCTACCCGTGTTTTTCGGGCCTAACCTTATTCGATGGGTTGATATGTACATTTCCACACATCAGGCTCTGCTCGACTTTTGCCAGCGCGCCCGTGAGTTTGACGCGATTGCCGTCGATACCGAGTTTTTGCGCGAGCGCACGTTCCACCCGCGCCTGTGCTTGGTTCAGATTGCCACCCCTGCCGAGAGCGTCGCGGTCGATCCTTTGGTGATCGACGACCTGTCGCCGCTTGCCGAGCTTATGGCCGACGAGAGCGTGACTAAGGTCTTCCACGCCTGCTCGCAGGATATGGAGGTCATGCTCCATACCGTGGGCGTGCTGCCGCGTCCCATTTTTGACACGCAGGTGGCCGCCGCCTTTTTGGGCGAGCGCCAGCAGATTTCCTACGGCGCGCTCGTGCAGACGTTTTGTGGCGTCTCATTGCCCAAGACCGAGTCGCTGACCGACTGGTCGCGCCGCCCGCTGACTGATAAGCAGGTCAAGTACGCGATCGATGACGTCAAGTACCTGATTGTCGCCTATACCGAGATGATGAGTCGCCTGCGCGAGCTGGGCCGGGTGGACTGGGTGCTCGACGAGTTGCGTCCGCTGGCCGACGAGTCGCACTACCGCGCCGACCGCCATGAGGCATTCCGCAAGGTCAAGCGCATCAACTCGTGTAGCCGCCATCAGCTGGGTATCGCGCGCGAGCTTGCCGCTTGGCGCGAGGACCGCGCCGAGCGCCGCAACATCCCGCGCAAGTGGGTCATGTCCGACGATACGCTGCTGGCCCTGGTTAAACGTAATCCCGTTCGTGTTGAGGAGTTCCGCAGCATTCGCGGTACCGACCAGCTGGGGGAGCGCGACGTGGACGGCGCGCTCATGGCCATTAAGCGCGGTGCGAGCTGCCCACACGATCGCCTGCCGCTCATGGTGCGCGGGCACCGTCAGATTTCGCCGGAGTTGGAGAGCGTGACGGACCTGATGTATGCGCTCATTCGCCTGGTTGCCGAGCGCTCGGGCGTGGCGACCTCGGTCATTGCCTCGCGCGATGACCTGGCCGATTACATCGAGCATCCCGAGCAAAGCCCCCTGCGCGAAGGTTGGCGCTTTGAGCTTGTGGGTTCGCGTTTGGACGATTTGCTCTCGGGCAATATGGGGTTGACGGTCAAAGATGGCAAAATTGAATTGCTATAGGTATATAGTTACGCGGTTTTACCAAACCGCGTAACAGCTCGACGCTGCAAACGGCCGAGAGCGGCAATCTGACGTTCAATCGTCGCTCGCGTACCAAAGTACGCGTCGCTTCTCTTTCACGTCACCTTGCTCGCTCTCGGCCGTTTTCGCTGACATTGCCAAAACATCGATGTTGATTTGCTGGTCAGTCGAATGGGTAGAATGCCTCCAACGTGTAACTCGATTCGGAGGAATTCGCATGCCTTATTACTATGGATACGGCTTTGGCATTGACCCGCTGTACCTGCTGGTTGTTCTTGTCTGCACGGTGCTTGGCCTTGCCGCGCAGAGCTATATCAACTCGACGTACAAGACGTGGTCCAAGGTTCGCTCGGACGGCGACACGGGTGCCACGGTCGCTCGTCGCATGCTCGATGCCAACGGTTGCAACGCCGTGGGTATCAAGGGCGTTGCCGGCGAGCTCACCGATCATTACAACCCGCAGGACAACAACCTGTATCTGTCGGATGCCAACCGTTCGGGCGGGTCGGTTGCAAGCGTTGCCGTGGCCTGTCACGAGGCGGGCCATGCTGCCCAGCGTCAAAGTGGTTATGCCATGATGAAGGTACGTACCGCTTTGGTTCCCGTCGTCAACTTTACCCAGAACACCTGGACGATCGTGCTGCTCATGGGCCTGTTCATGAACATCGCGGGGCTCACGACCCTCGCGCTGGTCTTCTTCTCGTTTAGCGTGCTGTTCCAGCTGGTTACGCTGCCGGTCGAGATCGATGCCAGCCGCCGCGCCGTGGCGTATATCGAGCAGTCGGGCATGAGCTCCAAGCAGGTCAACGGTGCCAAGAAGGTCCTGACGGCGGCCGCGCTCACCTACGTAGCGGCGGCGCTCACCTCGATTATTCAGCTGCTCTACCTGATGGCTCGCTACAACAGAAACTCCAACCGATAACAAATGGGACCGACGGGCGCCGTGGGGATTTGTGTCCCCGCGGCGCTGTACTATGTGTTGGACTTGAATTTGCGCAGGGCCGGAGCCCATGTGCACGATGACGAAAGGGGGCTGCGTGGCAGGCTGGAATCTGACCGGCAATACCGTTTCCGCCGAGTTCGACGGATCGGACGAGCAGGAGCGCAAAGAGCTCAGCGTGAGCCAAGCGGTGGAGATCGCCGCCGGCGCGCTCGATGCCATTCCGCAGTTGAGCGTTTTGGGTGAGGTCACGGGTTTTCGTGGTCCCAATGCCCGAAGCGGCCACTGCTACTTCCAGATTAAGGACGACTCGGCGGCCGTCGACTGCATCATCTGGAAGGGCGCCTACCTTAAGCGCACCTTCGATCTGCGCGACGGCATGCAGGTAAGCTTTAAGGGCAGCTTCAATCTCTACAAGCCTACGGGTCGCATGAGCTTTGTCGCTCGCTCATTCTCGCTGGCGGGGGAGGGCCTGCTGCGTCAACAAGTGGCGCAACTGGCCGAAAAGCTCCGCCGCGAGGGCCTGATGGACGAAGCGCGCAAGCGCCGTATCCCGGTGTTCTGCTCACGCGTGGCGGTCGTCACCTCGCTTTCGGGCGCCGTGATCGACGACGTCAAGCGTACGCTGCGCCGTCGCAACCCGCTCGTCGAGCTTGTCTGCGTGGGCGCAAAGGTCCAGGGCGAGGGCGCGCCGGCAGAGCTTATTGAAGGCTTGCGCCGCGCCGCTGCCATTACGCCGGCGCCCGATTGCATTTTGCTTGTCCGTGGCGGCGGCTCCTTCGAGGACCTCATGACCTTTAACGACGAGGAGCTTGCCCGTGCGGTGGCGGCTTGCCCCGTGCCCGTGGTGACCGGCATTGGCCATGAGCCCGATACCTCGATTTGCGACATGGTGAGCGACCGTCGCGCCTCCACGCCAACGGCAGCGGCAGAATCGGTGGCGCCGGCTATGACGGAGTTGGCCGACGTGCTCGAGACGCGCCATCAACGTCTGGGTGCCGCGATGGCTTCGATGATCGGGTCGGATCAGGTCGATCTGGAAATGCTCGACCAGCGCGGTCGTCGTGCCTGGGACACCTATACGGCTCGTTTGGTTGACGCGCTCGATGCGGCCGCGTGCCGCCCGTGCCTCAACGATCCAACGTTTATGGTCGAGCGTCGCGAGTCCGAGCTTGCGCTGACTGCCGATCGACTGTCGGGCGCCATAACGCGTTCGGTTGGGGCCTTCCGCTCCAACTTCGAGCGTCTGCCCGAGCGCTTGATCGCAAGCACCTCGGGGCTCGATGGCAAACGCCATGCGCTCACGCTTGCGAGTTCCCGTCTGGAGCATCAGGGGCGCACAATGCTCAACAAGTCAGCTTCCGACTTGGGCCGTGCAGCGGCTTCGCTCGATGCCCTGTCGCCGCTCAAGGTACTTGCCCGCGGCTATTCCATCGCGTACAGCGATGATGGTGTGGCTACGAGCGCCAAGAGCTTTAAGCCCGGCGATGCCATCCGCGTGCGTATGGCAGACGGCAACGTGGCTGCAACGGTCGATACGGTCGAGTAACCCGCGTTTCATAGCGATAAACCTTTAGGAAAGGAAACAGATATGGCAGAGAAGACCCCGGTCGAGCAGCTTACGTACAAGCAGGCCTCGCAGGAGTTGGAACTCATCATCCGCAGCTTGGAGTCGGGCGATATGGAGCTCGAGGAGTCACTCGAGAGCTATACCCGCGGCGTCGAGCTCCTCAAGAGCCTGCGCACCCGCCTGTCCGATGCCGAGCAGAAGGTCTCGGTGCTCCTTAAGGACGTCGACGGCAACGACGTGCTCGCCGACGGCGAGGCCGCCAACACCGACGACAAGCTTTCGTTCTAACCATCCCGACCAAATATAATTACCTTGGTCTGTGAGAAAGGAACCAGCCATGTGTGATTGCATCTTCTGCAAAATCGCCAACCACGAGATTCCCTCAACCGTTGTCTATGAGGACGACCAGGTCATCGCCTTCGACGACCTCAACCCCCAGGCGCCGGTCCACACGCTCGTGATCCCCAAGAAGCACTACAGCGACATCGCCGACAACGTGCCGGCCGAGACCATGGGCGCCATGGCCCACGCCATCCACGAGGTTGCCAAGGCCAAGGGCTTGGAGGACGGTTTCCGCGTCATCTCCAACAAGGGCGTCAACGCCGGCCAGACCGTCATGCACTTCCACATGCACGTCCTCGGCGGCAAAAACCTGGGCGAGAACCTCATCTGAGGACGCTTCTTCCGTGCAATGAAACGGAAGCTCTGGCACCGATAACTTATATATCAACGCAATAAACCCGAGCGCGAGGGCGTTTGGGTTTATTATTGAAGCGTATGTAACCTGGCGGCGCCACACCGCCTGTTAGTAGGGAGACACATGAACGTTCTGGTCGTCAACGCAGGATCTTCGACCCTTAAGTATCAGGTCATCGATACCAAGTCCCACAAGGTGTCCGCAAAGGGCTCCTGCGAGCGCGTCTGCTTTACCGGCGGTACCTTCACCCACGCTGCCAACGGCTCCAAGAAGGTGACCGAGAACATCGAGTTCCCCGACCACAAGGTCGCCATCGAGGTCGTCCTGAAGGACCTCGAGGCCAACGGCGTCAAGATCGAGGGCATCGGCCACCGTATCGTTCAGGGTGGTTGGTACTTTGGCGACTCCTCCCTCGTCGACGAGGACGTCCTCGCCAAGATCCGCGAGGTCGCTCCGCTCGCCCCGCTGCACAATAACCCCGAGGCCAACGTTATCGAGTACTGCCTGGAGCAGTATCCCGACCTGCCCAACGTCACGGTCTACGACACCGCTTTCCACTTCAACATGCCCGAGGTCGCCAAGACTTACGCCCTGCCCAAGGACGTCTGCGACAAGCTGCACATCCGTAAGTACGGCGCCCACGGCACCAGCTACCGTTACATTTCCAAGAAGGTCGCCGAGATGACCAACGGCGAGGCCCGCAAGGTCGTCGTGTGCCACATCGGCTCCGGCGCTTCCCTGTGCGCTATCGAGGACGGCAAGTGCATGGACACCACCATGGGCCTCACCCCGCTCGACGGCGTCATGATGGGCACCCGCTGCGGCTCCATCGACCCGGCTACCGTGTGTTACCTGCAGCGCGAGGGCGGCTACACCTTCGACGAGGTCGACGAGATGATGAACAAGAAGTCCGGCCTTTTGGCTGTGACCGGTGGCAAGACCAACGACTGCCGCAACGTCGAGGAGCTCGCCGCTGCCGGTGACCCCGAGGCTCAGCTCGCCTTCGATATGTTCGTCTACAAGATTGCCGCCAAGGCCGCCGAGATGGCCACTTCCATGTGCGGCATGGACACCCTGGTCTTTACCGCCGGCATCGGCGAGCACGCTCCGGCTGTCCGCGCTGGCGTGGCCGACCGTCTGGCCTTTATGGGCGTCAAGATGGACCATGCCCGCAACGCCCTGCGCGGCGACGGCGCTTGGTGCCTGTCCGCCAAGGATTCCAAGGTCAAGATCTTCGTCATCCCCACGGATGAGGAGTTCATGATCGCCTCCGACGTCGAGCGCATCGTCAGCGGCAAGTAATTGATACAAGGGGAGGGGACTGGATGGCATTGTGCCGTTCAGCCCCCTTTTATGCTCTTTGGGCGAAGAGATTAATAGATATTTATTGAATTCTGATAACTTCTTATTAAGGGTACGGCCGCCTTATAGGTTTGCCGACCGTACTGTAATCACAAAGGAGTCTCATGAACGTACTTGTTGTCAACGCCGGCAGCTCGAGCCTTAAATATCAGCTTTTGGATACCGATACCCGCGAGGTTTTCGTCAAGGGCAACTGTGAGCGTATCGGATCGGACATGGGCATCTTTGGCCACTCCGAGAACGGTGGTGCCAAGCAGACCGAGGAGATTCCTTTTCCCGATCATCGCAGCGCCATTGCGCGCGTGCTCGAGGAGCTCGAGAAGACCGACTTTACGATCGATGGCATTGGGCATCGTATCGTTCAGGGCGGCTGGCACTTCGATGATTCCACAGTCGTTGACGACGAGGTCATGGCTAAGATCCTTGAGGTGGCCCCGCTCGCTCCGCTGCACAATTACGGCGAGGCGGCGGCAATCGAATATTGCCGCGAGAAGTATCCGGAGCTGCCCAACGTGGCCGTCTTCGACACCTCGTTCCACATGACCATGCCCGAGGTCGCCTACACCTACGCCCTGCCCAAGGACGTGTGCGACAAGTACCATGTGCGCAAGTACGGCGCGCACGGTACGAGCCACCGTTACGAGTGGATGATGGCCAAGGAAATCCTGGGCTCGCGCTGCCATCGCCTGCTTTCGTGCCATCTGGGCAACGGTGCTTCGCTTGCCGCCATTGAGGACGGTGTGTGCCGCGATACCACGATGGGCCTCACGCCGCTTGACGGCCTGATGATGGGCACCCGTTGCGGTTCCATCGACCCGGCCACCGTGTGCTACCTGCAGCGCGAGGGCGGCTACAGTTACCAGGAAGTCGACGACATGATGAACAAGCAGTCCGGTCTGCTTGCCATCTCGGGCATCTCCAACGATGCCCGCGACATCCGTACGCGCGCCTCCGAGGGTGACGAGCGCTGCCTGCTCGCCTTCGATATGTTCGCCTACAAGGCCATGCAGCAGGCCGGCTCCATGATCGCCTCCATGGCGGGCGTGGACACCATTACCTTTACCGCCGGCATCGGCGAGAACGACTGGTCGATCCGCAAGGCCTTCTGCGACTGCTTTGAGTGGCTGGGCGTGCGCATCGACAACAACAAGAACCGCGAGGCCGTGGGCAACGGCCCACAGGTCATCAGCGCCGCCGGCTCTTCCGTCACGGTCATGGTCATCCCCACCGACGAGGAATACATGATCGCCCGCGACGTCGAGCGTCTGACCAAGAACAACTAACGCACGCATTTGCAAGTAAACGAAAGGCCTCCAGAGCAACAGCTCCGGAGGCCTTTTTACTAGCAGGCGGAAATTCCAGTCCCAAAGTGATCGTCACCAGCAACGCCTGCGCTCCCAACAACGGCATCCAGTCATTCAGATTCTCAGCCTAGCTCGTAGCCAAGCCGCCGTCCACCCCGGATTCCCTGATTGCCACGTGACGGCAGAAGGCCGCACGGGCTAACCCCTGAAAACAATCCGCAGACCAGAAACGCCCCCGTTCGTAGCTCCGGAGGAGCAGAACGGGGGCGTTTCATTGGTCGAGGACGTTTTCAGGGGTTAGCCCGTGCGGCCTTCGGGCGAGTGCGTCCGCTACTCAGCCATCTGAGCCTGGACGGCGGTGATGGCCACGACACCCACGATGTCGTCGGCAGAGCAGCCGCGCGACAGGTCGTTAACCGGCTTGGCGATGCCCTGCAGGATGGGGCCGTAGGCGTCGGCGCCGGCGAAGCGCTGGACCAGCTTGTAGCCGATGTTGCCGGCCTCGAGGTCGGGGAACACCAGCACGTTGGCCTTACCGGCAACGGAGGAACCAGGAGCCTTGAGCTGGGCGACGGTGGGGACGATGGCGGCGTCGAGCTGCAGGTCGCCATCGATGGCGAGCTCGGGAGCCTTCTCGTGGCAGAATTTCACGGCCTCCTGGACCTTCTTGGCGACCTCGCCGCCGGCGGAGCCCATGGTGGAGTAGGAGAGCATGGCCACGTGCGGCTCAACGTTGCCCATGAAGGTGGACCAGGAGTGAGCGGAGGCGATGGCGATCTCGGAGAGCTCATCGGAGGACGGGTTGATGTTGAGACCGCAGTCGGCGAAGATCAGCGTGCCGTCGGTGCCGAACTGCGGGGTGTCGGTGCACATCACGAAGAAGGCCGAGACCAGCTTGGTGCCCGGGGCGGTCTTGAGGATCTGCAGCGCGGGGCGCAGCGTGTCGGCGGTGGAGTGGCAGGCGCCGGAGACCAGGCCGTCGGCGTCGCCCATCTTGACCATCATGGTGCCAAAGTAGGTGGCATCCATCACCTGGGCGCGAGCCTGCTCGATGGTGACGCCCTTCTTGGCGCGGAGCTCGGCAAACTTCTGCGCGTACTCCTCGTGCTTCTCGGCATTGCGCGGATCGATGACGGTAGCGCCGGGAACGTCGATCTCGTCGGGGTTACCCAGGATGACGATCTTTGCCAGGCCCTCCTCGATGATCTTGGTGGCCGCGACGATGGTGCGCGGATCCTCGCCCTCGGGCAGGACGATCGTCTTAAGGTCGGCCTTGGCGGCAGACTTCATACGGTTTAGGAAATCGCTCATGTTACTCCTTACAAGCGTTTCGCTAAGCTCCAGGCGCCCGGCTGTTCACGAATAAACCCGCTGCTAGCGGGTTTACTTTTCAATTATGTACGCCGCGGTGCTTGAGCTTTCCTTGTGTGGCAAGCTCATTATAGGACGCATTAGCGCTATAATCGCTCTGATAAATATGTCTCGAAGAATGTTCGAGAAAAGCCCAGCTAACGAGCCCGTGGCTTTTGACAAGGAGTATCGATGCAGATTACCTCAGGCCTGCCTGAAGGCTTTAACGCCGGCGCATACGACATGATTGTCGTCGGTGCCGGTTATGCCGGTGCCGTTTGTGCCCGCCGTCTCGCCGAGACCATCGGCTATCGTGTTGCCGTTCTGGAGCGCCGTAGCCACATTGCGGGCAACGCCTACGACTGCGCTGATGAGGCCGGGATCCTGGTCCACGAGTATGGTCCACACATCTACCATACCTTTAATGAGCGCGTCCACAATTTCCTGTCGCGCTTTACCAAGTGGACGGACTACCAGCACAAGGTGCTTGCCAACATCAACGGCACCCTCATGCCCGTGCCTTTTAACCACGCGAGCCTCAAGCTCGTCTTTGGCGACGAGCGCGGCGAGGAGCTGTATCAGAAGCTCGTGGAGACCTTTGGCAAGGACGTCAAGGTGCCCATCATGGAGCTGCGCAAGAAGAACGACCCGGATCTTGCCGAGGTCGCCGATTACGTCTACGAGAACGTCTTTTTGCATTACACCATGAAGCAGTGGGGCCAGACGCCCGACCAGATCGATCCCTCGATCACCGGTCGCGTTCCCGTCTTTGTGGGCGACGATGACCGCTACTTCCCGCAGGCTCCCTTCCAGGGCATGCCGCAGGACGGCTATACCGCGCTGTTCGAGCACATGCTCGACCACGATCTGATTGATGTGTTCTGCGACGTGGACGCCCACGACCTCTTCGAGATCGACGAGACCACCGTCAAGATCGACGGTAAGGTCTATGGCGGCGAGATCGTCTACACCGGTCCGCTCGACGAGCTGTTCAACCTCGACCTGGGCGCTCTGCCGTACCGTACGCTCGACATGAAGTTCGAGACGCTCGATATGGACCAGTTCCAGCCCGTGGGCACCGTCAACTACACCACGAGCGAGGATTACACGCGTATCACCGAGTTCAAGAACATGACTGGCCAGGTCCTGCCCGGCAAGACCACCATCATGAAGGAGTATTCCAAGGCCTATACGCCCGGCTCGGGCGAGACGCCCTATTACGCCATTCTGGAGCCCGAGAACCGTGAGCTCTATGAGCGCTATCTTGAGCGCGTCCAAAACCTGACGAACTTCCACCCGGTGGGTCGCCTGGCCGAGTATCGTTACTACGATATGGATGCCGTGACCAACTCCGCCCTCGATCTTTCGGATGAGATTATCGCCTGCCATGCATAAAGTCATATCATTCGGTATTCCCTCGTATAACGCCGCCAAGGACATGGACCATTGCATCACCTCCATTCTGGAGGGGAGCAATTACGCCACCGATATCGAGATCATCATCGTCGATGACGGTTCCAAGGACGAGACGGCAGCTAAGGCCGACGAGTGGGAGACACGTTATCCCGGCATCATTCGCGCGGTGCATCAGGAGAACGGTGGCCACGGCATTGCCGTCCTTTCGGGCTTGCGCGAGGCACAGGGCACCTACTACAAGGTCGTCGACTCGGACGACTGGCTCGATGGCGCAGCTCTGTCGACCATGCTTTCGATCCTGCGCGGTTTTGAGGAGCGCGACCAGCGCGTCGACCTCTTTATCTCGAACTATGTGTACGAGAAGGTTTACGAGGGTACGCATACCGCTATTGGCTACAAGTTTGCCCTACCGCGCAAAAAGATTTTTACCTGGGACCAGATCGGTCATTTCCGTCTAGATCAGAATCTGCTCATGCACAGCCTGTGCTATCGCACGGATGTGCTGCGCGCGTCCAATCTACCTATGCCGCCGCACACGTTCTATGTAGACAACATCTACGCCTACGTGCCGCTGCCGCGTTGCAAGACCATGTACTACGCCGACATCGATCCCTACCGCTACTTTATCGGCCGTGAGGGCCAAAGCGTCAACGAGGCCACGATGGTCAAGCGTCTGGACCAACAGTTTCGCGTGACGCGCATCATGATGGAGTCGTTCCACCTGTACAGCGATGTCGAGTCGTCGCGTCTGCGCTCGTACATGATGGGCTATTTCACCATGATGATGGCAATCTGCTCGGTGCTTACTAAGCTTTCCGACGAGGATTGTGCCGACGAGCGCCTGAAGACGTTGTGGAGTGATTTGAAGGCCTACGACGAGCGCATGTATCGTCGTGCCCGCTACGGCGTGGTCGGCTTCTTCACCAATCTGCGCGGTCGTGCCGGTGACAAAATCACACTCGGCCTATACCGTCTTGCCTCAAAGATCTTCAAATTCAACTAGCTGCTGAGTATTCGCTGCTGATAGGTTGACTGGGCCCCTTGGCCTTTAGTTTGCTACCACGAACAGTCCTGCTCGCACGGAAAGCACATTAAGTGCTTTCCGGCTCGTGCGGAACTTGTATCAAACTAAAGGCCAAGGGGCCTCTGCCATAAGAATCGATTGTCAGGCTGCCTGAATTTGAAGATCTTGGACGCGCGGTACACAGGGGCCTGGGCTGAAAGGAATCTTGTTGAGTAGGTTGCCCGGTGGGTCTTGGTTATGTTTGTCGCGAGTTCCGCACGAGCCGAAGAGCACTTAATGTGCTCTTCGTGCGAGCCAGGGCTGTAGAGCAGCAAACATAACCAAGACCCACCGGGCAACCGGACGAGCTAGTTTACTTCGCGGCGCCGGGGATGCCGTGGGAGGTTTTGGCGGTTTTGGCTCCGTTTACGATGGCGGATTCTAGGGCCCTTACGGCGAGCATGCCCAGCAGGTCTAGGGGAACGGCGGCGCTTGCCTGGGCACCCAGTTTGCCGCTGGCGAGGGTGTAGATGGTGTCGCCGTCGTTGGTGGTGTGTGTGGGGCGGATGGCGTGCGCGTAGGCGTCTGCGGCCATCTGAGAGACTTTGGTGGCCTGGGCCTTGGTGAGCTCCACGTTGGTGACGATACAGCTGATGGTGGTGTTGGTGCGGTCGAGCGGCATCTGCATAGAGCCTGCGGCGGCAAAGGCGGCGAGCTCCATGTCGACGATCTGCTCGCTATCGGCTGCGGCGCGCATGCCGGCGACCCATTCGCCAGTGAAGGGGTCGACAACGTTGCCACAGGCGTTGACCGAGACCACGGCGCCCACCTTGATGGGGCCGAGCGCCACGGCGGCAGCGCCAAGGCCTGCCTTCATGCAGGTGGCGGGCCCCATGAGCTTTCCGACGGTGGCACCCGTGCCGGCACCTACATTGCCCTGCTCGAGCGTGGTGGGGGTGTTGTCGAGTGCCTCACGCACGGCGGCGATGCCGGCCTCTATGTCGGGGCGCACGGTGGGATCGCCAAAGGCGAGGTCGAAGATGCAGCTGGAGCACACGATAGGCACCTGCGTGGGGCCGACGGGAAGGCCGATGCCGCGGCTCTCAAGCTCGCGAGCGACGCCGCTTGCAGCCTCGAGGCCAAAGGCAGATCCACCCGAAAGGCAGACGGCGTGGACCTTGTCGACGGTGTTCTCGGGACGCAGCAAATCGGTCTCGCGCGAAGCGGGGGCGCCACCGCGTACGTCAACGCCACCAGTGGCACCCTCGGGCGCCACGATTACGGTACAGCCGGTGCCAGCCTCCTCGTCCGTATAGTTGCCAAAGCAAAAGCCATCGACATTGCAAACATCGATGGCTTCGAGCAGCGTGTCCATATTTTCTCCTATCGGTTTTCCGCCGGGCCTTATGCCCGGTCGGGATCCGTACGGTACGGCAAAATTGTAGGCGCTGGGGGATACCCAGCGCCAGATGCAATTACGAGAGTTTTTGAATCGCGCGTGCGACGCGAGCGATGGGCAAGCCCACCACGTTGTAGAAGTCACCCGAAATGTCGTGCACGAGCATGCGGCCGCCTGTGCCCTGGATGCCGTAGGCTCCGGCCTTGTCCATGGGCTCGCCGGAGGCGACATAGCGCTCGATCTGCTCCTGGGTAAGCTCATAGAACGTCACGTCGGTCACATCGACAAACGACAGGCTCTCGGCGGCATGCGGAGCTGTAGCGTCGCCGGCTTTAACGATGCAGACGCCGGTCGCCACCTGGTGCGTGCGGCCCGAAAGCTCGCGGAGCATGGTGCGCGCCTCGTCCTCGTTTGCCGGCTTACCCAAAATCATGCCATCGAAGGTGACGATGGTATCGGCCGCGACGGTCAGTTCGTTGGGCTCGGCATGCTCGGCCGCGACGGCAGCAGCTTTGGCACGCGCCAAGCGCTCGACGAGCGTAAGCGGAGCTTCGCCATCAAAAGGCGTTTCATCGATGTCTGCGGGAATTACGCGAATGTTATAGCCCGCCTCGCGCATCAGCTCTATGCGGCGCGGCGATTGCGAAGCCAAAATCATAGTTGGATGCCCTCGGCGACCTTCTCGACGGCCTTTTCGCCGGCGAGCGTGCGCAGCAGCTCCAAGGCAAAGGGGAGTGACTGTGCCATGCCGCTAGCGGTGATGATATTGCCGTCTTGCGTGACCTTCTCGCCGGTATAGGTGCCCTCGGGGAAGCTCTTCTCAAAGCCGGGGAAGCACGTGGCGCGGCGTCCCTCGAGTAGACCAAGCTCGCCCAGGATAAACGGGGCGGCGCAGATGGCGGCAACGTGCTTGGTCGCGGCGAACTCGCAGACTACGTCGCAGACGCGCTGGTCGGCGCGCAGGTTGGTGGCACCGGGCAGGCCGCCGGGCAGCACGACGCAGTCGTACTCGTCAAAGTTGATTTCGTCAAAGAGCGCATCACAGGTTACGGGAATCTGCAGCGAGCTCACGACCTCGCGCGTGGGCATGATCGAGACGAGCGTGGCGCGCACGCCGCCGCGACGCATGACGTCGACCATGGTCAGGCATTCAATCGTTTCAAAGCCATCGGCGGCGAGAACGGCAACGCTGGGCATGAGAGTTCCTTTCGTAAGGCGGCATACAATTAGGCGTCTTATACCCCGAAGACATGCGCTTGCCACGCTCGATTTCCCAATGTTTAAAAAGGGACGGGGATTAAATAATCATTTGGTACAAATTGATTATTTAATCCCCGTCCCAGAAAAATCATCGGGCGTGGCCTTGGGCAAACAGTCTAGTTGCGCCTAAGGTGGACGACGGTCTCGCAGTGGAAGGTTTGTGGGAACAGGTCGACTGGCGTGATCTTTACGGGGAAGAAGGTGCCTTCTTCGACAAAGCGTTTGAGATCGCGCGCCAGGGTGGCCGGGTCGCAGCTCACGTAGGCGACATCGCGAGCACTCGTGCTGGCGATAAGGTCGATCGCCTCGGGGGCGAGGCCTGCGCGTGGCGGGTCGACCACCAAGACGTCGGCATCCTGGTCGGGGAACTCGCGCACCGCGTCTCCGCCAATGACGTCGACGTTATCAAGCTTGTTGATCTCGAGGTTACGGCGCAGGTCGCGCACGGCCGGACCGTAGGCCTCGACGGCGGCGACAAAGTCGCAGCGGCGGGCGAGCGGCAGGGTAAAGGTGCCGGCGCCGCAGTACAGGTCCACGGCAAGCTCGTCTTCCTGCGGGTCGAGGGCGTCCATAACGAGCTCAATCAAAATCTCGGCGCCCTTGGTATTAACCTGGAAAAACGACGGGGCGGATAAGCGCATCTGGCCGTCAGCGATGTTCTCGGTCCACGAGCCCTCGCCGGCGAGCATCTCCACCTTGGAAACGCGGCGGGCCTTCTTCTCGCCCTTGCTCATGACGCGCACGACGCTCGTGGGGTGTGCAGCGTCTGCCAGCACGCGCGAGACCTGTGAGCGCGGGAAGGAGCCTGTGGGCGTCCAGAGCGCGACCTCGAGTGCCTTGGTGCGACGCGAAGCGCGAATGCCCACGCGCTCCAGACCCAGGTTGTGGCTGCCGCTCAGATAGTTGAGCGCGCCGACGACCGATTTGAGCGTCTTGGGAAAACGCTTATCGAACAGCGGGCACGAATTGACGGTCACGATCTTGCTGGGGTCGACGCCGTGCATGCCAAGGCGAACACGGCCGTTAACGAGAGCGGGCTCCAGCTCAATTTTATTGCGGTAGCCCCAGTCGTCCTTGGTATAGCGGATAGGCTGGACAAGATCGTTGACCTGCTCGGGGGTGAACTTGCCAATGCGCTCGAGCGTGGAGCGCAGGTTTTGCTCTTTGGCGGCAAGCTGAGCGGAGCGCGATAGATTGCCCCACGAACAACCGCCGCAGATGCCCACGAAGGGGCAGGGGGGCTGAATGCGATCGGGACTTGGCTCCAGAATCTCGGTCGTGCGGGCGCGCATAAACGACTTGCCGTCCTGCACGATCTCGGCTTCGACGGTGTCGCCTGCCACAGCGCCCTGCACAAAGACGGCCTTGCCGTTGTCGGCATGTGCCAGACCGTCGGTGCCGTACGTCATCGATTCTATGGTGAGCTTCATATTCCTGCCTGTCATTCGCGTTGCTGTTCGCACTATGGTAGCAGGGAAAAGCGCCCCGCATCCGAGGCTTTCCTCAAATGCGGGGCGCTTCTACAAACTGCTTCTACAAACGACTATTTCGTCTTGCCGGTAATGAGCGTCTTAAGACCCAGACCGATCAGGCCCAGACCTATGCGCACGCGACCGGGGCGATGGCGCTCGATGGCCTTGGTCTTGCCGGCGGGCTTATCGCGACGGGCGCTCGTCTCGGGTGCGGGCTTGGTGACCTGCGGCTCGGGCTGAGGTGCAGGTGCGGGTTCGGGCTCGATAACGGTCGCTTGGACCTTCTGGACCTCGGGAGCGGCCGGCTGCGGCTCGGGCTCAGGCTGGGATGCGAGCGCGGGTTCTGCCTCGGTGTCGGCTTCGGCGTTGCGATACGCGCGCTCCAGCAGAGCTTCCTGCGAGTTGAAGGGTTTCTCGTCCTCTTTGCGCTCAACCGGAACCCAGGTGCCGCCACTCGTCAGGCTGCGTGCCTTCACGTTGTCGCGCAGCTGCATTCCCATGTACTCGTGCACCAGGGCGCGGCAGGTGGGGTCGAGCACGGGGAAGGCGATCTCCACGCGGTGCTCGGTGTTGCGCGTCATCATGTCTGCCGAGCTCAGGTAGATCATGTCCGAGTCCACGCCAAAGGCATAGACGCGCGCATGCTCCAAAAAACGTCCGACGATGGAGCGCACGTGCACGTTCTCGGTCTTGCCCGGAATACCGGGCTTGAGACACGAGATGCCGCGGATGATCATGTCCACGCGCACACCGGCACACGATGCCTCGGCGATCTTATCGATAACCTCGCGGTCGGTCAGCGAGTTGAGCTTAAAGAACACGCGGGCGGGCTCGCCGACAAGGGCGCGCTGAATCTCGCGGTCCAGGCCGCGCATGATGAGCGGTTTCAGTCCGGCGGGCGCCACGCCCAGGAAGCGGTAGTCGCCGCGCAGGTTGCCCAGCGACAGGTTGCGGAAGAACAGGTTGGCGTCCTCGCCGATACCGGGATGGGCGGTCATGAGCATAAAGTCACTGTAGAGCTTGGCCGTCTTCTCGTTAAAGTTGCCGGTGCCCAACAGCGTGAGACGGGTGAGCGCCATGCCCTCACGATAGGTGAGCTGGCAGATCTTGGAGTGGCACTTAAAGCCCTCGGAGCCGTAGATAACGGTGCAGCCGGCCTCTTCCAGACGTTCGGCCCACTCGATGTTGTTCTGCTCGTCAAAGCGTGCGCGGAGCTCCATGAGCACCGTGACCTCTTTGCCGTTTTCGGCAGCATCGATGAGCGACTCGCACAGGCGGCTTTGTTTGGCCACGCGGTAGAGCGTGATGCGCAGCGAGATGCACTCGGGGTCGTAGGCTGCTTCGTGCACCAGGTCCAGGAACGGATTCATGGCCTCGTAGGGATAAAAGAGCAGCTTGTCGCCCTGCAGCACTTGCTCGCGAATGGAGCGGGACATATCGATGGCGGGGTTGGGCTGCGGCTTAAACGGCGTAAAGAGCAGCTCGTTGCGTAGATGCTCGGGAATCTTGCCCTCAATGCCAAAGACGTAGCTCAGGTCAAGGGGGATATCGCAGGTAAAGACCGAGCGGCGAGAAAGCTCGAGCGCCTTGCGGATGGTCTTGAGCGTTGGCTTTTCGAGGGAGCCCGATACGGCGAGCACCACCGGCTGCAGGCGCAAGCGCTTCTTGAGGATGCGCTTCATGTGCTGGCGGTAATCCTCTTCCTCCTCGACGCCCTCGCCGTCCGGGTCGATATCGGCATTACGGGTGACGCGGATCAGCGCGCGATCCAGCGGCTTATAGGAGCCAAAGCAGCTATCCAGGCAGGCGAGGATGACGTCCTCGAGCAAGATGTAGGAGTAGGTGCCGGTGGGCGAGGGGATCTCGACCACGCGGTTCATCGAGGCGGGAATCTCGATCAGGCCCAGCAGACTCTCCTCGTCGGTGACGCCGTCCAGGCCACAAGCCAGATAGAGCGCGCCGTTGCGCAGGTTGGGGAAGGGGTGGCGCGGGTCAATGACCAACGGTGAGATGACCGGCGACACGTAGGCTTGGAAGTAACGGGTTACAAAGGTGCGCTCCTCGGGCGTAAGCGAATCGATGCGGGCGCGGTGAACGCCCAGAGCATCAAGCTTGTCCTCGATGCTCTTAAAGATGGACTCCCAACGGGTAAGGAGCCCGGGCAGCTCTTCCATGACGGCATCGACCTGTTCTGAGGCGGTCATATTGCTCTTGTTGTCGACAGGCTGTTTTTTGAGCTCCGCCAGATCGGACAGGCCGCCCACGCGCACCATAAGGAATTCGTCGAGGTTGGACTCGAAAATCGACACGAACTTTAGACGCTCGAACAGCGGAACGGTCTCGTCGAAGGCTTCGTCAAGCACGCGGTTGTCAAAGCGCAGCCAGCTAAGCTCTCGGTTTTGCGTGTACGAGAAGTCGCGCGGCGGCTTGCGCAGTTTGGCGGCCTTTTGCTTCTTTTCGATTTTGCTCGGCATATGCATCTGTCCGTTCAGTCCCCGCAGGGGACGGTAGCCTAACTCTAATTCATTATTGTCTCAATTTAGTCGACCACTGGCACGGACGTATCGCGTGAACGGTATCTTTACCTACTTCTTACGCTGACAAGTCATAGGACTGACGCCCTGCTCGTTCGCAAACGATCCATATCCTCACTCAACTGGTGAGAATCTATGAATAAGAATGATAGTAAGCTGAATATAATCGAATGTAGGTCGAATCGAGGACAAGCGTCATTTATATGCAGAAAACCGTTTTCACTATGCAATTTTGAATCATGGATTACTTTGGGTGTTCAAGCTTGATTTCCTAGAAAAATAACGTTTACCTAGGAAAATCTGCTTTACGAAACTGAAGTGCATCATGGGAAATCATATGCGATATACCGTTCATCGTACTTTGCTGACCGTTCGGGGGCGAGGTAGCATTACGAATGGAATTTGGATATAACTAGAGCTGTCAGCAAGCAGCGTCCCATATGGAGGGGCGCTGATACATTCGGCCAGTAAGGCCCGAAAGAAAGGTAGGAGGCCATGACGAAAGGTCTGCACGTGCCTTCCGAGATCGGCAAGCTCAGGAAGGTCTGCCTGCACCGTCCCGGCGACGAG
>JAGZPG010000016.1:0-46071 GCA_018382775.1 Collinsella sp. | reverse complement strand
CCCCTTCAGTTTAACCTGCCTTCGCCTCGTGTTCCAATGGGCGACGTACGCGTCCAGGTCCGCCTTGAAGGACTCGAAGTCGGGCCATGTCCTTCCCCGGAAGAACTCGTCCTTCATGTGGCCGAAGACCTGCTCGGTGGCGCCGTTGTCGATGCAGTTTCCCTTTCTGGACATGCTCTGGACGATCCCGGCGTCCTTCAGCCTCCCGCACCATGCGGCGTGCTGGTACTGCCAGCCCATGTCGCTGTGGAGCACCGGCGTCGCGCCCTCGGGCATCTTCGCCAGCAGCTGGTCGAGCAGCTCGGCCTGCTGCGCCATGTTCGGGCTGGTCGACGTCGACCACGCGACTATCTCCTTGCTGCCGAAGTCGTACACCGGCGCGAAGTAGGCCTTGCCCCAGGGCTGCTTGAACTCGGTGACGTCGGTGCCCATCTTCTGCCACGGCCCGTCGGCGGCGAAGTCGCGCCCGATGACGTTCTCGAACGTCTCGCCCACGACGCCCCTGTACGAGTTGTACCTATGGTAGTCGGTTTCGCGGCGGATGCCGCAGCGGACCCCCATCTCCCGCATCATCTTGAGCACGGTCTTGTAGGCTATGCGCGCGCCCAGCTCGGCGCGCAGGCACATGGCGACCTGGCGGTGGCCGCACCCGTTGGCCGTGCGCGAGAAGATCTCCGCCACCGCGTCCCGCAGCTCCGGGCGCGTCGGCCTGGCCGGGTGCGACAGCGCGTAGTAGTAGCTGGACCGGGCCATGCCGGCGCACTCCAGCAGGCGCCCCAGCTCGTACCCCTCCGCGCGCAGGGCGCTCACGGCCTCGACCTTCGCCCTGGTCAGATCCCGTCCCTCTCGACCAGGGCACGCAATTTTTTTAGGTAGGCCACCTCGGTCTCGAGCCTTCGGCAGCGCTCCTCGAGCTCCTGCTCGCGGGTGCGCCCGCGCGGCTTGGGGCCGGACCCCCTCGGCCTGCCCTTGGGCTTGGGCCTGAGCGCCTCGGCGCCGCCCTCGCGGTAGAGCGCGCACCATCTCTTGAGCGGCGCCAGGGACATGACCCCGAACGCCTTCATGGCGTCCTGCTTGCCCATGCCGCCGTCGACCACGGCCGAGGCGGCGGCGACCTTCTGCTCGTATGTGTACCTGGTCTGCTTTCCGGATCGCCGCCTTCCTGGCCTCGATGTCGTGCTTCACTCTCAAGTCGACACGCATAAAAAGCCTCCCATTTCTCGTGTCCAAGAAATGGGAGGCAGTTCAATTCTGCACTAGGGGACGCTCTTTTTGTGCCGGTGGACGGGGACACTCCTTTGCTAGAAGATCTGGCGCAGGTCTCCGCGGTTGAGGGCTTCGTCGAAGAGGTGCTTGAACACCACGCTGCCGTGCAGGCCATCGTGCTCAAACTCGTTGGTCACCCAGGCATGCGAGTTGCCCACGCGGCTGAGCGTGTCGAACTGCAGACCCGAATCCACGTACATGTCATCGAAGTACACGGCGGCCTGGAGTGGCACCTCGTTGCACGCCAGGCGCTGCGGGTCGTAGATCTTGTCCCAGCTGGTGTCTTCCATCAGCAGATCCATGGCGGGCTTGAAGGGCTTGAGCTCGGGCATCTGCTCAAACATCCACGGGAACATGGCCTCGCCGGTAAACATGAGCGGGCGCGCGAGGGTGTCGAACTCGGCGCGGTGCGCCTTCTCTTCTGCCGCGGCCCAGCGGATGGGCATGGTGTCGCCATCGGCGTAGATGAATTCCTGCAGCGTCCAGTACAGCGGATTCGTGCGTGTGTTGGTGCGCTCGAAGGCGCGCATCAAAAAGCTGTCGGATACCGAGGAGCCGCAGCTCGGCGTACCGTCGCCATCAACAAACGCGTGATCGATGATCCAGTGTATGCGCTCAAAGCTCGGCTTCATGCCAAAGTCGCTGCCCATGAGCTGCAGGCGCTCGACCGTCATCGGCGAGCCGTCGGGCAGCACGGGCTTTTGCTCCTCGAGGGCATCTGCCAGGGCCGCCACGCGCTCGACGTCGGCGGGGTAGCGGTCGTAATACTGCTGGGTCTTGGCTGCCATGCGCGGGAAGGTGTGCGCGTAGACCTCGCTGGCGCTCGCCGGCACGTGTGGAATGCCTCCGCATGTAAAGCTTGCCGCTACGCCCTCGGGAAAGAGCGACAGATAGCTCAGCGTCAAAAAGCCGCCGTAGCTCTGCCCGAGTGTGACCCAGGGCTTGCCGCCAAAGCCCACCAGGCGCAGGTACTCAAAATCGCGCACGATGGAGCTGGCGAGATGGCGCTTGAGGAAGTCCGCCTGCGAGCGGGCCGCATTGGCTCCTGCTGCCTCGGCGCGATTGCCCAAGGCGGCAATTGTGCGCCCGTCAACACAGCTGCTGCGCCCCGTTCCACGCTGGTCGGGCAGTACGACGCGGAAATGCTTGACGGCCTCCTCGATCCAGCCATCGCTTGTGGGTGATAGCGGACGCGGGCTCTCGCCGCCGGGGCCGCCCTGCAAAAAGAGGAGGAGCGGCAGGTCGTCGTTGATACGGTCGGGCGCGCAGACCACGCGGTAGAAGAGCTTGATGCTCTCGGGTGCGCCGGCGATGGGCGCCGGCATGGCGCCGCGGCGCATGGTGCTGCCGACGGCCAAAAGCATGGGCTCAAGGCCGCGCCAGTCGAGGGGGACATCGATGCTGTGGTCCTCGACATACAGGCCGGGGACGTGGTACGAAGTGATGAGCGCCATGTGATGCTTCCATTCGTTGCGGTGTTTCGGGTTGACCAATTCTACCGCCGTCGGCGAGGATGCGTGCAAATCGGCTACCATGGTTGGCAAACATCTAAGAGAAAGGGCCGTCCATGTCGGTCGATATAGCCACGTATGTCCACGATCTTGCCGTCGAGGCCAAGGCCGCTTCGGGCGCGCTTGCCACGGCGAGTGATGTCCAACGCCAGGAGGCCGTGCGCGCCATGGCCGCGGCGCTTCGCGATGGCGCCGATTCCATCATTGCCGCCAACGAGCTCGATATGGCCGCCGCGCGCGATGCGGGCACCTCGGCAGGGCTCCTCGACCGCCTGCTGTTAACGCCCGAGCGCGTCGAGGGCATGGCCGCCGGTTTGGAGAAGCTCGCCGAGTTGCCCGATCCCGTCGGTCGCGTGCTCGACCACCGCGTGCTTGCGAGCGGCGTGGACCTGACCCGCGTGAGCGTGCCGCTGGGTCTGGTCGCCATGGTTTACGAGGCGCGCCCCAACGTGACGGCCGACGCCGCGGGCATCTGCATCCGCACCGGCAACGCCTGCATTCTGCGCGGCGGTTCGCTGGCGTATCACTCGTGCGCCATGATTGCCGAGCTGCTGGCCGATGCGCTTGAGGCCCAGGGTTTCCCGCGCGAAGCCGTCTCGATGATCGAGTCTACCGACCGCGAGGCAACCGGCGAGCTCATGAAGCTTCGTGGCATCGTCGATGTGCTCATACCGCGTGGCGGTGCGGGCCTGATCCAGCGCTGCGTGCGCGAGTCGCTCGTTCCGGTTATCGAGACGGGCACGGGTAACTGCCACATTTACGTGCATGAATCCGCCGACTTTGACAAGGCGCTCAACATTATCGTCAATGCCAAGACCCAGCGCGTGGGTGTGTGTAATGCCGCCGAGTCGCTGCTGCTCGACCGCGCCGTGGCAGATTCGTTTTTGCCGGCGGCCGTGGCCGTGCTGCACGACCACGGTGTGCTGATTCACGGTGACGAGGCCACGTGCGCCGTATGCGCCGATGCCGGTCTTGCCGAGGGCGACGACTATGTTGCCGCGACTGAGGAGGACTGGGGCCGCGAGTATCTGGCGCTCGAGATGAGCGTGAAGGTCGTGGCGAACGAGGACGAGGCCATCGCGCACATCAACCGCTATGGCACCATGCATTCCGAGGCCATCATTGCCGAGGACGTGGACGCTTGCGAGCGCTTCCTGGATGAGATCGATGCCTCGGCCGTGTATGCCAACGCCAGCACGCGCTTTACCGACGGCGGCGAGTTTGGCCTGGGCGCCGAGATTGGCATCTCGACCCAAAAACTCCATGCCCGCGGCCCCTTTGCCGCCGAGGCCCTCACCACCTATAAATACAAGCTCCGCGGCACCGGTCAGGTCCGTCCCTAAACCCCTCGCAAACGAAAAACCACCACAAAAGTGCTTGTCCCCTTTGTGGTGGTTATAGGTGGCGTGGGCGGTTAGGCCTGGAAGGTGTCGCGGTCGGGCGCGAAGGACTGCATGGCCGCGATGGTACGGTCGAAGAGCTCGGGGAGCTCCCAGCCCAGCATCTCGGCGCCCTGCGTAATCACGTCGCGCGAGCAGCCGGCGGCAAAGCGCTTGTCCTTGAACTTTTTCTTGAGCGACTTAGTCGTAAAGTCCATGACGCTCTTGCTAGGACGCATGATCACGGCAGCACCGATCAGGCCGGTGAGCTCGTCGCAAGCGAACAAGATTTTTTCCATCTGCAGCTCGGGCTTGGGCAGCGAAGAGTTGAAATCGGACGTGTGCGTCTGGATGGCGCGAATGAGCTCGGGCGATGCGCCCTCGCCCTCGAGGATTTTGGCCGCATAGATGGTGTGGTTCATGGGGTCATCCTCATGCTCCTCCCAATCCAAGTCGTGCAGCAGGCCGACGATGCCCCAAAACTCCTCGTTCTCGGGGTCGAACTCGCGCGCAAAGTAGCGCATGGTGCCCTCGACCGTTTCGCCGTGGGTGATGTGGAACGGGTCTTTGTTGTGCTCGTTGAGCAATTCGAACGCACGGTCGCGGGTGATTCCGGCGGAAAGCAGCTCTGCCATAAAAGACTCCTTGTGTTCGTAGGTATCGCTAAGAATGAATACTACTAGAACGACTAGAGCGAAAAAACCACCACAAAGGTGCCTGTCCCCTTTGTGGTGGTTTTGGCGTGGGCAGGTTAGTTGAGGGCGGCTTGGGCTAGGCGGGCTTCGGCGTCCTCCTCGGTGACGCCCAGGGCCACGGCGAACTCCTCGATGGAGCGGCGCTTGGCTTCCTTGAGTACGCGCATGTAGTAAGAGCTGGGCTTTTTATCTGCTTCCTCGGCCTGGCGAATACGGTGCATCATGGTTTTTGCCACGCGGACCGTCTCGGGCGCACCCAGCTTGAGCTGCTGCTTAAAGTGCGTCTCCTCGAGCGAGCTGTTGCGCTCGGTAAAGGTGTCACACTCCAGCTCGTCGTAGTGGCTCAGCAGGTGCTCGGCATCTTGCTGGGAGATGGCGGCATGCAGACGGTCGGCTTGCGCCACGGGGTACATGAGGATCGTCTGCGCATGTCCCTGCTTGGTCTCGAGCAGCAACATGGGCTGAGGTGTGTCGTCCCTAAAACCGACGACGGTGCAGACTCCCTGACCCGGATGAATGACGTGTTGACCGATTGAGAACATGCTACCTCCAACTTATACGAATTTACGTATGTTAAGAATACCACGCTGACGTGCGCAAACCATCACTTTATGCAGGAAAAGCACACAACTCCGATAGGTAAGAGTATTCGATAAATAGAACGGCTTATTCATACGTTTATGCATTTCTGGAACGTGTATAAACAGCAGGCAAACCGCCAACTTTGTACCGCCGCGCAAGAGCGGTAGTCATTTTTGTGCATATGCAATATCTATTAGCTTTACCCTGCGACAGTAGTTACTGCTTGTGATAGAGTGCTACAAACTCTGGCTTTTGCCCTACGAGTGACCAAGAGCTCGGGGGCTTTAACACAAGGAGGATCTATGCCCGAGAAGATTGAAGAGCTGGTACGCGCTGCGCTTGCTGCGGCCCAGGAGGCCGGCGACCTTTCCGCATTTGAACTTGACGATTGCGCTATCGAGCGACCGGCTGACACTTCTCATGGCGAGTGGACCTCCACCATGGCCCTGAAGTCCGCCAAGCTGGCTCACTGCGCCCCGCGCAAGATCGCCGAGGCCGTCGTTGCCCATATGCCCGAGGACCCCGCAATCGAGAAGGTCGAGATCGCAGGCCCCGGCTTCATCAACTTCTACCTCTCCGTTGCCGTCAAGAACGCCATCTTTGGCGAGGCCCGCGAGAAGGGCATGGACTTCGCTAAGTCCAACGTCGGTGGCGGCCTGAAGACCCAGGTCGAGTTCGTCTCCGCCAACCCCGTCGGCCCCATGCACATCGGCCATGGCCGCTGGGCCGCTCTGGGCGACTCCCTTTGCCGTGTTATGGATCACGCCGGTTACGACATTCAGCGCGAGTTCTACATCAACGACCACGGCTCTCAGATGAACACCTTCGGCAACTCCATCAGCACGCGCTATATGCAGCTTGCCGACATCATCGCCAAGCAGGGCGTGGATATCGACGAGGCTCACAAGCTGCTGATCGCCGACCGCGACGCCTTTGTTGCCGACGAGAACGATGAGCACCCCGAGACCCATCCGTATCAGGACAACTTTGCCGAGACTCTGGGCAAGGACTCCTACGGCGGCGACTACATCATCGACGAGGCTGCCGAGTTCTGGCGCACCGACGGCGATAAGTGGGTCAACGCCGATCCGCAGGAGCGCATGGAGAGCTTCCGCGAGCGCGGCTATGTAAAGATGGTCGACAACATGCGCGACCTTTGCCACGCCGTTAACTGCGACTTCGATCGTTGGTTCTCCGAGCGCTCTCTGTACGTGAAGGACACCGAGGGCGAGACCGCCGGCACCTCCGCCGTCGACCGCGCTTTTGAGAAGCTCGACAAGATGGGCTACCTCTACACCAAGGACGGTGCCCTGTGGTTCCGCTCCACCGACCTGGGCGACGACAAGGACCGCGTCCTGATCAAGTCCGATGGCGAGTACACCTACTTCGCCTCCGACGTTGCCTATCACTGGGATAAGTTCCAGCGCGTCGACCACGTCATCGACATCTGGGGCGCCGACCACCACGGCTACATCGAGCGCGTCCGCTGTGTCTGCGACGCTCTTGGCTATCCCGGCAAGTTTGAGGTTCTGCTGGGCCAGCTCGTCAATCTGCTGCGCAACGGCAAGCCCGTCCGTATGTCCAAGCGCAAGGGCACCATGGTGACCCTGCAGGAGCTCGTCGACGAGGTCGGCTCCGACGCCGCTCGCTACACGCTCATCTCCAAGAGCTCCAACCAGATGGTCGACTTCGATATCGAGGCCGTCAAGAAGCGCGACAACTCCAACCCGGTGTACTATGTGCAGTACGCTCACGCTCGCGTGTGCTCCATCCTGCGTCGTGCCGCAGACGTTACCGCCGAGCAGGCCGCTGAGATGGGCATGAAGGCCGTCGCCGCCAAGGCCATCGGTGAGAACGTCGATTACTCTCTGCTGACCGACCCGACCGAGCTCGCCCTTTCGCGTAAGCTCAACGAGCTCACCGACCTCATCGCCAGCTGCGCTCGCGATCGTGCCCCGTTCCGCCTGACTCACTTTGCCGAGGAGCTCGCCGGCGACTTCCACAGCTTCTACGCCGCCTGCCAGGTTCTGCCGAGCGAGGGCCGTCCCGTCGACCCCGAGCTCTCGCGCGCCCGTCTGGCCGCCTGCGACGCTGTCCGCGTGACGCTCGCCCTGGTGCTCACCCTTGTTGGCGTGACTGCTCCCGAGCAGATGTAAGCGCTGGCCGTTTGACTGCGCGGGCTTGGTTTAACTGAGCCTTGAAAGCCCGATCTCCCATGCGGAGGTCGGGCTTCTTGCGTTTGGCGGTGCTTTTTGGTGTGTTGGGAAATGCTACCAAATCGCAACTATACCGGTTTACGGGGCTGAATCACCAACTGGCGACCATGGCGCCAATAGCGAAATTAAAACCGAAGGTAGACGGCTCATTGTTTCTTGAAAATGCAGGGTATGGTTGGCTTGTATCATTCTGGCCCCGTAAACCGTCATAGTTTTGAAAATGACCCCTTGGGGACGGAGGAAAATGGGTCATTTTTGTCTCGTGGAGAAACGGCGGAACACCCTCTGCCAAGAAACGGGGCATCTACTACGTTTAAGTGCGTACCCCGAACCACGCCGAAAATCGCAATATTAAAACCGCAGGTAGCGGACTCGCTGTTTCTGAAAAAACAATGGTATGGTCAGGGGTCCGGGGGCAAGCGTAGTAGATAGGCGCGTTTCGTGGCGCGGCGAATCCCGACGCCATGGATTTGCTCCCTAGTCGCATCATTTGAAGGCGCCTTAGGGCAAGAGTGTCCCTTTTGACTAGTCGTTTATGAACGTCTCCGATGACTAAGTTGCAGGTGGCAGCGGTTGTGTTACACTTACGCTGCGTATTTGACGCAATCATCTCGATACAGATCAATGGTGCCCGTCGCTTTTTGGACGGAGCTAGACTGTTTAGCCGCCCTGAAGGTATATGCAGGGAGCATGTGATCGCAGGGCTTGAAAAGAAAGTTGAGCAAACACTGTGTCTGATCAACAGCAAGAAAACGAAATAACGACGACGCAAACGGCTCCCGCTGCACCGGTTACGTCGGACCAGGCCGTGGTGCCCGCGCCGGCGCAGGTCTCGGCTCCTGAGGCGCCTAAGGCCGCCGCGCCTGCCGTGCCCGTTGCTAGCGAGGAGGCTGCACCCGCCAAGCCCAAGCGCACGCGTCGTGTGGCCAAGCCTGCTGTGGACGGCGAGGAGGCCGCAAAGCCTAAGCGTCGCACGACGCGCACCACGCGCGCGAAGCGGCCCGCTGCCGCCGATGCGTCGGCCCCCATTTCCGATGAGGTCGCGCAGGCCCGTGCGCTGGCACAGATCAGCGAGGCCCAGGTAGTGCGCGCCCGCCGTCGCGCTGCAGAGCGCGAGGCCGCGGCACTGACCGAGCTTGCCGTGCCGGGCGTACTCGAGGCTCCGGCGGCCAATGAGGCTCCTGCTGCCGAGCAGATGGCCGAGAAGCCGGCGCCGCGCACGCGTCGCCGTGCGGCAGCCAAGACGCAGCAGCCCGCTGAGCAGCCGACTCCTGAGGTCGCTGAAGCTCCGGCTCGTTCCGCGGCAGGGGAGGATGCTCCCTCCGCTGAGCCCGTCGTGCCCGCTGAGGCCAACGAGGTTCCCGCCGTTGACCCGGCTCTGCGTCCGCATCGTCGCGGCCGCAAGCCCAAGGCGTTTGTTGAGGCCGAGAAAGCCGCTGCCGCAGCAGCTGCTGCTCGGAGCGCAGCGGTGACGGCCGAGCCCGCGGCCACGGCCGACGCGTCGGTCCAGGACGCTCCGTCCACCGAGGCTCCCGCATCTGTCGATGCCGAGCCCGCCGATGTCCGCCCCGGCCGTAGCCGTCGCACCGCGGCAAAGCGTTCGACGAAGTCCAAGGCCAAGGCCGACGCCAAGCCCGTCGACGACAAGTCCTCCGAGGCAACCGCCGATGCCGCTTCCGAGGCCGAGAACTCCGATCAGCCGCCGACTGATAAGTCCAGGCGTACGCGCAGGAAGTCTGCAAAGGCCAAGGTTGCCGAGCAGCAGGGCGACGCCGAACCCAGCAACCATGCCAACACCGACACCAAGGCAGAGGGCGAGGCTCCGTCCGGTACCGATGCTGCTGCCACGGCTGCCGAAGGCGTCGAGACCGAAGAGGGCGCTCGCCCCAACCGCCGTCAGCACAAGCGCAACGACGAGCGCAACGACCGCAAGGACGATCGCAACAACGATCGCCGCGGCCGTCAGCGCGACCGCAAACAGCGCAACAAGGAGCGTAACGCCGCCCCCACCGAGCCCACGCTTTCGCGCGAGGAGCTTGCGGCCATGAAGGTCGCCGAGCTGCGCGAGAAGGCAAAAGAGTTCGAGATCGAGACGACCGGCAAGAAGAAGGCCGAGCTCGTCGAGGAGATCTACACGACTGCCGCGAAGGTCGAGGGCTTCCGCGATATTAAGGGCATCCTGCAGATTCGCCCGGACAGCTCCGGTATCATTCACGCCCACGGTTACATGAAGTCCAACGAGGACGCCTTCGTCCCCGCTTACCTCATCCGCTCCGCGCGTCTGCGCACGGGCGATGTCATCGAGGGCTCGCTGCGCCCCTCGCGCGGCGGCGACAAGCGCGCCGGCCTCGCCAAGATCACGACCGTTAACGGCATGGATCCCGAGCAGATCCGCAACCGCCCCAAGTTCGGCGACCTTACCCCGGTCTATCCTAACGAGCCGCTGCGTATGGAGCACGGCAAGGATTCCATTACCGGTCGCGCCATCGATATCGTGTCGCCGATCGGCAAGGGCCAGCGTGGCCTGATCGTGTCGCCGCCCAAGGCCGGCAAGACAACGATCCTTAAGAAGATCTGCCAGTCCATCTCGATCAACAACCCCGAGGTGCACCTCATCTGCCTGCTCGTCGACGAGCGCCCCGAAGAGGTCACCGATATGCAGCGCTCCATCAAGGGCGAGGTCGTTGCCTCGACCTTCGATATGCCCGCCGACAACCACACCCGCGTGGCTGAGCTCGTTATCGAGCGCGCCAAGCGCATTGTGGAGCTGGGTGGCGATGTCGTGGTGGTGCTCGACTCCATCACGCGTCTTGCCCGTGCCTACAACCTGGCGGCACCTGCCTCGGGCCGTATCCTCTCGGGCGGCGTCGATTCGGCAGCCCTCTACCCGCCCAAGCGTTTCCTGGGTGCAGCCCGCAATATCGAGAACGGTGGCTCGCTCACCATCCTCGCCTCCGCCCTCATCGACACCGGCTCAAAGATGGACGAGGTCATCTTTGAGGAGTTCAAGGGCACCGGCAACATGGAACTCAAGCTCGACCGCGATCTTGCCGATCGCCGCATCTTCCCGGCCATTGACCCCGTTGCCTCCGGTACACGCAACGAGGACCTGCTGGTCGACGAGCAGATGCGCCCGTTTGTCTTTGGCCTGCGTCGCATCCTCGCCGGCATGAACAACACCGAGCGCGCGGCGGCGTCGTTTATCAAGGGTCTTAAGGGCACCAACACCAACCAGGAGTTCCTGGTGCGTTCGGCCAAAAAACACAGCGACTACGAGCAGACGTTTTAGACCATAAGCCGCACGCTATATCGCCATAAGAACGGGCAATCGGGCCGGGGTTTATGCCCCGGCCCTTTCTTTATGGCGCCACTCGGCAACAATTTTTGACCTTATGACCGACAAGCAGCGGATTTCGGGTCACAATCCGGCCTCATCGCTTGCAATCGGAGGGTCGGTTTCGCATAATAACTTTTAAGCTTCGCGACGGAAAACGCAGATGAAACGAACCATATACCGTTGCTTTGGGACGCATGTCCCGCTTCATCTTCTCTCGCGCAGCCAACTAAATGATGCGATTTGGGTGCTGGAAGATGGGGAGAGCTCATGGCTTCTTCTGATGCAACACAACGAGCAGTCCTTGCCGGACTTTCCTGCGGGATCGGCCTTGCCGCCCCCGTGGTGATGTATGCTGCGACGTTGCCGTTCTCGTCGGTTAATGAGACGGTTGTCGCGGGCGCGGTTCCCTTTGCCGTTGGTGCGGTGGCGGGCGTGGGCATCTATGCAGTCTCGCTGGGCATCTCCGAGTATCGTGCCGAGCACGATGGCCGCCTGTTCGAGCCCGATGCTGTGGGCGGTGCCGCTCAGTTTGGCCGGACCCACAGCGAGTTCAAGACCGCTTCGATTCCCGCGCAGCAGCAGGGGGCGGCATCTCAGCCTGCGGTCCCGGCCGATCAAGCCAATGCCGCACAGCCTTCTCCCGCATTTCTCTCCGGCCTGACCGGTGCGTTCCAGCGCCGCCACGCCGACGATGGCGTTCCCACCATCGCGCGCGCGGCTAACGCCATGGATGAGGCCGACGCCTGGTCTATGATCGACAGCATGCTCGATGACGATTCCCCGGTCAGCTGCGATCCTGCGCGTTCGCGCGATGTCTACCAGGTCGCAATCGACGAGCTCACCAACGGTGGAAAGACCGGTTCTTACAATCGCGATGACATTGCCGCTGCCGCACGCGCCGTCTCGGGCTCTCACGCCGCCCCTGCGGGCAGCACCGCAGCCTTCGTGGCGCTTGTAGCCAATGCCGCCAACAATGCCGCCTATAACGGCGCGTCGTCGGCTGCGTACACCTCTGCCGCGGCTGCTGCTTCGGCCGGCCAGCAGAGCACAGCTCAGCCGGCTCCTGTCTCCGATCCCTTTGCCGACGAGCCCCTGGCTGTCGATGAGGAGACCGTCGCCGCTCGCCGTGCTGCCGAAAGCTCGCTTTGGGGCGCTTCGGCCCAAATGCAGGCCGCGGAGGCGGCGCCGTACAACGCCAAGCTCGCCAGCATGCCCATCATTTCCGATGCCAAGGGTGTGGATCTCGCCGATCTGGACGAACCCGCCGCCATCACTGCCTCTATCGATGCACAGGATCGCGTGGACACCGACAGTCTCCCCGATGCCTCTCTTGAGGAAGATATCCCCATGGCCGATTATTCGGGCCACGAGGACATGTGGGCCGCTGCTATGGCGATCATGGCCGAGGTCGCTGAGCCCGCCCCCGTGGCGGTGCCCACGCCTGCAGCCTCACCCGTCTCGGTTGCTCCCGTCTATGTCGGCCGCCACAGCTCTGTGCTTCCCGAGGATACCGCGCGTATCTCGCGCGAGGGTATCGAGCGCGCCGAGGCTATCGCTGCCGGCGTTATGGAAAACCGTCGTCATGAGCGCGTCAATCAGATTCTCGAGGAAGAGATCAACCGTCTGCAGTCTGCGGCCGTCAAGCGCACGGGCCGTGCCTATCTGAGCGTTATCGAGGGCGGTACCGCCAGCTTTACGCCGCTGCGTGCGGAGGCATAATTGCCGCATGGTTAAGGTCGATCGAAAATGGGCGCTTGTCGCCTGCGCCATGGTACTCTTCATTTGGGGCAATTCGCTGGTTCCCGGTACAGGCTCTGGTTCGTTGAGTCTTTCGATCATGGAATCCATTCGCGGCTTTTTGCAGGCCCTGGGGCTTCCATTCGATTGGGTGACCAACTTCGTCGTACGCAAGTGTGCTCATTTTACCGAGTACATGGTGCTTGGCATTTTGGCGACGCACGCCTTTGACCTCGAAGGCCGGCGCACGTTTGATGTGTTGCTGCCCACGGCGGTGTTCTTGCTGCTCGTCCCCTCTATCGACGAGACGATCCAGCTTTTTGTGCCCGGTCGCGCCGGCATGATTACCGATGTGATGATTGACTGCTGCGGGGCGACGACAGGCGTCGTGCTCCGATATCTCTTACGTTCGCTGATGTACACCAAAAAGGCCGCCTAGGACGTTTTGCTTGGTCCTAGGCGGCCTTATGCGTTTGAGGGCCTCTGCGGGGCGTGACGGCGTTGTCCGGGCGTTTTGCGAGTTTGGCTACGCCGCGCCCCGTTGAGGTGTCCTTTACTGGAGCGCCTGTGCGCCCAGGGCCAGGCAACCCATGATGCCCTGCTTGCCCTCGAGGCTGTTATTGACAATGTAGGTATCAATGTCGTTGACCTCGGGCGTGACGATATAGCCGTTGAGTATCTCGGCGCACTTTTTGCGTGCGAGCGGCACGATGGGGGTGTGGTCAGCCACGCCGCCGCCGATGATGATCTTTTGCGGCGCGTAGCACAGCGTGTAGGTCATGAGCGCCTGTGCCAGATAGCCTGCGAGCAGGTCCATGGCCTCCGGGTCATCGGCCATGTCTCCGGCGCTCTTGCCATCCCAGCGCTTTTTAACGCCGGGGCCGGCGATGAGGCCCTCGAGGCAGTTGTCGTGGAAGGGGCAAGCGCTATGCTCGCCGATGGTGTCGCGCGGGTCGCGCGTGACCAGGATGTGGCCGGCCTCGGGATGCATCATGCCGTGTACGAGCTTACCGCCCGAGAGCACGCCGGCGCCCACACCGGTGCCGATGGTCAGGTAGACCACGTCTGTGAGGCCCTGGGCGCAACCAAAGGTGACCTCGCCCAGGCAGGCAACGTTGACGTCGGTGTCGTAGCCGCAGGGAATATTGAGCTCGTTTTGGATGGTGCCCAGCAGGTCGAAGTAGCGCCATGCCGTTTTGGGCGTCTCCAGGATCTTGCCGTATTGGGGCGAGGCGGGGTTGACCGCGGTGGGGCCAAAGGCGCCGATGCCCAGCGCGGCGATGCCCTTGTCGGCAAACCATGCATTGACGGCCTCAACGGTCTCCTGCGGGGTCGTGGTCGCGATCTGCTCGCGCTCCAGGACCGTACCGTCTGCATAGCCCGTGGCGCAGACCATCTTGGTGCCGCCGGCCTCGAGCGCTCCGATAAGCTGCTGTTCTGCCATAGTATTCCTCTCACTGGGACGAGTTGCTCCGTGACTAAAGTATAGGGCTCTAAACCATTTAAGAAAGCGCTATAAAAAGAAGCCTCGCAACGCGGCGGGCGGTGCGAGGCTTCTTTGGTTGCTTTAGTTGCTGGGCCGTCCTTACCCGCGCGGCTTGATTTTATCACGTAACGACTTGAGGTTCTCCAGCGCTGCGTTGAGCGTCTCGTCTCGCTTGGCAAAGTGGAAACGAATCAGATGGTTGACGGGCTCGCGGAAGAAGCTCGAGCCGGGCACGGCGCCCACGCCCACCTTAGACGCGAGATCCTCGCAGAATTCGAGGTCGCTGTCATAGCCAAACTCAGAGATGTCCATCATGACGTAGTAGGCGCCCTGCGGCACGTTATGCACAAGACCGATGCTGTCGAGTCCCTGGCAGAACAGGTCTCGTTTGGCGGTATAGAGATTGAGGACCTCCTGGTAATAGCTGTCGTCGAATTTGAGGGCGGTGACGACAGCTTCCTGCAGGGGAGCGGCAGCACCCACGGTGAGGAAGTCGTGGACCTTTTTAATGCGCTCGGTGATCTGGGCCGGGGCGATGGTGTAGCCCAGACGCCAGCCGGTGATGGAGTACGTCTTAGACAGCGAACTGCAGCTGATGGTTCGATCGAACATGCCGGGCAGCGTGGCCATATAGACGTGCTCGTGGGGCGCGTAGACGATGTGCTCGTATACCTCGTCGGTAATGCAGTATGCGTCGTACTTTTTGCAGAGGTCGGCGATAAAGGTGAGCTCCTCGCGCGTAAAGACCTTGCCGCAGGGGTTGGAAGGGTTGCACAGGACGATGGCTTTGGGGTCGTTGTCGCGGAAGGCTGCCTCGAGCGTCTCGCGGTCAAAGTCGAATGTGGGCGGGTTGAGCGGCACGTAGATGGGCTCGGCACCCGAAAGGATGGTGTCGGCGCCGTAGTTCTCGTAGAACGGCGAGAAGATGACGACTTTGTCGCCGGGGTTCGTGACCGTCATCATGGCGGCCATCATGGCCTCGGTGGAACCGCAGGTGACCACGACGTTCTGGTTGGGGTCGACCGGCATGCCCATAAAGTGCTCCTGCTTGGCGGCGAGCGCCTCGCGCATGGCCTGGGAGCCCCAGGTGATGGAGTACTGGTGATAGAGCGGCTTGGGGTCGCTGGCGATGGCGCACAGGCTGTTGAGCAACTGCGCCGGGGGATCGAAGTCAGGGAAGCCCTGCGAGAGATTGACGGCGTCGTACTTATTGGAGATGCGTGTCATGCGGCGGATGACCGAATCGGTAAATCTTGCCGTGCGGTTGGAGAGTTCTTTCATGACGGTCCTTTCGAGGATTTGCAGTGGGGCAAGTTTACTCCTATGGAACCGGTAGGATTTGACCGAAATGGATCCAAAAAACTCTTTTCAAAATTCTTGAAAATTGGGGCTTGCATCGCATGGCGTTCCTTGCAATAATAGTCGAGCGCGAAGCGCACAGGACACGGTGGGTGTAGCTCAGTTGGCTAGAGCGACGGGTTGTGGTCCCGTAGGTCGAGGGTTCGAGTCCCTTTACCCACCCCAGTTCTTGCTTTGTGTTGATATCGGGTCGTTAGCTCAGTTGGTAGAGCAGGGGACTCTTAATCCCAAGGTCCAGGGTTCGACCCCCTGACGGCCCACCACACGATATCTCCTCTAAAGTCCGCCACAACGGACTTTAGCTTTGGGTCGTTAGCTCAGTTGGTAGAGCAGGGGACTCTTAATCCCAAGGTCCAGGGTTCGACCCCCTGACGGCCCACCCAAAGATTGTAAAAGCGACTGGCTTCGGCTGGTCGCTTTTTTATTTACCTCGCATGGGGTCGAACCCGTCGGGGCGCGGAGCTGAGGAAACTGCACCGTGATTCCCTTAGGGAAAACACGGCTCAAGCCCCGTAAGCGTGTTTTCCTTGGGGGAATCATACTTACGGGGCTCGATGCATGTTGAGAAATTGTGATCAAACTCTAAGTGAGAATCGAATTAGTCGGCTCGATAGTGCGAACCTAGGCTTTCAGTCCGCTTGCGCATGGCTTTGACCATCTCCGTTGCCAGCTGAATCTGCGATTGCAGGCGGGCAAGGGCTGCGATCTCGCTGTCATTGGCATGCGGCTTGCTCAGCGCCATGGCCTTGTCTTGCAGGCTTTCAAGCTCTTGCAGCGCCTTGGATAGACCCGCTTCGGTCCTGTTGATCATGCAATAGGTGCTCATTGTGTGTCTGAGGCTGCGGGTCAGGCGCTCAGCGTCTGCTGTAGCAATTCCATGCTGGGGGAGGGCGGTATCCACCGGTGTGCCAGCCTCGGGAGCGCCCAGCGCTGCTCGAGCCGCTGATACGCCCGCAATGCGTCCGAATACGATGCCATTGGCGCTTGACAAGCCTCCGATGCGGTCGGCGCCGTGCATGCCGCCTGTTGCCTCGCCACAGGCGTAGAGGCCCTCAACGCCCGTGTGGGCGGTCTTATCGATCTTGATGCCGCCATTAGCGGCGTGGGCATACATCGCCACGCGCATCTCGTCGCTCGGCGCGATACCGTGCTCGTCTTTCAGCCAGGTGGCAAAGGTCTGCACAAACTCGGGAACATCCTCGCGGGGGAAGTCGTAGTGCAGCGCCAGGCCCTCGGTGCCCGCCTGGTCGATGGCAAGATCGATGGCGCGAGAAGCCAGGCATGATGTGAAGGGGCCATATCCGGAGCGTTGCTCAAGCAGATCGTCCAGCTTGTCGTCGACGATATCGACCGGCTGGTCGAATTTGACGTAGCGCCAGGTCTTCTCGTTAAAGACAAGATTGCGCTTGGGCTCGATGAAGCCCGGCATCATTTGCATGAACTCTATATTAGTGAGCGTTGCGCCGTGCGCCTGTGCGATAGCCTGCGAGGAACTGAGTACATCGGCCGAAGTGAGGCTGCGCTCGAAAAGGCCGCCCGTGCCGCCCGCAGCGATGATAGTGGCCTTTGCTGTAAAGGTCACGATGCGCTCGTCTGTTTGGTCGTAGAGCATGGCGCCGACAATCTTCCCGGATGTGTCTTCAACAAGGTCGATGAGCTCGTGGCAGGGGAGTAGGCGAATGCCGAGCAACTCTATCTGGGCCGTACACGCGTCTTCGAGGGGCTTGCGGGTGAGGCCGCGCCAATTGCGTGTCTTATGGTCAAAGCAGGGGATAAATTGCTTTTGCCGGGCGCTCTCGGCGCTTTGCGGGCGCTGGAGTACTACGCCCAGATCCTGCTCGAGCCAGTCAATCGCCTGGGGAATGCCGTGGACGAACGTCTGGACGAGTTCGGGGTCGGCAACGCCGCCGCCGACGGTCTGGATGGTGTCAATAAGGTCCTGTTCGTCGTCTTCGTCGACGGGGCCAATAAGGCCGAGGCCCCAGGTGCCCGGGAAAAAGCTCGATCCGCTCATGGTCTTGCCGGCGCTTGCGATGGCAACGGTCGCGCCCGCGTGTGCTGCTTCTATAGCGGCGCAAAGGCCCGCAATGCCAGATCCAATTACCAGTACATCAGTTGATTCCATGGGATTCCTTTCTCGTTCGCGCATTGTCGCATGGGTGATCGGCAAAGGCGTCGCAAAGATTGGATAAATCGGTAAAGGGCAAATATGGCAGGTGTGCGTCATGGACGCTCTGGCGTTCCATCTCGTCACATCTCGTATTTCGCCCCAACTGTTATATCGGCATTAGTCACCCTGCGACAGCGCAAACAAAAAGAGCCGCTACCCGGGTAGGTAGCGGCTCTAAAGCTCAACTGTATGAGCATCGCGCGGGCGCGATTAGGCCTTGAGGGCCTCCTCGACGGCGACAGCGCAGGCGACGGTGGCACCGACCATGGGGTTGTTGCCCATGCCGATGAGACCCATCATGTCGACGTGCGCAGGCACGGAGGAGGAACCGGCGAACTGGGCGTCGGAGTGCATACGGCCCATGGTGTCGGTCATGCCGTAAGAGGCAGGGCCGGCGCCCATGTTGTCCGGGTGCAGGGTACGGCCAGTGCCGCCACCAGAAGCGACGGAGAAGTACTTCTTGCCAGCCTCGATGCGCTCCTTCTTGTAGGTGCCAGCGACGGGGTGCTGGAAGCGCGTGGGGTTGGTGGAGTTACCGGTGATCGAGATGTCGACGTTCTCGTGCCACATGATGGCAACGCCCTCGCGGACGTCGTCGGAGCCGTAGCAGTTAACGGCAGCGCGGGGACCATCGGAGTAGGGGATGGTCTCGACGACCTTGAGCTCGCCCGTGTAGTAGTCGAACTGGGTCTTCACGTAGGTGAAGCCGTTGATGCGGGCGATGATCTGAGCGGCGTCCTTACCCAGGCCGTTGAGGATAACGCGCAGCGGCTTCTTACGAGCCTTGTTGGCGTTCAGAGCCAGGCCGATAGCGCCCTCAGCGGCAGCGAAGGACTCGTGGCCGGCCAGGAAGGCGAAGCACTCGGTGTCGTCGGAGAGCAGCATAGCGCCCAGGTTACCGTGGCCCAGACCGACCTTGCGGTCCTCGGCGACGGAGCCGGGAACGGTGAAGGCCTGGATGCCCTCGCCGATGATGGCAGCAGCCTCAGAAGCGGACTTGGCGCCACGCTTGACAGCGAGAGCGCAGCCGAGGGTGTAGGCCCACTCAGCGTTCTGGAAGGCGATGGACTGGGTATTGTTGACGATCTCACGCGGGTTGAAGCCCTTGTCGGTGCAGATCTGCAGAGCTTCCTCGAGGGAGGCGATGCCGTTGTCGGCGAGGCACTTGTTGATCTTGTCAGCGCGGCGCTCGTAACCTTCGAACGTAACAGTCATAGTTATTTCCCTCCCTTTCTACTCGTGAACCGGGAACACGCTGGCGACGGAGTGAGTCTCCTCGTCGGTGCGCGGGTCGATGTACTTGGCAGCGTTCTCCCACTGACCATAGTGGCCCATAGCGCCAGCGATGGCCTCCTCGGGGGTCTTGCCGGCCTTGACGGCGTCGGTGAACTTGCCGAGGTTCAGGAACTCGAACGCGATGATCTCGTTCTTGTCGTTGAGAGCCATGCGGGTGACGTAGCCCTGAGCGAGCTCGAGGTAACGAGCGCCCTTGGCCTTGGTGCCGAACATGGTGCCGACCTGGGAGCGAAGGCCCTTGCCGAGGTCGTCGAGGGAGGCGCCCACGGGCAGGCCGCCCTCGGAGAACGCGGTCTGGCTGCGGCCGTAAACGATCTGCAGGAAAATCTCGCGCATAGCAACGTTGATGGCGTCGCAGACGAGGTCGGTGTTGAGGGCCTCGAGGATGGTCTTGCCGGGAAGGATCTCGGAAGCCATGGCGGCAGAGTGGGTCATGCCCGAGCAGCCGATGGTCTCAACGAGGGCCTCCTCGATGATACCGTCCTTGACGTTCAGCGTGAGCTTGCAGGCGCCCTGCTGAGGTGCGCACCAACCCACACCGTGCGTAAGACCGGAGATGTCGGAAATCTCCTTAGCCTGGACCCACTTGCCCTCCTCGGGGATGGGTGCGGGGCCGTGGTATGCACCCTTGGCAACGGGGCACATGTTCTCCACTTCCTGTGAGTACTGCATGCCTCTCCTCTCTATCGTGTTGGCGTCCCGTCTGGGGGTCGTGGCTGGCGATTGCCGGGCGACCCTTCGAAAGGGACATGACATGCAGCCCCTATAATACCGCGAAATGCACGGAATATTCGGCGAACGGCTCAGTTTTCGTAGCGAGAAGCGCGGAACTTTCAATTGAAACGATTTAACCAGACTGTTTGCGGTTGCGCGGTCCGCTGAAGGGGATCGGTTCTGGTCAAGCTTTTGGCAAGGCAACGTTGCCTGACCTGTGGCTATATTGCCGTTCGCCGTCGGTTTGCCGCCTTTTACCGTCGACGGGTGCCATTTTGCGTGAATGTTTTGATGGCACGTTTCAATCGTGATGTATTGGATGGTAAGCAGATCCCGGCGAAGGGAGCGCCATGCAGCGCGTTTGGAAAACGATCACCGGTTTTTACCATGTTTGCGCCCGCGGTATGGCCGGGCGGCAGATCTTTGAGAGCGACGAGGACCGGTGGGAGTTTTTGGAGCTGATGTGCGAGTGCTGCCGCGATGCCCAGGTGACGATTGTGGCGTGGTGTCTCATGAGCGACTACGTGGATCTGGTGCTTTTGGATTACGAGGACAAAATGAGCACAGCCATGCAGCGGCTGCTGCTGACGTATGCTCGTCGGTTCAATAAGCGTACCGGGCGCGCGGGCTGCCTATTTCGTGAGCGTTTTGAGCGCCGCTCGCTCGATACCGACTGGCAGGTGATGGAGGCTATTCGCTCTGTACACGCCGATCCGCAGGAGGCGGGCGTTAGCCTAATCGAGCGTTATCCCTGGAGCAGCTTTGCGGAGCATCTACGCGCTTACGACAGTGATGCGGCCGATGCCACGAGGGGATTTTCCGATCCTTCTTGCGTGCTTGAACTTTTTGATTCTGCCGAGGGCTTTATTGCCTATTCGCTAGCGATGCCCGACGGCGGCAAACCGGCGCTGCGCGATATGAAAGAGACGGAGTGGGAACGCCACGCCTTTGCCGACAGGTTGGCGAAGAGCCTCGGGGTTCCGCTTCGCGATGTTAAAGCCGCACCGCCGGCGCGGCGCGATACCGTTATTGTTGGATTGCACGATGCCGGTTTCACGGTGCGCCAGATTGAGCGGTATACCGGGGTTGGCAAAAGTACTGCCTCTCGTATTGTGCGTGTTTATGCGCAGGTGGACGCGCAGGTCGAGGGCTCGAGATAAAGGCAGTAAAGAAAATGGCCGAATCGCAAAAGTTAAGCGATTCGGCCAACAGAATTCTTCAGATTTGAGACAAATGTTACTGATTATTTTGTCCCGTGAGCATGCCGTCGAGGGTGCGCCAGGCTAACTCGGCGCATTTAACGCGGGCGGGCATGTGCGAGATGTCCTGGAGCTGAGCGGCCTCGTCCAGATCTTCCAGGTCCTCCTCGGAGAGCTGCTCGCCGCGGATCATGGCGAGGAAGAGCCCTGCCAGACGACGAGCCTCCTCGACCGTCTCGCCGGTGATGAGGTCGGCCATGATGTCGGCGCTGGCCTGGCTGATGGCGCAGCCGTGGCCGGTAAACGAGGCCTCCTCGATCACGTTGTTCTCGACACATAGCTGCAAGGTGAGCTCGTCGCCGCAGCTGGGGTTGATGCCGTCGTGCTCGTGCGTGGGGGCATCCATCTCGTACTTGTAGTCGGGGTGTGAGTTGTGCTCCATAAACGTGGTGGAGGTGTACAGATTACCCATTGAACGTGCTCCAAACGTGATGCAGACCGGCGATGAACTTGTCGATATCGGCCTTGTCGTTGTAGAAGGCCACGCTGGCGCGGCAGCAGGCGAGGTTCTCGACGCCCAGCCAGGTGAGCAGCGGCTGCGCGCAGTGGTGACCCGCGCGGATGCAGACGCCGTCCATGTCCATGATGCTCGCGACATCGTGCGGGTGGATGCCGTGGACGTTAAAGCTCACGACGCCGTGATGGTTGTCCCAATAGATAGAGCCGATGATCTGGACAAAGTCGAGCTGCATGAGCTCGCCCATCAGGTAGTGGACGAGTGCTTGCTCGCGGGCCTGGATGTTTTCGTAGCCCACGGTGTTAACCAGGTAATCAAGCGCCGCGCCTGTGGCGAAGATGCCGGCGGCGTCCTGCGTGCCGGCCTCGAACTTCTCGGGGACGGGCGCCCAGACGGCGTCCTGCTCGGTGACCGAGTCGATCATCTCGCCGCCGGTAAGCATGGGCGGCATGGCGTTGAGCAGGTCCATCTTGCCCCACAGCACGCCGATGCCCATGGGACCCATGGCCTTGTGCGCGCTAAAGGCAAAGAAATCGGCGCCCAGATCGGCCACGTTGACCGGCATGTGCGGCAGCGACTGCGCGCCGTCGACGACCAGATAGCCGCCATACTTGTGCACGAGCTTGCCGAGATTCTTGACCGGGTTCTCGACGCCCAGGACGTTAGAGACCTGACCCACGGCCAAGATCTTGGTCTTGGGGCCCACCTTGGCAAGCACTTCCTCGGTCGTGAGCTGGCCGGTCTTGGTGGGGTAGAGGTAGACGAGCTTGGCGCCGGTCTCGCGGCAGACCTGCTGCCACGGGATCAGGTTGGAGTGGTGCTCCATGATGGTGATGACGACCTCGTCGCCCGGCTCGAGGACCGTGGGCGCAAAGCTCTTGGCGACCAGGTTGAGCGACTCACTCGTGTTGCGGGTGAAGACGACCTCGTTGGCCTGGGGCGCGCCGATGACGTCGGCGATCTGCTGGCGCACCTTCGCGATGGCCTCGGTGGCCTCGACGGACAGCGAGTACAGGCCGCGCAGGGGGTTGGCGTTCATGCGCTGGTAGAAGTCACGCTCGGCGTCGAGCACGCAGGCGGGGCGCTGCGCGGTGGCGGCGCTATCGAGGAAGGCGATCTCGGGGTGCTGCTGGAACAGCGGGAACTGCGCCTTGTAGGGATTGGTTTCGATGTCGACGGTAGGCCAGCCGCGCGAGGCCTCGTCGCTGGCGTCGAGCTCCATAGGCTCCGGTGCGGTACAGGTGTCGCATTTAACGTGCTCGGTGTCGATCATGCGAGCTCCTCCTCAAAGTTATCGATCAGGTTGTTGCCCAGACGGACGACGGCGGCGCGGGTGCGCTCGTCGGTCGCGGAAAGTGCGGCGTCCTCCAGTTTGGCGCGAATGAACAGGTCCTCGGCAGCGTTTTGGTCAAGGCCGCGGCAGGCGAGGTAGAACAGCTGCTCGTCGCGGACGTGACCGATGGTGGCGCCGTGATTGCCGGCGACGTCGTCCTCGTCGCACAGGATGACGGGGACGGTCTTGTTGTCGACGCCCTTGTTGGCCAACAGCACCGTCTCGCGCTCGGTGCCGGTTGCGCCCTTGCAGCCGTGCACGAGGTCGATGGTGCCGCGGTAGACCTTCTTAGACGTACCGGTCAGCACGCCGTTGGCGTCGATTTCGCACTCGGTCTTGCGGCCGCGGTGGCGCAGCTCATAGTTAAAGTCGCGCACCTGCTCGCGGGCGCCCAGATAATCGGTATCGATCGTCACCTTGGCGGTGTCGCCCAGCAGGTCGCCGGCAAGGCCGGTGGCGCTGGCGCCGGCTCCCAGGACGGTGTGCTGCACGTTGACGCGCGCGCCCTCGTCCAGGAACAGACCGGTGTCGTCGAGCGCGATCCACCTGTCGTCGAGCGTCTGCGTGCAGGTCACATTGACAGTGGCGTACTCGTGAGCGCACACGCGCAGCACGGAGCCCACGACGCCTTGGCCGTTGACGGGGGAGTCCAGGGCTATGCGCAGATCGAGCGTTGCCTGCGGACGGGCGACGGCGTCGATGGCGGCAATCGCAGCCGCTGCGTCGATGCCACTCACGCGCACGGTAACCGTGGCGTGCTGGTATGCGGGCACGTCGATGACGATGCGCTTGGTGGCGTGGTCGGCCAGATAGGCGTAGGCAGCCTCGCCCATGCCGGTCTCGAAGGCCTCAGCGGGGGAGAGCTCCTCCTCGAGCTTGATAGCGCCGGCCTGGTAGATGGAGGTGGCGGGCACGTCGAGCTCGGTCTCGGGCGTGATGCGGGCGCGGTCGGCGGCGTCGCCGGGGGCGGAGGCACGGCGCTCGGGGAAGCGCTCGGCCATGGCGTCCATGGCGGTATCGAAGGCGTCGGCGGCACCGCGGAACTGCTCATCCAACCCCTCGACCTCAACGGCCTCGGCGGGAGCGGCGGCAAGTTCGTCCGAAAGCTCAAGCTTGGTCTGGTTCATCTTGAGCCAACCCCAAGTGGCGGCCGGCATCGCATTAACCTGCTCGAGCGTGGTAGCAGCGGTGCTCGTGGTCTGTTTCATTATCCGATCGCTCCTTCCATCTCGAGCTTGATCAGGTTGTTCATCTCGACGGCGTACTCAAGCGGCAGCTCCTTGGAGACCGGGTTGGCAAAGCCGTTGACGATCATGGTACGGGCCTCTTCCTCCGAGATACCGCGGCTCATCAGGTAGAACACCTTGTCGTCGCCGATGCGGCCGATGGTGGCCTCGTGGCCGATGTCGACGTTCTTGGCGCGGATGTCCATGGCCGGGATGGTGTCGGAGCGGCTCTGGTCGTCGAGCATGAGCGACTGGCAGCTCACGGTTGCCTTAGACCCCTCAGCCTTGGGCGTGGCCACAATGGAGCTGCGGAAGGTCTGGATGCCGCCGCTCTTGGAGATGCCCTTGGTCTCGACGGTTGCCGAGGTGTCGGGCGCGTTGAGCACGACCTTGCAGCCGGTATCGAGGTTCTGGCCGGCACCGGCAAAGGTGATGCCGGTAAAGCTCGAGCGAGCGCGGCGGCCGTTGAGCACACTCATGGGGTAGAGGTAGCCCACGTGGCTGCCGAAGGAGCCGCTGATCCACTCGATGTCGCCGTCCTCGTCCACGCGCGCACGCTTGGTGTTGAGGTTGTACATGTTCTTGGACCAGTTCTCGATGGTCGAGTAGCGCAGGTGCGCGCGCTTGCCCACAAAGAGCTCCACGGCGCCGGCGTGGAGGTTGGCTACGTTGTATTTAGGCGCAGAGCAGCCCTCGATAAAGTGCAGGTCGGCGTCGTCCTCGACGATGATGAGCGTGTGCTCAAACTGGCCAGCGCCCTTGGCGTTAAGGCGGAAGTAGCTCTGCAGCGGAAAATCGAGCTTGGTGCCCTTGGGCACGTAGACAAACGAGCCGCCCGACCACACGGCACCATGCAGGGCCGCAAACTTGTGGTCGGTGGGCGGGATGAGCGTCATAAACTTCTCGTGGATGAGCGGCTCCCACTGCGGATCGTGCAGGGCCTCCTCGATGCCGGAGTAGACGATGCCCATCTTGGACGCCGTGTCCTGCATGTTGTGGTAGACGAGCTCGGAGTCGTACTGCGCGCCGACGCCCGCCAGGTAGCTACGCTCGGCATCGGGGATGCCCAGGCGCTCAAAGGTGTTCTTGATATCGTCGGGCACCGACTCCCAGTCGTGCTTTTGGTCGGTGTTGGGCTTGACGTAGGTGACGATGTTGTCCATGTCCAGGCCCTCGATGGAGGGGCCCCACGTCGGGTCGGGAAAACGGTTGAAGATCTCGAGGGACTTTAAGCGCAGGTCGAGCATCCACTGCGGCTCGTCCTTCTTGGCGCTGATCTCGCGCACGATGTCGGGCGTGATGCCGGCGTCGAGGCGCTCGAATCCCTCCTCGCCATAAGTAAAGTCGTAGAGGCTGCGGTCGATGTCCGCGACCTCGGTGCGGTTCTTGGTCATTGCGTCGCCTCTTTACGCCTGCTGCTCGGCAGCGGCAGCCTCGGCCTGGGCGCGCTGCTCGGCGGCCTCGCGCTCGAAGGTCTCAAAGCCGTTCTTGTCGATCCAGGGGATCAGCGAGGCGTCGTCCTCGCGCACGATGTGGCCCTTGACCATAACGTGGACGCGGTCGACATCCAGGTGCTCCAGGATGCGCGTGTTGTGCGTGATGATGAGCATGGAGCCGTCGCAGCTCTTGCGGTAGGCGTCCATGCCGTGGCTGACGGTGGAAAGCGCGTCGACGTCCAGGCCCGAGTCGGTCTCATCCAGGATGGCTAGCTTGGGCTGCAACAGCAGAAGCTGGAGCATCTCGACCTTCTTTTTCTCGCCGCCCGAGAAGCCCACGCCCAGCTCGCGGTTGAGGTAGGCGGTATCCATGTTGAGCTCGGCCGCGAGCTCCTTGACGCGACGGCGGAACTCCTTGCCCTTCATCTCCAGGCCAGGGCGGCCGGCGATGCTGGCGCGCAAAAAGCTCGACAGCGGCACGCCCGGGATCTCGACCGGAGCCTGGAAACTCAGGAACAGGCCGGCGCGCGAGCGCTTGTCGGTGGTGAGCTCGGTGATGTCCTGGCCGTCAAAGACGATGCGGCCGTCGTTGACGGTGTAGACGGGGTCGCCCATGACCAGGTGGCCGAGGGTGGACTTGCCAGCGCCGTTGGGGCCCATCAACACGTGGGTCTCGCCGGCGGCGACGTTGAGGTTGACGTTGTGGAGGATGGTCTTTTCGTCCACGGAGGCGGTCAGACCTTCGATGGAAAGCAGCGGATTTGCGCTCATGCTGTCCCTCTCTGTATATGGTGTACTCATAGGTGTACTAAACCCTAGGAATCTTCTCGGAATAAAGTTACTATGGGTTCGGCGTTAGTCAAGGGAAAACCCGACTAATCCACTCGACTTTTCTAGATGTGGGACAAATTCATCGGTTATGTATGTCCCCAGCGTTATGGAAGGGTAGGTATGCTCATTTCTTCTAAGGGCCGCTATGCCCTCCGTTTGATGATTTATATTGCGGCGCTCGGTGACGCCGAGGGCAAGATCGCCCTGCGCGAGGTTGCCGACCGCGAGCGCATTTCGCAGAAGTATCTGGAGCAGCTGGTTCGTCCGCTTATGAAGGCGGGCCTGCTTAAGAGCGTGCGCGGCAAGGGCGGCGGCTATATGATGGCCAAGGACCCGGCCGAGGTGCGTGCCGGCGACATCCTGCGTGCCGTCGAGGGCAGCACGGCTCCGGTGGCGTGCGATGGCATCGACAACAGCTGCACCCGCAGCGATCTTTGCTCGACCGTCAAGTTCTGGCGCGGTCTGGACGACGTGATCGAAAAGTACGTCGACGGCGTGACGTTGGCAGATCTGGCCGCCGTCCCCGAGATCAACTTTGACATTAAGCTGTAGGGCTGGCTTTCGTGAAGTCGTACGAAGCCTTTGATTCGCGTCTGGCACTGCTAGAGACAGCTCGATTCCAAGATTTCGACAACGACTATGTTGTCTCCGGATGTGCGTATATCTATGAGCAGGTTTTCGGAATCTCAATTACGCTCCTTAAGCGTCTGCTCGAGTATGAGGGCGCCACGCTTGCCGCGTCGGGGTCTCCTCGTGCCATCTTGAAGGAGTCCTACCGATTCTACGACTTTATTGATGAGGCAGCCTGGCTAGATATGCTCAGAGACCGTAACACGAACGTCCATATCTATGACAACAAGCTCGCTCAAGATTTGATTCAGCGCATCTTGAACGTCTATATCCCTGCTTTCTGCCAGTTGAGGGACGGGCTGATGGAGCGTTACGGCGAGCTTCTGTTGGCGCCCGACGACCAGTTTGTTTAATTCCTTAAGATTTCGCGGAGGGTTGTTGCCGTTTGCCGAGTTGTTGTTGTGCAACAACGGGCGAGCTGCAATACTTAATTTTATCTTTGCAAACTGCACTTTAACTACACCAATGCAGGGAGGATTTTATGCAGCCCAAGCATTCCGCGATTGTGGCGGGCCTGACGCTGGCACTTTCGTTTGGCGCCGTTGCCGCGCCTGTGACCGCTGTTGCCGAGGAGCCCACGCCGGGTGTTGCCTCGGATGCCACCAATATCGATAAAGGCCTTTACACCCAGCAGTCCTTCTCGGGCGTGCTGAGGTCGGTCCAGGGCGTTTCGTTTGTCAACGTGACTCCCGAGATGAAGTACTTTACCAAGTACGAGAGCCATGGCAACTATAACCAGGGTTTTTCGTATGGCGACGGCTATAACGCGCTGGGCTACTATCAGTTCGATCGCCGTTGGTCGCTTATTCCGTTTATGAAGCAGGTCTATAACTACGACTCTGCTAAGTACAGCATGCTTAAGGACGCGATCGATCGCGGCGGCGAGATTTCAAACGCGAGTAACCCCATGTATGCGAACGGTCAGCTTACCGAGCTGGGCCGTATTGCCCAGGATGCCTTCCAGGGCGCTTATAACACCGACCCTGCTGAGTTCTCGGCTCTGCAGGATGCCTATGCGTACAACTCCTACTATGCGGTGACCGAGTCGTGGCTTAAGAACGCTCTGGGCATTGATATTTCCGGTCGTGCCGATTGCGTCAAGGGCATGGTGTGGAGCATCACCAATATGTGCGGCACGGGTGGCTGCCAGGACTTCTTCCGGTGGGCGAATCTTTCTAACAGCATGACGGACCGCGAGTTTGTGACGGCGCTTTCCAACAGCGTGGTCAATAACGTGGCGACCAAGTATGCAAGCCAGCCTCAGTACCATGAGGGCTGGAAGAACCGCTACCGCAATGAGCTCAAGGATTGTCTGGTCTATATTGCCGAGGACGAGAAGAACGAAGCGGCTGATAAGAAGCCTGAGGTGTCCGAGTTCCCTTCGACGCCTGATTCAAGCCAGACTCCTGAGGAGTCTCAGCCCGCGCAGAAGCCCGATACTGATAACAATGAGGGCAATGGGGGTGAGACGAACGGGTCTGCTACCGGTACCGGTAACAGCAACTCCGGCTCGACCGACAATGGCTCTTCTAAACCTTCCAACGGTTCGAGCGATTCCTCTGCCGGTGGCGACTCCGGCACTAACACAGGGTCTGGTTCTGTCACCGCTTCTGGTTCCGATAGCTCTAAGGATGATTCGAATAAGGGGACGGATGCGCCCGTCACCCCGACGAACAAGAAGCCCTCTGTTTCCGAAGTGTTTGGCTCCACGCTGGGGTCTTTGATGGCTGGTTCAAGCGGCAACTCGTCTTCTAACAAGGACAATGACGGTCAGAACTCCGTGACGAAAACCGACGCCACGCAGGCCGACCCCAAGGACAATAAATCCGAGGATACATCTGAGAAGCCCGAAACGGATAAGGGTTCTGGTTCTGAGGAGAAGAAGGACGACTCCGAGGAGAAGGGCAACAAGTCCGGCGGTGGCAAGAACAATGGCGACCGCACCGACAGCGCTGGAGACAACAAGGAAAATACCGGCGACAACAAAGATGGCGCTGGTGATAACAAAGATAACAATAGCGGCGGCAAGAACGATTCTGGTTCCGGCAATGGTAATGCTGGCAATAATGGCGGCATCATGCCCAAGACGGGCGACCTTATCGTGATGGCGAGCCTGGCCAGTGCGAGCTTGGCCACGCTGGGTGCCACGTCTATTGTGAGTGGCAAGCATAAGCTCGATCAGCAAAAGAAGGCTGCTGGGCAGAACGACTCCGAGGAGTAGTCCCTTTCGGTTGCCCGACAACTAAAGATTCGCAATGGGGGCCGGTGCAGTTGCATCGGGCCCCATTCTGTTGCACAACGATTTGTTATGCCCCCTCAAGGCCTTTGTTCCTACCGTTGCCCGATGCCTTTGCGCGGATCCAGCGTCGCGCTTGAACTGCTCGCTACAATGGGCCTCGTGCTACGTTTTAGGGAGAAGTTACGGTGTCTGAACAGGAGTATTGCAACAGTGCCGATACTTTTGGTGTACGGCTTGTCAACCATGTCGATGATGCGGTTTTGCCGGTCGGTGTGCATGATTTTGCCGATGCCATTGGTCGTTGCATGCTGATCGATAAGACCATGTTTATTGCCGATGTGCTGGACTGCGACGCGTCCGTCGTGGTGTGCTGTCGACCCGAGGGTTTTGGCAAGAGCATGAACTTGTCGATACTCAAAGCTTTTCTGGAGTGTCCCGCGGTCGGTCGCGCTGGTCAGAGTTTGTTTGCCGATGCTCAGATTTGGGATGCGGACGGCGGGCGCTATCGGGATGAGTACGCTTGCTATCCGGTGATATCGCTGGACTTTTCTGGCGCTGCGAGGCGTGGTGCCGCTGTTGCCGACGTCGTGCGTGATGCTCTTTCGGGCGAGTGCGCTCGCTTGTTGGCGCTCTTGGGGGCTCCGGATTTAACTCGAGATAAGGTGCGTCACATCGAACGCGTTGCGCGTGGTGTGGCGAGCGAGGGCGAGGTTGCCTCGGTGCTTGGTGTGCTCATTGAGATGCTGGAGATGGCTTGCGATGAGCAGGTTGTATTGCTCGTTGATGGGTACGATGCGGCGTGGTTGGGCCGTGCGAGCGCGTGGAACGCTTCCAGCGCCGATTCGGCGGAGCTATTTGATCGCGTGCTGTTTGAGACCATTGCCGCTGCGCGCGATTCGTTGCGGCTGACGTGTCTGATGGGGGAGTGTCCCGGCCCTGCCGAGGCGGCACTTTCTTCGCGCGGCTGCTCGTATTGTCTAGCGACGCCGCTTTCGACCTGGTGTGACAGTTGGTTCGGCTTTTCGGATGTCGAGGTCCAGGCTCTGTTGAATCATGCTGGGCGCGAGGAATACCTGGATGATGCGCGTGAATGGCTCGAGGGATATCGGTTTGGTAGGGCCTATTGCTCGAGTCCGGCGCGTGTGATTGGCTTTTTGGACCGAGACTGCTCGGCGCCTGTGCGTGCCGATCTGTATGGATACGACGATTGCCTGAGTAGGGTGGTTGCCGGGTGGAACCTCGACCGCCTTTCGGTCTTGTTCGATTTGCTCGAGGCCCATGGGTGCGTTGAGGTCCCGCTTTGTTTGGGCGCTGTGGGGCCAGAGGCCTCGTCTGACGACGACCTGTGGACGGAGCTGTACCTGTCCGGTTTCCTGACGACGGATATGACCGAAGAGCCGGAGCATGATAGTCGTCTCCGTGCTCTGCGGCTGCCCAATAACGAGCTTCGCCAGGCCTTGCGGCTGGTGATTATTGAGTGGTTTGAATGCGCTGCCGAAGACATTCGAGACGTCGATGCGTTTCGCGACGGGTTGTGCCGTGGGGACGAGGATGCGGTGAGGCAGGCGCTAGACCGCATCCTGGGAGATGCGGGAATCGGTTCGACCGACCCAGATGCGCCGCTGCCATATCACCTGCTCTTGCAAGGACTCTGCTTTGGATTGCCGGGCTATGCCAATCCCGCCTCGAGGCGAAAGTGTGGCACGGATCGCTGGGACATCCAGGTCTTTCCTACGGGCGCCGTGCTCGACGTGGCAGACACAATCGGTATGCTCGATGAGCGTCCGCTGATAACGATCAATATGATGTATGACCCCGATGTGGATGCGGTGGGGTTGGAATTGCTGGCCGTGCAGTCGTTACTCGACATAGAGCGCGACTGCATCGACGAAATCCGTGTGCCACGACCAGGTGTCGGCCGCGTGCGCTGGGGCTTTGGCTTTGACGGGCAGCACGTGTCCGTAGTGTGCCAGCGGCTTTAAGTAGCGGGGCGTGTTCGGCTTCTGTTACTCCGCGTCCTCCAGGGGCGGCATGGGCTTCCAGTCGGGATCCTTGATGATTTTGCGGGCGTCTTTCATGCCGCGGCGCAGCGCTGGGATACCGGTCTTAAAGCATTTGTCGACCGCAGCCAGGCGAATGAATTCCTTGCAGAAGGTTGCGGCATTGCCCAAGCGGAACAACATGGGGTGGTAGTCACCGTAGATCTGCATATAGCGAGCGAGGAAGCCGCGGTTGCGCATGATGTAGTAGCGGTTGGTGTCGCTCGTGGAGTTGAGTTGGCGCTTGCCGGCGATGTCCCAGTTGGAGACGGCGCGGGCGCGCTTGAGCACCACGTCGGCAACCACGGCAGCGGGGAAGTGCTGGCTGGCGACATAGCCGTAACAGGCGTCGTCGCCATAGATGAAGAAGCGAGCGTCGGGCAGGCCGATCTTGTCGACTACGCGACGCGAGAACAGGCCGCCTTCAAAGCACAGCTGGTTCATGGCACGGTAGCCCTCGGGGCCCAGATCCCACTTGGCGATGGGGTTGGGGATACCAAGCGAAAGGATGAGCTGGTACTGCCAAAAGAACGCGCCGCCGTCAAAGTCCAGACGCGAACCCTGGATGACGTCGTAGCGGTCCGTCCACTTGGCCAGGCGCTCGATGCCCTCCGGGATGACGAGCACGTCGTCGTCCATCACCCAGAACCACTGGGCGCCCAGGTCGTAGGCGCATTTGGTGCCGGCGGAGAAGCCACCCGCGCCGCCGCCGTTTTTGAGCTGCGGCGCGTAGATAACGCGGTCGGTACCACCCTGTGAATCGGGCTGGCCAGCGTCGATACCCCACAGGTTGGCCAGGCGCTCGTTGAATGCGGTGCACATGGCCTCGGTCTCGCGCGAATTCTCGTTATCGACGATCACGATGCGCCAAGGTGCGGCCGTGAGCTCGGTCATGGAGTCGAACAGGTTAGCCAAGAGCTCCTGGCGCTTGTACGTAACGACAACGATGGCGAGCTTATCAATGGGGGCGGGGAGGGTGGAAGTCATGGGGAATATATCCTTTCACGCGCGGCGGGCGAGCGCTGCGCGGAAGCTATCGAATGCGTCCGTAGGACGGCACCTATTGTAAAGGGTCGCTGCGCCATGTTGGCAAGGTTTGGATAAAACGCAGGAACCTGCCATGGGCAAGGTGGATGCGATACTTAACGTTGATGCGTTGATCGCTGGTTAAGAGTACGAGCGTTTCAGCGACCGCGATTAAGCGTAGCGCCTCGATGGATATGTTGTGTGCGGCTTTGGGCTGTATGACGTCCTTTCGCATCGGTTTGCCTCTGCGGGCTCCATAGATTATATAAACGTCCGCGGGCGGGACGACCCTTTGATACCATTAACGGCAGGTAATTCCTAAGGAGCATAATTGTCTACTAATTCCTCTGGCAGCCCCGTCCTGTCGCTGCTTATTCCCATCTACAACGTTGAGCGCTACCTGCGTGAGTGCCTCGATTCCGCTGTGGCGCAGACGCTCGAGGACATCGAGATCATCTGTATCAACGACGGCTCTACCGATAACTCGCCGGCGATTATTCGTGAGTACATGGAGCGCGACGCGCGTGTGAAGATGATCGATAAGGCCAACAGCGGTTACGGCGACTCTATGAACCACGGGCTCGAGATGGCGCGCGGCAAGTACGTGGGCATTCTGGAGTCCGATGACTTTATGGCGCCCGATGCGCTGGAAAAGCTCGTGTCAGCTGCCGAGCGCTGCAACGCCGATTTTGCGAAGGCGAATTTTGATTTCTACTGGTCCAAGCCCGAGGAGCGCCGTTCGCTACACGAGATGTTTAGGCCCAAGGACTGCGGCAAGCCGGTACACCCGAGCGATACGACGCAGTTCTTTAAGCAAAAGCCGTCGATTTGGTCGGCTGTGTACCGCCGCGATTTTCTGAAGCGCAACGACATCAAGTTCCTGCCGACTCCAGGGGCATCCTTTCAGGACACGTCATTCGCCTTTAAGGTGATCGCGTGCGCCGATAAGGCCGTTTACCTGCACGATGCCGTGCTTTCGTATCGTCAGGACAACGAGAGCTCCTCGGTCAATTCTTCGGCCAAGGTCTTTTGCGTCAATGCCGAGTATGCCGAGATTGAGCGTTGGATCAGAGAGGAATATGCCCGCGACCACGCAAGTGATGACGTCGCGTGCATGCTCAAGTTTAATCAGCTCATTAAGTACGATTCGTATATGTGGAACTATGTGCGCTTGGCGCCTAAATTTTATAAGGAGTTCCTGGTGCAGATGGCCAAGGAGTTCCAAGCGGCCTTGGACGCCGGGGTGTTTTCGCTGGACGATCTTAAGCCGTGGAAGCGTGCGAATCTCGCTGCCATCCTCAAAGATCCTGAGGGCTGGGTTGACGAGCATCCGACTTTTGCGACGGATGGTGCCTTGGGGCGCGCCAAATACTATGCATCGGTTGGAGGCCCCGGCGTACTCGCCGCCTTCCTCATCGAATCGCTGAGGGGGTAGGTCGGTATGGGAGAAGCCACGAGCCCCAAAGCGACCATTGTCGTTCCCGTATACAACTCCGCAAACTCGGTTCAGCGATGCCTCGATTCGCTGCTGGCCCAGTCTGAGCGCTCGATTCAGGTTGTCTGCGTCAACGACGGTTCGGCTGACGATTCGCTGGGCGTCTTGCGTCAAATTGCGCAGACCGACGACCGTGTGCTGGTGATTGACCAGGAAAACGCGGGCGTCTCGTGCGCTCGAAATGCCGGAATCGATGCCGCCAAGGGCGAGGTGGTTTTCTTTGTGGACGCCGACGATTACATCGACGCCCAGACGGTCGAGTGCGTGCTGCATGCCATGGAGTCTTCAGATGCCGAGGTCGTCGTTTTTGGCGGCGTTTGCGAGCCGTCCGACGCCGCACCTAAACGCGTCCAGCAACTCATGAGTCCCAAGGCGGGCACTTTTGGCGCCCGTAATCCCCAGCTGCTGTTCCACGCAAACGCACAGCCCTATGCCTGCCGCGTGGCTTTTTCGCGCGAGCTGCTCAATCGCGAAGGCATTTACTTTGCCCCCGGCTTGGCCTTGGGCGAGGATGTCGTATTCCAATTTGCGGCCTATGCGCTTGCCCGCAAGACCGTTGTCATGCCGGACAAGTTCTACCACTACGTGATGGAGAACGACTCGGCTACGCACGAGTTCAACAGCGCCGTGGCCCGCGCCAAAAAGCTTGATACCCACATGAGGATGCTCGAGGAAGTTTTGGAGGATTGGGCGGCTTACAGCCTTTTGGATCTGTGCCCCGGCGAGCTGATCACTTGGTTCTTGGACCTTATCGTGTTTGACTTGGCGCGTCTGGACGCCGATGGTTTCCGTCGTGTGGCCGGTCGCGTCAATATGGATTTCACGACGTTTTTGGGAACGGAGTGGGCGGATATGCCTGCTAAGGGCGCCGTTCGCCGTGTCGCCCATAAGCTCGTTGCGGCGACCTCGGGCGTTTCGATGGCAGACGCCACGTTGTTCTATCTTTCGACTCGTGGTCTCAAGGCCTGCCTGGAGCGCTTTATCTAATTCTAGGCGCTGCCGTTGTCCGTTGCTTCGCTGCTAAAATAACCCTGTTCCACGCTATTCAACAGGAGGTTCTCTTGCAGAACTCTGATACCCCTAAAGTTTCGCTGCTTGTTCCCATCTGCAATGTTGAGCGCTACCTGCGCGAGTGCCTCGATTCAGCCATTGCGCAGACACTCAAGAACATTGAGATCATTTGCATCAACGATGGCTCTACCGATAGCTCGCCGGATATCATCCGCGAGTACATGGAGTGCGATGCGCGCGTCAAGATGATCGACAAGGCCAATAGCGGCTACGGCGACTCGATGAACCGCGGCCTGGAGATGGCGCGTGGCGAGTACGTGGGCATTTTGGAGTCTGATGACTTTATGTTCGAGGATTCGCTTCAAAAGCTGGTTGCCAAGGCCGACGCCGAGCATGCCGATGTCGTTAAGGGTGACTTTTACTTGTATTGGTCCACGCCCAGCGAGCGCCGCGAGCTGTTTGGAATTATCGACGAGCATATGACGGGTGCGGCGTATCGCCCTGCCGATCGTCCGGGTATCTTCTACCGCAAGCCTTCCATTTGGTCTGCCATCTATCGACGCACGTTCCTTAACGACAACCAGATTCGGTTCCTTCCCACGCCGGGTGCCTCGTATCAGGATGCGGGTTTTAACTTTAAGGTCTGGGCAAGCGCCGAGCGTGCTGCGTTTATTGCGGATCCCATTTTGTGCTATCGCCAGGATAACGAGAAGAGCTCTGTTAATTCGCCCAATAAGGTGTTTTGCGTGTGCGACGAATATTCCGAGATGCAGCGCTTTTTGGATGAACGTCCCGAGCTCAAGGCTCGGCTTCAGGGCATTTTAATGCGCATGAAGGTCGATACGTACCGCTGGAATGATGAGCGTCTGGTCGATGAGTTGCGCGAGCAGTTTTGGGAGAAGGCGTCTCCCGAGCTCAAGGCCGATTGGGATGCCGGTCGCTTTGACCTGTCACTCTTCGACCCACGCGGCGAGACCGACCTGCGTTTGATGGTCAAATCGTCCCGTGCCTATATCGATTCGCGCTTTGATTTTAAGAAGCCAGGCAAGCTCAATACCTTTAAACACTACTTTAAGATCGGCGGCCTGCCGCTGGTCTGGCGTGTGCTGACGTATCAGCGTGCCTACGGCGATAACCCGCATCCCGATGACGTGCCGGCCGCACAGTAGGAGCGCGTGACTATGGCTACCCCCAAGATTTCCGTTGTCGTTCCCATCTACAAGGTGGAGGAGTGTCTGGCCTGGTGCCTCGACTCCTTACTCGCACAGGATATGCCCGATTGGGAAGGCGTGCTGGTCAACGATGGTTCGCCGGATGGTTCGCGCGACATCGCCGCTGCCTATTGCGAAAAGGATACGCGCTTTAAGCTTGTCGATAAGCCCAACGGTGGTCTGTCGAGCGCGCGCAATGTGGGCATCGCTGCGTCCACGGCGCCTGTCGTTGCGTTTTTGGATTCCGACGACCGGTTTACCCCTGATGCGTGCCGCGTAATCGTTGATGCCTTTGAGCGTGAGGATTGCGACGTTTTGACCTTTGGCGCGAATCCGTATCCGTTGGAGGCGGGGTATCCGTGGCTTAACTATGTACTGAGCCCGCGCGATGTGTCGTTTGAGGGCTATAGCTCCGACCTGCTGTTTAAGGAAGCGTCTCGCCCCTTTGCATGGCGCACCGCTTGTAAGCGCGCTTTTTTACTGGGCAACGGGATCGTGTTCGATGAAACCGTTAAGTATGGCGAGGACCAGGTCTTCGATTTTGCCGTGTACGGTCGCTCCCGCAAGACCGCGCTTATCTCGAACAAGCTGTACGACTACCGCGTGGCACGCAAAGGTTCGCTCATGGACACCATGCGCTATGACGACGAGACACGTTTGCTTGAGCACGTGAAGATTTACTCCGCGGTGCTTGCTGACTGGCAGCGCGACGGTCTCGATGCTCAGCATGCCGATGACCTGGCATACTTCCTGTGTGATTTGGTGCTGTACGATGCGCTCAGGTTGCTGGGTTCGGACTGCGGCAAGGTGTTTGCTGCCGTCGCCGCGGCGCTTGACGGTTCTGCCGTGGGCAGTGATGCTGCGCTCGCACAATGCGCTCCTTCTGTTGCCGCTCTGGTGCGTGCGGCACTTGTCGGTAAGGCGCCTGCTGCTCGTTCGTGCAAAAAACTCATGTTCGATTACGACGTCTTGAGGTTTGGGCGCTTGGGCGCGTGCAAGCGCATGGCTGCGAACGCTCTGGGAAAGCGAGAAGTGTAGATGAGTATCAAGCGTTTGGCGCTTTGCCGCAGTCAGGGTCGCCTGTTTGTGCTGCTTCGTTTTGCCGGCCAGGATATCGCGGGGCTTATTGAGCAGGAGGGTTCCCAGGCCTTTGCTCACGCGACGACCAATGGCGTTTGCGTGCCGTCTTTGGCACTGCCGGTCGATTATGGCCGCGTGCTTGCGCTTTGTCCCTCCGTTGCCGATTATGAGCGCGAGCTCGTTGTCTTGGTGCTTCCGTTTATGGACGGCTCTACAATTGACGTCTCATTTGCGTCCGACGGCAAAAGGCTGGGCTCTATTCGCCTTGATAGTCGTATTGCCAAGCTGGAATCTAAGATTAACTACAAAGCAAAGCCTGCGATGTGTGCGCTCGTTCGCGATGCACAGCGCGGCGAGTGCTGCGGTCGCTACGAGATCGATGCCGTTCGTTATTTACCGGCAGATGAGGGCGTCGTCTGGCGCTATGAGGTCAAGTGGGCGGGAGATCCCCAGTGCGCCCCTGAGCTCCAGATCTTCGATACGCACTTGAATGCCATTGATGCCACCGTGCATGTGTTTGAATCGCAGATCGATGTTCTCCAGCAGAACGGATGCCGCGTCAATAAAACGTATCTGAGCGTGGAGATGCCTCAGGATATACGCGATTTTGTCGCGATTGTGTCCGATGCCACGGGTCATATCCAGAGTGGGTTTTGCGCGATGGATGGTCGCCTGTACAACGGCATGGTCGATGACAGTTGGAATCGCATGAAGGATGCACGCGCGGACGACGCCGCTTATCGACGTTGGTTTGATCAGCATCGCGCAAAGCCGGGTGATTTGGCGTGCCAGCGTGTCGCTTCGGCGGCATTTGCCTATAGGCCGCTCATGAGTATTGTGGTGCCGTGCTATAAGACCGATCGGGTCTATTTGCGCGAGCTGCTGGACTCTGTGCTATCCCAGAGCTATGGCAACTGGGAATTGCTGCTTATGGACGCCTCGCCCGAATGGGACGCGGTGTCCAATCTTGCGGCCGCCGCCAATGACGAGCGCGTTCGTCGCATCGAACTACCCGGCAACGGCGGCATTGTTCTCAACACCAACTCTGGCATTCAGCAAGCGACGGGCGACTACATCGCATTTTTGGACCATGATGACATCTTGGAGCCGGATGCGTTGTTCCACTATGTCGCCGCGTTGAACAAAGCGACAGAGGGGGAGCGTCCGCAGGTCCTGTTCTGTGACGAGGACATGTTCCAGAAAACGGGGGAGTGGGGTCAGCCGGTCTTTAAGACGCGGCTCAACGTCGACCTGCTCTATAGCCATAACTGCGTGACGCATTTTCTGATGGTGGAGAAGGCGCTTATCGATCGCATTGGCATGTCGCCGGAAGACGTCGCGGGCGCCCAGGATTATGATCTGACGCTTCGCTGTCTCGCGGCGGGCGCGCGCTTTGAGCATATTGCTCACGTGTTGTATCACTGGCGCGTGCACCCCGGTTCTACCGCCGATGGCTCTGCCGATAGCAAGCCGTATGCCATTGAAGCTGGTCGTTTGGCGTTGCAACGCCATTTTGACGCACTGGGCGTTCACGGAACGGTCGAGGAGATCGAGACACCGTTTGTCTACCGCATGCGTTATGCGCTGTCGGAGCCTGCACCGCTGGTGAGCATTGTGATTCCCACCAAGGACCACGTTGAGACGCTCGATGCCTGTGTGATGTCGATCGCCCAGAAGGCCACGTATACAAACTACGAGATCGTTTTGGTGGAGAACAACAGCGAAGATCGGGAGACGTTTGCTTATTATGAAACCCTGCCGGAGCACGTGGCTACAGCATCCGAAGGCAAGGGCAGCGCGCGCGTTGTGTATTGGCCGGGCGAGTTCAATTACTCCCAGATCATCAACTTTGGCGTTAAACATGCCAAGGGCGACTACCTGCTGCTGCTGAACAACGATACCGAGGTCATAAGCCCCGACTTTATCGAAGAGATGATGGGGTATCTGCAACGCCCCGATGCGGGCGTGGTGGGTGCCAAGCTCTACTTTGCCGATCATCTGGTGCAACACGCTGGCATATTGGTTGGCGTGCGTGGCGCACTTGCCCATGCCAACCAGGATTTCTCGGCAAAGCGCGAAGGCTATCTTGCCCGTGCCGTACGACCGGGCAACTTTAGTGCCGTAACGGGCGCCTGTCAGATGGTCCGACGCGACGTATTTGAGCAAGTCGGAGGCTACAACGAGGAATTTGCCGTCGGCTTTAACGACGCAGACTTTTGCCTGCGCTTGTGGGAGGCTGGCTACCGCACCGTCTTTACGCCCTATGCCGAGCTGTACCACTACGAGTTCACCTCGCGCGGCAGGGAAGAGGCCAACGAGGAAAAACTGTGCCGCTGGAAACGCGAGCAAGCACTGTTCATGCAGCGCTGGCCTGAGTTCTTCTTGACGGGCGATCCGTGGCTCGGGTCGAACCTATCCCTCGACAGTGAGTACTTCTCGCTCTAGCGCGAAGTGATGCCAAGATCCGGCAGCGTATCCTCAAGAGCCGCGAGGGCGGTGGAGTTTAGATACTCTTCGTTCAAGTGGCTCTTATCATAACGAAATCGTGTTCCTCGTGAGCATTCGATGAGTTCTGCAGTAAAGAACTTCTCCCAGCTAAAGAACTTTGAGCTTTCGATATGTTCAGCGGGGTTAAGCAGCATGTCCTTAATGTGTTTGCTGTTGAATAACCCCGACTTCAACACGAGCCATTCAAACGATTCCGGTAGGAATAGCTTGATGTTCTTTCGGCGCAATAGAGCAGCTGCTTCCGCAATTTCTGGTCCAAAGGCGTCACCGTCGGCAATCACGAGGATGTCGTTTTCCGGTGCGTCCATAATGCAGTTGCAAATATTTGATTTTCCTTCCGCGCTGATGCACTTAATGCTGCTCTTTTTGCATAGCAAACTGAAGAATTCGTAGCCCGAATTTGTGTCCTCGACGATGACAAGCTCGGGCCTCTCGCCTCTAAATTCAGTATCACCGTAAATACGATATGTAGAGGTGTAGACACGAGAGTAAACGGGATACTTCGTTGTGGTTCGGTTGGTGTTCTTAAGACCGTAGATTTCATCAACGCTATAGGGCAGTTGGCGCAGTGACTCTCTGGCGACGATTACGTAGTAGTTTGAGCTACGCTTTGCTTCATGGGCAAATTCTCTTGATCGAACAAAAGTATTGCCCTCATCAATAAAAACAATACTGCTGGAAATCTCTTGGAGATCTCTGCGCCAATATTTTCCAGATATTGTTTTACAGGGCACTTTGCAACTTACTGTTACGCCGCTTTGTGCCCCAAGCTCTTCGTGAGCTGCCACCATATCAAGCAGAGTTGTCTTGCCTGTAGCACTGTTACCTTGGATGATGGTCAGATTTCTATTGATGGTCAGTTTAAACTGAACACGGTTGTTCTGAATAACTACCTTGTATGATCCGCGCATCAGGAGTTCTCCCTTAGGCATTTTCCAGCTATGGGGACAAGGTCAAACATCGTGTGAACGACATCGCCTGTGTTCGCAATGGTTGCCGTGAATTTGCCGTTTCCAAAATCCATTATGTGGTAGAGATTGATTGTTAGATCCTTTTGCGCGGCGATCCTCAGAATCCAGTAGGCGCAATTATCACCGCAATTTGAGGCGTTATATATATTCTGCGGCATAAAGTACATAAGCAGCAGTGTTTTGGTGCCGCTGGATAGTTTCTCGGGAGGAATGATGCCTAGAATCTTGGTATCGATTGCATTGGGGCCTACCACGGTGCCTTTGTCGATGGATTTTATGACCCTTTGGGCAAAGGAGTCTTGAAACCACTGGGGCGAATATACGTTATCGAAGTAAACGGACGTGTTGTAGATAACGTTTTCCATATCACCATAGTGAATTGTTAGCACGTCAGCTCCTTCGGCTTGCTGATTTGGCATCTAGTGAGATTGATTATATCGCAGCACATGAGGCGGGCGTTATCGGCCCGCGGTAGATGTGATTGATGACCAAGGTTTGTATTTTGTTGCTTTATTATTCAGTTCACTCGTTTAATCAGTTCGCTCATGCGCTAAGTTTGCCTTAGAAGCTATTTAGCGTAACGGTTGAGGTGTGGCGACTCATATTTAAATTGCAGTCACAAAGACACCTTTTATCGATTTCCCGTTGAAATACTGAATTGATAGTTTAAAAATAACTTAAGAGAGCCTTAAATCTCGGAAAAAGGATGTCGTATGAAAAACCTTCGAGAAAGATGGCACGGACTAACAGTGCTGGGAGTTGTTGCATTTGCTGCTGCCTGCATGACGGTTGCCCCGGCGCCCTCATTTGCTGATATTGCTGGCGGTGGCGGAGGCGGTGGACCGATTACGGAATGGTGTTCCGACGGTCGTCCGAAGACTGGACTCGTTCGGTGCGAGGACGGCAACCTTCGCTATTTCGATCCCGAAACTGGCGCCATGGTCACGAACCAGTGGCATAACGAATACGAAGCTGTCTGGTACTATTTTGGCGCTGACGGGACCGCGGTGTCGGGCTGGCAGTCTATCGGTGGGGACAAGTATTACTTCTATCCCGAAAACTATGATATGGCATACGGCCGAGTTCAGATTGACGGCAAGAACTACTTCCTGAACACCCCTGGTGCCAACGCCGATGGCCGCATGCAGCATAGTGGCTGGTTCTACGACTCCATCTACGGAAAGTGGTCCTATGCGACCTCCGACGGTGAGCTATTGACCGGTTGGCATAATCTCGGCGGGGCTTGGTACTATTTCAACGAATCTGGGGTCATGCTGACTGGCTGGATCAACGATTCGGGTACCTGGTACTACACTAATGCCTCCGGTGCGATGGTCACTGGCTGGCTCAACATCGGCGGTACGTGGTTCTACCTCGACGGCTCGGGCGCCATGGTCGCTAACAGCTGGCGCAGCCTCGGCGGCTCCTGGTACTGGTTCGGCGACTCCGGTGCAATGGCCACTGGCTGGTTCTTGGCAGGTGGCTCTTGGTACTATGCGAGCGGTTCGGGCGCCATGGCAACCGGCTGGCTCAGCAATGGCGGCACGTGGTATTGGCTCGGAGGTTCGGGCGCTATGGCCTCTAACTCTTGGGCTAACGTTGGTGGAGTTTGGTACTGGTTCGACGATTCCGGCGCGATGGCCACCGGCTGGCGTCAGGTCGGCGGCGCCTGGTACTACTTTAGCGGTTCCGGCGCTATGGCTCACGACGCCTGGGTCGGCGACTACTACCTCCAGTCTTCCGGTGCCATGGCTACGAATGCCTGGGTTGGCTCCTACTATGTCGGCGAGGACGGCAAGTGGATTCCGGGCTACGGTTTAGTTTGGTATAAGAACGGTAGCGATGTTTACCATACGCATAAGTGCCGTACCGTTGGTAAGGACGCAAAGGGCTATTCGCAGATCTCTATTCAGGAGGCCCAGAGGCGTGGCGCTTCACGAGAGTGCAAAAACTGCCAGCAAATTGGCTAGCACATTACTGAGCTAGTTTTGATTGAGGCCCCGTTGCCCTGAAGCGACGGGGCCGCTGCGTGATTGGATACCGTGCTGTTATGAAGAAATGGTCATTCGGAGTGCTGGCTTTTTCGGGCCTCATTTCTTTTGGGCTCCTTTTGGGTTCGCCCTCGATGTTATACGCCCTTGATTCGAATAACACTGACGAAGGTCCCGCATCTAACGTTGCTATTGCTTCTGTCGAGTCAGGCGTTGATGCTCAGCGCGAATCGACCTTCGCTGTCGAGCAGAACTCTCAGGTGGATAATGAGACCCCTTCCGAGGTTTCGAATCAAATTATTTGGCATCAGGGGTGGATATCACCCGAAGAAGGGGCTGGTTTTTGGCGTTGGGGCTTGTCCGACGGAACAATCGCTGTTTCTTCTTGGAGACATATAGACGGTAGCTGGTACTGGTTCGACGACGAAGGTCGAATGGCTCAGGATGGGTTGGTTCAAGTCGGGGGTGCGACGTATGCCTTCTACTCTTCGGGCGCAATGCGTGTCGGCTGGTACCTAGATTCTACGGGCTCCACTTCTGCTTGGCGTTATTTCTCCGGTTCTGGCGCCATGGTAAAAGGCTGGCTTTCAGACGGCAGCAACTGGTATTGGCTGGATGATGAGGGCAAGATGGTCCACGATGCGATGCTGCAGATTGGGGGAGCCACGTATGGATTCTCTTCTTCTGGTGCAATGCTTGTCGGATGGCATCTTGATGCTTCTGTCTGGCATTATTTTTCCGGCTCTGGCGCTCTGGTAAAGGGCTGGCTCTCGGATGGGGGTCGTTGGTACTGGCTTGATCCTGCAGACGGTTCTATGGCCACCGGGCTGAATGAATGCAATGGCACCTCTTATATCTTTAACAGTTCAGGGGCCATGCTATCCTCCCAGTGGGCACTTACTGACAACAACTGGTATTACGCTGACTCCAACGGCTTACTGCATGGAGGTTGGTTACTTCTAGGGAATTCTTGGTATTACCTGGATCCAGGAAGCCATATTATGCTCACGGGCTTTGTGCAAGTGGGCTCGTCCACCTATTTCCTTACGAGCTCAGGTGCCATGGCAACAGGCTGGGCACTTGCTGATGGTACTTGGTATTACGCCGCATCAAACGGAGCTATTCAACGAGGGCGATGGATAAAGTCCGGAAGCGCCTGGTATTACCTTGATGATGTATCCGGCGCAATGCGTACTGGTGAATTTGCGGTAGGAAGCAAGCGCTATTTTTCTTATGATTCCGGTGCAATGGCATCTTCGTGCTGGATCAACTTGAACGATGGTATGGCATGGGCGAATTCGTCTGGAGCACTGAGCGAGCCGTTGCCTACTTCATCTGATGGATCTCCTGTAGTCGCTGATCGTACTGACTCGTCTTCATTGCCAGGTGTGATTCATATTGGAGATGCGGTTTTCTATGCGGATGCGAATGGTGTCGTTAACGTGGCGTCTGGTTGGATTATGTCGAAAGACGCTTCTGACGAAAGTGGCAATACTTGGTACTACGCATCTTCCAATGGTGTCCTTAAGTCTGGTTGGCAATATGTCAACGGTGCGTGGTATTGGATGGACCCTTCCACATTCAAGATGAAAACTGGATGGCTTAATGACGGCGGTACGTGGTACTGGCTCCAGCCTTCGGGTGCCATGTTTGCTAACGGGTGGCTGAAAATCGATGGCGTTGACTATTACTTCAATGCAAGTGGTGCATGGTTGAATACGTCTGGTTCTGTTTTGGGGGTCAATAGGTCCAGCTTGGTCAATTGGCTTATGAGCCACGAAAACGACGGCTATTACCGTGGAACACGCTACGATACGCATCTCAGCCAGGAAACGTGCATGTACCCAAAGGGTGATCCGCGTTGGGACGGTTATACGGGCATGAATTGTGGTGGATTTGTATCGCATGCATATATGAAGGCGGGCGGGAATTTAGCTCCCATTGCCGCCGAGCAGAGCCATTCCCCTTGGAGTGGAGGTCCCGGAAGGGGCGGCTGCGTAAACGCTTATCGTTGGTACGGCTACGCTATCGATACGTGTGCGAACGTGACTTATTTCAACTCTATTGATGAGTTGTTACGTAGTGGTTTGGCTCGTAAGGGGGACATTGTGTTCTTCAATCCTTACAACCCATATGCGGACGATAGCCACATTGGCTTTTTCTGGGGCAATTCGCCGAGCGAAAATTTGTTCTGGCATAGTGATGGTTATGGAAATCGCATCTCCGGTTTGACCGCTTTGGGCCCATCGAAAGTAATACTGATTCGTTAGAATTCCGAGTTGTAGGGGACTCTCTGGGCCCCCTACCTTTTTGACATCTGGTTTGAAAGTTTATTTGAAGTCGGTATTCTTGGGGGCAAGAGGAGGGGGCAATGAGCCTGCGGGTTCAACCCTGCCGGTAAGTTCTTCTTTTCTTTGCAGCATTGCGCCCAACTATTTATTGTCCTAGATGGCATCTTGTCCTGTTAGATGTTCGGGAATCTTTCATAGCTATGCTGTAAGCTAGACGCAATCAAGAGCGAATGACGAGGTTTACATGAACAAACATCTTAAGTTGTTTTCGGCATTGTTGGTGCTGATGCTCTTTGCGCCCGTTTCTATGTTTGTATGCCCTGCGGATGCAGAGGCTGCTCAGACTCTGGTTGAGAATTCTTGGCGTTATGAGGGTGGACAATTAGTTTCAGATGATGCTTCTTCCGAAGAAGACGGAATAGCTTTATTGTCTATGGACGCTCTTCCCGATGGGGTTACAGCTCAGGGCATTGACGTCAGCGAGCACCAAGGGCGTATTGATTGGGACGCAGTTAAAGCTTCTGGCATCGATTTCGCTATTCTGCGCGTTGGGTTTGGCGCTCCGTCTTTCGGCGGTCGAGTTGACTATCAATTTAATCGAAATATTTCTGAGTGCGAGCGACTCGGAATTCCCTACGGCGTCTATGTCTATTCATATGCTTTTGATAATCAACAGGCAGCCGATGAGGCGTCCATGGTGATTGACTGCCTATCGGGGCACAATCCTAGGCTACCGGTGTATTACGATCTTGAGGACAAGACAATTATTGCAGATGGTCGTCAATCCGGAATTGCATCTAGAGCTCAGACATTCTGTAATAAGATTTCTAGTGCTGGATATAAGCCAGGCATTTATGCAAACCTAAATTGGTTTAACAATATATTGACCGACCCTGTATTTAAGAGCGGTTCTTGGGATCATTGGATTGCTCAATACAACTCCCAATGTCACTATACCGCCAGTTACAGCTTTTGGCAGTATACAAGCCGCGGAAAAGTTTCTGGTATTAGCGGAAATGTTGATATGAATTACGCGTATGTTGATGTCTCTCTTTATTACTGGCAGTTAAAAGAGGGCACTTGGTATTACGCAACCTCTGACGGCAAAGCGTATACCGGATGGTTGCGCCAGGGCGGAGCCTGGTATTGGCTCGACCCCGACGCGGGCGGTGTAATGGCCACCGGGCTCTACGAGTGCAACGGCTCCATGTACTGGTTCAACGCCTCCGGCGCGATGGCGACCGGATGGGTCCTCGACGGCGGGACCTGGTACTACGCGACTGGCTCCG
>JAGZPG010000015.1:0-45921 GCA_018382775.1 Collinsella sp. | reverse complement strand
CGGGGAAGGACATGGCCCGACTTCGAGTCCTTCAAGGCGGACCTGGACGCGTACGTCGCCCATTGGAACACGAGGCGAAGGCAGGTTAAACTGAAGGGGTTGACCCCGGAGGAGTTCCGGAACCAGCCCCTTGCGGCGTAGTTCTTATTTAAGCCGTCCAAGTTTTGGGGTGCAGTTCATTGTAGTCATTGGGGACGTTCTTAAATGACTAGTCGTTGGGGACGTTCTTGTTTGACTAGTCGTTTAAGAACGTCCCCAACGACTATTCGGATTGCTAATTTGTGCGGGTTGTGGTTTTGTGACCTGCTGAAATTAAAGATACTGTACATCTGTACGCTAACTCATCTTCGTAGTATATTGCTACCCGCAAAACTCAGCACCATTGTGCCGTGAGACACTAAAGCGCCTACGTACAATGGTTGTCGATAGTACGATTCGATTCAACGACAGGATGGATGGTCCAAGCGTGAGTCTCGGCAGCAAACTATCCAACGCAAAGGTCTCCTTTGCGATATTTAAGCGCGACATTAAGCGATTGCTTATGAACCCCGTCGCCTTGGTGGTTACCCTGGGCGTGTGTGTCATTCCCTCGCTATATGCCTGGTACAACATCGTGGCAAACTGGGATCCGTACGGAAACACCCAGGGCATCAAGATTGCCATCGCCAACAATGACCAAGGAACTCAAAACGACCTGGTGGGCGAGCTCAATGCGGGCGACAAGGTTGTCGACCAGCTCAAAGAGAACGATCAGCTGGGCTGGACCTTCGTCGATTCGGCCGCCGATGCCAAAGAGGGCGTCGAGAGCGGTGAATATTACGCTGCCATCGTGATCCCCAAGAACTTCTCTGACAATCTTGTCTCAATGCTCGACGGCAACTACCATCAGCCCAAGCTTACGTACTACGTCAATGAGAAGAAGAGCGCTATTGCGCCCAAGGTCACCGACACTGGCGCCAATACCATCGAGGAGCAGATCAACTCGGAATTTGTCTCTACGGTGGGCGAGACTGTTGCCGGAATCGCGAAAGATGCCGGAGTCGATTTAAAGGACAAAGCGACCCAGACCCAGGATTCGCTGGCTGGTTCGGTGTCCGAAGCGTCTGATACCCTGGGCGAAGTACGTGATTCCATCGGCGATATGAACACCGCCATCGACAAGACAAGCAGCTCGATTGCTTCGGCCGATGCTGCGTTGGCGGGCCTGCAGGGACAGGCGCCTTCGCTAACGCAGGCAATCGCTCAGGGTAATGATCTGCTGGGCGAAGCTCGCACCACGGCTGGCAAGTCCATCACCTCGCTCTCCAAGGCACTTTCGGAGGGCAGCCTTGCACTCACCAAGACGTCAGCCTCCGCGAACGCTGCGATTGGCAAGCTGACGGGTACGGTCACATCTACGACCACCCGCATCGACAACTCGCTCGAGTCTCTCCAAGCGACGATCGATCACAATAAGGCCGTTATCGGGCACTTGGAGATTCTCGTCAATGACACGTCGACAGGTTCCGAGGAAATTGACGCGCGCATTGTATCGACCATTGATTCGCTTCGCGAGCAAAACCAGAAGCTGCAGAGCATCAAGGATGGCCTCTCTGCACAGTCGAGCGCCATGGCAAAAGACGCTACGGCAATCTCGAACGCGAGCAAGGTACTCAACGCGGCAATTAAGACCGGTACGGCTAACCTCGGTCAGGCTCAGACTGATCTGGGGCAGAACGCGCTGCCGAAGGCTTCGAGCGCGCTGGACTCCTTTGCCGCCGTTTCGGGCGATTTGACCGGCATTGTGTCAGGTATGACCCCCACGATTGCGAGCGCGCGTGGCACGCTGGCGCAGCTTGACGCCACGCTCAAGCAGGCCAAGACCACGCTGGCCCAGACCGATTCTTCGCTTGCCAAGGTTCAGGACAAGCTTGCAACCGCCGCCAACGACATCGCGGCCCTGCAGACGTCCGAGTCCATGGGCGAGCTAGCTGATCTGATGGGCGTCGATGTCAATGACGTCGCAGATTTTATGGCATCTCCGGTCGAGCTGACCTCAAAGTCAATTTACCCGGTCAAGAGCTTCGGCTCGGGCATTGCTCCTTTCTACACCAATCTGGCGCTGTGGGTGGGCGGCTATGTGCTCATCGCCATCTACAAGCTCGAGGTCGACCGCGAAGGCATCGGCAGCTTTACCGCGCGTCAGGGCTACTTTGGTCGCTGGCTGCTGATGGTGATCCTGGGCGCGTTCCAGGCCATCATCGTTACGGTGGGCGATCTGGTCATTGGCGTGCAGTGCGTCAATCCGCTGCTCTTTGTGCTGGGCGGCATCGCCATCTCGTTTACGTACGTCAACATCATTTACGCGCTGTCCACTACGTTTAAGCACATCGGTAAGGCAATCGGCGTCATTCTGGTTATCGTGCAGATTCCGGGGTCATCGGGTATGTACCCCATCGAGATGATGCCCGGCTTCTTCCAGTGGCTGCACCCGCTGCTGCCCTTTACCTACGGCATCAATCTGCTGCGCGAGACGGTCGGCGGCATGTACTCGTTCAACTACCTGTTTAACCTGTGCATTCTGGGCGTGTTCTTGATCGTGGCGCTCTTTATCGGCCTGCAACTGCGTCCGCTGCTGCTCAACCTCAACCTGCTCTTCGATAAGCAGCTTTCCACGACGGGTCTGATGATCTGCGAGTCCAATGACCTGCCGCGCCAGCGCTACTCGCTGCGCACGGCCATGCGTGTCATGCTCGATTCCGATTCGTACCGTCGCGAACTGCTCGATCATGCGGTCGCCTTTGAACATCGCTACCCGTACTACATCAAGGGCGGTTTCGCCGCTGTAGTCGGCGTGCAGGTGCTGCTCTTCGTTCTGTCGACGGTTCTCGATATCGACAACAATGGCAAGATCATTCTGCTGGTCATCTGGATTATCTCGGTCATTGCCATCTGCGGCTGGCTCATCAACATCGAGTACATCCGCGCGAGCCTCAACACCCAGATGCGCATCTCGGCGCTTTCGGATGAGGACCTGCGTCGCGAGATGCGCGAGCACACGGCCGCCATTCCGGCCGCTCGTCACATGTTCGGCTTGAATGCGAGCGAGCGGGGGTCTGAACCCAAGACTCAGACTGTCAGCCAATGCGGTCATCGCGATGCGGTCCATGTGCCCGAGAACGGGGATGACACGTTTGTGATGAATGAAAAGAACGCCCCGCTCGGCAAGCACTCCAAAGGAGGTGAGGCATAAATGAAGAACATCCTGCATCTGTTTAAACGCGATGTCCAAAACGTGTCTCGCTCCGTAATCGGCTTGGTTGTCGTGATGGGCCTCGTTATCGTACCGTGCCTGTACGCGTGGTTTAATATCGCCGGCAGCTGGGATCCGTACGGCAACACCGGCAATCTTAAGATCGCCGTGGTCAACACCGATGAGGGTTACGAGAGCGATCTGATCCCTGTCGAGGTCAACGTGGGCGAAAACGTGACCGCCACCCTGCGCGGCAACGAGAGCTTCGATTGGGTTGTGCTCAACAATCGAGAAAAGGCCATCGAGGGCGTCAAATCGGGCGCATACTATGCGGCTGTCGTCATCCCCAAGACGTTTAGTGCCGATATGATGACGCTCTTCTCGACCGATGTGAAGCATGCCGATATCGAGTTCTACGAGAACCAGAAGGCAAATGCCATTGCTCAGATCGTGACCGAGAAGGGCTCGAGCGCCGTCCAGAGTCAGGTCAACGAGACCTTTACCGAAACCATTACGGCTATCGGTCTTAAAACCGTGTCCAGCCTGCTCGACTACATGAGCACCGACCAGGTGAACAACTTTATCGCCAACCTGTCCTCGACGCTGGGCGATTCGGTCGAGGATCTGCAAGACGTTCAGGCCAGCGCAACGTCGCTGGCGGGCATTTTGAGTTCCACGTCCGATTCGCTGACGTCGGCGGGCGGTATGCTCAAGCAGACGGGCACGGTCGATGAGTCGACTAAGCAGCTGATGGAGCATGCCAAGAGCGGTATCGATGATTCCAAAGAAGCGCTTAAGGCGGCAAACGATGCCATCGATGCCGCGATCGATGGAAGTGCGGGTTCGTTCGACAATGTGTCTGCCGAGCTCGCGAAGGCGTTCGATGCCGCGAACCGGCATGTCGACCTTACGGTGTCCCAACTCAACGATGCCGCTGCGGCCCTCAATGCGCGCGCCAAGGATATCGATGCGATGGCCGATCAGCTCCGCAGCTTTGCCGACCAGGTGAGGGATGAGAATTTGAAGGACGGCCTCAAGTCCGCTGCGACGTCGCTGGGCAGAATCGCCGTTGAGTACCGCAATAATGAGAAGGACCTGAAGGCGACCGCGAAGTCTCTTTCCGACAGCATGGCCGAGGTCAACAGCTCGCGTGCCGAGGTCGATCAGGCCATCGCCGATGCCAAGGCCGGCATCGCGGGTGCCAAATCCGATTACGATTCCACGTTCTCGGTTAAGGCCAAGGAGCTCAAGAAGACCGTCTCGGGGGTTCTGGATTCACTGAATGGTATTTCAAGCGATCTGGATAGCGCCGTTGCAGGACTGACCGATGCGTCCGGCTCGCTGGCAAAGGGTCTGTCCAAAGCCGCAAGGCTGGTCAACAAAGCTTCCGATCAGCTGGGTGAGGCATCGGACAAGATCGGCGCGTTTAAGGACGAGCTTGACGGCGCCCTTATGTCGGACGATCTGGCCACGATCAAGACAATGATCGGCAACGACCCCGAGGGTTTGGCCGCGTCGCTTTCCGGCCCCGTCGCGCTCGACCGCAAGCCGGTCTATCCGATTCGCAATTACGGCTCTGCCATGGCGCCGTTCTACACGATTTTGTCGCTCTGGGTCGGTTCGATCGTGCTGGCGGCCATGATGAAGGTGTCGGTTGACGATGAGCTTATCAACGAGCTTATCCCCGTGCGCCTGCACGAGATCTACCTGGGTCGTTACCTGTTCTTTGGCGGTCTGGCACTGCTGCAGGCAACGCTCGTGTGCGCGGGTGACATCCTATTCTTTGGCATCCAGTGCGACAACCCGCTGCAATTTGTGCTGGCGGGCTGGATCGCGAGTCTTGTGTTCTCCAATATCGTCTATACGCTTACGGTTTCGTTTGGCGATATCGGCAAGGCGCTTGCCGTCGTGTTGCTGGTCATGCAGGTCGGCGGTTCGGGCGGCACGTTCCCCATCGAGATGACCGGCCCCGTGTTCCAGGCGATATATCCGTTCCTGCCGTTTACCCACGGCATCAACGCCATGCATGCCGCCATGGCCGGTGCCTACCATATGGAGTACTGGATTGAGCTGGGTATTCTGGCGAGCTATCTGATTCCGTCGCTGGCCCTGGGTGTGGTCTTCCGCCGTCCAGTCATCAAAGCCAACGATTGGATCATCGAAAAGCTGGAATCAACCAAATTGATTTAGCGCAGCAATGTGGCGTTGCCGGAACATCGAGGCTTTCCTGCTCGATACTTTAGCGGGCTGGATTGCGGCGCAGCGCTGGTTGTTGCTACAGTAGCGGGGCGTGCCGGGGGTCCGGCGCGTCCCGTTTTTATTTGACCATGAGGCGGCACGCAGCCATACGCGTGCGGACACCACGCCCAGTTTGAGTGTGAGGATGTTCCATGGCCCAATACGCTGCCAACGAAATTGAAAACATGCCCGATAGCCCTGTTGCTCGCGAGGACCTGGGTGCGGGCGGCAACTCCCGTGGTGCCGGTGCTCGTTCGCCGTTGTTCTGGAAAGTTCTACTGCTTTCGGTGGCGATTATCTGGGGCTACTCCTTTACCACTATGAAGGACGCGCTCGACACCATTCCGGTGTTCGAACTGCTCTATATTCGTTTTCTTCCCGCAGCGCTGGTCATGCTTGTTATCTTTCGCAAGCGCATCGCCGCCCACCTTAACGCTCGCAATCTGATTGTTGGTCTGAGCATGGGCGCGCTCATGTGGGCAGCTTATGCTTTGCAGACGGTCGGTCTGGCTCAGACCACGGCGGGTAAGAACGCTTTTTTGACGGGCACCTATTGCATTCTGGTTCCGTTCGCGAGCTATTTCCTAAGCGGCGAAAAGCTCACTCGCTACAACTTGGGCGCCGCATTGCTCTGTCTGGCGGGCATTGGCCTGGTGGCGCTCGATAGCGTCGAGTTCAACATCGGTGATGCCATCACGCTGGGCGGTGCGGTTTTCTTTGCCATTCAGATGGCGGTGACCGCCAAGTACGGTCGCAAAATGGACATCAACGTCATCACGTTTTGGATGTTTGTGGGCAATGGCGTCTTGAGCCTTATCTCGTCGCTGCTATTCGAGACCCAAGCGCCTCTGTCCGTGTGGACGCCGAGCTTTATCGGCGTGATGGCCTTTCTCTCGGTGGGCTGCACGTGCGTGGCGCTGCTCATCCAAAACGTCGGCTTGGCGCACGTCCCGGCCTCGACGGGCTCATTGCTCCTATCGATGGAGTCCCCCTCGGGCGTGTTGTTTTCGGTGCTGCTGATGGGGGAGGCGCTCACTTCGCGTCTGCTCGCCGGCTTCGTCCTCATCTTCTTGTCGATCATCTTGAGCGAGACACATTTCGATTTTTTGCGCCGAAAACCGCGCCCGCAATTGTAAACAATTTGTTGCGCCGCCTCCCGGGGCGGCATTTTTTATGCGTCGCCCTTAAAGTAGTACCTTGCACTTTACGCTATCAAAGTGCTTGCTGCAAAAACGTTACTGGAGGGCATCTATGGCACCAGCACTGTCCGATCTTCAACCGCAACCAGCGCCCAAGGCCACCGCGGCGGCGCAGACCGCTATCGGTGACGGTCTTGTTGCAGAAGCTCAGGCTTTTGCAGATGAGCTCGCTGCGTGGCGACACGATTTACATCAGATGCCCGAGCTGGGTAATAGCCTCCCGCAGACCTCTACGTATATCCAAGCGCGCCTGACCGAGATGGACATCCCATTTGCTACGCTCGTCGATGGTTCCTGCGTTGTGGGCCTTGTCGGCGCCGGTGCCGCCGCGGCCCAAGGCAATGGCATCTGCACGAATGAGCAGGCCGGTACGGTCATCATGCTTCGTGGCGACATGGACGCCCTGCCCGTTGCCGAGGAATCCGGCGAGCCCTTTGCATCTACCAACGGCTGCATGCACGCTTGCGGTCACGATATGCACGCGACGGCGCTGCTTGGTGCGGCTCGTATGCTCAAAGCGCGCGAGGCAGAGCTTGTTGATGCCAACGCTACGGTTAAGTTGCTGTTCCAGCCGGGCGAGGAAACCTTTGAGGGTGCCCGCGCCGCCATCGCCGACGGTCTGCTGCAGAACCCGCGCCCTCAGGCGGCCTTTGCCATGCACGTTAACAGCCAATCGCCGCTCGGCCTGGTGCTCTATGGGAGCCCGGCGCTTTCGGGCGTGTATGGTTTCCGCATCACGCTGCAGGGCAAGGGCGGCCATGGCTCGAGCCCCGAGATCTGCATCGACCCCATCACGACCGGCGTCCATGTGCACCTGGCGCTTCAGGAGCTCATCGCTCGCGAGGTGCCGGCCGCCAAGGAGGTCGCACTGACCGTGGGTAAGTTTGCCGGTGGCCAAGCGGCCAACGTCATCCCGGATACCTGCGTGCTCGAAGGCACGCTGCGCGGCTTCGACGTCGAGCTCATGGAGCACCTCAAGGAGCGTATCGCCGAGGTCGTCAACGGCGTGGCCGCAACGTATCGCACTTCGGCCACCATCGAGACGCTCTCGGATGTTCCCCCGCTCGTGCTCGATGACGACGTGACCCAGGCTTCGCTTGGCTACGTGGGTGCGACGCTGCCCAAGGCCGCCTTCTTGCCGCTGTTCCATGCCATGGCGAGCGAGGACTTTGCGCTTATCTCGAGTGAGATACCGAGCGCATACTTTACGATCGGCGCGGCTGTGACCGATACGGACGAACACTTTGCCCAGCATCATCCCAAGGCGCGCTTTAGCGATGCCGAGCTGCCACTTGGTGCCGCGGCTTATGCGGCAGTCGCTTTGGGCTACATCGCCGACCACCGGTAGCGCCCAATCTTGCTACTCGTTTGTTTAAAAAGGAGCAGTATGTCCCAGCAGCGTAAGTTCTTCCCCGGCTGGCTCGTGGTGGCTTCCGGCTTTGTCATCATGGCCACGTGTTACACGATTTTCGTTAACTGCATGAGCCTGTTTCAGCCGCTCGTCGTCAGCGACCTGGGCATCACGCTTGCGCAGTACAACATCTCCAACGCCATCTCCACCGTGGTGAGCGTTATCGGCTCACTTGTGATCGGTCATGTTGCCGATAAAGTAAGCGGTCGCGTTTTGGGCTCCCTCACTGTAATCGCCACCTCTGCCGTTCTTGCCGGCATGAGCCTTGTCGGTGAACTGTGGCAGGTCTACGTGCTCTTTTCTGTTTGCCCCGTTCTGTTTGTGGCCGCCCTGGAAGCCGAATGGATGCTCGTACCATCATTCGGTTTCCAAGGCGGCCACGGGCCTACGAAATGATCCGTTTTCCTCCGTCCCCAGCAGATCATGTGACCCGAAGGGGACGGAGGAAAAGGGATCACAAATAGCGGCGGCGCATCTGGCCGAACGAGTCCCCATACCCTCGTTCGGTCAGACGCGCCGCCGCGTTGCTGCTTTGTGCCGTATAATGTCCACTACCTATGACGCGATACAAAAGAAAGGCGTTTGCCCATGCAGGCACAGAAGGCGGAGGGAACCCGCGACCTTATCGGCGCCGAGATGCGCGCCTGGCAAAAGATGCAGCAGATTGCGGCCAGCGTATTCGAGCCGTTTGGCTTTAAGCCCATCGAGACGCCCGCGATCGAGCAGGTTGACGTGTTTGTCCACGGTATCGGCCAGTCGACCGACGTCGTGCGCAAGGAGATGTTCCGCGTGTTTAGCGGCGCCAACCTGGAGCGCGTCTTTACCGAGGGCACCGACACCAAGCTTAAGCCCAAGCAGCGCCTGGCCCTTCGTCCCGAGGGCACGGCCGGTGTGGTGCGCGCCGTCGTGGAGAACAACCTGGTGCCCCAGGGTTCCACGCCGTTTAAGGCTTACTACGCCGAGGCCATGTTCCGCGGCGAGCGTCCCCAGAAGGGCCGCCTGCGCCAGTTCCATCAGGTGGGCATCGAGTGGCTCGGCGCTCCCGATCCGGCGGCAGACGCCGAGTGCATCATCATGCTCATGGAGTTCTACAAGCGTCTGGGCTTCGATCTTTCCAAGCTCCGTCTGCTCATTAACTCGATGGGCGATCCCCAGTGCCGTCCGGCCTATCGCGAGCAGGTTAAGCAGTTCATTCTCGACCACGCCGACGAGATGTGCGACGAGTGCCGCGAGCGCGCCGAGCTTAACCCGCTGCGCGCCTTCGACTGCAAGAACGACCATTGCCGCGAGATCATGGCCGAGGCTCCGCTGATGGGTGACAACCTGTGCGACGAGTGCCGCGAGCACTACGAGCAGGTCAAGCGCTATCTGGATGCCGCCGGTATCGAGTATGTCGAGGATCCCACCTTGGTGCGCGGCCTGGACTACTACACCCGTACCGTCTTTGAGGTCGAGGCCCCTGGCGCCGGCGTCGGCTCCATCGGCGGCGGCGGCCGCTACGACGGCCTGGTCGAGCTCGAGGGCGGCAAGCCTACGGCCGGCGTCGGCTTCGCCGTCGGTTTTGAGCGCGCCCTGCTGGCCCTACAGGCCTTTGGCGGCGACCTGGGTGCCGATGAGGCCCCGTGCGTCTACGTCGCCAACGCCGGCAAGGAGTTGCGCCAGAACGTCTTCGCCATTACGCAGGAGCTTCGCGCTGCAGGTATCGTGACCGAGGCCGACTACCAGGGCCGTTCGCTCAAGGCTCAGTTTAAGCAGGCCGACAAGGTGGGCGCCAAGCTCATTTTGGTCTTGGGCGGCGACGAGCTTGCCGCCGGCAAGGTCAAGGTGCGCGACATGCAGAGCCATGACGAGGTTCTCGTCGATCTGGCCAATGTGGTCGAGGCGGTTCGCGAGCGCCTGTAGCGCATCTTTTTGAGCTGCGGGCCTGCTAACGTGCCCTGCTCATGGAGAGCGATTGTTACGGGGGTGTTTCGCTTTTATGCGGAATGCCCCCGTTTACGTATGCCGCCCACCGAGAAATACGACCATTTGGGGTAAAAACCCTTGCAATGCAGAAAATACTTTTGTGTGGTAAAGCGCAATCAGTGTCGAAAGTATTTCTCAAGCGCCTATAATGAATACCGCATGTTACGTGCATAGAAGGAGGAATGGGAGGAAACGTGGCTGAGAACCTAAGCAACCAGTCTGTACCCGAAGCCGCGGCGCGCGTCGCTGCCGTGGTCAACCGCCTCGTTAACCGAATCGGCTCGAATGCCGAGTCCAGGGAGCGTCTCGCCGAGATCGAGATCCCCGAGGAGCTGCGCGATAATCTGGCGCTGTTCCTGCGCCTGGAACGTCGTGTGCTTAGCGAGTATGATCCCGAGATCGCGGACCTGTTCGACAAGATTTTGACAGCCGAGATTGTGGTCAATGCTGGCAACCCCGGTAGCCGCGCTGCCGACGAGTCCGTTGACGAACAGGGCGTGCCCACTGCCGACGAGCCCACCGCCGTGGCGTTTCGCGAAGTCGTCGATTTGATTGACAGCCTGCCGCTTGATAAGCAGCAGGTCATCGTTCGCGCCTTTACGAGCTTCTTCCACTTGGCAAACCTGTCGGAGGAGAACTACCGTGTGGCGCAGCTGCGCGAGCGCGAGGCCGGCGCATCGACCGATACCGAGGTCGATCCCGCCAACGAACTCACCGTCGCCTATCACCAGTTGGTAAACGAGATGGGCGTCGAGGGTGCCAATGAGCTGCTCGGCAAGCTCGAGTTCCACCCTGTCTTTACCGCACATCCCACCGAGGCCCGTCGTAAGGCCGTCGAGGGCAAGATTCGCCGTATCTCCAACCTGCTGGAGGAGCGTCCGCGTCTGGGCGGCTCCGACCTGGTGGAGAACGAGCGCCATATGCTGCAAGAGATCGACGCCCTGGTACGCACGAGCCCCATCGCGTTAAAGAAGCCCACGCCGGTCGAGGAAGCCGATACCATCATCGACATCTTCGATAACACGCTGTTCGACGTTATCCCCGTCATCTACCGTCGCTTTGACGACTGGCTGCTGGGCGACAAGGCCGGCACCGTGCCGCCGCTGTGCCCGGCGTTCTTCCACCCCGGCAGCTGGATCGGTTCCGACCGTGACGGCAACCCCAACGTTACCGCCAAGGTGAGCCGCGAGGTCGCCGCCAAGTACTTCACCCACATGGTGCTCAAGCTCGAGGACAAGTGCCGCCGCATCGGCCACAACCTCACGCTCGAGGCCACCTACAGCAAGCCTTCTGCCGAGCTCATTAACCTGTGGAACCATCAGGTCGAGATGAGCCCTCGTTACACGGCCCGCGCCGAGCTGATCTCCGAGCACGAGCCGCATCGCGCCGTCATGCTCGTCATGGCCGACCGCCTGAACGCCACCGTGCGCCGCATCACCGACACCATGTACCACAGCGCCGACGAGTTCCTGGATGACCTGCGCGTCGTCCAGCGTTCGCTTGCTGCCTGCGGTGCCGTCCGTGCCGCCTACGGTCCGGTCCAAACCATCATCTGGCAGGTCGAGTCCTTCGGCTTCCATATGGTCGAGATGGAGTTCCGTCAGCACTCCGTGGTGCACGCCCGCGCCCTCAAGGATATCCACGAGAACGGTATCCATGGCGACCTGCAGCCCATGACGCGCGAGGTCATCGATACCTTCCGCGCTATCGGTTCCATCCAAAAGCGCTACGGCAAGAAGATGGCGCACCGCTACATCATCTCGTTTACCAAGAGCGCCCAGCATGTGGCCGACGTCTTTGAGCTTGCCCACCTGTCCTTTGCACACGAGGAGGATGTCCCCGAGCTCGACGTGATCCCGCTGTTCGAGCAGCTCGAGGACCTCGAGGGCTGCGTCGACGTGCTCGACCAGATGCTTACGCTGCCTGTGGTGCAAAAGCGCCTTGCCCAGACCAACCGCCGCATGGAGGTCATGCTGGGCTATTCCGACTCCTCCAAGGATGCCGGTCCTACCACGGCCATGCTCGCGCTGCACTCCGCGCAGGAGCGCATTGCCAAGTGGGCCGAGAAGAACGATATCGACCTGGTGCTCATGCACGGTCGCGGCGGTGCCGTGGGCCGTGGCGGCGGCCCGGCCAACAAGGCCGTGCTGGCGCAGCCCAAGGGTTCGGTCAACTGCTTCTTTAAGCTCACCGAGCAGGGCGAGGTCATCTTTGCCCGTTACGGCAACCGCACGCTGGCTCAGCGCCATGTTGAGTCCGTTGCCGCCGCAACGCTTTTGCAGTCGGCCCCGAGTGTCGAGAAGACCAACACCGAGACCACGCAGAAGTTCTGGGATATGGCCGAGAAGCTTAACGCCGCAAGCCACGAGCGCTATCTGGACCTGCTGAACACCGAGGACTTTACACCGTGGTTCTCGACCGTGACGCCGCTGACCGAGGTCGGTCTGCTGCCGATTGGCTCGCGTCCCGCCAAGCGCGGCTTGGGCGCCAAGTCGCTCGACGACCTGCGTACCATTCCGTGGATCTTCAGCTGGAGCCAGGCGCGCATCAATCTGGCCGCTTGGTACGGCCTGGGCACCGCCTGCGAGCAGTTGGGCGATCTTGACCAGCTTAAGGCTGCCTACCAGGAGTGGCCGTTCTTCCGTACCTTTATCGACAACATCGAGATGTCGATCGCCAAGACTGACCAGCGCATCGCCAAGATGTATCTGCACCTGGGCGATCGCCAGGATCTGTCCGAGAAGGTCTTCACCGAGATGCAGCTCACGCGTAAGTGGGTCCTTGCCATCGTCGGTGACGAGTGGCCGCTGCAGCGCCGCCGCGTGCTCGGTTGCGCCGTCCGCGTGCGCAACCCCTACGTCGACGCCCTGTCCATCGCCCAGGTCCGCGCCCTTCGCGAGGTGCGTATGAACCAGGACGAGATGGCCGAGGAGAAGAAGGCCGAGTACATGAGCCTGATTCTTTCGACTGTGACCGGCGTCTCGGCAGGACTGCAGAACACGGGGTAATCGATAGCCCTGTGGCTCTCACCGGGGCCCGATGGGTTTCCCTCTGAATGCGTCCTCGCACTTGAAGCCCCCTTATCCTGCTCCTTCGGAGCTGCGGATAAGGGGGCTTCGTGCTGCGGAATGCATTCAGAGGGAAATCCATCGGGCCCCTTCGTCCTCGGTCTTCAGGGATTAAAGCTGATGAAAAAAGTGCGCTTCGCGCTTAATGTGGAGTGCGGTGAGGGCTTCTTGCGTCCTGCGGAGTGTGCCTAAAAGTAAACTGATGGCAGGCCCTGCGATGTCCGGTCTTCGGCGGATTACTGCTGGGGGAATATTGGTGCGCTTCGCGCGTTTTGGATGGGGTCTATCCCGGTGGCGCATTTGGCGCTTCTCGCCTTATGACTGTAGCGGCCGCGGTCCCGTTTGGGGTCGTGGCCGTTTTGTTGTGGGTCAAATATGAACGTTGTGTTAATGAGTCGGTGGACGGTGGAGTTTTTCGGTGAGCGGCGTATCCTTCCAACGGTTTAACTAGTGTGTCAGTTGAAAGGAAGAGGGCGCTCGTCGTTGTTTGAATGTGAACTGCCGTTTGACCACAAGACGCTGCATCTGGAGCTCGAGGATAAGAACTTCGCGGGTGTGATGGAAGGTCATCAAAACGAGTTTAAGACTACAAAATCGCAGGAAGAGCTGGTAGAGGAGTCGCTTGCCAACCCTTATGGCTCGCCTTCGCTCGAGGAGCTTTGTGCTGGCAAGAAGGATATTGTCATTATTAGCTCCGATCATACGCGTCCCGTTCCCTCGCGTGTGACGATGCCTATTCTGCTGCATCACATCCACTCCGCTGCGCCCGAGGCTCGCGTGCGTATTCTGGTTGCTACGGGTATGCATCGTCCGTCGACGCACGAGGAGCTCGTCAACAAGTACGGCGAGGAGATCGTTGCCAACGAGGAAATCGTTATGCACGTCGCGACTGATGACAGCATGATGAAAAGGATCGGCACCCTGCCTTCTGGTGGCGAGTGCATCATCAACAAGATTGCTGCCGATTGCGATCTGCTGCTTGCCGAGGGCTTTATTGAGCCGCATTTCTTTGCCGGCTTCTCTGGCAGCCGCAAGTCCGTCCTGCCTGGCATCGCCAGCTACAAGACCATCATGTACAACCACAACGGCCAGTTTGTGAACGATTCTCATTCGCGCGCTGGCAACCTGTGCCACAACCACGTGAGCGAGGACATGTTTGCCGCTGCCGAGATGGCTCACCTTGCCTTTGTGCTCAATGTGGTGCTCAACGGTAAGCACGAGGTCATTGGTTCCTTTGCCGGCGACATTCACAAGGCACACGAGGCTGGCTGCGAGTTCGTGAAGAGCCTTGCCGGCGTTGAGCCCGTCGAGTGCGAGATTGCCATCACCACCAACGGCGGTTACCCGCTCGATCAGAACATCTACCAGGCCGTGAAGGGCATGTGCTCTGCCGAGGCCACGCTTCCCGAGGGCGGTGTGATCATCGACGTTGCCGGTTGCGCTGACGGTCACGGTGGCGAGGGCTTCTATCACAACATCGCCGACAACGATCCGGCAGAGTTTGAGCGCGCCTGCATCGACCGTCCTAAGGACGAGACCCTGCCCGATCAGTGGACGAGCCAGATCTTTGCCCGCATCCTGGCGCACCACCCTGTGATCATGGTCACCGACCTGTGCGATCACCAGATGCTCAAGGATATGCACATGACGCCGGTCAACACTATCGAGGAGGCGCTCAAGCTCGCCTTTGAGATGAAGGGTGCCGATGCCAAGGTTGCCGTCATTCCCGATGGCCTGGGCGTTGTCGTCGCGCAGCACTAGTGCGTGGCCCAAACGAATCGTTTATAACCGACAAGAAAGATAAGGTTTTATGCTTACCAAACTCCTCTGCGAATTCGGCGCAACGGCCCTCATGATCATCTTTGGCGTGGGCGTGCACTGCGATACCGTGCTCAAGGGCACCAAGTATCAGGGCTCCGGCCATATGTTTGCCATCACCACCTGGTCTTTTGGCATCTCGGTCGCCCTGTTTATCTTTGGCGGCGCCGTGTGCATGAACCCCGCCATGGTGCTTGCCCAGTGCATCGTCGGCCTGGTGCCGTGGAGCAGCTGCATCCCCTTCATGATTGCCGATATGCTCGGCGGCTTTGCGGGTGCCGTAATCGCTTGGCTTATGTATGCCGATGAGTTCAAGGCTTCCGATGGTGTCGTCGATCCCATTGCCCAGCGCAACATCTTCTCGACCAACCCCACCACCGAGGGCACCAACTATGCCCGTAACTTCTTCTGCGAGGCTATCTGCACCTTTGTGTTCATCAGCGCCATCCTTGCTGCCGCTAGCCGCGCTGGCGAGAACGTTTTGATGCTCGCTATCTGCGTCGGCCTGATCGTTTGGGCCGTTGGCATGGGCATGGGCGGCATCACCGGCTTCGCCATGAACCAGGCACGTGACCTTGGTCCTCGTATGGCCTATCAGGTGCTGCCGATCAAGAACAAGGCTGACAACAACTGGAAGTACGGCCTGCTCGTTCCTGGCATCGCTCCGTTTGTCGGCGCTGCTCTGGCTGCGCTGTTTGTGCATGGTTTCTTGGGCATGTTCTAGTCTGAGGCTACATAGGTTGTCCGCCGTCCGCATGGGGTAACTTCCCAGCGCGTCCTCGGACATGAAAGAACCCCCGCTGCGCACTTCGTGCGGCGGGGGTTCTTTCGTCCTGCGGAGTGCGCTGGGAAGTTACCCCATGCGGACGGCTGCGGGGTCTTTGCTGCGCTCGAGCAAGCAACCCAACATATATATCTGAATTTGGATGGGAGGGGCTTGTTGCTGGTGGGGGCGTTGAGGCGCGAGTGACACTTTGGGGTGCGCGGAGCCCTGGGTTGGGTCGATGATTTGGGATGAGCTTCTTACTTAGGTGAAGAGGGGCTTTATGGCTGAGAGGTAGTCTTTGGCTACGTCGGCTTTATCTGCTTGGAAATTGTGCCAGGCCCACCATTGGACCATTCCTACAAAGCTTGAGGCTATGTGGTGTAGTAGGAAGCTTCGGTCCATGGTGCCGGCGGGGCCTGAGGGGTCGACGGGCATGGTTTCGGCTGCTCGTGACATGATGGTCTTGCGTAAGCAGTCGGCGAAGACGCGTGAGCCGGCGCCGGCTACCAGTGCCCGTACACCCTGCCGACGATTCCAGAGGTTGTTGAGGATATGCTCGACCTGTACGAGTGGGTCATCGAGGGGCGTACCGTCATCGTCGAGGGCATGGGTGCAGATATCGCGCACGAGCTCAGCGAGCAGGTCATCTTTGCTCTTGAAGAGCCCGTAGAACGTGGCCCGACCTACGTGGGCACGAGCGATGATGTCGCCGACGGTGATCTTGCCGTAGTCTTTCTCGCACAGGAGCTCGGAGAACGCCGTAACGATGGCAGCGCGGCTTTTTGCCTTGCGGGCATCCATGGCTATGCGTCCGCGTGAACGAGCAGGCAGCGGAGCGTACCGGAGCAACCTTCGTAGGGGCGTTTGCCGGCGCCGTAGCCGACGGCTTCGATGCGGTAGCGTGAGGGCAGTTGGTCGGACGTGCGCAGCGCGGTGACGATGGCGGCGCCCGTCGGCGTCACGAGCTCGCCGGCGACCGGTGCAGGCGTGAGGGCGATATTGCCTGCCTGGCACAGGTTGACAACAGCGGGGACGGGAATGGGCATGAGGCCGTGGGCGCAGCGGATGGTTCCGTGGCCCTCGGAGAGCGACTCGACCACGATATCCTCAATACCCAGGTCGTCGAGGCAGATGGCGACAGAACAGACGTCGACGATGGAGTCGACGGCGCCCACCTCGTGAAACAGGACGGTGTCGGGCGTTTTGCCGTGAGCCTTGGCCTCGGCAGCAGCGAGTACGGAAAAAATGGCGAGGGCACGACGCTTGGCGCCATCGCATAGCTGCGAGCCATCGATGATGGCGGTGACGTCGGCTAGCGAGCGGTGATGATGGTGGTGGGTGTGGTGATGATCCTCGTGCTCATGGGCGTGGCCCTCATGGTCATGCTCGTGGCAGTGCTCGTGTTCGTGCTCGCTATGATCATAATGGTGGTGCTCATGCTCGTGCGTGTGCTCGGCAGCTGCTTCGTTGCCGTAGAGCCAGGCCATGTCGTGGTCGTGGTTCTCGAGCCCCTCTGCAAGCTGGACGTCGAAATCGCAGGCGTCGATGCCATGCTTGTTTACGCGCGTCACGGCGATCGAAAAGCCGTCGACCGGCAGCGTGGCGAGCTGTTCGCGTAGGTGCTCCTCGCTGGCGCCCAGGTCGAGCAGGGCCGCGACGGTCATATCGCCGCTGATGCCCGAGGTGCCATCGATGATAAGCGTGTGCTGATGGTTAGACATGGAATGCTCCTTAACGGGCGCGGGGTGTGCCGGCGCTCAGATGATTGATAAGACTTGCCTGGTATGCGGCACCAAAGCCATTGTCGATATTGACGACCGAAACGCCGCTGGCGCAGGAGTTGAGCATGGCGAGCAGCGCGGCTACGCCACCAAAGCTCGCACCGTAGCCCACGCTGGTGGGAACGGCAATGACCGGACAGCTCACCAGGCCGCCGACAACGCTCGCCAGCGCGCCTTCCATGCCGGCGATGGCGATGACCACCTGTGCCTGGGCAAGCTCCTCGGCATGCGCGAGCAGACGGTGCAGGCCGGCGACACCTACGTCGTAGAGGCGATCGACCTCGTTGCCATAGAACTCGGCCGTCACTGCCGCCTCTTCGGCGACGGGCAGGTCGCTCGTGCCGGCGCAGGCGACGACGATGCGTCCGTTGCCGGTGGGGGAGGGCTTGCCTCCCACGAGGGCGAGCTGTGCGTCCGGGGCATATCCCAGGTCGATGCCGTTGTCGAGGAGCTCCGAGGTGCGGGCTGCCTTTTCGGCGTCCAGGCGCGTGACCAGGATGCGCTCCTGGCCGGCATCGCGCAGTGCTTCGATAATGGCGGCAACCTGCTCGGCGGTTTTACCGGCGCCGTAGACAACCTCGCCGGCTCCCTGGCGCACCCCGCGCGAAAGATCGAGCTGTGCAAAACCCAGGTCGGCGGTTGACGCCGTCTGGATGCGCGTGAGGGCGTCTGCCGGGGCGACTGCTCCGCCGGCAACATCGCTCAGCAACTGCTCAAGATCTCGCTTATCCATATATGTTCCCTTCGACGGCGCAAAGTCTAGCACTCAAAGGGTATGTTTCCGAACACTAAGACAAAATTGTTCGGAAACTATAGGACAGACTGATTCAATTGTTAGACGGATCGGCTAGTCGCGCAGGATGATGTCCATGGCGAGCATCAGGTTGCGCTCGTCGATGGCAAACGGGGCGGCCTCGCGCGTCTTGGGCTTGGCGCAAAACGCGATGCCCGTGCCCGCGGCCTGAATCATGGGGATGTCGTTGGCGCCGTCGCCGATCGCGACGGTGTGGGCCATGTCGACACCGCACTCAACCGCCCAATCCAGCAGCTGGATGAGCTTGGACTCCTTGGTCACGATGTCTGCCGCCAGCTTACCGGTGAGCTTGCCGTCCACGACCTCCAGGCGGTTAGCGAGGCAAAAGTCGATGCCCGCGGCGGCCACGATCTTGTCGGCGACCTCGTGAAAGCCGCCGCTTACCACGCCGACCTTCCAGCCCTTGCTGTGTGCCGAGCGCACAAGCTCCAGCGCGCCGGGGGTAAACGTCACGCGCTCAAAGGTGCGCTCGAATACGCTCTCATCCAAGCCGGCAAGCAGCCCCACGCGTTCCTCGAGCGCCTGCTTAAAGTCGAGCTCGCCGCGCATGGCGCGCTCGGTGATCTGCGCTACCTGCTCGCCCACGCCGGCCTCCTCGCCCAACAGGTCGATGACCTCCTGGTTGATGAGCGTGGAGTCGATATCCATAACGATGAGGCGTGCGGTCATGACGGGCCTTTCCGAGTGCGGTTGTATTGGGGCACATTGTCGCACGCCGCGCGCTTGGGCGACGGCCAGGCCGCGTCAATTGTTTCGTCTCCGTCAAGTCTTTGGGCAAGAGCTACTTTTTCGCGGCACATCGACGCGGGTGCGATAAGATAGAACGCCATGCCCGGCTGCGCGGTTTACGCAGGCTGGGCAAATCTGTACGACGCCGCCCGGAACGACACGGGGCGGCACAGATCCATAAAGGAGGATCACTGGTATGAGCCAGACCCGTCCCATCGATGAGCATTCCATGCACACCCGTACCTGCGGCGAGCTTCGCTTCGAGAACGTGGGCGAAGAGGTCACCCTCACCGGTTGGGTGAGCCGTCGCCGCGACCACGGCGGCCTTATCTTCTGTGACCTTCGCGACCGCGAGGGCATCACGCAGCTCACCTTCGACCCCGAGCACTCCGACGGCGATGCCTTTAAGATCGCCGAGACCATGCGTCCCGAGTGGCCCATCAAGATCCACGGCGTCGTGCGCGCTCGTGGCGAGGAGACCACCAACACCAAGCTCGCGACCGGCGAGATCGAGGTCCTGACCGACCACGCCGAGGTACTCAATACGTCCGTCACCCCGCCGTTCCAGATCGAGGACGGCATCGAGACCAGCGAGGACACCCGCCTGCGCTATCGCTATCTGGACCTCCGTCGTCCCGAAATGATGGCCAACCTCAAGCTGCGCTCCGACTTCACCTTTGCCATTCGCGAGGCGCTGCACAACCGTGAGTTCATGGAGGTTGAGACGCCCTCCCTGTTCAAGTCCACGCCCGAGGGCGCCCGCGACTTCATCGTCCCCAGCCGCATCCAGCCGGGTAACTTCTACGCCCTGCCGCAGTCCCCGCAGCTCCTGAAGCAGCTGCTCATGGTCGGTGGTGTCGAGCGCTACTACCAGGTTGCCAAGTGCTTCCGCGACGAGGACCTGCGTGCCGACCGCCAGCCCGAGTTCACTCAGGTCGATATCGAGATGTCCTTCGTGGACCAGAACGATGTCATGAGCGCGCTCGAAGAGGTTCTTGCCGATGCTTTCGGTCGCATGGGCGTCGAGATGCCCACGCCGCTGCGCCGCATGAACTACTGGGATGCCATGGACACCTATGGCTCCGACAAGCCCGATACCCGCTATGGCATGCACCTGGTCGACCTGACCGACATCTTTGCCAACTCCAAGTTCAAGGTCTTTGCGACTGCCGCGAACGAGGAGGGCTCTGTCGTCAAGGCCATCAACGCCAAGGGCGCCGGTGCCTGGGCACGTGCCAAGATCGATAAGCTCGCCGGCGTGGCCTCCACGTTTGGCGCCAAGGGCCTGGCCTGGATCGCCTTCCGCGAGGACGGCTCCATCAACAGCCCCATCGTCAAGTTCTTCTCGGACGAGGAGATGGCTGCTCTGCGCGAGCGCATGGACGTCGAGCCTGGCGACCTCGTGATGTTCGCCGCCGGCCCGCGCCTGCTCTCTGACGAGATCCTGGGCGGCATGCGTTCCCACATGGCCAACGCACTCGAGATCAAGCGTGAGGGCCACGACTTCCTGTGGGTCGTCAACTTCCCGCTGTTCCACTGGGATGAGGACCGCAAGGCCTACGCTGCCGAGCATCAGCCCTTCACGCTGCCGACCGAGACCGACATCGCCAAGATCGAGGCCGACCCGCTGGCGGCCGGTTCTTGCACCTACGACTTTGTCATGGACGGCTTTGAGGCCGGCGGTGGCGGTATGCGTATCCACAACGCCGAGATGCAGATGTCCATGCTCAAGCTCCTGGGCTTTACCGAGGAGCGCGCCGAGTCGCAGTTCGGCTTCCTCATGGAGGCCCACAAGTTTGGTGCGCCCCCGATGGGCGGTTTCGCTCTGGGCCTGGACCGCGTGTGCATGCTGCTCACCGGTTCCGACTCCATCCGCGACGTCATGGCGTTCCCCAAGACGGCCAGCGGCTCCGACCTCATGTCGGGCGCCCCGAGTGCCGTTAGTGGCGCCCAGCTCAAGGACGTCAGCCTGCGCCTGATGTAGGCGAGTGGCTACATATTGCCCGCAACGAGGGAAGGACGCGTGCCTTCCCTCGTTTTTTGTGAGACGGGGGTGCGCCGGTAACGTACAATAACTACCACGTGGCTGGGTTTGCCGGCCGAATGTGCGATGTCGTGGGAGGGGACATGGTCGAGTTTACAAAGACGATTAAAGATCCGTTGGGATTACATGCCCGCCCGGTTGCGCTGCTCTATGACATCATTGCCAAGCATCGTAGCGACGTGTCAGTCAGCATCGGCGATCGCCACACGGATGGCCGCGATGTCATGGGACTCATGGCCCTCTATGGTGAGTGCGGCGAGAGCGTCGTCTTTCGTGTTTCGGGCGTAGACGAGGCTTCCTGCGTTACGTCGATCAGAAACCTCTCGCTCTAAGCATGACGGGGCGCGGCAAAGGACAGCTCTTTGCCGCGCCTTTTTGTTTTGTTTCGTATAGGAAACTTTTTCGAAATCTGAATGGGGACCCTTTCCAAAAAGTTAACCACGTGTTAGTTTACTAAAGCGAACATAGACGTGGTTAACTTTTATCGCGTCGATGTTAAGGACGAACTGACGTTAGGAGCTACTCATGTCTTGCGGACCGCAGATGCCGGCCATGCCGCTTTCGATGGTAAAAGCGGGCGAAACCGTGCGCGTGTCTCGTGTAAAGGGCAATGAGGACATGAAGCACCACCTCAAGGACCTCGGCTTTGTCGAGGGCAACGAAATCCACGTGGTGAGCTCGAGTGGCGCCAATATCATCGTCACGGTGCTGGGCGCACGCTTTGGCATCGATTCCAAGGTGGCCATGCACATCATGACCGTCGGTTAGTTCGCAGCATTTGATAAAAACCGAAAGGGGGACAAGAGGATGAAGACGTTGGGTGACGTTAAGGTGGGCGAGAGCTCTACCATCGTCAAGCTTCACGGTGAGGGCGCGCTTCGCCGCCACCTTATGGACCTGGGGCTCATCAAGGGCACTTCGTTCAAGGTCGTGAAGGTTGCACCGCTCGGTGATCCGGTCGAGATCAACGTGCGCGGCTACGAGCTTTCCATCCGCAAGGAGGAGGCCGCCGTCGTCGAGGTTCAGTAAGGACTCGCGGCGCATATTTCTGCAGATAAAGTTAGGTTTTTCTAACTTAATGCTGCAACTTTGAAGCACATTATCCAGCCTGCGCGGAGAAAGCAGCGCAGGCACACAAGGAAGAAGGATTGAATGGCGGATTCTCAGATCCATGTCGCGCTGGCGGGTAACCCCAACTGCGGCAAGACCACGCTTTTCAACCTGATTACCGGCGCCAACGGCTACGTTGGCAACTGGCCCGGCGTCACGGTTGAGAAAAAGGAAGCCAAGCTCCTAAGCGACAAGAACGTTACCATTACGGACCTCCCCGGCATCTACTCGCTTTCCCCCTACAGTCCCGAGGAACAATGCTCGCGCGATTACCTCATGAGCGGAGAGCCCGATGTCGTCGTCCAGGTGGTCGACGCCACCAACCTCGAGCGCAACCTGTACCTGGCGCTTCAGGTTATCGAGACCGGCCTGCCCGTGGTCGTTGCCCTCAACATGGCCGACTTGGTCGAGAAGAACGGTGACAAGATCGACACGGACAAGCTCTCCAAGAAGCTCGGCTGCCCGGTTATGATGATCTCCGCTCTTAAGAACAAGGGCATCAAGGAGCTGTTCGAGCAGGTTAAGAAGTCCGCTGCTTCCAAGGGCCAGGTGCCGGAGCACAAGTTCGATTCTTCTATCGAGGACGTTCTAGACCACATCGAGAACAACCTTCCGGCGAGCGTTCCCGCCAACAAGCGCCGCTATTACGCCGTCAAGCTGTTCGAGCGTGATGCAGACGCCTGCAAACTCATCAACCTCACCAAGGAGAAGGCCGCTCGCGTGGGGGAGCTGGTCGCCCAGTGCGAGCAGGATTGCGACGACGATGCCGAGTCCATCATCACCGGCGAGCGTTACGGCGTCATCGCGCACATCATTGACGAGTGCCTCACTAAGGCTCCGGCCAAGATGAGCACCTCCGAGAAGATCGACCGCGTGGTTACCAACCGTATCCTGGGCCTGCCGATCTTTGTGGTCATCATGTTCTGTGTGTACTACATCGCCGTTTCTACCTTGGGCGGCACGGTGACCGACTTCACCAACGACCAGCTCTTCGGTACCGACGGTTGGTACGTGCTCGGTCAGGGTCGCGACGCCTACGACGCAGCTGTCGAGGCTGCGGGCGACAATGCCGACTCGGTCGACCCGGCGCAGTACGGCCCCTATGTCCCCGGCATCACCACCGTGGTGCACGACGCCCTTGTGGCAGGCGGCACCGAGGACGGTGGCCTGGTTGATTCGCTGGTCTGCGACGGTATCGTCGGCGGTCTGGGTGCCATCTTTGGCTTTGTGCCTCAGATGTTCCTGCTGTTCGTCATGCTGTCCTTCCTGGAGGACTGTGGCTACATGGCCCGTGTCGCCTTCATCATGGACCGCGTGTTCCGCCGCTTTGGCCTGTCCGGTAAGTCCTTTATTCCCATGCTCGTGTCCTCGGGCTGCGGCGTCCCCGGCGTCATGGCTACCAAGACCATCGAGAACGAGAAGGACCGCCGCATGACGGTCATGACCACCACGTTCATTCCCTGTGGCGCCAAGCTGCCGATCATCGCCCTGCTCATGGGTTCCATCATCGGCGATTCTTCCACCACCGCCGCGTGGATCAGCCCGCTCTTCTACTTCCTGGGCGTCTTTGCCGTCATTGCTTCGGGCCTCATGCTCAAGAAGACCAAGCTCTTCGCCGGCCGCCCGACGCCGTTCGTTATGGAGCTTCCTGCCTACCACTTCCCGGCGATCCGCTCTTGGGCGCTGCACGTGTGGGAGCGCTGCTGGGCCTTTATCAAGAAGGCCGGCACGGTCATCTTTGCCTCCACTGTCGTGGTTTGGTTCCTGTCCAACTTTGGCAGCTACAACGGCTCCTTTGGCTTCCTGCCTGCGATGGACGGCATCCCCGAGGAGTTCATGGACTACTCCGTGCTTGCCATGCTCGGCAACCTGGTCGCTTGGATCTTCGCCCCGCTCGGCTTTAGCACCTGGCAGGCCACCGCGCTGACTGTCTCTGGCCTTGTCGCTAAGGAGAACGTTGTCGCCACCGCCGGCTCGCTGCTGTCCGTCGCCGACGCGGGCGAGACCGACCCGAGCCTGTGGACCGCGTTTGCCGGCATGTTCCCCACCATGGGTGCTTGCGTTGCCTTTGGAGCGTTCAACCTGCTGTGCGCCCCGTGCTTTGCCGCCATGGGCACCATCCGCAACCAGATGGATTCCGGCAAGTGGACCGCGATTGCCATCGGCTACGAGTGCGCCTTCGCTTGGGTTATCGGCCTGTTCATCAACCAGTTCTACAACCTGCTTGTGCTGGGACAGTTTGGTATCTGGACGATTGTGGCCATCGTGCTGCTGGTTGCGATGCTCTTCCAGATCTTCCGTCCCATGCCCAAACATGCATGGACCGACGAGGACGAGACCAACACTGCTTCTGCCGCAGTTTCCGCCTAAGTCCGAATAAGGATTAACCCCTTTCCACGAGCCCGGGTGTCCCAGCGACCCCGGGCTTTTTGTGCATGGGAGACAGATTACTTTGCCCCAGAAGTTAAGATGTGGCGTTTCCGCAGATAAAACCGACCAAAATAAACCTGTCCCTTTTTGGTAGGTGGAGAATGGGGTAAAGTAAGTGGTGGTTAACTAGAGGAGGCTTGCTATGGCACCTATCGATATTGTTGTACTGGCTGTTATCGGCGTTGCGTTTGTCGCCGTGTGCGTGCGCATCTACCGCAAGGGCACCTGCGCCGACTGCGCTCAGGGTGGCGTTTGCACGGGGCATTGCTCCAACAAAAAGACGTGCGCTGCACTTAAGGGCGTAGACAAAATCGCCGAAGACTTGGGTCGCGGTATCAAATAAGGTCCGGACATCCAAGCGCTCCGCGGGCATCCGTTCGCGGGGCGCTTTGTGCATTTGAGGGAGAGCACGGCGAGTCGAAGAGTATTTTTGGGGTATCGTTAACTGGACTATTAATTGGCAACTTATCTATAACGGAGTAACCGCATGAGCGCTCGCGTAACCATGAAGGACATAGCCGCCGAGCTTGGCGTTTCCATCAATACCGTGCACAAGGCTCTGACGGGAAAGGCCGGCGTGAGCGAATCCGTGCGCGCCAAGGTGAACGCTAAGGCCGAGGCCATGGGCTATCACCGCAACACAAGTGCCTCAAGCCTGCGCCGCAAGGATATCAATCTGGTGTTTTGCCTGCCCCGCGCATCGCGCGAGGGAGCGTACTTTTTCCGTTACCTGTGGGAAGGCTGCAATCGCTTTGAACAGGAGGTCATCGACCGGGGCATTACGGTTGAGCGCGTTGAATTTGGCGTGGGCGGCTACGCTGATGCACTCGAGCAAATCGACGAGCGTCTGCAGGTGGGCGAGAAGATTGATGGCTTGCTCGCCTATGCGCCGGGCGACGATCGTGCGACTGAGCTTTTGGGGCAGATCGCCGAGGCGGGCGTGACGATTGAGCTTGTCGACGGCGACCGTCCGCATTTGAATCGTTTGGGTGCGAGCTTGGCCGATTATTCGACGGCAGGCAGCCTTATGGGCGAGCAGGCGGCAAACCTGGTCCATGCTTCTGGGGCCGACGCCCGCGTGCTCCTTTTGACAGGCGACCCATATACCGATTCGCACTATCTAACCGCCCGCGCCTTCCACAATTACCTGCGCGAACGTGATATTCCATGGCAGGTTGAGGATCTTGCAGGTGCCCATGCGCAAGTCAAACAACTCGAGCATGAGCTCGAAAAGCGCTTGAGTGCGCCGGACGCCCCCGAACTTATCTGTAGCGTTTTTGCCGTTGGTTCCGAAGTGGTTGCCGACGCGCTCGTCTCGACCGGCAAGGCCGGTCGGGTCATGGTGATCGGCAACGACCTGTTTCCCGAAAGCGCCCTGGCCTTGCGCCGCGGTATCTTTACCAATATTGTCTATAAGGACCCGACGAGCCTGGCGTATCGCGGCGCCAAGACACTGGGCGATTATTTGCTGTGGGGAAGGACCCCGACGGAGCCCGTCCAGAAGGGCGCCGTCGAGATGGTATTTGCCAGCAATGTCGACCGCTACTGCGAACTTGCGGGTATTTAGCCGATTGAGCAGGTACCCCCTCTTGCGACGTGCATTTTTGGGAGTATTCAGCATTGGCATGCCCTGAATGAGGTGCAGAACGACTGTTTTAAGTGCCCCCGATGGCGTAATTTGCCATCGGGGGCACTTTTTATGCCGATCGGGCGCTATCTGCGTTCCAAATAGGACGCTGAGGATGGCGCACGGCGCGCTCCAATGCTGAATACTCCCAAAAATGTACGTCGGGACATGACCCACCTGAGCAAAAGCGCTCAAGTTCGGTGTTCGGGGACGCCAACCGGTCCGCAATGCATGCAAGTCACAGCTCCGGCAACCGTTGAACGGGCAAAACCTACCGTTCACCTCATGGTTGTTAGGTGAACGTTCACCTTTTGAGTCGTAATGGATTAGTATGGTGAACGTTCACCTAGAGGATGACGAGCGTATTGTGCGCCCGCTCCGCAAACAAAGGGGTTGTTTGATGAAAAACTTCATGGACGATCAGGATTTCCTGCTGAGCACCAAGACCGGCGAGGAGCTGTTCCACAACTTTGCCGAGGGCATGCCCATCGTCGACTACCACTGCCACATTTCTCCCAAGGAGATTTGGGAGGACAAGCGTTTCGAGAACATCACCGAGGTTTGGCTGGGCGGCGACCACTACAAGTGGCGCCTGATGCGTGCCAACGGCGTCGACGAGCGCTTTATCACTGGCGACGCCCCTGCTCGCGAGAAGTTCCAAAAGTGGGCCGAGACCCTGGGTCGCTGCGTCGGCAACCCCGTCTTTGAGTGGAGCCACCTGGAGCTTAAGCGCTACTTTGGCTACGAGGGCGTCCTCAACGGCAAGACTGCCCAGGAGGTTTGGGACCTTGCCAACGCCAAGCTCGCCGAGGCCAGTTTCACCTGCCGCAACCTGATCAAGCAGTCCAACGTCCGCATGATCTGCACTACTGACGACCCCGCCGACAGCTTTGAGTGGCACAAGAAGATTGCCGCCGACGACAGCTTTGACGTTCAGGTCGTTCCCGCCATGCGCCCCGATGCCGCCCTGCGCATCGAGCGCGGCCAGGAGTTTGCCGACTACTGCAAGCACCTCTCCGAGGTTGCCGGCGTTGAGGTCAGCGACTTTGAGGGCATGAAGGCTGCCATTTCCAAGCGCTACGACGTTGCTCACGAGCTGGGCTGCCGCGCATCCGACCACGCACTCGACTACGTTATGTACGTCCCGGCTACCGCCGACGAGATCGAGGCTATCTTTGCCAAGGGTCTGGCTGCCGAGCCGCTTACCGAGGAAGAGGTCCTCAAGTACAAGACTGCCTTTATGCAGTTTGTCGCTGGCGAGTATGTCCGTCTGGGCTGGGCCATGCAGCTGCACTTTGGCTGCAAGCGCGACAACAATCGCGCCATGTTTGCCAAGCTCGGTCCCGATACCGGCTACGACTGCATCTCCAACTACACGCCGTCCGACCAGCTCGCCGATTTCCTCAACTCCATTCAGGAGACTTGCGGCCTGCCCAAGACCATCCTGTACAGTCTGAACCCCATCGACAACACCATGATCGATACCGTGATGGGCTGCTTCCAGGAGGCTCCGACTGCCGGTAAGATCCAGAACGGCTCCGCCTGGTGGTTCAACGACAACGAGGTCGGTATGCGCGAGCAGCTCACGGCTCTGGCTAACGAGGGCGTGCTGGGCAACTTTGTGGGCATGCTTACCGATTCCCGCTCCTTCCTGTCCTATCCGCGCCACGAGTACTTCCGTCGCGTGCTGTGCAGCGTGATCGGCGAGTGGGTCGAGCAGGGCAAGTACCCGGCCGACATGGAGCTACTGGGCGAGGTTGTACGCGACATCAGCTACAACAATGCGGTCCGCTACTTTGGCTTTGACCTGGACACCGTCGAGGCCTAAGCCCGCATCAAATCACATCGAACTCGGGAGCGCCGTTGCCACACGCGGCGCCCCTGTTTTGCTTGCACGCTAACAGCTATCTAAGGAGAGACACAGATGGAGAACATCAGCTACGATGCGCTCGAGAAGATCGGCTACAAGGGCTATTTGCTGCCCAAGGATGCTCCCGAGAAGGTTCTGCAGTTTGGCGAGGGCAATTTCCTGCGCGCCTTCGTCGACCGTTTCTTTGACATGGGCAACGAGGCCACCGGCTGGAACGGCAAGGTCGTCATGGTGCAGCCCATCAGCGGTGCCTTTGGCTTTGCCGACGGTATCAATGCCCAGGACGACCTGTACACCGTGCTGGTGCGCGGCAAGGAGAACGGCAACACGGTTGACGAGTCCCGCGTGATCAGCGCCTGCAGCCGCTGCCTTAACCCGTATCGTGAGGACGACTATCGCGCCATGATGGAGGTCGCCGTCTCCGACGACCTAGAGATCATCGTCTCCAACACCACCGAGGCCGGTATCGCCTATGACCCGTCCTGCAAGGCCGACGACATGCCACCTGCGAGCTTCCCCGCCAAGCTTGCCCAGGTGCTCCACACCCGCTGGGCTGCCGGTAAGCCGGGCGTCATCGTCCTCGCCTGCGAGCTCATCGATCACAACGGCGAGGAGTTGCTGCGCATCATGAACCAGTATGTGAGCGACTGGGGCTGGGAGGACGAGTTTGCGCAGTGGATGGCTAACGACTGCACCGTCTGCACCACGCTCGTCGACACCATCGTCCCCGGCCGCATCCGCGATCCTAAGGAGGCCGCGGCGGTTGCCGAGCGTCTGGACTACGAGGATCCCTTCCTGGCCGTGCGCGAGCCCTTCCAGATGTGGGGCATCCAGGGCGACGAGTCGCTTGCCGAGAAGCTTCCCTTTGTGAAGGCTGGTCTTCCGGGTGTCTTTGTGACTCCCGACGTCACCCCGTACAAAAAGCGCAAGGTCCGCATCCTCAACGGTGCCCATACCGCCTTCGTTCCGGGTTCCTGGGTTGCCGGCTTTGATATCGTGCGCGACTGCATGCATGACGAGACCATTCGCGGCTTCATGAACACCATGCTCTACGACGAGGTCATTCCGACGCTTGCCGCCGACTTGGATGTCGAGGACTGCAAGGCCTTTGCCGCCGCCGTCGAAAACCGCTTCGACAACCCGTTTATTGATCATGCGCTGCTCTCCATCTGCCTCAACTCCACGGCTAAGTGGCGCGCTCGCGACCTGCCCACGCTCAAGGACTACGTTGCCGAGACCGGCAACCTGCCCAAGTGCCTGGCGACGAGCCTCGCTACGCTCATCTCCTTCTACACGCAGGAGCTCGTGTCCCGCGAGGGCGACGGCCTGCACCTGCGCCGCGCCGACGGCACCGAGTACACCGCTCAGGACGATGCCTTCGTGCTCGATTTCTACGCCGCCCACGCCGGTGCAGACGATGCCGAGCTGGCGCACGACGTGCTCACCAATGAGCAAATGTGGGGCGAGGACCTTACGCAGATCACCGGTCTCGAGGAGTTTGTCGTCAACGCGCTCACCGTCGTGCGTGTCGAGGGCGCCAAGCAGGCCTTCGCCAACGCTCAGGCGTAAATTCCCGGTGCGGGCGCCAGACGGCTTGCCCGCGCCTCGACTTCTGCTCAACCTGTAGGGTTAGGACCATTTGTAATGAACACTATCCAGATCAATCCGGCCGATAACGTGATCGTCGCGCTGTCGCCGCTTGCCAAGGGCGCCGCCGTCGCGGTTCCCGGGGTGGGCGAGGTCGTTGCCGCGGAGGATATTCCGCAGGGCCACAAGATGGCCGTGCGTGCCATTGCGGCGGGGGAGGACGTCGTCAAGTACGGTCTTCCTATCGGCCACGTGACGGGCGACATCCAGCCCGGTCAGTGGCTTCATACGCATAACGTCAAGACCAACCTTTCGGGCGAGGTCGAGTACGCTTACAACCCGACGCATCCGGTTGTTGAGCCGGTTGAGCCCGAGACCTTTATGGGCTTCCGTCGCGCCGACGGTCGCGCCGCCACGCGCAACGAGCTGTGGATTATCCCCACGGTCGGCTGCGTCAACGAGGTCGCGCGCGCCATGTGCGAGCAGGCTCAGGATCTGGTCGAGGGTTCGCTGGAGGGCGTTTACTACTTCCCGCATCCCTTTGGCTGCTCCCAGACCGGCGCCGACCACGCCCAGACGCGTCGTCTGCTGGTGGCGCTCTCGCGTCACGCAAACGCTGCGGGTGTGCTGTTCCTGTCCCTCGGTTGCGAAAACTGCACGCACCAGCAGGTACTCGACGAGCTCGGTGACTTCGATCACGAGCGCGTTCGCTTCCTCACCTGCCAGGATGTAGCCGACGAGCAGGTCGAGGGCCACAAGATTCTGTCTGAGCTGGCCGACCTGGCCAAGCAGGCTAAGCGTGAGCCCATTCCGGCCTCCGAGCTGGTCATTGGCCTTAAGTGCGGTGGCTCTGACGGTCTTTCGGGCATTACCGCCAACCCCACGATCGGTCGCGTGAGCGATATGGTTGTCGCCCGCGGCGGCACATCGGTGCTCACCGAGGTGCCCGAGATGTTTGGCGCGGAGAGCATTCTGCTTGATCGTTGCGAGAGCCAGGACGTCTTTGACGCCGCCTCCGACATGCTCAACGGCTTTAAGGACTACTTCATTAGCCACGGCGAGGTCGTCTATGAGAACCCGAGCCCCGGCAACAAGGATGGCGGCATCACAACGCTCGAGGACAAGAGCTGCGGCTGCGTGCAAAAGGGCGGATCTGCCCCCATCGTCGACGTACTGCCGTACGCCGGGCAGGCTACCAAGCATGGTCTGAACATGCTGTGCGGTCCGGGCAACGACATGGTATCCACCACGGCACTCACCGCTGCCGGCTGCCACGTGATCCTGTTCTCGACCGGCCGCGGCACGCCGTTTGGTGCGCCAGCGCCTACGCTCAAGGTGTTCACCAACCAGCGTCTGTGCGACCACAAGGCCAACTGGATGGACTTTAACGCCGGTGTGGTCGCCACCGGCGAGCGCACGCTCGACGAGGCTGCCCACGACCTGTACCAGCTGGTGCTGGACACGGCGAGCGGCAAGCTTACCAGCGCCGAGCGCCGCGGCTGTCACGAGATCAGCATCTGGAAGGACGGCGTCTGCCTGTAGCGATGACACGTTGAGCGCGTGATCGGGCAAGCTGTTGCAAAGACCGGACGACCCCGCTGAGGACATTCTCGGCGGGGTCGTTTTTCGTTTCTCGTTGCGTTGTCGTGCACGGCTTTTTTTGGGGAAGGGTGCCCGGCACCTCCCTCATCTCCAGAGAACATTGAACGTTCACCTAGTGGTTGCGTGGTGCTGAATCGACTTGATAATCAAAAATGCAGGGATTTTTTCATTTTCAGGTCCGTTCAACGGCAAAAAACGACCGTTCAAGGATAATATACAAGTGAACGTTCACCTATTATAAGCAATCGCGCATAATCTAGCTAAACGTTCACCCTGAACGACATGCAGACAGACGTCGGTATGGACTCCAATGTCTTGTTCCAAGACAATCGAGAAAAGAGAGGGAGCTCGATGACTAACAAGATCGGTAAAAAGCGCAAGATCACATTCTGGACGCGCTTGGGCTTTGGTATGGGCGGCATGCTCAACTCTGGTGCCCTGACCTTTACGCACAGCTACATGGTGCTGTTCCTGTCCACGGAGTGCGGTCTGTCCGCAGGCGAGGCTGCGCTGATCAGCTCGTTCGCCATCTATCTCAACGCCATTCTGTGTCCGCTCATGGGCTTTGTGGCCGATAACTTCTATGCCACCAAGATTGGCCGCATCTTTGGTCGTCGTCGTTTCTGGATCTTGCTGGCCATCCCGATGATGATCGCCGAGCCGCTCATCTTCGTGGCTACGCCGTTTGGCTTCCCGTACTACTTTGTGCTGTACCTGATCTACAACGTCGCGTACACGTTCTGCACCGCCAACCTGTCGCCGCTTACCATCGAGATGACCGACGACTTTAAGGAGCGTACGTACCTCACCGGCTACAAGCATCTCTTTGGTAACGCCGCCGGCTTCCTGATGGCTGCACTCGTCGGCTTTGGCTTTGGCACCTTCGGCGAGACCAACCCGTTCAGCTACTTCATCATTGCTACGGTCAACGCTTCGGTCATGGCAATCTCGCTGCTCTGCGTGTACCTGTCCACGTGGGAGCACACCCCCGAGGAGGTCGCTCAGGAGAAGATCGAGAGCGTCGGCGAGGGCATCAAGAAGTTCTTTATCGACGTTATCTCCACCTTCCGCAACAAGTCCTTCCGCAAGGTCCTGTATGCACAGGTCTCCACGAAGCTCGCTGCTGCCTGCTGGTCTGCGTGCCTGTCCTTCTTCATCGTCTACTGCCTGCAGATTCCTAAGTCCTACGAGTCCGTGATGGAGATGCCTGGCAAGGTCGTCGCTATCGTCTGCACCGCCATCTGGGTCGCCCTCATGGCCAAGAAGGGCTTCCACAAGTCTTGGTACCTGGCAAATGTCGGTTGCGCTGCGTGCATCATCGCCTTCAACTACTTCGCCTTTGGTCAGATCAACGGCACCTCCACGGTCGCCATCGCCATGATCGCCTACCCCATCATCTTCGCCATCTGGAAGTTCTTCTACGTCGGCTTCCAGTACCTGCCCGATGTTCTGCTCAACTACATCCCCGATGTCGATGAGCTCATCACCCTGCGTCGTCGCGAGGGTATCTACAGCTCCGCTCAGCAGCTCTGCCAGCAGATCGCCCAGGCTATCGCTGTCAACGTATGGGCTATCGTCCTTGCTGCCTCCGGCTTCATTCAGACCGCCGGCAATAGCGACGCCGTGACCCAGCCCGCTACCGTGCCTCTGTATATCTGCGGCTACATGATCATCGGCTGCGCCGGCTTCTTCCTGCTTGCGGCTGTCCTTGCCCGCGGCATCAAGATCGACAAGGAGCAGTGCGACGTCCTTTGCGACGAGATTCACCGAGTCAAGGAGGGTGGCAAGATGGCCGACGTCAAGCCCGAGGTCAAGGCGCTTTGCGAGGAGCTCTCTGGCTTTAAGTACGAGGACTGCTTTGCCCACAACAACGTTGGCTTCCAGGACGGTAGCGTAACTCCCGCCGAGTAAGGCCGACATATCGTCCAAATCACAGGGCCGTGCCACCGGAATTCCGCCGGCAGGCACGGCCCTTTTTCAACAGCGTACAATTTGCCTTTAGAGCATCTTTTTGAGGGAGAAACCCATGGAGACGAACGTTATCTGGCGCAACGCCCGCGCGGCCGTGATCGAGCTTGACGACGGCGGTTACTTTACCTGCGCCGATACGTGGGAGATCTTTGTCAACGACGAGCCCGCCGGTACCACGAATACGGTCGAGACCTATGTCGACGGCCTGACCCCCGGCAAGCGCAACCTGGTTCGTTTTGTTTGTGGCGAGCGTGAGCTGAGCGTAGGTGTCACCACGCCGGCTGAGCCCTTTACCATCAACGTTCGCGACTGTGGCGCCAAGGGCGATGCCGAGCATGATGACACCACCAACATCCAGGCTGCCATCATGGCCTGTCCCAAGGACGGGCGCGTGCTGATTCCCGCCGGTAGCTATCGTATCAAGTCCCTCTTCCTTAAGAGCAATATCAACATCGAGCTCGCCGACGGGGCAGTGCTGCTGGCCCGCCACGATCGTGCCGCGCTTGCCTACATTCCGGGCACGGTCACGGGCAACGAGGGCGCCGGTTATGCCGGTACCGATATGCTGCCCCTGGGCCGCTGGGAGGGGGAGAGCTTCTCGACCTACTGTTCTACCTTTACGGGTCTGGGCGTGCACGACGTGTGCATCTATGGTCGCGGCGCGATTGACGGTCAGACTGATTTTGCCGAGGACAACTGGTGGAACAAGGACTTTAAGAACATCTTCCGCCCCGAGGAGGGTCGTGAGGTCGCCCGCCCGCGCATGATCTTCCTGTCCGAGTGCCAAAACGTGAGCCTTGCCGGCTTTACCGTGCGCAACAGCCCAGCGTGGAATATCCATCCCGTCCTGTCCGAGCATGTCGACGCGCTCTGCCTGTCAATCGAGGGTCCCAAGAACTCCCACAACACCGACGGCTTCGATCCCGAGAGCTGCGGCTTTGTCCGCATCCTTGGCTGTCAGTTCTCGGTGGGCGACGACTGCATCGCCATCAAGAGCGGCAAGCTGGGCATTGAGCCCGAGCTTCGTCCCGCCACGCACGACGTGTTGATCTCGCACTGCTACATGCACGACGGCCATGGTGCCGTGGTGCTGGGATCCGAGGCTGCCGGCGGCATCAAGGACCTTACCGTGAGCAAGTGCCTCTTTGAGCGCACCGACCGCGGCCTGCGCGTCAAGACCCGCCGCGGGCGCGGCAAGGATGCCGTCAACGAGGGCATTACCTTTGAGCACATTCGCATGGACGAGGTGCTCACGCCCTTCGTGGTCAACTCCTTCTACTTCTGTGACAAGGACGGCAAGACCGATTACGTGCAGTCTCGCGAGGCTTTGCCTGTCGACGACCGCACGCCCGGCTTTGGTGCCACGACGTTTTGCGATATCGAGGCCACCAACTGCCATGCTGCCGCGGCTTATATCACGGGTCTGCCCGAGAGCAAGGTGACACGTCTGACGTTCCAAGACGTTCACGTTACCTTTGCCGACGATGCCGAGCCCTTTGTGCCGGCCATGGCCTGTGGTGTGGAGCCGATGGTGCGTCAGGGCATCATTGCGCAAAACGTTGCCGTGCTCGACCTGCAAAATGTGGTGATCGAGGGCCAGGACGGCGAGGAACTGCAGCTCCAGAACGTCGACAAGGTTATCCGTGCGTAGGCGTTTGCTCCTAAACAATTACATTCGGTATGTCGCGGCGCGCGATGGGCAGGGCCTTCCCGACCCATTGCGCGAACTTTTTATATGCCGAAACTGCAACGTAGACGGTCTACGACGAAAGGACGCGGTGACTGATGATGAGCGAGAAACGATTTTTTGAGGTTTCGCTCGAGCGTGCGGGGACATATCACAGTATCTCTAAGGCCTTGGAGGCAATTGACGAATCCTGTCCGAATGACGGACGGCCGGTGACAATCCATATCGAGCCGGGTGAGTACCGCGAACGGGTCGAGATTCGTCGCTCGCATGTGACGATTGAGGGAGAGACGGCCGACAGCGTGCGTATCGTGGGCAGCCTGGGTGCCAAGATGCCTTCGGAGGACGGCTCGGGCGTGGACGGCACGCTCGGCACGTTTAGGACCTATACCGTTTTGGTCGATGCCGACGACGTACGGCTCGAGAACCTCACAATCGTCAACGATGCGGGCGATGGGCGCGAGGTCGGTCAGGCGATTGCCCTGTATGCCGATGGCGACCGTCTGGTTGTCGATGCCTGCTGCATTAAGGGGCACCAGGACACACTGTTTTTGGGTCCGCTGCCGCCGCATGAGGCCAAACCGGGCGGATTCATTGGGCCCAAGCAGTTTGCGCCGCGTCGGGTGGGGCGCCAGTATTTTCGACGTTGCCGGATCGAGGGCGATGTCGACTTTATCTTTGGCGGCGCGCGCGCCTACTTTGAGGGGTGCGAGATTCGCTCGCTCAACCGCGATATGGATGTCAACGGGTATGTAACGGCAGCCTCCACGCCTAAAGGCGAGCCGTACGGATTTGTGTTCCACGGTTGTTCGTTTACTGCACCGGATGGCGTGGCGCCGGATTCGGTCTACCTGGGTCGTCCTTGGCGTGAATGGGCGCAAACTGTGCTGATCGATTGCTGGCTGGGGCGACATATCAAGCGCGAAGGCTGGTGGGATTGGAATAAGCCGGCGGCACACAACTGCGTGCAGTATGCTGGCGCGATTCTGCATGGGCCGGCGGGTGATACTACCGGCTGGGTGCCGTGGGCGAATGAACTCGATGTGATGGCTGTCGCCCGGTACGCTCGCGAGCAGGTGCTTGCCGGTCTGGATGGCTGGGATCCCGAGGGCGGCGACGGTGATGCGGTTGAGACGGCTGAACTGTCTGCCAACGGCCGCACCGTGCACATCGAGACGTACTGCGAAGACGAACCTGCGCTGCGTGCCCGGCTGAAGCGCGAGGGGCGTTCGGCTGCTTTTACGGGCAAGACTCCTGCAGATTTTGAGGCATGGAAGATTGCGACCAGGACTCGTCTGTACGATGTTTTGGGCCTTTCGCTTATGGACCGCGTCCCGATTGAGATTCGTGAGCTCAGCCGCGTGCGGGTTGCCGGCGGCATCGTGCGCACCCATGCGATGCTGCAGGTGGAGCGCGACGTTTGGATGCCGTTCTACCTGCTCGAGCCGCAGTCGCCTAAGCTCGATGCGCGCGGCCGCAAGTGCTGCTATATCTGCCCGCATGGCCATCAGGGAGCGGGTGCTGCAAGCGTAGCCGGTGTTGCGGGCGTGCCGGCGGTCGATGATGCCGTGCGTAAGTTCAATTACGACTACGGTCTGCGTTTGGCGCGTATGGGTTACGTGACCGTCTGCCCCGACGCACGCGGTTGGGGATACCGTCGTGACTGGAAGGGCCAGGGCGATGACGAGAACAGCTACTTGCGAGGGACGTGCCTAAACCAGGCACGTATGGCCGAGCCACTGGGTCTTACGGTCGCGGGCCTCAACGCCTGGGATAACATGCGTCTGATCGATTACCTAGAGGCGCGCGGCGACATTGCCATGGACGACCTGGGCTGTTTTGGCTTTTCGGGCGGCGGATACATGACGCTGTATCTGGCGGCGCTCGACCCACGCGTATGCAAGACGTTTGTCTCGGGCTACCTGTACGGTGTCGATGATTCGCTGCTGCACCTCAACGGCAATTGCAGCTGCAACTACACACCCGGACTTTGGCGCTTGCTCGACATGGGCGATATTGCCTCGCTTATTGCGCCACGCCCGTTGTTAGTGCAGAGCTGCGAAGAAGATCATCTGAACGGTTCGCGCGGGCTGAAAAATGTCGATGAACAGCTCAAGATCGTGCGCGATGCCTACAAGTTGCTGGGCCGCAGAGATGCTCTGCGGCACGAGGTGTGTCCGGGTGGACACCATCTGGGAGTGACACATCTTGTCGAGGATATCGAATGGCTCGATTCGCACGTTGCGAAATGCGACCGTGCATAGCCCCTCGGCATGCTGCAAATAAACGGTACGTACCTGTATGGCCGCCAGTGGGCGGATGAGGAGAAGATTATGGAAACGAAGAGCTTGAGTGAATCGACCATTTGCTGCTTTGGCGACTCAACGACCTGGGGCGACAACGGCTGCGGTGGGGGAGGCAACGACATCTCGTGGACCTCGCATCTGGGCGCGTTGCTGGGAGGCGCGGTCATCGAGAACTTTGGCATCAAGGGCTCGCGCATCGCCGTCAAGGCCGACCGCAGCGATTCGTTTGTCGAGCGCCTGGACGGTATCGACGATGCGGCCGATATCTACATTGTCTTTGGCGGCGTCAACGACTTTAGCCGCAACGTGCCGCTTGGCGAGTTGGGCAGTACCGATGTGCATGAGTTCTACGGTGCGCTCGATTACCTGATCCGCACCATCACGGCACGCTCGCCTCGGGCAAAGCTCGTGTTTATGACGCCGTGCAAGACGAGCGGTAAGCACGAGAAGGATATCCCGGCAAGCGATGAGCTCAATCACCTGGGGTTGACGCAGGTCGCCTACGTGCGGGCGATGCTCGAAGTCTGCGACCGCTACTCCGTTCCGGTGATTGACCTGTGTGCGCAAAGCGGCATCAGCCCGTTTTTGCCGGAGCACCGCGAGCTCTATATGCCGGACGGTCTGCATTACAGTCCTGCCGGCTATGAGCGCCTGGCGCATCGCATCGCCGCGGGTCTCACCGCCGTTTGCCGCTAAAAGTCTGCCGTTTGCGGGGAATATAGGGTTAACGTTCACCCTATATTCCCCGTTCGCGTTACACTAGGGGTAACGTTCACCTATCGTTTATGTCAGAGGGGACAGCAATGGGTTGCAATCAAATCCTGGACCGTTATATCGAGCAGTTGATCGAAACCTCTACGCCGCAGGCGCCGGCTTGGAATATCGAAAAGATTCGCGCCGGCAAGGAGAACACCTGGAACTATATCGACGGCTGCATGATCAAGGCGCTCATCGAGCTGTACGAGATCACGGGTGAGCAGCGCTACCTGACCTTTGCCGATGACTACATCGATTTCTTTGTCCAGGACGACGGTACCATCAAGCATTACAACCCGCAGGAGTACAACCTCGATAACGTCAATGCGGGCAAGACCCTCTACAAGCTCTATGACCTGGTGGGCAAGCCCAAGTACCGTGCCGCCATGGACACCATCTACCGCCAGCTCGAGACCCAGCCGCGCACCAAAGAAGGCGTGTTTTGGCACAAGGCCGTCTATCCCAACCAGATCTGGCTCGATGGCATGTATATGGCCCAGCCGTTCTACATGCAGTACGAGCTGAGCTTCCACAACCGTCGTGCCTGCTCGGACAGCTTCCATATGTTCCAGGTCGTGCATGACCTGATGCGCAACCCCCTCAACGGTCTGTACTATCACGCTTACGACGCGAGCCGCAAACAGTTCTGGTGCGACCCGGTCACCGGCCTTTCGGCTAACTTCTGGCTGCGCGCCGAGGGCTGGTTTGCCATGGCGCTCATCGACACCTGGGAGCTTATGCCGCCTTCGATGTCGGCCGAGAAGGACGAGATTCGCAAGATGTTCCACGACCTGATCGATGCCATGCTGCCGTATCAGGACGAGAAGACCGGCATGTGGCATCAGGTCATCAACCTGCCCAATATCGCCCCCAACTACCTGGAGGAGTCGGGCAGCGCGATTTTTGCCAATGCCATCATGAAGGGCGTGCGTCTAGGCGTGCTGGGCGAGCGTTACTACCAGTACGGCCGTCGCGCCTTCGACGGCATCTGCGAGACCTGCCTGTCCGAGCATGATGGCCAGCTGGCGCTCGACAACATCTGCCTGGTCGCGGGCCTGGGCAACACAGCGCACCGCGAGGGCACGTTTGGTTACTACATGAGCGAGCCTATCGTCAAAAACGATGCGAAGGGCGTGGCGCCGCTGGTGCTTGCCTATATCGAGACCATGCATCACGACAAACTGGCCGGCAGGCATGACCCGCTTGCTCCCTCGGGCGTGTGCTCTATCGAGGACCCGTTTGGCGGATACACCCCGGGCATCAACGCTCATAAGGGATGTGAATAACGTGGGGGCTATTACTCCGGGTGTACGTTTGCACGACCTTCCGCAGGGGACCGTCGAGGAACGCATTCGTATGGCGGGAGAGCTGGGCTTTTCGTGCATTCAGCTGCCGAGCAAGGTGCTCTACGCATCGATGGGGATCGATCGAGGCGGCCTGACCCGCGAGCTTGCCGACCATTTGCGTGCGGTGCTCGACGAGGCGGGCGTTTCGGTCGCCGTGCTCGGCTGCTATAAGAATCTGGCGACGCCCGATCGCCAACAGCTCATGGATAACTTTGCCGAGTACGAGGCGTGCTTGAACTTTGCCCAGATGCTCGGCGGATGCCCGGTGGGTACCGAGACCGGTCGCCCCAATGCGCAGAACCGCGTTGCTGACGACCGCACGACTGATGAGGCACTCGAGGCTTTTATGGACGGACTCGCACACGTCTGCGATCGGGCCGAGGCCGTGGGCGGTCAGGTTCTAATTGAGCCCGGTTGGAACGAGACGGTCAACACGCCAGATCGCTGCCGTGAGGTGCTGGAGCGCGTCTCGAGCCCGTCGCTCGGCGTGATCTATGACCCAGTGTCGCTGCTGCACCCCAGCGTCGTTGACGAAGCGCAGGAAATCACCGCGCACATGCTCTATTTATGCGGCAGCAAGATTCGCGTGCTGCACGCCAAGGATTTTGAGGTCGTTGATAACGAGGACGAAGCCGGTTGGTGCGACGGTACGGGTTCACGTCTGGTGTGTCATGGCGTGGGCGAGACGGGCCGCTATGACTTTGAGCCCGTAGTGGCCTGGGCGGCTGCCGCCTGCCCTGGGATTCCCTGCGTGGTCGAGAACAGTGTGCCGGCGACGGCGGCTGACTGCCTGGCGACACTCGAGCACATGTCCGCTCGCTGCGGGGCTTCGCATCGCGAGTTATAGCATTGGCTTTTGCCGTGTCGGCAGATTGAGATTACCTGTATGGGGGCGGCGGTGAAGGATCTTTATCGTCGCCCCATTGGATTGCATTAAAAAGGGGAGTTGCGTGGCTATCCACATTGTCGAAGAGGCGAATCGTTGCCTGGGTTGTAAAAGGGCGTTCTGCCAGATTAAGGGCTGCCCGGTTCAGACGCCTATTCCTCAGGTCATCGACCTGTTCAAGCAGCGTCGTCTAGAAGAGGCGGGCGAGCTGCTGTTCCAGAACAATCCCATGAGCGCGGTCTGCTCCGTGGTGTGCAACCATTCGGGCCAGTGCGAGGGTGCTTGCATTCAGGGCCGTAAGGGCGCACCCGTGCATTTTTCGAGCATCGAGCACTACATCTCCACAGCGTATTTAGATCGTAAGGAGTGGACGCCCGCGCCGTCGTGTGGCAAACAGGTTGCTGTGGTCGGTTCCGGTCCCGCCGGTATTACCGTGGCCATTAAGATGGCCCAGCTGGGCTGTGCCGTCACGGTATTTGAACAGCGCCCCGAGATCGGCGGTGTGCTGGAATACGGTATCCCCGAGTTCCGCCTGCCCCGTGCGCTCGTACAAAAGTACCGTCACGTGATGTGCTCGCTTGGCGTGCGCGTGCGTCCCTCGACCACCATCGGCGGCGCGCTGCATATCGACGACCTGCTACGTGACGGCTACGACGCGGTCTTTGTCGGTACCGGTACCTGGCGAGCTCGCAAACTGGGTATTCCCGGCGAGTCGCGCGGCAACGTGCTGTTTGGTATCGATTACCTAGTTGATCCTTCGAGTGTGGCGATCGGACAGAATGTGGCGGTCATCGGTGCCGGTAATGTGGCCATGGATGTGGCCCGCACGGCGCTGCGTTCGGGTGCTCGCAAGGTCACTGTGTATGCACGCTCGCGCCATGTCTCGGCCATCGACGACGAGGTGGAGCTGACCGAGCTTGACGGTGCCGAGATTGTGTGCGGCAAGGCGATCTGCGCCATCGACGATAACGGTCCGGTGTTCGAGACGGCTATCTTTGACGAGGACAACAATGTGGTGGGCTACGAGGAAGAGCTCGACCATGTGTCCGCCGACACAGTTGTGATCGCGGCTTCGCAGGTGCCCAAGGACAAGCTTGTGCTCACGACGGGTGGCTTGGAGACCAACCATTGCGGCCTTCTTTCGGTCGATGAATGCGGTATGACCACCGTGCCCGGTGTCTTTGCCGCCGGCGACGTGGTTAACGGCCCGCTGACGGTTGTTCACGCCGTAGCCGGCGCCAAGCTCGCCGTCGAAGGCATGACCAGCTACCTGGGCCTCTAACACATCCCATCCCATCCATCAGTTGCGGTGAAATACGGACTGTTTTGGCTGTCAAAAGCCTCGACTGCTCCGTATTCCACCGCAACTTTTTGTGGGGTGGGCTAGAGACGCTGCATGCGGTACCCGACACCCATGTGCGTCTGAATCATCTTGGGGTGAGAGGGGTCTGCCTCGATCTTCTTGCGCAGGGTGCGCATGAACACGCGCAGACTCGCCAGATCGCTGTCCCAGCTCGTGCCCCATATCTCGTGGGTGATGAAAGTGTGGGTGAGCACCTTGTCGACGTTTTTCGCCAGAAGGACGAGCAATTTGTACTCGGTTGGGGTGAGCGAGAGCTCGCGTCCGTCTTTTGTCGCGTATCCCGCGGCGTAGTCGATATGCAGCGGACCGTTGTCGAACGTGCTCGCTTCTGTCGACTCGCTCGACGCCATCGAGGAGCGCCTCAAATTCGCACGGACGCGCGCGAGCAACTCATCCACAGAAAAGGGCTTGGTGAGGTAGTCGTCTGCCCCTGCGTCAAGTGCTGCAATCTTGTCGGAATCTTCGGTGCGCGCCGAAATGACGATAATGGGGACTGCCGACCAGCTTCGGATCTTCGTGATGACCTCGATACCGTCAATGTCGGGAAGGCCGAGGTCGAGCATGATGAGGCTGGGGCCGTGCGACACCGCATCCATGATGGCGGCCTGGCCGTTGCAAACCTTGCTCACGACATAGCCGTGGAGGTCAAGCGCGGTCGAAACGAGGTTTTGAACGGTCAGGTCATCTTCTACCAGGAGGATGCGTGGCTTAGCGGCATTATTCATGAATCTCGATCTCCTCGGCGGGCAGGGTAAAACGGAAGACGGCCCCATGGGGGTGGTTGTCGCGAACTTCGATGACGCCGCCATGCGCCTCCACGATGGAGCGGCAGAGCGACAGCCCAAGGCCGATGCTTCGACGCGAATCCACGGGCCGCGTATTGCTTGAGGTGAAGAAGCGCTCAAAGATATGAGGTTTGTCGCAGTCTGCCACACCCGGCCCATCGTCTGCGACGTCCACCACGACGAACGCACCCTCGCGACGTGCGCTGATGGTGACAGTCGAGTCCTCGGGCGTGTATTTGAAGGCGTTCATGATGAGATTCGTAAGCACCTGCATGATGAGATGGACGTCGATGCGTACCAGCAGGATGTCGTCAGTGTGCTCGATGGTGACGGCACGTCCATGCGATGCTTGGGCGACATGGCTGAGGGCGGCCTCGATGACCTCGTCGATGAGCTCGGATGTTAAGTTGAGGCGAATGGTGCCGTCCTCGACGCGTGTGATGGCGAGGAGGTTTTCCACGGTATCGATAAGCCAGAGGGAGTCGTCGTAGATGGCATCGGCAAGATCGCAGCGTTGTTCGAGGCTGAGCTTCTCATCGCTCTTCCGAAGGATTGCCGCAGATCCGGATATAGCCGTGAGGGGTGTCCTCAAATCGTGGCCGATGGAGCGCAAAAGGTTGGCGCGCAGCTGCTCGTTTTTCGCCAAGACCGCAGCCTCTTCGCGCTCTTGCGCCGCCCGGTCGCTTTCGAGCGCCAAGGCGCATTCACCTACGATAGATAGGACGATCGAATGCTCGAAGGCTTCGATCTCGCGCCCCTCCAGGGCGATGCCGATGACACCGAATACCTTGTCGCCGGTGCGAACCGCGAGGTAGAGACAGCGCGCCTCAGGCAGGGTCCGCGTGCTTGCGCCCGCGCGCTTGTTGTTGGTGTAGGTCCAGGTTGCAACGGCGCGCTCGTAGTCGGTGAGCAGCGACGCGGATCGGTTTTCGGTGCCAGCGGACTCATAGAGCGCTTTGCCGAGCGTGCCGTGTTCGGCGGTGTAGAAGACCACGTCGAGTTTTAGCAGTTTGATGAGTTGGTTCATGGCGACGCGGGCGCACTCCTCCGCGCTATGGGCTTGCTGCAAGAGCTGGTTCGTTTCGAGGAGTACGCGCGTTTTGAATGCGTTCTCGGCGGATGTACGGGCGTTGTCGGCGATGCGCGCAGTTAACTCGCCGGCGACCATAGCGGTGGCGAACATGATGCCGAACGTGACCAGATAGCTTCGGTCGTAGCTGGCGAGCGAAAACAGAGGCGTGACGAAGCAGAAGTTGTAAAGCACTACAGAGAGCACGCTCGATACGATCGTGCAGATACGCCCCGTCGTGGTGACGGCGGTCAGCAGGGCCGTGAAGATATAGAGGGATATGATGCTGGAATCGGCAAATCCCAGATGGCGGAAAGCCGTGCCGATCGCCGTGGCGGCAAGAGAGAGGGCCAGCGTGCGAAGCACGTTTCGGCTGCTGGGCGGCTGCAGGGCGAGCGCATGGCGGCGTCCTTTGGGTCGGGAGGGCGGAGTCGACTGTTCTGGAATGATGTAAATGTCGAGGTTCGGAGCGAATGTTATGAGCTGTTCTACGAGAGATTTGCGGCCGAAGAGGGCCTGACGGACGCTGCTGCGCTCGCCCGTGCGCCCCATGACGATCTTCGAAATACCCGACAGGCGCGCGAACTCGGAGATCTGAAACGCGATGTCGTCGCCATAGACGGTTTCCATATGTGCTCCGAGTTGCTCGGCTAGGGCGATATTGGCTGCAAGCTTGGTGCGCTCATTATCGCCCATGGCTTGCGTGTGCGGGCTCTCTACGAACAGGGCGACGAGCTCGCTGCGAAACGCTTTCGCCATGCGCGCGGCGGCACGGACGATGCGGGGATTGGTCGGCGCCGGGGAGACACAGACTAAGATACGCTCCCTGGTGTAGTAGTCACGGTTTCCCAGCACGCGTGCGGCGTCTGTGAGGTGGCCGGTGCGATCGGCGCAGCGGCGCAGCGCGATTTCTCGGAGTGCGGTGAGGTTCTCGACGGTAAAAAAATGCTGTTGCGCTCGGGCGGCTTGCGCGGGACGGTAGACGAGGCCGGCGCGAAGGCGCTCAAGTAGGTCTTCGGGCTCTATGTCGACGAGCTCGACCTGGTCGGCATCATCGAAGATACGGTCGGGGATTCGTTCGCTCACGACAACGCCGGTGATGGATGCAACCATGTCGTTTAGGCTCTCGATATGCTGAACGTTCACGGTCGTATAGACGTCGATGCCCGCATGTAGAAGTTCCTCGACGTCTCGATAGCGTTTGTCGTGGCGAGACCCCGGCGCATTCGTATGGGCGAGCTCGTCGACAAGGATGAGCTGAGGGGCGCGTTCGATAGCCGCATCTAGATCGAACTCGCTGAGCGCAATGCCGTTGTGCTCGATGAGTTTACAGGGCACTTTCTCAAGCCCTTGCGCAAGATGGGCAGTTGCCGGACGTTCGTGCGGCTCGATGTACCCCGCGACGACGTCAACACCTCGCCGCTTGGCGGCGTGGGCGGCTTGAAGCATCGCATAGGTTTTGCCTGCGCCGGCAGCGTAGCCAAAGAAAATCTTGAGGTGTCCCCGGCTGGTTCGAGCGTCATTGTCGACCTCGTCTTTCTCAATTGCCTTGAGGATGAGGTCTGGATTGACGCGAGTGTCCGATGCGTCGCGCTGCATAGCGTAGCCTTTCTGAAGCGTTGTCCATGCGTGCATACGCGGTGAGGACGCCACTGTATGCTCGCGAGGTCGAGTATAGGCGCACTGCAGCCGCAATAGTGCTTTCTACCTGCATCTTTACGGCATCTTAAGGACGTGGGCCCCGGCCCTCACGCCTCTTTAATCCCTAGAAGCGTTTACTGTCCCCAGGCGCTTGCGAGAGCAGGCGTCCGAGACATCGGACCGCGTGTGAAAGGGGCGGTAAATGGACATCCTCATTCCCATCATCGGAGTCGTCTGCATTGGACTCTTTATCTATTACATCTACATTCTGATGAGGAGTGATTCGTAAACTATGGACGCTGCGATTCAGTACATCTTGTACTTTGCCGTACTCGTCGTCCTGGCCGTTCCGCTCGGTCGGTTCATGGCCCATATCATGGATGGTGAGCATACGTTCCTGTCGCCTGTGATTGCTCCTGTGGAGCGTGGCGTCTATCGTCTGCTTCGCATCGACGCGGCAGAACAGATGGGGTGTAGGCGCTATCTGGCGAGCGTGCTGGTCTTTTCGGGGATCGGCCTCGTGACTCTTGTGGCACTCCAGGCGCTTCAGTCCTTCTTGCCAGGCAATCCCCAGCACCTGCCGGGTGTGTCATGGGACCTGTCGTTCAATACGGCTGCTTCCTTCATAACCAACACCAACTGGCAGTCCTACTCCGGTGAGACCACCCTGTCCTACCTTGTGCAGTTCATGGGTCTCACTGTGCAGAACTTCGTTTCCGCTGGCACCGGTATCGCGGTCATGTTCGCGCTGATCCGCGGCTTCCGTCAGGTCAAGGAGCAGGGTCTGGGTTCCTTCTGGGTCGACCTCACCCGCACCGTC
>JAGZPG010000014.1:0-46740 GCA_018382775.1 Collinsella sp. | reverse complement strand
CGGAAGCTAAGCCCCATCGCGCCGAGAGTACTGCGGGGTCAGCCCGTGGGAGGCCAGGGCGCCGCTGACCGGTGGACGGCACCGAGCCGTACGCTTGAATCGAGAAGGGGGAGGCCTCGCGGCCTCCTCCTTTTTGCGTTATATACAAGCTGTCCCTTGTGAACGGGCCCTTCTTTTGACTCTCTTACTGTTTGGCTGTTTTTTGAACTGTCGCTTTGTATTTGCGCGATAATATCTCGCATTGACGTTAGGGAGGGCTTGATGTTTACCGTTTTTGTTTTGGGCAATATTGCTTCGGGTAAATCGACTGCCTGCCGCTATCTGGAATCTCGCGGAGCCCTGCTTATCGATTTAGACGTTCTTGCCAAATCGCTGTACGTGCCGGGGTCGGATATCGTCAATGCTCTTGCTGAAGAGTTTGGCTGGGATATTTTGGACGAGGAGGGCGGCGTTCGAAGTAACATCCTCGCTTCTCGAGCTTTTGCCTCTCCTGATGCGGTTGCAAGGCTCAATAGCATTGTGCACCCCGTTCTCATTGAGCAGCTTTCGCTGAGGATTCTCGATCCTGTCTGCTGTACGGTTTCGACTCCTCGCTATCCCTTTGCGGCGGTCGAAGTATCTGCTCCAGCTGGCTTTGAGGACGCCTTTGGCCTTGCGGATGAAATTATGGTTGTTAGCGCTCCTTTGGAGGTCCGTCGCGAACGCGCTATTCACCGTGGTATGGAGGCATCCGATTTTGATGCTCGCTGTGCTTGCCAGCCCGATGAGTCTTCGCTTTGCAGTCTAGCCACTACCGTGATTGATAACGCGGCGGGCGATAGCTCGCTCTTTGTACAACTGGACGCATGGCTTGCCCGCCATGGCCTTATGGACGCTACGGATAAGGGGACGACAGATGCCTAAGACGCGCTTCTTTACGTGGTATCGCCTTGTGCCCCTGACTGTCGTTTTCGTCTTTGGCCTTATCTCGCTCGTTTACTCGTGTGCTCCCGCCGCTTTCTTTAAACCGTTCTATCCGATTGACTATGAGGCGTATGTAAAGCAGTCCAGCATTTCGCATAATCTCGATCCGTATCTGGTATGTGCCGTCATCAAGTCGGAATCAAACTGGGATCCCGAGGCGGAATCAAACCAGGGCGCCCAAGGTCTCATGCAACTTATGCCCGAAACCGCTCAGGATATGATCGCCAAGGGCCTTGTCGACGGGGACGAGTATTCTGCCGATAACCTGAATGACCCCGCTTCGAATATTGAATTTGGGTGCGCATATCTCTCGTACCTGCTGACATATTTCAATGGCTCGACGGATAGCGCTATTGCTGCTTACAATGCCGGAATGGGCAATGTCGATGGGTGGGCGCAGCAAAACACATCGCTCCATAACGCGATTACCTTCCCCGAGACGCAAGCTTATTTGATTCGTGTCAATAATGCCTGGGTTCGCTATAAGACCCTCTATCCCGACCGGTTCGTATAGGACTATGCCTGCCGCCTGCGTATACTGCAGATGTATGAGTTAGGAGTATCCATGGCGGATTTTGAAGTTGAGCGTGTTGGTGGAGAGCTCAAACGCTTTGGCGTTGAGGGCTCTGAGGTGCCGTTTGAGGTCGTGTCTCCCTATGAGCCTGCAGGTTCCCAGCCAAAGGCCATTGAGTCGCTTGTGCAGGGTGTGAGGGACGGAGACCGCTATCAGGTTTTGCTGGGCGTAACCGGCTCGGGCAAGACCTTTACCATGGCCAAGACCATCGAAGCTCTCGGTAAGCCAACGCTGGTCATGGCCCCCAACAAAACCCTCGCCGCCCAGCTCGCGAGCGAGCTCAAAGAATTCTTTCCCAACAACGCTGTGGTCTACTTCGTCTCGTACTACGACTACTATCAGCCCGAGGCATATGTACCGCAGAGTGATACGTATATCGAGAAAGACTCCTCGATTAACGAGGAGGTCGAGATGCTGCGCCATCAGGCGACGGCATCGCTGCTTTCTCGACGGGATGTGATTGTCGTCGCATCGGTCTCGTGCATCTATGGCATCGGTTCTCCCGAGGACTATGCGGGCCTGGCGCCGAACGTCGATAAGAAGGTGCCGCTCGAGCGCGACGACTTCATCCATGCGCTCATTGACATTCAATACGACCGCAATGACTATGACCTGGCACGTGGCACCTTCCGCGTGCGCGGCGATGTTGTCGACGTATATCCGCCCTATGCCGAGCATCCGTTGCGCTTTGAGTTCTTTGGCGACGAGGTCGAGCTGATTGCCGAGATCGATGAGGTCACCGGCGAAATGCTACGTGAGTACGAAGCGATTCCCGTGTGGCCGGCTTCGCACTACGTGACCGAGAAGCCAAAGGTCAAGGCGGCCCTGAAATCAATCAGCGAAGAGTGCGAGAAGCGCGTGGCGGAGCTCAAGGCGACCGACAAGTTGCTCGAGGCGCAACGTCTGCAGCAGCGGACCGATTATGACCTCGAGATGCTCGAGACGATGGGCTTTTGCAACGGCATCGAAAACTACTCGCGCCATCTGGATGGACGTAAGCCGGGTGAACCGCCGTTTACCTTGATTGACTACTTCCCCAAGGATATGCTTTGCATCATCGACGAGAGCCATGTGACGGTGCCGCAGATTCGCGGTATGCACGAAGGCGACCGTTCGCGCAAAGTTACGCTTGTTGAGCATGGTTTTCGTCTTCCGTCGGCGCTCGATAACCGCCCGCTTCGTTTCGATGAGTTTGAGGCGAGGATTCCGCAGTTCATTTACGTCTCGGCCACGCCAGGCGACTATGAGTTGCGTGTGAGTCAAAACGATGTTGAACAGATCATTCGACCGACCGGCCTGCTCGATCCCAAAATTGACGTTCGTCCGGTCCGAGGCCAGATTGACGATCTTGAGGACGAGATTCGCGAGCGCGTGGCCCGTAAGGAGCGCGTGCTGGTGACCACGCTGACCAAGCGCATGGCCGAGGATCTGACCGATCACCTGCTCGATGCCGGCATTAAGGTCAACTACATGCACTCCGATACAGCGACGATGGACCGTGTCGAGATCCTGCGAACGCTGCGCGAGGGAAAGATTGATGTTCTCGTTGGCATCAACCTGCTCCGCGAGGGTCTGGATCTCCCCGAGGTCTCGCTGGTGGCAATTCTCGACGCTGACAAGGAAGGCTTCTTGCGTAACCGCCGTTCGCTGATTCAGACGATTGGCCGTGCGGCCCGTAATGCCGACGGCGAAGTCATCATGTACGCCGACGTCGTGACCGATTCGATGAGAGAGGCAATCGACGAGACGCAGCGTCGCCGTGAGATTCAGATGGCCTACAACGAAGAGCACGGCATTGTGCCCAAGACGGTGCGTAAGGCCATCAACGACATTTCGAGCTTTATTGCCGAGGCCGAAAAGACCGTGGGGTCCAAGGGACGCTCGAAGGGCGACTCTCTGGGCCATGGTGCGTTCTATACGCCCGATGAAAGCGGCGAGGGCGGGGTGCCAGAGACGGTGACGCCTGAACAGACGCTTGCCGAGCAGCTGGAAGGGCTGCCGCATGACGAGCTGGTGCGGATCGTCGAGACCATGGAGGAAGATATGCGTAATGCTTCCGCCGCCATGGACTTTGAGGAGGCGGCGCGCCTGCGTGATGCCGTCGTTCAGATTCGGGCGATGCTCGAGGGTACGTCCGAGGACGAAACGATTGAGCGCCTGCGTTCGCAGGCCCGCAAGGGTTCCACGTTCGCTTCGGGCAGAAAACGCCAGGGCGCGCGATTTAAGAAATAGGGTATAGGCCCCGAGCTTCTCGTTGAGCTCGGGGCCTGTGTCTTTAGTGTGCTAGAGGTCTGCAATCAGGGCTTTGGCGCACCGGATGCCATCGGTGGCGGCGCTCATGATGCCGCCGGCATATCCTGCTCCCTCGCCGCAAGGGTAGAGGCCTGGAGTCGCCACAGCGTGACACGCGCGATCTCGGGTGACGGTGACCGGGGAGCTCGAACGCGTCTCCACGCCGGTAAGCACGGCATCGGGGCGGTCGTAGCCCCGTAGTTTTTTCCCAAGCAAGGGAATTCCCAGGCGAAGCGACTCGACGATATGCTGCGGTAGCGCCTCATCAATTGCCGTCCAAGTCACACCGAGCGGATAAGTGGGCTTAACCTTTCCACATGTCGTGCTGGGGCATCCTGCAAGGAAATCGCCGACAAGCTGTGCCGGTGCATTCCAGTTAGAGCCGCCCAGGCGGTAGGCAGCCTGCTCGCAGGCGCGCTGGAGTTCAACGCCCGCGAGAGGGTCATCGCTGGGAAGGTCTTTGGGCGTGACGTTAACGAGCAAGGCGGCATTTGCGTTACGGCCGTTGCGGGCATTGAGGCTGGCGCCGTTGACGCACAGGTGGTCCGGCTCGGAAGAGGCGGCGACAACCTGCCCGCCGGGGCACATGCAAAACGAGAACACACTGCGTCCGTTGGGAAGATGGGCGACGAGCTTGTAGGGGGCTGCTCCGAGAGCGGGATGTCCCGCCGAAGAGCCATATTGGGCGCGATCGATATCGCGTTGTGGGTGCTCGATGCGCACGCCCATGGCAAAGGTTTTTTGCGCGAGGGCTACGCCGTGGTCCTTGAGGAGCTCGAATACGTCGCGGGCGGAGTGGCCGCAGGCAAGGATAAGGTGTTTCGTGGCGATTTGCTCAGTCGCGGCATGTTGAGACGTCTGGACATCGATGCCGGTGATGGCGCCGGACGCGTCGGCGCGAATGTCAACGAGCTTTGTTCGATAGCGGACGACACCTCCGAGCCGTTCGATGCGTTGGGAAATATTGGTGACAACTGTGGGAAGGATGTCGGAGCCAATGTGCGGCTTGGCATCCCACAGAATGTCTCGGGGTGTACCCGCTTCGACGAAGGTGTCCAGGATAAGGCGATGGGCGGGATTTTTGGTTCCCGTATTGAGTTTGCCATCCGAGAAAGTTCCCGCGCCGCCCAAGCCAAACTGGATATTGCTCTCGGGGTCGAGGGTGCGCTCCTTCAGGAAGAGGTCGATTGCCTGCGAGCGGCGAAGCGCCGGGTCGCCCCGTTCGATAAGCAAGGGCTTCAGGCCCGCTTCGGCAAGGGTGAGTGCGGCGAAAAGGCCAGCGCATCCGGCACCGACGACGACGGGGCGCTCTTTGGGTGCGCCGGAAACGGGGGAGGGGAATGAAGGCTCATTGTCGTCTATCGTGCGCACGCGTGAGCGGTCGCGCGCAGCCAAGCTGTCGAGCACTGTCTGCTCGATGTCTGGGCTCGACAGCTCAACACGAAAGCTCAGGATAAAATGAACGTCTCGTTTTTTGCGGGCATCGATGGACTTGCGGTGGAGCTCGATGGACTTGATCTCGGAGTCTTTGCAACGTAGGACGCGTTTGGCGACTCGCTTACCAACAATGAGGCAAGCTTTTTCATCGCCGGCTTCATCGAGTGACGCAGTGACTTGGGTGATTTCGATCATCGAGGTCTCCTTAGATGCAAGAAAGAGGCCGCCCGGTGTTCCAGACGGCCCGAATGCGTTTTGATTATAACTGCGCGGCTATAGGTTACTGGTAGCGCGAATACCCGAAAGCCACGCCCATGCAAGGTTGAAGCCACCGCAGTCGGCGTCGATATCGAGCGCTTCGCCGCAGACACAAAGCGGTGTATCGACTGCGTCGTTCGCGCGAAGGCTGGGTATCGAGATGGTCTCGATGGGTATGCCGCCACGTATGACCTGCGCCGAGCGCTCCTCAGCCGTTCCCTCGACGAGCAATTTAAAGTGCTTGAGGATGGAGACCAGGTGGATGACATCGCGCGAGCCGGGATGGCACCGCTCGAATGCCGTACAGACGACGTGTGAGAGCTGCGGGGCGAGCATGCCGTCAAGCCAGTGGGAGTTTCGGGGCGAAAAATCGCCGAGCACGTTGACACGCTGCTCGAGCGTATCGAGCAGCTCATCTTTGGAGAAATCTGGAAAGAAGTCGATCAGAACAGTGTCGCCCTGGTTGATACGGCGAGAGAGATTGAAGGCGGCGACGCCTGAGATGCCGAAGGCACGGAACAGCACTTCGCCATCTTCTCGCCAGAGCTCTTCGTGGCTGCGCGAGAGCGTTAAGCGGGCTCGGACGCGCAGACCATCCAGAGTTCCGAGTGCCGTCCGGTCGCCGACGACTGATGCCGATACGGGGCACAGGACGGGGCGCAGGGGCGTCAAGGGAAGGCTAAACACCTCGGCGATGCCGGTGGGGTTGCCGCCCGTAGCGATAACCACGGCCCTTGCCTGCAGGGCATCGCTCGTGCGAGGAGTATCGGCTAACGCCTTTCGAAGCGAACGGAGCTCCGTCTTTCGGTCGCCGTGCTTTTTGGGTTTGAGTACATGAGCGGGACGGTCGATCTGAAGCGTCCAGCCTTCGGAAGCCTTATGAGCCGCAATGACATTAGTCCCGCAGAGTAGGGTGATGCCCAAACGCTCGCATGCATTGAGGAGTGCATCGCGAACCGACTCGGCGCGAAGGGAGCGCGGGTATAGGCGGCCTTCCTCGCGGATCGTCATGATGCCCAGCGAGGAGAAAAAACTCTCGAGATCTTGCTCGGGTTGGGGGCCCATGATGGATTCGACAAAGGCGGGGTGGTTATATCGCCGAATGTCGATGGATTCGTTTGAGAGGTTGCAGCGGCCGTTTCCGGTTGCGAGCAGCTTGAGACCGCAGGCGACGTCGCGCTCGACGACGCAGACGCTTTTGTCGACACGCGCCGCCGTAATGGCGGCGGCGAGGCCCGAGGCCCCGCCGCCGATCACCAAGACGTCATAGAAGGCGCTTGCGTTCACTTAGGCCTCGTCTGTCTTGTGCGGGGCGATGGCCTCAACGGCGGAGACGGCTTGGGGCAGCATGCCGGCGGGCAGCGCGGTTTCGACTTCTCCCTTGTCGCAGGCTTCGGCGAGCGCGGGATCGATGGGCAGTTGACCAAGGATGTCGAGATGATAGGTCTCGGCGACCTCGGGAAGATTGCTCTTGCCGAAGACCTCGATCTTCTTGCCGCAGTCGGGGCATTCGATATAGCTCATGTTCTCGACAATGCCCAGAATCGGAACGTTCATCTTCTCGGCCATGTTGACTGCCTTGGCGACGATCATCGAGACCAAGTCTTGCGGGCTCGTGACGATGACGATGCCATCGACGGGCAGCGATTGGAAAACGGTGAGCGCGACGTCACCCGTTCCCGGAGGCATATCGACCAGCAGGTAGTCGATGGGGCCCCACGAGGTCTCGCTCCAGAATTGCCTGATGGCGCCCGCGATAACCGGGCCACGCCAAAGGACGGGATCGGTTTCGTTTTGGAGCAACAGGTTGGAGCTCATGACCTTGACGCCGTGCTCGGAGATCTCGGGCAGCATGAGGTTGCCGAGGGCATGGACATGGCGTCCGCTCATGCCGAACATTTTGGGGATGGAGGGGCCGGTGATGTCGGCGTCGAGAATGCCAACCTTGTTGCCGCGGCGGGCGAGCTCGGTTGCGATGGCGCCCGTCACAAACGACTTGCCGACGCCTCCCTTGCCGGAAAGCACAGCGATAACGCGCTTGACCTCCGACAGCGTATTCTCTTCAAATTGCGACGGCGTTGATTGTCCGCCGGCTGCTTGTGCGTGCTCGCAACCCATGTATGACTCCTTTGTATATGTTGGGGCCGGGGCCCCGCGATGTGACACGAGCGTCATTGTACCCTCGTTTGCGAGCGGGAGTCATTTGCGATGCATTTGGGCCGAGCGTGCTTGCAATACGATGGGTCCAAGCGAATGGGCGGGCTTACTGAACTTTGCTGGCGAACTCGAGGTATTGCATGCGCTGCAGCTTGTCGATCGTCGAGGCGTATGGGCTGTCTTCAGATTCCAAGTCGTAGCGCAGCCCGTCGGCACCAAGATAGCCGGCGACATTGATGGTGGGCACATCTGACCTTGTTGCAAGCAGGGCCTTTTGATAGTCAGTGAGCGGGGCGCCGATCTTATTAAGGGTAATAGCTGCAATCTCGTTTGCCCCGACGGTGTCGTAGACGTTGAGCTCGGTATTGCCGGCGATTTCATAGTTAGCCCAGACGAAATAGGTCGACTGATAGATACGGAAAGCGTGGCTTGCCGTATCTTCCTGAGGGTACAGCTCGTCGTTGAGAGTCGTTGCGGCGCTCGGCTGATGGTCGCCAAAAAAGACAAGAACAACCGGTCTGCCGATATTGCGGAGCTCGTTGATAAAGTACTCGAGGTCCCGGTCGGATGCATTGATGCAGGTGAGATAGGTATTGAGCGCGCTATTGGCGCCCTCGCTGGCTCCCTCGACCCAATAGTTTGTCAGCTCTTCGGCGGGAACGGTGCCATAGTCGTAGCCGCCGTGATTTTGCATCGTGACGTCAAAGATGAACTGCGGGGCTTCGTCGGTTCTGAGCAGGTCGAGTATCTTGTCGTAGGTGGCGTAGTCGCATACGCCGGCATGGTAATAGGGCGCACCTTCGAAATCGCCGATTGAAAGAAAGTCTCCAAAACCCAGCTGCTGATAGATTTTATCTCGATGGTAGTTGACGGGGTTTTGCGGGTGCATAGCGGTAGTGGTATACCCGAGCTCTTTAAGGTCCTTTGCCAGGCTGTTGACGCCATTCATCTGATACAGCTGATAGGGGATTTTGCCTAATCCGACAAAGGCCGTTGTCGCTCCGGTCAAAAATTCGAATTCGGAGTTCGCCGTTCCGCCACCGGTGACCGAAGCGAGCATGGTGCCGCGAACAAGTGTGTCGGGAAGCGAGTTGTAGAATGCGGGACCGGTGTACCCGGCCGCCTGGAGCTGCTCAAAGCACGAAAGGTCGCTAAAACTCTCGTTCATGACGGCAACAATCGTCGGCTTGATTTCATTGAACTGGGCAACGGCCGCCGCGCGCTGCTCGCTCGAGCCATACGTGCTGTCGTAGGCGGCGGCGAGCTCCTGCTCGATGCTCTGCGCCTCATCGGGCGTATAGTCTTCGGGCTTTTCAATGGGCAACTCGTTGACCATTTCGGTGAACGAAGTGATAAAACCCTGAGACGCATACGTGGTGATGGGCTGCCAACGGTCAAATCCAAAATCCAGCGACTGCTCCAAGTCGATGTTGGAAAAGCCCAAGAGCCCCACAACGGTCACTAGCAGAAAAGCGCAGAGGTTAGCGGCGATTGCGGGGAAGACATGGGCGGGCGTACGGAGCTTTCGCGGTCGGATAAGCGAAAGAAGCCCCAGGGAAATCTCCAGCAGGGCGAGTGAGGTTACGATTCCTGCAGTGAAGGTGAACTCATATCCCTCACTTACTTCCATTGCGGTGCCCAATGCCAAAATGTCGCTCGGCAGGATGGCCTCGCCTTTAAACGTTATGACGAAGTGCTCGGCAATGCCAAGGGTACAACAGACGACGGGCACGAGGGCCATGACTCCTCCATGACGCTGTCCCAGCAAATAAAGGGAGAGCAGAACCGTCGCGAGCAGCCCAACGGAAAACCCGAATGAGTTGGCGGGAATGCGATAGAACGTTTCGTTGCAGGCAATTTCGAGTGAAACGAACGAGAGCGCTGAAACAGCGGCGACGACAAGGATGTCGCGGCAAATACAGGCAACCGTTCCCGTCGCAAGATCGGTTTGGTCGATAAGTCCCGAAACCAAGGGCTCGACAAGAAGTATGACGGCGGCAGCACCGAGCGCCGAATAAGAAAGGACCCATAGGGAACAGTCCTCATTTACGAGCAATTGATTCGTAATCCATGCAGCTACCATGCCGAGCGGGATGAGGAGCATCGCGCACCAAAAGACGCGGGCAATGGGCGGTTTTTCGTTGTGTTTGATTGAAAAATACACGCGCACGACGACGGCGGCCACGATAAGGACGGCGATGAATATGGGCAGATTGGCCATGCCACTCGAAGTGATTTCAAGGGGGATATCTTCGGTCATGGACGTTCCTCTGTTACAGCAAATTAAGTTCAGTTTTAGATTACTCTAACCTTTCCACGGCATTTCGAGAAACAAAGCACCCGATACGCAAAGCAAAAGGTCTGCGAATCTTGTATTACGAACATCTGTGCGCGTTGAGTGCGCTAAACTCATCGACAGTGTGATTTGAGGTTATAGGAGGCAAGGAGCTTCCATGTCTGATTCTTCTATCGTTATTCGCGGCGCGCGCGAGCATAACCTGCGCGATATCGACGTTTCCATTCCGCGTGACCAGCTCGTGGTCATAACCGGTCTTTCCGGATCGGGCAAGAGCTCACTGGCGTTCGATACCATCTATGCCGAGGGCCAGCGCCGTTACGTCGAGAGCCTTTCGAGCTATGCGCGTCAGTTTTTGGGCCAGATGGACAAGCCCGATCTGGACTCGATCGACGGCCTGTCGCCGGCTGTGTCGATCGATCAGAAAACGACGTCCAAAAACCCACGCTCGACGGTGGGCACCGTAACCGAGATTTACGACTATCTGCGTCTGCTGTTTGCTCGCGTGGGAACGCCACACTGTCCTGAGTGCGGTCGTGTCATTGAGCGTCAGACGACCGATCAGGTCGCCGATAAGGTGCTGGCGGCGGGGGAGGGCCGTCGCGCGTTTGTGTTGGCGCCGGTGGTTCGTGGACGCAAGGGCGAATATGCCAAGTTGTTTGAGGACCTGCGTGCGGAGGGCTTTAGCCGTGTGCGCGTCGACGGCGAGGTGCGCTCGCTTGACGACCCGATCGACCTGGACAAGAAGTTCAAACACGACATTGAGGTCGTGGTCGACCGTATCGTGATTCGAGAGAACTCCCTGGGTCGCATTGCCGAGTCCGTTGAGCAGGCGACGGCACTGGCGCACGGTAACGTGAACGTGTACATGCTGCCCGAGCGCGACGCTCCCGAGGGAACCGAGGGCGAGCTGCTGGAGTATTCGCTGGCACTGGCGTGCCCGGAGCACGGGCATTCCATCGACGACCTGCAGCCGCGCGATTTCTCGTTCAACGCGCCCTATGGTGCATGTCCCGAGTGCGATGGCCTGGGCTTTAAAAAGACAGTCGATGCCGAGGCGCTGATTGAAGACCCCTCAAAGTCGATTGCCGACGGAGTCTTTGGCAGCCTGTTCGGCAATTCCAACTATTATCCGCAGATTTTTGCTGCGGTCTGCAAACACTTTAAGGTGAGTGCCGATACGCCATGGGAGGACCTGCCCCCGCGGGTGCATCGTGCGTTTTTGGATGGCATGGGCGACAAGAAGATTTCGGTGGACTATCAAAAGCTCGACGGTCGTCGCAGCCAGTGGGACACCAAGTTTTCGGGCGTGCGCAATATCCTGTACGAGCGCTATACCGAGACGACCAACGAGAACACTAAGGCGCGCCTGGAGAAGTACATTCGCGAGGAGCCGTGTTCGAGCTGCCATGGTGCTCGCCTGCGCCCCGAGATGCTCGCCGTCACCGTGGGCGGCAAGTCCATTTATGAGGTTTGCTGCCTGTCGTGCCGCGAGTCGCTCGAGTTTTTTGAGGACCTTGAGCTCACCGAGCGTCAACAATTCATCGGCGGTCGTATCGTCAAGGAAATCCTGGAACGCTTGCGTTTTCTGGTTGATGTCGGCCTTGATTATCTGACGCTCGATCGTGCTTCGGCGACGCTTTCCGGCGGTGAGGCGCAACGCATTCGCCTGGCTACGCAGATCGGTGCGGGCCTCATGGGCGTTCTCTATATTCTGGACGAGCCTTCGATTGGTCTTCACCAGCGCGACAACGAGCGGCTGATTAAGACACTCGAGCGCCTGCGCGATATCGGCAACACCGTTATCGTCGTTGAACACGATGAGGACACGATTCGCGCTGCCGACTATGTGATCGATATGGGGCCAGGCGCGGGCGTCAACGGCGGGCACGTGGTCGCCGCGGGAACGCCCGCTGACATCATGGCGTGCCCCGAATCAATGACGGGTGCCTATCTGACCGGCAAGCGAATGATTCGAGTTCCCAATGAACGCCGCAACCCCGGACGTGGCTGTCTTAAGATTACGGGAGCATGTGCCAACAACCTCAAAAACGTTACCGCCAAGATTGAGTTTGGCACGCTTACCGTCGTAACCGGCGTATCGGGATCGGGAAAGAGTTCCTTGGTCACCGATACGATTGCGCCTGCCCTCACCAACGCTATCCATCGCTCTACGCGTCCCGTGGGCCCGTTCAAAAAAATCGACGGTATCGAGTGCATCGATAAGGTGATCGATATTGATCAGTCGCCAATCGGCCGTACGCCGCGGTCGAATCCCGCTACCTATATTGGTTTGTGGGACGACCTGCGTGCGCTGTTTGCGAGCACGCCGGAGTCGAAGGCGCGTGGCTACTCGCCGGGACGCTTCTCCTTTAATGTGAGCGGCGGACGCTGCGAGGCGTGCAAGGGCGACGGCCAGATCAAGATTGAGATGCACTTTCTTCCCGATATTTATGTTCCCTGCGAGGCTTGTGGCGGCAAGCGCTATAACCGCGAGACGCTCGAGGTTACCTATCGGGGCAAGACTATCTCGGACGTACTTGACATGAGCGTGGCCGAGGCACTGGCTTTCTTTGGGAATATTCCGCAGATCAAGCGAAAGCTTCAAACCCTGTATGACGTCGGCCTAGGTTATGTGAGCTTGGGCCAGCCCGCCACGACGCTCTCGGGTGGTGAGGCGCAGCGCGTAAAGCTCGCCAAGGAGCTTCATCGTCGCCAGACAGGCAAGACGTTCTACATTTTGGACGAGCCCACAACCGGCCTCCATTTTGAGGATGTTCGTCAGCTGCTCGACGTGTTGCAACGCCTGGTCGATGCGGGCAACACGGTTCTGGTGATCGAGCACAACCTTGATGTCATCAAGGTTGCCGACCGCCTGATCGATATGGGCCCCGAGGGCGGCAATGGCGGCGGAACCGTCGTGGTCTCAGGCACGCCGGAGCAAGTCGCGGCATGTTCGCAGAGCTACACGGGCAAGTTCTTGGCGCCGTTGCTCAAGCGTGACCGTGAGCGTCAGGCGCAGCTCGACGCACAGTAAAGAGACGTTGTAGTACCGACGCGCCACCGATTCCTTCTGATTCGGTGGCGCTTCTGTGTGTCGAGATGGCATATGCGGCGGAATTGGCCCTATACTTAATCCTTACGTCGCTCTGCGAGGGAAAGGATGTGCCATGGCAAAGGCTGTTAAGACGTCAAAAACCAATGCGATGCGCGAGCTGGAAAGCGCCGGCATCTCCTATGTTCTCCATACGTACGAAGACGATGGCGACGAATCGTCGGGGCTGGGTGTCGCGATTTCCGAGCAGCTTGGCGAGGAGCCCGGTCAGGGATTTAAGACTCTGGTCTGCACGACGCCGTCCAACGACCATGTCGTGTGCTGCATTCCCGTTGCCGACGAGCTCGACCTCAAGGCCGCCGCGCGCGCCGCAGGCGAAAAGTCGCTGACCATGATGCATGTCAAAGATTTGCTTGCCGCGACGGGGTATGTCCGCGGCGGTTGCAGTCCGGTCGGTATGAAAAAACGCTTCCGGACTCTGATCGATGAGACATGCGTCCTTTGGGATACCATTTTTATCTCGGGTGGCAAGCGCGGCTATCAGCTTGAGCTTGCTCCCGATGACTTAGTTGCATTTTGCGGGGCGACGGTTGCCCCGATCACGAGAGAGGACTGAGCGATGCCGCAGGAAGAATCAAAGCGCGGAGCTCACTTTGCAAAAGGGTCGGCTCCTCAGACGCCCGCGCCCGAGGCCGCTTCGTTCGATAACGAGATTCGAAACGCCTGGTCCGCTGCCGCTGACCCGGGCGAGACGGCCGTGTACTTGCGTGCCGCCGGTGCCGGCACGGCACTTCCCCGTACGGTTCTTTCTTCGGCTCGTCCCGATGAGACGGCTGTCTTTTTGGCCGCCGCTCAATCGAGCGCCAGCGTGATGCCGATCGCCTCCGAGGCTCCTCGTGAGCCGCGTCCCGATGAGACGGCGGTGTTTTTGATGGCAGCCCAGGGAAAGAGCACACCGCAGAGCGCTCCTGCCGCTCATTCCGCCAAGCCCACGGCTCATGATGATGGCGAACCGCTTCTTTCGGATGACGAATGGTCGCCGCTTGGTTCGACCGATCCCGTCGAGGGCGTGGCCATCGACGGTGATGACGACTGGGACCCTCTGTCGTTTTCTGCCCGAACCGTCGCCGCCAATGAAGTTGACACGGTGTTTGGCGACCATGCCATATTCGATGATGATGCCGTATCCGGTAACAACATGCCGAACAGCGATGACGCCGCACCTGCTGATGACGCCGTTTTGGTTGACGATCCCTTTGCGATGACCGGCTCCTTTGCCGTCGTGGACGATTTGCCGCCACAAGATGAGGTTTATGAGGACTCTCAGGACGACGTAGACGATATGGGTTCGTCGGACTACTCCACGGTTGGTCGTTCTGCTGGCCTTATGACCGTGCTGACCATCGTGTCGCGTGTCACCGGGTTTATCCGCACGTGGGCCATGGCGGCCGCCATCGGTATGTCGCTGCTCTCGTCCTCCTATCAGGTTGCCAACAACCTGCCCAACATGCTCTACGAGCTCGTGATGGGCGGCATGCTCGTTACGGCGTTTTTGCCGGTGTATATGGGTGTGAGGCGCGAGCAGGGTCGCGAGGCATCGAACGAGTATGTCGGCAACCTGCTTGGTATTCTGCTTCTGCTGCTGGGCGGTATCTCGCTGCTGGGCACCGTGTTTGCTCCCGGCTTTATTTGGACGCAGTCGTTCCTTTCGGGCGATGGCGGCAGCATGGATACCGCTGCGTTCATGTTCCGCTTCTTTGCTATTCAAATTCTGTTTTATGGCTTGGGCTCGGTGTTCTCGGGCGTTCTCAACGCACACCGCGACTATTTCTGGTCGACGTTTGCCCCGGTTCTCAACAATGTCATCGTCATCGCCAGCTTTATGGGCTTTGCTCCCGTGTCTGCACAATTTGGCGAGCAGGCCGGTATTATCTTGATCGCAGTTGGTACGACCCTCGGCGTCTTTGTCCAGATGGCCTGCCAGATTCCCGCGCTTGGCAAGCATGGCGTGCATCCTCATATCCATATCGACTTTAAGGATCCCGCGCTGCGACAGACGATCGCGCTTGGTATCCCGACGCTGCTCGCCACGGTGTGCATGTTTGTCTCGACCTCCATTACCAATGCCGCCGCGCTGGTGGTGCAGCCCGAGACCGGCCCTTCCGTCATCGCATATGCGCGCCTGTGGTACACATTGCCCTATGCGCTGATCGCCGCCTCGCTTTCGACGGCACTCTATACCGAACTCTCTCACGATGCGCAGGAGAAGGATTACGACAGCGTCCGCACGGGCATTTCGCGCGGTGTCGCCCAGATGTTCTTCTTCCTGATTCCGTTTGCGATGTATCTGATCGTCTTCGCCCGTCCGCTCAACATGATCTACTGCGCCGGCAAGTTCGATGAATCCGGTGTGGCGCTGGTGTCGGAGTTCCTTATCTATCTGGCACTTTCCCTGCCGCTCTACGGCGTGGTCGTACTGATGCAGAAGAGCTTCTCGGCCCTGCTCGATATGAAACCTTATAGCCGCTATTGCCTGTACTCCGCTATCGGCCAGGCCGGTTCGGTGCTGCTGTTTGGCGTGGTGCTGGGCTACGGTATGCCGGCAATTGCGCTTTCGTACGTCGTTGACTACGTGGTCTTGGTCGGATGCTCACTGTGGTGGCTGCGCCGTCGTCTGCATGGCCTTCAGGTCAAGTCTATCCTGCATGGCGGTTTCTTCGGCCTACTGTTCGGTGGCTTGGGCGCTGCCGCGGGCGCCGGCGTCATGTGGGCACTTGAGCACTTTGTCGGAGCGCTTGGCAGCTCGATCCTCATTACCCTGGGCTACGTTTGTGTTGCAGGCGTCGTCTCGCTCGCTGTAACTTTTGGTCTTGCCTTCGTCTTTAAGATGCCCGAGGTCTCGGCGCTGCTTCGTCGCAAGTAGGTGCGCGTGGCAGGTCACGACAACATTCCAACACTTGCCGAGCAGGTTTCGCGCGTTCCCACGCAACCCGGCTGCTACCTTTGGAAAGATGCCAAGGGTGATGTCATCTATGTGGGCAAGGCAAAAAACCTGCGTGCCCGTATGCGTCAATACGTGACGCTGCAGGACGAGCGTCAAAAGATCCCGCTCATGATGCAGCTGGTGGCGAGCTTCGACTATATCGTGGTGGAGACCGAGCACGAGGCATTGGTGCTCGAGCGCAATCTGATTGGCCAGTACCATCCGTACTTTAACGTCGATCTCAAAGACGATAAAAGCTATCCCTTTATCGCCATTACCAAGAGCGACTTGTTTCCGGCTATTAAATACACGCGAGAGCGTCATAAACCGGGAACGCGCTATTTTGGCCCCTATACCGATAGCCGTGCGGCGCGTGAGACCATCGATACGCTACGCAAGGTTATTCCTATTTGCTCGGCATCCTGTGCGGAATGGCGCCGCTGCCGCCGCATCGTCGAATCTCATAAGGGCGAAGAAGACATCGTCAATATGATTTGCGCGCAAAACGGGCGTCCCTGCTTTGACTACCATGTCGGGCGCGGGCCGGGCGCATGCATCGGCGCGATTTCCCCTGCCGACTATGCCAAGAACGTCAAACGCGTCGAACGTTTCTTGTCGGGCCATCGCAAGGATGTCGTTGACGAGCTTACGTCCGAGATGACGGAGGCAGCCGAGACGCTCGATTTTGAGCGTGCGGCGCGCGTCAAGCGTCGCCTGGAAGTCATTAGGGGCCTGGACGATCGCCAACAGGTCGTTTTTCCATCGAGCGTCGATATCGACGTCATCGGCTTCTATCGCGAAGAGACTATCTCTGCCGCCTGTGTCTTTGTCGTTCGCGAGGGCCGAACGGTTCGAACTTGTGAGTTCATCCTCGATAAAGGCCTGGATGTCGACGAGGAAGAGCTTCAATCGGGCTTTCTTAAGCGCTATTACGACGAGACGGCTGATATTCCAGCCGAGATCAATCTCTCTGTCGAGCTTGAGGACGCCGAAGCGTTGGGGGAGTGGCTTGCGGGCAAGCGCGAACGCTCTTGCCATCTCCATAGGCCGCAGCGCGGCGAAAAGCACCGCCTGCTCGATATGGCTTCCAAAAATGCGCGCCATGCCCTCATGCGCTACATGATGCGCACGGGGTATGCTGACGATCGCACTAATCAGGCGCTCCTGGAGCTCGAAAGCGCGCTGGCGCTGCCTGCGCCGCCGTTGCGCATCGAGTGCTTCGATATCTCGACGTTGCACGGCACCTTTACCGTCGCTTCGATGGTGGTATTTACCAACGGCCGTGCCGACAAGGGCCAGTATCGTCGCTTTAAAATTCAGGCCGAATTGGACGAGGCGAACGACTTCGTATCGATGTCCGAGGTTCTGGGGCGTCGCTATGCTCCCGAGCGCATGGCGGACGAGCGCTTTGGCTCGCGCCCCGATTTGCTCGTTGTCGATGGCGGCAAACCGCAATTGACCGCTGCAATTAAGCAACTTGAGGCGCTTGGCCTCGATATACCAGTTTGTGGCTTGGCAAAGGCCGATGAGGAAGTTTTCGTGCCGTGGGACGAGACCCCCGTCGTGCTGCCGACCGGCTCCGCTTCGCTTTATCTGATCAAGCAGGTTCGCGATGAATCCCACCGATTTGCGATTACGTTCCATCGCGAGTTGCGCGATAAGGCTATGACGGTTTCGGTGCTTGACGACGTTCCGGGCGTGGGACCCACCAGAAAACGTGCCATTATGCGCCATTTTGGCTCGATGAAGCGTTTGCGCGCGGCAAGCGAGCAGGAGATTGCGGAAGTTCGAGGCGTTCCGGCCGATGTCGCCAAAGCGGTTCACGAGGCACTTGTTGCATGGAATGCCGAGCGCGCCCAGGCATCGGCCAGCCGTTCCGAAAACTAAACGCGCTTCTAAACAACTGATATACATGATTGGCTGATTTTCAATCATTTATTTCGCGGCGATTACCTGCTGATTTCGGGTTTTATTAACGCTAAAACGTTTGACTAGCCATGGTGAATAACCCTGCTATCCTGCGGGTTGACGAAGACTGATATCTCACCTCGTCGATACATACTGTCTGTCGAATTGTTTGTCAATGAATTCGGTGAACGGTAGTAAATACCGTTCAAGCGTATGTATGTATCGGTCGCCGAGCGCGGCACCCAAGTTGGGTTTGTCGGTAGGTAAGGTATATATCGTCCGCAAGTTGCGCGGGGGCAAGTCTAGGTGCTCCCGGGTAAGAATCTCTATTGATAGGAGAAGACATGGCCATCATCAACAAGGGTATGTCCAGGCGTTCGTTCCTCGGCCTCACCGGCAGCGTCGCTGCTGTCGCAGGGCTTGGTCTCACCGGCTGCGGTGGCAGCTCTAGCGACGAGGGTTCCGCTTCCGGTTCCACCGATTCCGCCAACCGTGGCGGCGGCGTGATCACCGCTGGTTCCGCTTACGCTCCGTCCAGCTTCGACCCCGCCAGCACCGGCTCCGCTGTGGGCCTGGGTGCTAACTGGCACGTCGTCGAGGGCCTCTACGGCATCGATTACCACGACTACAGCACCTTCAACGAGCTCGCCACCGACGACCCCAAGTCTGTGGACGACACCACTTTCGAGGTTACCATCCGCAAGGGCGCCAAGTTCTCCGATGGCACCGAGGTCACCGCTGACGATGTCGTTGCCTCCTACACCGCTTGCGCCGCTTCCGCTACCTATGCTCCGTTCTTCCAGCCCTTCGAGTCCATCGAGGCTAAGGACGCCAGCACCGTGACGGTCAAGACCAAGGTCCCCAACTTCTCTCTGCTCAAGGATCGTCTTGCCATCATCCGCGTTACCCCGGCCACCCAGACCGAGGAGGATCGCGCCAAGCAGCCGATCGGCTCCGGCCCCTGGATGTACGACTCTATCTCCGATACCGAGATCACCCTGGTTCCCAACCCCGAGTACAACGGTGAGTATGCTGCCGAGGATAAGAAGATCCAGTACAGCATCCTGACCGACCCCACCGCTCGCGTTACCGCTCAGCAGGAGGGCTCCACGCTCGTTATGGAGCTCGTTACCGCTGACGCCGTCGACCAGCTCGAGAGCGCCGGCTGCAAGATCGATAACGTTCAGGGTTTCGGCACCCGCTTCATCATGTTCAACGTCGCCAAGGAGCCTTGGAACAACGTCAAGGTCCGTCAGGCTGTCATGTATGCGCTCGACACCGAGAAGATGGTCAGCAACACCTTCGCCGGTCTTGCCACCGCTGCCAGCTGCTACCTGCCCAAGAGCTTCACCAATTATCATGAGGCTTCCACGGTGTACAAGACCGACGCCAAGAAGGCTAAGAAGCTCATCGAGGAGTCCGGCATCACCCCGGGTGCCATCACCCTGCGCACCACCGACAACGAGCAGATCAAGGGCATGGCCGCCCAGGTCAAGAACGACCTCGACGCTCTCGGCTTTGAGGTGACCATCCAGACCGATACCTCGCCGGCCACCTACGCTGCCATCGACGGCGGCGAGGCCTACGATATCCTCCTTGCCCCTGGCGATCCTTCCTGCTTCGGCGCTGACCCCGACCTGCTGCTCAACTGGTGGTATGGCGACAACGTCTGGATGCAGACCCGTTGCCCGTGGAAGGAGTCCGCTGAGTGGCAGAAGCTTCACGGTCTCATGGACGAGGCTCTTGCCGCCGAGGGCGACGAGCAGCAGAAGAAGTGGAACGAGTGCTTCGACATCATCGCCGACAACGCCGTTCTGTACCCCGTTGTCCACGTCAAGACCGTCTCCGCTTCCTGGGACGATCCGTCCACCGCGCCCAACGGCGAGGCTCTCGACGGCTTCAAGGGCATCGGCACGACGAGCATGTCCTTCAGGGGCGTTGCGACCGTCAAGGCGTAAGACTCGCTTGAGTCTGTATGCAGGATGTCGGCCGTTGGGACCGTATCCTCATAGTTGAAACAAAGACCCGGGCGGCAACGATGTCGCTCGGGTCTTGTAATGAGTATCCGTACTCATATACCAGTTGGTCCTACCGACAAAAGAAAGGGGAGAGAACGTGAACAACTTGCTACGTTTGATTGGAAGGCGTCTTGTGGCGCTGCCGATCATGGCATTGGGCGTCACCGTCCTGGTGTTCTTCCTTATGTCGTTCTCCAAGACCGACCCCGCCTACACGGCGTTGGGTGACGGTGCCTCGCCCGAGGCGGTTGCCGAGTACCATGAGAAGTATGGTCTGGACGACCCCTGGCCTGTGCGCTACGTGCGCTATATGGGCGATTTGATTCATGGCGACATGGGTACCTACGGCGCTGCCCGCAACTCCGTTGCCAAGCGCATCTCCACGGCCCTGCCCGTCACGATGCAGCTGACCTTCATCGGTCTTGCCATCGGTGCGGTCGTTTCGTTTTTGCTCGGCGTCATCGCGGCACTGTATCGCGACAAATGGCCGGACCAAGTGATCCGCGTCTTTTCCATCGCCGGCTTGGCAACCCCGTCGTTCTGGCTTGCCGTTCTGTTGATCCTGCTGTTCTCTTCCTACCTTAAGGTGCTCCCGGCATCGGGTGCTCTGCCTCACTTCACCACGAATCCGGTTGGCTATCTGGGACGTATGATCATGCCCGCTATCGCCTTGGCATTTCCGCTGACGGGCCAGATGACTCGTATCGTGCGTACCGCCATGGTCGAGGAGCTCGACAAGGACTATGTCCGTATGGCTCGTGGCGCCGGCGTTCCCGAGAAGGTCGTCGTCGGCATCAACGTTCTTCGCAATGCGCTGATCACCCCGGTCACCACCCTCGGTCTTAAGATCGGCTACCTCATGGGCGGCGCCGTCGTCATCGAGGTTATCTTCAACCTCCCCGGCATGGGCACTGCGATTCTGCAGGGCGTTCAGGGCAACGAGGCGAACCTGGTTCAGGGCGTCGTTATCGTCGTTGCTCTTGCCTTCATCATCATCAACATCGTGGTTGACATGCTCTACCTGCTCATCAACCCGCGCATCAGGACGGTGTAGATTATGGTAAAGATTCGAGAGAAGCAAACCGAGCAGCTCGAGAAGGCTGCCTCCAAGGGGCTCAAGCTCGGTGGCTGGAAGAAGATGACGCTGTCTTCTAAGATTGCCGCCGTCGTGCTGGTGCTGGTCGCCCTGACTGCGATTTTGGCGCCCCTTCTTGCCCCCTATAGCCCGGTCGAGATCTTTACGGCTCGCCAGGCTCCCGGCAACGGATTTATCTTCGGTACCGACGATAAGGGCCGCGACATTCTGTCGCGTATGCTCTACGGTGGTCGTTACTCGCTGATTATCGGCTTTGGCGCCACTGCCATGGCTCTGGTCTGCGGCTCGGTCGTGGGCGCCCTTGCAGCGGTTTCGCGCAAGTCTATCTCTGAGGCGATCATGCGTATCCTGGACATCATCATGTCCATCCCGGGTATCGCCCTCGCAGCCGTTTTCGTCTCCATCCTGGGCAATTCCGTGCCGTCGATCATTTTCGCCATCGGCTTTATGTACACTCCGCAGATCGCCCGTATCGTGCGCGCCAACATCGTGTCCGAGTACGGTGAGGACTATGTCCGCGCGGTCATCGTGTCCGGCGCCAAGGCTCCGTGGATTCTGATCAAGCATGTTCTGCGCAACTGCATCGCTCCGATCATGGTCTTCACCGTTACCCTGGTTGCAGACGCCATCATCTTCGAGGCCTCGCTGACCTTCATCGGCGCCGGCATCCAGGAGCCCACCGCTACCTGGGGCAACATCCTCGCCGACGCCCGCGGCGGTGTGCTCGCTGGCCGTTGGTGGCAGGCACTGTTCCCGGGCCTGGCCATTATGATCACCTGCCTGGCGCTCAACATCCTCTCCGAGGGTATTACCGACGCCATGGCCGCTGCTCCCTCCGCCGCCCTGGATCCGACCGATTCCTCCAAGCGTCGCGAGGCCGATCTGCTGGTCTCCGACCCCGTTCGTGCCTACAAGGAGCAGGCTCAGTCCCTCTCCGCTCGCCTTGGCGCCCTGCGCGATGTCGAGCTCAAGCGTAACGACCGCCATGTGCCCGACGAGTCTGTCGAGCCGATTCTCTCGGTCCGTGACTTCTGCATTCAGTTTGAGCACCACGGTGACATCAACGTCGTCGACCACGTCAACTTTGACGTCCGTCCCGGCCAGACCATGGGCCTGGTAGGCGAGTCCGGCTGCGGTAAGTCCATCACCACGCTGGCCATCATGGGCCTGACCGACGATGACGAGCACCTTTCTGGTGAGGTTCTCTGGGAGGGCCGCGATCTGCTCAAGATGAGCAAGAAGGAGTGGTTCGGCCTGCGCGGTACCGATATCGCCATGGTCTATCAGGACGCCCTGTCCTCGCTCAACCCCTCCATGCTCATTTCCGCCCAGATGAAGCAGCTCACCAAGCGCGGCGGCACCCGTAGCGCCGAGGAGCTCCTGGAGCTCGTGGGCCTCGACCCCAAGCGTACGCTCGAGAGCTATCCGCATGAGCTTTCCGGTGGTCAGCGTCAGCGCGTTCTGATCGCTATGGCCCTTACCCGCGACCCCAAGCTGGTCATCTGCGACGAGCCCACGACCGCTCTGGACGTTACCGTCCAGAAGCAGGTCATCAAGCTGCTTAACGACCTTCAGGCCAAGCTCGGCTTTGCCATGATCTTCGTTTCGCACGACCTGGCACTGGTCGCCGAGGTCGCCCATAACATCACGGTTATGTACGCCGGCCAGGTTATCGAGCAGGCGCCCACCAAGGAGCTGCTCACCAACCCGATCCACGAGTACACTCGCGGTCTTCTGGGTTCCGTCCTGTCCATCGAGAGCGGTTCGGGCCGCCTGCACCAGGTGCCCGGCGCCGTTCCGAGCCCGCGCGATTTCCCCAAGGGCGATCGCTTCGCACCCCGCTCGAGTCATCCGCGCATTGGCCTGGACACCCGTCCGGTCTTCAAGCGCGTGCCCGGCACCGAGCACTTCTATTCCGAGCTCCCCGACGAGGTGCTCAAGGCAAATGGTTTGACCCCTCACGCGGAGGTGATGTAGATGAGCGAGACCGCAGTCAACGGCGTCGAGCCGATCATCTTCCTTGATGACGTCCACGTCACCTTTAGGACCCGTACCGGCTCGATTCTGCACCCTAACCTGGTTCACGCCGTCCAGGGTGTAACGATTAAGCTCATGCCCGGACAGACCATCGGCATCGTCGGCGAGTCTGGTTGCGGAAAGTCCACCACGGCTAACGTCATGTGCGGCCTGCAGGCCCCCACGAGCGGCAAGGTCTACTTTAAGGGCAAGGACGTTACCAAACGTACCGCCGAGGACCGTCGCCACATGGGTCGCGTCATCTCGGTCGTGTTCCAGAACCCGGCCACGGCGCTCAATCCCCGCATGGTCGTTCGCGAGCAACTGCTCGACCCCATGCGCGTCCACAACCTGGGTACCGAGGCCGAGCAGGAGAAGCGCGTCAAGGAGCTCTTGGAGCTCACCGGCCTGCCCAGCTCCGCCGCCGAGGTTCTTCCCGGCCAGCTTTCGGGCGGCCAGCGCCAGCGCGTGGCAATTGCCCGTGCCCTGTCGCTGAACCCCGATGCCATCATCGCCGACGAGCCCACCTCGGCTCTGGACGTTTCGGTCCGCGCGCAGATTCTGAACCTGCTGACCGACCTTAAGAAGGAGCTCGGCCTGGCCATGGTGTTCATTAGCCATGACATCCAGACGGTCCGCTATATCTCTGACGACATCATCGTTATGAATGGCGGCAAGATCGTCGAGCAGGGCGAGGCCAAGCAGGTCTTCCAGCACCCTCAGGACCCCTACACCAAGATGCTGCTCGGCGCTGCGCCGTCGCTGCTGCATCCCAAGCTCGGCGAGTAGCCTCGCTTTCCCTCCCGTGCGCCCGGTTCCCTTGCCGGGCGCACCTCCGTTGCGATTTCGAAAGGTTGGGTTCACGAGCCATGCCAAGTGCTCAGGAGCTACAACAGCAATTTGGTGAATATCGAGGCGCCATGCCCCGTCCATCAGATTTCGATCTCTTTTGGAAGGATCGCATGGCCGAGACTGACGCCGTCGGGCTTGACTATGCGATCGAGGCGGCATCGGTCACCGATGCCGTGACCTGCCAGCTTTTCGATCTCTGGTATACCGGCATGTGTGGCGCTCGCCTGCACGCCAAGTACCTTAAACCTGTCTCGGACGAGCCCATGCCATTGGTACTTCAGTTCCATGGATATCCAGGTGCGAGTCGCAGCTGGTTTGAGCAGGCATCGTTTGCGGGCATGGGCATGGCGCTCATTGCTCTCGATTGTCCTGGTCAAGGAGGTCCGTCCGAGGACATTGGCGGATTTGAGGGCACAACGGTCGCGGGCCATATCGTCGCCGGTATCGACGGTGACCCGGCCAACCTCTACTATGTCCGCTTGCACCAAGATATTCGCATTCTGTGCCGTATTGTTCGCGAGCTCGAGGGCATCGATCTTGCCCGTGTGTTTGTGAACGGCGCGTCGCAGGGCGGCGGTTTGGGTATAGCGACCTGTGCGCTTAACAGCGAGCTTATCAATCGCGCCGCCATCCTCTATCCCTTCCTGTCGGATTTCCGCCTGGTCTGGGATTTGGATGCCGATGACATCGCCTACGAGGGCCTGCGCTATTGGTCTCGCTGGTTTGACGAGGACTCGACTCGTATCGACGAAGCCTATGCCAAGCTGGCGTACTTCGATTCCAAGAACTTTGCCCCCATGGTCAAATGCCCCGTGCTGTTTGGCACGGGCACAGCCGATATCGTCTGCCCTCCGGCGACGCAGTTTGCAGTCTACAACAACCTGACCTGCGAAAAGCGTCATGAGTTCTTTGAAGGCTTCGGTCACGAGGAGATTCAGGATTTTGACGATCTGATCATTCCGTTTTTCTGCAAGGGAGGGGAGGCTCATGTCTAAGTGCGAGAGCAATATCGATGAGCTGATTGTCCCCGAGCTTGCGGGAATTGCTGGGACGGTTTCGTCAAGGCTCTCTGATTTCCGGGATTGGCGCGGCGATGCTTCTGCGGATGTTTCCGAGTTGGAGACAGCCGCTTCGGACCTTGAGGTTTGCGGGCTGACCGTTACGGCGATTGATTTCGCAAATCCGTGCGCGCGCTACTCCGAGGTTTCCTTTGAGCTCGGCGGGTATGTCGTGCACGGCCGTTTGATTGAGCCTGTTGGTCGTGACCGGGCATCCGAGCTTGTGCCACTATGCCTGATGTTTCACGACATCGACCGACCCGTGCGCGGCTGGCATCACATGACGAGATTTGTCGCCATGGGGTATGCCGTCCTCGCGCTGGACGATGAGACTATTGGATCCAACGATCTGCAGCAGGGGATTACCTCGCCTGCTTTTGTCGAGCGTGTCCGTTGGGGCTGCGCGTTGGCGAAGGTTGCGCGCAACCTTGATGGCATGGATCCCGACCGCATCTTTGCATGGGGCGAGGGCCTTGGCGGCGGTGTCGCGCTGGCGGTTTCTGCTCTGGACGAGCGGGGCCTTGCCTGCACGGCGCTTGCCAATCCGCTTCCCAGCGGTCTCGAGACGCTGTCGCCTCGGGTTCGTGGCTCGGTGCTCATGGGCACATCGCTCATGGATACCGTGAGTGATCCCAAGGGTCAGTTTGCCGTATTCAACGGTCTTGAGTGTGACCGGAGGCATATCATCTATGCCAAATACGCTCACGAGCGCATCAATGCGTTCGAAAACGAAGTCGTCGACTTCTTTAACCAAACGTTCTATTCGTGTTCTTTGGCCTAGACGGCCTGGACACCGCCAACAAGAGTGGGCGGCATAGGGCTGCCCGCCAGACAACTAAGGAGATTCTTGTGGCAACTCAGAAATTCACCGGCGTTATCCCTCCCGTCGTTGTTCCCGATACCGAAGACCACCAGCTCGATGTTGCCTCCTTTGAGCGCAGCATCAACCGCATGATCGATGCCGGCGTCGATGGCCTGTTCTTCCTGGGCTCCTCGGGCGAGGTCGTCTTCTCCACCGACGAGCGCCGTCGCCAGATTGTCGCAGAGGCCGTCCGTATCGTCGACCACCGCGTTCCCGTTCTGGTCGGCATCATCGACACCGAGACCGAGCGCATGATCGAGCACGGCAAGGTCGCTCAGGAGCTGGGCGCCGATGCGCTCGTCGCCACCTGCCCGTTCTATGCCCTGCAGGGCATGACCGAGGTCGAGGAGCACTTCCGCATCCTTCACGAGGAACTCGACCTGCCCATCTTCGCCTACGACATCCCCGTGTGCGTCCACACCAAGCTTCCCTGGAAGCTTCTTGCCAAGCTCGGCGCCGAGGGCGTCCTTGCTGGCGTCAAGGATTCCTCGGGTGATGACATCTCGTTCCGCTACCTCGTTCAGGAGAACGAAAAGAACGGCCATCCGATGAGCATCCTCACCGGTCACGAGGTTGTTGTCGACGGCGCTTACCTCGGTGGCGCCGACGGCTCTGTCCCGGGTCTCGCCAACGTTGAGCCCGAGGGCTACGTTCGTCAGTGGAAGGCCGCTCAGGCTGGTGACTGGGCTACCGTCAAGGCCGAGCAGGATCGCCTCAATGAGATTTCGCACATCTGGGATGTCACCTCGGGCGTCCAGGGCTATGCCGGTGGCGTCGGCGCCTTCAAGACCGCTATGAACCTCATGGGCATCTTCGACAGCCCGACCATGCCGCGCCCGGTGAAGGCCATGACCGGTGAGAACGTCGAGGCGATTCGCAAGGTCCTCCAGGACAACGGTCTCCTTTAAAGCTTTCCCAGGCACCCGACCTCGCCGTTCAACCGTGCGGCCATGACCCATTAGGTCAATGGCCGCACGGTTTCTCGGCGATCTCGGGCACCTGGAAAACCTTTACCGCGCTGTGACGGCTAGTCTGACGGCGCATTTCCTGTAGTTGTTTTTGTCTCCGAAGGAGAACGACATGGAGAACAAGTACGTCTGCTCTGTCGATATCGGCGGAACTAAGATCGCGACTGCCATCATGGAGTATCCGGCTGACGGCGGTGTGCCCCATCCCGTTTTTGAGGCTGAGGTTCCCACCGAGGCCCAGGAGGGTGGCGAAGCAGTCTTCCAGCGCATCGAGGCGTCTATCAAGGCAGCTCTTGAGGCAAATCCCGATGTCGAGGTCCTCGGAGTTGGCATCGGCGCTGCCGGTGTCGTCGACCCCAAGACGGGCGCCATCGCGTATGCCAATGAGATTATGCCCGGCTGGTCCGGTGTTCAGTTGGGGCCGCGTCTGCGCGAGGACCTCGGCCTTCCCGTTGCCGTTGTAGGCGACGTGCAGGCTCATGCTCTGGGCGAGGCCCACTGGGGCGTCGGCAAGGGCAAGTTCTCCGTCTTGTGTTTGGGCATCGGTACGGGCATCGGCGGCGCATATGTCGAGAACGGCCGCGTGATGCAGGGCTTCCATGGTGCTGCCGGCCATATGGGCCACATCGAGTGCTCGGCTGCCGCCGGCATTCCCTGCGCCTGCGGGCGTTCCGGCCATCTGGAGTCGGTTGCTTCCGGAACATCAATCGGGCGCATGTACGATGAGCGTTTTGGCCGCGTCGACCCCAGCCGTCCTTCGGTCGGCCGTGACGTGAACGACCTGTGCCGCGCAGGCGACGCAAAGGCGACCGAGGTCATTCATGACGCCGGCTTTGCGCTGGGCGCCAGCCTGGGCTCGCTCGCTAACATCCTGGACCCTGAGGTCATCGTGCTTTCGGGCGGCGTGATTCACCAAGGCCCCGATTGGCGTTCACAGACGTGGAAGGACTCGGTGCACGAGGGCTATGCCAGCCAGGCGCTCGACCCGCTTCAGGACACGCCGATTCTCATCGGCTCTCTGGAGGGCGACGCGCCGCTCATCGGTGCCGCCGAACACCTTCTTGCATCGTTGAAGTAAACATAACTACCAAGTGCGCCTTCTGAGGTGCCGCAGATTGACGTGAAAGAGGAGCGAAGCGTACTTCGGTACGCGAGCGACGGTTTGAACGTCAAGGTGCGGTGTCTCAGAAGGCTGTTTTGAGAAAGGTTGAGTCGAACATGACCGTTGATCCTTTGATCCAGTCCCTGAAGGGCAAGCTCGTCGTGAGCGTTCAGGCGTATATGGGCGAGCCGCTTCGTACGCCCGAGACCATGGCTCAAATGTCTCGCGCTTGCGAGCTTGGCGGCGCCGCCGCCATTCGCTGCCAGGGCCTTGCCGACATTGCCGCCATTAAGGGTCGCTGTGAGGTTCCCGTCATCGGTCTGTGGAAGGACGGGCACGAGGGCGTTTACATCACGCCGACGCTGCGTCACGCTCGTGCCTGCGTTGCTGCGGGTGCCGATATCGTGGCGATCGACGCCACCGATCGTCCGCGTCCCGATGGCAAGTCGGTCGAGGACACCTTCCGCCCGCTGCACGAGGAGGGTGTGCTCCTGATGGCGGATTGTGCCACCATCGAGGACATTCGCCGTGCGGTTGATATGGGCTTCGACCTGGTATCCACCACACTCTCTCACGGTGTCGCCGCCATCGACTGCACCATGGCCGATGGCCCCGACCTGCCGCTCCTGCGTCAGGCGACCGAGGAATTTCCCGGCCTTCCCATCATTTGCGAGGGTCGCGTACATACGCCCGAAGAGGCTCGCGCTGCAATCGACGCCGGCGCGTGGGCCGTTGTCGTCGGCACCGCCATTACGCACCCTACGAGTATTACAAGTTGGTTCAAGGCTGCGCTTGAGGCGTAAGACGGGCCTCGTATCCGCTTGGGGCGGTATACTCAATAAAGGCAATTGATCGCGCGGGATCCGCTGGCCGGGTCCCGCGCTTATTTTAGGAGGCACACATGCAAAAGGGAGATGCCATGGATGCGGCGGAGCGCTCGGAGCGTATCCCCGATATCGTTATCATCACCGGAATGTCCGGCTCGGGCCGAACGCAAGCCATGCATGTGTTTGAGGACATGGGCTATTTTTGTATCGACAACCTGCCCCCACGCCTGATTGCCCAGCTTGCTGAGCTCGTTGGCATCAATACGGGCGTGGGCAGGCACCTTGCCGTTACCTGCGACCTACGTAGCCAGGGCTTGTTCGATGAACTGCTCGATGCTGTCGCCGCACTGGAAGAACGCGAGATGAGCTGCGACATTGTGTTTCTCGAGGCATCTGACGAGGTGCTGATTCGCCGGTATAGCGAAAATCGTCGCCGCCATCCCATTGCAAAGCCGGGGGAGACCACGGCCGACGCTATTCAGCGTGAACGTCTGCAGCTGCAGGGCGTTCGTGATCGAGCCGATATGATTATCGACACGAGCCGCTTGCGCACTTCTGCCTTGCGCAACAAGCTGCGCATGGCTTTTTCCGAGCTGTCCGACCAGCAGCTTATGGATGTCCACGTGTTCTCGTTTGGTTTTAAGCACGGCATGCCCGTCGAGGCGGACATCATGATCGATGTTCGCTTCTTGCCCAATCCTTTCTACGATCCCGAGATGCGCACCATGACCGGTCTCGATAAGAAGGTCTCCGATTTTGTCTTGGACCACCCCAAGACCCAGGAGTTTTGGAAGGCCTGGACACAGTTGCTCGATACGGTCATGCCGGGTTATATCGCAGAGGGCAAGCCGCAGCTTTCCATTGCCATCGGCTGCACGGGCGGACAGCACCGTAGCGTCGCCATTGCCGAGGCCACGGCCCGCTACCTGGAGGGTGCTCAGTATCATGTGAGCATCTCCCATCGTGATCTGTCGCGTGCCAACACGAAGGCATAGGTTTACATGTCGTTTACCGCTGAGGTGCGTGACGAGCTTGCGCGCTGCGAACCAGAATGCGAATACTGCGATTTGTCGACGCTTGCTGCGCTCACGCGTGTGAGCGGCACGCTTTCGTTGGCGGGCTCGGGACGGTACCGCTTGACGGTCGCGACCGAGACGGGTGCTGTGGCGCGCACGATGATTGCGCTGACGCATCGCATTCTTAAGCTCAAGACCGAATTCACGGTTCGTAAGTCGGTCCTGCACAAGGTGCGAAACTACCTCATCACCTTGCCCGATCAGCCCGATTTGGATAAGGCTCTGGTGCTGCTGGGCATTCTCGACCGTAGGGGAGGGCTCGTCGCGGGTGTGCCGCGCCACATCGTTGCCCGTCCTTGCTGTAGGCTCGCCTATATTCGCGGTGCGCTGATTGCCGGAGGCTTTGTTGCCGACCCGCGTGGCGATTTTCATTTGGAGATCGCGGTTCAGGGCGAGGAGTATGCAAAGGGACTTTGCGATCTTCTGGAGCAGATTGGAGTTCACGCCCGCGTCAATGCGCGTCGCGGCTCGTATGCCGTGTACATCAAGAGTGCCGAGGAGATTAAACGTCTGTTACAGCTGATTGGCGCCAAGCGCAGCGTTGCCGAGATTGAAGAGGCCCGCGCAGTCAAGCTGGTGAAGAACGACGTGAATCGTCGCGTGAACGCAGAGCTTGCCAACCAGACCAGAAGTGCCGGTGCCGCTCAACATCAGCTTGCGCTCATCGACGAGCTTGATCGGCGCGGTTTGCGTGAAACGCTGCCGGACGCTCTGGCAGTCTTTTGTGACTTACGCGAGCGTTACCCCGATCTCTCGCTGCGAGATTTGGGGGAAATGGCCGACCCTCCTTTGTCGAAGTCGGCCTTGTATCACCGCGTTTTGCGCCTTGAAAAGCTCATTGAAGCAAGCAGGTAGTTTAACGCAATAGCTTTTATGGTGGTTGAACTGCTGTTTTATACGTTAAAGCGTTTTAACGCAAATTTGATTTTCAATTTCGAGCATTCTCGTGAAATTCAAGTCAAAAAAAAGGTATATTAGGCGAGTGGTTAGTTTGTGGGCCTCAACGGCGGGCGCTGTAGCTTGCGGGGGCCTTACGAAAGGAGACACAATGGCAGTAAAGGTTGCTATTAACGGCTTCGGTCGCATCGGTCGTCTGGCCTTCCGTCAGATGTTCGGTCATGAGGGCTCCGAGATCGTCGCTATCAACGACCTCACCTCTCCCGATATGCTCGCTTACCTGCTGAAGTACGACTCCACGCAGGGCAACTATGCTCGCGATCACGAGGTCGTCGCTGGTGAGGATTCCATCACCGTTGACGGCAAGGAGATCAAGATCTACAAGGAGGCCGACGCCAACAACCTGCCTTGGGGCGACCTCGACGTCGACGTCGTTCTCGAGTGCACCGGTTTCTACACCAGCAAGGCTAAGGCTCAGGCCCACATCAACGCTGGCGCCAAGAAGGTCGTCATTTCCGCTCCGGCCGGCAGCGATCTGCCCACCATCGTGTACAACGTCAACCATGAGACGCTGACCGCTGAGGACAACATCATCTCCGCTGCTTCCTGCACCACCAACTGCCTCGCCCCGATGGCCAAGGGTCTGAACGACTTCGCTCCCATCGTGTCCGGCATCATGACCACCATTCACGCCTGGACTGGCGATCAGATGCCGCTCGACGGCCCGCAGCGCAAGGGCAACAAGCGTCGTAGCCGCGCCTGCGCCGTCAACATCGTCCCCAACACCACCGGTGCTGCCAAGGCTATCGGCCTGGTTCTCCCCGAGCTCAACGGTAAGCTCATCGGTGCCGCCCAGCGCGTCCCGACGCCGACCGGCTCCATCACCAACCTCTACGCTGTCGTTGACAAGAAGGTCACCGTCGACGAGGTCAACGCTGCTATGAAGGCCTACGCTGCCACCATCTCCGAGACCTTCGGTTACAACGAGGACGACATCGTCTCCACCGATATCATCGGCGAGACCCACGGCTCCATCTTCGACGCCACTCAGACCATGTGCTCTGACCTCGGCAACGGCCAGACCCTCGTTCAGGTCACCTCTTGGTACGACAACGAGAACTCCTACACCTCTCAGATGGTCCGCACCATCAAGTACTTCGAGAAGTTCATTGCTTAATTTAGCTTTTAGCGAATAGCTCGTTGAGCGTCTAAAGAAGGGCGCGGCCTTATAGGGCTTACACCCTAGGGTCGCGCCCTTTTTATAAGAAATCGTCTGCCGTAATGGGAGGCAGACACGTACGAAAGGTAGAAGCAAACATGGCCTTTACCAAGAAGACCGTCCGCGACATCGATGTCGACGGCAAGCGCGTTCTCGTCCGCGTTGACTTTAACGTGCCTATCAAGGATGGCGTCGTTGGCGACACCACCCGTATCAAGGCTGCCCTGCCCACCATCAACTATCTCGTTGAGCACAATGCTCGCGTCATCCTCATGAGCCACCTCGGCCGTCCCGATGGCACCGGCTTCCAGCCCGAGCTGTCCCTCGAGCCCGTCGCCAAGAAGCTCGCCGAGCTCTCTGGTCTCGACGTCGCCTTTGTCGCCGACACTTACGGCGAGAAGGCTGCCGAGGCTGTCGCTGCCGTCGAGCCGGGCAAGGTCCTCGTTCTCGAGAACGTCCGCTTCGATAAGCGTGAGAAGAAGAACGATCCCGAGATCGCCAAGAAGCTCGCTTCCTATGGTGACGTCTTCGTTCTCGATGCCTTCGGCACCGCTCACCGCGCCCAGGGTTCCGTCGTGGGCCCCGCCGCTTACCTGCCCGCAGTCGCTGGCTTCCTGCTCGAGAAGGAGGTCGACACGCTGACCGGCATCTTCGCCGAGCCCGAGCGTCCCTTCGTCGCTATCGTCGGCGGTTCCAAGGTTTCCTCCAAGATCGGTGTTCTCGATCACCTCATCGACTCCGCTGATACCCTGATCATCGGTGGCGGCATGGCCTACACCTTCTTCCTGGCTCAGGGCCTGTCCGTTGGTCAGTCCCTCAAGGAAGAGGACTGGGTCGAGCGCGCTGGCGAGATGCTCAAGAAGGCCGAGGAGAAGGGCGTCAAGATCCTGCTCCCCATCGACAACCGTGTTGCCGATCACTTTGGCGAGGACGCTGTCCCCGAGGTTGTCGCTTCCGACGCTATCCCCGACGATCGTGAGGGTATGGACATCGGCCCCAAGACCGAGGAACTCTACGCCGAGGCCGTCAAGGGCGCCAAGACCGTGTTCTGGAATGGCCCCATGGGCGTCTTCGAGTTCGATAACTTCGCTCACGGCACCCAGGCTATCGCCGAGGCTGTCGCCGAGGCCGACTGCACCTCGATCATCGGTGGTGGCGATTCCGTCGCGGCCGTCAACAAGTTTAACCTGGCCGACAAGATGAGCTGGATTTCCACCGGCGGTGGCGCTTCCATGGAGCTCGTCGAGGGTAAGGCCCTGCCCGGAGTGGAGGCGCTTCTCGATGCCTAATCGCACCCTTCTTATCGCTGGTAACTGGAAGATGAACAACGACGTCGCCGAGGCTGCCAAGCTCGCCGACGAGCTGGCTCAGGCTCTGCCCGAGGTTCCGGCTGGCGTCGAGGTACTCGTCTGCCCTCCGACCATCGACATCACCACGGTTCATGACCGCATTCAGGCTGCCCCCATCGCCCTCGGTGCACAGAACGTGTACTGGGAGGCCAAGGGTGCCTTCACCGGTGAGTCCTCTTGCGACATGCTCAAGTCCGCTGGCTGCACCTACTGCATCATCGGTCACTCCGAGCGTCGCGACTACTTCCACGAGACCGACGAGGACCAGAACAAGAAGGCCAAGGCTCTCGTTGCCGCCGGCCTTGTTCCCGTCTTCTGCTGCGGCGAGTCCCTCGAGGTCCGCGAGGCCGGCACCTATGTCGAGCACGTCGTGAACCAGGTCAAGGCTGGCCTTGCTGGTCTTGAGATCACCTGCCCCAAGCAGGTCGTCGTCGCCTATGAGCCCATCTGGGCCATCGGCACCGGCAAGACCGCTACCGCCGAGGACGCTCAGGAGGTCTGCGGCGCTATCCGTGAGACCCTCAAGGAGATGTTCGGCGAGGAGCTCGCCAACGGCATCCGCGTTCTCTACGGTGGTTCCGCCAAGCCCGGTAACATCGCCGAGCTCGTCGCCAAGCCCGACGTTGACGGCGCCCTCGTGGGCGGCGCTTCGCTCAAGGCTGCCGACTTCGCCTCTATGGTCGTCAAGGCAGGCGAGTAGGACATATGGCACAACGTCATCTTCCTGCACTCCTGATTATCATGGACGGCTGCGGCCTGGCTCCGGCTGATGGCGAGAACGCCGTCGCCGCTGCCAAGACGCCCTTCCTTGATGGCCTGTACGAGAAGTATCCTCACACCACGCTCGGTGCTTCGGGCGAGGACGTGGGCCTTCCCGACGGCCAGATGGGCAACTCCGAGGTGGGTCACCTCAACATCGGTGCCGGTCGCATCGTGTTCCAGGAGCTTTCGCGCATCAACAATGCCATCAAGGACGGCTCCATCGCCAAGAACGAGGTTTTCGTCAAGGCCATGGACGATGTCAAGGCTGACGGCAAGACTCTCCACCTCATGGGCCTTATGAGCCCTGGCGGCGTTCACTCCCACATGAACCACGTCGAGGCTCTGGTCAAGATGGCTGCTGAGCATGGTGTCAAGACCGTTCGCGTCCACGCCTTCATGGATGGCCGCGACGTTGACCCGCAGTCCGGTGCCGGTTACATGAGTGAGTTCTGCGCCTTCCTAGCCAAGATTTCCGAGGAGACCGGTTGCGACGCTCGCGTTGCCACCGTCTCGGGTCGTTATTGGGCGATGGACCGCGACAACCGTTGGGAGCGCATCCAGCGCGCCTACGACGTCATGGTCAACGCGTCCGATGCTGATACCGACCCCGTTGCCGGCATCAAGGCCTACTACGAGAAGGACCCGCGCGGCGACGAGTTCGTCGAGCCCTTCGCTGCCCACAACGAGGGCATCCACGAGGGCGACGCGGCTATTTTCTTCAACTTCCGTCCCGACCGCGCACGTCAGATGACCCGCGTGTTCACGGACAAGGAGTTCGACGGCTTTGAGCGCGAGCAGATCAAGCTCTCGCACTTTGTGACGATGACCGAGTACGATCCGACGTTTGACGTCGAGGTCGCCTTCCCCAAGACGTTCCCCGAGAACGTCCTGGCCGACGTCATCGCCGCCAATGGCCTGAAGCAGCTGCACACTGCCGAGACCGAGAAGTACGCCCACGTGACGTTCTTCCTCAACGGCGGCATCGAGGAGCCCAAGGAGGGCGAGGAGCGTGTGCTCGTCGCTTCCCCCAAGGTCGCTACCTACGATTTGCAGCCCGAGATGAGCGCTCCCGAGGTTACCGAGGAGCTTGTCGCCGCCATCAACGAGGATCGCGCTGATTTCTACATCGTGAACTTCGCGAACTGCGACATGGTTGGTCACACCGGTGTCTTCGACGCTGCCGTTAAGGCCGTTGAGGCTGTTGACGATGCCCTGTCCAAGGTTGTCCCGGCGATTCTCGCCAAGGGCGGCTTTGCACTGATTACCGCCGATCACGGCAACGCCGATCACATGTTTGACGTTGCTTCCGACGGTTCCAAGCATCCGTTTACGGCGCACACCACCAACCGCGTGCCGTTCATCATCGTTGATGAGAAGGCACAGCTCACCGGTATCGAGGACGGTCGTCTCTCCGATATCGCTCCGACCATGCTCACCATGGCTGGTATTGAGCCTTCCGCCGAGATGACGGGTCGCGTGCTCGCCACCGAGGCCTAAAAGAAAACGCCAAGGTTTCTTTGAAAAGGGGTTGCCCATATTCGGGCAACCCCTTTTTTGGTATTTCTGCCATATCTGCCCCGTCCCCGAGTGGCAGGTAGGGGAGAGCGGGGGATTGTGGTACAGTACTGGAGTTTGAATTGTTCTATTAAGGAGCTTATCTATGGGTCCGTTCCAGATTCTGCTGTTTGTCGTTTGGGCTGTCTCTGCCGTGGCGTTGACGATTCTCGTCCTGATGCATTCCGGTAAGGGCACCGGCGTTTCGGATATGATCGCTAGCTCGCTGTATAACTCCAGCTCTGCCACAGGCGTCATGGAGCAGAACCTCGATCGCCTGACGGTAATTATGGCCGTCGTTTTTGCCGTGTGCGTCGTCCTGTGCATGTTCTTCTTCCCGCAGGGCATCGTCGGCTACTAAGCATCGGCGTATATACGTTTGCAATGGGTCTCGCAGGTGCGGGACCCTTTTTGTTTACATATTTGTAACAGAGTCAAAATATCCCCACATACTTCGCCCAACTAAAGAAATTCTTGACCGTTGACCGGAATTAGCCCCAAATCGTGCATAAAATGCGCTACTGTATTGCGAAACGTTGGTCCGTTGTGCATAACCAGCCATAGCAACGGGCGGCGTTTTAATGGTTCGGATCGGATTGTCTCGACATGTGTCCGACTGAACATTTCTTTGTCCTATCTCATAAGGAGGATGGCATGGCTGATTCTATGTTCCACCAGCCCGTTATGGGTCGTCGCGCCTTCGTTGGCGGTACCCTTGCTGCGAGCTCCATGGCTTTTCTTGCCGCATGCGGCAAGAAGGGCGGCGACGCTTCCGGTTCTGAGTCCGGTTCGACGCTGAACTTCTACATCAACAACCCGGTCTGCATCGACCCCTACAACGTCCAGGAGGACCAGGGCACTCAGGTCGAGTACCAGCTCTTTGACGCTCTGACCTCTTACGACGCCGAGAAGGGCGAGATCGTTCCGCTGGCTTGCGAGTCCTTTGAGTCCAACGACGACGCCACCGAGTTTACCTTCAAGATCAAGAAGGCCAAGTTCCACAACGGTGACGACGTTACCTCCAAGTCCTTCAAGCTCGGTTGGGAGCGTCTGGTCAACACCAAGTCGGCTGTCGCTACCGAGTACGGCCCTTCCGAGGTCTCCTATCACCTCTCCATGGTCGAGGGCTATGACGATCTGCTTGCCGGTAACGCTACCGAGCTCAGCGGTGTTACCTGCCCCGACGATGAGACCCTCGTCGTCAAGCTGTCTTCCGCTTACGCTGACTTCCCCTTCGTCGCCTCTCATCCGGCTCTGGCCCCGGTTCCCGAGTGCGCCGAGTCCGATGTCAAGAGCTTCTATCTTGCCCCGGTCGGTAACGGCCCGTTCATGATGGACGGCAAGTGGGAGGATGGCCAGGAGATCAACGTCAAGAAGTTCGACGATTACTATGGCGACAAGGCCAAGATCGATGGCATCCACTTCCAGGTCATCAAGGACATGGAGACCGCTTACAAGGAGTTCCAGGCCGGTAACCTCGATGTCTGCGACGTTCCCGTCGCTCAGATCGATGCCGCCAAGAAGGATCGCGGCGTGTCCAAGGACGGCTACACCATGGGTGACGGCGAGCGCATGCTGCTCGGCGCCGAGCCTTCCACGTACTATCTGACCTGCAACACCACGGCCGAGCCGTTCAACAACGCCGACCTGCGTAGGGGCATCTCCCTGGCCATTAACCGTGAGGCCATCTGCAAGACCATCTACAAGGGTACCCGTACTCCTGCCGACGGCATTGTTCCTCCGGGCATCGATGGCTACAAGGAGGGCGCATGGGAGTTCTGCGCCTACGATGTCGACAAGGCTAACGAGTACCTCGACAAGGTTGCTCCCGCTGGCGCTAACGGGGATCGTGGCATTAGCGTGACCCTGTCCTACAACCAGGACGGCGGTCACAAGGAGATCATGGAGTCCATCATCGGTGACCTCGCCAAGGTTGGCGTTACCGCTGTCTCCGATACCCCTGAGTGGTCTGCCCTGCTCGAGCAGTATCAGAACTTTAACTATCAGTTCGGTCGTCTGGGTTGGATTGCCGACTACCCGATCATGGACAACTTCCTGTATCCGCTGTTCCACTCCGACTCCCTCGGTGGCGACAACCGCTCTGGTTACAGCAACCCCGAGTTCGACGCCAAGGTCGACGAGGCTCGTACTATTGTTGACGATGAGGAGCGCGTCGCCAAGATGCAGGAGGCCGACGCAATGGTCGCTGCCGACTGCCCGGTCATCCCGATTATGTTCTACACGCACACTGTCGCCGGCTCCGATCGCATCAAGCACCTCTATGTCGATCCGCAGAAGCACGCCGATCTGGGTACCGCTGAGCTCGCCTAAGAGTTTGCAGCTTCCGTGAGGGTCAAGTATTTACGTAGACCTCATGGGAAACATACAGTTCTCCCTAACCTGGGGTAAACTGGCTGATGGTAATTTTGGGATGCCGGTCTGGCGATCGGCATCCCATTTAGGTTAATCCCTAGATAGGGGAGTGGTATGGGTAAGTACATCGTCAAACGTGTGCTTCAGTTCATCCCGGTGTTTTTGGGCGTTACGCTGATTCTGTTCGCCCTCCAGAATATCGTGCCGGGAGATCCGATCAAGCTGATCGGTGGAGACAAGGCTCTGTCCCCCGAGGTGGAGCTTCAGCTTCGCGTCCGCTATCACCTGGTCCAGACGGACGAGGACGGCAACGCGATCCTTGACGAGAACGGCGACCCCGTTCAAACGTCGCTCGTGGACCGTTACTTGTATTACATGAACGGTCTGCTTCATGGCGATCTGGGCAATTCGTATCAGCGCAAGCTGCCGGTTACGGATATCTTTGCCCAGAAGTATCCGTATACGGTCAAACTTGCCGCGTGCGCCATCGTGCTCGAGGCAATTATGGGTATCGGTGCGGGTATCATTTCGGCGGTAAGGCGTTATTCCTTCTGGGATATTTTGGTAACGCTCACCACGTCGATCCTCGTTGCGGTCCCGGCCTTCTGGCTCGGTATGTTGCTGCAGCTGTTCTTTGGCGTCATCCTCAAGGACGCCACGGGCGGTGCAATCTCCATGCCGATCTCGGGTGCCGGCGGTTCCAGCTCTCAGTATCAGGATTGGATGCACTATGTGCTTCCGACCATTACGCTGGCTTCGGTTTCGACCGCTTATGCTGCGCGCATCATGCGCTCGCAGCTGCTTGACGTCATGAACCAGGATTACATCCGTACGGCAAAGGCCAAGGGTCTCTCCAATCGTGCGATCATCATTAAGCATGCGCTTAAGAATGCACTCATCCCCGTCGTTACCTATATTGGTGTCGACTTTGGCGGCATGCTTTCGGGCGCCATCCTGACCGAGACGGTCTTTAACTGGCCCGGTATCGGCTATGAGGTCTATCGCGCCATTAGCATGCGTGACTGGCCCATCGTTATGGGCGGCGTTACGCTCATCGTTGTCGTCGTCATGGTGATCAACCTGCTCGTCGACATTAGCTATGCATTCCTCGACCCGCGCATCCGCCTTGGCGGTCCGTCGGATAAGGCCTAAGGGAGGTACGTCTCATGCAGGAAACTGATTCTCAGTCTCAGGAGCAGGCTACCGCCACCAAGGCCGCATCTGCTCCCGCCAAGTCCCGCACGCTGTGGGGTGACGCTTTCAAGCGTCTTCGTAAGAACAAGCTCGCCGTTATCGGTGTCTGCTGGATCATCATCGTCGTTTTGGTTGCCCTAACCGCAGATCTGTGGGCTAAGCCCTGGCTCGGTTCGCCGACGGCTTCCGACTCGACTACCATGGCCCAGACGTCGCTGCTGGCTCCGTGTGCAGAGCACCCGTTTGGCACCGACGCCCTTGGTCGTGACATTCTCGTCCGCGTTATCTACGGTGCACGCGTTTCGCTTTCCGTCGGTATTATGGCCACTGCGATCTCCACGATGATTGGTCTGGTCATGGGTGCTCTGGCCGGTTTCTACGGCGGCATCTGGGATACGATCATCATGCGCTGCGCGGATATCTTCCTGGCCTTCCCGTACGTGCTGTTCGTTGTCGCCATGATCGCCGTTATCGGCCGTGGTCTTCAGAACGTCTTTATCGCCATCGGCATTCTCGGATGGCCTTCGATTGCGCGCGTCTTCCGCTCTGCAATCTTGACGGTCAAGGAAAACGACTATGTTGACGCTGCGCGCGCGATGGGTGCATCTGATGCTCGTATTGTCGTGCGTCACATCTTCCCGAACTCCGTCGCCTCCATCGTGGTCTACGCGACCATGAACATTGGTGGCGCCATTCTGACCGAGTCCGCTCTGTCCTTCCTCGGCATGGGCGTTATTCCGCCTACGCCTTCGTGGGGCTCCATGATTCAGGACGGTCAGCAGTATCTTCTGACTGCTCCCTGGATGATGATCATGCCCGGTCTGGCAATTCTTTCGACGGTGCTCGCCTTCACCCTGCTGGGTGACGGTCTGCGCGACGCCCTCGACGTCAAGATGAAGGACGCATAAGGATGAAGAAGAACAAGAACTATGTGGACCTGAAGGACCAGCCGGTTCCCGAGGGCCAGCATCTGCTCGAGGTCGATGACCTTAAGATGTATTTTCACACCGAGGATGGCATTGTTCGCGCTGTCGACGGTGTCTCCTACACGCTCGATCGCGGCGAGACCCTGGGCGTCGTCGGCGAGTCCGGCTCTGGTAAGTCCGTGACCGCCATGACCATCATGGGCCTCATCTCGATGCCTCCGGGAAAGATTGAGGGCGGCGACGTTCGCTATCGCGGTCGTTCTATCCTTGAGATGACCGAGGAAGAGATGCAGCACATTCGCGGAAACGATATCGCGATGATCTTCCAGGATCCTATGACCTCCTTGAACCCGGTCTATAAGATCGGCAAGCAGGTGGGCGAGGGCCTTCGTCTGCATCGCGGTTACTCCAAGCAGGAGGCGCTCAAGCGCGCCACCGAGCTTTTGGACCTCGTTGGCATTCCTGAGCCCGAGAAGCGCGTCAATGAATATCCGCACCAGTTCTCTGGCGGTATGCGTCAGCGCGTCATGATTGCCATGGCTCTTGCCTGCGATCCCGATATTCTGATTGCCGATGAGCCCACGACTGCCCTGGACGTTACCATCCAGGCTCAGATTATTGAGCTTATGCAGGAAATGCAGGAGAAGAACGGCAACGCCATCATCATGATTACCCATGACCTGGGTGTTGTCGCCGATATGGCCGACAAGATCATGGTTATGTACGCCGGCCGTCCCGTCGAGTTCGGTACTGCCGAGGAAATCTTCTACGAGAGCCGCCACCCCTACACCTGGGGCCTTATCCGCTCCATCCCGGAGCAGGCCATCGATGAGAAGAAGCCGCTTACGCCGATTCACGGCAATCCGCCTTCGCTCATGAACCTGCCCGAGGGCTGCGTGTTCTCGCCTCGTTGCCCTTATGCAACCGATAAGTGCCGCAAGCAGCGCCCCGAGCGTGTTGTCACCGAGTCCGGCCACTATTCTGCGTGCCACTATTCCGGTGACCCCGAGTTCCTCAAGAACGCTCCTGAGACGTCCCGTACGCGCAAGGATTCCAAGAAGGGAGGCGAGGCGTAATGGCAGATAGCAACGAGCGTACTCCGCTGCTGAAGGTCGAGCACCTCTCCAAGGAGTTCCCCGCAGAGTCCGGCATGTTCGCCAAGCGTTTTTCCAAGCGCGTCGTCTCTGCTGTAAACGACATCTCTTTTGAGATTTATCCTGGCGAGACCTTTGGTCTGGTTGGCGAGTCTGGTTGCGGTAAGTCCACCACGGGCCGCACTATCATGCGTCTGACCAAGCCGACTGCCGGTAAGGTATTTTTCCAGGGCAAAGATGTTGCCGAGATGAGCAAGCATGAGATCAAGGACATGCGTCGCGAGATGCAGTTTATCTTCCAGGATCCTTATGCTTCGCTCAACCCTCGTATGACCATCGGCGAGATCGTCTCCGAGCCCATGACCATTCATGGCGTGGGAACCAAGGAGGAGCGCATTGAGCGTGTCCGCGAGCTTCTCGACGTTGTCGGACTGAACCCCGAGCACATTAACCGCTATCCTCATGAGTTCTCCGGCGGTCAGCGTCAGCGTGTCGGCATTGCCCGCGCTTTTGCGCTGAAGCCCAAGCTGATTATCTGCGACGAGCCGGTTTCCGCTCTGGATGTGTCCATTCAGGCCCAGGTTCTGAACCTGCTCAAGGAACTGCAGGACAAGTTTGGTACCGCGTATCTGTTTATCGCTCACGACCTGTCCGTCGTGCAGCACATCTCCGATCGCGTTGCCGTTATGTATCTGGGTAAGATGGTCGAGGTTTCGGACTGGAAGACGCTCTATAGCGAGCCTCACCATCCGTACACGCAGTCGCTGCTGTCTGCCGTGCCGGTTCCCGATCCGGATATCCAGAAGACCCGCAAGCGCATCATCCTCGCTGGCGATCCGCCGTCGCCGCTGGATCCGCCGACCGGCTGCCGTTTCCACACGCGCTGCCCGATCGCTCAGGGTATCTGCTCCGAGAAGCTGCCCGAGTTTAAGGAGGTTGCACCGGGTCACTGCTGTGCCTGCCACTTCGCGGAGCCGTTCCCGATCAAGGAATCGCACATCGACCTGTAGCCGGCTGTTTGTCCGGGCCCGTGCTGGACTTAGTTTTCAGAACGTCCTCGACCATGGAAACCCCCTTATCCTGCTCCTTCGGAGCTGCGGATAAGGGGGTTTCCTGGTCTGCGGAATGTTCTGAAAACTAAATCCAGCACGGGCCCTGTGTTGCCACTGCAGGGGGGTTCGATTCCTTGATCGCTCACTTTATCTAATATGAAATTTAGTGAGGCCGGAGCTTTAGCTCCGGCCTCCGTATATAAGGGCTCGGCTTAGCCGAGCCGCCAAATTTGCATCAGCCCCAGAACATGTTTGAGAACGGTGCATGGAGTGTGTGGCCGTAGGTCCCGTATCGGTGTTGCCTCCCGGCGCATTCCGCAGGGGGAGCGATATTTTGCAGCACGAAGTGCGTAGCAAAATATCGCTCATGCCCGAGGACGCGCCGGGAGGCAACACCGATACGGGACCGGACATACGGATCTACCTGCGCATTTACAAATTCGTAAACTTTTTTCAAAAAAGTGCTTGCACAGTTCTCGAATCATAGGTTATTATCTTCCTCGTTGAACGCGCGGGTCTAACAAAACGAACCGCGAATCAACAACATAGCATGTCGGAGTGGCGGAATTGGCAGACGCGCTAGCTTGAGGTGCTAGTGACCGCTTTTTGGTCATGCGGGTTCAAGTCCCGCCTCCGACACCATCGCATTTGAGAAGCCTCTTCGGAGGCTTTTTTGTTACCGATAGACGGTGAGGTTCACGATGGAAACGCTTGAGCGCAATGAGTGGGCGGACGTTGCCCAATTGGTCGAGATCACGAGCGATGCTGTCATTATCTGCGAGCTCGACGGAACCATTTTGCATGTAAATAATCGCTTGCTCGACTTGATGTGCGAGGAGCGTTCCGATGTGATCAACGGGGACGTTAAAGACCTCTTGTACTCGTCGGCTTTTGAACGCGCGACAGAGCATCGGCTTCCTTTTGAGACCAATGGAACAAAGAGCGAGTTGATGCTCAAGTTAAGTGACGGATCGTTTATTCCCGTCCTGGTTTGTGCCGGCTCGGTTGCGCCGCCTCGAATCTTTGGCCGCCGTGCGCCGCGCGTTCTGGTGGCACTCCATAGCATCGAAGAACAGTATTCGCACGACCGTCAGCTCAAGCGTGCGCTTTCGGAGCTTAGAGTGGCGAATAAGCGTCTCTCGGGTACATTGTCGGTCATTATGAGCACGGTGGGCTCCGATGAGCTGCCCAGTTTGTTAGATATCGTTTTGAACCAGCTTGTAGGAACGCTCGATGCTTCGGGTGCCGCTATCTATTTTTCTGAGAGCGGCGGTTTTAAGCTTCGCGGTGTCTCCAAGGAGCTGCACGACAGCTACCTGCCCGAGTTTTTGCCGTATGGCGCTGGCATTCCGACGTATGTTCTTCGCGAGTCGCGTGCCTGTCGCTTGTCGATTCAACAGGACCTTGAGGGCGATAGGGCTGCCTCCGGTATGTTCATGGACCTGGACAATCGTTCTAAGCACCTGTTGCGCGTGCAGGATATGCCTCCGTACCGCAGCGAGATCTGTCTTCCCGTTTTTTACGGTACGCAGATCCTTGGCGTGCTGGAAGTTGGTTGGAAGCGCCCTCAGGCACCGCTCGCCTATGACGTTAATGTACTCGAGGTCATTTGCGATTACCTGTCTATCCAGCTGGTCGGCATGGCATCGAGCCTTCGCTCTCGTCGCACGGCCGAGCTCGGCCGCTCGCTCAATGTCTTACGTGATGAGTTGTTTACCTTTCTAGACGATTCCGCCGCGGCTACCCAGGCGGTATCGTCCGAGATTTGCAATATGCTCAACTGCCATTTTTGCCCTGTTGAGTATGACGCCAGTCTGGACTCTTACGTCATAGATTTTGAAGGCGGCAGTCGCGTTGCTTTGCCGGACGATCCCGAGAAGCTTTTCTTTTCCACGACGGCGCCAGCGGCACGTCTGGGGGCTGGCCCTGATGGCTTTGAGGCATCTGTTTTGGGCGGTACGAGTGCCGAGGACCTTAAACACGTTCGTATAACTCGCGTTGACGAATCGATGCCTATGGGAGGCTGGCTTAGGGCGCATGGTCTGCCTTGCCAGGGTCTCTACGTCGACACCGGCATCGAGGCGGGGCGCCCGCGCTCTGAGGGTGATGGCAAGCACAGCAACGACGCGATCGTTCCTGCTTCTGTTGCGAAAGGCCCGACGACGCGCGCGCTGCTGCTTCGTGACGGTAGTCAAGAGCCGATTGATGACCTTGAATATGACTACTTGGTGCACTTGGCGCATGACTTTGAACTGATCTACGAGGGCGAATCTCAAAAGCGCGAGGAGCGCCATATCGCTCAGACCCTCCAGATTGGCATGAGAAATTCGCTTGGTGACATTCCTGGTATCGCGACCGATTCGGTATACCTTTCGGCAACGAATTCGGCGTTGGTCGGCGGCGACTTTTATACGCTCGTCCGTCTTCCCGACGATTGCGCCGTTATGATTTTGGGCGATGTATCCGGCAAAGGAATCGAGGCGGCGTCGATGTCAGCGCTCGTCAAGACGGCGCTGACGGCCTATGCCTGGGAGGGTGTGGGGCCTGCCCGTATGGCCCGCTCGCTCAATAGCATGCTCATGGGCTTTTCGAGGGTCGAGACGTTCGTGACGGCGTTTATCGCCAAGATTGATCTTAAAGCGGGTCGCGCTACCTATTGCTCTGCGGGACATCCTCCCACTATGGTCATTAGACCGTCGTCGACGCCGCTTGGCGGTGGAGAAACCCGAGGGGGAGAAGTGGAGCTCCTTGGGTGCCAATCGGGCGTGATCGGCGCCTTTGAGAGCATGGTGTACGAGACAGGCGTGTTTACGTTCGCTCCTGGTGACATGCTATTCATGTATACCGACGGAACAATCGAAGCACGTGATCGCTCGGGTGCTTTCTTTGGCGAGCAGCGCCTTCGTGACCTTCTGCTCTCTGTCTCGGGTGAGGGCGTATCGGGAATCTGCGGTAAGGTCTTGGGCGAGCTTGACCGCTTTACCGAGTCGGCGTTGGACGATGACATCGCGCTGGTTTCCCTTGAGTTTTTACGGGGCCGATCGTAGGCCGCGACGCTTGACGGGCAAAATCTGCGCAGCTGCAGATATGTATGCATCGAGCGAGCTCTTTTGGGGAACCATGGTCGTATGAATGAGTGGAATGACATAGCGGTTTTGACGCCACCGGGTGATGTCGACATCGCCTCGGTGTCCGTGCTGCGTCCACGGTTGGATAATCTGATCGACCGGGGCGTGCGTCGCGTTGTCATCAATTGCCAGGCCGTGGGCTTTATCGACTCGACGGGTTTGGCGTTTTTGCTTACACGTGCCAGAGAGCTCATGAGGCGAGAGGGCCTGCTTTCGCTCGTTAACGCCTCCGATGAGGTCATTCGCTTTTTGGAGATTGCCCGACTTGTCGACATCCTTCATGTTGCGGGTCCGGCGCGTGAGTCGATTCCCGCTATTCCGGTGGGAGAGTTGCCACGATGGAGCAAGAGCGTCGAGGTCCGACAGGGTATCGAGAATCTTCCATACTATCGACATCGCGTCGCCGAACTCCTTGAATCGCTTCCGTTGCGCCGCGACGAGCGCTACGATGTCGCGTTGGCGTCGGGGGAGGCGCTGGGTAATGCCTATGACCATGCGGGCGGTATCGGGTGCGTCCTGACGGTTCAGGCCTATGGCGATCGCGTCGTGGTTGAGGTGCTTGATCGGGGTGCCGGCTATTCTATCGATGGAGCGAGCGAACCGGTCGCATCTGAGGAACGCGGCCGTGGTATCAAGCTTATGCGTATGCTCGTCGATAACGTGGAGGTTGCTCGTCGCACAGACGGCACCGGCACGCGCGTGCAGATGGCGAAGCTATTTAGCGGAGCGCTGGAATCGCGTGCCTAGCCAATCGCTTTAGCGCGTTTAGCCACCAAGAACACGCGGCCGGCAACTTTTTTGAAAAAAGTACTTGCGTCTTTTGGATAACTCGCGTAAATTAATAACCCGCAAGCGGACATGGCTCAGTTGGTAGAGCACAACCTTGCCAAGGTTGGGGTCGCGGGTTCGAGCCCCGTTGTCCGCTCCATTGCATTTCCAGACCGTTTAGGCGGTCCTTTTTCGGCGAAGTGGCCAAGTGGTAAGGCAGAGGCCTGCAAAGCCTTTACCCCCGGTTCGAATCCGGGCTTCGCCTCCAGGCAACATCCGGGCGCTCCGGCGCCCGTTTTGTTTTACATATGCGGACATGGCTCAGTTGGTAGAGCACAACCTTGCCAAGGTTGGGGTCGCGGGTTCGAGCCCCGTTGTCCGCTCCAACTATCTTACGCGGTTCTAACGAACCGCGTTTTTTGTTGACGCTGCGCGAGCCCCGGGCACCCCATCTTGCCCCCTCAATCGTCGGTCGCGTACATAAAGTACGCTTCCCTCCTCTTTCGCGGCAACCTGGGGCACCCGGAGCCCGCTCGCTCATATGACCCAATCCGCTGTCAAGAGCCACAATGGCCCCGCCGACCGCTTGCAATCGGTCGGCGGGGCCTGCCGTTGAACCCGTCCCG
>JAGZPG010000003.1:0-169605 GCA_018382775.1 Collinsella sp. | reverse complement strand
CGAGGGAGGGGTGAACTCGCAGCCGGGGGCCGTCCTGCGCAACCACCGGGGGCTGACGTCGGTCAAGCGCGTGAAGGCGGTGTTCTGGTGGTGCCACGCTCATTCGGGGGACGCGAGGACGGCGCGCGAGAAGCTCGCCGCGATGCCGACCGACGCGGACATCGACTTCCTGTTCAGCGTCTACTCCGCCTCGCCGTCGCGCGAGGACGGAGGGCCGGAGTGGGGCGACAGGGCCGTGTGGGAGGACCTCCACCACAGAGACCCGTACCCGTTCTGGCTGGATTAATGGATGGAAACGGATGTTCTATCGGGACACACATTTTGTCCTATAAGCCGGTCCTGTCGCCGCACAAAAACGGGGCAGCCCGCACTCATGCGAGCCGCCCCATACCTCTGGCTTTCACGTTACGGCGCCAACTGACACCACTCCCCTACTTACCAAATAGCGCACCCAGCAGGCCGCGACGTTTGGGCTTTTCTTCTCGGTAGGAACCCTCGGCAACCGCTGCCACCTGACGCGGCTGCTCACCGTCTCCACGACGCACGATCTGGTACAGGAACGGCGACTTGACGTATTTGACCTCGATGGGCGTAGCGTGCACGGTGCTTTCTCCGGACAGATGCAGGCTTGGGTTGAGCGGCGCCACAATATGTGTTTCGTGCTTGTCGCTAAACACCACCGCGACCGCGCGGCCCGTCTGGCCGTTTACGGCAATGCGCACCTGCTCGCCATCGCGGCTGTCCGTCGCCGGGCGATCGACAAAATAGACCGGCACCATCACCAGGCCGTCCTTATGCTTGCGGGCCTTGCGCGCCCAGGTGCGGATGCTCTTTTTATTGAGCCCCAGCACCGCCTCGGCATCGTTGCCGGCAACGTCGAGCGCCAGCTTATCAATGACCACCTGGTCCTTGGTAGACGCATCGACGGAGACAACGCGGAAGTCGCCTTCCTGCATGGCCGGGTCAAACGGCCCAACCTTGGCAAAGTCCCACGGCTCCAAAATGCCCATAAGGCGAACGTCCAGGTAGTTTGCCCGCGGATACGCCCAGTCGAGCACCTCGTAGTACACCAGGGTCTCCTTGCTCAGCCCCTTGCCTGGGAAGGACGCCATCATGCGCAAATCCGCGAGCGCCATGGGGAAGTAGAAGAGCATCATGTCATTTTGAATCGCGTCTTCCACGTCGTGCCCGGCAAAGGCATCGGGATACTGGCGCACCAGCTGCAGCGCGTTGGCATGTGCCTGCTGCGGCGTTATCTCGCAAGGAATACCCTGCTCAGGCACGTACTCGGCACCAACGCCCATGGTCAGACGCTTGCTAAAGGTACCGGGCTTGAGTAGGTCGGCAACGCCGATCTTATTACCGCAGGACGGGCACTCAAACACGCGCTGGGTCGATGACCCCTCAAAGGACGCACCGCAGAAGGGGCAGGGAATGCTCACGTGCGCTGCCTCTTGAAACTCCTGCGCCGTGCCGCGGTCCTCCCACAGCAGATGCTCCAGAACCGACTGGTTGCGCCAGTACGAATTAAAGAAATACCAGTCGGGGTCCACCGGACGCTCGAGCTGCGACACATGGGTGAGCTTAAGCAGTCCATCGACAACCGTCAGCGGCGCATGACGAATGCCCAGGGCGCTCTTGGGCTCCCCCGCATCGGCCTGCCACGGGATGACCGTGCCGCAATAGGCGCACTCAAAGCTGCGTTTAGCCTGGTGTGAGTACATAGGACCGCCGCAGTTTTGGCATTTAATGGCAAACATCTCGTCCATAGAAACGTCCTCCTTTGCACAGGGGCTGTCAACATTAAGTATGTCGGGCAGGCAGGCACATGCCCATACCCATGTGGCCCAAAATGGAGCACCCGGTCGGACAAGAAGGGCCGCTCGTTAGCTCGAGCAGACCATTGCTGCATTTTCAAAGCATCGGCGCACGGTGCGCTCATGCGAGCTACACTATCCCCTTAAACAAGGATGCGAGGAGATACGCCATGCTATTTGTAAATCGGCTGGTACATACGCTTGTTCCCGGCAGCGAGGACGAGCCGGTCGATACGGCTTGCCGCACCAACGCGGGCTTTGCCGCAAGCCTCATCTGCATTGGCCTCAACATTACCCTGTGCCTAGCCAAGGGCATCGCGGGCCTGCTCGCCGGCTCTGTCTCGCTTATCGCCGATGCCTTCAACAACCTCTCCGATGCGTCGAGCAACATTGTGAGCCTGCTCGGATTCCGACTTGCCAGTCGCCCGGCTGACGAAGGCCACCCCTATGGCCACGGCCGCTACGAATACCTCGCCGGCCTGTTTGTCGCCGTCCTCGTTTGTGCCGTCGGCATCAACCTGGTGCTCGAGTCCGTTACCAAGATCATCAAGCCCTCCCCCACCGCCTACACGCTCGTTTCCCTTGCGGCACTGGCTACGTCCATGCTCGTTAAGCTCTGGATGGCCGCGTTCAACCGCACGCTGGGCGATCGCATCGACTCGGAGGCGCTCATCGCCACGGCGCAGGACTCCAAAAACGACGTCATCACCTCGGGCTCGGTCTTGGTAGCGGCGCTTATTTCGCAGACGACCGGCTTTGACCTCGATGGCTGGGCGGGCCTGGGCGTGGGCATCTTCATCTGCATCAGCGGCCTGGGCCTGGTGCGCGACGCCATCAGCCCGCTGCTGGGACAAGCGCCCGACCCCAAGCTCGTCCAGGAAATCCGCGACAGGATCATGTCGTACCCCCAGGTCCTGGGCACGCACGACCTCATGGTGCACGACTACGGCCCCGGCCGTCAGTTTGCCAGCGCACACGTGGAAATGCCCGGCGAGGGCGATGCCTTTGAGCACCACGAGATTCTGGACACCATCGAACACGACATCAAACGCCAGATGGGCATCGCCATCACGTTGCACTGCGACCCCATTGCAACAACCGGCGATGACTTGCGCGGCTGGGTCAAGCGCGGCGTAGCGCAGATCGACCCCGCGCTTTCCATCCACGACTTGCACGAGCACGACGGCTTTGTTTCGTTTGACCTGGTGCGTCCCGACGGCTTTGACATATCCGACGAGGAGCTGCTGGGGCTCGTCACGCGCATCGTGCACGAGCGCAGGCCCGATGCATCATGCGTCGTCACGTTTGACTCCGGCTTTAGTTCGCCCGAGCGTCCGGCAGAGCAGCTGTAATCGACAGCAAAACGGGACGCAGGACCGCCGACCAGCGCGCCTATGCGCCCGGTCACGCGATCCTGCGTCCCGTTTTTGTTTGCACCGCTAAGGCTCTAGCCGCTCGGCCGCTAGTTTCCCTGTGCGCCCGAAATGCCGTTTTGTAGGGCGTTCCAGGCATCCGTCGCCATGTCTCCCAAGTTCTGCGCGGTATCGCCCAGGTTTTGTGCCGTATCGCCCAGCTCTTGCGCCTTGTCTCCCAATTCCTGCGCCTTATTGCTCAGGTCCTCCAGCGTGTTGGAGCTCGAGCTGTCCGTGGTGCCTTGATCGCCGGACGCATTGCCCGACGAGCCGTCCTTGTGCGTGAGCTGTATTTCGAGGTTACCGTTGTCGTTATAGTAGGCAGAAGTAACAACCCAGTTGGCATCGACAACAGGCGTCGAGCCGTCGTCAGTCAGAATCACAGTATTCGAAAGATCGGCGCCGCGCGACTTGAGGAGCTTCTTGGCATTGGACCAGTACTGCCCCGGGATATCGCTCAGATCGACGGTGCTAGACGAGGCAGACTCGGTTTGCTCGGCAGTGGTATCGGCCGTTGAACTCCCCCGTTTGTTGAGCATGCCCGACACAATGGCAAACACAACCGACAGCGCAAAGAAGATCGCCAACACGATGAGGATCTTCTTGATCACACTCGACGAACGCGACGGCGTCTCTTCCTCGTCCTCACCATACTGCGGAATCGATTTGGGATACTCGCGATAAGGTTGGCGCGCATATGGATCGCGCGACTCATATCGAGGCTGGGCCTGTGCCGTGCGCGGCATATACGTCGTCTGCTGAGGCTGCGGAATAGGATTTTGCGGCAGGTTGTTATAAGCATCTGTCGCCGCATTGCCATACGGGTCCGGCGCCGCATTGCCATACGAGTCCTGCGGTGCATAATCAAACGGGTCCCGTGGTGTATCGCCATAGCCCATAACCCGTGTGGGTTCGGCAGAAGGCTGCGTCGCGGCGGGGTCGGTATAACCGGGGTTGGGAACAACGCGGGTCGCATCGGCGCTATCGTCAGCCTGCGCGGAACCATATCCGCCCATCACGGTCGTCTTGTCCTGGTCCATGCAACGTTTCCTTTCCGTCGCCTGTAAGCATCAAGTTATCCATGCATTCTACCCGCGCAAAAGCCTATGATGGGCAAAGGCCGTCGGTATCTACAAGACATGCGCGTGCCTAAGGATCAAAAAGCCCCGCCGGGCCTTGGTGGGCGCGGCGGGGCGGGCAAGCGGCTATAAGCAGCAGGCTTAGAACAGGCCGGTGATGTTGCCGTCGTTGTCGACGTCGATGTTCTCGGCCGCGGGAACCTTGGGCAGGCCCGGCATGGTCAGGACGCTGCCAGTCAGCGCGACCACAAAGTGGGCACCGGCGGAAACCTTGAGCTCGCGCACGGTGATGCGGAAGCCCTCGGGGGCGCCCAGCGCCTTGGCGTTGTCGCTAAAGCTGTACTGGGTCTTGGCGACGCACACCGGCAGGTTGCCAAAGCCGTTCTCGCGCAGCTCGGCGAGCTGACGCTTGGCAGCCGGCGTAAAGTCAACGCCGTCGGCGCGGTAGACCTTGGTGGCGACGGCCTCGAGGGCATCGGCAACATCGGCGCCGTCCTCGTAGGCAAACTTGAGCTCGCTCGGCTGCTCAATCAGGCGCATGACCTCATCAGCCAGGTCGAGCGCGCCCTCGCCGCCCTTGGCCCAGACCTCGGAAAGCTTAACGTTAACGCCGAGCTTCTGGCACTCGGACTCGATGAGCTCGAGTTCGGCCTCAGTGTCCGTCGGGAAGCGGTTGATGGCGACCACACAGGGAAGACCATAGACGTTCTGGATATTGTCAACGTGACGCAGCAGGTTGGGCATGCCGGCCTTGAGGGCCTCGAGGTTCTCGTCGTTAAGGTTGGCCTTGGCAACGCCGCCGTTGTACTTAAGCGCGCGGGCGGTGGCGACAATCACGACGGCGCTGGGGCGGACGCCCGTCATGCGGCACTTGATGTCGAGGAACTTCTCGGCACCCAAATCGGCGCCGAAACCGGCCTCGGTAATGGCGACATCGCCAAAGCGCATAGCCATGCGCGTAGCCATGATGGAGTTGCAGCCGTGGGCGATGTTGGCGAAGGGGCCGCCGTGGACAAACGCGGGCGTACCCTCAAGCGTCTGCACCAGGTTGGGCTTGAGCGCATCCTTAAGCAGCGCAGCCATGGCGCCCTGAGCCTTGAGGTCGCGGGCGCGGACGGGCTCGCCGGCAAAGCTGTAGCCGACGACGATCTCGCCCAGGCGCTCCTTGAGGTCATTGATACTCGTGGACAGGCACAGGATCGCCATGACCTCGGAGGCAACGGTGATATCGAAGCCGTCCTCGCGCGGCACGCCCTGAGCCTTGCCGCCAATGCCGTCGATAACGTGGCGCAGCTGGCGGTCGTTCATGTCGACGACGCGCTTCCAGGTGATGCGCTTAACATCGATACCGAGCTGGTTGCCTTGCTGAATATGGTTGTCGAGCATGGCAGCCAGCAGGTTATTGGCGGCGCCAATAGCATGGAAGTCGCCGGTAAAGTGCAGGTTGATATCCTCCATGGGGATGACCTGAGCCCAGCCGCCGCCGGCGGCGCCGCCCTTTACGCCAAAGACGGGACCGAGCGAAGGCTCACGCAGGGCCACAGCGCTCTTGACGCCGCGACGGCGCAAACCATCGGCCAGACCGATAGTCGTGGTGGTCTTGCCCTCGCCGGCGGGCGTGGGATTGATAGCGGTCACGAGGACGAGCTTGGCCTGGTGATCGGTCGGCTCGTTGAGCAGTGAGTAGTCAACCTTAGCCTTGTCGAAGCCATACGGAATCAGGTGCTTTACGTCGACGCCGGCGTTCTTAGCCACCTCGGTAATGGGCAGCGGCGTGACGGAACGTGCGATTTCGATGTCAGTAGGCATGGGCGGTCCTTTCGTTACCGAATGAGAAAAAGACCATTTCAGCATAGCACGGGCGCGCAATAGTAAAACACCCGTAACCGATGAATGGCGATATGTTTATCCAATGCTCAGCGATAGCCTACAGACCAGCCAAAACAAACCCGCCTCTAAACGGCTGGCTCGATGCCCAAGTGCTCAAAGGTGCGCAAGGTTGCCTGACGGCCCTGGGGCGTGCGAATCATCAAGCCGCACTGCAGCAGGTAGGGCTCATAGACATCCTCGAGCGTACCCGGGTCCTCGCCCACCGCGCTGGCAAGGGTCGTCAAACCCACGGCACGACCAGAGAACGTCTTGGCAAGCGTCTCCAAGATACGAATGTCCATCCAGTCCAGACCAAGCTCATCAATCTCGAAGAACTCGAGCGCCTGACGGCAAATATCAAGCTCAATAGGACCGTTGCCGCGCACCTGCGCATAGTCGCGCACGCGCTTGAGCAGACGGTTGGCCAAGCGCGGCGTGCCACGCGAGCGCGAGCCGATCTCGAGCGCGCTCGGATGGTCGATCGTCACGCCCAGGATGGTCGCCGAGCGCGTCACGATCTGGGCAAGCTCCTCGACCGTGTAGTAGTCCAGGCGATACGAAATGCCAAAGCGGTCGCGTAGCGGGCCGGTCAGCATACCCGAGCGGGTCGTTGCCGCCACCAGCGTAAACTTGGGAATATCTAGGCGAATCGAACGTGCGGCCGGACCTTTACCGATCACGATATCGAGCGCAAAGTCCTCCATAGCGGGATATAGGACTTCCTCGACCGACCGGTTAAGGCGGTGGATCTCATCGATAAACAGCACGTCACCCGGCTGCAAGTTAGTCAGGATGGCCGCCAGGTCACCGGTACGCGCAATAGCCGGGCCGCTCGTCGTCTTGATCTGAGCGCCCAGCTCGTTGGCGATAACCGTGGCCAACGTGGTCTTGCCCAGGCCCGGAGGGCCCGAGAAAATCACGTGGTCGAGCGTCTCGCCACGGCTCTGCGCCGCCTCGATCAGCACGCGAAGGCTCTGCTTGATATGCTCCTGACCGCAGTAGTCGTCCAAGCGCTGGGGACGCAGGGTACGGTCGACATCGAGGTCCTCGGGTGTCAGTTCCGAGCCCACCATACGCTCACCGTGCGCCATGGATGCCGCCGGCGAGCTGCCGGGCGTCGCCCACAGGTCCTGAGAGTCATCGGCTTCCCACATCACGCATCCATTCCGAGTCGCTTAAGCGCCGCGCCGAGCAGATCCTCGACACGCATGTCCTGCCCATCATACCCGCTCAGGGCAACCTCGGTCTCCTGCGGGCTAAAGCCCATGGAGAGAAGCGCCGCACGGGCGTCATCGATGGCCGAGGGAGCGGCGGCGGGGACCGGCATCGCAACCTGACCGGGAATTACGTCGACCGGAACAAAGCCCTTGTCCTTGGCAAAGGTGCTCTTGAGCTCCAAGATAAGGCGCTGGGCGGTCTTTTTGCCCACACCGGGCACCTTGGACATGCCCTTGTCGTCCTCGGCCATCACCAGGGAATACAGCTGTCCCACGGTATAGGTGGAAAGCACGGCAAGCGCCAGGCGCGGGCCAACACTCGACACGGACACGAGCCGGTCAAACATCGTGCGCTCGTCCTTGGAGGCAAAGCCAAAAAGTGTCATGGCGTCCTCGCGCACCTGCATACGGGTATAGAGGCGAACCTCGCCGCCGGGTGTAGGCAGCGTGGCGGCAGTGCTGCCCGAAATACCGAGCTCAAAGCCCACACCCGATACGTCAACGACGGCCGAGCTCATCGTGGCCTCGACAAGCGTTCCATGGAGCTGGGAAATCATCAGTATCCGGTTCCTCTCTGTTGATAGAACTCGCCGCCGGTAAGCGCCCGGGTGCGGCTGAGGTTAACGTGACAGATGGCGCAGGCCAGGGCATCGGCGGCATGGTCTGGGTGAGGGTCGTGATCGAGCTGCGTGAGCGTGCGCACCATGTAGGCAACCTGCCGTTTATCTGCGGCACCGGTGCCCACCACGGCCTGCTTGATCTGCATGGGCGTGTATTCGCCAATCTCGAGCGCGCACTCCGAAAGCGCCACGAGCGCGGCACCGCGGGCATGCGCCGTGGGGATGGCCGAGCGGACGTTAGCGCCAAAGTAGATGCTCTCGATAGCCGCGGTATCGGGACGGTAGCGTTCGACGACGCCCTTGAGGTCGCGGGCGATATGCGACAGGCGCACCGCGAGCGGGCTGCCCGCGCTGGTCTCGATACAACCGTAGGCACGGCAGCGGACCTCGCCACGCCGCTCCTCGATAATCCCCCAGCCCGTATGGGCCAAACCAGGGTCGATACCCAAGATAACCAAGCCGACCTCCCCTCGTCTTTTGCCAAGCACAAGGCAAGGCCCCGCGCACTATTCACGAACGTCTGTTCTAGAATAACACAACGCTAGCCTTATAAGTCAGCCGAGATCGAATTGTAGGTTGAGCATACGCAAGCGAGCGCCCGCCAGAGCGAGCAAGGTGCCTTGAAAGAGGAGGGCATTGACCTGGCGGTCATGCCCGACGATTGAAAGGCAGATTGCCGCTCTGGCGGGCGCGCAGCGGTCTAGTTCTGCGAGAAGAATGGGAACTGCCTCGGATCTATCGGCGGATGCGGCATCGGACCTCCCTGGGGCCCACCCTGCGGTCCGCCCTGGCCGCCCATCATCTTTTCGATGGCGTCCTGGACCTCACCCTCAAACTTTTTCATGCCCTCATGCAGACGACGCTGACCGTCCTCGGAGCGCAGCTCTTCCATCTGCTCGGGCGAAATACCCAACAGCTCGCCCAATATGCCCATCATCTCGCCGCGCATACGGTCACTCGTATCGTCGTCGGCAAAGCGGCGCACCTCGGCGCGTGCCAGAGAATCAACCGTCATGCGCTCCTTACCGTTGAGCCCCAGATCGGACCACGCAAGCATGTACGGCCAGGCGCGCTCGACAAACGAACGGGCCGAAACGATCGGCGCCGTCGGTAGCATGCGACGGGCAGCCTCACCCTGGCGCACAAGCATCAGCAGCAGCGAGCAGGCCTCGGGCTTGGCGGCGGCCATCGGGATGTCGTCAAAGGGACGGCTGCGGTCCACGTGCGACTCGAGCGCACCATCGACCTCGCCCGGCTCAAGCCCGCCCAGCAGCTGCGCCGCGCGATCGAGCATATCAACCGGGCCGGCGAGCATCGAGAGTGCCTGCGCCAGCACGCGATCCATGCAATCCTCTACCGCGTTGAGCGTCACGAGCTCTTGGGGCACCACGGCCGAAGCACGGTTGCGCACGCGTGCCACAAACTCGAGCGTCGACAGATACACATCCCCAAAGGGCGCAAAGTCGCCCTGGTAGCCGCCGGACAGCGCGGGCGCCGCCAGCGCGTACTCGGTCTTGGAAAGCGGGCTCAACGCCATGGCGCCCAGCTCGAGCGCCGTATCCTCGAGCATCAGGCCCAGCGCACGCGAACGCAGGCGTTCGGCATCGCCCGCCGACACGTCGCGGTCGAACACGCGCGCCGCATCTGGCGCATCGCGCTCGACGGTGCGAATGTGCAAGCGCTCGGCGATTGAGCGCACAGCAGAACAACGGGCGGCTTCGGCCTCCTCCTGCGCCGGCGTAAAGATGCGATTGCGCCCCAGCACCAGGCCAATCACATTACGCGGACCCAAGGCATCGACGGCAAGCGCCGCCAACAGGGACGACGGCAAATCGCCCTCGAGCGCCACCACGGCACGCGAGGCGCCGCGAGCGCGGGCATTGTCGCGTACGGCAAGCACCAGCGCCTGCCACAGCCACTCCTCGGAACGAAACTCGGGCAGCTCGTGGTCCTCCAGGGCATCGAGCATCACGCCGCGCTGAATCTCCTGAACCAGCAGGCTCTCCTCAAAGCACGGCGCCTGGGCCACCACGCGGCCGCAATCGTCGAGCACAAACGATCCGCCGGTATACACCGACTCGTCATAGGCACCAATCGGCGCCATGCAGGCAAACCATACGCTGCGCTTGGACGCGATCTTGCGGTAGACACCGCTGCGCACAGCGGCAATGGCGGCTGTCTCGCGATCGGTCATGTCAAACGCGTTGAACTGGAAATAGGCGATGAGGTCGACGCCGGTCGGCAGCATCTCGAGCTCGCGATCTAGGTCAAACACCACGGCGATGCGCACGCCGTCCACGTCAAACACCGGCGGTGCCCAACTCGCGTCGTTGCTCTCGCCACGCTGCAGGGCGATGCTTGCGCGCGCGGGCACCACGCGACCATCCTTAAGCATCATGTAGTCGAGCAGAGGCTGGCCCTCAAACGAAACCGCAGAGGGCACGATGCAGATCATGTCGAGCTCTTGGATGCGCTCGGCAACGCCCGTCAAGCCCGTCAGCATATCGTGCTCAAAATCGGCAGCGCCCACCAGGCTGCCCGGCATGGCGCCCATAAAGAGCGGGGCCGGAACGCACAGCACGCGCGCGCCGCGCTCATGAGCCAGGCGAGCCTGGTCCTCGATGCGGCCGCAAATGCCCTCGATGTCACCCAGGCGCATATCGATCTGTGCAAGTGCGAGCTTCATGGCCCAGCCTTTCCGTCGTAAATCGTCGTTGCCGTAGTAAAAGCGCCGGCCGCATAATGCAGCCGGCGCTCGCATGTGCATATGCTAGCTATGATACCCCGAGCGGGGGCGCGCTCCTAGAACGTCGCGGACCACAGCCCATGCAGGTTGCAGTAGGCATAGACGGTACCAGTCTTGGAGCCGCCAGCGAAAAACGTCGTGGGCTTCATGCCGGGCTCAAGGTAATGGGCCTCCAGGCGGCCCTCGGCCTCAAGCGCAATCCACTCGATGTAGTGCTCGGGCAGCATGGGGTGCTCCGTCGAGCCCACGCGCGCGCGAATGACGTGGCCGTCGCGCTCGATCTCGACAACGGGCACATGCTTCTCGTGCGCCGCGTCCTCGGTGTTCGCCGTCAACTCCGTGCAGCCGGCAGGGGTCGCAACGTCGTCGCCAAGGGCAGCAACAAGCTTGCCATCGGAGTCCTTAAAGAATTTCGCCATGATGTTCTCCTTTGCTGATGTGCCGATGTTCTCGATGGTTCTTATGCCCAAAGGCAGGCGAACCATCCACGGCATGGCAAATGAACACATAACGGGCGAGAACGGTGGGGCGGCGCGTACTATCCGCCCTGGCGGCCCCACCCGAGCGGGTTAGCGACCGTCGCCACCGAGCAGCGCCAGAACATCCTCGCGCGTGAACAGCGCCGATGAGATGCCGTCGCCGCCGAGCACGCTGTTGACCAGATCGCGCTTGGACTCCTGCATCTGCATAATGCGTTCCTCGATCGTGTCCTTGGCGATGAGCTTGTACACGGTCACGGTGTGCTGCTGGCCAATGCGGTGGGCGCGGTCGGTCGCCTGGTCCTGCGCCGCCACGTTCCACCACGGGTCGTAGTGGATGACCACGTCGGCAGCCGTCAAATTAAGGCCCACGCCGCCCGCCTTGAGCGAAATCAAGAACACCGGCACCTCGCCCGCTTGGAACTGCGCAACCATCTTGGCGCGACTCTCCTTAGACGATGCGCCCGTAAGCTTAAGAAAGGCGATATCCTCCTTGACCAGGCGCTTGCCAATGATATCGAGCATGCCCGTAAACTGGCTGAACAGCAAGATGCGGTGACCGCCGTCAAGCGCGCCGTGAACGAGCTCCATGCACGTATCGAGCTTGGCGCTTCCCGCCTTGTAGTCCGCATAGTGCAGATGCGGGTCGCAGCAGATCTGACGCAGCTTGGTGAGCTCGGCAAGTACCTTGAGCTTGTCTTTCTTAAACTCCCCGGCCTCGCGGTGCTGCACTTGCTGGGCAATGCGGTCCTGGTTGGCCAGGTAGAGCTTGCGCTGCTCGCCGGTAAGCTGCGCCATCACCGTATCCTCGATCTTCTCGGGCAGATCGGCCACCACCTCTTCCTTGACGCGACGCAGCACAAACGGCGATACGAGCGCCTGCAGACGAGCGGCACTATCGCCCTCAGCATGCTCGACGGGACTCTCAAAGCGCTTGGCAAATGAGTCGCGCGTGCCCAGAAGACCCGGCATCAAAAAGTCGAAGATACTCCAGAGCTCGGACAGGCGGTTTTCGATGGGCGTTCCCGTCAAGGCAAAGCGCACGCCGGCCGGCAGGCGCTTGGCGGCGCGCGCCACCTGGGTGAGCGGGTTTTTAATGTACTGGGCCTCGTCGAGCACCACGCGGGTAAAGTCCTGCTCGATGTATTCGTCGATGTCGCGGCGCATGAGGTCATACGACGTCACGACCACGTTGTGCTCGGCTGCGCCGGCAATTTGCACGCGACGCTGGGCTTTGGCGCCCACGATGGCGCACACATCAAGCGAGGGGGCAAAGCGCTCCAACTCGGCAGCCCAGTTGTACACGAGCGACGCGGGGCATACCACGAGCGTGGGCTTGGTATCCCCCGCCTCCACGCGCGCCAGGATATGTGCGATCATCTGCAGCGTTTTGCCCAAGCCCATATCGTCGGCCAAGATGCCGCCGAGGCCCAAGTGCTCAAGCGAGCCGAGCCACTGATAGCCGTCGACCTGGTAGCCACGCAGCGTAGCCTTGAGCGAGGCGGGCACCGTAAAGTCCATCTTGCCGAGCGTGTCCAGACGCTCGACGGTGCGGCGGAACGCGGCGTCGCGATCGGCCTCGAGCGCCGGCGTGCGCGCGAGCATGCTGTCGACAAAAAGGGTGCTCGAGGCGGGAAGCGACACGCCGTCGAGCAGGTCGACGGCATCGACGCCCAGGTCCTCGGCAAGACCAAACGCGGCACGAGCGCCCTCGTCCAGGCGAACGATGTCGCCGGACGTAAGGCGCGCAAACGTCTGGTGGCGCTTATACGAATCGAGATAGATGGCAAGGTCAGCCGCTGAAAGCCCGCTCGCACCCAGCTCGACGTCGAGCAAGTTGCTCTTGACGGTCGCACGCACCGAAAGCTTGGGCGCAGGACGGACCGAGATCTGGCGCAGGCGATCGCTGAGCATGATCTCGCCCAGTTCGGACAGGGCAGACAGGCCCTCGGTCAGCAAGTGGAACAGGCGGGCGTCATCGCGCTCCTCAAATGCCAGGCCGCCCTCGTAGAAATCGAAGTACAGGGCAGCCGTGTCCATAACGCGAAACTCCGCCACCGTATCGCGGGGCGGAACGCCGGGGCGTTGTTCTTCGAAGGGACTGCCCGGAGCACCAAGACTAAAGAGATCTGCCGACCAATCGCCGTAGGTCACCGTAATCTTGCAGGTCACAAGACCATCGTCGACGCCGATCGCCATGGCAAAGCTCGGCTCGGGCGCCACGGCGTCGAGCGCGGCGGGAGCGGTCAAGTCGGTGTAGTCGCGCAAGATAGGCAGCGCCATGCGGCAGAACTCGCCCACCTGGTCGGCGGCGATATGGACCGGCGTGCGGCAGGGCAACAAGTGCGATAGGAACGGTGCCGCATGCTGGGCAAACGCCGTGTCGCTACGGCGTGCGCGGCGCGTATCGACCAGATAGGCTGCGTCACCAGCGACAAAGCAATACGTATCGGCCGGCAGACGCAAGTCGTAGCTGCCTCCCGCCGCCGGTGCAATCTTGGCGGCAAGGAGCGGCGGGCGCTTGGCCGGGACTTCGCCCTCCCCCTGCGGCGACGGCTCGACCGCCACCTCGTAGGCGCGATGCGTCGTCGTCCCCCGCGACCAAGCAGGCTCAAAGGACAGGGTCCTGCCACGCAGCAGGTCCAGCACGGACACGACGGAATACTCGGATACCGGCAACTGACGCTCGGCGACAAAGCCGCTGCGGGCAAAGTCGTACGATGCCGAGCGCGAGCTCGTAATATCACCTAGGTAGGCGACCGTCATTGCGACAAAGTCAAGCAGCTTTGTCGACACGTCATCGAAAGCCTCGGGCACATGGGCAAACGTAAGCTTCTTGCCATAGGAGAACGTACCGCCGCGCACATAGGCATCGGCCATGCCGTCGATATCCTTAACCACGTAGGACACCGAACCGCAGCGAATGCGAAACTCGAGCGCCCAGTTAAAACGATCGGCAAACAGCGGATTGTAGTACGGCACCAGCGAGGGCTCCAGCACTGCCTTGGGCGCATCGGGGTCAATGGTGCTGGCGAACTTGCGACGCATAGCCACGAGCTCGTCCATGCGCGCGTCCGAAAGATCGGAAAGCGCCGCCATAAGGCTCGGGCTCGTGGGGACGGGTGCCGGGAAGGGAAAATTGGGGTTGACCGCAGATGCGGTGGGCGCGGGGTGTGTGGACTGTTTGGCTTGTGCGGGCGGTGCCGTAAACGTGCGGACCGGCGTACGCAAGCCCTCGACGGGCTCGGCGCCACTGGCATCCAGATACGCCAGCGCCGTGGCGATAGCGTGCTTGCACATGCCGGAATAGCGGAAGGCGGCGGGGCAATCGCAGTCGTAGTCGACAACCTCGTGCTCGTCCATGTCGAGCGCCACGTGCGTCTTGTACAGGTCGCCGCGCGAGCCGCGCACCGTGCCCTCAATAGTCACATTTTTGGAGAAGCGCGAGCCGGAGTCCTCAAACGACAGCACGGCGCCGTTGAGCATGAGCGAGCGCCCCTTCATAAAGGTACTGCTGAGCGCCGCCTCCTTACGAAGCGCCTGCGCAAACGTCCCCTGCTCCATCACTTCCTCCAATCTCGCGCGGACCAGCAACGCCGTCCCTAGATCACCGTCACGCGGCCTTGGTTGCCGACGATGGCCTTTGCCTCTGCCAACAGCGGAATCGAGCGTGCGTTGACCTTGGCCGGCACCTCGGCACGCAGCACACGCCCGTCCACCTGCTCGATAAAGATCTCCACGCGGTCGCCGCCCGGGTTGGCGGTAAGCACCGTGGCAAGACGCGCCATATTGCCCTGGCTAAAGCGGCTGTTGGGCACCATGACCTCAAACACCTTGGGCTTGTTGTTCTCCTCGTTGAGCTCCAGCGGCACGATCTCCTGCGCGATGATCTGGTCGCCGCGGTCCGAGCGCTCGAGCTTGCCCTTAATGCGCACAAACGCATCGGACAGCTGCGCGCCGGTCTCGGGATCGACCTCGCCGTACAGGTACCCCTCGGCCTCCTTGTAGGTCTTGGGGAACACCACGACCGTGGCCTCGCCTTCCATGTCCTCGAGCTGCACGATGCCCATGGGGTCGCCGTTTTTGGTCACGCGCTTGGACACGCTCGAGACCATGCCGGCCCACCACAACGCCTTGCCCTCGGGGATCTCCTGGTTGATGGTGCCGCCCGTGGGGTTTTGCACTTCGTAGCCGGTGTCGATCTGCGAGAACGAGAAGTCGCGCGCCTTGGCTAGCGCATACTCAAACGGGCGCAGCGGGTGGTCCGAGACATAGATGCCCAGAACCTCCTTCTCCTGGCTCAGCTTGAGGTGGCGGTCCCATTCCTGGCCGTCCGGATCGGGCACGCTGACCTCGAAACCCGAGCCCTCAACATCGCCAAACATGTCGAAGAACGACGTCTGGCCGCTCGCACGATCCTTCTGGCGCTTCACGGCGGCATCGATGATGTTCTCGGGGTTGTTCTTATCCACAAAATGCATCATCTGGCGACGCGGATACCCCGTGGAGTCGAAGGCGCCTGCCTTGATGAGCGATTCGATCACGCGACGGTTGGCCTGGCTCGAGTCCACGCGCTCGACAAAGTCGTGCAGCGTCTTAAACGGACCGCCCGCCTCGCGCTCGGCGATAATCGCCTGCGCCACGCCGGTGCCCACGCCGCGGATGCCAGCCAAACCAAAGCGCACGCCTTCTTTGGTAGCCGTGAACTCGGTACCGGACTCGTTGACATCTGGCGAAAGCACGGGGATGCCGTCGTGACGGCACGCCGAGACGTAGTGCACGATCTTGTCGGTCTTGCCCGTATAGGACGTCAGAACGGCCGCCATGTACTCGTGCGGATAGTGCGCCTTGAGCCACGCCGTCTGCATAACCAGGATGGCGTAGCCGGCGGAGTGCGACTTGTTAAAGGCGTAAGATGCGAACTCGAGAACATCGTCCCAAATCTTCTGGGCGACCTCGCGCGTGTAGTTGTTCTTGATAGCGCCGTTCATCCAGTGGTCGTAGGTGGTCTCGTCCGAGCCATCCTCCCAGTGGAGCACCGTCGACGTGAGCAGCTTGATCTTTTTCTTAGCCACGGGCTTACGGATACGCGAGTCCGATTCGCCCTTGGAGAAGCCGCACATCTCGACGGAGATGAGCATAACCTGCTCCTGGTAGACCATGGTGCCGTAGGTTTCGCCCAGGATGTCGTCCAGACGGTCGTCGTAGGAGACGGCCGGCTCCTTGCCGTTCATACGGTTGATGTAGGACGAGACCATGCCGGCGCCCAGCGGGCCCGGGCGGTACAGGGCGATCAATGCCACGACGTGCTTGTACTCGGTGGGCTTCATATTCTTGATCGTGGCCGTCATGCCGGCGGACTCGACCTGGAAGACGCCGGCGGTGTGACCGGAGCCCATGAGCTTAAAGATCTCGGGGTCGTCAAAGGGAATCTCTTCCTCTTTGATGTCGATGCCGAAATTCTTTTTGATGTTTGCCTTAGCCTTGGAGATAACCGTCAGCGTGCGCAGGCCCAGGAAGTCCATCTTGAGCAGGCCCATGTCGGCAACGGTATGGCCCTCGTACTGGGTAATCTCGACGCCGCCCTTGGTATCGAGCTTGGTGGGCACATGCTCGTTGACGGGATCGCGGCAGATCAGGACGGCGCACGCGTGCACACCCTCGCCACGGGTGAGGCCCTCGATCGAGAGCGCCGTGTCGATGATACGGCGGGCGTCGTCGTCCTTTTTATATGCCTCGGCAAAGTCGGGGTTAAACAGATCCTCTTTGCCGGGTTGCTTTTCGAGCACCTGCTTGAGCTTGACCTTGGGGTCGCTCGAGACCATCTTGGACAGGCGCTGGCCCATGTAGACCGGGTAGTCCAGCACGCGCGCGGCGTCGTTGATGGCCTGCTTGGCCTTAATGGTCGAGTAGGTGATGACGTGGGTGACCTTCTCGGGGCCGTAGAGCTGGCGAACGTGCTCCACGACCTCGAGGCGCCGCTCATCGTCGAAGTCCATATCGATATCGGGCATCTCGGTACGCTGCGGGGACAGGAACCTCTCGAACATCAGGCCGTTCTCGAGCGGGTCGAACGCGGTGATGTTCATGGCGTAGGCGACGATAGCGCCGGCGGCCGAGCCACGGCCGGGACCGACGCCGATGCCGTTGTCCTTGGCCCATTGCACGTACTCGGCGACGATCAAAAAGTAGGCGGCAAAGCCCTTGTCGCAGATGACCTTGTATTCGTACTCAAAGCGCTCTTTGATGTTGACGCCACAGATCTCGCGCGTGGCCCAGTCGTCACCGTAGTGTTGGCGCAGGCCCTTCTCGCACTCGCGGCGGAACTGGCTCTCGTGCGTCTCGCCGGGATCGAGCAACGGGAAGCGCGGCAGGATGATGGAGTCCCAGTCCAGCTCAACGTAGCACTTGTCGGCAATCTCGAGCGTGTTGTCGCAGGCCTCGGGGCAATACGGGAACATCGCCCGCATCTCCTCCTCGGTCTTCATGTAAAACTCCGAGCCGGTCATGCGCATGCGGTTGGGGTCGTCGACCTTGGCGTTCATGCCAATGCACATGATGACGTCCTGCACGGGCGCGTCCTCGCGACGCAGGTAGTGGAAGTCGTTGGTGGCGATGACCTTGACGCCCACCTGCTTGGCAATATCGATGAGCGTGCGGTCCATCTGCTCGTCGGTCAGGCCGTTGTCGGTGGTGATGCCGTGTTCCTGGATCTCGATATAAAAGTCGCCGGGCTCGAAGGTGTCACGGAAGGTCTCGGCCCACTTGATGGCGCCCTCCATATCACCGCGGTCGATGTACTTGGGGATGATGCCCGCGATGCAGGCGCTCGTGCAGATCATGCCCTTGGCGTGGCGGCGCAGGTTGTCGAGCGTCACGCGCGGCTTGTAGTAAAAGCCCTGCACGGCGGCCTCGGAAACCGTCTGCATCAGGTTGACGTAGCCCTCCTGGTCCTTGGCCAGAAGGATCATGTGATAGAGCTCGGGCTTATGGTCGCGGGCGAGCGTCTCGTCCGGCGTAAAGTAGACCTCGCAGCCAAAGATGGGTTTGATGACCAGGGGCGGCTTGAGCTCGTCGATATTGCCCTTCTCGTCCCACATGGCCATGTCCTTCACATACTGGGCATGCTCGCGCGGGTTTTCCTCGGGATCGGGCTCCACCAGCTCGTCGCGGCGGTCCTTTTCCAAGAAGGCCTTGTCGTGGCTCCAGGTTTTGTACTCGGGCGTATTGTGGTTGACGGCGTCGCAGGCCAGCGCCAGGTCGGGCACGCCGTACATGTAGCCGTGGTCGGTAATGGCCACGGCGGGCATGCCCAGCTCAACAGCGCGATTGACCATATCCTGGATACGGGTTGCGCCGTCGAGCATGGAGAAAACAGTGTGATTGTGCAGATGGACAAATGCCATGTGATGAGCTCCGATGCGGGTTCGTGTTCTGATTGAACGATTTTACCGCACGGCGCGGACGGCACCCGAACCTAGCCAAACCAACACGGCTCCTCTTGAGTTGCGGTGAAATGCGGACTGTTTGGCGGCTTTTTTGGTCAAAACAGTCCGTATTCCACCGCAAGTTATCTGAGGGCTAGAGGTTGTAGGTGACCACTTGAGGTTCGGCGGGTTCGACGAAGATGGTTGGATCCGGCTGCTCCACGCGGACGAACTTGACGGTCACAGCCTCAAAGCCCGCCTTGCGCAGAACATCAGCGTAGACGCGCGCCTGCAGGGCGTGCTTCTCCTGCAGCTGTTCCGACGTCTCGTCCGGCGTGCCGCCCGTCTTGTAGTCGATGACCAGCGCGCATGACGAATCCGCCGGGTTCGTCGCCAAAGCGTCGATGGCGCCCTCGGCATAAGCACCGTAGCGAGCGATGTCCTCGTCCTCGCAGCCCAGCGAAAAGAACGGCACCTCGGCGCGAACGCACGGCCACGCGAGCAGGTCGGCACGAACAGCCGACTTAAGCCAGCGGTCCAGGGCGACATCGAAGCGTCCGCGCTGCTCCGGCGTCAGGCGCCACAGACGCGCCAGCGCATCGGCGCGCGCAGCGGGCAACGCGTCGGCACCCATCTCGATGAGCCACTGGCAGGCGGCATGGAAGGCCGAACCCAAGGCCATGGGATCGCCAACGGGCTCGACAACAGCCACGTCTGCATCGGCCATCTCCGAGCCATCCGACTCCGCATCATCGCCAGCCTCGTCCATGGGCACGCGCGTCTCGGCGGCACGGTCTTCCGTCTCGGCATGCAGTGCCGCGGCGATTGACGAGTAGCTATATGAGTCACGCGCCGGGAATGGACAGGTGCCCATGCGCACGCCCACTGCCTGGGGATACACAAGCTCAAACGAATCGGGCTCGGGGTCGGCAGGACCGGGAACGGTTGAGCGCGCAGCATTATCGGCGGCATCGGTATCGCCACGAACAAGCCTGCCCTCGACATCCAGCGAAGCGTTGGCCTCAAACGCCTGCTCGCCAAACGTAAAGTCCGCCAGCGAGATGAGCTCGTAGTCGCCCGGCTTGGAGTTGTCGAACGCTAAACGGTCGCTATCGAGCTGCGGCATGTCCAGGCTGCCGGTCGGCAGGATGCGGCGCAGCACGTCGTAGGTCAGATCGGTCTCAACGTCGAAGGTCGGCGCCGTCACCTTGCCGCGGCTCACGCCGGCATCCATCGCCAGAATGACCAGTTCGCGCGCTCGCGTCATGGCGACATAGAGCAGACGAGCCCGCTCCTCAAGCGAAAGCTGCAGGTCGTCGTTGCGCAGGCGGGCAAATGCCTCGGCGGGAGAGCCCGTCGCGCATACGTCTTCCATGAGCTCTGGCGACAACCACAGCGACGTGCCCTTGCCCTTAAACGCGTGTTCAAACTGCTTTTTGACGTCATCGCCCTTCACGAAGGTACCGTCCGCGAGTTTAACGCCGTCGAAGCGTGCCGGCAGCGCCACGACCTGCGCCCCACCGTCGACGCGACCCATCTGTGCCGCACCCGAGGACTTACGCACGCCAAAGCACTCGGCAACCGCTACGACCGGATACTCCAGACCCTTGGACGCATGCACGGTCATGATGCGTACCGCGCCGTCACCCTCCTCATTGAGCGCGCCCGGGGCCTCCTTGCCCGCCAAGAAGCGGTCGAAGGCGAGCGCAATGGAGCGCGGAGAATTGCCGAGCTCGGCCTCCGCCTCGGCCACGGCGTCGAGCGCCTTGAGCACGTTGGCGGCAATGGCCTTGCCCTCGGGGCCGCGCTGCGCCAGACGCACGAACCAGCCGGAGGCATTGACCACGTCGCGCGCGATGGCGGCGAACGAATCGCGTCCCACGCGACGAAGCGCGTAGCTCAGCACCTCGCGGGCGCGCGTTACGAGCGGCAAGCCCTGCAAACCCGGCACATCGGAATCGCTCATGATGCCCGTATCGATGTTGCGACGCGACGTCTCGCCCGTCTGCTCGTCGAGCTTGGTCGCCAGCGCCAGGAACTCCTGGGCGCCGAGTGCAAACATCGGCGAGGCCAGCAGTGGCATAAAACCCTGCGCCGTATCGACCGGATTGGCGAGTGCACAAACCAGGGCGCGCACCGTCTGCACCTCGGCAGCTTGGGCAAAGACTGAGCCGCCCGCGATGACGCAGTCGAGCCCCTGGTCACGGAAGGCCTGTGCGTAGACGTCGGCATTGGTCATGCGACCCAGCAGCAACACCATATCGCCCTGGGGCTGCCCCGCTTTGACGAGCGCTTGGAACCGCTCCGCAATCGCACGAGCTTTCGCCTGCGTTCGCTCCTGCGTGCTGCCACCGGCAACGAACAGCGCCTGGCGGCGCGAAGCCTTTGCCTTGAGCTTGTCTTTGCGTTTGTCGCTCGGTTCAAGATCCAAGAACCCCTGCATCAAACCACCGGTGTCGCCGTCAAAGACGCGTGCTACGTAGCGCAGGACCTCGTCGTGACTGCGGAAGTTGCGTACAAGTTTGACGAGCTCGCCGGCGGGGGCATCGGATGCGACAGCCGTCTCGGGCGCAGCAGAGAAGCCCACCTTGCGCTCCTGACGACGAAACACCTCAACCTCGGCGCCACGGAAGCGGTAGATCGACTGCTGTGCATCGCCCACGGTGCACAACGCGCGCTCCCCCGCGCCCGTCAGATAGCGAATCAGATCGACCTGCATCTGGTCGGTATCCTGGAACTCATCGATCATGACCATCTTAAAGCGGCCTTCATAGGCAGCTCGAATAGCCGGGTAGTCGCGCAGCGCCTCGTACGCCATGCGCAGCAGGTCGTTGTTATCGAGGGCAGACTGGACGGCCTTGAGCGCACGGTACTCCGCCTCTACGGCGCGGGCAAGCCCCACCAGCGCATCGAGCGCCGGGCCGCCGCAGGCAAGCACGATATTGATAAACGCATCGGCGGCCTCGGCCTTGAGTAGCTCCACCTGCTCCTTAGGAAACGCCTTGCTCACGCGCGGCATGCTGCACGACATCATGAGTCGCGCCGCATCCTCCATGGTTTTGCCGCTCGCCTCAAACGCATCGATGGCGTCGAGTGCCGCCTGCGCTTTCTCGGTCGTGGCCTTGCTTGCGCCCAGCGCCGCACGATAGGCATCGGCAAGCGCCGAGGTGTCGGCCTGGCCGCGCGCCACGCACACATCGTCCATGCCGCCCGGCAGCTGGCTCGATAGCTCCAGCAGGTCGCGCACCAGACCTTTGATGGTGGTACCGGCGCCAAACGTCCCGCCCTCGCCCGCCATGGGATACCAAGCGTAGAGGGCCTTAAGCGAAGCGGCGAGCTCGGGCGCGGCATCGGGCGCCGTCGCGCGCCCCAGCACATGCTCAACAGCCTGATCCATAAGCTCATCGGTATCGGTGAGCACCGTGAACTCGGGATCGATGCCCAGCTCCAGCGCGTGCGCGCGCAGGATACGCGAGCACATGCCGTGAATGGTCGAGATCCACGCGTCGTCGACGGTCAGTGCTTCCTCGTCCATGCCCTCTTCGATAAGCGCACGGCGCACACGGTCGCGAATCTCGGCCGCGGCGTCTTTGGTAAAGGTAATGGCGAGCACCTGGTCCAGATGCTCGACAAACGGACCGGATTCGGGCGAGAGCGCGTAGACGATGCGGCGCGTGAGGGTAAAGGTCTTGCCCGAGCCGGCACCCGCCGAGACAAACAGCGGGCGGTCGAGCGTTTTGACGACTTGCAGCTGTTGCGGCATCAAAGTCGAAAGATCCATGGTCTACACGTCCCTCCTTACAAACGTTCCTTCGTGGTTATACGAGCAGCGCGCATGCGCGGCTTGCGCCGATGTCGGATCGACCGCGGCGACGTCGCCCGCCTCGAGTTCGTGCAAGCGCTCGGCGATGCCGGCCTCCACGCGGTCGAGCAGCGCATCGAAGTCCATGTTGCCGCCCTCGCCGGGAAAGCCCTTCTTAAGGCCCGGAATGCGACCGTCGCCGCGCTCCTGCTCCAACAGCTCGGCGCTCGCGGCACCGCGCAACGCGGGCTTGCCGCCCTTGGTCGAAAAATAGAGCGCAGCACGGGTATCTAGGCCCAGCGCCCGACGCATGGCCTGCGCGTAGATGAGTGTCTGGGTATGGGGCGGCAGCCAACGCGGGTCGTCGATGGGGGCCTCGCCCGACTCTTCGTCGCGCACCGTAGGGTCGGCGAGTTTAAACTCCTCGACACCCGAACGATGCTTGTAGTCAATCACCACGGCGCGATTCTCGGCATCCACGTCAACGCGGTCGATACGCCCGCCGAGCGGCCAACCGGCATACTCGACCTTAAGCTCATTAAAGGCGAACTCAAGGTAGCGCGGGGCAAAGGGGGCAAGCGCCTCGGACTCGTAGGCGAGCACGCCTTCCAGCTGCGGCAAGATCTCGGCCACCTGACGCTCCTCCACCGGGGAGAGCGGCACCAGCGGGCCCTCGGTACCGCGCTTGCCCGCATGCTCGGCCAAGGTCTCGGCAAAGACCTCGCGCAGCAGCTCCTGTGCGCGCGGCAAGTTCTCGGGCGTCACGCGCTCCATGCCCTCTTGGGGCAGACGGGCATGCAGGTGTTCCAGCACGTCGTGGACGAAGTTGCCCTTCTCCATGTTGCCAAAATCCGCGTCGATAGACTGGGGCTTGACGCGATACGAGACAAACCAGCACAGCGGGCAGGTGGAATAGGCCTCGATCTGCGAGGCGGACGTCAGGCGCGGCACAAGCGGCGCGTCCTCGCCCTCGCCATCGCGACGGCGCAGGACCAAATACGGCACGGCCTCGGCACTCAGATGCTGAGGGGCCTCACAGGCCACGCGCTCGCGCTTGAGACCTTCGCCTGCCGCGGGATCGAAGTCCCTTACGATATCGCCCTCACCCACGCACTTCGCCTTGTCGGCGCCAGCGGCCTTAGCGTCGTCAGCGGCCTTAGCGTCGTCAGCTGCCTTGTCGGCGTCTGCGGCCTTAGCAGCTTCAGCGGCCTCGGCATGCGCCCGCAACTCGGTCCACACGGCAGCCGGGTAACACTCGCGCGCTTGGCGATCGTGCGTCACGCGGGCAAGCGCAACCGGGCCGCGTGCCGCCTGCATCGCGTGGCCAAAGCGCACGCGCAGCAAGGCCGCGGGCTCAAGCGTCACGTCCTCGCGACCAAGGCTCGCCGCCAGCGTGGCCAGCGGCCCCTCCTCGTGTGAGAGCGGATAGCTGTCCAGATCGACATCGGCAAACAGCACGGCATCGTAGCTGCCGGGGCGCAGAGCCGCCGCGTCGGCAAGCGAAGCAAAACGAACCTGGGCACGTGGCGCACGGTCAACCTCGTGGGTCTCGTAATCGTAGGCGGTGCTACGCTTGTCCACCTTGGTGCGAATGCCATCGAGCACGGGCACGGTCGCGGCCTGCGACACGTCGAGCGCGCGGGCGCCGTTCATAAGGATGTCGATGGCGTGGCGCAGCAGGGCCACCTCCGCCTGGCGACGGGCCTGGCCATCCAAGCTACCCAGCGAGCGATCGGGCAACGCCTCGGCAACGGCAAGCATGGCCTTGAGCGCCGTCACGGGCTTGTCACGCCACAGAGCCTGGAACACGTCCGAGACCACACACGGTACGTTCTTAAACCAGTTATCGTCGCTCGCCGCCTTGCGCGCGCCCCTCACCTGGCCTTGGACACTCTGCAGCAGGCTCTTAACGCCCGCGGTAGTCTTGCTGCGCGAGAGACGCATATTCTTATCGAAGGTACGGGCATTGACGGCATCAGCGCCCGAAAGCGGACTGTAGATCCAGTCGGTAAGCTCCGGCGCGGGCCACCACTCGGTCTTTGACGCCATGCCCTCATCGGCGGCCTTCATACGCTCGATCAGACCGGCAAGCGCCGCAAACTGCCTGCCCGCAATGGATTGGGAAAACGCCGTGAACTCAGCTGTCTCGGCGGCGATATGACGAGCCGCCAGACGAGAGGCGAGCTCACCGAACAGCTGGGGTGCCCGGGCAGAAACGACGAGCACGCGCACGGGGTCGGTGGGCATTGCAGTAGCTTTATCGGCCTTGGACTCCTTGTGCGCTTTCACCAACTTATCGATGGCGTCCGCATAGACATGAGCACGGGCATGGGGACCGGCGACCTCAATAAAGACAGGCTGAGCGGCAGTCCCGCAAGCGACATCAGACGCGACGGCGTCCTCCCCCAGCGGCGCAATCTCAAACAGCACACCGCGGGCATCAAATGCCGCGGCAAGCTCCTCGCACATCGCCGCCTGCTCGCGGGCAAGCAGCACGACGACCTCTCCCCCATTGTTCGCCACGGCAGACAGCAGCTCGAGCAGGCCGTGCGTAAACGACGTGACACCGCGCACGCATACGGCGCGGGTGCACGCCGGCAGGTTATCGGCCAGGGCACCGGCCATAATGTCAGCCGCCTCGCAGGGCTCGACCATATCTCGACGATCCAAACCGCCCGCGTAGGCGCGCAAAAGCTCGAACACGCGAGCCTCGGCATCGCTTTTTGGCTCAGGCTGGCAATTGTTGCCACGGCATCGCTCGGCACCTGTCCCCGCCACACCCGGCAGCACGTCGCGGGCCATGCGCGCGAGCATGCGCACCGTGCCCTGGCTGCGCGAAAGTGGCTGCAGGTCGGCATCGTCGAGACGCGTGACCATGTCCGAGAACAGCATCTGGCGCTGCAGGTTGTCGACGAAACCGCGCCCGTCGCCCAAAAGCTCCCAAAGCGAGCGAAGCCACGATGTAGGCGTCTTGTAGTCGATACCCAGCGAAACGCCGGCTTCCGCCGCATCATGACGGCACAGGTCGAGCTCGGCAAACGTAGGTGCCAGCAACACGGCACGCCCGTGGCGGGCAATAAGATCGGCAAGCAACGCCGACTCGGCATCGCTCAAATCCGTGCCGGCATTGGTGGTATAGATTCGAACAGGCATGGTCCTCCGCTCAAACTGTTCGCAATAATCAATGCATCCATCCTACCCGCCCAAGCGGACAGATTTGCCCCACGCCAACAGATTTGATCCCTTGGGGACGGAGGAAAACGGATCACCGAGGGGGTCTGTCTAACCCGGTGATCCGTTTTCCTCCGTCCCCAAGGGATCAAAAAACCGCCCCCGGAGGAGCGGTTTTGTACAAATCGGTTTTTTGGCGCGGCTTACTCGCCATCCTCCAGCTTAATGAGGATCTTGCGATAGCCACCGTACTCGCCGTTGAGTGCCTTGGACACACGGCTCACCGTGGTGGACGAAGCGCCGGTACGCGCCTGAACCTCGACATAGGGCTCGCCCTCGTCCAGGTAACGCGCGACCTGCAGACGCTGCGATAGATCGCAAATCTCGCGCGGCGTGCAGATATCGGTCAAAAACGCTTGGATATCTTTCTCGTCGTCCAAAAGGCTAAATGCGTGGACCAGCTGCTTGACATCAGGCTTGTCAAACATGTTCTCGATATTCATCGATCACCGCCAAACCCGCCAAAAGGCATCGAAGTTGATCCTGACATCGGACATCGTTCGCCCGTTCTATGCAATAGGGCAACGCCTGTGGCTTTTGCCCGTAGCAGTTTAGCACACCACCAAACTAAAGCGACAAGACTCTCTGCCAGCGGCACGTTTTCTAGGACGAACGCCGTTTTGAAACCGAATGCGCACGCAAGCTCCATGAATATCTGAGACAATGGGCAGCCAAACAAGGCGGCACGCCCGCGCGGCCGTCCATGCTGCCGCAGCAAGCCACTTCACGCGATACCAACACACCCTGCGCAAGAAAGGATCTCCGCCATGCGCTTTATGCTTAACTGGCTCTTTACCTCGATCGCCATCGCGATTGCCACGTTTCTCGTTCCCAGCATCCAACCCTTCGGTTTTGCCGAGGCCTGGGTCTGTTTCGCCTTCGTGGGGCTGTTCCTGAACATCGTCGATTCGTTCGTCAAGCCATTCCTGACGGTCATCTCGCTGCCGCTCACGATCATTACGCTGGGCATTTTCCAGCTTGTCGTCAACAGCTTTATGCTCGAACTCGCAAGTTACCTGTCGGTCAACCTGTTGGGCGTCGGCATCTCCATCGCAAGCTTTGGCTCGGCCTTTATGGGCAGCATCCTGGTGTCCATCACTCGAAGTATCCTCGACAGCATCGCCGAGAACTAAAACAGCCATTCCGACCGCGTCCGTTTCAACAGCCCAAAACGAAGGCCGCCCATCGCAAAAATGGGCGGCCTTCTTATTTGTCAAGCCTTAAAGGGCGAGAGAATCTACCATTTCTACCCCGTCCCCAAATGGCAGGTGTGGGTTAGATGACGTAGTCGTAGCCATGGTTGGGAGCGACAAGTTGATCGAGCGTCACACCGTCGAGGTAGTCGTTGATGAGCTTGTCCAGGTTCTTCCACACGTCGAGCGTGGGGCACTCATCCGAACGCGAGCAGCCCTTGCAGTCGCCATCCAGGCAGGCGACCGGCGCCAGACTACCCTCGGTCAGGCGCAGGATCTCGCCCACCGTGTACTGCTCGGGCGGGCGCGTGAGCACGTAGCCGCCACCCTTGCCACGCATACCCGAAAGCATGTTGGCGCGCACGAGCGTAGCCAAGATGTTCTCGAGATATTTCTCGGAAATCCCCTGTCGCGCCGCGATCTCTTTGAGCGGGATGCGACCGGCCGCCTGGTGCTCGGCTAGGTCGACCATGACGCGCAGGGCATACCTGCCCTTTGTGGAAACCAACATATATATTGCTGCCTTTCGGTCTTTTAATCCGTTGCAATTCTAGCCGAAAAATTGGTTTTGAAAATACCCATTCCAGTCAAGGTGGTTAATCGACTCGTAATAATCTTCTATTTCCTATTGCATTACTAGGCTTTAGTGTCTACTATGCTTGCCAACAGCTAAACGAACAACCTATAAGGTTTATGGGTTTAGCTGCTACACGCACCGTGAAACCACACGGCAACCAGCAACTTGAACACTTTGGAGGTTCACCATGAGCAAGGTTTACACGTCCATCGATCAGCTTATCGGCCACACCCCGCTCCTGGAGCTCACCCACTTTGAGGCCGATGAGGACCTCAAGGCTCGTGTGCTGGTCAAACTGGAATACTTCAACCCCGCCGGCTCCGTTAAAGACCGCGTCGCCAAGAACATGATCGACGAGGCCGAGAAGGCCGGCAAGCTCGTGCGCGGCGGCGACTACACCATCATCGAGCCCACGAGCGGCAACACCGGCGTCGGCATCGCCTCGGTGGCGGCCGCCCGCGGCTACAAGGTGATCATTACCATGCCCGAGACCATGTCCGTCGAGCGCCGCAAGCTGATGCAGGCATATGGTGCGCAGCTCGTGCTCACCGACGGCTCCAAGGGCATGAAGGGCGCTATCGCCAAGGCCGAGGAGCTGCAGAAGGAGACTCCCAACAGCATCATCGCCGGCCAGTTTGTGAACCCCGCCAACCCGGCCATTCACAAGGCCACGACCGGCCCCGAAATCTGGGATGACACCGACGGCAAGGTCGACATCTTCGTCGCCGGCGTTGGCACCGGCGGCACCGTGACCGGCGTGGGCGAGTTCCTCAAGGAGCAGAACCCCCAGATTCAGGTTGTCGCCGTTGAGCCCGCTACCTCTCCGGTGCTCTCTAAGGGCCAGGCCGGCCCGCACAAGATCCAGGGTATCGGCGCCGGCTTTGTGCCCGACGTCCTTAATACCCAGGTCTATGACGAGATCATCCCCGTCGAGAACGACGACGCCTTTGCCACCGGCCGCGCCGTGGGCCACAAGGAGGGCGTGCTCGTGGGCATTTCGTCCGGCGCCGCCGTGTGGGCCGCGCTGCAGCTGGCCAAGCGTCCCGAGAACGAGGGCAAGACCATCGTGGCGCTGCTCGCCGACACCGGTGAGCGCTACCTGTCCACGGCGCTCTTCCAGGACTAGAGCTTCTCGTTCTTAGAACGAGTCCAAGGCGCGCCGGTCCCCCCTCTCTTCGGGCGGCCTGAGCTCATCCCAACAGGGTGTCCCACAGGACGCCCGAACTTGCTACAATGTCTGCGGCGCGGAACCAGCCTCCCGCGCCGCTTTTCTTTTTTGGCCACATGCCACCAAGGAGAACCTCCCCATGCACAACAAGCGCGTGCTCGTCGCCATGAGCGGCGGCGTCGATTCCAGCGTGACCGCGTACCTGCTCAAAAGCCAGGGCTACGAATGCGTCGGTGCCACCATGCGCCTCACCTGCCCCGCGCCCGATCCCGTCGCGGGCATGAGTAAGGTCGACCGCGACATCGCCGATGCAAAGGCCGTCGCCGAGCGCCTGGGGATACCCCATCATGTGCTCGACCTGCAGCAGACCTTCGACCGCAACGTGATCGAGCGCTTTGTGAACGCCTACCAGAAGGGGCTGACGCCCAATCCGTGCATTATCTGCAACCGCCACATTAAGTTTGGCGCGCTGCTCGATGCGGCGCTGGATATGGGCTGCGATTACATCGCCACGGGTCACTATGCCAAAACGAGCCAGGCGCCCGACGGCACCTGGCAGCTGCACCGCGGCGAGGACCCCAAAAAGGACCAGAGTTACTTTTTGTATTCGCTCACGCAGGAGCGGCTATCGCGCACGATCTTTCCGCTGGCGGGTCTGGACAAAGAGCGCGACGTGCGCCGCATTGCCGCCGAGCAGGGCTTCATCAACGCCAAGAAAGCCGAGAGCGAGGATATCTGCTTTATCGCGGACGGCGACTACGCGGGCTATATCGAGCGCCGCTGCGGACATGCCGCTGCACCGGGCGACATTGTGTGGCGCGACGGCAGCATGGTCGGACGCCACAACGGCGCGCTGCGCTATACCATCGGTCAGCGCAAGGGCCTGGGCGTCGCGATGGCGCATCCCGTGTACGTAACGGGCGTCGATACCGCCAACAACACCGTGCATCTGGGCGAGGCCGAGGACCTGACGGCCACAGCGCTCACGGCCAACGACTGGATCTGGAGCGCCCCTGCCGACCGCATGGAGGCCGAGCTCAATGCCGGCGGCATTCGCGTGGGCGCCAAGTACCGTTACCGTCAAAAGGACCAGGCAGCAACCCTTACACGTGGCGAAGACGGGCAAATGCTGCTAACTTTTGACGAGCCACAGCGAGCCATCGCCCCCGGCCAGGCAGTCGTTATCTATCGCGGCGACGTCGTCTTGGGCGGCGGCACCGTTACGGCAGCCATCAGGTAGCCCCATCCCCTTCATAAGTTGCGGTGAAATAGGGACTGTTTAAGCGTTTAAAACCGCCAAGCAATCCCTATTTCACCGCAGCTTTGTTAAGTATTATGATATTTGTGCTTGCTATATTTAACGATTAGAATACTTAACGAGGTGATGCAGCAGATGAGTACTTCCAACTATATAACCATGGGTGACGCCGCGCGCCTGCTGGGCGTTACGAAGGCCCGTATATCGCAACTGGCTGCATCGGGAACGCTCGCGTGCGATATCGTCGGTGGGCGGAAAATGGTTCAGTACGATTCCGCGATTGGTTATCAAAAGGTCCGTAAGCGTGGGCGCCGTCCCGCAGCTGACGTAGGGCGCAAGTTCACGTTGATGTCAGCCGACCACGAGGTCGCGCATGTCTCGTTTGATCCAACGCGCGAGTTTTCCTTTGAAATTGCCGATATACTCGATGCACGAAGGATGCCGTTTGGCACGTGCTCGAGTTCTTCTCCAACGGTGAATAAACGAGCACTCAACACGTGGTGGAGTCACCGGTCGGTGCCCGACGTCCGCCCCGGACTCATCTCGCGCTATCGCGAGCTGGGAATTGACAGCGGTATTGAAGTGCCCGTTCGTTGCCTGGGTTTTTCGCTTTCGGATTGCTATTGGCTAAGACCGGTCGACTGCGACGAGCTCAATTGGCAGCACCTCAATTACTTCGAAAACAATTTTGAACGGTCGGCACCCGAGCATCGTTCAGGCTGGCTTGAGGGCATCGGACTCAAAAATCCTGACAATACGTCCGAGGGCGAGCTCCCCAAATCCTGGATGATCCGCAATGGCGTTCGCATCCTGGTTAAAGGATGCGGAATGGACGATCAGCGACCGTTTAACGAGGCGGTTGCAACAGCTCTACATCGGCGTCTGCTATCCAAAGGTGAGTTTGTTCCCTATACGGTCGAGCGCATGTTCGACGGGCCCGTATGCCTATGCGATGACTTTCTTAATGGCCGTGAGGAATACGTGCCGGCCGCTTATATCAGGGACGCACTCGGTGGCCAGCGAGGAAACTCAACATACGATCGATACTGTCGCTTTCTTGGCAGACACGGGGCTGACGAAGCCACGGTAAGAAAATCCATGTCGCAGATGATTGTCTGCGATGCCCTCCTGGCCAACAGCGACCGCCACTGGCGAAACTTCGGCATCATCCGCAATGTCGACACGCTGGAAATGCGGCCTGCACCGCTGTTCGATAGTGGCAATTGCCTGTGGTACAACGTGCCAACCGCTGTGCTCGTTGCCGGGGAGTTTGGATTTGCCGCCAAACCGTTTGGTCCGGACCCTTCCACTCAGCTAGCATTTGCTGACTCGCTCGATTGGTTCGATGCGTCGCATCTCGATGGGTTCGTCGACGAGGCAGTCGAAATCCTCTCACAAAGCGCATGGGCAACAGCAGGCAATCGCCTCAAGGCCATCCGCCGCGGTCTCGAGCGCCGCACGATAGAGGTAAGCGCCGCCGTTGAGGTGCTACGGCACGTGCAGAGATAACAGCACCGCAACTTAGGGGGCAGCCTCGGTCGGTGCTGCTGTGCCAGCCGAGGCCGCTGCATCGTTAGCGCTGCACGTAGGCGCGGACGAGCTCGTAGGTGTTGCGCACGCCGTCGATGTGGCTGCGCTCGTAGTTGTGGCTCGCGTACACGCCGGGGCCGATCAGGCCATGGCGAATGTCGTAACCGGCCGAAAGCGCGGCCTCGACGTCGGAACCGTAATGCGGGTACACGTCGATGGCGTAATCGAGCTCCAACTCGCGCGCGATATTAGACAGCGTGGTCACCAGGTCGTAGTTGTAGGGGCCGCCCGAATCCTTGGCGCAAATCGACACCATGCGCTCGGTGCAGCCCAGGTCGTCTCCCACGCAACCCATGTCAACGCTGATCATCTCGCGCGTGTCGGCCGGCACAAAGGCGCCGCCGTGGCCGACTTCCTCGTACACGGTAAAGAGCAGCGACACCTTGCGCGAAAGCGACACCTCGCCGTCAGCAACGGCGCGGGCCAGACCCAGCAGGATCGACGCCGACAGCTTGTCATCCAGGAAGCGGCTCTTAATATAGCCGCTCTCCGTCACCGTGGTACGCGGATCCATAGCGATGATGTCGCCGGTCTGAATACCCAGCTCGAGCACATCGTCCTTGCTGTCAACGTTCTCGTCGAGTAGGATTTCCATATTCTTCTCGACGGTCTTGACCGGCTCGTCGGCCACATGCGCCGAAGGCTCGGTATTGAGGACCACGCCCGTGTACACATTGCCGTCACGCGTGTAGACGGTGCAGTTCTCGCCATCGGCCGTAGACCACTGATGCCCACCAAGCGTCGTGGGACGCAGGCGACCATTGTCCTTAATGGAGCGCACCATGGCGCCCAGGGTATCGACATGGCTCGCCAACACAAGCGGCTCACCCTCGCCGCCAAGCTCAACCAGCACGTTGCCCTTATTGGAACGCTCGGGGCCAAAGCCCATATCGCGCAACGTTTCCATTAGATAATCAGTCGCCGCACGGGTATAGCCCGTAGGCGAGGCAATCGAGGTAAGCGTCTTCAACTGGTCAGTAATATAGGAGAGCGTAGAATCCATCTTGGACACCAAAGTCACCCTTTCATATCGAATTAAACCCACAGCAACAATACCACCGCGAGCCATCTTTTTTACCTAGCGAGATGATCCATCGAGCTCCCCAGAACTGCGCCCGCCACGATAACGAGCCGGCTGGCCCTGCCCGTTAGCCCCACGATCTTTCCGCAGGACGGAGGAAGCCCCCGCCGCACGAAGTGCGCAGCGGGGGCTTCCGACATGTCCGAGGACGATTCTGGGGCTAACGGGCGGGGCCCGCCGAACCAGGTTAAGCAGCCGGGCAGATCTTCTTGAAGAGCTCGATGACGTCGTCGAGCGTTGCCTCGCGCGGGTTACCCGGGAAGCAGGCGTCGGCCATGGCGTCCTTGGCCAGGACCTCGATCTCGTCAGCCTTCATGGCCTCGCAGACGTGCGGGATGTTCACGTCGGCGGAAAGCTGCTTAACGGCGGCGATAGCGGCGTCGGCAGCCTCGTCGGTGCTCATGCCCGAGGTGTCAACGCCCATGGCGACGGCAACCTTGGCCAGGCGCTCGGCGCAAACCGGCTTGTTGAACTCCATGGCGATCGGCAGCAGCATGGCGCAAGCAACGCCGTGCGGGGTGTCGTAGTGAGCGGACAGGGTGTGAGCCATGGCGTGGTCGATGCCCAGGCCGACGTTGGAGAAGCCCATGCCGGCGACATACTGGCCAAGAGCCATGCCCTCGCGGCCGGAGCCGGGCTGACCGGACTTGGCCTCGGCGACAGAGTCGCGCAGGTTCTCGCTGATCAGCTTAATAGCCTCAAAGTGGAACATGTCGGAGAGCTCCCAAGCGCCCTTGGTGGTGTAGCCCTCGATGGCGTGGGTCAGAGCGTCCATGCCAGTGGAGGCGGTAAGGCCGGCGGGCATGGAAGCCATCATGTCGGGGTCGACGACGGCGACCTCGGGGGCGTCGTTGGTGTCGACGCACACGAACTTGCGAACCTTCTCGGGGTCGGTGATGACGTAGTTGATGGTCACCTCGGCGGCGGTACCGGCGGTCGTCGGCACGGCGATGGTGAACACGGCGTGGTTCTTAGTGGGAGCAACGCCCTCGAGGCTGCGGACATCGGCGAACTCGGGGTTGTTGATGATGATGCCGATAGCCTTGGCGGTGTCCATGGAGGAGCCACCACCAATGGTCACGATAGCGTCAGCCTCGGCGGCCTTGAAGGCCTCGACGCCGTCCTTGACGTTCTGGATAGTGGGGTTGGGCTTGATCTCGGAGTAGAGGCTCCAAGCGATGCCGGCGGCGTCGAGCTCGTCGGTCACCTTAGCGGTAACGCCAAACTTGACCAGGTCGGGGTCGGAGCAGACGAAGATCTTCTTGTAGCCGCGACGCTGGAGCTCGCCGGGGATCTCCTTGATGGCGCCGGAACCATGATAAGAGATGGTGTTGAGAACGAAACGATTAGCCATTGATAGCCTCCCATCGTGTGCGGGGCATCCATTACGCCCCGCGCTATAAGTCCCATCCTAACGCTTTTGAAACAAAAAGCACGTGAGAACGTCAAAGGTGTTAAAGCGTTTCAACAACTGGTAGCGTCACCGCCTGGCCACTAAACAAAAAAGGGGCGGCCGAGATGGCCGTCCCCTCCCCATTATCGATCTATCTGACAAGGGAACTGCCCCCTGCCATATCCTGCCGTTATTTTTGGCAGGCGTCTTTCCAATCTTCGCAGGCGCGCTTCCAGCGAAAGCGCAAATCGCGCTCGCGGTCGATAAACATAATGCCAAACGCGACAAACAGCAGCACGCTCGCCACCGCAATGGCGTGCAGGCCCATGCGCTCAATGCACCAGTTGCCCAGCACGGCGCCAAACACAAAGGTAAAGATCACGCCAAAGTACAGCAGGCCGTTTTCCAAAAAGCCACGCCTATGGGTGATGATGTAGTCGTCCACGTTTTGCAAGGCATTACGGAGGTTGCCGATACACATCGTCGTGGCAATGCCGTGACCGTGGATCTTGCGGAAGCTCTCGACCTGCATGCCGCAGGCAAACGAGGTGAGGCAGTTGGCGAGCAGGTTGAAATTGCCGCCCGGGATAAAGCTCACGCCCAGCAAGATGACGGCTTCAAAGAACACCGTCACCTGACGCCAGTGGATCACGCTGCCAAACCGCTCGTGAACCAGGTCGGCAAGCATAATGCCCACGGCAAACGACACCACAGGGAAGAAGTAGCGCCCCGCAAGTGCCCAGTTGCCCTCCGAGATGCTCACGCCCACGAGCAGGATGTTGCCCGTCTGCGCGTTGGCGAAAACATGGTCGCGCCCAATGTACGAATACACGTCCATAAAGCCACCGGCGAGCGCCAAGATAATGCCCAGCTCAATAGACTCCGATATCTGTTTGGCACGCTGCATCGTCGTGCATCCTCCTTGTTGACGACTCTCTCGTGCGTTGGCGGAGACATAGCCGCCGTTCATACTGTAACCCATTGACAACATGACGTGCGCGCGAGACGGGTTCTCCAACGCGCGGATACACAGTCTGGAAACAAACGGCGGGCGCGGCGCCGACACCCGAAGCCTCGTGTACTCCACCAGTCTTTTTAGCCCCGTCCCAAAAAGACTGGTTACAATTACGTGCAGCATACAGACACCGGGAGGAATCGTGGCAAAAAAGCCCCAGGACGCTCAGCACAACCAGCACGGCAAACACGGCCAGCAGCAAAAGCGCGGCGGCAAGACGCAGGCCACGGCCTCCCGAGCCGCTCACGGCAAGCATCCCCAGGCGACGCCCGCCCGCCCTTGGCGACCGGGTCGCGATAAGTTCCTCCCCGTCAGCCGCGCAGACATGGATGCCCGCGGTTGGGATCAGTGCGACTTTGTCTATATCTGCGGCGATGCCTACGTGGACCATCCCAGCTTTGGCATGGCCATTATCAGCCGCGTCCTCGACGCGCACGGCTACAAGGTGGGCATCATCTGCCAGCCTGACTGGACCGATCCCGCCAGCATCAGCGTGCTCGGCGAGCCGCGCCTGGGCTTTTTGATCAGTGCCGGTAACATGGACTCCATGGTCAACCACTATTCGGTGACCAAGCACCGCCGCCACACCGATGCCTATACCCCCGGTGGCGAGGAGGGTCACCGCCCCAACCGTGCCGTCACGGTCTACGGCAACCTTATCCGTCAGACGTTTAAGGATGTCCCCATCATTGTCGGTGGCATCGAGGCAAGCCTGCGCCGCTTGGCCCACTACGACTACTGGCAGGACAAGCTCAAGCGCTCGGTGCTGCTCGACTCGGGCGCCGACATCCTCATCTACGGCATGGGCGAGCACGCGATCGTCGAGATCGCCGACGCGCTCGACGCTGGACTGCCCGTCGATCAGATTACCTATATCAATGGCACCGTCTACCGCACCAGCTCGCTCGACGAGGTCTACGACTACGATCTGCTGCCCAGCTGGGACGATCTTGCCGCCGACAAACTCAACTACGCGCGCAGCTTTAACGTGCAGCAGCAAAACATGGACCCCATCACCGGGCATCGCTTGGTAGAGCCCTACCCCAACGGCGTGTTCGTGGTGCAGAACCCGCCGTCGACGACGCTCACCACCGACGAGATGGACGAGGTGGCCGAACTCCCCTACGCACGCGATTGGCATCCCGACTACGATGCCGCAGGCGGCGTGCCGGCCTTTGCCGAGATCAAGTTTTCGATCAGCTCCAACCGCGGGTGCTTTGGCGAGTGCTCGTTTTGCGCCCTCACCTTCCACCAGGGTCGCGTGCTGCAGATGCGCAGCCACGACTCGATTATGCGCGAGGCCGAGCTGCTCACGCGCGATCCCGAGTTTAAGGGCTACATCAACGACGTGGGCGGGCCGACGGCAAACTTTAGCCGTCCGGCCTGCGACAAGCAGCTCAAGCACGGCGTGTGCAAGAACAAGCGCTGCCTGTGGCCGAGCGTGTGCAAGAACATGGTGGTCGACGAGAGCGGCTACACGCAGCTGTTGCGCGACCTGCGCCAGCTGCCGGGCGTTAAAAAGGTCTTCGTGCGCAGCGGCATCCGCTTCGACTACACCATGGCCGATGCCTCGGACGAGTTTTTGCGCGAGCTGCTGGAGCATCATGTCTCTGGCCAGCTGCGCGTAGCGCCCGAGCACGTGAGCGATGCGGTGCTGTCTGTGATGGGCAAGCCGAGCCGCGCTGTCTACGACGCGTTCTGTCGCAAATTTGAACGATTGAACCGTGAATACGGACTCAAACAGTACGTAGTGCCGTATCTAATCTCGAGCCACCCTGGTTCAACCATGAAGGAAGCCGTGGATCTTGCCGAGGCCGTGCGAGACATGGGCTACATGCCCGAGCAGGTGCAGGACTTCTACCCCACGCCGTCCACCATGTCGACGTGCATGTACTACACCGGCGTTGATCCGCGCACCATGGAACCGATCTATGTGGCGCGCGACCCGCACGAGAAGGCCATGCAGCGCGCACTCATCCAGTATCGCAAGCCCGAAAACTACAAGCTCGTGCGCGAGGCGTTAGAGAAAGCCGGCCGCCGCGATCTGATCGGCTACACCAAGCATTGTCTGATTCGCCCCGTGCCGCCACGCCCGGGCGAGGCATCGGCCAGCGGCGGACACGGCACTGGCAAGAAGGGCGGCAAGGGCCACGGTGGCGCTGGAGCCAAGGGGCCCAAGGGCAACAAGGGGCACGGCGGCATGTCGCGCGCGCAGAACACCGCAGGCCGCAACCGCGCCGCCCAGGGACGGCAGGGCGCCAACGGTGGCGGCAGGCGCAACTAGCGTGGCGAGGGCCAGCCGACGTCTCCTCATCGCCCAAGCGTGATTTCCCTAGGGGGAACACGCTTGGGCTGTCTCCAGTCGTGATTTCCCTAGGGGGAACACGCTCAGACACGCCTAGCCGTGTTTTCCTTAAGGGAATCACAGCAGATTTGTTTTTATCCACGTTGGCCCTTAAGGGAATCACGCTTGCTGGTAGGGACGATCCGTCTGGCAGGCCTGCCTGAGCGACCGCATCGCCTCTACCAGCACAAAGCCGGCGATGGCAACCGTGACCACCACGTCGAGCGGCGTGTTCACAAACCACAGCAGGCCCATGAGGTATGACCCGGCGTTAAAGGCAAAGTGCAACAGGATCGTGTAGCGGAGCTTTCCGGTCGTCACGAGCACCCAGCCAAAAATGAGACCGGCAGCGCCCGCATAGCAGCCCTGCACCCAGTTCATATGCATAAAGCCGAAGACCGCCGCCTGCAGCACGATTGCCGCGGCGACGCCCCAGGTACTCGGAGCCACCCAGGGCACCATGGCGCCGTCTTGCGGTCGCACGTGACGTCGGAGCTTCCAAAGTGGGCGGCACCGCGGGTTAAACGCTCGGAGCGAAAACTCAAAAATGATGCCGCGCACCAGCAACTCCTCGCAAAACGAAGCGCCGAGCACCGTGGTCAGGACGGCCAGGTAGCTCGTGTCGCCCATGCCCGTTTCCTCGACAAGTTCACTGTAATCGGCCGCGACCTCGGGCAACAATGACAGTACGGCGTCGGTCACGTAGCCAACGACTACCTGCAGGGCAAAGCCGATCACGATAACACAGGCAATGCGCTTCCACGCGCTACGCAATCCCCCGCCGAGCGGACGCTCACCTTGCCAGCGCGCGATAAACGACCGCGGCCACAAATAACGCCACCACAGCAGCGCCATCAAAAACGATGCCGTCTGCGCGGCGGCCTGAAACCATTGAATATCGAGATTCTCGATCGGGAAACCCGTCAGCGCCGACACGATGTCCAGCACGGAGAACAGAACCATACTCAGGGCAATATCGGCAGCGACGACGCCAAAACAGGCAAGCGCCCAAACCAGCGCATTGAGCATGCCAACCTCCTCAAAACCCGGCACTTAGGGACGTTCCTTAACTGCCGGCAGAAAAGGAGCGTCCCCAAGTGCCGGCAGTTTGGGACAGTCATTGTTGATGAGAATCGGGCGCAATGCCAAAGGCCCCGTTGGGCGAGATGTCGAACGGAAAGGTGCCACAACGATTGAACGCGGCGATAAACATGCGAATGGCGTTGGACGGCGTGGTACCCACAAGCTGAGTTGCCGCCGCGAAGGCTGCCTTTTCTTCAGGCAAGACCTTCGCGACAACCGGGGTCATGTGTTCTGCCATGGCGCTTCCTTTTTGAAACGACGGTGGTGCGGATAGATGCGGGCCACGCGGCTGGGCGACGGGCTGTGAAGGCAACCCGATTGGCCCGCATCCGGAGTGTGTTTCTGCGGCGTTGGTATTACTTAGTATTCTTAAGTATTACCCCGCAAATAGAATACCACATCTGACCCCATGGGAACGGAAAACAGGTCATTTTGTTGCTGAGTAAGTATTTAGAGCGTGATGACGTCCGAGATATCGAGCGCCTGAGCGTCGATGGGGTCATGTGTGGCGAGCAGGAGCGTTCGACCATCGAGCAGCTCGAGCACGACGCCGGCCGTCGCATCACGCGCAGCGGCATCCAAACCGGTAAAGGGCTCATCCAGAATGACGGCGCAACCGCCGCACAGCAGGGCTCGGGCAATCTCGACGCGACGGCGCTGCCCGCCCGAGAGCTCGGCCACACGAGCATGTACATCGACCCCCGGCACCAGCAGGCGCAACAGGGCTGCGGCACTCGAGGCGTCCACGCGCGCATCGGCACACACCAGCACGTTATCCAGCGCCGAGACGGACTCGATCAAGCGCGCGTCCTGAAACACCATCGAGCACGGCACGCACTCCCCCGCCGCCAGGGCGAGCAGCGTCGACTTGCCCACGCCCGAAGCGCCCATCACGCAAACACGCCCGCCCGCGGGTACGTTGAGCACCAGACCGTCGAGCGCCGGCGCCCAGGGCGCACGATCGCCCACGGCAAGCGCAAGCACCGCCGCAGCGCCGGCACCAGCAGAGGCCGCACGCCCGCGAGCACCGCGCCCATGCGCCCGCACGGCCACACGCCATGCCGCTGGCCCCGAAGCCCGCAGCAACCACACCAGCACACGCTCGCATGCCCACGATGCCGCCACGACCAACACGGTCCACGCCAGCAGATCCGCTGTCTCGATAAGCAGCTTTGCCTGATAGATACGCTCGCCCACGGTGCCCGTCGCCATGCCGATCAGCTCCGCCGCCACGCCGGCCTTCCAGCTCATGCCAATCACGGCCCGGGCGCACGAAAGCACAAACGGCAGGACCTCGCGCCAGGTATGGGCGCAAAACAGACGCCAGCCCCGCACGCCATGCAGACGAAACATCTGCTCCAGCGGCTTATCCGCTTGCGTCAAGCCCTCGACCAGTGAGAAATACACGCCCGGCAGCGCCATCAAAAAGACCGCTGCAATGCTCACGCGCGCCGACCCCAGCCAAATGAGCAGCAGGACCACCACGCAGGCAACCGGCGTCGCCTTAACAAACGAAAGCGCCGGCGCCACCAGGCGGGCAAACGTCCGCGATCGCACCGAGACTCCCGCCAGCACGCCACCGCATGCCGTAGCGAGCGCCAGCCCGCCCAAAATTCGCAAGCCCGAGCCTGCCAGAATCGCCCACGTGCCGGCATCACACACCAGTCGCAGCAACGCCACCACAACAGCGCCCGGTCCCGGCAAGATCAACGGCTGCGCCACCAGCGCCGCCGCGAGCGCCCACGCGGCAAGCCAAAAGGCGGCGACGGCACCACCTGCCACCGCCGCCTTCACACGCTCTGTCATTTGCCGAGCAAACGCACGCACGGGCTACTCCATGTAGTAGAAATCATCAGCCGGGAGCTTGCCGCCCACGGCGCTTGCATCCGCATCGGCCAGCACCTGCAGGTACCCACCGAGCGCCGCCTTCATATCTTTCCCCGTCTGGCATACAAGCATGCACCCGGGAATCGCCTTTTCGGCAATCGCGGCGTTATCGACGATACCCGCATCGACCACGGCCTGCGCCCAGTCCGCCGGTGTCGCATTGACGGCCTTCACGCTCGCCTCATGGCAGCGCAAGAACTCTGCCACAGCCTCGGGATGGTCCTCGGCAAACGCGCGGCGAACCACGGTCACACCCGTCAGCATACGCGAACCCGTGTCACCCGCCAGCTCATCCCACACATCGGTCAGGCTTACCGGCGCCGACAGCTTGCCCTCGCTCTTGGCGATGGCCGCGGTCTTGAATGGCTCCGGCAGCACGCCCACGGCAGACGGGTCGGCAAGCAGGGCCGACAGCACCTCGGTGGGCTCGCTCTTGAACTCGAGCGACACCTGGCCGGTCAGGCCCGCGCGCTCCAGCAGGTAGTTCATGACGTATTCCGGCGTGGTGCCCTTGCCCGTCATGTAGACGGTACGCCCCGCCAGATCGCCAAACGAGGCCACGCTCGCGTCGCCCGTCACCACGTTCAGCACGCCCAGCGTGTTGATGTCGATGACCTGGACCGCACCCTCGGTCTTGTTGTAGAGCACGCTCGCCACGTTAGCGGGCACCAGGGCAATGTCGATATCGCCCTGAATGACCTTGGGCACGATCTCGTCAGCGGCAGTGCTGATCGCAAAGTCGAAATCGTTGTCCGTGGCACCGTCGGCCGCCTGGTCCATAAACTGCACCAGACCGATCGACGTCGGACCCTTGAGCGAGGCGACGTGCACCTCAATCGGCTCAGCAGCGGCACCACTAGCGGCAGACCCGGCAGCCGAGCCCGCAGCAGACCCGGCCCCGGCAGCCCCGCCGCCACAGCCCGCGAGCGCAAGCGACAGGGCGCCCGCGGCGAGCGCCGAGGCAAACCCCCGGCGCGACAGCTCAACATTAAACGCGCCCATCGCTAGCACGTCCCCTCGTTGGGCATCGACCAGGCGTGATGGTCGGTATGCAGCAGCTCCTCGGCCAGCGGCGAGAGCGGCGCGCCCAAAAACTCGCTGTAGCACGCCTGAACATCGGGATTCTCGTGCGAGAAGCGAATGTCCGCCTTCGCATCGAGGCCCCAGAGCACCTGGCCACGCTCGGCTGCCAGCTCGCAACCGTCGTGGATGGGCTGACCGCCGCCACCGACGCAGCCGCCCGGGCATGCCATAACCTCGACGAAGTCATAACTCGCACGGCCGTCGCGAATCGCGTCGAGCAGGCGGGCGGCGTTGCCCAGCCCGTGCGCCACGGCAACATGCACCTTAGTGCCATCGATATCGGCGACGGCTTCCTTCCAGCCGTCGAGTCCGCGCACGTCAGTAAAGAAATCGGCATCCGGGTTCTTGCCCGTCACCAAGTAGTAGGCCGAGCGCACGGCGGCCTCCATCACGCCGCCCGTGGCGCCAAAGATCACGCCCGCGCCCGTGCCAAAGCCCAGCGGCGTATCGAGCGGCTCCTCGACCAGCGTGTCCACGCTCACGTGGCTCGCGCGGATCATGCGCACCATCTCGCGCACCGTCAGCGCAACGTCCACATCGGGCGCGCCGTCCTCGCCCACCATGCTCGGCAGCGCGCACTCGGCCTTCTTGGCCGTGCACGGCATAACGGACACCACGAACAGGCGCTCGGACTCCACGCCCAGCACCTTGGCGTAGTAGGTCTTGGCGATGGCGCCGAACATCTGCTGCGGCGACTTGGACGTGGACAGGCTGTCGACAAACTCCGGATAGCGCGCCTTCACAAAGCGCACCCAACCCGGGCAGCAGCTCGTAAACATGGGCCAGCCGTTGCTGTCACCCTCGCCCTTGGCGGCCTTGCCCAGACGCTCGAGCAGCTCGGAGCCCTCCTCCATGATGGTGAGGTCGGCCGAGAAATCAGTATCGAACACGTACTCAAAGCCCACGCGGCGCAGCGCGCAAGCCAGGCGCTCAACGGTTGCCTCCTCGCGCGAAATGCCGAGTTCCTCGCCCCAGGCGCTGCGCACGGCAGGCGCGATCTGCACCAGCACGATCTTGTCGGGATTAGCGAGCGCGTCAAACACGGTCTCGGTATCGTCGCGCTCGCGCAGTGCGCCCGTCGGGCAATGCGTAATGCACTGGCCGCACGCGACGCAATCGGTCTTGCCGATCGGCGCGCGCCCGCGGGTACCCACGGCGGTATGCGTGGCGCGGTTGGTCAGGTCCCAAATCCCTAGGCCCTGCACGCTCTCGCACACCTTGATGCAGCGCATGCATTTAATGCACTTGTCGTTTTCGCGGATGATGGGAAAATCGAAATCCCAGCCCTCGCCCGCCAAATGCCTTTGATACGGCAGATAGAAAATGCCCAGGTCGTTGGCGATGGTCTGTAGGTTGCAGTTGCCGCTGCGCACGCAGCTCGTGCACTGCGAATCGTGCTGGGACAGCAGCAGCTGCACGTTGGTGTGACGGGCCTCGCGGGCCTTGGGGCTGTTGGTGTGGACCACCATGCCGTCGAGCACGTAGTTGTTGCAGGCGGCAACCAGCTGGTCGCAGCCCTCAACCTCGACCACGCACACGCGGCAGCCGCCGATCTCGTTTAGATCGCGCAGATAGCACAGGGTGGGAATCTGAATGCCGACGGACTTGGCCGCATCCAGGATCGTGGTGTGCTCGGGCACCACGACTTCGCAGTTATCGATAATGAGCCTGACCATGTTGTGCGCTCCGTTTTCGCTGTTGTCGCCGACGGTGGTTTTGTTGAGCTCTACCATTCCAGGTTCCTCCCTCCGCGGAACGCACCAAAGCCAAAGTGGTCGCAACGCAGGCAGCGACTCGCCTCTTGGCGTGCCTCTTCCTCGGTAAGGCCCTGTTCGACCAGATTCCAATCGTGAATGCGCTCGCCGGCCTCGCGCTCGCCCAGCTCGCAGCGGCCGCACTCGTGCTTGCCCTTAAACTGAACGGTCGGCAGCTCCACGTCGAGCTTAATCTTGTGGTCGAAGCCCAGGTAGCGGTCGATATTTGCCGAAGCCACACGGCCGGCGTTGATGGCACGGATGACGGTGGCGGGGCCGGTCTGGCAGTCGCCGCCGCTAAAGAGGCCATTAAAGTTGGGCACGGCGCCGTCCGAATCGGTGACGACGCGGCCCCACTTGCAGGCGATGCCCATGTCCTCAAACGGCTTGGAGTCGATGTCCTGACCAATGGCCACGAACACGCGCTCGCAGGGAATGACCTGCTCGGGCGTGACGGCGGCACGCGGGGCCGGGCGCCCGCGGCGGGGCTCGCCGATAATCTGCGGCTGCACGCGCAGGCCGCTCACGCGACCGTCCTCGCCCGTCTCGATGGCGAGCGGGGCCGTAAGCTCCAGAACCTCGCAGCCCTCGGCCTGGGCACCGGCGATCTCGGCGTCCTGGGCTGTCATATCGCAGATGCGGCGGCGGTAGACGATGCTCACCTTTTCGGCACCGCAACGCACGGCAGAGCGTGCCACGTCCATGGCCACGTTGCCGCCGCCGATGACGCACACGCGCTGTCCGCTCAGGTCGGGCAGCTCGTCGTCACCGATGGCGCGCAGCATCTTGACGGCCGACTCCACGCCGGGCGCATCTTCGCCCGGAAGGCCGAGCTTCTTATCGCTGTGGGCGCCAATGGCCAGGTAGACGGCATCGAACTCGTCGCGCAGGCGGGCAAGCTCCTCGCCGCTCACGGAGTGGTCGAGTTCCACGTCGATACCGGCGCTCAAGATCCAGTCGATCTCGGCCTGCAGGCGCTCGCGCGGCAGACGGTAGCTGGGGATGCCGTAGCGCAGCATGCCGCCCAGGTGGTGGCGCTGCTCAAAAATGGTCACCTTGTGGCCCATCACGGCCAGGTAGTAGGCGCAGGAAAGACCGGCCGGACCGCCGCCGATCACGGCGACGCGCTTACCGGTGTTGTCGGCCACGCTGGGCTTGCAATCGTTGAGGTCGCTGTGCTCAACGGCAAAACGCTTGAGGGCGAGGATGTTCATGGGGTCATCGACCATGCCACGACGGCAGTGCATCTCGCAGGGATGCTCGCACACCAGGCCGCAAACGAGCGGCAGCGGGTTGTTCTTGCGGATGACCTTGACGGCGTCGGCATAGCGGCCGGCCTCGACGAGCGAAATGTACCCGGGAATATCGACGTGCGCCGGGCAGCCCGAGACGCACGGGACGCGGGCATCGCGGTCAAAGCCACAGGAGTGCTCGCGGATGTGGTGCTCAAAATCGTCACGAAAACCGCGGATAGCCGTAAGCGCCATGGCGCCGGCCTCGTAGCCGATGGCGCAATCGCTCGAAAGATAGATGGTGCGGGCGGTGCGCTCGATCAGGTTGAGCGTGGACTCGTCGGCGCGGCCCTCGAGCACATCGGCGAGCAGATCGCTCAGCGCGCTCAGGCCCACGCGGCAGGGCGTACACTTGCCGCAGCTCTGGGTGGAGCACAGGTTGACGAGCGCCGCCGTAAACTCAACGGGACACGGGGCGAGCGAACTCACCGCCAGACGGCGTCCGAGCGCATCATGCAGGTCGTCCATGACAGCCTGAGCGTGGCTGCGTTCCATTACATGCAGTCGAGCCATAAGATCCCCTCTCATGCGGCAGCCCGGAGGCGAGGCCGGGCGAAATTGCTACACGCACAACACTGACCTAAAAAGTTGTTAGGTCTCCACATAGTTCGGCAGGCGGTATAAAATGTCACCCTCAGCGGTGAAAAAGAACATTACCGCAGATAAATGCCATATTCGATAAACGCGTTACCCACAATGCGGCACTTAGGGACGTTCCTTTTCTGCCGGCACCCGGGGACACTCCTCGCTCTGCTGCATTCCCGAGGCAATCAAATTTGGACTAGCGGTGGTTACGATAAACAAAAGGGCCCCGAGCACAGTCTGCTCGGGGCCCAAACTCGTCTCGCCTTACCGCGCGACGCGTATGTTACTTGCGCTTGCCGCCGCCGTCACCGGGGCGACGGGAGCTGCCGCCGCGCTTGCCGCCACGGCTGTTGCCATAGCTGCCACGGTTATCGCGACCGCCGGCGCGACCGCCACGGGAGCCGGCCTGGTTGCCGCCGCGACCACCACGGTAGCCGCCTCGACGCTCTTCGCGGGTATCGTCGTAGTTGCGCCAGTCATCGCGACGGTCGCGACTGGCACGCGGGTCGCGACGATCGCGCGACTCGTTAGAGCGGCCAACGCCGCTGCGGCCACCATTGCCGCGGGCGCCTTCACGACGCTCAGTGCCGCGGCCACCGCGCTCGTCATCGCGACCGGAACGACGACGGTCGCCCGCACCACGTTTGCCGCCACGCGAGCCACGGCCCTTGTCCTCGCGCTCAACACGGCGACGACCGCCGCGGTCCTCGTCCTCGCGGCGACGGCGATGTGCCTCGCCCTGGAACTGCTTGGCACGGCGCTCGGCACGGTTGCCGCGCGCAGGCTGCTCAGCGGCACCAGCACCGCCGCGCTCCTCGGCAGCCACCTCGCGGGCCACGCTCTCCACAGCCTCGTCCACGCGAGCCTGAACACCCTCGCGCACGCGGGTCTTGCCGCCACGCTTGGGACGGCTCGGACGCTCGCCGTCGCCGCGACGCTCGTCGCGGCCGCGGTTGGAACGACCGGCCACATCGCCGTAGTCATCGCCATTGCGCTTGCCGTCGCGACGTGCCTGCTCAAGCTTCTTCTTGCTCTTGGACTTGCCGCGCTTGGTCTTCTTCTTCACCTTGAAGGCGGCAGGATCGCGCTCGGGGTCGACCGCGGGCGGATTGGGACCCACATGCAGGTCGCCTGCCTCGTAGATGTCGGCCGTCTTGTCCATGAGCTTCTCGATCTCGTAGAACTCGTCGACATCCTGCTCGGTCACAAACGTAATGGCCCAGCCCAGCTCGCCGGCGCGGCCCGTACGGCCAATGCGGTGGATATAGTCGGTCGGCTCGGCCGGCACGTCAAAGTTCACGACGTAGCGCACGTCGCTAATGTCGATGCCGCGGGCGAGAACATCGGTTGCCACCAGCACGTCGACGGTGCCGTCGCGGAAGGCAGAAAGCGCGCGCTCGCGCTGGGCCTGGCTGCGGTTGCCGTGAATCGCGGCAGCCTTGATGCCCTTACGCTCCAGACGACGGCAGCAGCTGTCGGCACGGTGCTTGGTGCGCATAAAGACGATAGTGCGCTCCGGGCCCTCCTTCTTGAGGAACTCGGGCAACAGGTTGTTCTTGGCCTCGATGGACACCGGGAACACAAACTGGTCGACGGTGTCGGCGGTCGACGTGGCGGGCGCGATCTCCACGCGGGCCGGGTCGCTCACCAGGTCGGTGATCTCGCCCACGGCCTCCTCGTCGAGCGTCGCCGAGAACAGCAGCGTCTGGCGCTCGGCCGGCGTCTCGCGCACAATGCGGCGGACGGCGGGCAAAAAGCCCATGTCGAGCATGCGGTCGGCCTCGTCGAGCACCAGGACCTTAACCTCGTCCAGGTGGCAGGCGCCCTGCTCGATCAGATCGACCAGACGGCCCGGCGTGGCGACCAGGATGTCGCAGCCGTACTTGAGCGCCGCGGTCTGCGGCTTGTAGCTCACGCCGCCCACGACGGTCACGGCGACATGGCCGGTGACGTCGGCGATTTTGCTTGCGACCTCGTCGATTTGCTGGGCAAGCTCGCGCGTAGGGGTAATGACGAGCATTACGGGGCCGCGACCGTTGCCCTCGGGCTTTTTAGCACCGCGACGGCGGTTGCGGCCGCCGCGCTCGCGCACGGGTTTGGGAGGAGCGATGTGCTCCAGATTGTTCATGGTCGGCAGCAAAAAGGCGGCCGTCTTGCCGGTGCCGGTCTGAGCGGCAGCAAGCAAGTCGCGGCCTTCGAGCACCACGGGGATCGAGCCGGCCTGCACGGGCGTCGGCGCCGTGTAGCCCAGGTTCTCAATAGCACGAAGCATTTCGTCGGAAAGTCCCAGCTCGTCAAAGGCGGGCAGGCTCTCGGTAGCGGACTCAACGGCCTGGGCGGCATTGGCCTCATCGGCGGCATCGAAGGCAGCCTGGGTCATGGCCTCACGGGTCTCGTCCAGAATCTCGGCGTCCGTGACGTCGGATACAGAATTACGCATATGTTGTTGTTCCTTATCTGCACGCGCAATGGGCACGGCATGCGGCCGCGCGGGCGTGCTTGGTAGTGCGCTAATACATACAAAAACAGGTGCGCACAGAGAGGACGTTGCTCAGCACGCTGGCGATCGCTTTGGCAGCCCTATCACGCGCCGTCCAGACGCAGCAGCTCTAAGCGATGGAGCAGATTCGCCGCCGGTTAGTATACCCGTGCTTCGCATGCCCCCACGTAAACCACAGATGACGAGGCGGACGCGGCGGGTCCGGACCGATTGTCTCAATCTGTAACAGTTACGAGACAAAACCAGGTCTACACGTTACAGATCGAGACATTCAGTCAGCCCCTTGGCTAACATCTCGATCTGTAACATCTACAGGCCAAATCTTCGTCTAGGTGTTACAGGTCGAGACAAACGGTCGACACGGCTCACAAACGTCTCAATCTGTAACAGTTACCGAGCAAATCGACCCGTAGATGTTACAGATCAAGACAAGCCAATCCGTCTGAAGACAACGTCTCAATCTGTAACATCCACGGAGCAAAACCGGCCCCAGATGTTACAGATTGAGACAGTTGAGTTGCTGGACGAAATGCCGACCATTTAAACAAAAACACCCGGGCTTCCTTTGCTGCAAAAAGGAAGCCCGAGCGCGTTGCTATATGTCCGTTTACTGTTCGAGAGCGTTAGTCGTGGGCAAACATCGGGTAGGGAACGTCGCCCGGTGCGACGGAACGGCCCAGCGGGAAGATGCCCGCAGGGTCAATGTAGGAATCGGTAGCGGCAACGGTCTCGGAATTGAGGTAACCCTTGATGCCAGTCACATCCGTGCCCTTTGTGGTCCCTCGATAGATGCTCAACGCGCCGTCGACATTGGGGTTGAACACGACAACCATAAAGATGTAGTTGCCATCGTCATCCTTCGTTCCAACGTTAAAGCCGACAACATCGTCACTCAGCCACGTGATCGAAGCCTCGTAGTCTGTGACGTTGAGCTCGCCGTCTTCTCCCGTAACTTCGTTATGGAACGGCAGGTGAATATCGACGTAGACCTTTCCCGCGCCCGAGTCGACGTCGGTAATGGTAATCGGATCATCGCAGACGTATTTGTCATCCCTGGTGCAGTGGTAGCTGCCCACGATGGCGTCGTAGTTGTAGTAGTCGTCTGTGTCGTTGTCTTCGGTGGACATGTCGTCAAAAGACCACTTTTTGCCGTCGAAGGAGTACGTGTAGACATCGTTGCTCTTGGAGTTGGCGTACCAGGGCGTATCGGGATCGGAGGGCATGCTGACCGTGCACTCATTGTCATCCGTTAGTTCGGAGTCACAGTTTTCAAGGTCGTTTTCCTCGTCATAGTCGATACCGGCGATAGGGGTGGTCGTCTGCGATTCGACGCTGAACTTGATGTGGGACAGCTTGTTGGAGTCGTCGGCGTCAGCCGTAAAGTTAAGCTTGGCCTTTGACTCAAAGCTCTCGTTATCAAAGGTCGCCTGGACAGATCCAGTTGCCTTGCCATTGGACACGCTAATGCTCGAGACCTCGTCGAGACTGCTCTCGTACTCGGTTGGCTCCACATAGTCATTCTTGGCAAAGAGCGTATCTTCGCCGTCGTATTTTTTGCTCAGTGCCTTAGCGAGCTGGGGTTCCACGGCTGCCACAAGCTGCTGGTGCTGCGCACTCAATACATAGGCAACTCCTGCGCCAACAATGACGATGACAACCATTGCCGCCAAGATGATCTTGGCCTTTTTGCTGAGCTTCTTGGGCTTGGACTGAGCGGCAGAATCAGCAGCGGGCTCGGTAGCAGGCCCGTGAGCACTCGGCTCGGCTTCGGGTTCTGGAGCGGCCGTATCGGCGCTCAGCTCGACCGTGTCGTCGGTCGCCGGTTCGCCTGCCGGTGCGTTGGGCTCGCTGACGACGGCAGTTTCTTCATGCCCCGTCGATGCCTGGTCCATACTCGCGCCGCACTGGGGGCAAAACTTTGCTCCCGACTTTACTTCGCTGCCGCATTTAGGACATTTCATGCTGCATCCATCCTTTCTATGGCAGTTGCCTTTCCCTCTTGCCATGTCAGTCTATGGGACGGGCCGGCCATTCCGTTGCGCAACATTTTTCAATCTCTCGGAGACGGCGGAAAAGAGGCCGTTAATGTAGGCTGCTGTTCGCGCTCGCTCTCCCAGTAGGACAACCCGAGCATACGGTGCTGTCCCAACACTCTGTTGCGCAACATCGGCCGTTGCGTCAATACCGTCGTTAGCGGTGGCGACGCCTCAGGGCAATGCATGCAACGACAATCGCCAGCAGCACCAAGCCCTGAAAATTGATGCGGCTAATAGCGAAGCCCGAAGGAACGATAAAGCTGTCGTAGAACATGTCGAGCAGGCCGATAAACACCAAAAACGCGATGAAGATCCAGAACACGCGACTCCTTAAAATGGGAGTAAACATGTCGAGCACCGAACCGCCCGAAGAAGAGCCCTGATAGCCAATTAAATCAAACGGCTCATCCTTCTCTACCTCGTCGGCATCGCTCGAAGCGCCTGAAGACTCGGACTCCAAATCGCGACGATCCGTCCAATACCCGGGCACATGGTCGCGCTCACCAAGGTACTCACCGTTTTTGACCACCGGCTCAAACAACATGGCACTCGAAAGATCCTCGAGCTCCTCGCGAATCAACTGGTCGGTGCGAGCGTCATGAGGCTCCTCGAGCTCGCACTCAAGCTCGTACATATGCTCCATGACCCGCTCGTAATCTTCTTCGGACATATCGTCATCGTAATAGGAGTTCCTGCTCATCGTTCATCCCTCATTCAAGAACCGAATCCCTTTTGGACAACTCAAGTGTAGAAATCCATACCGAGCAGACGTTGCGCAACATCGTCGGAAACGAGGCGAATCTACCGGCGGCGAAAGCGCCCATAAACGGACAACGCGGCCGGCCTCTAAAGGCCACCGCCACAAACGCAAACGGCCGGCCCAAAAGGCGCTGCTCCCGGGATGGCGTGGGGAGCAGCGCCTTTTGGGCCGGCCAAAGCGGGCCACGCGGGTCCGCAACCGCGTGGCGCCAAAAACTCGTAGAACCCCTACTCCTTCGTGGGACTCTTCTCCTGGGGGATCTCGAACCTGCTATCAAACGTCTGGGCCCACGTGCCCGCAATATCGGCCCCAAGGCCATCGTGATCCTCTTTGGACATCTTGCCCGTCACGGCAACGACGATTTCCTGCTTAGACGCATCGTCATACTCGGACGGACCCTCGGCCATAATACTCACGGCAAATGTGTCCTTTTTGCCTTTGACCTCGGAGTCTTTTTCGATATACGTCTTGCAGGTAATAAACCGCTCACCGGTATCCATAGTCACGGGAACAATCGTGGCCTCGCCGGATACATCGGTACTCACCTGGGGCGCTGCGTTCGAGTAGTACGACTCAATAAGCTGCGTCCACTTAAAGCTAAACGCAATCTTACCGTTATCGGCCGAGGTAATCTTAAAGTGCTCGACCAGCGCTTTGCGTCCCTCGTCGGACGTATCGGTGTACTTATCGCTTACCAAGTTTTCATAGCTCACCTTGGGCGCCTTGTCGCCGTCAAGAACCCACTTGGAGCCATCGAACTTGTAGGTGTACTCAACGTCTCCGTCGACCGTCTCAAACCACAGGGGCTCGTAGTTTACCTTGACGATCGAAGTCTGAGCCTTCTTGTCAAACTTAATATCGCCCTGAGTCCAAAGTCCACTTGGATCCTTTTCGATAGGAGCAATGGCCTTAGTGGTCGACGAATTGACACTCCAGCTGGGCGTGTACTTTTTGCCCTTTTTGGTATAAGTGCCGGTGAGCTTGGCCGTGGTCTTGAAAGCATCGTTGCTGGTCACAGTCGTAGCCTTAACGATCACATTGCCATCCGAGTCCTCCTTTTGGGAGGTGATGTCCAACGATTCGAGCGAATAACTGCCGCCGTCGACAAACTTGCTCTTGGGAATAAAGCCCTTGGAGAGCTGATTGACCGCCGTGATATCGGTCTTGACCTGCTTCTCCTTGATAATCCCGTTCTTTTGAGAAGACGCCTTGGAGGACGACTTCTTAACGGAATCAGAGTTATCGCCCGAGATATTGGCGCCCAGCCCCTTAAGAGCAATCGCGCCAATGGCACCCACGGCAACAACGGCAGTGGCAACGCCCACGCTGATGGCGGCGCGACGAGACTTAGGCGATTTGGGGTCCGAAGGAGCCGAGTCGGCACCGTTGGTATCCAAGTGACTGATTGGCGCAGACGCCTTGGGCATGGCTACAGTCCGTTGTGTCGGAGCAACGGTAAAGGGGTCGTCCGGAAGCACCGTCGTGGCCTCAGAGCTCGGCTCAAACGCAGCGCTCATGTCAACCGGCTCATCCGCAGAGCCATCTGCGCTGTCATCGACCGGCTCGTCCACGAGCACATGTGCGTCATCATCCACCGGCTCGCTTGTTGCCTCATCCGCCACGTCATCCGCCGGCCCATCTACAGATTCGACCACCGTCGTTGCATCAGAATCTGCCGCAGCCTCAACCGGCTCAACGGTCACCGTCTGGCCCAAATCGACATCGTCCACGCGCGCGCCGCAGTTGCCGCAAAACTTTGCGCCCTGCTTGAGCTCTTTTCCACACTGCTTGCACTTCATGTCTAGTACTCCCAAGAACAAACCCAGTTGCCGTCGGTATCGATCCAGCCGTAGCGATTGCGGGCCGAGTTCGAGCCATCGGGAAGATCAGCCACGACAAACACACGGCCATTTTCATCAAACGTGTAGCTCAGATCACCTGCATAGCCATCGGGCAGCCCAAAGCGCGGGGGAATCTTCCAGTCGCCGTTCTTGTCGATGAACCCGTATTTATTACTAGCCGGGTCAAGAACCATGGCAAGCCCCTGACTAAAGCTATATGCCAGATCAAATTGCGGCTTGATGACCCAAGCACCGCTCTTGTCGACATAACCCCACGTATGCATCACCGGGTCTTTGGCGGCACACAGGTCCTCATGAAAGATAAGCTCGTCCTGATACGTGCCAATAATGGTGTTAATCGCAAAATCGGTCAGCACCTTACCCTGAGCGTCATACATACGGTGCCCGTAAAATACGCGGTCCTGATGGAACGACTTAAAGATCGGTCTCGTATCCTTAAAGTCCTCGTGAAGGTTATTTGTGTAGCCGCGGTCCTTTTCGCTGAACTCAAAAATCGTATTACCCGAGGTGTCGATGTACTTAAAATCGTCAAAGCACTTGCCCTCGTTAAAGATCAGCGGTGCGCTGTACTTATACGGGCTGGTCGTGTCCTTGGCCGAGGCAAGCGCCCACTCGCCCTTGGTATTGATTATTCCCCAGCCATCGCCGCTGTACAGACTCGCATAGCCCTCAAAAAACGGCGTGACCGTTTTACAGTCGAGCTTGCCAAAGGCGTCCTTGCCCTTGGGCGTAATAAAGTGGAAATCCTCATCCTTATCCTGCACAATAGCAAAGCCGTTGATAAAACATGCGGCGTAAAGATACTGCGGCTCGATCGCCCACTTACCCGTACGGTCAATATAGCCCCAAGTTTCCTTATCATCCGCCGTGGTGGCAGGGAACAAGTCTCCGTCAAACACGCCGCCGTGCCACTCCATGTTCTCATTGATCTGATTGTCGCGTATCCCCGACGCTTCATTAACATGCGGCACCGCATAGCAGCTGCCACCTGGCACACCGGCAATGGTGCCAAACGTAGGCTCAATCACCCACGAACCGTTAACATCGACGAATCCCCAATTAGAGTTTGCACCAGGCAACGCGGCGTACAAAGTGCCGGATTCAGAGCCCTTGGTAGCGTCGGAAGACGAGTCGTCGTCCTTGTTATCGCTCGCCATCGCAGGCAACGGACCTGTCAGCAGCGTGCCGGCAGCAGCCCCCAACACTCCCAGCGCCTCGCGCCTTGTCATATCAAAAGACATGCCGTCTCCTCTCGGCCATCATCTTGCACTGCATTCATTTTCTGGCACGATTCACGCATTCTGTTGCGCAACATTGCAGGGCGAGCCGATGTCCCCCTCCAATACCAAAAGGGCCCCAGGAAAATCCCGGGGCCACAATCGTTGAATCGAAATGCCACAGTTCTTACAGGCAGAAGCCCAGATAAATGTCATTGTTGTTGCTGGACTTGGCCGAACCACTATAGTCTATGCCGTTGTAGGTCAGGAACTGGCCAGACCGTGTTGCATCGCAGGTGCGAGTCCAGGCGGGACCGGCAGTTTTGTACCAAATTTTATATTGACTGCCTTCCGCCTTGTAAACACCAAGCGCGTCAGACTGATTCGAGCTGAGTAACCTCTCAAGACCATCATTTCCAAAGAGTTCTTCCAAGGAGGGCAGCCAGAGCGAATCGTCCGTCGCCGTCACCGAAGAGGCATCTGTCGTAACGCCAGCGTTGTTGGTGAGCTTGGTCACCTTGACGACCCTCTTCTTGAGATCCTTGGGCATGCTGGCAAGCACCTTCTTATTCAAACTCTTGCGAATATCGCTGTCTTTCCAACCGCCGGTGTTGGATCCGTCTTCGTTGATGGAATCGCTGAGAACCGGCGTGCCACACACCAAGAACGTAATACCAGCTTTGCCCTTGCCGTCGGCACGATCGTCATGGTTGAAGCCAACGATATACGCCTTCACCTCGGCACCGGTAGAAAGCTTGACGGTCTTGTAGCACGCATCACCCAACCTGCCGTCTTCGGACACCAAATGATATTTCTTGGCGATACCTGTCGCAGAATCATCATCCTGCGCCGCCGCGATCTCATCGGCAATGGTCTTAAGGTCTTTCCAGCTATAGTTGTCCACACTGTCCTGGATGGCAACGCCATTTGACTCTGCTGCCGCATCGTCAGCCGAGGAAGCAGTCAGACAAAACATGGGCATGACTGCGACATTCGTAATATCGCCCTGATCATTTGGGCGAGTATTGTAGTTTTCGCATGCACATGCGCTGGAGTCCGAATATGCATGGGTGCCCATTTCGGCCAAGTACCTCAGATCGGCATCAGGCACAGAAGGATCATAGTAAATGCTTCTGAAGCCCGACCCCCTCGAATTGTACGGGCCATAACTACCTTTAAGATTCATACCCCCTTGGTCGTCGAAAACGGAAGCAAAGCCATAGGGACATTCAACGTCGGTATCGCTAGCGTATCCTGTTGAGTTTGCCCAACTTAAGCCTAGATACTCGTAATAATCATACTGTGTACCCTCGGCATTGAGGGACGTGGCCATCCACTCGGAGTCTCGATTGACGTCAGGCATGTCCTCGGCGTCACCCAAGCACTCAGTCGCCGAAGGTGCCCACATCTTGACGTCTTCCGAGGCTGCCTCGCTGGTCTTGGCGCCATCGAGATAGACCGTCTTCTTAGAAATGGTAGCCAAACGATCCCTGATCGAACTGGGGAAATAGTCGAAATCGGCTATTTCAGGGGCGTACATCGGGCTGCCCGCATACAGTCCGTCGGTAAATTGCCAGGTAAGTCCCGCTTTGCCCGAACCATCAGCCAAGTCGTCGTGATACAAGCCAACAATCGTGACCGTGCTCTCGCAGTCACTGAGCGCCATGCGCTTAGTCTGGCTGCCGTCGAGCGTGCCGTCCTTGTCGCAGAGCTTGTACTTCTTGGCGATCTTGAGGGCGGCCTTGCGGCTGCCGGACTTGGTCATGGCGTCGGAGATCTTCGCGAGCTCGGCCCAGCTGTACTTGTCGACCTTCTTCTTGACCTTGACGCCCTTGAGCAAATCCTTCTTGGACTTTTTTCCCTTCTTAGATTTCTCAGACGACTTCTTGGAGGCGGCATACGCCGGAGTGGGCGAGGCAATGGTAGCCACGTTGCCCATAACGAGAGACCCCAGCGCAAGTGCAAGCGCTCCACACAAGGCTCCCTTCTTGAGGCGCACATTGAGCTTGTGCATATCAAATCCTTTCTCTTGTCCACCGGACGTCTTCAACCTTAAGCAAGGCAGATCGATTTCTGTTGCGCAACATTGAGCGGCAGGCAGATTAGCTGCCAAAGTGCCCAATAAAAAGAAAACTGGACCTCCCCAGACACGTCGTCCAGAGAGGTCCAGCATTTTTAATGCGGCATTGTCTTGCTATGACGGCGCCATGCTAACGAAGCTTGGTGCCACAATGCATGCAGAACTTATCCTCGGGGTCGTTGGTCGCACCGCAGGTGGGACAGATATTGTCTGAGAGGGAAACGTCAGGCTCGGGCACAGAGACGGCAGCTTGCACAGGCATAGCGACAGGCACGGATTCGGGAACGGATGCGGGTGCGGGCGCAGCGACCGGCTCCGGCTCGGGGACGCTAGCCGGCTCAGGCTCGGGGGCGGGGGCGGGGGCGACGACCGGTTCCGGCTTGGGAACGACGACCGGCTCAGGCTCCGGCGCGGGTGCATCAGCCGACTCGGGCTCGGGCACAGCAGCCGGCGCCGACTCCAATTTGGCACCGCAGCTCATGCAGAACACATCGCCCTCGTTGATGGGAGCACCGCACTGAGGGCACGTCGCAGAGCTCGACGCATCCGGAGCGGCCGCCGTCGCAATACCGCTGGTTCGCTGTTTGGTAATTGCCGCCTCGATCTCTGCCATGGGCTTTCCGCACCCTGAGCAAAACAGGTCAGAGGCAGCAACGGTAGAACCGCAGAACGGGCAAGTATAGTGCACGGCAGCGGCCTGGGCGGCCTGGGCCTCGGCCTCGATGCGATCAATCTCGGCCTGATAGCCGGCACGCTCGGCATCGATAGCGGCGATGCCGTCGTAAATGGCCTCGCGACCGGCGCGAAGCTCGGGGTCGTCCTTAGTCGCATCGTACAGGCTTGCGCCAAGCTGGGCAGCAAGGGTCTGACGGCGCTTCATGGCTTCGCTCAGCTGCGCTTTGAGCTTAATCGTGTTGCCCGTGCGGTTGGCGCCGGCAACGCCACGATTGATAGAGTTCTGAAGATCGTCAAAGAAACTCATGGGGATCCTTTCTCCGCCTTTAATTCGTTTGCGTTAAGGATACCCACGCCATCGCGCGCAATGTTGCGCAACATAACCGGACGGCCAAAGATTATCTTAGGGCTTGTCAAGGTTCCCAGCGAAAGGAAGCACCATGTTCTGCCCTAAATGCGGAGAGAAAATCCCCGACGGCGTCGCCTTCTGCCCCAAGTGCGGAAACAAGTTTGCCGCCGAACCCACTCCGGCCAAGGCCACCGCAGCTCACGACGGCGCAACGGTCAAAGCGCCAGCCGCCCACGCCACCGCTCCCAGCCCAGCGAAGCCAGCAATCAGTGCTCCGAGCGTCTCGCTCGACACTAACCTCATCGTCCCACTGGTCATTGGTGTCATCGCTCTCATCCTGGCCTTTATGCCGTGGTTCTCGCCTTCCGCCGACGATTTTCAAACATCCCAGTACATCTCCGATGGTACCAACAACCTCTCCAGTTTCTTTGGCGGCGATAGCACGGCTGGCGAGGCATATCGCCTTAAGTCCAGTTACACCATGCTGGAGCTGGGTGACTATGCCGATACGATGTCGGCGTATGGCAGCAGCAGCGCAGGCGATGTCCAAACGCTAACTATCTGCTGGGCAATTCCGGTCATCATCTCCGTTATCGGCCTTATCATGGCATTCCTGCAGAAAAAGGTATCCATCGCACGCATCGGCTTTACTCTGCTCGCCCTCGTTGCCGCGATTATGGCATGGATGTCTACGACCTGCTCCGGCCCCATCTACCCGCTTCTGTGTTGCATCGCCTCAATCGCCACAGTCGTAACACTCGGCTCCATCAAGAAAGAAGCCTGATCTCGAGCATCAATCCATATGCAGCCCTGAACGTGCCCACCGACAACGACCTGTCGGCGGGCACTTTTTCATAGACAGTGGGGCATACGAACGCGGGTCGTCCGCCTCTCCCCCGTCGCCCCCACCGCCTCAGCAAAACCGTTCCGCATTGCAATTTGCGCACTCGCGGATGTTGCGCAACGTTCTCGCCCATCGGGGCAGTAGGGTTCGAGTTAGCAAAGCCACGAGCCCTAAAACCCGGGATCGTCGGCTTCCACCGCATACGAAAGAAGGAACGATGGACGAGATTTTTGAGCATCTACTTCAAGATACCGACCGAGGGATCTCGATCAACCAGATTGTCAATCGTATCGTGTTTCCCAACCACGATATCTGCATGCAGGCCAAAGCTGCCCTGGAGCGAGACTATGGCGAGTTCTGCTTTGCTGCCGTGATTCCCGATTACGAGGACTTCCAGCACATGGATCCGACCGACGCCACCAATGCCGCCCTGGAAACCTGCGGGTCCGACGGCGAAGAGGTCACCAACGTCGTCTGGGGCTACAACTCGCTCCAGTACGAATACAACGGCATCCCCTCGCTGGAGGTTGCCAAGACTATCTCCAAGATGATCGGCGTTCCCGTCTACTACGAGTACACCGATGCCGATGAGATCGCCGCCGGCGCCGTGATCGCCGATGCGCAGGGCGATAGCGTCTCATTTGCAAACGTGGTCGACAAGAGCTGCTGGGTGTATTTCCCGGAGGGGTTCGACGGCGCCACCGACACCCTGTTCCGCTGCGGCATGGGAACCATGTCCATGCCCGACGGAAGCCAAAAGTACTTTGAGGACACCACCGACCCCATTATGCGTTCGTATGCGCAGCGCGGAAACGTGTCCCTGTACTTCGACTTTCTCAAGGACCAGTTTGGCGCCCAAGAGGAGCCCCAGCCGGCGCCCTCGCGCAAAAAATCGTCTCCTGCGGCTAGCAAACGCAAAAAGAAGTCGACCAAGACGCAGGAGGTCGCAACCGCCACCATGGACGCATCGGACGTTGACGTGCTCTTTAGCCATCTAATCGAAGAGACAGGCGGTCAGATCCAGCCCCAAAGGGTCATTAACCGCATCGTCTTTCCCGGACACAATGCTTGCATGCAGGTAAAGGAGACCCTAGAACAGGAATTTGGCGGCTTTTCGCTCGCCACGCTGATACCCGCAATCTCCGACCTTGGTGATTTGAGCCAGCCGCAAAACGCCGCCATGTGTATCCATATCTGTGGCGCCCTAGGCGGACGGACATTCAACGAAATGTGGGGCTACAACTCGCTTCAATACGAATACGACGGCATCCCGCTGCTGCGAGCTGCAAAGGCGCTCGCCGGCCTGCTCGGGGCGCCCGTTTATTACGAGTACGTAGTGACCGACGGCTACAAGGCCGGAGCATGGCTAGCCGATCCCGATGACGACGACGTCTCGTTTGCGGCAAGCCTCACTAAAAGCCAGTGGACGTTCTTCCCCGACAACAGCCAGTACCGAGATGCCACGGCAGTTCGTTGCGGCGTGGCGACCGTCACGCTTTCCGTGACCCAAAATGGCGTGCCCCAGGACCGCGAGGTCTCGTTTGCGGACACGTTCAATCCCATCATGCAAAAGCTGGCAACCCGCGGGACCGTCTCCATGTATCTCGACCTGATCAATGCAAACTACAGCTCGTTTGCAGACCCATCGGACGATGACGACGAAGACGAGGATGACGAGCCCCAGGCAGAGTCCGATGCCCAGGCATCGGGCAACGTCTACATGTCCCAGGCCATGGGCGCGATGACGTTTCGCATCGTCTTTCCCAATCATGACTGCTGCGAGTATATCCGCAATGATCTCGAAAAGTGCTTTGGCGGGTTCTCGCTCCAGGCGATTTGCGGCACACCCGACGGTACGTTTGACTCACCCGATGAAGTCCTGTCCACCATGGCAGGTCACGGAATCCCCGATGACGCGACCGATGTCGAATGGGGCTACAACTCCGTGCGCTATCGCGTGGCGCACTCCGTGCCCAACGCCGTCGTTCTCGAGACGCTCGTCCAGCACTACAACATTCCGCTGTACGTCGAGTATTTCGATGAGCTTAAACGCGCGACTGGCGCTGCCATTACGATCCCCGACATGGCAAACCCGACCGCATTCATCCCCGGTACACTCGGATGCAAAGAGCAGATGTACTTTGACCATGGCAGCGAAAACGAAGGCTACGTTGCACTTCGATGCGGCTACTGCCAGGCAGTCTCCGATGATGGCAAAACGCGCATTTCCTTTGTCGATGACCCTTCGCAGTCGGTCATGGCGGAAATAGCAGAAGAAGCATCGGTCGGAGTCTACGTTAGGCTGCTTAAAAAATTCGATCTTGAGCAAGTTCTCCCCGCTGGATATCAGAAACCGGCTTCTCGTCCCGCCGCAAGCTCTAAAAAGAATACCTCGACCTCCTCGGCAGAAAAATCGAAAATCAGCCTGTGGATGAACCCCATTGCAGAAAAGCATGTCTGGAATTCCCTCGATGCCTACGGTCAAAAGCAGGGCAAGCAAAATGACATGAACATGTTCTTTTTGGAGCCGCTCTATCGCGGCGGCGATCAGATCCGAGACCCATTTGGATTTGCCACAGGCCGCAAACCTTTACCGGCTTATGCAAGCCACCAGGCGCACCGCAAGGTTATCGACGCCGCCCTTACTACCGACATAGAAGTCGGCGCGCTTGTCGCGGGGCTTCTCGGCCAAGACCTGTTGACATCCGAAGAACTCAACGCGCTGCACCGCGACATCGAGCTCAAGGCCCAGGGCATAAGCGCCATCGCCACCGGAAGAGGTGCCGCACTCGAGATCCGCTGCGACTCGGTTTGCTACCTTATTGCAAAGCTCCGGAGCCATGACGGCGACAATAGTCATCGCTTTATGATGTGGATGGCGGACACCGACCAAGCCGTACGCGTAAAGTTCTACGGCGAGGTACCGGCAATCGGCGCGCCCTTTACGTGCCGCTTTAGCGTAGTGGAAAATGACGTCATTACGCACTGGATGCCCGTCGAGGGCGAGAAGGGCTTCTCTCGCTATAAGCAGATTCCCGAGGGAGGACGCATCGACGTCTCCGCGGCAAAAAGCGACTCTGCCGCTATGAGCGCCCTGCGCAAGGGCAACGCGATGTTCCTTAAGACGTGCGGACTCAAGCAGACCGCGCCGTCCAAGACGCGCATGACCCCGGAGCAGTCGCAACGATTTAGCGAGCTACGAGAAAAACTGGGTCGTAAAACGGGTTATGCCCTTACGGTGCTCTTCTCGCGCTGCGTACTCTGCAGCGCCGAAGCCGACCGATTCCTCGAGCTCATGGAGCACGCCGTTGCCGCGCACGATCGCGGAGAGATGATCGACGTCGACGATACCGAGGTCGTAGAGCACAAGGCCGTTTACATGGTTGGCCCGATCTCTACCGAGGATGGTACTTGTCAGCTCTACAACCCCAACACCGTCAACTTTGAGGACTTTAGGTTCCAGCCCAACCTGCTCGAAGACTTCCACACCGACCTGCCCCGTACCGGCAGCTTTATCAACATTGCAACGAGCGTCGTTGAGTCGGACGTCATCGCCGCCTGGGCGGGCTACAACCCGGGCAACGCCCAGCGCTCGGCGCGCTACTAGAGAGCGATTAGCACGGCCAACCCATGTATCTGTTGCGCGGCATCGGCCCTGGACGTCGAACCGCGCCGTCCACGATGTTGCGTAACAGAATGCAGCGCAGGCGGCCTAGTATGCGAAGTAACAGGCGCGTGCAGGTCAGATGCATCGAATCTGGCCTGCACGCGCAACACAAATCATCGCAGGGAGCACACCATGGCGCGTGACACATCAAACGATCCGGTTGTTAACTTGCCGCTCGATTACAAGTTCGACGGCAACGGCAACATCATCCAAAAGGTCTTTTTTGGCGTAAATGCGGTATTCTGCCCCGTCTGGTACTGGTGGTACTTCAAAAGCAATCGTGATCCCAACTTTTGGGTCGGTGACAGCGACATGGACGGCTATGATCCCGAGGAATGCGCTACCGAGTTCCTGCACCGCATGGATAACTTTACGCCCGAGGAGAGCTGCAACCTCTTTGAAGTCGCAAAGTATTGCGACCGCATGACGGGTGTTACCGTCTTTGACGTCGTAAACGGGCGAAATGTAAACGAACGACACCTGGATGACTACTACACCGGCTACGACCTTGGCATCGAAGATGATGACGAGGACGAAGAAGACGACACAGACATCGAGATGGAGTTTGACGGGCAACCTGTTAGCCCCCAGCCGATGCGCGTATGCGACGAGGGCCCCTGCCAGTTTATGCTGCCGCCCGTTTTAAGCTGCGGAACGGACGACGGTTCTGGCTACGAGGTCGAGATTCCCCTGCGCGCCAAAACGACCAAGAGCGGTACTCCGCAGGAGCGACTATCGTTCTATATCCCCGCCGACGTCGCCGTACAGTGGTTCCGCGAGGTCACGGGCGAGCCGCAGGCCGACTACCAGCTGTTCCAAACCGTTTGGATGGGTCAGGCCAATCGGCTTGAGAATCCGCACTTTGTCGACCACCTGTTTTCCTATGCGTTTTGGCAGGAGCGACTGCTGCGCATCCTGCACTACACGTACAAGCGGGGCAAAGTGCAGAGTGTGCGCATCGTTGCCGACTACGAAGGCGACGCCGCCGAGTTTATTGACAAGTACTACCCGGAGGCCGAGGTCATCGGTCATCAGGGCAATGAGAACGCCTTTGAAACGGGAGCCGCCTATCTGGTGGACCTCACGCTGGACTACAAATACAAGGGCGACAAGCTTGTCGAGAAAAAGACGTTCTCGGTCCTTGGCAGCTTTGGACGCGAATGGTATCGACTCTTTAGCGGCAATCCCAACGCCACCGTTGATGATTTCTATGCATGGTGCGAACAAACCGACACCTACGAGTCCCTACGTCAGGCAGCCGAAACCGCCGGCGCAATCGTTCAGTACACCACCTACGGGCTAAAGGACGGCAAGCTCACCAGCAAGCGCACCGAAGATCTCCAAGGCCGCACCAATGTCGAGATTAACGAGGCGGCCGAGCTGAGAGACCGCATGTTTACGTAGGCGGCAACAGGCCCAGATCACGTTATCCGTTCATCTCTATACTCACAGGAGGTACCTACTTTGATTTCTCCAATCTGTTGGTCCGCGGCATTCCTCGTCGCTCTCGTCGCGCTCTGCTATTCCATACACTTGGAACGGCACAACTATCAGCACAAACTCTTTGGCTTCGAGATCAATTCCAACCGTCGCATCGTCGCCTTTGGAATTCTTGCTCTTGGCGCTTTTTGCCTATTCGCCCCCGTTACCTGGGCGCAGTGCTTTTCTTCGGATCTTGGCGAGGGCTGGGAGCCGGGAGCCTTCAACTTTATTAGCTGGGTCATCACCAACTTCTTTGCCGTGGGATGGACAACGACCATCCAGACCGGCCTCACCGATGTGACGTCAACCGTCTATAGCGCTATTCCCCTTGGCGGCAGCATTGCCGGCCAGGTATTCAACCTGCTCTATTCGCTGCTCACACTTGCATACATCATCGCCCTTCCCGTTGAAATTGGCCTGTTTGCCTTCAACGCTGTTGCCACGCGTCTCTCGGGCAGCGTTATCAAGCGTCATCTCAAGTATGCCGACCATGCAATTATCTTTGAGAGCGTCGACGCCAACACCGAGTTGCTCGCGCGTGATATCGTTAACAACATCAAGGACGGAACGCTCAATAACGCGAATGGCAACGGCGACATCGCCCTCATCTTTTGTCTAGGCAGCGACGAGGACAGCGAGCGTCAGCGCGTACTGCGCAATCTGTGCCAGGGCTATGTGCGTTATGTGTTCACCGACTCCGAAGCAGCCGATGTGCTCATAACGATTACATCGCTGCGCGATGCAGTTAAGCATCTGCTCGCAGTCGATGTCGTCGCAACGAGCGAAGAAACCGAACACAATGTCAGCGCAACGATCGACATGCTCGAAGCGACGCACAAGGATCCTCAGGCCGGCTGCGCGCCCAAGATTGCGCTCCATTGCACCCACAAGAACCCCGATGATGCCCAGATCTTCGATGCCATCAAAGCCGACGATGAGCCGACTTGTCTTCACTTGCTCTCACGCGTACAAGACGAAATATACGATGTACTTGAAGAAGCCCCACTCTACAGCGTGCTCGAGCCCATCGATATCTCCGTCAACCCAAATCCCAAGCCTCAGAATCTCACCGTTCTCGTTTTCGGCGCAGGCGATTTCGGCATGCAGGCAACACGCACTTCCTTCTGGATGGGCCGCATGCCGGGCGTTCGTCTGAACATTGTTGTTGTCGACCCCAACGCCCAATCGATACTAGAACGCGAAGCAGCCCGCTACCCCGAGATGTTTGGCGAAAGCTGCAACGGCATGCCGACAATTCGCTTTGTAGAAGCTGAGGCGCCCTCGGTTACAACCGATCGCCTGATTGCCGGCGGCACCGTCACCACGCTGTACTACGACGCTCAAAACAAATGCGTATCGTCCAAGGCCGACAACGCGCTAATTACCGATGACGCTCGTCTTTACGCCTTCGTAACCATGGGAGATTGTGGACAAAACCTCTCCTATTCGCTCATGCTCCAACGTCAGATCTTCAATCGCTTTATCGACCAGGGCTCACCGGACTACACCAAACAGCAACCCGTCATCTGTCCCCATATCGAGAGCGAAGAAATCCTAGGCGCCCTTAAAAGCCTCGATAAGACTCAGACGACTGGCAAAGACGCCGCCAAAATCATGCATCCGTTTGGCGCCCGCAAGGCGTTCTACACCTACAGTAACATCATCAATGACGAGCGCGAGCACCTGGCCATGCAGCTCAATGCAGTATACGAGCTTTGCTCCAATGGCTCTATTAAGAATGATTTTGACGCAACACTCGCCGTTGAGGAGGCAGTCAAAAGTTACAACGGCAAGGAATCCAACAAGAGCAGCAGCCGAGCTTCGGCAGCACATATCCCCTACCGCTTCTGGGCGCTTGGCTTTAGCGACGCCGACGTGGAGCAGGGATCCTTCGAGCATGCCTGGAAGGAGAAGCTGCAGGGCAAGGTCAAGCCGGCCTCGAATAACGACAACATTGTCAATGCGATATTAAGCTCCGTCGTTCCCGACGCGGCCACCAAAACCGAGTTCGATGCCAACGAGCATAAGAACCGCGAGGAATTCAACCTTGCTTGCCGTCTGGGCGACATGGAACACGATCGCTGGCTCGCTTACTGCCGGGCAACGGGTATGACCGAGCTGGGACACGGCACCGTCGAACAGGAACGCGAGCAGCGTATGCGTGCAGCAGCCGTCGATGCGTTCCTGGGCGGCAAGCCCAACAAGAGTGGGGCCGAAGGCGTTCGCAAGTCCGACACTCTCATGCGTCACGCCTACATGACACCTGACAATAACGTACTTGGTGCACGCGGGTTCCTGCTAGGAAAAAAAGACGTCTACGCCTACGACCGAATCATCGTCGCCCTCTCTGCCCGCATCGCCAAGGGCAGCATCGTCAAATAACAGTAGTCGGAAAAACGGAGGAACTCATGAACCAGCAGCAGTCCATGCTAGGGGTTGAAAAAGATGAAAATGGCAACACCCTGGTAAAGGTCTTTATTAGCTACAGACGCAACGACAATCTATTCAACCATCTCCTAGATATTGTTAACCGAACAATGGACAAGCTTAACAATGATCTTCTCAAGGACGCCGAATACCGAGTGGATAAGGTGATCGACTTAAATTCGATTAGTCTCGGTGATAAGTGGCAAGAGAAGATCGATAAAGATCTGTCCAACAGCGATATCCTCCTAGCATTTATTACAGAGGCATACCTTACAAGCGATCCTTGCCGATATGAATTCAACACGTTTAGCATGAATCAAATTGACAATCGAATCGATAGTGAAAAACACCACGAAAGCCTTTGTGTCCCGGTTTTTTGGGCTGCTCAAAAAACCGTTGCAGACAAACTGAGCGATAAATCCAACCTGCATTTTGATAGTAAAGACGATTTTGAAGTCGCCTACAAAAATGCTTGCGATACTTGGAAAGAAATCAAAGAGGTCAATGGCGTCGAGGGCATATTGCCAAAACTGATCGACTTGCTCAAGAACGAAGCCCAAGGTCCTGATTATTTCTTTGTTAGAGACTGTATTGTTCAATGGCTTGCCAATAAGGTCAAAGCTGCCATCGATCATATGCGAGAAGACGCCACTGAAGAAATCGAAGATGTCCCCGTTAAGATCAGCGCCCCACAAGACATATCGCAAATCAAGCTTCATACGGACGGTCGTGGATCCGATGCATACGGGTTCTTCACTAGCAAGGGTTTTATCGTAGCAGCCGAATCACGAATTGCCGAAGGCACCACCGCATCTGCCCGCAAGCCCACATATGAAAGCCGTCAAAAATACCAGCACCTCATCAATGAGGACAACATCCTAACCGAAGAACTGGTATTCCCAACCCCCTCAGCTGCGTCTGCGTTTGTTATCGGTCGCTGCAGCAGTGGTATGGCTGACTGGAAGACCGAAGATGGCAAGAAGCTTGGCGAGCTACTCAAGGAGAAAAAAGAAAAGACAGCTGCTGTTCAGAAATAGAAATAAAGGGGGCTCGGTTCAAGCCGAGCCCCGCTTCTTTTTGTTCGTTTATGGCCTTGCAGCAAAAGTTACTTTGCCGCTTCAAGAGACCCTACCGCTCCTCCAGCGTCCAGCCCTTCTGGGCACAAAGATCGCGCAGGGTTGCCACCAGGTCCGCATTGGTGTTGCTGTCGACCACGATCTTGTCGATATGATCCGCAGCGATGTTGAGCTTGGGGAACGAGTGGCTGCAACCCGACAGGTTGAGCTCACCGACGTTGCAGGTAATCTCGAGTACGCCAAGAATGTCATCGTTCGAAAGATCAATCTTCTCGACGTCACCCTGAAGACCTTGGTCAACGGTAAAGAATATTAGGTTCTTAAGACCCGAGGCGTTGATGGAACTGACAGCACCCTTAAGGCCCTCGATCTTAAAGGAATTAAGCTTGGGACAGACGCTCAGGTCGAGGTCCTGGGTCGTCATGTCGCCAAACTTGAGCACCTCGAGTGCCTCGAGCTCGCTAAAGTCCACACTCTTGGCGCTTAGGGTATTGATGCCGAGCGTATCGAGCTTGTCCAACTTGCTAATGGGCGTGAAATCCGTCACCTCGTCACTCACGACCAGCTCCGTGATGCGCTGGGTCTCCTTGGCGGTCAGCTGGCCATCGTCATCGTTATCGTAGTCGGCAAGCAGCCCGTGCAGCGTATCATCCGAGATCGCATCAACATCGACGAGACCTTTTTCTTTCTTGGTCTCGGAGCCAGAGGCGTCAGTTGAGCTCGACCCTTTAGAGGCGCTCGACGAGGCTCCCCCGCCGCCCTGCACATCACCGACGCCGCCAATCACGGAGAAAACGGCAACCGCGCCTATGACCACAACCGCCGCAAGCACTACCAGGGCGCGAACGCCGCCCAAGCGAGAGACGGCTTCATTAGCACGCTCAGCTGCCTGTCCATTCGGCTGGCCGGCAGGGCGAGGGATCTGACTTGTCGAACGCCTCGGCGTCTGCTGCGCCTGCCCAGCAGACTGTTCGGTTGCCCGCCCGTTCGGACGCATATTCACCCGCACATCCGGTGTCTCGGCAGCCTGCTCATGAGCCCCGCCCGAAGGCTGCTCGGTCACACGCTGAACCCGTTCGTCATCCCGCCAAGACATGTCGGGCTTAAAATTCGCCATATCGCATCTCCTCACTTGAGCGCATCACTACTGCTGCTCCATGTTGTAGCCGTAGTCACTGCTCATTTTTTGCAAATACTCGACCAGGCTGCTGCTCGTGTCGCTGTCGTACAAGATCTTGCCAACACAATTGGGTGTACAATTGGGTGTAAAAGTGAAATGGAAGGCATCTTCCCTGCCTGCCCCGCACAGATTGAGCGTTTCGACTCTGCTACTGATCTTCAGAACCTCGAGGTTCACATCACCCGACAGGTCAAGTGTCCCGATACTGCCATCAAGACCTTCGATCTGGACGTTCGTCAACGAGGACATGTTTTTGGCATTCAAGGTATCGACGGGGCTCTCGAGCCTGTTTATGGTAACGCGCTGTAGCTGAGGAAAACGCGTGAGATCAACCCGAGGCACCGAGCAGTCGCCAATGGACAGATGAGTGATATTGCTAATGGAGCTTATGTCGTAGCTTTCGCTGTCGTAGTCGCCGATGCCAAACGTCGTGATGTTGTGGAAGTTGGCCAGCAGCGGAAGCGAATCAAATGACTCGACGTCGATTGATCTAGCTTCATCCGCAGTCTCTTGCGAAATATTCCCGTCCTCATCTGCATCGAGTGCTAAGTCCGAGCGCAGCGCCTCGTCCGTAATTTCATCGAGCGTGAGCACTGTGGCCTTTTTCGCTTCTTCCTGGTGGCGCTCTTCTTTTTCCTTTTTACGCTGAGCGCGCGCCGCCTCGTCTTCTTGCTGCTGTTTGGCCTCGGCACGCTGCTCGGTCCGCCGATTGGTGTCGGAGATGCCGCTTGTGATGGACGTGACCGCCACAATGGCAATGATTACCACCACGGCAAGAACGATCACCACGCGCGGACCGCCCAAGCGGTTCACGATATCGTTGATATCCGATCCGTTGGACCCGGCGCCCCCGCGGCCAGACCCGTTCTGATTAATTGCCATCCGTGTTTCCCCTTCCGGCCCCTACAGGCGGTCCTTGTCGAAGTAGTCAGCATCGCGCCAGTCGCCGCGCCAGCGGTAGGCATGGGCGTTCTCGCGCGACCAGTCGCTCAGGTGGCGCAGGACGAAGCGGCTCATGTCGTCCGCGAGCGGCTCGATCGGCCCCACGCGCCGCGCCTCGGCCGCCCGCTCCCAGAACGAGTACGCCATGAGGTAGAACGTGCCGGCGTCGACGTAGTCGCCCGGGTAGGCGGGGTCGTCGAACCAGCCGTGGGTGTCGGGCGTGCCGTTTTGCTCGCACCACTCCGCCACGTTGAGGGCGAGGCTCATCAGGGTCGTGTAGTCCTGCGGGTCGCCCGCGGCGAGCGCCTCGTGCAGGTTGGACATGGGGCCCTCGGCGCCGTAGGCCGGGTAGTACAGGTCCCAGATCCTCGACGCCGCGTCGTCGGTGAGCTCCATTCGCGAGGGGCGGTCGCCCAGGCCGTCGTCGTAGACGGGAGCGCTGGGGTCCTCACCCGTGAAGGCCCCGACGCCGTAGTCGAGCGTGGAGGCGCTGTTGCGGGCGCCGCGGGCGGCGCGGGCCATGGAGCCGAAGACGGAGTAGCCGCTGTGGTAGCCGCGGACCGTCTCGGTGACAAGCCGGCGCAGGCTGAAGTTGGCGTGGGCGCGGTCGCGGGCCTCGCGGGTGGCGGCGGAACCGCGGAAGAAATACGTGGCGCCGATGATCAGTTGCTTAATGATCATACTCAACGGGCCGGCAATGATTTCCGTCAAAACCACGAGAAGACCAATGAATACAACAGCACCCAGAGCGAATGGATTGAATGCGCTATACCCCGGCGCCGGAAGCCCCGTATGCAACACATCGTCTCCGCCAACGTTCAAGTACATGCGGTACCAGACCGAGCAGAGTCCCCAAACCGTAAAAATACGCAGTGGGAAAAACCGAACAATGGTGGGAATCGCGTCCACGATGCGCGAAAGATTGATGTTAAAGCGAGGACGATTCGCACCCTCGTTGTTTACCGGAGTAGCCGCCTCCGGATCGCCCGGAAGAGGCACGCCGGTGCGTCGCGCACGCAGACGGTCGAGACGCTCCTGAGTAGAAACCGTTTGAGCCTGCGGTACTTCTGACGAAATGGACGCTCCCGCAGTCTCACCCGCGAACGATGTCGCGTCCTCCTGCTGTCCCTCAGCACGAGCGCTATAAAGACGCGCGAGACGCTCTTGCGCCGACAAGCCTTCTTGCTGTTTATCGTTTGCCATATGTTTTGCCTTTATCTATTAGTAATGGAAGTGTGTCTGGGCATAGCGGTTAAGCGCATACCCAAACTCCCTGGTCACCGTCTTGATAGTGTGCGTCTCCATCTTTCTGGTCTGAGGATTACGCCGGTTAAAGACGAACGTGGGCATAAAGCCGCTCACTTCTTGAAACCCGCTCAGCGAATTAAAGGGGATGATAATCGGCGGATTGGAATTGCCCGGAGCGAAAAGCCTGCCCGCCACCGCCTTGCTATGACCCAAGCCTGGAACGAGCGACTTGACCACAGAATGGTTATCGAGCGTTGACCCCTCACGCTTGGCGATAATCTCAAGGTGGTTTTCGAAAATCCTGATGGAGCACGGGCGTCCGTCATACGAGCCCAAGCCCTCATTGATTACCACGTCATTCCGGATTTCGCGTTGCGCCATGTTCGAACGAGAACGTGCATTCGTCTGAGAGCCGCGCTGGGACGCCACGTTCTCAATACCCAACATGTCGTCAAAAGCGCCCATGGCACGTCGCTCGGTGCCATGAAGGCCATCGTTTCTCCGCGGCGCAGCCGAATTGCCGGCATTCGGGCCGGCCCCCGAATAGCCTCCCGGAATCAGCTTACGAAAATTTAAAGTTGGCATGGTTGAATTTCCCTTTACTTAATAAAACATCCGATGAGAAATACTACGGCGATAATAGCGCCCACCATTCCGAACGCCTGAAGAACCGATACGACGCCCCAAAGCAAAAACGCGATGACCAGCGGGCCCAACCAGATCCAAGACCATGACAGTATTGACGCGGCGCTGCCAGGATGTTCGTCATCGCCCAGCACGTAAATGCAGATGAGTGCATCAACGGCGATAGCGGAGACTACCTCGATTTTGGCTATCACATCACCGTCAATGAACACAGTGCCCATAAACCCAGACGCACTAATAACGGCCGACGTGATAAGCAAAAGGCGAATTGCCAATCTGCCAAGCCTATCCATAACTTCAGGATCGGCGTAGAAGGCCTTGCCTTCAGAACCAAACGAAAAATCGGTTCCCTGTGTCATCGGAAGATCTTCGTCAACGCCCACCATCAAGAGCTTTTCCACCGTTGCGCCCGTGCGGCCATCAAAATCGACGAGTTGAACCAGACGGCTTTCGAGAAGATCTGCGTTGGCCGCCAAATCGCTGTCGAGCGATTGAACGCGGTCAACCGCGGAAAAGGAACGGAGCAGGTTCAAGGCCAAGAAGCCGAAGATTCCAACAAACGCCGCGACCAAGAACAGTACTGCGAGCGGGGCGAGGGTGCCACACATAACGATGAACTGTCCAAAAGAGCCACGTGCGCATAGGATGGCAACGAAGTAGATTACTGCCACAACGCATGTCCAGCGCAGCACCCGGCTCTGCTCTTTCTTTACAGCTTCAATACGCGCGGCAGTATCAGCGATGCCTTCGGTCATGCTGTAGTCCTGAGTATCCCGTTGGATAGCACCTTCGAGCGCGCCATCTGCGTCGTTTCTCTCGTCCTCGAGAAATTGAGAATAACTGGCGGAAGGCGTCAGGTTCGCATGAGCCAAAAGCCTGATTCCGATGCCATCGAGCAGCTGTTCATCCGCACCGCCTGCAAGCAGTTCTGCCACATATCCGCGTGGCACTGTCTCTCCTCGCGCCTCGGCACAGAAAAGAGCATTCAACGTAAGCGGTCGAGTAAGAAGAACGTCCCTCGTCTGCCAGCCATTCACATAGGGAACAGGTGTCACCTCCATGTCGGCACGAAGCTTGCTGCCTTCGATTCGGATATTGGACCCCGCTTGCATGAGCGAAGCAACCGATGCTTGCGCCGAAGGAGATAGGCCGCGAAGATTGACGATTGCGGATTCTCCGGCAGAGCCCGGAAGTGCCTCGTAAAGGGCGGTGTGCTCGGAAAGCCAAATCCAGCCTGCCATATTGCCGTATTTACGGTAGAACGCTCGCACGGGAGCCTTGTTGTCGGCGACACGGTCCATGAAATCGAGTACGACATCAACGTCAATTGACCCGCCACTCTGAGCGTCACCGCGTGCCTTGATAATAGCGTCCATGGAAACGTCTCCTGCAAAGAGTAAGAAGAACTCATCGACAGCACGAGACGTTGAGCAAGTGGCAAAAAATGCCCGGGGGTTCCCAATGAGTCTCTTGATCTCTTGCTGGGCCGCAGCATGAGTTTCCAACTCGTCGAACGTAAGGAAGCCCTTCAATAGGCAGGCAGCAAAATGTGGATCGTCTGAAGAAGCAGCGAGGTCCTCGATTGCCTTGATATTCCTGGCAATATTCGCAACCGCCTCATCATGCTCGCCCTGACGGGAGAGAACGTAGGAAAGAAAGCCCGACGGAAGCACACCCATGGACGCAGTGCCATCAAGTCCCGACTTCACCGCATAGCGATCGATATCGGTATCGGTCATGGTGGCGATACGTGCCGGAAGATCGTTTTTGCCGGTGCCCAGCGAAACATCTTCGCCGCGCCACGAAATGATCTTGCCGCCCGACATTTCGTAGATCACGCAAGCAAGATTGAAATCGTAATTCGGTTTTTCTCCGCCCTTCGCTTTCGCCTCGGTAATCTCATGGATCTTTGTCTCGAGGTCGTTTTCATTCCATTTACGCATCTGACGCTCGAGCTGCCACTGCTGCATGCGTTGTTTTGCCTCGTCCCAATGAGACGCGAGCCCGCGAGCGAGCGACACAGGATCGGTATAAAGCCTGCCGACAAATTCATACGGCGCATGGCCGCTCTTGAAATCGAAGGTGGGCAGCTGACGATAGAAGTGATCGGGGTCAGCGATCCAGTCTTTAATTTCTTCGTATCCGAAGCGCTTGTTTGCAAGCTCAAACGTAAGGCCTTGAAGCAAATTACCTAAGGTAGCGTCATCAGGGTGGGTGAACTCAGCAGGTTGACCCGCTTCCTGAAACTCGAAAAACGTGTCGTCCTTCAAACGCTCATGGAGCGGGTGGACATTGCCCTCATAAAGAGTCCAAATGGTATAGCCAAACGAATACCAATCGTTGCGAGGATCGACCATTCTGCCGTGACCAGGCGTATACCCGTTTGATCGCGTCTCGGTATTAGTCGTACGATTATCAATTCCGGAAAGAGAGCGAGCGGACCCATAGTCGCCAAGTGCGATTTGTTTATCGTACAGGTAAACATTCGACGGTTTCACATCGCGATGAACGATGCCAAACTCGGTGTGCAGCAGGTTAATCGCTTGGCTCAGCTCCGGAATCACGCGACTTTTAACCATATGCTTGCTACGGGGTCGATCGCTGAGACAAGTAGCCTTGGGAGTGATGGCAATATCCCAAAGCTGAGGAGCGGGGGCCCCTACTACGGTCGCGCTCAAGCCCTGGTGCAAATAGGCAAAAATAGGCAGCAAATGCGTTTCTGACACGGGACGACCATTGAGGCTCATGACGGCATGCACAGTCTTCTCGTATTCCGTGAGCATTTTTTCTATAAGAGGCTGAAACACCTTGGCAACACATGCGAGGCCGTCATCCACCCGCTCGGCAGCAAAGACCGTGGACTGACCACCATGACCGACAACTTGACCCAAGTGAACAATAAACTGCTGGCCGTCACGTGAGGTAATCGTCACATCTTCCGGAACGGAAGGGGATACGGGCACGGAGGAAGCGGCGCGAACGTCCCCACGAGAAACGGTCACCGTTTCGCCATTGGGATTTACCACCGCACCGCGTGGGACCGTTATCGTTTGACCGCCAGAAGCGGCAGATCGCGGCACCGTTACGGTCTCGCCCGCCACGGACGTCATCGGCCGGGAAACCGTGACCGTCTCGCCGCCGGCGGGAGCAGCCATCGGCCTTGCAACCGTAACGGTCTCGCCGCCAGTCGCAGAAACCGGATGACTTACCGTCACCGTCTCGCCGTTTGCTCTAGGAACCGAGCGACCCACCGTTACCGTCTCGCCTGCCGACGGGGCGTCGCCGCGGCGAATGGTCACCGTTTCGCCGGACACCGGAGCAGCGCCTCGGCGCACCGTCACGGTCTCATCCGGTACAGGAGCCTGATTGCCGTGATACACGGTGACCGTTTCACCGTTTACGGGTACGTCCCCACGACGGACCGTCACGGTTTCATCGTTGCCGGTGCCACCATCTCGGTGTACCGTTATCGTCTCATCAGACATCTTTATTCCCCTATCTCAATCACGATCAGCGTCGCGTCATCCGTCGAACCGCCCATGCGGGCCTCGGCATACAGCTCCTCGCACAGCTGTGCACAGGTCGAATCGCTCGCAAGCATCTGCTGCAGGCGTGCAAGGTCAATCTCCCCATCAATGCCGTCAGAGCAGATTAAGTAGCGATCGCCCGGAAACAACGTGGTCGTATTGATCTCCAGGTTTCGTCCGCCCTGATTAAGACCGACCGCCAGCTCAATGCAATGCGAGACCGACTCATCGCTGTACTCAAACCCAACGCCGCCCAGGCGGGATTCGGGCGTATGGTCGTAGCTCAACACCGCAAGCACGCCATCGCGCAAGCGATACACACGCGAATCGCCAGCATTAAAGATTGCGGCAGACCCATCATGCGCCACCATAAGCCCGGCAACCGTAGAAGCAGCAACGGGCAAGCCATAACGGGCCGCATAGGACTCAACATCGTTCTCAGCGCGCTCGCCCGCCATACGCAAACGATCCTGCAGGACATCAATCGAATCGGCTTCAAAAACCTGAGTCGCCTGCGCAAACGCCTGAGCAGCAAGCGTCGAGGCGGCCGCTCCGTGCCCGCCTTCGCTCACGCCGTCAAAGACTGCCATGCAGCCCATCTCGCGCTCGCAATCGCCTACCAGGCCATAGCAAAGGACATTACCGTCAAGAAGCAAACGGTCCTCGTTGACGGGGTGATTGGTTCCCGCTTGAGTTTTTGCTGCAGCGATAAACTTCGTCATCGCCAATCGCCTCCCATCGATCCGGGCATGAGCTCAAATGCGATATGCGCATCATCGCCCTCGCCCTGCGGCACGGCGCGCGCCACCATACCGGGGCGACCGCGCCACTCGGCGCGGTGTTCAAACAGAAAATCGGAAAGCCCGTTAAGGTAACCGCTCTCCACCAAGTTGCCAATGCCGCGGCCGCCCTTGGCTTTGACGGCGTCCGTCATGGCAATGGAGTGCAGCAGCTCGCGGGCGGCATCGGTCGCCTCAACCGTAATATCGGGCTGTGCCTTATGCACGTTGCGGTTAACGGCATCGATCTTGGAATTGAGGATCTGAAGTGCCACGGCGTCATCGATAAAGTTGAAGATCACCACGTTGTCGCCGATACGACCCAAGAACTCGGGCTTAAACTCGCGATCCATCTCGGTGCGCACGCGCTCGCAAATCTCGTCATAGGGCGTGTTGGGCGCGATGGTATTACGCACTTCGTTGCCCTGGGCATCGATCTCAATTTTGGAAAAGCCGATGTTGCTCGTAAAGAAGATGACCGTCTCAGAGAAGTACACGGTATTACCCTGGCCATCGGTCAGGCGGCCATCTTCGAGGATCTGCAGGAACTTGTCCATAATGCTGGGCGCGGCCTTCTCGATCTCGTCGAAAAGAACTACCGAGAACGGATTGGCCTTGACCGCATTGGTCAGCTGACCGCCCTCGGCATAGCCCACGTATCCCGGAGGAGCACCAAAGAGCTTTTGGTCGGAGTTTTCGGCACCGTACTCTGACATATCAAAACGCAGCATGCTGCGCTCGTCGCCAAAGAGGAGCTCCGTAATGGCCTTAACGATCTCGGTCTTACCGGTACCGGTGGGACCGCTCAAAAACAGGACGCCTTTGGGCTTGGAACCAGACGAATGGGTGGCGCCCGAAAGGCCCATGACGGAGCGCTTGAGCACGGTGACGGCCTTCTCGACGGCCTCGTCCTGGCCCTTCACGCGGCGTTTGATCTTTGCCTCGGGATCCTCTTCGAGCTTCTCGAACATCTGCTGCCATTTGTTCTCGCGAAAACCGTACTTATATACATCGACGAGCTTGGGAAGGATGGCCTCGATGGAAGCCTCGGGGTTTTGCATATCGCGCTGATACATGCGCTGCAGGCCCTCGAGCTCCTTAACGCTCATGCCGTCGGTGGTATCGATAAAGCGACGCACCGCGCGGTCATCGGAATCGGACAGCGCCTCACCAAAGCCAAACTTACTCTGAATATAGGCTTCGCGCATGTCGCGGTCGGGATGCGGCAGCGTGATGGTGCGCAAGAAGGGGTTCTCCTCGATAAACCACACGGGCAGGTTGCGCACGTTATCCGTTACCAGAATGAGCGTGTTGACAGCCGTGCGGTTAATAAGGCGTGCTTTGCTGGCGCCAAGGTACAAGTTGAGGAAAAACTGCGTCTCGTCGGGCATAAGGCCGGTCGAGGAGGCAAGCAGGCGCGACGCCATGTTGACGATCACACAAAGCGGCTTGGCCTCGGTGCCGCCATCGGGGTTGTCATTGTATTTAAGGCGCAACATAGAGCGGATAACCTCGCCGTATGATGGCAGGCTCGACTGCTCGGTGGCATATGCTTGGCGACCATCGGCGATGCAGGCGTTCGCCTCCATCATGCGGTCGTCGTTCTTGGAAGCCTCGTCATGAGCCAGCGACACCAGGCGCTTGCAATCGACGTTGCCCATGCTGCTCGAAAACAGCTGGATGGGATCGAAATATGCCACGTTGTACTCAACTGAGCCATTGGCGTCTTCAAAAAGGCCGCGCACGACCTCGGCAAGCTCCGAAAACTGGAGCCCGCCGTCAACCACATCGGGATACTTGTCGTTCACGTTGCCCTCAAGGATAAAGAGGCTCTTCACTCCTTTAAAGTTGAGCATCTCGCGCTGCCAGGATTGACGCTCGAAATCAGTTGCCATGTGTTATACCTCCTTGGCAGAAAAATCATGGTGGTAACGGTCGGCAATACCAACGGTGATAACCGTGCCGTCCTGGACATAGTTTTGAAGCTGACGAGGCTGTTGAAGATACTGGTCGTAATCATCGTGTGGGCGGTCGCTCAGGTAGATTACGCGCTGGTTAGTCGAGCCGCGCAGCGCACAATCGGGCACGTTGAGCTCGTCTACGTACGGACCGTCAATCAGCACATCGATAAGAGACTTAAGCGTCTCCCACGTATCCGCACCGATCACCTGCGGCAACTCTTCGAGCGTAAATCCGGTGTAAACGAGAATGTCATCGTAAGCGCAGCGGATCGTTGCCAATAGCTTCACGAGCTCTGATACCTGCTCGAGCGGATCTCCACCCGAAACCGTCAGCCGATGTACGCCGTGCTCGCGCGCGGTATCGAGCAACATCTGCGCAAGCTCATCAACATCGACATCCTGCTCGGGCAGCTGGTTGCGCCATTGGGGCGAAATACATCCGGCACAACGCTTTGAACAACCAGCGGTCCAGACAACAATACGTTCTCCCGGACCCAGCGAGACGACGGGGGCAAGCACATGGCTAACGAACATCGGCGTAATCCTCGCCCGGATCGAGTGTACGGTACACGGCCGAGATACGTGCAAGCGAGCAACCGCATTCCTCACAGCCATCCCCAACCTTTGCGCGCTCATCAGCAACGAGATGCAGACGACCGCACTCGGGGCACTCGACAAACCAGCCCTCGACACCCGCAGACTCACCAGCAGCAGAAACAACCGGTGCCGCAGCAGACGCGGGCTGAGGCGCAGACCAAGCCTGGGTCTGCACGGGTTGCGCCGCAGGCGGTTCCTCCACAGTAACCGTCAGACGCAATTGGGCAAACTCGCCAGACGCAGCCGGAATGAGTAGCGTATCTCCGGTATGAATCGGCTGGGCCACGCCGGGAACCAAGTTGAGGATCTGGCCGCCACGCATAAGAGCCGTTCCGTTATTGGACCCCTCATCGGCAACCATCCATGTGCCCCGCTCAAAACGAACGCTGGCATGCTGCCGGGACATGGCAAAGTTCGAAGCCATAGAAGGAAACGCGTTGCGTCCAAGCACGGCAGCGTCCGTGAGACGAAGCTGCTCACCCATTACTGGATCGGCAAGCGTAAGCGCGGGAGCCGCGGGAGTAGCTGCAGCATTCGCCATGGGTTGCGGCGCGGGCTGCGGCATTGGCGCAGGCGTCGGCTGCAGCGCAGGAACCGGAGCAGGTTGCGGAACGGGCATGGGGGTAGGCTGCGGTATCGACATAGCCGCGGGCTGCTGCGCGGGCGCAGGCATCGGTTGTGGGGTGGACATCGGTTGTGGCACGGGCGCCGGCTGAGGCATAGGCGCGGGTGCCGGCTGCGCCGCGGGCACGGGAACAGACTGATACACCTGCTGGGATGCAGACTGTTGAACCTGTGGTGTACCACCCATCGAAGAAGTCGCAGGATAGACGGCGGGCGCTGGACGTTCACCGCTTGGTGCAGCGAGATCTTGCACCGGAGCGGCAGGCGTCGACGGCGCAGGTGCTACGCCGGCGGGACGCGGAGCACCGCATTCCTCGCACATATCGCGCTCGTCATCATTATCAAAACCGCATTCTGGGCATTCCCATGTCATGATTTACCTCATCTCTCTTTGCTTGAGCTGGCTTGCTTGGCGACGGTTACGCAGGCGGCGCTCCGCATCTGCGGAAGGCACAGGCGGCACGTAATCGTGCGGATGAATCTCGACGGCGGCAGCGGGATTCGCGGCCTGCGTGGTCAATCCTGCACCCTCGGCCGGAACGGTTACGCCGTAGGCCTTAAGATCCTCTTCGAACTGTTTGTAGAAGTCGCAGAACTCAATCTGGTCCCTATAGACCTTCTCGACAGTCGCTTGATCCTGCGGCTTCATGTCCTTGATGATGGTCGGATTATCAGGATCCTCAGAAAACTCCTCAGGGTTGGCTGCGACAACGCGGATGATGAGTCGATCTCTTTTCGTGCTGCGCAAAAGGGCAATGGCCTTGTTCTGCTTGGTGTCAAACATCAATCGCCAGGGCTTTCCCGAACCCTCCATAACGGCATAGCGAGTAACGTTAATACCGCGAGCAGCCATGACCTCGTTGATAGAACGCTCGATATAATCGTCTTTCATAGCATTGGCAAGGGCAGCCTCCGCTTCATCGTTTGCAGCATAGACATCTTCGATCTCGTGCAATTGCTTAAGCGGCAGGTTCTTTCCGTAACGGTTGTTGGCACGTTCGATGCGCGCGCGATACTCTTCATAAACTCGGTGCCGTTCGCCCGATTCGTACGTAGCGTTTTTTACTACGTACTCAAAATCGTTCATCATCTTCATTGCCGCTAGGCGATCATCGACGCGCGAATCAGGTCCAAGCGCATCAAAAGCAGCGCGGACGCTCTCAAACTTTGCAGAGATACGGTTTCGAAGGGGGATATCGAGCGCTTCGTCCTGCATAAGCGGCGTAACACGTCCCGCCCAAGTCTCAAACGCGCGAGCCGCTTCTTCGAGCGACCCCTCCTCTTGTTTGGTCGTTGATTCGGTAAGGTAGCGAAGCGCCTTCTTCAGGTCCACGCCGCCGCCAGAACCAACAACATAATTCGTAATTTCCGCGACATGCTGGGCGCGAAGGCGCTCGGCAGTCTGGACAGCCTTGAGTTGAGCTTGCGACTGCTGAACGAACTGCTCTCTATGCGCTTCCGAAACCGTTGAAGGCAGCAGGGCGCTAATCTCCCCGAGCAAAGCCGGGATCTTAGCGCGAACTGTTTCGGCATAGCGCATGTTTACCGCTTGCATTCCACTGGGCATATTATCCAATGCCTCCTGGGAAAAAGCCTCAATACGAGCATCAATCAACCGATCAAAGTATGCCGAAACCGAACCATCGGTGTCTTCAATCTTAGAAAGCGTTTTGGCTTTTATCCCGGCCAGGGAGCTCTTATATGACTGAATGGCCGCCTCAACGCGCTCCCGCTCCAAGGCTATGGCCGTCTCAACGCGCTCCCGCTCCAAGGCCCTGGCTGCCTCAGCGCGCTCCCGCTCCCGGTCTTCGCTCCGCTGCGCCCAAACAAACTCATCCTGCTCTCGCGTGGTCATCTTGTTCCACTGTTCCCGCGTGATTCCATATGATGCGCTGAATGAATAGCTCATATCGTTCCCCTGATTGTCGACTTTAATTGACCTATTTCTACCGCCGTCTTGCGCGATTCTGTTGCGCAACATTGGCGAGCGGCAGATTTGTCGATGTTGCGCAACAGAAGGCAGCGGCTAGCGCATATCCTGCTAATGGAAGAAAGGATGAAAGCGCGCCATGACCGGATCCTACGAAGAAGTTCGACTCGTCAAATTCCATACGCCAGCACTGCTCACCGAGCGCGAGCAGGCTGCGGCACGGCGTCGCTTCTGCACGCTTCTCGTTCCGCCGCAAAAGGGCGGCTTTGGCGGCAATGCCTATGTCCGCCGCGTCCAGAGCGGCGATCGCGCTTTTGAGCTCGCGCTTAAGATGCCGCGCCCCGATGCCCAGCCCGAGCAAGAACAGCTCAACCGAGAAACTTTGGAAGAGGAGTACCGCACGCTCTCCGTCGTATCCAACCTAAGGGGTTTTCCCGACGTCTATGGTTTTGGCTACACGGCAGACGGAACCCCGGCGCTGCTTATGGAATGGGTTGACGGCGTCTCGCTTCTTGATGCACGACCAGCTCTGAGTGATGGCGCCGCAACCTGCCCCGGTGATATCGTCGCCGCGCTGGGCCTAAGCGTGCTCAAGATCATCTTGTCCACGCAATCGCTCGACACGCCCTTTGTCCACCGCGACCTCTCCATGCGCAACATCATGCTGCGCCACGATCGCATCCCGCTCGAGGAGCAGGTCTCGAGTGGCTATTTTGACATCTGCCTGATCGATATGGGCAGCGCCAAGCTCGTTAAACCGGACTTTTCCTTTACCGTCGACGTCAACGCTTTTCGCGGCGCCACGCCGGCATACGCGGCACCCGAAATGCTGGAGCGGTTTAAGGCCGACCCCGGTGCGCGCGACAACCCCGCCGTCGACATCTATGCGCTGGGAAGCATCCTCTACGAGCTTTATTGCGGACACGCGCCCTTTGAGGCAGAGCTCAGACGCTCTGGAGATCACGCACTCCTCAAGCGCACCGTGCAGCCGCAACCCCTTGCACCCGCAACTCCCCGCGAGCAGGGCTTGGTCAACGCGATTATGGCTTGTTTGGCAGTCTCGCAAGACGCACGCCCTTCGGCAAATGAACTCGCGGCGCGCCTTGAGCCTTTCGCCCGTACGGGTGCTCCGCGAAAGCGCCGGCCCGTGGCGGACCGCGGCAGCGCTACCGCCTTGGTGGACGCCACCGCCCCCACCCGCACGGTTGCACAGGCGCAGCCCGCGTCTCGGCCAGCCCCATCCACCGAGACCGTCCGCAGCGCCGAGTCCATGCGTCGCGCGCGCCTTGCCGTCAAACGTCAACGCACGATGGCACTCACGATGGTGATTGTTGCCCTGGTAGCAATCGTGGTCATACTCGTCCTCGCATCTGCCGGCATGCTTTAGCCGGCGGCGATGCCAAGGTCAGCTCATAGACCCTATACAAAAAACGGTGACGAACGCAGCTCTCGATAAAGCCGCACCCGTCACCGCTTCACGCATCGCATACAGGCGACACTAGGAAATCAAAAGCTCAAAGGAATCCGTGATGCGCGTTCCCATATTAACGGCGCCGTCTCCCGATTCGACTGTGGTATTCAGGTAGTACTTGCCGTTCTTCTTTTTAGGTACACCCGTAACCGTAAGGTCGCAGTCCTCCTCCTCGACGGGAAGCGAGAACTCAAAGCCCTTATTCCTGACAAACGTACCAGTGACGTCCGTGTAGGTGCGATAGTCGTCGCCATCGGATTGGGCGACGGTTTTTTCGGCGTTGTAGGTATCGTGGGCATGCAGCGTGGCCGAGATGTCTGCAACCGCTTCGCCGGAATCGCTGATGCTCTTAAACACAATCACAAGGTCGTTTTTGCTCGCGCCGTAGCAAGTATGGCCCCAAGAGTTGCCCGTCTCCTTAAGTGCTCCGCGCCACGTGGTGTTGGCAAAGCTCGTGGGCTTATCGATGTTGAGCTTCGCTGTGCTACCGGAGGTCGTGGTGGTCGACGAGGTCGCATTGCCCGTCGTGGAGGAGTCCTCGGCATTGGAGCTGGCGTCCTCGCCGTTCTTGCTTGCGGTCTTGAGCTCCGCCTTAGCATCCTTAAGGTCGGACTTTGTCTGATCGAGCTCGTCTTGCGTTTTTGTGAGTTCGTCCTTGGAAGATTCAAGCTGCTTCTTGAGCTTTTGAATCTGCTCCGTATTTTGCGAATGGACCAAACCATATGAGTAGCCCGCCCAGCCGGTTCCCGCGCACAAGGCGGCAACGACAATAACGCCGGCGGCGATGGCGGGCGCATACGACTTGCCCAGGCGCTTGCGTGCCAGCTTGTACTCGGCCTTGGCCGTCTTGAGGCTCTCGCGGTCCTGCTCGAGCTGCTCTTCCTCGCTGAGCGGCGTAGAACCAAAATCGGCATGGTAGGCAGACTCAGTGTCCGCGTCCTCGATCGTAGTGCCAAAGTCTGACAAGGGATCGACTACACGCGTGGCGTCCGAATCGGATTCGGGCACAGCGGGCTCAAACGCGCCGGGTGCTGCCACCGGCTGCTCGTCTGCTTTCGAGGCAGCATCCGCCTTAGGCAACTCCACCGTTGCCGCCGTAGCGGCCTCGCCGTCGCGCCAAGAAAAGGCAGGGCTCTGTGACACGGTCTGGGGCGTAGTATAGGGATCTTCGGAAACGGGCGCAGTCGACGAGGGCGCGGCAAGAGGCGATCCACACTCAGAGCAAAAACTAGCGTCATCGGGCAACAATGCACCGCAATAAGGGCATTCCACAGGGCACAACCTCTCAAAATGTGTCGTTTGCAGCCATCCTGCAACTTGGCGTATATGCCCTATAATGTCTCAATAGTTATGCAAAGCGTTGCGCAACATTTTTCGAGTCGATACGCTTTGAGCGTAGCCATTTCCTAACTTGTTTGCAGTACGTCATTAAAGTTATCTGGGGAGGCAGCCATGGCGGCGGAAACACCGTGCTCGGTCCTCTACAACGACATCCGATCGTTCGGCGGTCTCAAGCATCTCGAGATTGCGCGAATGCTCATTAACGGCAATTCGTATGCAGGCAGTACCCTGCTCGACAAATGCTCTACCAACCGCTCGTACCTCACTCGCTACATCGTCCACCGCGAGCCCGATCAGTGTGCGCCAGGTATCTACAATGACCTTACCGTCTCCACGCTTAACCTTGCCGCCGCCATTAGCAACAAGCTCGGCGGAGGCGATCGAGCCTATCAGGAAATATCCGAGCATTACAGCGGCCCGGCGGCCCAAGGCATGATGTCGGTTCTCGCCGATTATGACCTTGACGACCGCCTCTACGCCAATGCCTTGGGGCGTATCAACAGCTCCGATGACCACGGCCCCCGCGAAAAGAGCACGCTCTTCTTGATGCTCTTTGTGGCAACGGGCGCACTTGCCGACCCCGTTCAAGGCGTGGCCACCGTCGAGCGCTTTTGCGACAGCAAGACGGGCGGGCACTTTGGCACCACCGAAACTACCGTCGGACGTGGCTTTATGAGCAGTCTGGAGCAGCCGCGCGCCGTCGCCCCCAACCTCGGTCTGCTCAGGACACATGCCGACAACTGCGTCGACATGCAAATCCATCCCCTCACACGCGATCCGCGTGGCACCGTGATTGGTTCTTTGCCCAAAACCTCGCCCAGCATCACCGATGTGGGCGCCGACGCATCGCGCGAGCATCTTCGCATTTGGCTTGAGGGTGAGCACTGGTACGCCCAGGGCCTTGGATCGACCAACGGCACGGTGCTCGAATCGGGTGCAGGCGACGGCGATACCGTAATCGAGCCGCCCCGCGACCAACGAGAGCCCGGCAAAGTCTATCCCCCCGTGGAAATCGCCAACAGCGACAGACTTCATTTGGGTCTCTATACAACGTTTCTCGTTATTGTGGACTAGCGCGTAGAGACGTGGGAAACAGGTGTCACTCGTCTTATATCATTTACGTTGCGCGCTGCACTATAAATAGCAATACGAGTCAGCTTATCGGCGAACACGTCTATCATGGGCTTTAATCGATAATCGCGTTCTCGGCGTGAGCACGCGGCCCCACCAAATGAAGGAACGTCTTGGATACCACCAACACCGCCCCTGGCGACAAACTCATCCGTCTCGACACGTTCGACACCGCCGTGGCGGTCGACCCCAGCGCCGAGGACGACGCCAAGCGACGGTTTATGACGCTTATTCTTCAGACGACATACCGCGACGGCGGCAATATCGGACACGTGCTTCGCGCGATCAACACAAGCGGCGAGGTCTTTGCCGTCAAGCTGCTCAAGGACAACGCCATCCTTTCCGACCAAGCCCCCGATCGCTCCGCCGAGCAAGCGGCTGCGCACCTGGCCAATACCGCTGCGCTGTTCGAGGAGTACCGTCATCTGTGCACTGTCTCGCACCTGCGCGGATTTCCGCGCGTCTATGGCTATGGATCGTGCGAGGACGACCCGCTCATCCTCATGGAGTGGGTCGAGGGCACCTCGCTCAAGCAGGCGCTGCCCTTGCTTCCGCACGATGTCTCGGGCGGGCTAACCACCCAGATGGTGGCCGCCGTTGGAAACGCCGTGCTTCGCGCACTCCTGATGACCCAGGGACTCGTAAATCCGGTCGTCCATCGCGATCTGTCGCCCGCCAATATCATGTTCCGTACCACCAGTCGAACGCTCGAGCAGCAGATCGTCGATTGCTCCTTTGACCCCTGCCTCATCGACATGGGCTCCGCGACCATGGCCCTCGGCGATGACACGATCACCCGGCGCGCCGACATCTGGCGCTTTGCCACGCCCGCATACGCCGCGCCCGAGATGCTCACGCAGGATATCGAAGGCATCGCGGCCCTTCGCCGCTCGCCCGCAATCGACGTCTATGCGCTTTCGAGCATTCTGTACCAGCTCTACAGCGGTCGCAAACCGTTCGATGTTGAGTCGACGGGTGCCGCGGCAACCGGCTCGTTCTACCTCATAAAGACCAAGACCAAGCCGGCACCGCTCGAGCCGCGATGCAATGACGACGAAGCGCTCGTCCAGATCATCATGAAAGGCATCTCAGTCGAGCAGTGCGATCGTCCCACCGAGCAGCAGATGCTCGAGGTGCTCTCGGCATACCTCACCGATGCCGAATCCGAGGGCCGCGAAGGCGCAGGAGACGAGGCCGCGATTGATATCGATTCTGGTACGCACCTTAAGGTCGACGTCGCCGGCGAGCGAGCGCGAGAGATCCTGGAGCAGGCCCGGCACGATGCCATGACCCGCCGCCGCTTTATTATCGGTGGCGTTGTCGCAGCCGTTGCGGGGCTCGGCGTTATCGGGGCGGCAACCCATGGCTTTGGCATCCCCGACTACCTGGACGGCATCCGCGGTTCACTTGACGACTACACCTGGGATCAGCTGCAGGAGATTTCGCTCAAGATTAAGGCCGCCGAGACCCGTAGCGAGGCACGCGAGATTGCCAAGCGCTATCATCTGCTCGATGACAACGGCCATATCCCCTATCCATGCACTAAGCGCGTGAAGCTCACCAATGGGCTGCACGTCGGCGCGCAGCTCGTGGGCATCCGCCACGACGAGCTTCTAGACGGTACGGGCAAGGCCGGGCTGACGTTTATGTTCGACGCGGGTATTGCCGAGCGCGATGCTGCGGCTGAACCGCCGAGCGCCGGCTGGGCAGATTGCGAGCTGCGGGAATGGCTCGACGGCGACGGCCTTAAGCTGCTGCCCAACGAGTTGCGCGCACTCATTAAATCTGTCAAAAAGATCTCGAATAACGTTGGCGCTGCCAGAAGCGCATCGTGTCTGAGCGAGCTGCCCGCAACTCTTTGGCTGCCCGCCATGGTCGAGCTGTGCGGAGTGCAGCCGCCCGAGTCGTTTACCGAGGGCTTTCACCACCTGGCCGACATCTATAACGGCGAGGGCAAGGAGTATCAGCTCTTCCGTGAGCTCAAGGTAAGTCCGTATACCACGAACGAGACGTTGGTTCGCCAGTGGAAGGGCAAGGACACCTGTTGGTGGGAACGAACGGCGAGTCCCGACACATCGGAGAGTGAAGGCACGCTCTATATGAACCGCGTGGGACGCGACGGCGACGTCTTTACGTACGCAACGCCTGCGGACAAGCCAAACAAACGAACCTGTGTGATCCCCGGGTTCTGCATCTAGACAGCGGGCGTCTTGCCGTGACGGGACCCCTCCCCGGCAATTGTCTCGATCTATAACACTAGCTCGGCAGATACAGGTCTAGTTGTTACAGATCGAGACAAACCCCAGCCCCGCGAGACAACATCTCAATCTGTAACAGTAAGGGGTTAAAAACCTCTCTAGATGTTACAGATCAAGACATTTGAGTTGACCCCGGGCAGTCTGTCTCAATCTGTAACAGTTAGAGGTCATATTTCCCGCCAGATGTTACAGATTGAGACATTGAGTTTCCTGCCAACTGTTTGTCTTGATCTGTAACAAATACTTGGTAAAACGGGGTCTAGTTGTTACAGATCGAGACGTTAGTTTTCGGCTGAAATATTTGTCTAAATCTGTAACAGTTATGGTTCAAAAACCGGTCCAGACGTTACAGATTGAGATGTTTGGCAAAGACGGCCGCCGATTGAGCAGCCACCCTCATCTGTAATGAAAAGTCATACATTCCAACTATTACTAGACACCCCCAGGGGGTATGGGTGTATAGTATCGGTAGGTTAACAATTCCAACACCGAACTACAGAAAGGAGAAGCCATGGCTCAAGATAAGTTCGACGTGGGCGGCATGACGTGCGCCGCCTGCCAGGCGCATGTTGACCGCGCCGTGAGCAAGCTCGACGGCGTCCAAAGCGTCGCGGTCAATCTACTCGCCGGTTCCATGCTGGTGGACTACGACCCCGCGCAGGTCAGCCCCGATGACATCTGCACCGCCGTCGATCGCGCGGGCTATTCGGCCTCGCCCGTCAGCACGGGCACCGATGCCGCCGGCTCAAGTGGCAGCGCGCAAGCCAGGTCCGGCGCCGCCCATATGGAGTCGCCGACCAAAAAATTGGAGGCCGCCGCCTCTGCCATGCGCACCCGCCTCATCGTCTCGATCGCATTCCTCATCCCACTGTTCTACATAGGCATGGGGCACATGCTTGGTTGGCCGCTGCCTGGTGTCTTCACCGACCATACCCACAGCATGACGCTCGCCCTCACCGAGCTCGTCCTGCTCATCCCCATCGTCTATGTCAACGACGCGTACTTTATCAACGGGTTTAAATCGCTCGCGCACGGCGCGCCCACCATGGACGCCCTCATCGCCGTGGGCGCCACCGCTTCCGTCGCCTGGTCGCTCTACGCCATGTTCGTCATGGCCGACCAGCTAGCCGCCGGGCAAGTGCACGAGGCCATGATGACGGGCATGGACAATCTGTATTTTGAGAGCGCGGGCACGATCCTGTCGCTCGTCACCGTGGGCAAATACCTCGAGACGCGCAGCAAGTCAAAAACTGGCGGCGCCATCGAGGCGCTGATCGACCTGGCGCCCAAGACCGCGACCGTCGTGGCAGAGGACGGCACCGAGACCACCGTCGACGTCGACAGCATCCTTCCCGGCCAGGTCCTTCGCGTGCGCCCCGGCGAGTCCATCCCCGTCGACGGTGTGGTGCTCGAGGGCGCCTCGGCAGTCGATGAAAGCGCGCTCACCGGCGAGTCCATCCCCGTGGAAAAGACCGCCGGCGACACCGTCAACGCCGCCACCGTCAACCGCACCGGTTCGTTTACCTTCCGCGCCACACGGGTGGGTACCGAAACATCGCTCGCCAAGATTATCCAACTCGTCGAGGACGCCAACGCAACCAAGGCGCCCATCGCCCGCATGGCCGACAAGGTCGCCGGTGTGTTCGTGTCCGTGGTGTTCGTGATCTCGGCCGTGACCTTTGCGGTGTGGATGGCGCTGACCGGCAGCATAAACGAGGCACTCACCTCCGGCGTGGCGGTGTTGGTGATCAGCTGTCCGTGCGCACTCGGCCTAGCCACGCCCGTCGCCATTATGGTAGGTACCGGCAAGGGCGCCGAGATGGGCATTCTGTTTAAGAGCGCCGAGGCGCTGGAGAACCTGCGCAGCGTGGGCACCGTGGTGCTCGATAAGACGGGCACGGTCACCCGCGGCAAGCCCGCCGTGACCGATATCGTAGTAGCGACGCGCGCCGACGGCTCGCCCGCCATGAGCGAAAAGGCGCTGCTCAAGCTGGCCGCCGCGTTGGAGCGCTCAAGCGAGCACCCGCTGGCCGAGGCGATTATGGCCGAGTGCGAGGCGCGCGGAATTGTCGCGCGCATGGTCGAGGACTTTGCCGCCGTGCCCGGTCGTGGCGTTACGGCGCGCGAGGGACAAAATGTCATCGCAGCCGGCAACGTACGCCTGATGGACGAGCTGGGCGCGAAGGTTCCCGCCGGCCTTGCCGAACAGTTCGCCGCCGAGGGCAAAACACCGCTGTTCTTTGCCAAGAACAGCGAGCTTGTCGGTACCATCGCCGTGGCCGACGAGGTCAAAGAGACGAGCGCCGAGGCCATCGCCGCGCTCCACAAGCTCGACGTCGACGTGCGCATGCTCACCGGCGACAACCGTGTGACGGCCGAAGCAATCGCCCGCCGCGTGGGACTGAGCAGCAAGCAGGTCATCGCCGACGTCCTCCCTGCCGACAAGGAGTGCCACGTCCGCGAGCTGCAGGATGCGGGCGGCAAGGTCGCCATGGTGGGCGACGGCATCAACGACTCCCCCGCCCTGGCGCGCGCCGACGTGGGCCTTGCGATCGGCACCGGCGCCGACATCGCCAAGGAGGGGGCGGATGTCGTGCTCATGCGCAGCGACCTCATGGACGTCGCCCGCGCCATCGAGCTTTCGCGCGCCACGATTCGCAACATCAAGCAGGACCTGTTCTGGGCGCTGTTCTACAACGGCATCGGCATTCCGCTCGCCGCGGGCGTGTTCTTCCCCCTCACCGGTTGGCAACTCTCGCCGATGTTTGGCGCCGCGGCCATGAGCCTGTCGAGTGTCTGCGTCGTAAGCAATGCGCTGCGCCTAAAATCCTTTAAGCCTAAAGTGGCAAAATAGGCTCACCATTAAGTCCATTTATAACGGGTTTTCCAGGTGCCCGAGATTGACCTGAAAGAGGAGCGACGCGTACTTTGGTACGCGAGCGACGACTTGAAGGTCAAGATCGGGTGCCCGGGAAAGCCGACACAACAGAGAGGAATACCCATGCGATACACAATCAAGACTTCCGGCCTTATGTGCGGCCACTGCGACGCCACCGTCGAGACGGCACTGCTCAACGTGGCCGGGGTGACCGACGCCGACGCCGATCACGAGACCCAGACCGTCCAGGTGGAGTGCGCCGACACCGTGACCGCCGAGCAGCTCGCCGCCGCTGTCGAGGCCGCCGGCGAGAAGTTCCACGCCCTTTCGGTGACCGCAGCCTAGCTGCCACCGCACCAGCAGGCACCGCTGTCGACCGACATAGCCGCCCAGCAACCACCGCTCAACCAGCCCTTCAGAAGTTGCGGTGAAATAGTTCCTGTTTTAGCGCTCCAAGCCCTCAATCAAGAACTATTTCACCGCAACTGAGGGCGAGGTATTTGAAGGATCGACCAGAAACGAGGACCCGCCATGATGGCAGACCACAAATCGGTGACCCGCATGCTCAAGACGGCACGCGGCCAGATCGACGGCATCTTGCGGATGGTCGATGAGGACCGTTATTGCGTCGATATCTCCACGCAGCTCATGGCCACACAGGCGCTCCTCGCGCGCATTAACGCCGATGTGCTCAAGGCTCACATTGAGGGTTGCGTGACCTCGGCAATTGAATCGGGCGACGAAGACCTCAAAGCCGCCAAGCTCGCCGAGATCGAACGCGTCGTCGACAAGCTCTCCAAGTAATTGGGACATTGGGGACAGACTACTTTGCACCGTCTTGGTGTTCCGGGGACAGGAATGTTTGCGCCACCTTGGTGCAGATTAACCTGTCCCCCTTGCTCTAAATCGGGTATAAAGGCGTGCAGCATATCGAACGAAAGGCAATTTGCATGAATGACTTTATGAAAGGACGCAATGGCGCCGACGAGCTCACCATCGTGATGGGTTTTGCCGGCATCGTCATCGCGATGATCGGATCGATAGCCCGCATCCAGTGGCTCAGCTGGATCGCCATCGCCGTTATCGTGATTGGCGTGCTGCGCGGCCTGTCCAAAAATATCGATGCGCGTCGCAAGGAGAACGACGCCTTTGTCGCCGGCTCGGCTAAGGTCCCCGGCTTGGGCAAGTTCGTCGCCAGCTTGGGCGGCGGGGCCGCAGCGGCCAGCACCTCACGCGCGGCCGTCACCAGTAAGGAAGACTTTGAGCGTGCCAAGCGCACGGCCAAGAAGATGTGGAAGGGTCGCAAGACTACGGCATACCTCAAGTGCCCCAACTGCGGCCAGATGCTCTCCGTTCCCAAGGGCAAGGGCAAGATCCGCGTCACCTGCCCCAAGTGCCATGCCAAGATGGAAACGCGCTCGTAGCGCCCGCACGCGGGACAAATTAATTAGGTTTGTTTGTCCCAAATCCTAAGTATTTGTTCGATAAAAAAGCCGAGGCCTCGTGTTGAGACCTCGGCTTTTGCATGCGGCAACGGAGCCGCCCCTTTGTCACACCTACGCCACGCCGTCGCGGGCAAGCTCCTCGGCCAACGCCTCGGCAGGCATGTCCATAATCGTGTCGAGCTCGTTATCAACCTCGGGGATACGCTTCACCTTGAGCTTGCGCACCAGATCACCGCGACACATCACGTGCATCGGCTCACGCAGAGCGCACAGATCATCGAGCGGGTTCTCGCGCGTCACCAGGATATCAGCGGCCTTACCGCACTCGATTGTGCCGGTCTCGCCGCCCAGCCCCAGCAGCTCGGCATTGACCTGCGTGGCCGTATGCAGCGCGAAGGCGTTGCTCACACCCACGTACTTGGCAAAATAGGCCACCTCGCGCCACATGTCGTACTGGGTCACGAACGGACAGCTCGAATCCGTGCCCAGGCCCACCTTGATACCGGCTTCCAGCGCCGCACGAGCGCTCTCGATAATGCCCGAGCACACGATGTCGCCGTTCTTCTTTTGCGTGTCAGTCGAATGAGTCTTTTCCGGGTCGAGCAATACAAACGGCAGCGCCGGGCTGATGGTGCAGGTCACGCTGGGCGCACGCCCCTCAAGCTGCGTGCCCGCGGCGCCGCGGTACAGTTCCAGGATCTCGGGCGTCAACGGAGCGCCGTGCTCAATCGTGTCAACGCCGGCCTCAAGCGCGGCCTTCACACCTTCGGTACTCTCGACATGGGCCATAACCGGAAGACCCATATCGTGTGCCGCCTTGCACGCCGCTGCGGCAACCTCCACGGGCATACGCAGCACTCCCGGCTCGCCCACCTCGGTCGCGTCGAACACGCCGCCCGTTACGAACAGCTTAATGACGTCGGCACCGCGCGCATACAGGTCGCGCACCTGTTCGGCTGCCTCGGCGGGACTGTTGGCCACCTGGGCGAACAAGCCTGCACCATGGCCGCCCGGCACCGTGACGCCCGTTCCCGGCGCCACCAGGCGAGGACCTTGATACTTGCCGGCATCGATAGCATCGCGCACGGCAAGATCGGCAAACAGCGGGTCGCCCGCGCCGCGCACCGTGGTCACGCCACTTGCCAGCTGCTGCTGTGCGCTGCCCTTAAGAATGTGGCGGACAATGGCGCGCCCCACGGGATTATCGAGCTTCTTCATCAGCGCGCCCGCATCGCCCGCCGAAACCGGCTTGCCTGAACCGCACAGATGCACATGCATATTGATGAGACCTGGCATGAGATACGCACCTGCCAGGTCGATGACCTCGGCACCTGCAGGCACCTGCGCCACAGCACTCGGCCCCATCCATGTGATGACACCGCGTTCAACGGCCACGGCCATGTCGGGCTGCGGCTCCATATGTTCCGAACCATCCAGGACGGTCGCATTGATAAACAACGTGGAACGATCGGCAGACGCCATATCGAGCTCCTCCCTCACGATTAACTTGAACATTTGTCCATTATCACCTAATACAGTGAACTAAAGTCAAACATATCGGTTAACGGAGGGACGAGAGGGACCTGGGAAGCGAAACGCGTTGCAGACCCAGCGCGGCGACACCAGCAAAATGTCTCGATCCGTAACAGGTAGACCGTCTTTAACCTTCCAAATGTTACAGATCGAGATTTTCGGTCGTGCCTCCAGCCTTTGTCTCAATCTGTAACAGTTAGACCGATTTTTGGCCGTTAGATGTTACAGATCGAGACTTTCTCCAGCCCCATCGTCAAACGTCTAAATCTGTAACAAGTAGACAGGTTTTCGGCCTCTAGACGTTACAGATTGAGATCTTTTAGCGGCAGCCAACCTTCTGTCTCGATCTGTAACAGTTGCGAGGCCAAACGGCCCCTTGTTGTTACAGATCGAGACGAACTCGCCCGGAACAACTACATCCGCGTTAGTCGTACCCCTCAGCGCCCATACCACTGACGCTTCCATTCCTCAGCCAAATCGGCCCGCTGTGGAATACCCGCCAGCCTCATTTTCTCGACCAGCTTCACCGGATCTTTGAGTTCGTTAAACGTGAACCGAAGCACCTTGTGCCCGAGCATTGTCAGATGAGATTCCCGCTGACGCTCTGCCACGAACGGGTCGACCGACTCCCGACCCTCGCCGTTCTGCAAGGTATACTTCCCCTTTCCGTCGAGCTCGCCGATGACACATGTCCCGTCCTCGAGCCTCCAGAAATAATCAACGCGAAACACCTGACTCGAATCGAACGGATCGCGAAACTCCACCTGCAACTCTGGCACCGGAAAACCGTATGCAATAAAGAACGCTCGGAACCGAGACTCGCCACCGTTTTCGGACAGGCCGTCCGCATGCGACGCAATCACCTGAGCTCTGCGATACCCTCGCCTGCCCTCGCAATCGGCCTGGAGCCGTTCGCAGAGGTCGTCGCGCGACATGCCCTTCGCCCGCAATGCAGAATCGGCGATCGCCAGACCATACGAAAACGGCGCACGCAGCAGACAATCCTCCACCGTGCGCCAAAACGACGTCACCCGCACGCCATCGACTTGTTCAAGTGCACCCGCCGCCTGCGGACGCAGCAGTCTACACCCCATACTCAATGCCACCGAACAACCCGTCTTGACCAAGTAACGCGGCCCGAGCAGATCATTCGGCACCTCCAGACCCCATATCAGCGCGGCATCATATCCCCAAAACGCCCAATCGGGGTGAAACTCGGCAAGCCCCTTGATGGTCCACCGCGCCCGCTCCGGCGGCGTCAACGCATCCCATTCATGCTGAAAACAGAAAAGGTGCGATTCGGGCTCCGCAATATCGTCTGTGCCCACATGGCGCCGCAGCCACATGAGCTCGGCATTGTCGTGCGTCACAAGCGGCACGCCTTGTTCAGCCGCCTCCGTGAGCCTGGCAAGCATCCTATTCCGCGCCAAGGTGTTACGCGTTGCACGCTTGTGTTTAAAAACGGTATTAGACACTTCCATCACCACCACATCGGAGAAATGGGCCATCGCCGCTGTTGCCGCCGCCGACAAATGTCTTGATCTGTAACAGGAAGACAGTCTTTGAGCCTCTAGTTGTTACAGATCGAGATCTTTCGGCACCGCATCCAACCTTGGTCTCAATCTGTAACAGTTAGACCGGTTTTTGTCCCTAGACGTTACAGACCGAGACAGATAGACAGGCGGCGACGCTGCGATTGCCCATCCCCTACTCCCACTCCTGCTCATAAATATTGAGCGACTTCACATACCGCCCCTGGGCGCCCATGATGTCGCGGACCAGGCGTAAAAAGAAGCTGATGCACGAGGTGTCGAAACCGTCCTCTAGGTCCTCGGGATGCACCGCGCCCGGCCCGTCAACCGCCGTGTCGCTCAGGCGCGCGATGTCATACAGGTAGAGCTGTCCCGCCGTCAGCCAAACATCGTCAACGCACGCGATGCGCACCGCAATCGCACCATCGCGCCAGTGCTCTTTTTGCACGATATGTGGGTCGTAAACATCAAAACGACGGTCGGTGCGCGTGTCGCGCAGCGCGACCATACCAGTCGCAGGATCCTTGTCCAAAATGCCAAAGCGCGAGAAATAGTGTGTGCCGCGCACCTGCTCGAGCCGCCTGAGCGAAGCAGGCGAAAGCGACGCCGGCGGCTCGTCAACATACAGCTCAAGCAGCGTCTTGCCATGGTAATAGGGACGCTCGAACAGCAGCCAATCGGCAAATGCCATGTTATAGGCCATGATTTCACTTTGCGATGGTTCCTCGCAATAGCTGAGCCATGGATCGACTATCACTTCGAACTGTGTACGCGCCGACTCCAAAAACTGAAACTTGCGCAGCATCCAAAACTGGGCCATGTCGGCAATATCGTTACCGACAGCCTCGGCCAGACGTCCCCGGTCCAAAACATGATCAGCCATGGCATCCTCCTCAAACTGATGAACCTCAATTTGAGCTTACGAGGAGGGCCGGTGGTCGCCGCCAGCACGGGCGAAATGGGTATCAGGCTGCAAACCAGATGCTGACCGAATACTTGACGAAACGCTTGACCGATACGTTATACCGAAACAAAACCCCAGTTAAACATAGGCAAATAAACAGGGATTTTAAGCTTGCCAGCCGCAGCCATCACGAAAACAGCAAGGCACCGCGAGCCCGCACGTCAGCAAATGAGCAGTCAGACGTTAAGAGTGTCCCTGACCACTAGACAAAAAAGCGCGTCCCCAATGACTAGTCGTTGGGGACGCGCTTGAATGACTACCTTACAGCCCCAAGGTCTCGGCGACCTCGGCGGCGCAGGCAAGGGCATCGGCCATGGCGCTCACTACGAGCGAGCTGCCGTTGCGGGCGTCGCCGGCCACATACACCGGCGCGGCATCTGCGGCGACGCCGTCGACACGCGCCGCAAGATGCGAGCCCTCGGCGACCATCACAGGCAGCGGGCGGCCCGCCGTGGCAACAGGTACGCCGACAGCTTCGAACACGCTGTGCTCCGGACCCGTAAAGCCACAGGCGATGAGCACCAGCTGGGCCGGCACCTCGTGCTCGGAGCCCGCGATGCGTTCGGGCTTGCCGGCCGACCAATCCAGATCGACCACGCGCAGGCCCGCTGCCGCGCCCTTCTTGTCCAGCAGCACCTCGAGCGTATCCACGCCCCAAGCGCGCATCTCGCCACCCATGGCGGCAATGGCCTCCTGCTGACCGTAGTCGGTCTTCTTAACGTTGGGCCACTGCGGCCAAGGGTTGCTCGCCGCGCGCTTATCGAGCGCGGCTGGCAAGAACTCAAACTGACGCACGCTGCGCGCACCCTGGCGCACCGCGGTACCCACGCAGTCGTTGCCGGTATCGCCGCCGCCAATGACCGCAACGTCCAGGCCGCGCGCGTTCACCGCGGGCTCACCGCCATCGAGTACCGAGACGGTCGAAGCCGTCAGGTAGTCCACGGCATACACCACGCCCGGGGCATCCACATTCGTAGCCGAAAGACCGCGGGGCGCACGAGCACCGACAGCCACCACAACGGCGTCAAAGCCATTGAGCTTGGCCGCCACCGCAGGGTTCGTAACGTCAGCACCCAGCTCAAAGACAATACCCAACTCACGCATGAGCGCCACGCGACGCTCGACCACGGACTTCTCGAGCTTCATGTTGGGAATGCCGTACATGAGCAGGCCGCCCGGGCGATCGTCACGCTCAAACACCGTCACGCGGACACCGCGACGCGCAAGTTCCCATGCAGCCACCAGACCAGCCGGGCCAGAACCAACCACGGCGACCGAGGGCGCGTCCTCCCCCGCCGGCTCAAAGCGACGCGGGCCACCGTTTGCCCATTCGTGGTCGCTGATTGCGCGCTCGTTATCGTGAATCGTCGTGGGCTGGCCGTCGACCGATCCCAAGTTGCACGCGGCCTCGCACAGCGCCGGGCACACACGGCTCGTAAACTCGGGCATGGGCGAGGTGAGCAACAGGCGCTCGGCAGCCTCGTCCCAACGGCCGCGGTACACCAGCTCATTCCACTCGGGAATCAGGTTGTGCAGCGGACAGCCGCTCGGGCGCGCCTTGCCAAAGCTCGCGCCCATCTGGCAAAACGCCACGCCGCACATCATGCAGCGGCTCGCCTGGGCACGGCGCGCGTCGTCATCGAGCTCCACGTACAGCGGGTCAAAATCATGGCTGCGCTCCTCCACGGGGCGAAGCTCGTGGGTCACGCGATCGATATCAAGAAAAGCACCGGGCTTACCCATGGCACTTACGCCTCCTTCTTGGTCGAAGCAACAGAGCTGGCAGCCACGGACGCAGCGTCCGCGGCACCGCCCGCGACATCAAAGCGAGCGACATCCGCGGCGCTCGCGCGACCGGTCACAATGTCAAACGCCAGCTCCTCTGCCTGCGCATGCGTCTTGCCGGCAGCCTCGCCCGCAGCGACAATCGCCAGCACGCGCTCGTACTCGGTCGGAATGACCTTCACAAAGTGCTTGCTCATCGTCTCAAAGCTGTAGAGCAGCTTAATGCCGCGCGGGCTCTGCGTCGCGTCCACGTGCTCCTGGATGAGTTCTCGAATCTGCGCCAGCTCGCCGGCCGTCGGGGCCTTGAGCTCAACGCTCTCGTGGTTCACACGGGCATCGAGCGTGCCGTACTGGTCAAAGACATAGGCCACGCCACCCGTCATACCGGCAGCGAAGTTCTGCCCGACCTCGCCCAGGATGAGCGCCAGACCACCCGTCATGTACTCGCAGCCATGGTTGCCGCATCCCTCGACCACCACGGTGGCACCGGAGTTGCGCACGGCAAAACGCTGACCGGCCAGACCGTTAATGAAGCCGCGGCCGCTCGTAGCACCAAAGAAAGCAACGTTGCCCACGATGATGTTCTCGTCGAACTTGTAGGTCGCATGCGGGTTGGGTCGCACCGACACCTCGCCGCCCGAAAGGCCCTTGCCAAAGTAGTCGTTGGCGTCGCCGCAGACGTTGAGCGTAATGCCGCGCGGCAGGAAGGCGCCAAAGCTCTGACCGGCCGAACCATCGCAGTCGATGGTGATGGAGCCGGCGGGCAGGCCCTCGGGATGCGCCTTGGTCACCGCGTTGCCCAGGATGGTGCCCACGCAGCGGTTGACGTTGGCGATATCGGCGCGGAAGCGAATCGGACGCAGGTGCGCACGGGCATCGGCCGTATAGGGCACAAACAACGTGGAGTCGAGCGTCTTGTCGAGCTCGCTGTCCGCGGCCATCTGCGGCAGGAAGTGGCGGCCATCGGCACCCGGGATATGGGCACCGAACTCGCAGGTCGCGCTCGCCAGCACGGGCGACAGATCGAGCAGGTTGGCCTTGCGGTTGCCCGGGACCTCGATCCAGCGCAAGCACTCGGGGTGGCCGACCATCTCGTCGACGGTGCGGAAGCCCAGGCTCGCCATGACCTCGCGCAGCTGCTCGGCAACAAAGAGCATAAAGTGCTCAACGTGCTCGGGCTTGCCGCGGAAGCCGCGACGCAGGCGGCAGTTTTGCGTAGCGATGCCGGCCGGGCAGGTGTCCTGCTGGCAGTCGCGCTGCATGAGGCAGCCCATGGAGATGAGCGGCATGGTCGCAAAGCCAAACTCCTCGGCGCCCAGCAAGCAGGCGACGGCAACATCGGTGCCGTCCATGAGCTTGCCGTCGGCCTCGAGCACCACGCGGGAGCGCAGGCCGTTTTGCAGCAACGTCTGCTGGGCCTCGGCAAGGCCGAGCTCCAACGGCAGACCGGCGTGCCAAATGGAATCGCGCGCCGCGGCACCCGAGCCGCCGTTATGGCCGCTGATCAAAATCTTGTCGGCGGCACCCTTGGCCACGCCGGTAGCAATGGTGCCGACGCCGGCCTCGCTGACCAGCTTGACCGACACGCGCGCACCGGGGTTGGCGTTCTTAAGATCGAAGATAAGCTCCGCCAGGTCCTCGATGGAGTAGATGTCGTGGTGCGGCGGAGGCGAGATCAGGCCGATGCCAGGCGTGGACTGACGGACCTCGGCGATCCAGGGGTAGACCTTCTTGCCGGGCAGGTGGCCACCCTCGCCGGGCTTGGCACCCTGGGCCATCTTGATCTGAATCTCAAAGGCGCTGCAAAGATAGCGGCTCGTCACGCCAAAGCGCGCACTTGCCACCTGCTTGATCGCTGAGTTCTTGGAGTCGCCGTTGGCCAGCGGGGTCTCGCGACGCGGATCCTCGCCGCCCTCGCCCGAGTTGGAACGGCCATGCAGGCGGTTCATGGCGATAGCCATGCACTCGTGCGCCTCTTTGCTGATGGAGCCGTACGACATGGCGCCGGTGTTAAAGCGGCGGACGATGTTGAGCGCGGGCTCCACCTCGTCGAGCGAAACCGGCGTGCGGCCACTGGCATCAAAGTCGAGCAAGTCGCGCAGGCGCACGGCACGGCCGGTGCGGTGCAGGCGGGCGCTGTACTCCTTAAAGGTGTCGTAGCTGTCCTCACGGCAGGCGGTCTGCAGCAAGTAGACGGTCTGCGGATCGATCAGGTGATCCTCGCCGCCGAGCGGGCGCCACTTGGTCAGGCCCAGTGTGGGCAGCTGATCGGGAGCCGGACTCTTAAGAATGGCGAGCGCGGCGTCATAGCGTTCATTCTGCTCGCGCTCGACGTCCTCGACACCCATACCGCCCACACGGCTCACCGTGCCGGCAAAGTACGCGTTGACGAACTCCGGCGTAAAGCCCACGGCCTCGAAGATCTGCGCAGAGTGGTAGCTCTGCACCGTGGAGATGCCCATCTTGGACATGATGGAGACGATGCCCGCCGTCGCAGCCTTGTTGTAGTTGGCGATGCCCTGCTCGGCCGTCACGTCCAGGTCGCCGCGTGCCGCCAGATCTCGGATGCACGCATGTGCGTTGTACGGATAGATGCCGCTCGCGGAGTAGCCCACCAGTGCCGCAAAGTCATGCGGGGACACGGCGTCGCCGCACTCCACCACGATGTCGGCAAAGGTACGCACGCCGGCGCGGATCAGGTGGTTGTGCACGCAGCCCACAGCGAGCAGCGACGGCACGGGCACCTCGCCCGCAGCGGCACGATCGCTCAACACCACGATGTTCACGCCGTCGCGGACCGCAGCCTCAACGTCCTCGGCAAGCTGCTTGAGCGCAGCCTGCAGTGCGCCCTCGCCGGCGTCGCGGCGGTAGACGGCACGGAAGCGGCGAGTCTTAAAGCCCACGCGGTCGATGGCGCAGATGCGGTCAAACTCTTCCTCGTTGAGCAACGGGCGCTCCAAGCGCACCAGCTGGCAGGCCGTGCGGGAATCCTCGAGCAGGTTGCCGTGGTTGCCCAGATAGAGCGTGGTCGAAGTCACCATGTGCTCGCGCAGGGCATCGATCGGCGGATTCGTGACCTGGGCGAACAGCTGATAGAAATAGTCAAAGAACGAACGCGTCTTCTTGGACAGGCAGGCCAGCGGCGCATCGATGCCCATCGAGGCGAGCGGCGCCTTGCCCTGCCGGGCCATGGGACGCACGACCTCGTCAACGTCATCCCAGTGGTAGCCGAGCTTGGCCATACGCACGGCGACGGGTACCTCGGCGTCCTCGGCGGGCGTTGTCGCAACGGGCTTATCAAGCGCGTCAACGGTCAGCGTCTCCTCGGCAATCCAGTCGCGGTAAGGCTTTTCCTTGGCATAGCGGGCGCGCAGCTCGTCGTTGTAGATGACGCGGCCGCGGGCAAAATCGACCTCGAGCATCTGGCCCGGCCCCAGACAGCCGCTCGTCAGGATGTTCTCGGGGCTTACCTCGATGGTGCCCACCTCGCTTGCCAGCATAAAGCGACCGTCGCGCGTCACATAGTAGCGGGCGGGGCGCAGACCGTTGCGGTCGAGGACGGCGCCCAGCGTGCGGCCGTCGGTAAAGGCGATGGCGGCCGGGCCGTCCCACGGCTCCATGAGCATGGACTGGTAAGCGTCGTAGGCGCGGCGTTCCTCACTCAGGCTGTCGTTGTGGTCCCACGGCTCGGGCAGCAACATGGACGCGGCACGCGTGAGCGGACGACCGTTCATGACCAAGAACTCGAGCACGTTGTCCAGAATCGCGGAGTCGGAACCCTCGCGGTTGATGATGGGCATCACGCGCTCAAGATCATGCTGCAGCACGGGGCTGTACAGGTTGGGCTCGCGGGCGCGGATCCAGTTGACGTTGCCCTTGAGGGTATTGATCTCGCCGTTGTGGATGATAAAGCGGTTGGGGTGCGCGCGCTCCCAGCTGGGCGTGGTGTTGGTGGAGTAGCGCGAGTGGACGAGCGCCACGGCCGTCTTGACGGCGGCGTCGTTGAGGTCGATGAAGAAGCGGCGCATCTGCGTGGCGACCAGCATGCCCTTGTACACGATGGTGCGCGAGCTCATGGAGCACACGTAGAAGATCTTGTCGCGCAGGGCAAACTCGGCGTCGGCCTTCTTTTCGATGGTGCGGCGGCACACGTACAGGCGGCGCTCGAAGGCATCGCCGGCGGGCGTGTCGTCCGGACGGCCCAGGAAGACCTGCAGGATAGTGGGCATGCAGGCGCGGGCCGTCTCGCCCAGGTCGTGCGGGTCGACCGGCACCTCGCGCCAAAAGAGCAGCGGCACGTCGGCCTCGGCGCAGCCCTCCTCAAACACGCGGCGGGCATCCTCTACGCCCTTGTCGTCCTGCGGAAAGAACAGCATGGCCACGCCATAGTCGCCCTCTGCCGGCAGAATCTGGCCGCACTTTTGAGCCTCTTTACGGAAAAAGTGATGCGGAACCTGGAACAGGATGCCAGCGCCGTCGCCAGTGTTCTTCTCGAGTCCCGTGCCGCCGCGGTGCTCCAAGTTGACCAGAATGGACAGCGCATCGTCCAGAATCTGGTGATGGCGCTCACCGTTGATATCGGCAAGCGCGCCGATGCCACATGCGTCGTGGTCGAATTCGGGGCGATAAAGGCCCTGCTGCTGAGCGGAATCTGCCTGCATCGCGATCCTCCCCTAGATATTAGACAGTCAGTTGAATAGGCATACTAGGAGCATCGCCGGCCCGTTGTGTTTCCCGCCCGTTTCGAAACAATCGCGTAACGCGCGCCCTGCGAGTGGACACCACCGACCTCAAGGGCGACAACATAGGCCCCAAGTTCGGCCTGTAAGCTCGCCGCTTCAAACATCTCGATCTGTAACAGGAAGACCCAATTTCGACGACTAACTGTTACAGATTGAGATGTTTTCGAGAGACGGTTCCGAATGTCTCAATCTGTAACACGAGGGACCGGTTTTGGCGGTCAGCTGTTACAGATCGAGATATTCCATAGGACCATTTCTTCCTGTCTCGATCTGTAACACCTAGGCCCAATTTCCATCCCTAGTTGTTACAGATCAAGACATTTCGGCAGCCCCCTTTCAGCATCCTATTCAAATACAGCAATTTTGTCAGTCTTGGTTAACTTTTGGGCCTAAAACGAGTATCCTTTGCGGCGTCAAGCAAACGGCACGCAGGAGCGCACCATGCTCAACCATCTCAAACAACACTTTGGTTCCCGGCGCACCGGCGGTCACGGAGGCCTAGACATTGCGCGGCATATCGGCCCCGGGCTGCTCGTGACCGTCGGCTTTATCGACCCGGGCAATTGGGCCTCCAATATGGCCGCGGGCTCGCAGTTTGGCTACACGCTGCTGTGGATCGTCACGCTGTCCACGATCATGCTCATCGTGCTGCAGCACAACGCGGCGCACCTGGGCATCGCCACGGGCACGTGTCTTGCCGAGGCCACGACGCGCCACCTGCCCCGCCTCGTCGGGCGTGCGATACTCGGCAGCGCGTATCTAGCCACGGTCGCCACCGCCATGGCCGAAGTCCTGGGCGGTGCAATCGCGCTTCAAATGCTCTTTGGGCTGCCCGTGCGCGCCGGCTGCATCATCGTGGCGGCAGTATCGATTGCCATGCTCATGACAAGCTCCTACAAACGCGCCGAGCGATGGATCATCGCCTTCGTGGGCGTGGTGGGACTCTCGTTTTTAGCCGAGCTTGCACTAGTCAAGGTCGACTGGCCGCAAGCCGCCACAAGCTGGATCACACCCAGTATGCCCACCGGCTCGGCCGCGATTATCGTAAGCGTCCTAGGCGCGGTCGTTATGCCCCACAACCTCTTCCTGCACTCCGAAGTCATCCAATCCATGCACTTCGAAGGCCAAGGCGAGCGAGTTATCGAAGAACGTCTGCGCTACGAGCTCTTCGACACGCTCTTTTCGATGGGCGTGGGCTGGGCAATCAACTCGGCCATGGTCATCCTGGCCGCAACGACCTTCTTTGCGCACGGCATTGTCGTAGACGACCTCGCGGTCGCAGCGGCCACGCTCTCCCCCATTCTGGGCCCGGCAAGCTCAATCATCTTTGCGGTGGCACTGCTGTTTGCGGGCATATCGAGTAGCGTGACGGCGGGCATGGCGGCGGGCACCATCACCGCGGGCATGTTCGACGAGGAATACGACATCCACGACCGACATTCCTCGATCGGGGTGGCGGCCTGTTTCGTCGGCGCAGTGGCGGCGTGCCTGGTCGTCCCGAATCCTTTTGAGGGTCTCATTTGGAGTCAGGCGTTGCTGTCGCTTCAGCTGCCGATTACGGTCTTTGTGCTCATACGACTCACCAGTTCGCCCCGCGTCATGGGCAAATACGCCAACTCGCGCCCGCTCAACGCGTTGCTCGTGGGGATCGGTGCCATCGTGACGATTCTCGATGTCGTGTTGTTGACAGGGATGTAATGGGGCGGGGCACCTACCCAGGCAAACGTCTCGATCTGTAACAGATAGACACGCTTTTGATGTCTAGATGTTACAGATCGAGATCATTCCGAGGGACAGCTCCGTTTGTCTCAATCTGTAACACGTAGACCCCGTTTTGACTGCTAGATGTTACAGATTGAGATCTTCTGCCGGACGGTTTTGGTTTGTCTCGATATGTAACAAGTGGGCCCAATTTCCACTTCTAGATGTTACAGATCGAGACATTTCTTCAGCTCCAACCTTTTGTCTCAATCTGTAACAGGAAGACCCGTTTTGAGCCGTTAGATGTTACAGATTAAGACCAAAGGTCGGCCGGACTCACGACAGACAGGATCGGCTAACAGCAGCCGTGATCCCTTGGGGACGGAGGAAAAGGGCCCCGGCCGGGATATCCGACCGGGGCCCTTGGACAGAGCTATGTGTTGCTGCAAGTCGTGTGCCTGCGAGCTACTCCTCGACGAGCTCAAACTGATCGGGACCGACGCCGCAGACCGGGCACACGTAATCCTCGGGCAGCTCGGGCGTGTCGACCTCAACCTCATAACCGCAAACGATGCACACGAACTTATACGTCTTCTTTTCCTCAGCCATGATGTTCTCCTCTCGAACGTGACTGCTGGTGTACTTGCTTATTAGTATATATTCTCAATAATATAATGCAAGTATTTTTAAAACATTTCTAGCCTTGATACGAGGACGCCTTCGGAGGCGTCTTGCCCTTCAGGACCTTATGGTAGTAATCGTAGGTGAGCGGCGTCTCGTCGCTCAGGCGCTCGGCATCCTCGACCTCGCCGATAAACAGTAGATGCGTGCCCACGTCAACAGTGTCAATCAAACAGCAGCTAAACAAGGCCGCCGCATGCTCGGGAACATAGGGCATGCCCAGCGCGGTCTCGCGCGTCTCGTACTTGGCAAATTTGTCATAGTCGCTGCTAGTACGGAATCCAAAGTTGCCAATGTAGAGCATATCGGCCGTCTGATCGATCACGGTCAGCGCAAAGGCCTTGGCAGACGAGATAACACCAGACGTGACATTTTCCTTATTCACGGCAACCGAGATGCGCGGCGGCATGGACGTCACCTGCACCGCCGTGTTGATGACGCAGCTGGCACGCAGCCCGTCGGCCGCAGCACTCACCACATACAGGCCACTCGGCATCGTAAAGAACGCAGTTTTGTCCATAACGACCACTCCCCTAACCCGGGATTGAACCTCATGGATGTATGTACCCACAAAAAAGGCGACGCCCATAACGGACGCCGCCTTTGAGACATATGTGTCAGAACAGTAAGGGAGATGAGACGCCCGCAGTTGCGGTGAAATAGGGACTGAATAGCCCCTCAAACAGGCAAAACAGTCCGTATTCCACCGCAACTTATACAGAGCGCCTAGCGGTTACGCTCCTTGAGGGCGCGATCGATTTCGCGCTGGACGTCGCGCTTGGCCATATCATCGCGCTTGTCGTAAAGCTTTTTGCCGCGGCCCAGACCCAACAGCAACTTTACGCGACCATCGGTATTAAAGTAGAGCTCCAACGGCACCAGCGCATAGCCGCGGTTGCGCAGCTTGCCGTCAAGAAAATCGATCTCCTTGCGATGCAGCAGCAGGCGGCGCCGGCGATCGGGATCACGGTTCCACACGCCACCATGGCTGTAAGGGTGAATATGCAACCCCACCAGCCAGCACTCGCCGCCGCGAATCAGCGCAAAAGTGTCAGTGATCTGACAGGCGCGCTCGCGAATCGACTTGACCTCGGTACCGCTCAGTTCAATGCCACATTCGAACGTCTCGTCGATAAAGTACTCGTGATGCGCCGAGCGATTCTTGGAAATGAGCTTGCGTTCGCGCTTACTGGGCATCGCCGGCCTCCTTGACGCCGTCGGCTCCCTTGTCGTCGCCTGCGCGCTTTGCCTTGCGCTCGGCGTTGAGCTCGGCATCGCTCTCGCGCACCAGCTTAATGATCGCCGCGCATGCCTCCTCGCCCACCAGATCGCGGGCACGGACCGTCAGGCGCGTAGCCTCCTGCTTATCACCGTCGCTCGCAGCGTCGGTCGCACACATAATCAGGCAAATGGCAATCTCGGCCGAAGGCGAGGTCGGTACGCCCTGCAACGCCAGCTCGCCCATCACGTGCTCGTCGCTCTCCTCGGCGGCATCGGGATAGGCAGTATGAATCTTGTTGAGCAGGCGTGTCGTATGCGTATCGCCAGGGGCCAAGCGCAGCGCCAGGCGCGCGCAACCCACGGCCGCCGAGACGTTCTCGGTCTCGGGCTCAAGGAAATACTGGCCCAAGTTGGCGTAGGCGCGGGCGGCGCACTTGCCGTCGCTCGCACGCTCTAACACCGAAAACGAAAGCGAAGCCCACTCCTGCTTGTCCTCGAGGGCGCGGAATAGCTCGGCAAGATCCAGGCGGTAGTTGCAGTTCATGGGGTCCCAGCGCACGGCTTGCATCAAGGCGTTGCGAGCACTCACATAATCCTGCTGGCGAATGTAGGCAAACGCCATGTCGGAATACAGGCGATCAAAGGGCACCTCGACCTGCACCAGCTCGCGCGGATCTTTTTCCACACGACGGTAGGCCAGACGCTCAAACTTGCTATCGAAGCTAAAGTACTGGCGGTTCTCCTCCGTCTTGCACTCGGCATCGATATACTCCTCGGCGAGCTCAACCAGACGTTCCAACAGCGGCGTCGCCGTTGCCAAGTCTCCCTGCGCCAGGTAATTCTCGGCATACGTAATGTCTTGTAGGCTGATGGGCAGGTCCATGGCAACTCCTCGGTCCGGGTGAAACGCGGCTCATTCCACACATTCGGCGTATACACAAAACCCGGGTCTCTTGCGAGGCCCGGGCGTTCATTTTGTGGTAGCCCGTACCAGATTCGAACTGGTGATCTCCGCCTTGAGAGGGCGGCGTCCTAAACCGCTAGACGAACGGGCCATATGTAGCAAATGCAATGGCTGGGATGGAGGGAGTCGAACCCCCATTGACGGAACCAGAATCCGCTGTCCTGCCATTAGACGACATCCCAATGACTGCATCGCTGCGCTCGGCTGTGCCTTTGCGCAAGAAAGAAATATACGGGAAGTTCTACGGCGGCGCAAGCCCCATTTTTAACTTTTTTGAAAATCGGCCAATTTGCCCCGACCCATGAAGGACCCGTGAAGCCAAACCGCATGCAAGGGGTCAAAATACCGCAAGCGCACCATAGCCACCGTTGGCAGATTGTTGCATCCTGGTCGCCGTCAATAGTGACACAATCAGGACACCAATTATCGCGCGGATATCGAGGCGACATGGATGATGAGCTTGATTACCCATGGGAGACCCTCGGCCTCGAGATAACTGCTATCCCTTGGCCAGATCGGCACAAAATTCATCCCACGCTACGACCCGCCATCACAGTCATGCAGGCAACGTATCGCGGGGCCTCATTTTTGATGATGCGAATGGCATGGCACGCGGCGCTACCCGACCTCAAGCGAGTTCAGGCAAGCCTCGTGGAGCTATCCGGTATTCCCGTCGTGATTTCGGAGACCCATTTGGAGCAACGCCAACGCGACCGTTTGCAAGCACAGCGAATCCCGTTCATCTGCCCCGGCATTCAGGCATATCTACCCTTTATGGACGAAGAGTACTGGAGCGGCAAGCCCAACAAACAGGTAAAGATCTACGACCCGCATAAGTGGGCACAGTTCGAGGACTGACCGGAGCGAACCTGCCGGCGGAAAGCGCATCCCAGAATTTGCGCTCAGAACGAGACACGCTTTCCGCAGTTGTTACAGCAGCGCCTCGGCCCAGGTTGCTTCCTTAAAGCCTGGAATCGCAAAGTCATCGCCCACCAGCAGCGGACGCTTAACCAGCATGCCGTCGGTCGCCAACAGCTCGTAACATTCCTGATCCGTCATCCCTGCATCCAGACGCGCCTTCAGGCCAAGCTCTCGATACTTCATGCCCGACGAATTAAAGAAGCGACGCACCGGCAGCCCCGAACGCGCAATCCAGGTCGCAAGCTCCTCAGCCGAAGGATTGTCTGTAACAATATCGCGATCGATGTACTCAACCCCATGCTCGTCCAACCAGGCCTTGGCCTTTTTACACGTCGAGCATTTGGGATATTCAACAAACAGTACGGTCATGAGAATCCTCCAAATATAGATCGGCCAATGCGAGCACGCGACAAACGTGGTGCATTCGCGCAATGGGGCAATTGTAGTCCATGCGCCACACGCTAAACGAACCGCACCCCAAAGCCTCGCTTAACGAACGGCAGCAACTCCATCGCCTCGGGCGCTATATGGCCTACAACGTTCATGCGCTCGTCACCGGAAAGATCGACCCGCGCAATCTCAAACTCGCCTTCGTAGCGCCCATAGCCGCTATTGCTCACAGCAATCGACCCCGCTTTTCGCGGCAGACCTGCACCGGCATCCGTCGACACGGAATCCGGCTTAAGCGACGTACGCGACTCCTGAGACCTAAAAATAAGGGCGCTCGAGTCAGGCCGATCGTGATGGACTTGACCCAACAAATAGGAGTATCCGGGGTCGAGCTGGCACGGCATGTCAACATACCCCGCGGAAATCTGGGCAAACTGCGCCCAACCCGCTTCGGAAAGATCGGGGTCGCCGACCAAAACAATGTCGCAATCGGCGCCATGTGCGAGCTCAAGCATGTTGAGGGCAACCTTTGACGCGCGACCGCGTTGCGCCTCAACCGTCGGCAATCCCTCGAATACCGGCCCACGAACGTTGGCATCGCCCGGCACAAAAGCCATGATTTCAAAGCCGAGCGCCGCAAGACGAAGATTCGTCCGAGCAACATCTTCAAGAGCTAAACCGGTATAAGGCTTGGGGTAAAAATTATGGCAGGCGGCGAAACGAGTCACGTCGGCGCCGGCTTCTCGCCACGATGCGATTTCATCAGGACTCACCGTCGATGCATTGACCACAATGCGAAATACACCGGACAGCTCCGCGACCCGCTGGGCACTAAAGCCGTAATCCAGGCGCAGGTATTCCAGTCCCAGATCGCGCAAATCCTCCATGCGTTCAAGGCCCAGCAAATCGCACGTGCGCGGCCCCACATCGGCAATGAGCGCAATACCGCGAGCGGAAAGCAGCGACAGCACCTGGCGAACCTTATCGGCATATGCCGCTCCCCCATCCTCGGGAATATGCAGCGAGGTAAACGCATAGCGCGCACCCGCCGCGGCACCATGTTCAATCGTCCGCTCGATATCCTGCAGGGGACTGGAAAGATAGACAGAAATACCCGTTCTCACGCTTCGATTCTCCTTTAAAAAAGGCCGGCGGAGCAGTTAGCCCCGCCGGCACAACCATAGCATCAAGAGATCTGCGGCACGTCATGACGCTCGAATGACATAGCGCGCAGCATCAAGCTACTCGCCAAAGAACTCGTTGATCTTCTGCTCGTCGACGCCGAAGAACCACGTCAGGACAAAGCCGGCGGCATAGGCAAGCAGCATAGCGGCAACGTAGCCGAGCTGCTGGCCGGGAACGACAATCAGCAGGCCAAACAGACCGGAAACGCCCTGAGAAACCGTGCCGATGTGAAGCAGTGCCGCGAGCGCACCGCCAAATCCGGCACCCAGGCAGGCCGTCACAAACGGGCGGACAAGCGGCAGCGTAACGGCATACATCAGAGGCTCGCCAACGCCCAGGATGCCAACGGGAATGGACTCTGCGACATACTTCTTAAGCTTGGCGTTCTTGGTCTTAAAGTACAGCGCCAGACCGGCACCGACCTGACCGCCGCCAGCCATCATAAGGATGGGCAGCAGGTAGTTGATGCCCTTGGTAGCGCCGTCGGGATCGTTGAGCATAGCGTGGATCGGCGTAAGTGCCTGATGCAGGCCAACGGACACCAGCGGCAAGAAGCCTGCCGACAGGATATAGCCGCCCAGAACGCCCAGCTTCTCAAAGATAAAGGTGAGGACGCTAAAGATCGCGGTCGTCAGCCAAGCGCCAACCGGCTGGATGACAAGCATCAAAGCAAAGGCGCCGATGATGAGCACCAGCAGCGGGGACAGGAACGTATCGAGCGCGTTGGGCATGACCTTGCGAATCTGACGCTCCATCCAGGCGAAAAATGCGCCTGCGATGAGAGCTGCGATCATGCCGCCCGCGGCGGGATTGTACTGTGCATTGGTGAGCGGCAGCAGAATAGCGGTGCTGGGATCGGCGGCGCCAGGCGCGAGCAGAGGCATAGCACTGTTAGCGATGCACATCATGCCGGCAATACCGCCCAACGCAGCGGAGCCACCAAACTCGCGCGCCGCGTTATAGCCCACCAAAATGGGCAGATAGGCAAAGAGGGCCCAGCCCATGGAGCGAATGCCCTGATACCACCACTCACCTGCAAGCGCACCGGCCGTCGAGACATTAATGACGTTGCAGATACCGTTGATAAGGCCAGCCGCAATAATGCCGGGGAGCAGGGCAACAAAGACATTGGAAATCTTCTTGAGGAAGGCCTGAACCGGCTTGGACTCGTACTTGGCCTTCTGCGCGGCCTTGTTTGTGGCCGCAGCGTCAACCACACTCTCGTCGGCAACGCCTTTCGCAAGGCCGGTGAGCTTGGAGAATTCCTCGAGCACCTTATTCACCTTGCCCGGACCCAGCACGATCTGCATCGTGTCGTCCTCGACCAGGCCCATTACGCCATCGAGTGCCTTAATACCCTCCGTGTCGACGTTGCCCGTATCTTTGACGGTCACGCGCAGACGCGTCATGCACGCCGCGTTTGCCAGCACGTTGTCTTTACCGCCCAAAAGGTCCAGCAGCTTTTGAGCCAGCTCTTTGTTCGTCATAACTCCTCCTTGTATTGGGTATCTCTTCTTGATGTCATATCCGCTCACGCCGTGCACCTATTGGGCATCGGCATTGCTCTTCTCATGGCCACTCACCGCAGCACGGACATGGCCGCGCGCCCGCTCAAGAGCCACCGCAGCCTGCTCGGCATCGCAGCCCAGCAGCACCGAGACAATAGCGGTTTTAACGTGGCCGCCGGCATCTGCAAGTGCCCGAACAGCGCGCTCGCGTGTACAGCCGGTTGCTTCCATCACGATGTTCTGGCCGCGTACCACCAGCTTTTCGTTCGTTTGCTGCACATCGACCATCAAGTTTTGGTACACCTTGCCAATCTTGACCATGGCACCGGTCGAAATCATATTGAGAATGAGCTTTTGGACCGTTCCCGCCTTGAGCCTCGTTGAGCCGGTAAGCACCTCGGGGCCGGGCACGGGCTCTATGGCAAGATCTGCGTCCTCCCCAATCCTCGACCCCTGGTTGCAGGCGATAGCAATGGTCTTGCACCCGGTTGCCTTGGCGTACGCGAGGCCGCCCACCACATAGGGGGTACGACCGCTTGCCGCCAAACCAACGACGAGATCCTTGGAGGAGAGCCCATGTTCCCGCAGGTCACTCGCGCCAAGTTCCTCGCTATCCTCGGCACCTTCGACAGCCTTGATAAACGCCCTCTCGCCTCCGGCAATGAGTCCGACAATCAGATCGGGCGATACGCCAAACGTGGGTGGGCACTCCGACGCGTCGAGCACGCCCAAACGACCGCTCGTGCCCGCGCCCATATAAAAGACGCGTCCGCCGCGCTCGAGCGCCTCGGCAGCCCAGTCGATTGCCGTGGCAACCTGGGGCAACACTTTCGTGACCGATTGGACGGCGCGAAGATCCTCATCGTTCATCGTCGTGACGATTTGCAGCGATGTCATCGTGTCGAGGTCCATTGACTTTTGATTTCGCTGTTCTGTCGTGAATTTTGTTAAATCGAGCATTTTGTTCACCTCATCTTTCCTGTTTCTCGATGTAGTTTTGCTTGATGACATGCGTCGCCCGTTCGTAATCGCTCGCAACGTAAGCAGCGTAGAGGGCATCGACAACCATAAGCTGAGCCATACGCGAGGCCATGGCACCGCTGCGGACCAAGGGCTCGCTTGCAGCAACGCCGAGCACGGCATCGGCCATGGTGGCAAGCTTGGACGATCCATCTACTTTGGTCACGGCCACAACGGGACAGTTGTGGCGTTGGGCCTCGGCGGTGCAGTCCAGCACTTCTTGCGTTAAGCCCGAGTAGCTAAAAGCAATGCCGATATCGCCTTCGTGCATGTTCTTGGCGCACAAGAGTTGGTCGTGCCAGTCATCGTACAGATGGCATTCCTTGTCGACACGCATGAGCTTTTGTGCCAGATCGTGTGCAACCAAGCGAGAAGCACCAATACCGAACAGATTGACCATGCGCGCCCGCTTAAGATAGGCTGCACATCGTTCCAAAACGGTGTAATCGAGTGTTCGCGCCGTCGCCTCGATCGTGCGCACGTTGCTTTTCATCACCTTCCCCACGATACGTTCGACGCTGTCATCCACGGAGATGTCCTCGAGGGCAACGTCCTTTCTGTCGCCCAGGAGCGCAAGTTCGGCAATCAGTTCGCGCTGGAACTCCTTGTAGCCCGCAAAACCCAAGCGCTTGCAAAAGCGCAAAATGCTCGAGGGCGAGGAGAACGTGGCATCGGCAAGACCGCGGACGGACAGCCCGACCACCTCATGCGGATGAGCACTCACGTATGCGATGACATTGCGCTCCGCCGGACTTGCGCTGAGCTCACGCTCGCGAAGCCTTAAAAGCAATCCGTTTGCCATCTCAAACACCTCCGTTGAGAAGAATTAAAGACCAACGAACGATTCGTACCGGATATAAACAGCTTTTACGGTACATTGTGCCGCATCATGGCGCACAAAGGGCGGGCATTCTACCACTCGCCCCTCAAATCCGACCGCTCGGAAATACGCGCGACACAAAATGATTCATCAAGGTCGCATTATTCGTAACAGGGTTGTTAACAGCGTCTCGCGTGGGCGCCAATGGGACAGGTCGTGCGCTTATCCAAGCACACCGCCGCCAACGAGACAAACAGCCCAACAAAGAAGAACTCTACGGTATGGGCGACACGACGGATGTTGGTGCCCATCCACATGCAAACGGGGGCAAGTGGGTCTGGATGGGCGACGGTAGCCGTTGAGCCCGCGTCCCCGACAGCCCTACTCCGTCTCGCGCATCCAGCGATCGAAGGTCCCCACGCACACGCCTAGGCGCTTTGCCGCCTGACTCCGGGTAATATTGCCCGCCTCATAGATATCGCGCACTCGTTCGAATTGCGGAGGGCACGGCTTGCGGGGCCGACCAAAACGCACACCGCGCGCCCGCGCCGCCGCGATTCCCTCCGCCTGACGACGGTGGATGTTCTCTCGTTCCACCTGCGCCATATAACTCAACAGCTGCAAAACGATATCGGCGATCAGCGTGCTGGTCACATCCGATCCGCCGCAATCTCTCGCACGCGTATCGAGCAACGGCATGTCCAGCACAACGATGGCCGCACCAAGTTCCTTGGTTATACGACGCCACTCCTCGAGTATCTCGCTATAGTTTCGACCCAGCCGATCGATGGAAAGCACCACCAACACATCACCGGAAGCCAAGGCATGAAGCAATTCCCGATACTGCGGGCGATCAAAGTCCTTACCGCTCGCACGGTCGGCAAAGACATTCGCCGGCTCCACGCCATAGGCGCTCAGCGCATCCAACTGGCGATTCAAATTTTGATCACGCGAGCTCACCCGCGCATACCCATACACCGTTGCCACAACATCCCAGCTTTCTCGTAAACCTGCCAAAAAGGGACAGGCTTGTTTTGGTAGGTCCTATCTCCCAAAAGCATATGAAGAAGCGGCCGAGCTCATGGCAGGGCAATCAAGAGACACGCAAAGAGGGCGGCCCCGAAAGACCGCCCTGTCCGCTTTGCCGATACTCACTCCGTACCGGTTAATGAATGAGCTTAAAGTCCAAATGTCCGCGAGTAGTGTTGATACGCGAGACCTCGATAATCACGCGCTGCCCCAACTCAAAACGGCGTCCCGTGTCGGCACCCGTCAATGTGAGCGCGTCCTCGTCAAACTCAAACCACTCGTTACCCAAGCTCTTAATGGAAACCAGGCCCTCGACCTGCGTCAGATCGAGACGCACGAATAGTCCCATGCTGCTGACCCACGAGACCGTTCCGGCATAGCGCTCGCCCAGGCGGTCCTCGTAGTACTGAGCAATCTTGATTTTTTGCGTCGCATGGCTGGCAGCGTCGGCCGCACGCTCGGCGTCGCTGCACGCGCGGCAGATTTGCGGCAGGATGCGCGGAAGCGACTCTCTGCCTTTTCCGATCAGCCTCGGCGTACGCACCAAGGCGTCTTTTCCACCCAGCTGCTCGTATGCCAGCTGCAGCTTGAGCACGCGATGCACCACCAGATCGGGGTAACGGCGAATGGGGCTCGTAAAGTGGCAGTAGCACGGCGCGGCGAGCGCAAAGTGACCCTCGTTGCGCGGCTTGTACAACGCTCGCTGTATGCTGCGCAGAAGAAGGGTGTTGACGAGCGGCGCGTTAGCCGTACCGGCAGCGGCGTCAACCGTCGCCTGCAACTCGTCGGGACTTCCCAGGGCAATGCCCGCCGCACGGCGATCATCGATGATGCCGAGCTGCGTCAGCGCCACAGCAGCACCGTGTAGGCTGTCGGGGCTGGGGTCATCATGCACACGATAGCACGCCTCGATATCGCGGTCGGCCAGCCACTCGGCCACGCACTCGTTAGCCAGCAGCATTGCCTCCTCGATAAGCGAGGTTGCGCAGGAACGCTCGCGTGCCACAATCTGCACAGGCACGCCGTCCTCATCCAGCAGCGCGCGAATCTCGGCCGTATCAAAGTCGACCGAACCGCGTGCGCGACGTATGCGACGCCGAAGCTCCGCGAGTTCGTTTGCGGCGACCAGGAAATCGGCCAGGTCAACGTTACAGCTGTGAGCAGTGTCCTCGCACGCAAGCCCGCGCTCAAGCGCTTTTTCGCGCGAGGCTTCGGCCACAGCGACATCCTCCGCAGCGCCCTCCAACACGGAATACTCAACTGCGCCGGCACGCACCAGCAGCGCCTCGGCACCGTCATAGTCCATACGCACACGCGAGCGAATCACACTGGGATAGGGATCATAATGACGCACACGGCCCTGCGCGTCAAGCTCGATGTCGACGGTAAACGCCAGGCGATCCTCATCGGGGCGCAGGGAACACAGGTCATTAGACAGGCGCTCGGGCAGCATGGGAAGCACGCGATCGGCAAGGTACACCGACGTCGTGCGATGGCGGGCCTCCAGGTCGATATGCCCGTCCCAGGCAACATAGTGCGAAACGTCGGCGATATGCACGCCCAGCTTATAGCCGCCCTCGGGCGTGCGCTCGAGCGAGATGGCATCGTCAAAGTCGCGCGCATCAACCGGGTCGATGGTGATGACAAAACGATCGCGCAGGTCACGACGAAGCGGGTCTTTAAGCGCTGCGGTCACATCGAGCGTAAGCGCCTCGGCCTCGGCAAGTGCGGCCTCGGGATAGCTGTCGGTATAGCCATAACGCGCCATCACATACTGAACACCCAAATCGGGCGCGTCATCGCCGCCAATGCGGCGATCGATCGTCACCATGCCCGATTCCAGACGCGTCGGATACGTTAGGATGCGCGCGACGACGACATCGCCAGGACGCACGCCCAGGCGCTCCGCCGAAGTGTCCTCGGGCAAAATAAAGAAATCGGCTTTGAGACGCGAATCGAGCGGCTCGATCACACCAAGCGGGCCGGCCGTCTGATACGTACCCACCACGCTGATGGCGGCACGCTCGATGACGCCCTCGATCACGGCGCGACGCTCACCATGCGGGCTGTTCTTAATGCTCACGGCAACGGTATCGCCATCCATGATCTCGCGCTTGCCGCGGCCCATGACCTTGTAGTCGCCGTTTTCGGTTATGACATAGGCACTGTGCTCATGGAGCTGCACGCGGCCAGTCATGCTTGGACGACGCTCGCTGCGCACCGGCCCGCGTTTATTGCGAGCTCCACGCTTATGTTTGTTATTGCGCCCCATGGCGCCTCCTTACTATCGATAGCCGTTTACACCCCAAGAGTCTACCCAAATGATCCCTAGGGGACGGAGGAAAACGGATCACTTAGGGGGTCGGTCTATTCGAGTGATCCGTTTTCCTCCGTCCCCTAGGGATCAAAAAACGGGCCGTCCCAAAAGGAACGACCCGTTGGAAGGAACGAATTCCAAGCATACCTACACGCGCAGATAACGGCGCATGGCGATGGCAGAGCCAAAGAGGCCGATGAGCACGCCGACAAGAATCAGTGCGGCGTAGGTCACCAGATAGTACTGCATCGGCAGCGCAAACGACATCCAGCCGACGCTCGCCTGCAGGCGCGGAATCATCAGATTGCGCAGCAGCTCCAAAACACCGATGGAAAGCAGCGAGCCCAGAATGGCCTGCAACACGCCCTCGGTAATGAACGGCCCGCGAATGAAGCCGTTGCTGGCGCCCACCAGGCGCATAATCGCAATCTCGCGACGACGCGCCGTAATGGACAGGCGAATCGTGTTGTTGATAAAGATGAACGCGATAAAGGTCAGCAGGCCGACGAGCACCACGGCGGCGATACGAATGTAGTTGGTCACCTGGAACAGGCGGCTCACTTCCTCCTGGCCATACAGCACGCTCGCGTTGACGTCGCCGTCGTCCGCGATCTTTTGGAAGTCGGCGTTCTTCTTGAGCTTCTTGGCCGTGCTCTCGACCTGAGACGGATCGTCCATCTCAATCGCAAACGAGGCGGGCAGCGGGTTCTGGCCGTCGAGCGCACTCATGGTGGCGTCGGCGTTGCCCGACATCTTGCTCGTGTACTCGGCCAGCGCGTCGTCCTTATCCTTATAGGTCACGGACTTGACGTTGCTCCACGTCTTGAGCTCGGCCTCAAAGGCCTGAACATCTGCCTGATCGGCGTCATCGCTAATAAAGGCATTGATGACAACCTGATCCTCGACGGTACCGATCACGGAGTTCAGCATCGCGGAACCCATAATGAACAGGCCGATGATAAACAGCGAAAGGAAGATCGTGATGACGGCGCCGAGCGAGGTGGTCCAGTTACGGAAGAAGTGGCTGATAGCCTCTTTGAGCGAATAGCCCACGTTAGTTGGTGCCATAGTTGCCGTAACCTCCCCTCTCCTGGTCGCGGATTACGTGGCCGCCCTCGAGGGCGATCACGCGACGGTGCATGCTATCGACCATCTCGCGGTCGTGCGTGGCGACGATCACGGTGGTGCCGGTACGGTTAATGCGCTCGAGCAGCTTCATAATGCCCAGCGAAATCGCGGGGTCGAGGTTGCCCGTGGGCTCGTCGCAAATAAGCAGCGGCGGACGGTTGACCATAGCGCGGGCAACGGCGACACGCTGCTGCTCGCCACCGGACAGCTGATCGGGCAGAGAGTCCATCTGATCGGCCAGACCGACCAGGCGAAGCACCTCGGGCACCTGGCTGCGAATGACGCCCTTGGGCTTGCCGATGCACTGCAGGGCAAACGCCACGTTTTCGTAGGCGGTCTTCTGCGGCAGGAGCTTAAAGTCCTGGAACACGGCACCGATCTGGCGACGCAAGAACGGAACTTTGCGGTTCTTGATCTTCATGAGGTCCTGGCCGGCGACCAAAATGCGGCCGCTCGTCGGCTTGACGTCGCGGTTGAGCGTCGAAAGCAGCGTGGTCTTACCCGAGCCGGAGTGACCGACCAGGAAGACAAACTCGCCAGGATAGATCTCGATGTTGATGTCGTCGAGCGCGGGCTTGTTGGGCTGTGCCGGGTAGATTTTGGTGACGTGCTCCATGAGGATGACGGGCTCGACACCGGCCTGCTTGGCCATCTTCTTGCGGCTGGCCTGCGGATCGATGGGCGCAAACACCGACGTAAAGTCGGGGTTGTTGAGCGCATTGTCGAGGCTTGCGACCTCGGCGGCCTGATCGCTCTCGACTACGGGAGCCGCGGGCTGCGTAGGATCGGGAATACCGGCAAAAAGACCGGACTGCGCAGGCTGTGGCGCCGGAGTCGCAGGAGCCATGGGATCGGGAATACCGGCCATGACAGGCTGCGGCGCGACAGCGTCCGCCTGGGGCTGATCCACGCGAGCGGTCACCTTCTGCACGGGCTCAAAACCCGCGGCCTCGGAAAGCTCGACATCATTGGTGGGATTGTAGGCAAAGGGATCTGATGCCGGCTGTGCCTGATCTGCCGGCTGTGCGGGGATCGGGCTAAACAGCTGATCCTCTGAATCCGGGGTGGCGAAACGAGTGCCCGCGGCGCCTGGCTGCGTCTTGGGGGCGTCATCGCCCGCACCGGAGGTACGGAAGTGGTTACCCACTGGTGCTCCTTATCGTCGTGCGTTTAAACTACATGAGCGCTTTGTATTTTAGCAGCATTAGCTTCGCTGCACATAAGAAGCATGGCGGGGTTTTGGTCCCACCGGCCGCGCGCAGGGTTACCTCCCAAATCGTCCTCGGACATGTCGGAGCCCCCGCTGCGCACTACGTGCGGCGGGGGCTCCTCCGTCCTGCGGAAAGATTTGGGAGGTAACCCTGCGCACGGCCTGCGGCTACTAAGGGGCCGCCGCGTTTATCTTAGGGTGCCACATCACCATGCTGGGTGGGTTGAGTAGCACTTTGCTGATATGGGCCCTTTTCCCGGTAGAGACTTTTGCTTGACGCGTTTTTGATTTGATTGTTGCGCAACTCGAATTTGGATTGTCGATTTACAGTGGCCTCGATGGGAACGCCTATGGTTGTGGGGGCCAGTATGAATTGTCCTTATTGTGGAGCTGAGTTACGCGATGGCGTGAGGTACTGCACAGCGTGCGGGGTTGCCGTCAATGGCATCTCTGCTGATTCTGAGCTTCGGGTAAAGCCTCGGAACCACGTTGCGGTCATCCTTGCCTGCATGCTGGTAATTGGCATTGTCGGCGGTATCTGTATGGGTCTTCATCTGCGGCAGGTGTTGTCGCACTTTGTATCCGCCCATTCGGAGCACGCCATCGTGCTGGATGTCGCGGCTGCGGGCTGGGACACCGATAACGGAGCATCGCGCGTTCCGATACACATTACGGGCAAGACCATCGACGGAATAACGGTCGACAGGATTGAGTTCGTCGCCTCCGATGGCTCTGGCATCAATCTCATACAAGGTGTCTACACGCTCGAGGCAGCAGGTTCCCCTATCGCTGCGGATGGCACGATCTATCAAATTCCATGCACGAGTGCCACACTCGTCCTCGATGATGCCTTTGCCATGGGTGAAACGATCGATCTGGCCGAGCTTGCAGAACAGGATTCGATTCTCGCCTTCTGCCCCATTGATGCCGCCGATGTGACCCATGATGAAATCTATGATGCCGCTTTGCTCGCCATGACATACAGAGGCAGCGATGCCCCCGATGTCGCTGCACTGTGCCAAGCCGCAATCAATCGTCGCGATGGAGCCAGCGCAAGCGGGAACTCCTTCGGAAGTTGCGGTGAAATGCGGATTAATTGAGCCTTTAGGCTGGCAAAACAGTCCTTATTTCACCGCAACTGAAACAGGGGCGCCCTCCAAGAGAGCGCCCCTGCCGGGTTTCCATAGTACTGGCGAAGCAGTCCTTGAGATCCGCCTTGCCTTATGCCAAGAACTCCTTGGTGGTCGCCACGATGTTAGCGGCGTCCAGGCCGTACTTGTGCAGGAGCTCGGCACCCGGGCCGGACTCGCCGAAGGTGTCGTTGACACCGATCTTCTTGAGCGGCGTCGGGCACTGCTCGCACAGGACGTCGGCAACGGCGCTGCCCAGGCCGCCGATCACGGAGTGCTCCTCGACGGTCACGACGTGGCCGGTCTTGGTGGCGCTCTTGACGATCAGGTCGGCATCGATGGGCTTGATGGTGTGCATGTTGATGACCTCGGCGTCGATGCCCTCGGCAGCGAGTTGCTCGGCGGCCTCGAGAGCCTCGCCGACCATCAGGCCGCAGGCGATGATGGTCACATCGGCGCCCTCGCGCATGACAATGCCCTTACCCAACTCGAAGTTGTAGGTCTCGGGATCGTTGATAACCGGCGAGGCCAGACGGGCAAAGCGCATGTACACCGGACCGTCGCACTCGTAGGCGGCGCGCGTCACGGCGCGGGCCTCGACGTCGTCGGCAGGAACGATCACAGTCATGCCGGGGATGACGCGCATGAGGGCGATATCCTCGCAGCACTGGTGCGTGGCGCCATCCTCGCCCACCGAGATACCGGCATGCGTGGCACCGATCTTAACGTTGAGATGCGGGTAGCCGATGGAGTTGCGGACCTGCTCAAAGGCGCGGCCGGCGGCAAACATGGCAAAGCTGCTCGCGAAGGCGACGCGGCCGGTGGTTGCGATACCGGCAGCGACACCCATCAGGTTGCTCTCGGCGATGCCCACATCGAAGAAGCGGTCGGGGCAGGCTGCCTTGAACTTGCCGGTCTGCGTGGCGGCGGCAAGGTCGGCGTCGAGGACCACAAAGTCATCGTGCTCGTTGGCGAGCTCGACGAGGGCCTCGCCGTAGCTTACGCGCGTGGCGATTTTCTTGACGTCTGCCATCCTAGAGCTCCTCTCCGGCGGCCGTGAGCTCTGCCATGGCCTGCTTAAACTGTTCATCGTTGGGGGCCTTACCGTGCCAACCAACCTGGTTCTCCATAAAGGAAACGCCCTTGCCCTTCATGGTCTCGGCGATAATGGCGGTCGGCTGGCCCTTGGTAGCGCGGGCCTCGGCAAAGGCGGCGCGGATCTGGTCGAAGTCGTTGCCGTCGGCGAGCTCCACCACGTGGAACTTGAACGCGCGGAACTTGTCGGCGAGCGGCATGGGGTCGTTGACCTCCTCGACGGGGCCGTCGATCTGCAGACCGTTGTGGTCGACGATCACGCAGAGGTTATCGAGCTGCTGGTTGCCGGCAAACATGGCGGCCTCCCAGACCTGGCCCTCCTCGCTCTCGCCATCGCCCAGCAGGGCGTACGTGCGGTAAGTATCGCCCCAGTGCTTGGCGGCAACCGCCATGCCCACGGCGGCGGAAATGCCCTGGCCGAGCGAACCGGTGGACATGTCAACGCCCGGGGTGTCGTTCATGTTGGGATGACCCTGCAGGTGACTGCCGATGTGGCGCAGCGTCTCGAGATCCTCCTTGGGGAAGAACCCACGCTCGGCGAGCACGGCGTACAGGCCCGGAGCGCAGTGGCCCTTGGAAAGCACAAAGCGATCGCGGTCGGCCTTGCGGGGGTCGGCCGGGTCGACGTTCATTTCCTCAAAGTACAGATAGGTCATGATGTCGGCAGCGCCGAGCGAACCGCCCGGATGGCCGGACTTGGCAGCGTGCACGCCGGTGACGATGCCCTTCCTTACCTCGTTGGCAACCTTTTTGAGCTCTTCGTCGCTCATTGTGCCTTCCTTTCATCCTCTTTAGACAAGATGCGCACGGCACGGAAAGGTAGTCCCAACACAGCCGCAATGCACGTACGTCATTCATTATGCTGGAAACTGATGGCTTTACCAGAGTTTTTATCATTATTTGAACAATTTAGCAGGCAGAACCGCTGATGAAACGGTTTATCAATGTGAACGTCTTTTGGATGGAACGCGGTCGCCCCTACGCGTTAATGTCCTTAAAGCCCTCGCCGAAGGCTTCCGTAACGTCGGCGACCGTCACAATGGCGTGAGGATCGCGCTCGCGCACGATCGTCTTGAGGGTATTGAGCTCTCGACGGCTCACGATGACCATAATCACTGGCTTCTCGGCACCCGAATACATGCCAGTCGCCTTAAACTTGGTACAACCACGACCCAGGCCATACATGATATCGGCAGCGATATCAGGAAACTTGTCCGAGATGATGAGTACCATACGGCGTTTGTTGCCACCATCGACCACGGCATCGATCACGTAGCCGCTAATGACCATCGAAAGGCCTGCATATAGTGCGTTTTCGATTGAAAAGACCGGAGCCGACAGCGCGCATACGGCAACATCGATCGCCATGACGGTCGAGCCCACCGGCAGCGAGGTGTTACGCGAGATGATTTGGCCAATCGTGTCCGAGCCGCCGGTGTTGGCGCCGGCGCGCAACACCATGCCGTAACCGATGCCCGTAATAATGCCGCCCCACATAGCGGGAAGCATCAGGTCCGCATCCGCCAGAGGTGCTACAAACGGGGCGAACAGATCGGTAAAGAAGCCCAGAAGCACAAAGCCCGTCGCGGTCTGCACCACGTAGAACATGCCGCCCTCGCGCATAACGACCAGCAGCAGCAAGGCATTCATCACGATGGTCTGGATACCGACGGGAAGCGACACGCCTCGCGCCGCGCCGACCGCCTGGATAATAGTCGCAAGGCCCGTAACGCCACCGGCGGCAAGACCGTTGGGAATCAAAAACAGGTCGGTCGCGATGGCGGCCAAGGCACACCCCAACATGATCTGGGGCAGGTCGTGAAAGAAGTTCATCGAAAGAATGCGCTTGATGTCCAGACGATATGCCATGCTGCCTCCCTCAAAAAAGCGCACCCAAACGGATGCGCTTTGAACTTCTTCTTGTATTCGATTCTACCGATTCGCCGGACAAAAACCACCCCTGCGCAGGGTTTGTTCTGGATACAAACCCGTCCAACCGTTGGACTTGGCATCGGCTTGAAGCCACGATGTTTTAGACCTCCGAGCCTTCTGCATCGGCGTTGCCGGTCGCCCAGCGATGATAGCCAATAACAAACGGGTCCAGGTCGCCATCGTCAAGAACTGCCTCGACGTTGCTGGTCTCCACGCCCGTGCGTAGGTCCTTAACCATCTGATACGGGTAGAGCACGTAGCTGCGAATCTGGTTGCCAAAACCGATCGTGGTCTTGGGTCCGCGGATCTCGTCGAGCGCCTCGGCACGCTTCTCGAGCTCGATCTCGTACAGACGAGCCTTGAGGATCTGCATGCACGCGGCCTTGTTCTGGATCTGGCTGCGCTCGTTTTGGCAGGTAACCACAATGCCGCTGGGGAAATGCGTCACGCGCACGGCGGAGTCGGTGGTGTTGACGCCCTGACCGCCCGGGCCGCTCGCGTGGTACACGTCCACGCGGATGTCATCGGGACTGATTTCGATGTCGATATCATCGGGTAGCACGGGGATGACCTCGACGCCGGCAAACGTGGTCTGGCGGCGCTTCTTGTCGTCGGTGGGGCTAATGCGAACCAAGCGGTGAACGCCGGCCTCGGCGCGCAGCATGCCAAATGCGTCCTTGCCCTCGACGGTAAAGGTCGCGCGGTCGATGCCGATGACCTCGGCCGCGGGACAGTCGTTAATGGTGACCTTCCAGCCGCGACGCTGGCAGTACTTCATGTACATCTTAAAGAGCATGAAGGTCCAGTCCTGGGCCTCCAGACCACCCTGTCCGGGCTTGATGGTCACAATGGCATCGCCGTGATCGAACTCACCGGTAAACCAGCTCGAAAGCTCAAGCTCATCAATGGCACGGGCCAGGCGCTCAGCCGTGGCTGCAGCCTCCTCGCGAAGGGCGACGGCGTCGGGGTCATCCCCCATTTCCTCGGCAAGCTCCAGCGCGGCGCGGGCATCGGAAAGCTCGCCACGCGCGGTGTCCACGGCAGCGATATCTTCCTTGGTACGCGCGATCTCCTCCATGGTGGCACGGGCGGCGTCGGCGTCATCCCAAAAGCCAGGGGCAACACTTTTGGCCTCGAGCTCGGTCACGCGCGTGCGCTTTTCGTCCAAATGGAGATACGACTCGACCTCGCCGAGCCGGTCCGCAAACGCGTCCAGCTCGGCGGGCGTTACCTCTAAAGCCTCAGCCATTAACGATTCCTGCCGTGGCAGTACTTAAACTTCTTGCCGCTACCGCAGGGGCACGGATCGTTGCGGCCCACGTTGACGTACGGATCGTCGCTCTCGGACTTGCGATAGGTGGTCACCTTGCCACCGTTGTTGACGGCAGCCGGACCACCCTGGACAGCCGTGCGGGCCTGCACCTGCGCCTGCTTGCGCAGCACCGAGTCGCCGTTGTCACCATCGACCTCGGCAGGACCGGAGAAGTGCGCGCCCTCGAGCGCGGGCCCCTCCTTGTGCTCCACGGCACGCGGGGCAGCCTTGATCTCGATGCGCAGAACCGTGCGCAGGTAATCCTCATACATGGTATCGACGAGTATCTGGAACGCGCCGTAGGCCTCGGTCTTGTACTCAACCAGCGGGTCGCGCTGGCCAAAGCCGCGCAGGCCGATGCCGGTCTTGAGGTAGTCCATCTCCTGCAGGTAGTTCATCCAGCGGGTATCGATGACGCGCAGCATGACCTGGGTGTTGAGCTCGCGCATCAGGTCCTCGCCCAAGCGCTCGGCCTTCATGTTGTAGCACTTCTCTACGTAAGCCAGGACATCGGCAGCCAGGGCCTCATAATCCTCGTCGGGGAACTTCGGCGTATCGATGTGACCGGTGAGCTCCACAACCCACTTGCGAAGGCCCTCCAGGTCGCGCTCACCATCGTGGCTGTCCTTGGTGCAGAACTCCTGCACGCAACGGTAGACGGTATCGTGCATGACCTCGGTGATGTGGTCGGTCAGGTCCTTGCCGTCCAGAATCTTATTGCGCTCGGCGTAGATGACCTGGCGCTGCTTGTTCATAACGTCGTCGTACTCAAGGACGCTCTTACGCATGGAGAAGTTGATGCTCTCGACCTTGTGCTGGGCGCTCTCGACGGCCTTGGAGATGATCTTATGCTGGATGGGCATGTCGTCACCCATGTCGGCCGTGACCATCATCTTGGAGACGCGGTCCATCTTGTCGCCGCCGAACAGGCGCATGAGGTCGTCCTCGAGCGACAGGTAGAACTGGGTCTCGCCCGGATCGCCCTGACGACCGGAGCGGCCGCGCAGCTGGTTGTCGATACGGCGGGACTCGTGGCGCTCGGTGCCGATAACGGTCAGGCCGCCGGCGGCAAGCACGCGCTCACGCTCGGCCTTGCAGGTCTCCTTGGCCTCGGCGTTAAACTGCTCGAGCTGCTCGGGCGTCACGTCCTCCATGGTCAGGCCCTCGTACTCAAGGCGCTCGCGCACCAGCTCGTCGGGGTTGCCGCCCAGCAAGATGTCGGTACCACGACCGGCCATGTTGGTGGCGATGGTCACGGCGCCGTAACGTCCGGCCTGGGCCACGATGTGGGCCTCGCGCTCGTGGTGCTTGGCGTTGAGGACCTCGTGCGCGATGCCGCGCTTGGTAAGGGCGGCGGACAGCTTCTCGGAGCTCTCGATGGAGACGGTGCCCACCAGGACCGGTTGGCCCTTGGCGTGACGACGCTCGACGTCGTCGGCAACGGCGTTGTACTTGGCCTGAATGGTGCGGTACACCAGGTCCTCGTGGTCCACGCGCTGCACTGGCCTGTTGGAGGGGATGACCTCGACGGGCAGCTTGTAGATCTCGCGGAACTCGGCATCCTCGGTAAGTGCCGTGCCGGTCATACCGGAAAGCTTGTCATACAGACGGAAGTAGTTCTGCAGGGTGATGGTGGCCAGGGTCTGGTTCTCCTCGCGTACGAGCACGCCCTCTTTGGCCTCGATGGCCTGGTGCAGGCCCTCAGAATAGCGGCGGCCCTCCATGATGCGGCCGGTGAACTCGTCGACGATCTTGACCTCGCCGTTGGTGACCACGTACTGCTTATCGCGGTGGAACATGTACTGGGCCTTCAGCGCCTGCTGCAGGTGGTTGACCAGCTGGCCGGAGAGATCGGCATAGATGTCATCGATACCCAGGCGGCGCTCGATCTTCTTAAGACCGCGCTCGGTGGCGGCGATGGTGTGCTTGGCCTCGTCCATGACGTAGTCGCCCGTGGGCTCCACATCCTCGGTGGCGGTGAGCATGTCGTGCGAGACGTCTTCGCCGCGCTCAAGGCCACGCACGGCACGCGCGAAGTCCTTGTAGGTACTGGCGGACTTGGTGCCAGCGCCCGAGATGATCAGTGGGGTCCTGGCCTCATCGATCAGGATGGAGTCGACCTCGTCGACGATGGCGTAGTTGTGACCGCGCTGCACGCGCTGCTCGGGACGGGTAACCATGTTGTCGCGCAGGTAATCAAAGCCGAACTCGGAGTTGGTGCCGTAAGTGACGTCTGCCTGGTAGGCCGGGCGCTTGAGCTCGAGCGGCATGTTGTTCTGGAGCAGACCGACGGTCATGCCCAGGTACTTATAGATGCGGCCCATCCACTCGGAGTCGCGCTTTGCCAGGTAATCGTTGACGGTAACGACGTGCACGCCCTTGCCGGCAATAGCGTTGAGATAGCCAGCCAAGGTGGAGACGAGGGTCTTGCCTTCGCCGGTCTTCATCTCGGCGATGTGGCCCTCGTGCAGTGCCATGGCGCCAATGAGCTGCACGTCAAAGTGGCGCATACCCATGGTGCGCTTGGAAGCCTCACGCACGGCGGCAAAGGCCTCGGGAAGCATGTCGTCGAGCGACTCGCCGTTGGCGTAACGCTCGCGGAACTTATCGGTCTGGGCGCGGAGTTCCTCCTCGGTCATCTTCTCAAACTGGGGCTCAAGACCGTTGATCTGGTCGACGATCTTGTAGTAGCGCTTAAGGTCCTTATCGGATCCAAAGGACAGCAGCTTTGACATGAATCCCATGTGGTTTTCCTTTTTGGCCATCGCCCACGCCGTGCAGCTGCGGACGAGTTAAACACAGATGATTTTACTTTAGCCAAACAAGGCGCGGCCTATACGGTCGAGCTCGACCGCCACGTAATAACTACGACCAACCTGCCACAATGGGACAGGTTAATTTTGGCAGGTCTATCTGGGCAAACGCCGCCTCTCTGCCATGTGGTGCCATGGGGACAGGTTAGTTTGCACTAATTTAAAAAGAAAAAGGGCCGCGCACCCAAATGGATGCACGGCCCTCATGCCATGAATGCGAGCGATTCCGCGGCGAGCTATTTACTCAGCAGCCTCGGTGGTCTCGGCCTCGGCAGCGGCCTCCTCGACGGGAGCCTCTGCGGGAGCCTCGGCAGCCTGCTTGGCAGCCTCCTCGGCGAACTTAGCGGCACGCTTAGCCTTCTCGGCAGCCTTAGCCTCAGCGGCGGCCTTGCGAGCGGCCTCGGCCTCAGCAGCCTTGGCGGCCTTGGCGGCCTTGGCCTCCTCAGCCTTCTTGAGCTGGGCGGCAGCGGCGCCACCGAACTTGTCGGCGAAGCGCTGGACGCGTCCACCGGTGTCGACGAACTTCTGCTGGCCGGTGTAGAACGGGTGGCACTCGTTGCAAAGCTCGACCTTCATCTCGGACACGGTAGCGTGCGTCTTGAAGGTGTTGCCGCAGGAGCACGTCACCGTGCACTCGACATACTGGGGATGGATACCCTGCTTCATGGTAGGACTCCTTATTGGTCAGGCGCTGGTTACCGATCAGCGCATAAGGCGTCTTGGTTTCCGACCAAGACAACAAACTCGGCTATGGTACCACGGCGCCGCGTGTCCCACAAAAGGTTCACGGTCTTTGTGCAACGCGGCGCGACCAACCGCAGCGGACACGCACCCTGTTGCCCCTTCTCCCATGTTGCAGGCATGTAACGCCGCAGCGAGCGCGCCTTTTTTGCGCCAGACAGGTACAATGATGAACACTGTACCGTAGCGGAGCGCCCCGCGCGCGCCGCAATCACGCGAAAGGGTTTCCCATGGCCGAGATCTCGTCCTCCCGTATCGTCATCACCGTCCTTGGCAAGAACCGCCCCGGCATCGTCGCCGGCGTCACCCGTGTCCTGGGCGAGGCCAACGTCGACATCCGCGACATCACGCAGTCCATTATCGAGGACATCTTCACCATGACCATGCTGGCCGATACCGCCGAGTCCAAGCTCGACTTCGCCGAGCTGCAGAAGGCGCTGGCCGAGGCCGGCGAGCTTTCGGGCGTCAACGTGTCCATCCAGCGCGAGGACGTCTTCAACTTTATGTACCGCCTGTAGCGAGCAAGCCGCTGGGGATAGCCTGACGCGCGCATGCCCATGCAAGTCACCCCGATGCGGCCCGGAGAGGAGCGCGCATGGCCTACGACGCCAAGAAAATCTATTACCGCTTCGACGACCACTTGAGCCGCCTGGTTCTGGATTACGAAGCAAGCCGCCAGATTTCGCCTGAGAGCGAAAGCCTCTACCACGGCCTGCCGACCGACCCTTATGACGAGGGCCTGTTTGTTGAGCACAATGTCAAGCGCGGCCTGCGCAATGCCGACGGCTCGGGCGTGGTCGCGGGCCTCACTCGCATCTCGGATGTGCACGGCTACAACAAGGTCGACGGAAAGGTCGTGCCCGATCAGGGCAAGCTCACGCTTCGCGGCTACAGCATCGAAGACCTGGTCAACAATGCCCAGGCCGAGAATCGCTACGGCTACGAGGAAGTCGCCTATCTGCTTATCACGGGTTCGCTGCCCAACAAGGAAGAGCTCGACGGCTTTTGCGAGCGCCTGGGCGCCTTTAGACATCTGAGCGACGAGTACGTCAAAGAGTTCCCTATGACCACGGTGTCGTCGAGCATCATGAACGTGCTCCAGCGCGCCGTGCTGCTGCTCTACGCCTTCGATGCCGAACCAGACGTGATCACGCCCGAGCACGAAATCGACGTCGCCATTTCCATGCTCGCACGTCTCCCGCGCATCGCCGCCTTCGCACACATGGCCTCGGTCGCCAAGCTTCGCGGCTCCGAGGTTCACGTGCCGCACCCCACGCCCGGCCTCTCCACCGCCGAGACCATCCTACAGGTCCTGCGCGGCGGCATGGCGTTCACCCGCGATGAGGCGATGCTGCTCGACGTTATGCTCATGCTGCATGCCGAGCACGGCGGCGGCAACAACTCCACCTTCGCTTGCCGCGTGCTGTCGTCTTCGGCCACCGACCCGTATTCCGCCTACGCCGCGGCTATCGGCTCGCTCAAGGGCCCGCGCCACGGCGGCGCCAATGCCAAGGTCGTGTCTATGCACGAGGACATCCGCGCGCATGTCTCCAACTGGGAGGACGAGGACGAGGTCGCGGCCTACCTGGGCAAGATCCTCGACAAGCAGGCCTTCGACGGCACGGGCCTCATCTACGGCATGGGCCACGCCGTCTATACGCTCAGCGACCCGCGCGCCGAGGTCTGCCGCCGTTACGCGCGCTCACTGGCAGCCAAGAAGGACTTGGGCGAAGAGTTCGCACTCATCGAGCGTATCGAGCGCCTGGCACCCCAGGTCATGCGCGACCACGGCATGACCAAGCCCATCTGCGCCAACATCGACCTGTACACGGGCTTTATCTACAAGATGCTCGGCGTGCCCGAGACGCTCTTTACGCCGCTATTCGCCGTCGCCCGCATGGCCGGCTGGTCGGCGCACCGCATGGAAGAGCTCTTCTGTGCGCACCGCATCATCCGCCCCGCCTACCGCCCGGTGATCGAGCCGCTGGAGTACAAGCCACTCGCCGACCGCTAGGACGCGGACCGTTATAGAACTCGAGCGTGGCCAGGGCATCGCCGCCTTCGGCCACGCTTTTTATGCCAGTAGAAAGGGCTGCATCAAATGATTGTGTTTTCCGATATGGACGGAACGCTGCTGACGAGTGATAAGCAGATGAGCGACGCCACCTGGGCAATGCTCGACGAACTCGCTCGACGTGGGATTGAGTTTGTGCCCTGCACGGGGCGCCCGCTGTCAGGCATCTTTGAGCCCATCCTCGCCCACCCCGCCGTACACTACGCGGTCTGCGCCAACGGCGCCAGCGTCTGGCAGCTCGACGAGGATACGCCCACCGACGCCTCGCGCGCCACGTGCATCTTGAGCCGTCCGCTCGACCGTGGTATTGCCCACCGCATCCATCGCATTGCCGCCGGCCACGATGTGACCTTCGATATCTTCGCGGATGGGCAGTGCTTCCTCCCCCGCTCGTTATACGGGCGTCTGGATGAGTTCTGTGGCGGCGACCCCCACATCGCGGCTTCGTTCAAGCGCACACGAACACCGATCGACATGGATATCGACAGCAAGATCGACGAGGTCGAGACGCTCGAACGCATCGCCATGTACTGGCACGACCCGGCCGATCGCGACGCCATCGCAGCAGAGCTCGACACGTTCGGAGGCATTGAGGTCACGCGTTCGTACGCCATGAATATCGAGGTCATGGGTGAGGGCGCCACCAAGGGGACGGCCCTCACGTGGTTATGCGAGCACCTGGGCGAGCGTCTCGCCGACGCCTGGGCGTTCGGCGACAACATCAACGACATCCCCATGCTACAGGCAGCGGGCCACGGCATGGCCATGATCAACGCCGAGCCCGAAGATCGCGAGGCCGCCGACGCCATCACCGAATACGACAACGACCACGACGGCGTCGCCCGCACCATCATGGCCGCCCTCGCCTAGTCATTGATCAATCATTGGGGACATTCTTAAACGACTAGTCACTGGGGACACTCTTCGCAAAAAGCTGCAAGGACTGTCCCCCACTGTCGGCAGAAAAGGAACGTCCCCATCTGCCGGATTAGGAGAGACTCTCCAGCACGCGACGGAGCTCATGCTGAACGGCGTGGTCGCGGTTGCAGCCTACGACGCGATCGGCCACCGCCTTGAGCGCGGGGCGCGCATTTTCCATCGCGCAGCCCGTGCCGACAAAGCGAATGATCTCGTAGTCGTTCATCGAGTCGCCAAACGCCATGACCTCGTCGCGTTCGACGCCATAGTGCTCCATGAGCTGCTCGATTCCCGAGGCCTTCGACACACCAGGCTGCATGGCATCGATCCATGCGTTTCCAGAAGGCGCAAAGGTAAAAAGCTGGCCAAGCTCGCGCTGCAGTACGTAGGCACTGTCCATAACGGCACAGTCATCGCAAAAGATACTCGCCTTGATGATATTTACGCTGGGATCGGGCAGCTCCCAAATGCGCTCGGCATTGGGAAGGTCCTTATCGACCTCACGCACGAACTTGCACTCGTCATCGAGCAAGAAGGACTTGGTTCGGTCAAAGAGCGCAAGATGCAGATTGGGAAACGTCCTGACGGCTTGGGCGAGCCTTCGAATCGCCAGGTGCGAATACACCTCACGGTCTACCATCTTACCGTCGGCGTAGACTTGGGCGCCGTTAGCGGCAACAAAGTCCATCTTGTCGCGAACGGGCGCAAAGAACTCACACAGGCGATCGTAGCGACGACCTGACGATGCGGCGAAATGCACGCCATGCTCGCGTAGCGCCAGAATCAATTCGTAGGTCTCGGGAGGCACCTGGCCGTTTTCGTCAAGCAGTGTGCCGTCCATATCGGATGCAATCAGTTTAAACATAGAAAAGCTCCCTTCGGGCTTGTTGGAATCGAACGTGTATCCGATTCCAACGTACCCAAAGGGAGCTCAAATAAGACTCCGCGGGCGCAAACGTTTCAAGGACCTGGCAAATAGCTCACACATGCCAGAGGTCCTACGGTCGCGGCGTCAGGCAGCCCGCCAAAGAGTGTCCCCGACGACTAGTCGTTTAAGAACGTCCCCGATGACTAGTCGGCATAGGTGAAGGTTGTAACGTCGAACATGCCCTCGGGGCGGATGCGGAGCGTCGGGATGACCGGCAGGGGCAGGAAGATAATGCCCATGATGGGGTCGAGCGGCGGCTCAATACCCATGGCGCGCGCCTTGACCATAAAGTCGTCGTGCTGCGCGGCAACGTCCTCGGCCGTGCCCTCGCTCATAAGGCCACCGAGCGCCAGCGGAATGCGCGCTACGACCTCGCCGTTGCGCACCAGCACGTGGCCGCCCTGGCCCACGGCCTCAACGGCAGCCATCATATCCGCCGCATTGTCGCCCACCACGCACACGTTGTGCGAGTCGTGGCCGATCGTGGAGGCAATGGCACCACCGGTGATGGTGAAACCGCGCACCCAGCCGCGACCGATATGCTTGCCGACCAGGCCCAGGCCAGCGGGGCCGTCGCCATCGGCGCCCTCGGCCTGCAGCGACACGCCGCGGCCGTGACGCTCGATCAGCATAATGCGGCGCAGACCCTCGGCACTCTCGGGGCGAGCCACGCCCGTGATGGCCTTACCCGGTACCACGTCAATCACGGCCTCGCCCGGCTTAAAGGCATAGTCGAATACGTCGAGCGAAAGCTTCGGCAGCTTAACGGAGGCGCGCAGCTCATCGGCAAGGGCTGCAACCTCGGCCATCTCGGGTGCAATCTCGCCCACAAAGGTGCCATCCTGCGCCACCAGGGCACCGGCGGCATAAACACGATGCGGAGCCGTGGCAAACGTCAGGTCATCGAGCAGCAGCAGATCGGCGCGTTTGCCCGGGGCGATTGCGCCGCGGAGCTCGTGCGGGTCGCGGCAGCCGTGGTCCAGGCCAAATGCCTCAGCCGTGGAAAGGGACGCCATGGAGATAGCGACCACCGGGTCGACGCCGGCCTCGATGGCCACGCGGCAGGCGTTGTCGATCATGCCGGTCGAAAGCGCATCGGAGGGAGCGCGGTCGTCGGTCGCAAAGCAGCAGCGGCGGGCGCGCGCGGGATTCTCCAGCAGCATCGGCGATAGATTGGCCAGGTCATGGCTGCACGTACCTTCACGCAGCACCACATACATGCCGCGAGATAGCTTGTCGAGTGCCTCCTCGGGAATCGTCGACTCGTGGTCGGCGATAATGCCCGCTGCGGCATAGGCATTGAGGTCCTTACCGGCAACGAGCGGCGCGTGGCCGTCAACCTGCTTGGACGGCGTCTGGTTGGCAGCATCGATGCGAGCACAGGTCTCGGGGTCGGCCATAAAGACGCCCGGCAGGTTCATCATTTCGCCCAGACCAAAGACATCGCCTGGATGCTCGGCAAAAAACGCCTGCATATCGGCAGCCGAAATAACGGCACCGGCCTGCTCGTCGGGCAGCGCGGGCACGCACGAAGGCATCATGTACTTGATGGAGATGGGCGCGCGGCGACCATCCTCGATCATAAAGCGCAAGCCGTCGAGACCGGCAACATTGGCAATCTCGTGGCTGTCGGCAATGGCGGTGGTAGTACCGCGCGTCGCGGCCATGCGAGCATACTCGGCGGGACGGATGTTCGAAGACTCGATATGCAGATGCCCGTCAATAAAACCGGGAGCGAGATAGCGACCCTGGCAGTCGATGACCTCAGTTGTCTCATAGGTGCCAGCGGCATCGTCGCGACCATCGTAGAGCACGCCGACGATCACACCGTCCTTGACGGCAACGCTACCGGGCGCCACGCGCTGGCCATACACGTCGACAATCTGTGCATTGGTAAACAGCGTGTCGACGGGCACGCGCCCCTCGGCAGCATCGATCACAGACCTCATGACCTCAACGGACATACATACTCCTTTAACCGTAGAAAAAAGCTGCGGAGCGGACAGGCCTTCACCGCAGCAAACCAATAGCCATTGTATGCCCAAACGATGGGTCAACAATACGCCTCTCCGCTTAACGGCACACGCCACTTGGTGCAATGGGGACTGCCGCTGAGCACCAATGACTACTCGACGACTACTAACTGCCGTCCCGACAACAAAAACGCCGATGTTTTGGCATCGCCAGCGAGCGGGTCGCATTTGAGACAAGGTGACGTGAAACGAAAGGGCGCTGACCTTCTGGTCGCGCCCTTGAAGTTGAACGTCAGATTGTCCAAATGCGGCCCGCGCAGCGTCGGCCGGTCCGCCGTTCGGTAGAACGGCGGAACTAAATCAACTTGAAGCCCTTGCGCTTGCCTACGGAAAGGGTGTTGCCCAGCTTGAGGGCGCTGGGATCGATGTTGTAGCTCTTGGGAGCCACGGCCTTGCCGTTGATCTTGACGCCGCCGCCGTCGATATCGCGACGGGCCTGGCCGGCGCTGGCAGAAAGACCCAGGTCCTTGAGCAGGCCGGCGAGGTAAATCTGGCCCTCGTCGTTGACGGTCAGCTCAACGTGCTTCTCGGGGAAGTCGGCAAGCTGGCCCTCCTTGAACACGCGGTCGAACTCGGCCTGAGCCTCGTCGCCGGCGCCAGCGCCGTGGTAGGTGTCGCACAGGTCGCGGCCCAGTGCGCGCTTGAGCTCATAGGGATCGGCGGAACCATCGGCCAGAGCAGCGTCGATCTTGTCGACCTCGGCCGGGGTGAGCGAGCTGGCCAGACGATAGTACTTGCCGATCATCTCGTCGGGAATGGACATGGTCTTGCCGAACATATCCTTGGGAGCATCGGTCAGGCCGATGTAGTTGCCGTAGGACTTGGACATCTTGCGCACGCCATCGGTGCCCTCGAGCAGCGGCATGGTAAGCGCGATCTGCGGCTCCATACCCATCTTCTCCATGAGCTCGCGACCAGCGAGCAGGTTGAAGAGCTGGTCGGTGCCGCCCATCTCCACGTCGGCCTTGATCTGCACAGAGTCGAAAGCCTGCATCACGGGATACAGGAACTCATGCAGGGCGATCGGCGTCTGAGACTGGTAGCGCTTGGTAAAGTCGTCGCGCTCGAGGATGCGGGCGACGGTGAACTTGGAGCACACCTGCAGCAGACCGGACAGATCCATCGAAAGGATCCAGTCACCGTTGTGCACGATGGTGGTCTTCTCGGGATCCAGGATCTTCATGGCCTGGCTCACGTAGGTCTCGGCATTGGCCTCGATCTGCTCCTGCGAAAGCTGCGGACGGGTGGAATTCTTGCCCGAAGGGTCGCCAATCAACGCGGTACCGTTGCCGATGATGAGGGTGACGTTGTGGCCCAGGTCCTGGAACTGACGCATCTTGCGCAGCGGCACGGCGTGGCCCAGGTGCAGGTCGGGGCTGGTGGGGTCGACGCCGAGCTTGATGTTGAGGGGCTCGCCCTTCTCAAGCTTCTTGCGAAGGTCGGCCTCGGGAACGATCTGCGCGGCGCCCGAGGTGATGATACGCATTTGCTCGTCAACAGACAGCATTGGGTATCCTCCTTTTGCTATAGCACCCTCGCCGAAAACGGCGGTGCTGGAAGTCCATAAACTCTCATATGATAACAAACTGACGCGACGCGGCACCTACGACAGGAAAATCCTCGTCCTGCCGCATGCGTCAATGGCAACTGGCAGACGTGTACCGTCACGCTCGACCAGATAGCGTACCTGCCGACGACGCAAGCAGTCGCGGCAACGGACCTGTCCCGTCGCATCGGTGGCGCAGACGCCCTCGGCGGTCAGCAGGCAGTGCTCGCACACCATAAGCTCGGGACGGTCGGCGTCGACCGGACCCAAGACACCGGGTTCAGCAGCCAGTTCGGCAATACGCTCCGCATCATTGCCGAGCAACTCGGCCGGCAAGTACACCCGCCCCGCACCGAGTTCGCGCAGCCAGGCAAGCGTGGCCCGATTCGCGCAGAACACCGGCGCCGCCACGTCAAACGTCACGCCCAGCTCGCGAGCGATCACCACCTGTCCCAGGTTGCGGCAGACGACGCGCCCGGCACGCTGCATCAGTGAGCGGGTCCGGTCAGCGTCACCCGTGCGGCACACCTCGTCAAGCACCACAACGGCGTCGGACAAATCGAGTTCTCCGCGCGGGTCGGCATCCATCAGCTGCCAAGCAAAAACCATGCGAGTGGGAACCGCGCACTCCACCAACTCCGTCGACGCACCGCCATCCACCGCAACGCCCTCAAAGGGCAGCACCTCAACGGCACGCGCAACGGGCGCAATCGCATCCGCCTCGGCCCGCATGCGCTCCAACACCGCCGCCGTCTGATCCAACACGCCGGCGCTGCGAATCAGGTATACCTCGCAGCCCGTGCCCACCTTACGCTTGCAATGCACGACGACGCGCTCCCCCGCTGCGGCATCCACCGGGCAGGGCACCTGCGGCCAGCGCTTGGGCACATCGGGACGCGCGTCGACACCCGGATAGAACCGAATCTCGAGCGTGTCACCCGCCGCCACGGCGGCGTCGAACTCAACGGTCACCTCTTCGTGGCCCACAGCAACCAAGCGTCCCACGCGCACGCCCTGGTTAATTGCGCGCTCAAAGCTCATCAGCTCGGCACCCGAACGCCCTCGCAGGTACGCATCGGTAAACCCACGGTTAAACGACCTTCCCAGCTCGCGTTCAAGCTCTTCCACGGCACCGGGGTCCCACGCGTCGTCGCGCAGCATATCGAGCGCCCGGCGCCACACCCGCACCACATTGAATACGTAATCGGGGTTCTTCATGCGCCCCTCGATCTTGAGCGACGCCACGCCGGCATCTACAAGCTCGGGCAGATGCGCAATACCCAGATAGTCGCGCGGGCACAGCAGGCGATCCCCTTCGACGGCGACAACGCTCTGCCCCGCCTCGTCCACCAGGTCGTACGCCAGACGGCACGGCTGCGTGCAGTCGCCGCGCATCGCCGAGCGCCCACGCCGCAGGGCCGAGAACTCGCACGCCCCCGAATAGCCGATGCAAATCGCACCGTGGCAGAATACCTCGATGGGCACGCCCGTGGCACATAACGCCGCAATCTCGTCGACCGTCAGCTCGCGCGCCGTCGTCACACGCTCGACCCCCAGCTCATCGGCGGCAAGCCGCACGGCGCCTTCGCTATGAACGCCCGCCTGCGTGGACAGGTGAATCTCGACCCCGGGAATCGCCGTGCGCAGCGCGCAGGCCAGCCCGGCATCGGCGACAATCAGAGCATCGGCGCCCAGCTCCAGTGCATGAGCTCCCAACGCCACCGCGTCGGACAACTCATCGTCAAACACGAACACGTTGAGCGTTACGTACACACGCACGCCATAGGCATGCGCCACGGCGCAGCCGCGCGCAAACTCGTTATCCGTAAAGCCATGGGCGCTCACACGGGCGTTAAAGCCGCCCAACCCCGCATAGATGGCATCGGCACCCGCGGCGATGGCCGCAAGCATCTGGTCGAGCCCGCCCGCCGGCGCCAGCAGCTCGGGCAGCGCCGCACCGGCAGCATCCAATCCAGTCTCGTATTGTCCGCTCGGCCCCATCGCCCGAATCGCCATCGGCAAACTCCTTACCAAGGTATGCATTCACTCTGAAAAATGCCGTCTTCCAGCATACACGAGGCCTCGCGCGCCCCGTTTGGTTTATCGTGTAATAACTTATGTCCATCCTGCCTCGACGGCACATCCACCGTCCGGCACGACATACCTGGAGGTCAATATATGGGTCCTCGCCAACGACAGGGACGCAGCCGTTCAAAGACGCATGCCCTGCCCATAATCCTGCTCTCGTTTTTGGGCTTTCTGCTGATTGCGGGCGTGGCGTTTGGCATCGGCATGGTCGGCAACGTCAACCGCTGGCTGTCCGATCTGCCCGACTACACCGACGCCAACGCGTATCTGGTGAGCGAGCCCACCGAGATCGTCGACTGCAACGGCAACAAGATCGCGAGCTTCTACACGCAAAACCGCAAGTCCATCACCAAGGACGAGGTCTCCCCCTACGTGCTGCAGGGCACCGTTGACGTCGAGGACGAGCGCTTCTACGAGCACGGCGGTATCGACCTGTGGGGTATCGCGCGTGCTGCGGTGGCAACCCTCGGCGGCGGGCACGAAGGCGCCTCGACTATCACCCAGCAGCTGGTGCGCAACACCATCCTGCAGGAGGAGCAGTTCGACTCGACCATCGAGCGTAAGGTGCGCGAGGCCTACATCGCCGTCAAGATGGAGGACATGTACTCCAAAGACGAGATCCTCATGATGTACCTCAACACCATCTATTACGGCCACGGTGCCTACGGCATCGAGGCCGCAGCCGAGACCTACCTGTCCAAGAGCGCCGCCGACCTCACCCTGAGCGAAGCCGCGCTGCTCATCGGCCTTCCCAACTCGCCTTCGCAGTACGACCCCACGGTCAATCCCGACCTGGCACTGTCTCGCCGCAACAAGGTCCTCGACAACATGCTGCGCCTGGGCCACATCACCCAGGAGGAGCACGATGCCGCACAGGCCGAGCCCATCACCCTCAACGTGACCGAGATTTCGGGCAGCGGCGTCGACGTATACTCGCAGCCCTACTTTGTCGCCTATGTTAAGCAGCTGCTGGAGCAGGAGTTCTCGACCGACGTGCTCTTTAAGGGCGGCCTGACCGTCAAGACCACCATCGACCCCACGATGCAGCAGGTGGCAGAGAATGCCGTCCGCGAGCAGCTCGACACGCTCTCACTCGACGGCCTGGACATGGGCATGGTCGTCGTCGACCCCAAGACCGGCTACATCAAGTGCATGGTGGGCGGCTACGACTACAACGCCGACGAGAACCACGTAAACCATGCCACGGCCAAGCGTCCCGTCGGCTCCACCTTCAAGGCCTTTACACTGGCAACTGCCATCCAAAACGGCATGAACCCCAACGTCACCCTCAACTGCAACTCGCCGCTCAAGGCCAAGGGCACCACGACCGAGGTCCAAAACTACGCCAACCATAGCTATGGCAACATCACGCTTAAGCAGGCGACGGCATACTCCTCCAACACCGGCTACATCCAGGTGGCGGAAGCCGTCGGCAACAGCAAGATCATCTCGCTCGTCAAAAAGCTCGGCATCGATCCCGCCAAGGACAACATCGAGGACGTTCCCGTCATGACGCTCGGCACCGGCTCGATCTCGCCGCTCGAGATGGCCGCCGCCTACGCGACGTTTGCCAACGGCGGCTACTATCGCCAGCCGATCGCCATCACCGAGATTGACTCTCGTACCGGTTCGGTGCTGTACCAGCACACCGACAATCCCTCACAGGTGCTTACCGAGGGCGAGGCCGCCGCGGTCACCGATGTTCTGTCCGGCGTCATGCAGGGCGGCGGTACGGGTGCTGCCGGTGCCCTGAGCGTCAACCAGCCCTATGCCGGCAAGACGGGCACCACCGACAACACCACCAACCTGTGGTTCTGCGGCTATACCCCGCAGCTGGCGTGCGCCCTGTGGACCGGCTATTCCGCGGGCGAGATCCCTATCCAAAAATACGGCACAGACCTGCTGGGCGACAGCACCAACCTGCCTGTCTTTAAGCGGTTTATGAACACCGTTCTGACCGGTACCGAGCGCGAGGAGTTTGCGACCGGAACGGCACCCACCTACAAGAACAACAGCGTCTGGAAGTTCTACGGCACCAACAACACCAAGAAGACGGAGAACGACGACAAGGACGAGAACGAGGACGAAGAGGAAACCACAACGACGACAACGACGACCACGACCACCGAGACCACCGAGACCACGGGCGGCGACACCACCGGCGGCACCGGTACGACCGGTGGCTCGACGGGCGGCTCCACTGGTGGTTCGACCGGCGGCGATGGCGGCACGCCTACGCCTACGCCCACTCCCGACCCCTCGCCCACGCCTGACGATACGGTCGGCTAGAAATCATCCGGCCATAAGCAACAAGGCCCCCGAGCAGCCTATTGAACTGCTCGGGGGCCTTTTAGTTTGAAGCGACCTGGTGGGCGGTCTTTATACCGGCGAACAAAAAAGGGGGTACCGACCAACGTCGATACCCCTTACAAGCCACGATGTCAGCGCGCACAGTGCCGAGCACACGGCCCGCACGCCTACTTGCGAGAATTGCTCAACTTATTGATCAGCGCCTCGAGACGCTCGCCGTCCTCGGCCGTCTGGGCAATGACCAAAATCGTATCGTTGCCGGCAAGCGAGCCAAGCACATCGGGCAACTCTGCCGCATCAACGGCGGCGGCGATGCCGGAAGCCGTGCCAGGCTGAGCCTTGATCATAACCAGATTATCGGTACGCAGAACGCCCGTTACAAGCTCGGAAACCATACGCTGCAGGTGCAGGTCCTCTGCCAGAACATAGATGCCCTCAGGGAGCTTACGCAGCCCCATGTCGGCAATATCGCGAGAGACAGTCGCCTGCGTGCAATCAAAGCCCATAGCGCGGAGCTCATCGACCAGCACGCGCTGCGTGCGGACGTCCTTATTGCGCACAATATCTCTAATGGCATCCTGGCGCCCATTGCGTTTTTTAGCCATACAAACCCTCTCTCCAAAAGATGGCGGAGACAATCAATCAGTAATTGAATAGTTTAACGCTATTTGAAGGCTTTTGTGTATAAGAACGCATTTCGAAACAATTCTATGCAAGTTTGTTTCGTAATGAGCCGTTTAGGCGGTTTTTGCGCCCGTCCGGTTAAGAAAAGCTGCCAGATGCGTACACATCACGCATCGCGCGGGCTTGGCGCTGGCAATCGGCCCAAACAACAGACCGAGCCCCCGATGGTTATCCTTGAGCGCGGCGACCATTTGACGGGTTCGAGGTGCCTCGAGCATATCACGCATGCGGGCGGAACGCTCGATTGACGACACCCCATGCGGGCTCAGACACAAATTCTCGATGCAGGCGACCAGTCCGGCAAAGTAGAACTTTTGGCTTGCCAGCTTGAGCCGACCACCGCTATCTGCTTCCGAGAGTGAGTCCGCAAGCTCGTCGAGCGCTCGGGTGTCATCGGATACCTTGGCATACATGGTGGGATCAAAGGCATCTGTAAGCTTAGGTGCCGCCGCGTGGAAACAAGCATCGCCGCAGCCGGACACGCATCGTGCCTGCGAAAGCGCGCATGCCATAAACCCAACTGTGCGAAACACCTTGTCGCACAAAAGGCATGCCTCAAACAGCGAGCGGCTGTACATCACGCCAGAGGTCTGAACGACAAAGCCGCCTAAAATCAACTGGGGCAGCCCGGTCACCATCGAGGATTTGCTATCAATGGAAATATGAGCAGCATCCAAGACGCGCGAATGGCGCTCTCGATGTGCATCATAGCGGTCGAGCGACACCGTGGGGAGCACTATGTCTGCCGTAGTATCGCACGCGATATCGACCATCTTGGAAAGGGCCTGCGGAGCAAACCACTCATCGGCGTTCATGGCGATGATTTGAGAGCCGCGCGAGGCATCAAAACCGGCACGAAGACAAGCGCCGCGCTTCGCGTCCTCGACGTCAATCAAATCAATATGGATGTCCCTGTCGGCAGCAACCTGAAGCGAATGGCGCACACCGGGCGCAGCATCGCGGCAGACAACGACAATCTGCAAATCGTAGAGGTCTTGGTTCTGGATACTCTCGAGCGCACGCATCGCATAGCTGGGCGAACCTTCTACCACAAGGATCACCGAAAGTCGCGGATGCGAGCCACGTCGAACCAAGTTATCCGTCCTCTCGACAGCAATGAATCAAACTGTCGTTCATGGTACACCCCGGCAATAAAAGCAATGAGACACCGGTTGTATTGCACGCCAAGAACAGATGTTGCACACGCGCAGCCCACAGATGACAGGTGCCGACGCACGACGCGTCGAGCCCTCCCCTAGTCGAGCACGACAAGCTCGGCGGGATCGTAATCCACGCCCATAAACGTAAGGCCGCAGGCAGGAGCCGTGGGGCCCGCAGCGGTACGGTCGCAAGCATCGATGACCTCGCGCATCCACTCGGGTTCACGGCGATGCATGCCAATCTCGACAAGCGTGCCCACGATCGTGCGGACCATCGAATGCAGGAACGCATTGCCCTCGATGGTAAACGTCAGGATGTCCTCGCCAAACGCAATCTCATGGCCAAACTCGGCACGCATCACGCAGCGGTGCGTAGGCTTGCCCACGGCAGAGGCGACCTTGCAAAAGCTCTTAAAGTCCTGCTCACCCAAAAGCGCGGGACAGGCCGCAGACATGGCCTCGACATCCAAGGGATAGCGATGCCACCACACGGCACCCCGTGAGAGCACGGGACGCGCATCTCGATCGGCAATACGGTACGTATACGTACGGGAACGTGCATCAAAGCGTGCAGAAAAGCCTTTACGGGCTTTGTAGACCTCGTTTATGGCGATATCTTTCGGCAGTAGGGCATCCATAGCCCGCAGCCACCTACGGCGCGTACAAGCAAGCTCAGCATCCGTTACGGGCACGCTGATGTACTGAGCCACGGCATGTACGCCGGCATCGGTGCGCCCTGCGCACGTCAGGTCGATCGGACGGCGCAGGAGCGTCTCGATAGCGCGGCGCAGCTCGCCCGCAACCGTCGTCTGGCCAGGCTGCTCGGCAAAGCCGCTATAGGACGAGCCATCGTAGGCCACGCGGAAAACGAGCGTGGCATCGAGCTCAGGAATCGAATTGAAATCAGACGGCGCAGTCATGGGCGCTCCCAACAAGCAGGCAATGGCATTTCGACAAAAAAAGAGGGGTACGCGAACGTACCCCTCGAATATAGCCTATGCAGACGGATTGTCTACTCAGCGGTCTCCTCAGCAGGAGCCTCCTCGGCAGCCTCGACCTTCTTGGGAGCAGCGGCCTTCTTGGGGGCCGGAGCAGCCTTCTTGGCCTTAGGCGTGCAAGGCTCGGTGACGAGCTCCATGATAACGATGGGAGCATTGTCGCCCTTACGGTTACCGAGCTTCATGATGCGGGTGTAACCGCCGTTGCGGTCCTGCCACATACCCTGGGCAGCCTTGTCGAAGATCTCGGCAACGAGCTGCTTATCGCCGAGCTTGGCGATAGCCAGACGACGAGAGTGCAGGTCGCCCTTCTTGGCCCAGGTGATGATCGGATCGACGACCGAACGCAGCGCCTTAGCGCGGGTCTCGGTGGTCTTGATGCGGTCGTTCTCGAAGAGGGCCTTAGCAAGGCTCTTCTTCATGGCCTTGGTGTGGCTCGCATCGGTGCCGAGCTTCAGGCCCTTCTTAACGTTGTGACGCATGGTCTAGTTTCTCCTCAAATATGCGAAGCATTAAGCCTTCAGGCTCAGGCCCATGGACTCAAGCTTGTCCTTCACTTCCTCGATCGACTTAACACCGAAGTTACGGATGTTGAGCAGATCGTTCTCCGAGAACTCAACGAGCTGACGGACCGAGTGAATGCTGGCGCGCTTAAGGCAGTTGTAGGAACGGACGGAAAGGTCCAGATCCTCGATCTGCTTGTCCAGCTCGGCGTTGTCGTTGGTGACCTCGGGAGCGAAGATCGAAGCCTCCTCCTCGACCTCGGGGGTCTCGGCAAGGTTCATAAAGGCGGCCATATGCTGGTTGATGATATTGGCAGCCTGGACCACGGCGTCGCGCGGGGCGATGGAGCCGTTGGTCTCGATCTCGAGGACAAGGCGGTCGTAGTCGGTGTGCTGACCGACACGGCAAGCCTCAACGAGCTTGGCGCAACGGGAAACCGGCGAGTACAGCGAGTCGACGTGGATCACACCGATGGGATCGTTGTCGCGTTTGTTGGCCTCGCCAGAAACATAGCCGCGGCCATAGCCGATGCGCATGCTCATGGTGAGATGGCCACCCTCGGTGAGCGTTGCGATGTGCTGCTCGGGGTTGACCAGCTCAAACTCGGACGGAATAAAGAAGTCCGCACCGGTGACCTCGCAGGGGCCGTCAACCGAGATGGTGGCGGTCGCCTCGTCGGTCGTGCCGAGAGCCCTGAAGACAAGACCCTTGACATTCAGGACGATGTCGGTGACATCCTCGACCATGTTAGGGATGGTCATGAACTCGTGCTGCGCGCCATCGATCTGAATAGCCTCGACGGCGGCACCCTCGAGCGAGGACAGAAGAACGCGACGAAGGGAGTTACCCAGCGTATCGCCGTAGCCACGCTCGAGCGGCTCGACGGAGACACGAGCAGACGTCTCGTTGATCTCTTCGACCTGAACCTGAGGCCTAATGAATTCTGACATGTATTACCTCCAGCCTCAGCAGCCCGGATGGACTACTTAGAGTAGAGCTCGACGATGAGCTGCTCGTTGATATCACCGCTGATCTGCTCACGCGTCGGCAGAGCGAGCACATTACCAGACAGCTTCTCGATATCGACCTCGAGCCAGCCAGGGACCTCAAAGCGCTCGGAGGAAATCAGGGCCTCCTTGATGGGGAGGAGGTCACGGAACTTCTCGCCGACAGCGACGACGTCGCCGGCCTTGACGCGGTAGGACGGGATGTCCACGCGCTTGCCGTTCACGGTGAAGTGACCGTGACGGACGGACTGACGAGCCTCTTTGCGGGTGCGGGCGAAGCCAAGACGGAAGACAACGTTGTCGAGGCGAGACTCAAGGATGATCATGAGGTTCTCACCGGTGACGCCGTTCATCTTGCGGGCCTTGTTGAAGTAGCCGTGGAACTGCTTCTCCAGAACGCCATAGATGAACTTGACCTTCTGCTTCTCGCGCAGCTGCATGCCGTACTCAGATTCCTTGCGACGGCGCTTGGGCTGACGGATAGATTCCTTCTTGCTGCTGTAACCGAGCTCAGCGGGATCGATCCCGAGCTGACGGCAGCGCTTAAGAACAGGAGTCCTGTCGATTGCCATATTGATACGATCCTTTCAGTTACACGCGGCGACGCTTCTTGGGGCGGCAGCCGTTGTGCGGAATGGGGGTCTTGTCCTGGATGCTCGAGACCTCGAGGCCAGCAGCCTGGAGGGAGCGGATGGCGGTCTCACGACCGGAGCCGGGGCCCTTGACGAAGACGGAAACCTTCTTCATACCGTGCTCCATGGCCTGCTTGGCAGCAGCCTCGGCAGCCATCTGGGCAGCGAACGGCGTGGACTTACGGGAGCCCTTGAAGCCCACCTGGCCAGCCGACTTCCAGGAAATGACGTTGCCCTGGGGATCGGTGATCGAAACGATCGTGTTGTTGAACGTAGAACGAATGTGAGCCTGGCCCACGGAAATGTTCTTACGGTCCGCGCGCTTCAGACGGGCAGCGCGAACGTTCTTCTTAGCAGTAGCCATCTATCTAGCGCTCCTTATTTCTTCTTCTTAGCACCGATCTGACGCTTCGGGCCCTTGCGGGTACGAGCGTTAGTGTGGGTGCGCTGGCCGCGGACCGGGAGGCCCTTGCGGTGACGAAGGCCGCGGTTGCAGCCGATGTCCATAAGGCGCTTGACGTTCTGGTTGCGCTCACGGCGGAGGTCGCCCTCAACCATGATCTGGTTCTTATCGATATAATCGCGGATGGCGTTAACCTCATCCTCGGTGAGGTCCTTAACGCGCGTATCCACGTTAACGTTGCACTCGACGCAAATCTTCGTCGCAGTGGTGCGGCCGATGCCGTAAATGTAGGTCAGACCGATCTCAACGCGCTTCTCACGCGGGAGGTCGACACCATTAATACGGGCCAACGTAGTCTCCTCTCTTAACCCTGACGCTGCTTATGACGGGGGTTCTCGCAAATGACGAGGACCTTGCCATGGCGCCTAATGATTTTGCACTTATCGCACATCTTCTTGACCGAAGGACGTACCTTCATCGTTCTTCCTTTCGGTAGCGCTCAAACTACTTCCCTACTATCTACTCGCCCAGCCGCAGGCGTTTAAAACTATGGCTGGTCTTCACACACAATCCGACCGTAGGTTGAGCTAAGCCTGCAGTCGGAAATGGAGTGCGTGTATGCGTGCCGCTATTTGTAGCGATAGGTGATGCGGCCGCGGGTCAGGTCGTACGGGGAAAGCTCCACGACAACCCTGTCACCGGGGAGAATACGGATGTAATTCATTCGGATCTTGCCAGAAATGTTGCACAGAACCGAATGACCGTTCTCGAGCTCGACCTTAAACATGGCGTTGGGCAACGGTTCCTTTACCGTACCCTCGAGCTCAATTGCGTCTTCCTTCTTCACAAGCAATCATCTTTCTCTAGAAAACGACAGCGATTGAGTATTCTACAACACGTATGCACGCATCGTAATAACTTCGTAATGGCTCCACAACTAAATGGAACTTGTTACATTTCTCCGCCTTGGAGGGAGCACCAAGCACCTTGGGCATCCGTGGTGAGAATCACCGGGCCGTCATTGGTAATGGCGACGGTGTTCTCGTAGTGCGCGGCGGGCAGGTGGTCGTTGGTCGTGACGATCCAACCGTCGGAGCCCGTGCTCACATGGTTGGAACCCATCGTAACCATCGGCTCGATGGCAATGACCATGCCGGCCTGGAGGCGAACGCCCCTCCCCTTCTTTCCATAGTTAGGAACGTTGGGGTCCTCGTGCATCACGCGGCCAATGCCATGGCCTACATAATCACGAAGCACACCGTAACCGTGAGACTCGGCGAGGGACTGAACGGCATAACCGACGTCCCCGATATGGTTACCGGGAACAGCCTGCTCGATGGCAGCCTTAAGGCAATCGCGCGTGACCTCGCACAAAGCCTTGGCTTCGGGCGTGGGGGTGCCGACGAAAAACGTCCAAGCGTTATCGCCGACCCAACCGTCGACAACGGCTCCCGTATCGATGGAGATGATATCGCCATCGCGCAGGATCATGTCGGGGTTGGGAATACCGTGGACCACGGCATCGTTGATCGATGCGCAAATGGTCCCCGGGAACCCGCCGTAACCCTTAAAGGCCGGGGTGCCGCCATGCATGCGGATAATCTGCTCCGCGAGCTGATCGAGCTCAAAGGTGGAAACGCCGGGGCGCACCATGGCTCCAACGTGGCGGAGCGCCATCTTAGATAGCGCTCCTGCCTTCTTCATCTGCTCGATTTGCGTTGCAGACTTAATCTTGATCATAGACCGAGAGCCTCTTTGACATCCCCGTACACGGTCTCGCGAGCCTGGTCACCGTTGACCGACTTGAGCAGACCCTGGCCACGATAGTAGTCGACGAGCGGGCTCGTGGACTTCTCGTAGACGTCGAGACGGTTCTTGATGGTCTCGGGCTTGTCGTCGTCGCGCTGATACATCTCGCCGCCACACTTGGGGCAGGTAGCATCGGCAGCGGTGCCGGTGTAACCGCATGCGCGGCAGGTGCGACGCGAAGACAGACGATCGATAATGACCTCGGGGGCCACATCGACCAGAAGGGCGCAATCGATCTCGCGACCCATGGCGGAGAGCTCGGAATCGAGCGTCACAGCCTGGGCGGTGTTGCGCGGGAAGCCGTCGAGGATGAAGCCCTGCTGGGCGTCATCGGCGGCAAGGCGCTCCTTGACAAGGTCGATCACGAGCTGGTCGGGAACGAGCTCGCCAGCGTCCATGTACTTCTTAGCCTGAATACCAAGCTCGGTGCCACCCTTGACGGCAGCACGCAGCAGGTCGCCCGTGGAAATATGGGCGACGCCAAACTCGGCGACGAGCTCCTGTGCGACGGTGCCCTTACCGGCACCCGGAGCTCCGAGCAATACGAGGTTCATGAGCAATCCTCCTCTAGCCTATTTAAAGAATCCATCGTAATCATACATCTTGATCTGGCCTTCGAGCTTATCGACCGTGTCGAGCACGACGCCGACCATGATGAGGATGGACGTGCCGCCAAATGCCTGGATCAGCTGGTTACCCGTGAAGGAGAAGATGATCGAAGGCACGATGGCGATGAGCGCCAAAAAGACAGCGCTGGGAAGCGTGATCTTGTTGAGCGCGTTCTTGATGTAGACCGCGGTAGCCCTACCCGGACGCACGCCCGGAATAAAGCCGCCCTGCTTCTTAAGGTTGTCGGCCGTGTCATCGGGGTTGAACACCATGGAGGTGTAGAAGTACGCGAAGAACACGATGAGGACAACGTTAAGCACCCAGTTGAGCCAGCCGCGCGAAAGCGCAGAGGCAACTGCCTGGATCCAGCCGATGCCGGGGAAGAACACGGCAATCTGAGCCGGGAAGTACAGCAGCGCCGAAGCGAAGATGATCGGCACGACACCCGCGGTGTTGACCTTGATGGGCAGGTAGGTGGTCTGGCCACCCATCATGCGACGGCCCACGACGCGCTTAGCGTAGGAGACCGGAATGCGGCGCTGGCCGCGCTCAAGGAAAACAATCAACGGGATAACCAGCAGGATGATGGCGCAGATGATCACCATGGTGATGATGCCACCGGCATTGCCCTCGGTGCTGGAGAAGATAGCCTGCGGCAGGCCGGCCATGATGTTCGCAAAGATAATCAGCGACATGCCATTGCCGATACCGCGCTGGGTGATGAGCTCACCAATCCACATGATCAGCATGGCGCCCGCGGTGAGCGTGCCGACAATCGTGAGGTCGAAGATGATCTCGGGAGCGCCGGCACCATTAAAGCTGATGCCGAAGCTCTTAAAGAGGAAGAGGTAACCCACGGAGTTGAGGATTGCCAGAGCCAGGGTGAGGTAACGCGAATACTGCGTAATCTTGGTCTGACCGACCTCGCCCTCGCGGGCAAGCTCATGCAGGGAAGGCACAACGGCCTGGAGCATCTGGAGGATGATCGAGCTGGTGATGTAAGGCATGATGCCCAGCGAAAACACCGACACATAGCTCAACGCGCCGCCAGAGAAAAGATTCAGGAGGGCCATAGCACCTGCGGCGACCGAATTGTTATCGGTCGAGAAAAGGCCCAGCATCCCCTGGAAGGGAATGCCGGGCACAGGAACGTGCGCACCAATGCGGTACACGACGAGCATAGCTATGGTAAAAAGAATCTTTTCGCGCAATTCTTTGATGCGGAAAGCATTCTTAAGACCATTTAGCACGGCAGCTCGACCTTTCCGCCGGCGGCCTCGATCTTGGCCTGCGCAGAAGCGCTGACCTTGTCGACCTTGACCGTGAACTTCTTGGTGAGCTCACCATTGCCGAGCACCTTGACGGGCTCGAACTCGCTCTTGGTGATGCGAGCGGCCTTAAGAGCGGCACCGTCGATCACAGCGCCGTCCTCGAACTTACGCTCAAGACGCTCAACGTTAACAGCGGTGTACTCGATACGACGGGGGTTGCGGAAGCCCGGAAGCTTGGGCAGGCGCATAGCCAGCGGAGTCTGGCCACCCTCGAAGCCGACACCCTTGGTGCCGCCAGAGCGGGAACCCTGGCCCTTCTGGCCGCGGCCAGAAGTGGTGCCGTGACCCGAAGAATTGCCACGGCCGACGCGCTTGCGGTTCTTGGTGGAACCGGGCGCGGGAGTAAGATCGTGAAGCTGCATTTGCTACTCCTCTACAATCTCGACAAGGTGCTTGACCTTGAAGATCATGCCGCGGACGGACTCGTTGTCAGCAATCTCGCGAACCTCGCGGATCCTGTGGAGACCGAGGGCACGGACAGTACGGACCTGGTCCTGCTTGCAACCGTTGGTGCTGCGGACCTGCTTGATCTTGATGGTGTCAGCCATGCTTAGTTCTCCTTACCGACGAACATCTCGGAGACCGTCAGGCCACGGCGAGCCGCGACGTCCTCAGGGCTGGAGAGCTCCTTGAGGCCCTCGACGGCAGCCTTGATGATGTTGAGGCCGTTGTCGGTACCGAGGGACTTGGACAGGACGTTCTTGATGCCAGCAAGCTCAAAGAGGGGACGCACAGCGCCGCCGGCGATAACGCCGGTACCCTCGACAGCGGGCTTGATGATGATGCGGCCGGCACCAAAGTGGCCGAGAACCTCGTGCGGGATGGTGCCCTGCTCGGTCACCGGCACGTGGAACATGTTCTTCTTGGCATCGAGAGATGCCTTGGAGATGGCCATGGGCACCTCAGCGGACTTGCCCATGCCAACGCCGACGTTGCCCTTGCCGTCGCCAACGACGACGAGAGCGACGAGGCTCATGCGACGACCACCCTTGACGGTCTTCGACACGCGGTTGATGTAAACGACGCGCTCCTCGAACTCGGAGGCCTCGCGCTGCTGCTTCTGATTACGAGCCATGTGCTACATACCTCCTAGAACTCGAGACCGGCGGCACGAGCACCGTCGGCGAGGGCCTTGACGCGGCCATGGTAGATACGGCCACCACGATCGAAGGCGACCTTGGTGATGCCGGCCTCGATGGCGCGCTTGCCAACGAGCTGACCGACCTTCTCCGCAGCCTCCTTGTTCGAGGTGTGGGTGCCCTTGAACTCGGCCTCGAGGGTCGAGGCGGAGACGAGCGTCAGGCTGGAGCCCTTGCTGTCGTCGATGATCTGGGCATAGATGTTGGCGTTAGTACGGGTCACGCGAAGACGCGGACGCTCGGCGGTACCCGAGACCTTGCCGCGAACACGACGCTGACGACGCTTGAGGCCTTCCAGCTTCGCCTTATGCTTGTTCATACGTAAACTCCTAAAAAGGTTGATCTTGCCAGCACCTGACGGGGTGCTGGTCTTATGCGAGTGAGTCGGTTACGACTACTTGGCGGCCTTACCCAGCTTGCGGCGGATGTGCTCGCCAACGTAGTGGATACCCTTGCCCTTGTAAGGCTCGGGAGGACGATGACCGCGGATCTCAGCGGCGATCTGACCGACCTGCTGCTTGTTGATACCCTTGACGTTCACGTGGGTGTTGTCGGGAACCTCGAAGGTGATGCCCTCGGGAGCCTCGACGATCACGGGGTGCGAGAAGCCCAGGGAGAACTCGAGGTTCTTGCCCTTCTGCTGCACGCGGTAACCGACGCCGGCGAGCTCGAGCTTCTTCTCGAAGCCCTCGGAAACGCCAACAACCATGTTGTGGATGAGGGCGCGGGTGAGGCCGTGGCGGGCACGGGTCTCACGCTCGTCGTCGGGACGGGAAACGGTGAGGACGTTGTCCTCGACGTTGATAGCGAGCTTCTCAAAGACATCGAGCTCGAGCTGGCCCTTGGGGCCCTTGACGACAACGTTGTTGCCGTTGACTGCCACTTCGACTCCGGCGGGAATCTGGACAGGCTTATTACCGATACGAGACACGGTGATCTCCTTTCCTTCTACCTACCGAGCGAATTACCAGACGTAAGCGATGATCTCGCCGCCGACGTTGTGCTTGCGAGCATCGCGGTCGGTCATGACGCCATGGCTGGTGGAAATAATGGCGGTACCAAGGCCACCGCGGACGCGGGGCATGTCGGCAACGCCGGTGTACTTACGCAGGCCCGGCTTGGAAATGCGGCGGATGCCGTTGATGACCTTAGCCTTCTTGGGACCATACTTAAGCGTGATGTGCAGAGTCTTCTGGGGAACGGTGTCCTCGACATCGTAGCCCTCGATGTAGCCCTCCTCGTGCAGAACACGAGCGATCTCGACGAGCTTCTTGCTGCTCGGCATGGAGACCGTGGCCTTGTTCACAGAGTTAGCGTTACGGATGCGCGTAAGCATATCTGCGATCGGGTCTGTAAGGTTCATACAGATTCTCCTTCGTTCTTGATGAACACGTGCTCTTGGTTCTTCGCCGCCCTTAACGGCAAAGCCTTTTTAGCGCGTTTTCCCTGTTCCAAACTGATGCTTGAAACGCTGGTAGTGACTTACCAGCTGGCCTTCTTAACGCCGGGAAGCTCGCCCTTGAGTGCAAGCTCGCGGAAGCAGACACGGCACAGGCCGAACTTGCGGTACACAGAGTGCGGACGGCCGCAGCGCTGGCAGCGCGTGTACTCACGAGTAGAGAACTTCTGCTTGCGATTGCACTTGACGATCATCGATGTCTTAGCCACTTATATCCTCCTCACATAGAGTATTTTTCGCCCCAAGCGCCGCCCCCTTGTGGGAACGGCGCTTATAGGGCAGGTGAACCTATTTCTTGAACGGGAAACCGAAGGCGTCCAGAAGGGCCTTGGCCTCCTCATCGGTATTGGCGGTGGTCACGAAAGTGATGTCCATACCGCGCTGGTGATCGACGGAGTCGAAGTCGATCTCGGGGAAGATGAGCTGCTCGGTGACGCCCATGGAGAAGTTACCACGGCCGTCGAAGCTCTTGGCGGAGATACCGCGGAAGTCGCGGATACGGGGGATCGCGACGGAGGTCAGACGATCGAAGAACTCCCACATACGGTCGCCACGCAGGGTAACCTTGCAGCCGATCGGCATACCAGCGCGCAGGCGGAAGGTAGCGATGGACTTGCGGGCACGGGTGATCATCGGCTGCTGGCCGGTGATGGCGCGCAGGTCGCGCACGGCACCGTCGATGGCCTTGGAATCGGTAGCGGCCTCGCCGACACCCATGTTCACGACAATCTTCTCAAACTTGGGGATCATCATGACGTTCTCGTACTGGAACTTGTCCTGAAGCTGCTGCTTGACCTCGTTGTTGTACTTGGTCTTCAGACGCGGCACATACTTCTCTTCTGCCATTGTTCACTCCTTCTTGGGGTTTTAAGCACGGGGCGTGGCCACGATGGGTTGTCCTCGTGCCTCCTGGCTGCATCCGCGCCGCTCATGGCATTTTGCGGTTTGGACTCGACGCAGCAGGAGCCGACAAAACAATCGGTACTATACGCGCATCGGGAGCGTATTTCCAGAAAAACCTCGTCTGCCTGCACAACTCCACAACTCCCCCGCACAAATGGGTCCCAAAAAGCAGTTGCGGTGAAATAGGGACTGTTGGGCGGCCTAACAGGCTTAAACAATCCGTATTTCACCGCAACTTATTGGTGAGGATGCGATTAGCGCTTGCGGGGGATGAGTTTGGTGCGACGCAGGTGGATCATCTCGGCGGCGATGGAGATGGCGATCTCCTCGGGGTCCTCGGCCTCGATGGCAACGCCGATCGGAAGGTGCAGCTCGTCGATCTGGTCCTGCGTAAAGCCTTCCTGCTCCAAGCGAGCCCGCACAAAGGCCGTCTTGCGGCGCGAGCCCAAGCAGCCCAGATAGGCGGGTTTGGCACGCATGGCCTGAATCACCACGTCGATATCGGACTTGTGACCCGCCGTGGCGACGACCACCAGGTCGCGCGGGCCGATGGGGCACTGCTTGCTCAGGCTCTTGTAGTCGACCAGACGACGGTCGTAGACACCGGGCACCCAATCGGGGGTCAGCGTGCCGGGGCGGTCGTCGCACGCCACGACGGCAAAGCCCGCCGCCGTGAGCACCCGCGCCGTCGCGGCGCCCACGTGGCCGCAGCCAAAGATATAGGTCAGGCCCTCGGGGCAGAGCGTCTCGACGTGCGCCGCGGGAATCTCAGAGGCCGCGTTGGTGTAGGTAACCTTACTCCCCTCCTCCACCAGCGAAAGCCCGGGGCAGCCCGCAATGGTGCGGCGCGATGCCTCGCCATGGTACTCGACCACATCGCCCTCCAGGGCCTGAATGACAAACGGTTCAAAGTCGATGACGAAGTCGCCGATGCGTCGATACACCAAGACGTCGGCAACCGACTGGAACAACGGTGCCTTGGTCGCGTCCAGGTGCAGATAGCACAGGCAGATAGCTCCGCCGCAAATCATGCCGGTATCGGAGTTCTCGCCGCCCATGGTGTAGCGGACCAGACGCGATTTACCCCCGGCCAGCAGCTCGCGCGCCTCGTCCAGCGCAAAGAGCTCAATCTTGCCGCCGCCGATAGTGCCCGCTTGGCTACCGTCGGCAAAGACGGCCATCCAGGCGCCCACGCCGCGCGGCGACGACCCTGCCGTGCCGGCCACGACCACCAGCTCGCACGTCTCGCCAGCACGCAGGGCGGCAAGCGCCGCATTCACAACATCGAGCTTTTCCATTGCCGCCTTCTATTCTCTAAAGACATCGGTGAGCATGGCGAGCGCCTCGAGCACGCCGCCGCCGACCGACGTCGCCTTGTCCGAAATGTAGTTGATATAGCTGGCATCGCCGCGCGGATCGACATCGGCGCATTTAAAGCCCTCAGTCACCTGCACGCCGTTCGCCAAAAGCCCGCGCAGACAGCCATCGATCTGCGTGCGTATGGGCGTATCGCCCGCGTAGCCAATCACGTCTCCGGCGCGCACGATGTCGCCGATTGCGCGGTCGGACCGAAACACGCCGGCGACGGGGCTGTGAATAACGCGCTCCTTGCCAAAGCCGGCGATAATGCCCGGCACGCCCGTGTTGGGCTGGGGCGAACCTTGGGTAATGACACGGCCCAGGAAATGCCCGCGCATGGTTTCGACCACGGCGTCGCAGTCAACCGGCGCGGTGAAGCCCGGTCCCACGGCAATAACGGCAGGCGCCATGTCGCGCGTGGTACCCAGGTTGCGCTTGGCCAGAATCGCGTCGACCACAGCCGCGGGTTTAAGCTCATCGAGCATCTTGGCCTGAGGGTCCACCACGACGGCAACATCCCCCGCTTGGGTAATCTCGAGCGCCTCTGCCGGCGTCTGCGCCAAGCGAGCGCGAATGCCCTCGACCTGGACCTCGCCCAAGCGAATAGCCTCGCAAAAACTGATTGTGCGGCGGATGCACGTGGGAACCGCGATATCGGCCATAACGACCGACACGCCGGCGCGCACCAAGCGAGCGGCGACACCCGTGGCGATATCGCCGGCGCCGCGAACATAAACGAGCATTCCCGGGGCACCTCCCTGTGCTACGGTTTGAGCAGAGCAAAAGCGGTTCGACCGCTACTCTGATGATTATTTATTATCACAGTATTATACGGCGGTGAACAGATGGAAACGGTTAGCGGCAATCTTGCCTCGGCGCTCAGGATCGAGCCGGGCATTACCGCGATTATCGGCAGCGGCGGCAAGTCGACGTTGCTCAAAACGCTGGGTCTTGAGCTCATGCGCGCTGGCGGCCGCGTGCTCCTCTGCACCACCACGCATATGCTTCCCGTTGCCGGCGTGCCATGGGACGGGTCGAATCGTCGCCTGGACGCCGCGCCTTGGAAGCCAGGTGCCCCACACGCCCCAGGCTGCACCTGCGAGGCCTGCGCGGGGCTTGCACGCGGAGGCATCTGCCAGGCAGGCATCTTGGACCCGGAGACAGGCAAGCTCTCCGCCCCCGCCGAGCCACTCGGCGAGCTGGCACAGCGCTTTGACTACGTCCTGGCCGAGGCGGACGGCAGCAAGCGGCTCCCGCTCAAGGCCCACGCCGCCTGGGAGCCGGTGATTCCCTCTGGCACGGCCAACATCGTCTGGATCGCCGGCGCCTCAGGGCTCGGCAAGCCCATCAACGAAGCCGTCCACCGCCCCGAGCTCTTTTGCGAGCGTTGCGGCTGCGAGCCTACCGACATCGCCACACCCGAGCGCGTCGCCATGGTGCTCAATGCCGAGATGCAGGCGCTGAAACTCAGCACCGCACGCGTCATGCTCAACCAAGTCGACACGCTCAGCGACCCCACGATGGCCGACCGCTTCGAGGCAGCTCTCGACCACCCCGTCGTCGCCAGCAGCCTCAAGTAGCCGGCCCCATCTCCTCAGTTGCGGTGAAATACGGACTGTTTGGCCGCCCGACGGCCGCAAACAGTCCGTATTTCACCGCAACTGAGGAGGGGACACGGCATCTTTGCTGCTAGCGGGGGACGTAGCGGCCGGGCTGGGCTCCGGTGGGCTCGCCGTCGCGTGCCGCCAGCACGCCGTTCACAAACACGGCCTTGGCGCGGCCATGTGCCTCAAAGCCCTCGAGCGGCGTGTAGTCCACGGCCTGATGCTGTGTCGCGGCGCTGATCGTCCAACGCGCGCAAGGATCCCACACGCACACGTCGGCATCGGCACCCTCGGCAAGACAGCCCTTGCGCGGGTACATGCCAAACACGCGCGCCGGGTTCTCGCTCATCAAGCGGCAGAGGTCCTCGGGTCCCAGCTGTCCCTCAAAGCTCGTGGCAATCGCGACGGGACGATGCTCCACGCCGGGCCCGCCGTTGGGAATCGCGCGGAAATCGTCGCGCCCGCGGTCCTTTTGCCCGTGCAGGTTAAAGCTGCAATGATCGGTCGCAATCGTATCGATCTCGCCGGCCACAAGCGCCTCGCGCAGTGCCGCACGGTCACCGGCATGGCGCAGCGGCGGGCTCATCACGTACTTGGCGCCCGCAAAGCCGTCCTCGCCCTGCTCCAGATAGCAGGTGTCGTCAAGCATCAGATATTGGGGGCAGGTCTCGACATAGATATTCTTCTGCCCGCGCGCTTTGGCAGCACGAATGGCCCCGAGCCCCAACTTGGTCGAAAGGTGCACCACGTTGACTGGGGCGTCGCCGGCCAGGTGCGCCAGATACAGCAGGCGGCTCACGGCTTCGGCCTCACACACGTCCGGGCGGCTGAGCGCATGCCCCTCGGGCCCATGAATCCCCTGCTCGTACACGCGCTTCTGCAACTCATTCACCAGCGTACCGTTCTCGCAATGCACGCACAGTATGCCGCCAATACGCTTGAGCTCCTCGAGCACCTCGAGCGTCTCGGCATCGTCCAGGCGCAAATGATCGTAGGCAAAGTAGGTCTTAAACGACGATACGCCCGCCTCGCGCATAGCCGAAAGATCGGCGCGGTTGCGTTCATTCCACTCGGCGAGTGCCATATGAAAGGCGTAGTTGGCCGTGCAGGTTCCGTCGGCACGGCGATGCCACTCGGCCAAGGCATCGGGCATGGTCACGCCGCGATCAGCCGTCGCGTAGTCCACGATGGTCGTCGTACCGCCGCAGGCAGCCGCACGCGTGCCGGTTTCAAAGCTATCGGCTGTCCAATCCATGCCAGTCCAGCACTGCATGTGCGTGTGGCCGTCGATAAAGCCGGGAAACACCCAGCAGCCCGCGGCGTCCTCGACGGTATCGCCCTCGGCCGGCTCAATCGCCGCGGCAATCCGCACAATCTTGTCGCCCTCCATGGCAAGATCGGCGCGGCGAAGCCCCTGGGGCGTCACGAGCGCGCCGTTTTTGATGATGATCATGTTGCTCCTTATTGATTAATACAGTTGGCCACGCGATCAAAATACGAGCAGGCCGCGATATGCTCCGTTATGCGTCGCTGTCCCTCTGCGGTATCGACATCCCACAGCTCGTAGGCACGCGCCTCGACCAGCACCACGTCGGTACGGTCCTTGAGAATCGAGCCCCCGCCGTCCTTGCCCTCAAGACGCATGAGTGCATCGAATAGTTCCGCCGGAAAGAGCACCGGGCTCGAAGGCTCACCGTTGCACGCCAAGCGCACCGGATGTTTGCGGCCACGCTCGTCAAACGCGCGAACCATGGCCTCAAAAGAGTCCGTGCTCACAAGCGGCTGGTCGCCCGGCAAAAAGAGGCAACCTTTCCAGTTGCGTTCGACTCCCCACGAAAGGCCCGCACGGACGCTTTCGCTGCGCAGCTCGCCATCGTGCAGAACGCACGGGCAATGCTTGTCCTCGCAAATCTGAGCGACCTCGGGCCAACGCGTCGAAACCACGACGTCAAAGCCCCGGGGAACCGAATCGATGGCCCGGGCAATCAGCGGCTCGCCATAGATATCGGCAAGCATCTTGTTAGAGCCAAACCGCTTGCCCTCGCCCGAAGCCATAATGACGCATCCAAGTCTCATGGTGATACCTCCCCCGAAACCATCGTACCAATAACTCGCGCCGCGGGCATCCACATCGAAAGCGCTTATCCCGCACGCCCGCGATGCAAAAAAGGGCACCCCGCCGGTTGGCAGAGCGCCCCCTTTACATGGCTTACCTCAGCCCGGCTTTAGGCCTGGAGCCAACGGGCGGTGTTGCGCTCGTCGAGGGCCTTGAGGGTAGCGGCGGGATCGGCAACCTTCTGCAGGAACATCATGGCAGCGATGGCGTACGGCTTGTAGCTGGCCTCCTTGTACATGCCCACGCGGTGCATGTCGAAGACGTCGGCGTTGACCTCGCCGTGCTCGCAGGAGACACCGGAGATGTCGGCGGGCAGCGGGTGCATAAAGATGGTGTCCTGGCCGTTGGCAGTCTTCTCCATGAGCTCGGTCGTGGAGCACCAGTCCTGATGGGTAGCGTTCTGGGCGAGCAGCTCCTTCTCGAGCGCTGCGATGCCGGCGTCGTCGCCCTCAGCGTACAGGTTGGTACGCTTCTCCATGGCGGCAAACGGAGCCCAGCTCTTGGGGATCACGATGTCGGCGCCCTCGAAGGCCTCGGCCATGGTGTTGACCTGCTTAAAGGTGGTGCCGGACTCGGCGGCGTAGCCCTTGGCGCGCTTGACGACCTCGGGCATGAGGTCGTAGCCCTCGGGGTGGGCCAGGGTGACGTCCATGCCAAAACGGGGCAGCAGGCTGATCAGCGACTGCGGGCAGGACAGCGGCTTGCCGTAAGAGGGCGAATAGGCCCAGGTGACGGCAACCTTCTTGCCCTTGAGGTTCTCGAGGCCGCCAAACTCGTTGATGAGGTAGAGCATGTCGGCAGAGGACTGCGTGGGGTGATCGGAGTCGGACTGCAGGGAGATGAGCGTGGGACGGTGATCCAGAACGCCGTCCTCGTAGGCCTGCTGCACGGACTCGGAGACCTCGGCCATGTAGGCATCGCCCTTGCCGATGTACATGTCGTCGCGGATGCCGATGACGTCGGCCATGAAGGAGATCATGGTAGCGGTCTCGCGGACGGTCTCGCCGTGAGCGATCTGGGACTTCTTCTCGTCCAGGTCCTGCAGCTCAAGACCGAGCAGGTTGGCAGCCTTAGAGAAGGAGAAGCGCGTACGGGTGGAGTTGTCGCGGAACAGGGAGACAGCCAGGCCCGAGTCGAAGATCTTGGACGAGACGTTGTTCTCACGCAGCTCGCGCAGGGCGTCGGCGACGATGTAGAGCGCCTTGAGCTCATCGGTGGTCTTGTCCCAGGTGTGCAGGAAGTCGCTGCCGTACATACCCTTAAAATCGAGGCCGTTCAGCTGCTCGACGAGCTCGGTAAACTTAGCGTCCATGTAAATATCCTTTCTAAAGATGAAACGATCACAATGAGTAGATGTGCTCCGGCATGCGCGTGTGGCTAGAACATGCAGAGCACCATGACGAGGACCCGCCACCGTTGAGGAAGCATGGGAGATAACGACCGCGGGCCCCAAGTCAACAGGGGGTGCCGGGGAGACGAACGGCCCCCGGCTCAACAGGATCGAAGAATGGGACTAATCGATCTTGTTGTTGGTCAGACCGGCGCGGAACACGGTGGCATCGCCATCGGCCTGGCTCGGATCGTAGAGGTTCAGGGCAGCCACATACATGGCGGCAGCGGTGACCAGGTCGTCCTTGTAGGTGACCTCGTTGGGAGCGTGAGCCTGAGACTCGGCACCCGGGCCAAAGCCCACGCAGGGGATGCCGTAGCGGCCCTGGATGGAAACGCAGTTCGTGGAGAAGGTCCACTTGTCGCACAGCGGGCGACCGGTGCGCTTGTCCATGCTGGGCTCGCAGCCGATGCGCTCGTCACCAAACATGGCCTTGTGGGCGTCGACGAGGGCCTTGACGTGCGGAGCGGTCTCCTTGTTGATCCACGTGGGGAAGTAAGCCTCGGTCTCGTAGACCTCGCCGGTCCAGGACGGACGGTCGTACATGTACATAGAGACCTTCACGTCGTCGCCGTACTTCTTGGCGGCCGGCAGGTTGCGGATCTCGTCCAGGCAGGACTCCCAGGTCTCACCAGCGGTCATGCGACGGTCGATGGAGATGGCGCAGGAGTCAGCGACAGCGCAGCGGCTGGGGCTGGTGTAGAAGATCTGGCTGACGGTGCAGGTGCCGCGGCCCAGGAAGCGGGCGTCCTCGAAGTGCTCGGGGTTGTACTTGGGGTCGAGCATCTTGACGAGGCCCTTGATGTCGGTCGACTCGTCGCAGCCGTTGTTGTTGAGGGCGCGGACGTCGGCGATGATGTCGGCCATCTTGTAGATGGCGTTGTCGCCGCGGTCGGGAGCGGAGCCGTGGCAGGAGGTGCCGTGAACGTCGACGCGGATCTCCATGCGGCCGCGGTGACCGCGATAGATGCCGCCGTCGGTAGGCTCGGTGGAAATGACGAACTCGGGCTTAATGCCGTCCTTGTTGTAGATGTACTGCCAGCACATGCCGTCGCAGTCCTCTTCCTGGACGGTGCCGACGACCATGATCTTGTAGCCCTCGGGGATGAGGCCCATGTCCTTCATCATCTTGGCGGCGTAGGTAGCAGAAGCCATGCCGCCCTCCTGGTCGGAGCCGCCGCGGCCGTAGATGATCTCGTCGGTCTCGTAGCCCTCGTAGGGATCGGCATCCCAGTTCTCGATGTTGCCGATGCCGACGGTGTCGATGTGGGAGTCGATGGCGATGATCTTGTCGCCCTCGCCCATAAAGCCCATGACGTTGCCCAGGCCGTCGACCTTGACCTCGTCATAGCCAAGGCTCTCCATCTCGGCCTTGATGCAAGCAACAACCTCACCCTCCTCGCAGGACTCAGAGGGGTGGGAGATCATAGCGCGCAGGAAGCGAGTCATATCAGCACGATGGGACTCAGCAGCAGCCTTGATAGCGTCGAAATCGAGTTCTTTAGCCATTATTCATAACCTTTCAAACGAAGGAATCTACCTGTGAGGTGGCGGAGCGATACCTATTTACTCCACCCAGTATTAGCAAGTGGGGTATTCGCCCTCCCAGACGATGCGACGGTACTGATCCGGATCGGTGTCGCCCTCGGTGGAGAAGCAGAGCACGGAGCTCGTCTTGTCCAGGCCGATGAGTTCCTTGAGCTCAGTATACTCGGGATCGAGCATGAGGGTCTCGACCAGGCCGGTGGTCACAGCGCCGGACTCGCCGGAGATGACGCGCGGGTCGCCCTTCTCGGGAGCGCCCAGGGTGCGCATGCCGCGAGCGGTGACCCAGTCGGGGCAGGACACGAAGGCGGTGGCGTGGTTGCGCAGGATATCCCAGCCCAGGATGTTGGGCTCGCCGCAGCACAGACCGGCCATGATAGAGGGCATGTCACCGTCCACGATGCGCGGGTCGCCGTCGCCGGCGGCAGCGCCCTTGTACAGGCAGGCGGCAGGAGCGCACTCGACCACGACAAAGGTGGGCGGGTTATCGGGATACAGATTGGTGAAGTAGCCCACCACGGCGCCGGCGAGCGAACCCACGCCAGCCTGGACAAACACGTGCGTCGGGCGGTTGATGGCCATCTCGCGCAGCTGCTCGGCAGCCTCAGAAGCCATGGTGCCGTAACCCTCCATGATCCAGGACGGGATCTTCTCGTAGCCCTCCCAGGCGGTGTCCTGAACGATGACGCCGCGCTCGCAGGCGTCGGCCTCGGCGGCGGCCATGCGCACGCACTCGTCGTAGTTGACCTCTTCGATGGTCACCGTGGCGCCCTCGGCGGCGATGTTATCGAAGCGGGGCTTGGTGGAACCCTTGGGCATGTGCACGACGGCCTTCTGGCCGAGCTTGTTGGCAGCCCATGCCACGCCGCGGCCATGGTTGCCGTCGGTGGCGGTAAAGAAGGTGGCCTGGCCAAAGTCCTTGGCAAGCTGATCGGAGGTCAGGTAATCGAAGGTGCACTCGGCAACGTCCTTGCCGGTCTCGTCGGCAATGTAGTTGGCCATGGCAAACGAGCCGCCCAGGACCTTAAAGGCGTTGAGGCCAAAGCGATAGCTCTCGTCCTTAACGCACAGGTTGGACAGGCCCAGGCGCGCGGCCTGGCCGTCCAGGCGGGCAAGCGGAGTGACGGTGTACTGGGGGAACGACTGGTGGAAGGCACGGGCCTTCTTCACGTGGTCGAGGCTCATGATTCCCAAGTGCTTGTCATCGCTCTTGGGCATCGTGTTGCCCGCCCACTGGATCTTATCGGCCATACGTTGAACTCCTTAAGTCCTCTCTTGCCGGCCCCCGCATACGCGTTTCAGCCCATTCCCATTCATGCGACTGAACTTTTATGTGGATGCCAAACAAAAAGTTTGTTAGCACTGTTCTATCACATTTTTTGATTGGCAAACCTAACAAATTGTTTGTTGCCGTAATCGGTACCTTTTCGCCGACGAACGGTTGCATAACGCAGCAACGCTTTCGTTATTTGCGAACAGGTGTGGTTTATGGCAAAGTGTGCCCAAACTAATTTTTAGGAAGGCACCCATGACCCCCGCACAGATTGAGTTTTACAAGCGCCTCGCACACGGCCTGGCGCTCCAATTTGGCCCCAACTGCGAAGTCGTCGTCCACGATCTGGAGACCGAGGACGTGGACCACTCCATCGTAGTGATCGAAAACGGCCACGTCAGCGGGCGCAAACTGGGTGACGGCCCCAGCCATATTGTGTTTGAGTCCATGCACGAGGGCACCACCGACGTGCACGACCGCGAGCCATACCTCACCAAAACCACCGATGGCAAGCTGCTCAAGTCCTCTACCATCTTTATCCGCAACGACGAGGGCAAGCCCGTCGGCATTTTGGGCATCAACTTTGACATTACGCTTATGAAGGCTTTTGAGCGTTCGCTCGATGCCTTTACCGGCACCGGCGGCACGGGCTATACCGAGCCCGAGCCCATTACCAAGAACATCGGCGACCTGCTCGAGGACCTGCTGCACGAGTGCGAGCAGTTTGTGGGCAAGCCCGCGGCACTCATGACCAAAGACGAGCGCATTCGTGCCATTGGCTACCTCGACCGTCGCGGCGCCTTTCTCATTTCCAAGTCGAGCGAGCGCGCCTGCGAGTTCTTTGGCATCTCCAAGTACAGCTTCTATAGCTACCTCAATGAGGCCAAGGCGGCGGCCGGCGACAAGTAGGTACTCGCCTGGATTGCCCCTCCCCTTTTGGGCGCGAGTTCTGGAAAGCGCGAATCCAAGACCGAGCCGCTTGGGAAGTTCCATATAATCGATGTCATTAGTATTTCGAAAGGATGGAACAGAATGGCGTTGAGCAAGGCATCATGCACCGGTCGCGGATTGATTCCGGCAATTGGTGGACATGTGCACCGCATGTTCGATGAGGGTGAAGACGACCTGTTTTCGCTGAGCCTTGACGATGTGATGGATGATCGCCCGTGGACCGCCGACGAACTCATGGGCGGCGGCGGGGCTCGCCCGTCAAGCCCCAATCCCGCACTTGCGCCTAAGACCGCATCTGCGCCGACTCCTGCGCAGCCGGCTGTTTCGACGCCCGCGCCTACACCCGCACCCACTTCGGCGCCCACGCCCGCTCCCCGCCCCGCAAGCGACCCGTCCGAGACGGCGGCATTTCTCGCAGCAGCGACGCAGGGCAAATCGGCCGACAGCACTGTTATGTACAGCGCCCAGCAGTTGCCTGTTCCTGCGGCACGCAAGCCTCCGGTCACAAGGCTCGATGAGCCCGTTGCCCATCAGGTTGTCCACGATTCCTGGGCTGCAGCCGATCTGGATGAGACCTCTACCGGCATGCCGGCGCTCGATGTTCCAGTTAACCCGCTTTTTGCCGCCAACACGAGCGCCGCGGGCTATGAGGGCGGTGCGGCATATTCCGATTATTCCGATGGCTATGCTGGCACCGGTCGCATCGAGACCGAGGATTATGGCACCGCATCGAGCGATTATCTCAACGATCCGTACGCTGCCACGCCTGCACCGGAATATGACCCGGAGGCCGCGTCCGCACCGGCGTATACCAAAAGCACGGGCGAAGAGCGCTTCGCCGATTATTACGCCGAGGAAAAGGCGCTGCGTTTCTCGGAATTTCCGCAGGCAGTCAAGGTTGCCTTTATCGCCATTATCATTGCCCTACTCGGTGTCATTGCGTTTGAGGGATTCCAGCTGTTCCGCGGCCCCACCCAAGCGGAGTCGGAGACCCAGCAAAAAGAGGACGATAACCAGTACCTGGACATCAACACCCTCAAGGGCGACCCCAACGACGAGGACGACGAGTAGCGAGGGCTGAAGGCGGCCGCAGGATCCCGCATCCAGCACCGGCTTCTAAGTGCTGTTTTGTCATCCAGCTACACTTTTCCGAAGTTTTAAGGTGCCTATTTCGACACTTTTTCGGATTTTATACTCTGTCCCTCCAGATGCGCTTTACGGTGCAGGCGTTGGAAGAAGGGCCATGTGCCGCTGGCGGCCCACATGTTCTGCAGATCAAGCTGCTCGGAGACGGCTCGCGCGAGCCGTCCAGCTGGAAGCTCTTTGCCGACGGCGCGTGCGTTGCGGACGGATCCGGCGCCTTTGCCCGCGAGTGCTTCTGCGAGGACGCCGAGGTGTTTCTAGACCTGTGCCGCGACGCCGTACGCGCGACCGAGCTGTACCAGTGGAGCCAGAGGGAGTACGAGCTGTTGAGTGCGGCCCGCAGGATCGTAAGGGTGTAGACGGGCGGACGAGCCATCGACGATTTTGAGCTGGCAAGGGCCGGGAACTAGATTCCCAGCCTTCAACCTAGCACTGCTTTATGAGATCGAGCACCGCAGGAATGTCATCGGCATTTCGAAGCGCAACGTAAGTGGGTAAGCCCGGGCCAAATCCACCCTGTGTGCGTTTGTCCTGGCATATGTCCTCTGGATCCGTTAGATCATCCACACTCTTTGCCAGGCCGACGGCAATCCAACCACCGTTGCTGGTCCTGCCTTCTAGCACGGCATGCAGTTTTCGCTTGCCCGACCTGAAGCCCACATAGTACTTGGCTATATAGGACTCCCACGAAGGGCTACCACTCAGAACGGACTCGCGCACCTCATCGAAAAGCTTCTGGTTGAGTCCGCCTTCAGCAAAAGTGGGGTGATTCTCCTGCAAAGTCCAGACAGGAGCCTCGTCAGACTCCCCACGAGAAGGACGGTACTTGTCGACGACATCTGCCGGAAGGTCGGGATATTTCCATATCTCACATGCCTCTTTCGCCAGCTCGTCCGCGCGCTGCCCAATCTCCGCCTCGCCCCATTTTTCATGCGAGGCGATCGACTTGTTCAGGTGGAGCGGACTGAACTTAAGCCCCACGCCAGGAAGATTGAGCTTGTCCGAGAACGACCGGTTTGAGTACTCCTGGTTGTAGCCCGTCAGCGTTAGATTTCCCAAGTTATTGCACAGCCTGTCGTGGACGTCTTCCCAGTTCTCGCCAAGCGATTCCTTCCAGCCGTGCTCATCATCGATCGTCTGGGGCATGATGTGCTCGATCTGGTAATCGTCGGCTGAGATGGACTCCTTCGGGTGGTGCCAGTTCTCCATGCGTTCCAGGTAATAGCGCTTTTTAGAGAAGCGGTTGTAGCAGTCACGCGTCTTAAACTCCTCGACAAAATGCTCGTCTGTCGGAAAGTATGCGGTCATACCGCTGCTGTGGATAAGGAGCATCGCCCTAACGTACTCCTCGATATCGTCCTGCTGCTCGAGATTGCGATACATGCCGGCAAAGAAATTATTTAGACCCGTGGTAAGCCTGCCGCAAACCGCCCGCCTGAACAGAAACGACTCGATGGTCTCGCAGATACGGAGAAACGCATTGCGGTCTAGTCCATTCCCCTCGTAAACCGAATAAAGCAACATTAAGAGGGGCCTTATCTGCTTCACGTCGAGGCTTACGATTCTGCCGAACACTCGGCGCAGTCCGTCGTCCTTCTCCTTACCAAGGAACAGACTGACGTATCTATGTGCATACCCGCGCAGCTCCTTAAGCAGGCCCTCGGTGTCACCATCGTAGTCGTCGGCGAAATAGCGCTTAAACTCGTAGTAGGCCTCGTTCTCCTTCGGCATCCTATTGGGAACTTTAAGCCACAGCCAGTACCAGATAAATGCATTGAACTCGTCCTCGCCGCCTTTTCCGAACAAGCACTCGAGTGGATGCCAATAACCCTCATAAAGCTTGGTCTGTTCGTCGTTGGGAAGCGACATTAGAACGTAGTTACGGATGAGGTCAATGGGCGTGAGCGGCTTGCCCTTGGAGTTCATGGACTCAAATATGAGCTGGGCATTATCAACGCCAGCGGTGAGCTTAGTGTCGATGACCTGCACGCGGTTTAGCCCCGCCCAAAGCCTTGCAGGGTCGAATGATTTCCCGTGCATCTTTTCACGGAAGAACGCATGGTTTTCGACAATGCGATCCGATTTTTCATCTGGCACGGGAGCCCCAGACACGATGGAGAACAGCGTCTCTTTATCGTCCTGCGAGAGCACCAGCTTGTAGCGTGCCAGACCGTTGTAGTCGTCATCGTTAAAGAGGTAATTTTTCCTCAGCGCCGAGATTTTGAGGTCGCCAAGGAAGCCAGCCTTGTCGGGGTTGCTCTCCAAATAGTCAGCCAAAGCTGCAATCATCAACGAAAACGTCGTCATGCGCTGCTGTCCGTCAATCAGAAGCACGCGCGAAATGCTCGTGGCAGAGCTCTCGGACTCGGGGATATAAAGCATTGACCCCACGAAGTGCGATACGCCATCACAACCCGCTCGCATGACGTCATCCCAAAGCACCTCGCACTCTTTTACACTCCACGAGTAAATTCGCTGGTACACGGGAATGACGAACTGCATCTTCGCCACGCCCATAAGGTCGAGTAGATTTGCCTCGGTTGCTTTCATTTGCGGTTGTCTCCTCTTTCTTGTTTACGCCGTTTGCAGTCAGTCCCCCACTGAGCGGAGGGTGCCAAAGACGAGAGCATCGAAGCACAGAAGCAACCGGGATGCTCATATCGTTAGATTTTACAACGCAAGCAAACGCTTACGCCGTCAGGGTGGCGCGCGATCGCTGCGCGCCACTCCCCAAAATCATACGATGTCAAAAGACTGACACTTGTGTATGCCTTTTGACATTGCCACGGACTTACGGGTTTCTTGTCTCATATGCCAAGAGCGGATATCTAGATCGCTGCCCCTCCCGCCCAAAGGAGCTCGACAAGAACTGATCGAAGGGCAAATCAGACATCGAGCAAGTCGCCGACATGCTCATCGCGCCTCGCAAAAAGATGGGCAAACACGGGACCATCTTAAGCGGTGGCGATGATGACACGGAATTGCAGCCGAATCGCCCCGACCTATTCGCCACCCGATGCTGGCAAGCTGTTGAGCGGCTCGCTCTCACCGGCGGCACCAAGGCGCTTCTGCATCTTCTCGATCTGCTTAAGGGTCGAAGTCAAATACCCAAGACCCTTCTTCAACTGCTTAAGCAACCTGCCATTCCTGCGGTCCCCCTTTCCATTCTCCTTCTCGACATCCTCCTCAACACCAGCGATGCTGCGCTGCACGGCCTCGGCCGCCTTCTGCACCAAAATGGCTCCCTCATGCGGGCAGCGGTCAGTTGCCACATCAAGAAATGCGAGAAGCCTTGAGCATTCAACGAGCACGAACTGCGCATAGTCCTCCCCCATCGACGCCGCCAGGGCAACGCCGCTAGAACCCAAAAGGCCAAACGCAGCGCCGCCGCCAGCAATTAAAGCGGTGCCACCGGCCATGCCCATGCCGCCGGCGGCCAAGGCGCCGCCGCCAGCAGCAGCAAGACTCGCATTGACGAGCGCAGCCCCGTGAAGGCCGACAAACGAGCCTCCAAAGATACCGACAGCAATATCCGGAGCCAATGCCGCGGCCACTCCTCCTGTGCCCAGGGCCGCCGCCACGGCAATGGCGCCGCCTACCAAGACCTTTGGCAATGTACCTGAGAGCTCACGGATATGCGCCCCGCATTGCTTCTCTAGGGAACGCACGGCGTCCAAATCAACCGCGTCTTGTCTCCTGGGAAATTCATCTTTAACCCAAGCCCCGCTCCCCTTCAAACCTTTGTATTCCTTCTTCTCTTCATCTCCTATCTGGAAATAGGGGCGAAACTCAACCAGCTCCTGAGCGATCAGCAAAGCGCGCACCTTGCCGCCTCGCTGCCGCGAAATAGCCTCAAGGGCTCCGTACGCATCTTCCTCGCTCAAAAAATAGCCGCCTGCATCAATGCCTAGGCCATCCGTGACCGAATCCTGCCACGCGCGGGCCCAGCTCCTCTTTTGCCCTTTGCGCACTTCGTTCTTCTCGTTCCCGCAGTCGTAGTTGATGGCGGCAAGCTTCAGCGAGAAGGCAATCCTCGTCGTCTCTCTATCTAGGCTATAAAAGTGGAATCCATCGAAGATATCCTGGCGGCGCCTGGCGCGCTCAGTCCAAGCCTCGGACATTTCCTCCGCCATATAGCCCCAGTCGGCATGGAGTGCAAACGCAAGGCGTCCAACTCCAACGTAGTTTATTCGCAAGAAGAACTTCTGGGCGAACACGACCTTGTTCCCCTCGCATTCGATACCCGCCCTGACCGCCACCGTCGCCAGATTCGCCAGAACGAAGTACTCGAAACCGTGACCATGCGAGTGAGGGCCCTGCTGTTGTAGGGCATGAAATGCGAAGCCTTGAGCTTGCGCAAGCCGGAGACATCACTCACTTCGCAACGTTCTAGCTCGGCCTTGAGCCTTGAAAGCATGTAGAGACAACGAACGATAACCTCGTTGGCCACGACTGCTGGCACCTGGCTTAAAGCTTGATCGAAAAGACCGACTTCCGTCCGAAGGTCGAAGCGAATGGGCTTGCCGTCCTCGGTTTTGAACGCCGTTCCGTTAAACAGCTTTGAGATCCATTGCTGAATGCGAATATCCTTGCCCTTATAGGCAATCCGCATGTCTTGAAAAACAGGCAGGGAGGAGAGCTCCTTTAGCAGGGACAGCACAACGCCGGGAATACCCGTCCCCTTACCGGGGTTTGAACTAGACCCCGCCATGTCGCTCACGAGATGCATTGCCCAGAACAGAGTGCCAAACGCGATCTTCTCTGGAACGTTCCTGCCTATAAGAGGGCGGTCAGGATCGAAGGCGGCGGCAGGCAGGTCAAAGGCGACAAACCGGCCGGCCGTATCGGTGCCATAGCCTTTGCACGTGAATTGCGAGAGGATCGAACACGCAAGGCCAACCAAGCTCGGGTGGTGCGAGAAATCCCGCAGATGATGTTGGAGCCCGCCGCCAAACTCGGCAGTCAGCTTGTCCGCGGCAAGAGGAAACCCTTTCTCTAGAAAGCGAATAGCGTCTTCTAGAGTTGCATCCGCCTTTGTCATACCCGCAGACTTGGCAATCGTAAGAACGAATTTGCCAACCTTCTCGTCGCCCCACTCTTTGGCACCCTCTAGGTTGAAGTCTTTCTGCCACAGGATATTCAACGCGCCCGTGAGGAGCCCGCTAACGGCTGCAAGTTCATAGTCGAGCTTCGTAGCCTTTTCAGCCCGAGGGTCAAAATCAAAGAGGACCTCCTCCCCATCGGGAGCGTCCTTAAAACCAACCAGCACGGCGCTACCGTTCAGCGGCACAGATGCAACTTTGGGCAGTTGAGGCATGGTGTAAACTATCTCGCCGCCACTAAAAACAAGTTCGTCTGCCATACCGGCTTCCTCCTGCAAACGCGTAAAACTAGATTGCTCCACGCCGCCAAATCCCTCTCGTAGAACTACTCGATAATCTCGATGATGCAGTTGCTCAGAACCTCGTCGGAACTGTTCACCTCTGGCAGCCTGTACGCCTCATTGTGAACGATAACGCGCGCAGCGTCACGGGTCTATGCCTGCCCATCCAGCGAATCATGTTAGCAAGCCGTTCTTCGACAATGGATGCCATCTCGGTGTCCATACTCTTGACCTGCCTGGTCTCGGCGGGCGTCAGCGTGTCCTTGAATAGCATCTCAAGCACAGCCCTCTGATGCTGATTCTGGAATCCTTCCCGCAACCATTCCTTCTGCTTACGCCCAATGGGCACCCGCCTACCTTCCCGCCGCCTTCAGCTTCAGCAGCAGGTCGCCCAGCTCGGGGCACTTGCTAGAAAGGCGCGTCTGAGCTCGCTCGCCCATCCCCCACCGCTGGCGGACTTCCTGGGCGCGCGGGCTCACGCGGTAGTCCCCGTCCATCACCTGCTTGAGCAGCTTGGCGGTCACGCGCGCATCGGCAAGGGCGCTGTGGGCGTGACCCGTCGACTCGTCGAACTCGATGCCAAACCACGTCGCCGCGTCACTCAAAGAGACGCACCCGTGGCTGCCCACGTCCATGATCGAGGTGTAAAACGCCTGCAGGTCGGCCCAATCCGTAGGAAATGCGGAAAGATCGATGTGCTTTGCCTGGCACTCGGTCAAAAGCTGTCGACGATCCGCCCCGCTCCAGCAAACCACCTGGGCGGAGTAGCGACCGATCCAATCGCTGAGCCTTTTGATCACCACATAGAGCGGATCGGCCATCGCGGTATCCACGGCCGATATCCCTGTGAGCTCGCGGACGGGAAACGCAACGCCTTCGGTAAATTCCGTCTGCACAAACTGCGAGAACTCGCCCATAACGTTGCCGTGGTAATCGAGCTTGACGGCGCCGACCTCGATAATCTCGTTGCGCAGTCCACGACGTTGGCGCTGCTTTGGCACCGGCGCAAACTCAAAGTCCAGCACAACCTGGCGCGCAAAGTTCGTCGTATCGATAGCCGAGATACACGGCGTCTTTTCAGCTGACACGGTTAGGGCCTTTCTCCGTTGCTAAAGACGATATGAGAAAGCCATTGGGGGCCGCCTCCCCCGCGGCGCAGCTTCTTTCCGCGGGCTCGGGGTGCCACAATGGGCTTTGAGTATCGGCCCGTGCGGTAGCCCTTACCGCACCTGCGGGGAGGAGGCTTCCCATGCCCCATGTTACCTCCATCGGCCTGGACGTCCACGCGCGATCGGTCGCCGCCGCGGCGTTCAACCCCTTCACCGGCGAGGTGGTGCGCCGCAGCTTCGGCACCGACGCCTCCGAGATCGCGGAGTGGGCCCTCGGCTTCGAGGACCCGAGGGCGTGCTACGAGAGCGGCCCCACCGGCTTCCACATGGCGCGCGAGCTGCGCGCGCTCGGCCTCGACTGCGCCGTGGCCGCCGTCTCCAAGATGCAGAGGCCGGCGGCGGACGCCCGGCGTAAGAACGACCGGCGCGACGCCGAGTTCATCGCCCGCATGCTCGCCACCCACAACATCGTCGAGGTCCCGCTGCCCGACATGGCGGTCGAGGCCGCCCGGGACCTCGACCGCGCCCTCGACGACGCGACCCGCGAGCTCCGCCGCTCGAGGCAGCGCCTCAACATGTTCCTGATCAGGCTGGGCCACGTCTGGGACGAGCGCAACGCCGACGGGGCGAGGAAGAAGGCCTGGACGAGGGCCCACTGGAGGTGGGTCTCGGAGATCAGGCTCGAGGGGCCGCAGCGCGACGCGCTGGAGTACTACGTCACGGCCGCCCGCTGCGCGGAGTCGGACAGGCGGCAGCTCGAGAGGAGGGTCGTCGCGCTGGCGGGCACCGACCGCTGGCGGGCGACGGTGGAGGCGCTGTCCTGCATCAAGGGGGTCGACACCCTGACGGCCTTCAGGCTCGCGGCGGAGGCCGGGTCCTTCAGCAGGTTCCGCTCGGCGCCGGCCTTCGCGAGCTGGTGCGGGCTGACCCCGTCGGAGCACTCGAGCGGCGAGTCCGAGCGGCGCGGCGGGATAACCAAGGCCGGCAACGCGCTCGCGCGCACGGCGCTCATAGAGTCCGCATGGCACTACTCCACGTGCTCCCCGAGGCCCAAGGCCCCAGCCCCCGGCACCGACGTGCCCCCGGCGATACGCTCTAGGGCGGACGACTGCACCGCCAGGCTCCACCGCCGCCGCGAGGCGCTGGCCGCGGCGGGCAAGAGCGCGTGCAAGGCCAACGCCGCCGTGGCGCGCGAGCTCGCCTGCTGGGTCTGGGAGATCGGGTGCAGGTCCGAGGGGACCGTCCTCTAGCAGCCGGCGACAACCGACTCCCGCCGGGAGGGCCCGCGCCTCGACGCATCGCCGGCGCGAGTTCACGACCTTTTTGATGGGCAGCTCCGGGGCCGCGCCCGACAAAAGACTGGATTCGTACGATAGCGCCGGACGGAGAATCGAAATGCGGTGGGGTGCGCGGACATACCGGGCTGACCGCCGGAAGCGCACCCGCAAGAGCCCGCGGATATTAGCTTGCCAGGCAAGCGTCGACTAAGCCATGCAGCGTGCGCGGGCTCTCCCGACGGGAAACGAAAAAGCCCGGTTTCAAACCGGGCTCGAACGAACATGCCTATTGACAATGGCTTTCTCATATTA
>JAGZPG010000002.1:0-173753 GCA_018382775.1 Collinsella sp. | reverse complement strand
TGCCGGAGGCTTCAAGTTCAATTGGTGCGGCGTATAGGATTCGAACCTATGACGTTCTGATTCGTAGTCAGACCCTCTATCCAGCTGAGGTAACGCCGCAGCGCAAGACATATAAAACCACTTTAGCTTATTGGAGTCAAGCACAATCTCAAACTTTTTTGTGGAACGCAGTTTTGTCATGCTGCTCCGCATATACCGCTGTTCCCCGTACGATCGATTGGCTTTTCGATCACGTCGAACTTGGCATCAAGTTCCCTCAGGAGCGATCTCACCCGCTGGGCACAATCATAATCGGCAAACGAGATGCTCAGCATGCGCGCGACCTGGTTGGAAGTCCCAACTCCATAGAAGTGCTCCAGCGCCACAAGTCCCTCGTGCATCACAAAGGTCTCGACCACATGCGGCGACTCCTCAAAGCACCATTGTGTCAACGGACCCTCACTCGTCTGCCGAACCACCAGGCCGCCCATGCCAGACGGCTCACACGTTACAAGCAGGTACTCCCCGCCCTCGTCGCTCTCAAACAAAACCACCCGATCATCAAACAGCTCCATCGCGTCCCCTTTCTCTCGCTCTTATTTAGCAAAAGCATAGCAGGTAGATGGCTGTATACAGAACAGTTGTTCGTGTGTTTTCTATTGAGCTGTCCGCACGGCATGGTATGGACCTGCGCACGAAATAGGGCGCCCCCGAAGGAGCGCCCTTGCATATCCCCTATGCAGCCAACTTACGCGACCGGCTCGATCTTCTCGAGACCACCCATGTAAGGACGCAGGACCTCGGGGATCGTGATGGTGCCGTCGGAGTTCTGGTAGTTCTCCAGAATGGCGGCCATGGTGCGGCCAGCCGGCAGGCCAGAACCGTTGAGAGTGTGCAGGTAGCGCGAACCCTTGAAGTTCTCGGGGTCGCGATACTTGATGTTGGCGCGGCGAGCCTGGAAGTCACCGCAGTTGGAGCAGGAGCTGATCTCCTTGTAGGCGTTGTAGCTCGGCAGCCAGACCTCGACGTCGTAGGTCTGACGGGCAGAGAAGCCCAAGTCACCGGTGCACAGGCTAATCACGCGATACGGAAGGCCCAGCTGCTGCAGCAGGTACTCGGCCTCGGCGGTCATACTCTCGAGCTCCTCGTCAGACTCCTCCGGCTTAGCGAACTTGACCATCTCGACCTTGTCGAACTCGTGCTGACGGATGATGCCGCGGGTGTCGCGACCGGCGGAACCGGCCTCCTCGCGGAAGCAGGGGGTGAAGGCGGTGTAGCGGCGCGGCAGAGTGTCGGCATCGAGGACCTCGCCGGCGTGCAGGTTGGTAAGCACGACCTCGGCGGTGGGGATCAGGAAGTTGTCGCCCGAGACGTGATAGGCGTCATCCTCGAACTTGGGCAGCTGACCCGTGCCGAACATGGTCTGACGCTTGACGACGATGGGCGGCCACCACTCCTTAAAACCACGGCTGGTGTGCGTATCGAGGAAGAAGTTGATAAGGGCGCGCTCCAGGCGGGCGCCGGCGCCACCGAGAACGGTAAAGCGGCTGCCGGAGAGCTTATTGCCACGCTCGAAGTCGAGGATGTCCAGATCGGTGCCCAGATCCCAGTGCGGCTTAAAGTCGAAGTCGAACTCGCGCGGGGTGCCCCAACGACGGCGCTCAATGTTCTCGTCCTCGTCCTTGCCGTACGGCGTGCCCTCGCAAGGAATGTTGGGCAAGTGAGCCATGAAGTCGTACTGCTCCTGCTCGAGAGCAGTGCGGCGCTCGGCCAGACCGTCAATCTTCTCGTTGACGGCGCGCACGGCCTCCTTGGCGGCCTCGGCCTCGTCCTTCTTACCCTCCTTCATCAGGGCGCCGATCTTCTTGGACTCGGCATTGCGCGTAGCCTGGAGCTCCTCGACCTCGGTGATGACGGCACGGCGCTCGTCGTCGAGCTCAAAGAACTTCTCGCGATCCCAAGACGTCTGGCGGTTAGCCATGGCGACATCGATGGCATCGGGGTTCTCGCGAACAAACTTGATATCAAGCATTAGATCCTCCGGCGATATACATTCCATTTAGGTTGCAACCTTGTACATGTATGGGCAAGTATATACTTATGAGCGTTTACGACCCAACTCAACTACGCAAGAAGGCACCCAATGGACGCAGTTTTTTCCTTTTTGTTTGGCACCCGCACCGGTTTTGCCATCCTTTTCGCCGGCGGCATCCTGTTATTTGCGATTCTTGCCTTTGTAATGGAGAAGCGTACCCATAAGATGTACGTCGACCGCGGACCCAAGTCCGAGGATGAGGAAGACAGCTTCTGGGACTAACCTGCCAAAAAGGGACAGGTTTATTTTGGTCTGTTTTATCTGGGCAAACGCAAGCGCCCCGCAACTGGAATTGAGCCAGTTGCGGGGCGCTTTTCGCTAAAAGGACAAAACCGCAGAAAATACCTGCCAAAAATAAACCCGTCCTTTTTTTGGTCGGTTTTACTGGAGAGTTGCGTCGATTGCCTTGACCAGGGCGCTGCGCATGCCGGCGTCCTCGAGCGCAACGACGCCCTTGATGGTGGCACCACCGGGCGAGCATACGGCATCCTTCATCGCCGCAGGATGCTGGCCAGTTGCAAGCTGCAGCTTTGCCGTACCTAGCACCATCTGGCTCACAATGCGATAGGCATCGGCACGCGGGATACCGTGCTTGACCGCCGCATCGCCCAGGGCCTCGATTGCCATGGCGACAAATGCCGGAGCGCAACCACCCACCGTGCCGCCCACAAACAGCAGGCTCGTATCAAGCTCGACCACCGCACCGAGTTTGCCAAGCAGATCAAGCACCACGGCGCTCTGCTCATCACTAAGCGTGGAAGCCTTCTCGCAAGCGATGACGCCCTCGCCCACCGAAACCGGTGTGTTGGGCACCGTCGAGATATGCGCGACGCCCGGCAGGACCTGCTCCCACTTGGCACTGTCCCAGGTCCAGGCAACCGACAGAACGACCTTTTTGGCAAGAGCATCCTTGAGCGGGGCGAATACCTTCTCGATCATGTACGGTTTGACCGCAGCGACCACGATATCGGATGCGGCGACAACCTCGGCGGCATCGTGGCAGGCGACCATGCCGCGCGCCTCGCAGCGCTCAACCAGTGCGTCGTAGCGACCCGCGCAGGCGCACATGTCGCTCGCAGCTACACCGGCAGCGATCCAGCCATCGGCCATAGCGCTCGCCATATTGCCAAAACCGACAAATCCAATCTTCATATCTCATAGTCCTCTCAGACACGCTCTTCAAAACGAAAGCTATTGTCCCACGCCATTGTTTCGTATTGCCGACCTATTTGTGATACGGCTCGCCACGGCTGATCTTGCAGGCGCGGTAGATTTGCTCCAGCAGCACCACGCGCGCCAGGTTATGCGGCAAGGTAATGTGTCCAAAGCTGAGCATCTCGTCGGCGCGGGCGCGCACCTCATCACTCACGCCGTCCGAACCGCCGATTACAAAGGCAATGTCGCTGCTGCCTCGCAGCATAAGATCGTCGAGCCGCGCCGAGAGCTCCTCACTCGAACGCTCCTTGCCCTCGATAGCCAGCAGGATCACATGCGCCCGAGACGGCAATGCAGCAAGAATTGCCGCCCCCTCCTTGTCGCGCGCGGCATCCACGCCGCCCACCTTAGCCGGGTCGATATCGGCCACCTCGCGGATATCAACCTTGGCATAGGCACCTAGGCGCTTGGTGTACTCAGCGCACGCGTCCTTCCAAAAGCGCTCCTTGAGCTTACCGACGCAAACGACGGTGTATTTCACGCGCGTTTACTCCTTCGAATCGTTTTGAACTTTGCCGGCGGTCAGCATCTGCTCGAACATCGAGGCCGACTGCGAAAAGTCACTCGGCAGCACGACCGTCGAGGTTTTACCCGTGCGAGCGAACTCCGTCATCATCTCGGACCACTGCGTAAACATGAACAGTTGGTTGGCCTCGTCATTGCCGACACCCGTCTCCTGGATGATCTCGAGCGAATCTTTGATACCCAGCGCGATGGCTTTGCGCTGGTTGGCGATGCCCTCGCCCGCCTTTTCCATAGCCTCGGCCTCGGCGGTCGCCTCGGTGACGCGCTTGATGCGGTCTGCCTCAGCGAGCTCCTGTGCCGCAGCGCGCTTGCGCTGGGCGGCGTTGATGTCGTTCATGGAGTTCTCGACCTCGGTCGGCAGTGCGATTTTGGTGATGAGCGTCGACACGAGGGTGAAGCCGTAGGCGGCCATCTGCTCGGAAACGGTAGCGTTGACATCCTTGGCGATGTCATCCTTCTTGGCAAAGACCTCATCGAGTGTGTAGACGGGAATCGAAGAGCGCAGGGCGTCGGTGATGAAGTCACGCATCTGGTCGACGGGCTCCTGCAGCATGTAGTAGCTCTTGTAGATACCCGAATCTGCCGGGCCGGCGCCCATGTCATAGCTCACGTGGTACTGAGCAGAGACCTCAAGGCCGATGGTCACGTTGTCCTGGGTCTTAACGTCGATGCCAAAACCGTTTTTCATGGTGCGCAGGCTCACCGTGGCGGCCTTGCGGTCGATCACGGGCACCTTCATGTGGAAGCCCGCGTTGACGATGCGGTTAAACTTGCCCAGGCGCTCGATGATCACGGCATGCTGTTGTTCAACGACATAGCAGGCGTTGGGAAGCAGAAGCAACAAAATGATGATGGGAATCAAAAGGCTGGTAAGGGCGGCGATGATACCGGACAACAGCATGGTCTCTCCTCTGATAGGCACACGTTGGCATTAGGATACCCGTACAAGGAGATCGTACATAACAAAAAAGCTCCCATTGCTGGGAGCTCTTTCATTTAATGGTGCGGGCGAAAGGACTTGAACCTTCATGGGGTTGCCCCCATACGGACCTGAACCGTACGCGTCTGCCAATTCCGCCACGCCCGCGTGCAGGAATTAGAATAACGGAGCGCCATCGCGAACGCAAGAACTATTTTTGAAAAAGTTTGCAGGCATTTTCCCAAGCTGCTCGCGCGATTGCCTCAGCATCCTCGCCGGTACGATCGACACGGTCGTTGACCAGCGTGTTTGCCGTAATGGAGATCATTGCGGGCTCGCATTCAAGACCGCGGATGGGCTCCGGAGCCATATACGGGCAATCCGTCTCGAACAAAATTCGATCGAGTGGGGTTGCCGCGAATGCCTCGCGCACGTCGTCGTTGCGCTTAAAGGTAGCCGCACCACCATAGGCGATATAGCAGCCCAGCTCCACAAAGCGCTCCATCGTGGCGCGGTCCTCGCCAAAGCAGTGCAGCACACAACCGGCCTGGGGCACGCCCACCTCACGAAGCACGTTGTAGGCGTCCACATGCGAGGTACGCTCATGGTCCGTGTCCTCGTGGCGCAGATGCAGCTCCACCGGCACGTTACGGCACACGGCAAGCTCGAGCTGACGCGCCATGCAGTCAATCTGCACGTTATGGGGTGCCGGCGCGATATCGTCGTCATAGTCCATATGGTAGTCCAGGCCGATTTCGCCAATACCGGCGCATAAGGGGTCATCGAGTGCGGCAACGACCTGCGCGTGAACGTCGCCGGTATAGTCCGGCGCACCATACGGATGCACGCCGGCAAGATACTTGATCTGAGGGATATCCTGCATCGGCAGAATTTCGCGCACGAGCCAGTCGCTATAGTCCGTCACGCTGCGTTTGTCAGCGATGGGGTCGAACATCGTCACCAACAGGTCGACGCCCGCGGCTTTGGCGCGCACGAGCGTCTCGGGCACTTCTTTGCCCCAAAACGAAAGCAGATGCGCATGCGTGTCGGCAAGCGGCGCCAAGGGCACGGGACAAGCAACCGTCTTCTTTTTCTTGGTAAACGTCATGCGTTCGGCATTAAGCGTCATGGATTAGCTCCTGGGCCAGGCGAACAAAGTCGGCAACATCAAGCGTTTCGGCGCGCGTGGTGGATGCGATACCGCAAGCCTCAAAGGCGGCATCGAGCACGTCCTTGGCAAAGCCGTTGGCGCTCATGGAGTTGCGAATGGTCTTGCGACGCTGAGCAAATGCAGCATCAATCACGCGGGCCACAAACTCGCGGTCGAGTCCTTCGGGCACCACGCCGTCAACACGGTCGATACGCACGACGGCCGAGTCCACGTGCGGCGCCGGCATAAAGCAACGCGGCGGCACCTCAAAGCGACCCGTAACCTGCGCATACAGGCCGAGCTTTGTCGTGTAGCCGCCATAGGTCTTGTTGCCCGGCACTGCGGCAATGCGATCGGCAACCTCCTTTTGCACCATGACGACGGCGCGCTTGAGCGCCGGCATCGTCTGGAAAAATTGCAAAATGATCGTCGCCGCCACGTTATAGGGCAAGTTCGCGACAAATACCGTGGGCTCGCCACCGGCGGCTTGCTCAATCTGCTCCGGCGTCACCTTGAGCGCGTCGCCCATGATAAAGCGGAAGTTGGCATAGTCGGCGGCGTGGGCGTCGAGCACCGGTTCGAGCTCAGGATCTGCTTCGATCGACGTGACGCACGCCGCCTCCTGCAGCAGCGCAAGCGTGAGCGTACCAACGCCCGGACCAACCTCGAGCACACGCTCATCGCCTGCAAGCTCGGCAAGCTCGCAGATACGCTCGATCACATGGTTGTCGATCAGGAAGTTTTGGCCCAGGCGATGCTTGGTCGCAAGGCCAAACTCCTCTAGCAGCTCCCTAGTTGCCGTGGGGTTTGCCAAAGGCGAAGTTGTCATGGTTGCCTCCTTAACATGGTGGCTGCATCGTAAAGCAAAAGGGCATGGACCGTTGCGGCCATGCCCTTACATCTAAACAGCAAATTGCCGATATGGCGCGCGGCGTCTTAGCCCAGACGCGGGAACAGCGGCTCGCCCTTCTCGACGGGCTGACCACCGGCAAGCAGGCCCCAAGCGCAAATGCCCTTGAGGTCGTCGCTCGCGGCCTCATCCTCGCAGGACAGACGACGCAGGGCCTCGGCAGAAGTCTGGGGCATGAGCGGCATCAGCAGGTGAGCGGCAATGCGAATGGCCTCGAGCAGGTTGTAGATCACAAACGCCAGCTCGTCGGCCTTGGCCTCGTCCTTGGCAAGCGCCCAAGGCTCGGAGTCCTCGATGTAATGGTTGGCGGCATGGATGAGCTCCATGACCTCGTCCTTAGCTCCACCGTAATCGAGCACGTCCATCTTGGCCATGTAGCGATCGACCAGGCCATCGGCAATCTTTGCCAGCGGGTTGACGAACGCATCGAACGATGCGGGCTTGGCGGGCGCGCAACCGTCGAAGTACTTGCCGCTCATGTTGAGCGAACGCGAGATAAGGTTGCCCCAGCTGTTGGCCAGGTCGGCGTTGTAGACCTGCTCCATGCGCTCGAAGCTGATGGCGCCGTCGGTGCCGGGCACCACGTCGGTCATAAAGTAGTAGCGATAGCCCTCGACGCCCAGCATGTCGATAACGTCCTGCGGAGCGATGGCGTTGCCGCGGCTCTTGGACATCTTCTCGGCCTTGCCGGTCTCGGCATTGCGCACGGTCAGGAAGCCGTGGGCAAAGACGTGCTCGGGCAGGGCCTCGCCGATGGCCATGAGCATGGCGGGCCAAATGACGCAGTGGAAGCGGATGATGTCCTTGCCCACGATGTGGAACTGCGCGGGCCAGCGATAGGCCAGCTCGGCACGGGCCTCGTCGGTGTCGACACCGTAGCCGACGGCCGTCATATAGTTGAGCAGCGCATCGAACCACACGTAGGTCACGTGACCCTCGTCAAACGGGACCTGAATGCCCCAGTCAAAGCTCGTACGGCTCACGGAAAGGTCGTTAAGGCCGCCCTCGACAAAGCTGCGAACCTCGTTCATGCGGAACGCAGGCTCGACAAAGTCGGGGTGCTCGTCATAGAGCTTGAGCAGCTTGTCCTGGAAGGCGGAAAGCTTAAAGAAGTAGGACTCCTCCTGCACGCGCTCAAGCGGACGGTGGCAGTCGGGGCACAGGTGCTGGCCGACGCTGCCGTACTCTTCGTCGCCCTTCTGGACCTGCGTATCGGTAAAGTAGGTCTCGTCAGGCACGCAATACCAGCCGTCGTAGCTGCCCTTATACAGGTAGCCGGACTCCTTCATGCGCTCCCACAGGTACTGCACGGCATGATGCTGGCGCGGCTCGGTGGTGCGGATGAAGTCGTCGTTGGAGATCTCGAGCTTGCTCCAAAGCTCCTTGAAGTGCGGAGCCTGGCTGTCGGTCCACTCCTGAGGCGTCATGTTGTGCTTGGCTGCGGCCTCGGCGACCTTCTCGCCGTGCTCGTCCATGCCGGTCAGGAACTTGACGTTATAGCCGGCGGAGCGGCGATAGCGAGCCTGAACGTCGGCGATGATGGTGGAATAAGCCGTGCCCAGGTGCGGATCGGCGTTGACGTAGTAGATGGGCGTCGTGATAAAGAACGAAGGCTTGCTTTGATCCATGGGGTTTGTCCTCCAGAAAAACGTTGCATACAGAGGATGATTCTAGCGCAAGGGCTGGATATCCTCCATCTATTGCATATCGAGCACCATGGCATAGACATCGCGCTTGCGGCGCGAATACTTCTGAGACAGGCGCTTGGCCACCGCAGACGCGGGCTCCCCCTCCTCGAGCGCGTCGCGGATATCCTCGCGCAGGGCCTCGTCGGGATCCGCTGCCGCGGCGCCAACCGGCACGATACCGGCCTCCTCATCCTCGCTCGGCGGCGCGATGACCAGCGCAATCTCGCCCTTTACCTCGCCGCGAGCACGCAGCTCCTCAGCAAGCTGGGCAGCGGGCCCGCGCAAGACTTCCTCGTGCAGCTTGGTGAGCTCGCGGCAGACGGCAACCTCACGCTGGGGAAAAACCTCTGCCACGGCCTCGAGCGTCGCCACGATGCGATGTGGAGACTCGTAGAAGATGAGTGCGCCGGGAACCACGGCAAGGCGCTGCAAACGACGCACGCGGTCGCCGTGCTTTCGGCCCAAAAAGCCCTCAAAGAAAAAATGCTCACAGGGAATGCCGGACGAAACGAGCGCCGTGACGCAAGCGGAGGGCCCGGGAATAACTTCGACGGGCACATCGGCCTCACGTGCCGCCTCGACCAGCGCCTGGCCGGGATCGGACACGCTCGGCATGCCGGCGTCCGAGGCAAAGGCGAGGGTCTCCCCCGCCAGCAGACGGTCGACCAGGCCGGCGGCGCGGCTGGCGATCACATTCTCGTCGCAACGGACAAGCGGCTTGGAAATGCCCAGGTGCATCAGCAGCTTTGACGTCACACGCGTGTCTTCGCAGCAGATGGCATCGGCGGCGGCAAACGCCTCGCCAACGCGCGGGGACAGGTCGCCCAGGTTGCCGATGGGCGTGCCGACCACATAGAGTTTGCCCGTATGGGCGCTGTTTTGCGTCATATCAACCTATTCAATCATGCCACGCTCGAGCGTACCGAGCGCCGCGTGGGCGTCCCATGCTGCAATGCGCTTCTCGGTCTTCCACGTTTGGAAGAACCAACCGGCAGCCGGTGCAAACGAAGCCAGTTGGTTGGCGATAAACACGCGCTCGTAGGCATTGCGGCCCTCGGGCGTAACCGACGAGTTGGCAAAGATCGCCGCGCCCGACCATTCGCCCACCAGCACGGGGAACCCAGTCGAAATCGCTTCTTTAAGCTCGCGCTTGTTACGCGAAATCGCCGTCGTCAGCCCGCGGGGGCTCGTGATATCGAGCGCATACTCGTCGCGGTAATGGTACAGGTGAAGGTCCATGTAGACGTTCTTGTACTTAGCGCCGCGCATAAAATGCTTCCACTCGCTGGGATGTCCCGAAGACGAAAAGACGACGATCTTATCCTCGGGCATATACGAACGGACGAGCTCATAGGCATCGCGATAGAAGTTGCGCAGGTAGTGCGCAGGAATGCCATCCGTCATGGTGAAGAGGCTCTTGCGGACACTCATCTGCGGCGTATCCAGCAGCTCAATGCCCAGCAGGCTCTCGGCCTCGCCGTAGCGATCGGCCAGGCGCTCGAGCACGTCGAGTGCGACATGACGACCGTTGGTGGACGAATGCCACTCGGCAACAGCCTCCGGCGTGGCGGGCGAATCGTTGGAATCGCCCTGGCCACCGGGCACAGTTGCTAGATCAAGCAGCACGCGAATGTTGTACTTGGCAGCCCACTCAATCGCGCGGTCGATGTAATCGACAACCGAGATGTAGGAGGCATCGGACTCCTGTGAGCCAAAGGCATACCAAGGCACCGGCAGGCGCACGGCGTTGAGGCCGATCTGCGCCATGCGACGGAAATCGTCCTCGCTCACAAACGTCTCGTAATGACGGCGCATGCGCTCGTTATAGGCGGCGGTGCCCATGGCCTCCTGCAGCTCGGCCGCGTTGGATGCACCGGTCGCCGCGTATAGCGACGGGGTCACCCAAGGCTCGGGAATAAACCAGCCAGAGAGATTAACGCCGAGTATCCTCTCCATCACTGCCCCCTTCGGATCGTGCAGGCCGAGCCTGCATCGTATTGCATAGGAAAAGTATCGTTTTGAGTATACCCGCGCATGCGGACAGACGACCGAACGGTCTGTAAAGTGGCGCAAAAGCGGGAGGAATGTCTGAGCGGGCGGGCCCGAGATGTGCACGCACGTCGGAAGTAAGCGCCGGAAAGCGCATCCCACTCTGAAGCCAAATTCCGGGACGCAATTTCCGCAGAGCCCTCAATAAAAGAAAAGGACCCCTTTGCAGAGGTCCTAGTCAATTCAAGGTGGCGGGGAAGGGAATCGAACCCCTGACACGAGGATTTTCAGTCCTCTGCTCTACCAACTGAGCTACCCAGCCATTTGAGGTGTGCCTTGTTTCAAGGCTTGATTAGTATAACCAAGGACGCGTTCCGGTCAACCGAGAATTTTAAAAAAGTTTTTGAGCACAGCCTCGGTTCTATAAATCGGCACGTCAGAGGCATCAGCCGGCAGCAAGAAGTTTTTCACTCAGAGCCGCACGGGCAAACTCACTTGGCGTCATCCCCTCGGCAGCCGCCCGTCGACGAATGGCCTCCTTCATTCCCAGAGGAATCTTGACCGACAGCGTTGCCGTCCCCTCACCTGAGAGCGGGGGCCGTCCATGCACGATCCCACCAACGGTGTGTTCGCCATCCGGAAACTCTCCGCGCTCGTACGACTCGCACCACGCGTCAATCATTTCATCCGTTACAACCTGACCATTAGCGGCCGTATACGTCTTGCCCATCATCGACCCCTTTGCCGAGCCTGTTCAATCTCCTGCCAAAATTTCTTCTGGACTGGAGACAAGGCATGAATGATAAGCCACCCACGGACAAGCTCGACCGCGACAAGCTCCACGCTTCGTCCGTCTGGGAGCCATCCAATCGCAAGCCATCTCGGCGGCTCGTCCTTCGACTCGCGACGAATGCACTCAGTAACCGCAAGCCAAGCGCTAAGCACTTGCTTTTCCGTCAGGTGCTTTTTAGCGTTGGGATGAATCTCAACATCCATGCATCTTCTCCTCCATCTTACCCAATTTCGTATGACGAAAGTCCACTGTCGCCAATTCTTAAGCCGGCACGCGTTGGAGAGCAGGGGTCGAAACAATGATTGAAGGACGCTCTAGTACGGCCCAGGCGCCGGGGCAGGAGCACATGCGCCAAGGGCGGACGTTTTCGTAGCGCGCGAGGATATTGCCGTCGCGATCGATGAAGGCGATGTCGATGGGATAGGCCATAAAACACGTATGGACCGAAGAGCAGCGTGGAAACGCCATGACGAGCGGCAGGCCGTTGGCGGCAACCGGACGCCGTCCCAGCATGCCGCGCAGGCGCACGACAAACGACTCCGCCATCACAAACTCGGCCGGCGTCCAACCCAGCCTATTGAGTGCCCGCGCGTAGACGATGTAGGACGAGACCGCGGTCACATGACCACCCCCGGACGCCATGGATCGACCGTCACCGCACGCTCGTGCGACAACGTTGTCGGCGCCCCCAGCGGAACGCCAGCGATGCTGAGAGAAGTCGGCCACGGCTCATAGTGCATGGTGCAGGTGTAGGTCCTAAACGTACCGGATAGGGAGAGCAGGCCACCATCCGATGCCTTCGCGCCTTGCTCGCTCGACACTTCGATCTGTAAGTCATAGCCCTCCATGGCATTCAGAATTTGAGTCTGAACCGTCGCCGAGGCATCGGCAGAGCTTTCGTCGCCCTCCCCCTCCGACGCCACGGCATGCGCTAGCACGATGTCGGGCACCACGCGGTCGAAGCGCGCGACAGCGCTGGCAAAGATCATGACGTTGTACACGATGAGTGCCAGCACCAGCAAAACGGGCGTAACCACTGCCATCTCCACCGTCGCTTGGGCGCGCTCCTCGCGCAGACGCATGCGGATACTCATTACGACCCACCGCCCAGAGCGCCAACCAGCGTGGCGACATCGACGGTGAGCGGGATGGAGCCGCCGCCGGGCAGAGGAATCTCCGCAAGTGTAAACACCGTACCGCTAATGGTGCGTTCGACTTGATATTCCAACGCCTCGCAAAGCGCCTTGGGATCGGTCACGCCCAACGGAATACTTCGCAGTTTGTCTTGCGCTTGAGAGAGACCCGCAATGTCAGACCCCGGACTCTTAATGATATTGGCGGAATCGGTCAGCACCGGCTTTCGCAGGCGCAAGTCGCACGGTTCCAAACCCAGCGCCGCCACGGACGCCGAAACGGTATCGCCGAGCCACGATGCGATGGAGCCCAACGCGCCGCTGCCCCCTCCTAGGCCTTTAATCATCTCGTCCATAAGTTCGTCGGCCGAACCTTGGATGTCTCCGTATCCCACGAGTAGCCGTCCCCAAACATCCATGACGCCGTCGAGCACGCCGGCAACGCCGCCCGAACGTTCCTTCAATGTCGAGAAAAATCGCGAAAGCACGTTGTTTTGCGCCGTCGCCTCATCGGGCGCCAGCACCGCGGCAGAGATAGCACCGCGATTGCCAAGCCTGACTGCCGCGTTAAACGAGGAGTTAAGTTGATCGGGGCTGGTAATGTCACCCGAAACTGCAAAGGCGACCACGCCGTTGCGGCCAGGTGGGGCGATACGCGGGCGCTCGCCGGAAAGCGCTTTAATGGCCTGGTCAAACGCATTGCCCGCACGGTCGGCCTCATCCTCGGTCTGACGCATGAGCTCGAGTTCCTTATTGCGATATTCGACGTATTTCTCCAGCGCCTTTTTGAACTCGTCAAAGTGGTACTCGAAGCCTCTTTCGACGGAAGTCGTAGCAATCGCAACGTAACCCAAAGACGAAACACCAAAATGGCATTCGCTGCACGTTTCATGGCCGTCAAAAACCGCGACAGACGCCAGCCCACCAGGCGTTCCCCTTTTGTAATTTGGACAGTCAGTCCCGTAATGCAGATAGGACACTTCATCTAGTTCACTTGTTGGCCAACGTACATCGGTGTAGAGTTCGGTCGTCCGCGCCTCATCTGGATTTCGCGGAAGAAAGGGGATGTAGGCGGAAACCTTGCCGTCCTCTTCAGCTATATACGCTCGTTCAACTTCTTCACTCGCATAAGCGAAGAACGCCTTTCGCGCAGCGGAATCTGCCTGTTTTTCTGGGCTCTCGCCAAGTGGCTTCTCGTTCGACAGGCGCTCTCGGTAATATGCCTTCGCACGATCGAGCGCCACTTGCGGTTCCCACGTAACGCTCGAAGCGTAATGTGGATTTTGAGCACCAGAGAGATCCGTTAGGCTTTTCGCACGCTCCCACATACACGAGTACTTGTCAATCGAACTCTCGTCCGACCCGCCACAATCCGCCAGCCAAGCGCGCTCTTTGGCCTTCGCCGTGTCCTCAGAAGCCTTCCGCAGCTCCTCGGCCGCACGCCCTAAATCATCTGATGTGTCTTTGATGGTATCGGTCGAGATCTCGGACCCCTCGAGCGCAACGAAATCCGACTCGGACGTCCTGGGAACGGCAAGCGCCGTACCGGTATAGGTCACACTATCGGTATCCTGCGCCGACACCGCCTGCGTGGCACGCGCGGCAATCAGATACGGCAGAGCCGTCTCGATTTTCTGCAAGCCTTCCGATGCGCTTTTGGCAAACTTATTGCGCGTTTTAATGATCTCAATCCCGGTGTCGACCATATTGCCGGCAACTGGTTCGGCACCCGGGATGAGGATGGCGACCAGGCCCGTCCCGATCGTGGCAAACCCCGCTAGCCCCAGACTCAAGATGCTCGCATCAACCACCGTGGCAGCCGTGTGATAGGACGACGCTACGTTGGCACCCGCCAGCGCGCCGCTATCGGCCGCCACCTGGGTGTCCCCCGCGCGCGACATGCTCCATATCGCCGCGGTCGACGAAAACAACAACGTGAGCACCACTAGGATGACCACGGCAGAAGAAAGCGTGGTGTAGGCACCGTCTTCGATAAACAGGTCGATACCGGCGCGGCCCATAAAGCCGCCTCGCTTGCGATGGCAGCTCGGACGGCGCGTCAAAACGCATCTAGACCAGAAACGCTTAATCCCATGCAGCAATCCACGAATCATAATCTCCCTCCAGCCATTCGGGACGCGATTGATACGAGACATCGACCTTGAGCTCAACGTAGCCGCCCTCGGCGGTACCACCCATAGCCTGCGCAAACGCACCGATCACAGGCAACGGCTTGACCTCGCCGGAAACGGACACGGACGAGACACCACCCGCACCGGCCCGGCCAAGCTCGATATCCCACGACAACGGCCCGCCGGCATGAAAGATCGAAACGTTGGGCACTGCGGCAAGCCGGCGGCGGGTGAACTCCTTAAGATCGTCGTCCTCCGCCGTCGTCGTGGTCATGAGCCGCGCGGTCTCGGCAGCGGCAGACTCCATGACCGCGCGCGTATAGAGCAAACACACCGGTTGCAGTGCGAGAAGAATGAGCATCAGAAACGTCGGCAGCAAAAAAGCAGCCTCGACCGTAGACTGCGCCCGGTCCTCGCGCGCGATATCAATACAACGCGATGTCCTTAGCGCCCGCAGCGGCGTCGATAACCGACGTCGAGGCAACGCCATGGGATGCCGCCCGCTCAACCAGCGCCGCCAAGTGCCCATCGGTGCCAGCACGCCAAAGCCCCGCAATCGCCAGCACGATCGATAACAGCGCCACCGTGACGATGGCGTATTCGACCGTCGCCTGGGCAGATTCCTCGCGCAGGACGTCATGCATTTCACGACCCCTCCTTTGAGCTTATTGTTTGCGGGGCCAGGCGCACCGCGCGCAGACGACACGAAGCATCGCCAGTATCCGCGGCAACCGTCACCATATCGACCCAGCCGCGCCCATCGCGCACAATGGCGCCCCATACGTTACCCTTAATATCGAGATAGCCGCTCAGGGCGAGCTGGGCCGTTGGCACCTCGCGGTAGGCGCGTAACATATCCGCCGCTGCCTCGGTCATCGGTCGGTCCTCGGACCATGCAAGCCGGACCGCAATCGCGTTGTCCTCAGGCGAATCCGTCGCAGTGCCAGACCGCTTGTCGAGCATCCGCAGAAAGGTTTGCGCCGTGACAGCGACATCCGAATCGTCCGCATCTCGCATCTCATCTTTTTGAGACGCCACCGCCGAATCTGAGCCCGAATCGAAGGCGGCCCCAGGACGCTGCTGCCGCGCGGCGTTTAGCCCCCAAACCGCCACTGCCACCGCCACAACCACACAGGCAAACACCAGCAGTGCGCCGACAGGCCGCCTACCCTCTACAGGCTGTTGATGCCCTCGCTGATAGCGTTCCATAGATCTTGGACCTTGCCCTTAAATGCGACAATGGCAATGATGGCGATCACCACGAGCACGCCGACCAAGATGGCGTATTCGGTGGTGCCCTGCGCACTCTCCTCCTGCAGTAGCTCCCCGGCATGCTGGCGAGCGCGAATTGACTGGCAAACAGCCCAGCTCCAGACCTTGCCAGCAGCGTCAGTCATCGTGTTCATGTATTCCTCCCTACATCATCCCGCCTGCTCCCAGCAGCGGGCCCAATATGGACAGAAGCAACGCCGGCAAGATGAGCGTGCCGGTGGGAATCAGCAGCTTGACGGGCGCACGCTCAATCTCGCGCTCGACCGCGGCGCGATGAGCCGCACGGATCTCGCGACTTTGAGCGGCCAGCGTCTCGGCAAGTGGGGCACCCAGGGCGAGTGCCTGCCCCACCGTAATGGCAAAGGTCTCGAGCGCTCGCACGTCCAGGTCGCGCGCGGCGGCCAACAACTCGTCCTCACGCGTGCCCACGCCCACCTGCCACGCCATGCAGGCCCGCTCAAGGCGAAGAGCCAGCACTGACCGGCGGTTGGCGCAGAAAATCTCAAGCGCCGCATCAAACGAAAGACCGGCCGAAAGACCCAAGCGCACAACATCGATCATCTCGGACACTTCGCCAAGCGACACTCGCGCCGGGCCGCCCGCTCCAACCGCGCCCTTCACTCGCGCGGTCAGGGCATCGACCACCGAGCGACCCGCGGCAGCGACCAGCACCGCCTCGCGCTTGCAGGCCCCTGCGATCTTGCGTGCATCCGCCCGATCCAAACCCGTCGCGACAAATACACTCAGGGCGCACAGGCAAGCCGCAACTGCAACCGGGGCGCTCATAGCTCCACCCGCATAATGCGTCGGATAACCACCAGGGCAACGGCATTGAGGGCAAGACCCAGCACCGCAGCGCCCACGCCGGCAGGCGTCGCAAGACCGCGACGAAAATCTGCCGAAAGCAGCGCCAACACCGCGCACATGCCCGCCGGCATCGCCGCGACCATATGCGCAGACATGCGAGCCTGCGACGTCTTGACATCCAGGCGGCGCTTGAGCTCAATGCGCTCCCCCACCATGCTCGACGCCTCGGACAGTAAGTCGGCAAGCGGAGCACCGGTGCGCTGAGACACCTTAAGCGCCAAGGTCACAAGCGAAAGGCCGGGAGCGTCGATGCGCACGAGCAAGTCATCGAGCGCGTCGGTCGCCGAGATACCGCAATCGATCGCCGCCGCCACCCGCAAAAACTCGGTATGCACCGGTTCTTGCGCATGAGCGCCCACAAAGCGCATGCCCTGGGCCAGCGAATGTCCCGAGGCAAGCGACATGGAAAGTGCGGTAAACGCCTCGGGCATTGCCTCTTCTGCATCGTGTTGCTCGCGCCGGCTCTCAAAGCCATCCCGAGCGGCGCCAGCGGCAATCGGAGCAACAAGTCCCAAGGCAAACCCGAGGGGCGATAACGACACCATCGTTAGTAAAACGCAGCAGACACCGCTCGATAGCAGTAGAAACGCCAAACGCCCCGAAGCATCTTCGATCACGAGGCCAAGGCGATGCGCCGGAGCCAGCGATGTCCACGAACGGGCGATCTTTTTCAGCAGATCGTTTTCCACCAGCTCACGCGGCAGCCTCTCTGCCACCGTCTCGAGCGCCTGACGCGCCAGCTCCGCCGGCGGCACCTGCGGCACACGAGGTTCCGCCCCGCACGCCGTCGCAACAGAAAACCCTGCCAAACCCCCTACGACGAGGGGCACAGCGACCTCCATTCGTCCACCTCCTCTTGTGTGAGCGTCCCCGACCGCAGGCCTTCTGCGATAAACGGCGGCTCGCGGTCAAGCGTCCAGGTGCGCTCGGCGGTATCGAAAGTCACATAGCGCTCGAGCTCTACGCCGCCCGACGCGGCGCGACGCACCCCCGAATACGAGGAGACGAAACGCCTGCCATCGGCGTGGCGCTCGGACATCACGATGCCGTCGAGCGCCATGGCAATCTGCTCCTCGATGAGCTCGCTCGGCAGATCGATGCCATAACGTGCAAGCAATGTCAGACGCACCACGGTCTCCTGTTCTGAACCCGCATGAAGTGTGGTGAGCGACCCGTCGTGGCCCGTGTTCATGGCCTGCAACATGTCGCAGCACTCGGCACCACGCACCTCGCCCACCACGATGCGGTCGGGGCGCATGCGCAGGGCATTAGTTACTAGGTCGCGAATCGTCACCGCACCCTCACCCTCAATTGAAGCCTCGCGCGCCTCTAGGCGCACCACGTGCGGATGATGCGCAAACTTGAGCTCGGCAGAGTCCTCGATCGTCACGATGCGCTCGCCGGTGGAAATCTCGCATGACAACGCGTTGAGCAGGGTGGTCTTACCAGATCCCGTGCCTCCCGCAACCGCCAGGTCCTGTCGCAGCGACACCGCGCACGACAGCAGCTGCGCATACCAAAGCGGCAGCGACCCCAGCCCCACAAGCTCGTCCAGTGAGCAGATGCGGTCCGAGAACTTTCGGATGGTGAGAATCGGTCCGTCAATCGCCACAGGCGGAATCACCGCGTTGACGCGATAGCCCGTTTTGAGGCGGGCGTTGACGATGGGGCTGCGTTCGTCGATACGGCGGCCAAGTGGCGAGATGATGCGGTCGATAAGCACACGGATCTGCTCATCATCCTCAAACGCATGCTCGATGGGGTACAAGACGCCACCACGTTCAAAGAAAGCCGAGCGGCAGCCGTTGATCATGATCTCGGTAACGGTGTCGTCCTCGATGAGCGGCTGCAACGGCCCCAAGCCCACCACGTCATCCAAAATCTCGTCGATGATGGTCTCGCGCTCGGGCGTCGCGAGATCGGTCGGTTCCTCAACATTGAGCGCCGCCTCCACCGCGGGACGCAATTCCGAGCGGGCAAGTGCCGGGTCGATATAGGCGCTGATACGCGCCACTTCGTCGTAACCCATGCGGTCCATCACGGCGCGCTTGGTGCGTCGTTTCACCGCGCGGCGACGCCCCGCATCTACAGGCGCTGCCGCCGCTGCAGCGCCGGCAGCCTTAATCCTCGTTTGCAGACTCATCGCTGATCACCCTCGCGCGACCAGGGAAGGCGGATACGCGGGCGCTCGGTACGCGTTGCACGGTCGGCGACCATATCGCTCCAAGGGCCGACGGCGCACCCCAGTTCCACGAGCATCTCGCGCGTAGCCTCGCGCACGCTGGTCGCAAAAGCGCTGGTCTGCCCCACTGCCTCGTCAGCGCGTCCAAACGCCATGAGCGCGGCGAGATCCTGCCCGCCATCGGCGATATGAATCTTGGAGCTCAACGCACAGGCAATCTCAAAGCGCATGGCGACGTCCTCGTCTGCCCCGCGCGCACCGAACCGGTTGAACACGGCGCTCATGCGCGTGCGCGGCACACCCACTCGACTTGCCAGTTCAATGACGCGTGACGCCGATGTCGCGGACGACACCGCCGCATCGCCAACGACCAGGCAGCGGTCGCTCGCCGCCACCGCAGCCGCCACGGCATCACCCCAAAAGACCGAGGTGTCGACAAAGACCACGTCGGATTCGCGACGCAGAACATCAAGCAGTAGCTCCACCGGACGTGCCATGAGCTCGGCTTGCTCGGGCGCCGCGACGGGACCCCAGAGCGTAACGCCCGGCGCCACGCGCATCGATGCGGCTACGATATCTGGCTCGGCGAGCGCGCCCGCCGCCGACGGCTCGATAAGTGCCGCCATATCGCGCGGAGCATCGACGCCTAACAAGTCGTAAAGGTTTCCAAACATCAGGTCCAGGTCGAGCACGGCGGCACGCAAGCCCAACAGCGACGATGTGTGTGCCATGGTGGCAACGATCGTCGACTTGCCGCAACCGCCCGAACCCGAAATGGCGCAGATGACCGGAGCTCGGTGCGGCGAAGCGGCAGCGTCTGCCGGCGGCATCGGAGGCGGCGGGGCGGGCGTCGGCGGCAGCGTCCCCGTCTCCCCCGCCGCAACCACACGCTGCGTCCAAGCCGGCATGGCAGCTTGTTCGGTCTGCGAGGCAGGCTCGTTCTGCACAATCTGCTCATGCTGCATCAGCGACAACTCGCCGCACCCGGCAAAGCCCTCAACTTCGTCGAGTTCATCCGCCAGATTCACGCCGTGCACGTATCCCAAATCTACAGCCGGGGAGTCGCCAGCATGCTGCGCCGGCCCTCCAGCGTCATCGTATACAAGGGGGTTCCGGGGGCGCCGACCATGCTCGGCTTCCGCTTTTCCATAATCATCAACACGCGGGCCTCTTGTAGCGCGAGGCGCCCCGGGTTCCCTATCAACAAAAGCATCGGGCTCAATCGTCATGCGCCGATCGGAATCAACCGCTCCCTCGCCCGCGCGCCCGTTGCCGCATATACTGTGCGCAGCGATGACCTCGGTCGCCCCTGCGCGAAACAGCCCCTCGATATCCGACGGATCGAGTGCTTCTATCAACACGACCACGCGACTCACGCGGCCTTCGGCCGTCAGGCGCGCAACAGTCTTGCGCACATCTTCGATATCAAACAGAGACGCCGCGATGATGGCAGCCCCGCGGCGCGACGGAAACGCCCGCGCCATGGAAATCAGCCCGTCCAGGTCACCCACGCGAAGCACCTGTACACCCGCATCACGGCCCTCGACTTCCCGCTGCAACAGCCCGTAATCGCCGCACGCGCAGCACGCAAGCCAGATCGCCTTCATCACTCGTCGCCTCCGCTCTTTTTGCCGCGCGCCGTGGCGGGAATCGTCAAGCTGACCGTTCCCTTGCCCGAGGCTCCCAGCAGTTCCTTGACGTCTTCGGGGTCAGCCGCCAGCGTCACCCATTCGATCTTGCCCTCGCGCGTGGCACCGGAATTCTCACTGGTATCGATCACGTGCGCGCCGCACAGTCGATCGGTTACGCCATCTTTTTGCACGTACACGTCCACATAGCTGCCCACGCCCGTGGCACCGCCGACCGAGTGCTCGGCATCGACCGCCACCGAAACGGCGACCTTGCCCTTAGGCACCTCGAGCTTGTGGCTCTCGGCCTTGGTGTAGACATTGCAGATCACGGCGTTTTTGGGAATACGTGAAGTCGTCACGTCGCCGCGTACCTGGCGCAGCTCGGTCGCCGCGTCACGCGGCAGCAAACTCGTCAGCCATTCCTGGGTTATGACATTGGTCTCATCGAGGGTCTCGCCCACATCGATATCGCGCGCCGCGACGCATACCTCGACGCGATCGCCACCATACTTGGCCAAGGTCTCAGCCTGGACCTGTTCGGCTTGCGAGCGGATCGACGAGCCGTAAACCATGCAGAGCAGAGCAGCGAGCACGCCCGCGACCAGACTGATGGCGATGCGCTTGCTCTTGTTCACGGCCGCTCCTCTCATGGCAGTGCCGGGCGAATGCCCGTACCACCATTGTCTGGGCGGTCAGAGTGCAAAGCGGCGCAATCGCGATCTTGGTTTTCGATGTCAAACCAATCGCTAACCAAAAGCTGACCAGCCCGTCAAGCTCGTGGCAAGGTTTTGGTCAGCACGTCAGCAAACTGCATATTTCGAGGCTTTTCCGCAGCAAAAAAGCCGTCTCCCGAACAGTTGGGAGACGGCTGTCATAGGAAAAATCAATTACAGATGGACATCGGGATCGAGCATTTGAGCGCTCACGCGCATGGATGACGCCAAGTTTTGGAACGTTTCCAGACGCAGACTGTCGATCTGCCCGGCGTCCTCGGCCTCGCGAACGGCGCAACCCGGCTCATGGGTATGTGTGCAATCGCCAAACCGGCACGCGCGCGATGCCTCAACAATCTCGGGGAAGGCGCGCGCCAGACCCCGCTCGTGACCCACGAGTGGTAGGCTGCGCAGGCCCGGGGCATCGGCGATCACACCGGCGTCGCCCGGCAGCGCCACCATCACGCGCGCGACGGTAGTGTGACGGCCCTGGTCGTCGCGTTCGCGCACACCGCCGGTCGCCAACGTATCGTGGCCCAGCAGTGCATTGAGCAGCGTCGACTTGCCGGCACCCGACTCGCCCAGAATCATGGCGCAGCTCCCGGCAGGCACGCAGGCACGGACCTCGTCTAGGCCGCGGCCCTCGGCAGAGGACGTAACGATCACGCGCACGTCCGGACCCACCAGGCGGCGCACGCGGTCCAGATCGCGCTCGAGCTCCTCGGCATCGCAGCGGTCAGCTTTGGTGAGCACCACCACCGGCTCGGCATCGCAGTCGAGCGCCAACACCAGCGAGCGCGCCACGCGGTCGAGCAGCACCTCACCGGCACCGAGCGCCTGCACGATTAGCACGCTATCCACGTTGGAGCAGAGCACCTGGCGCTCTCCACGGGCACGGCCGCGCCAACGCTCAAAGCTCGTACGGCGCGGCAGAACGCACTCAATCACGCCCATATCGTGCCCGGGAGCGCGGCGCACCGCCACACGGTCGCCCACGGCGGGCAGCAGCACCTCGTCCTCGCCGCGCGACTTGGCAAACCCCACGGCATGCTCGGCGCGAAAGGTGTCGTCGGCAGTCGCCACCAGCGGAAACCCGCGATCCAAGCGCACCACGGCGCCAAGCCGCATCTGCTCGGGCTCCTCGGTATGTGTGCAGAAATCATCAAAGGCAGTCTGCTGGGTTTCATCGACCGGCAGGTCATCAAACGCCGGAACGTCCTGCAGCGCGTCAAGTCCCGGCACGCTTGCCAGCAGCTCCTCGGCAGACGCGGGGGCCTCGGTCGCAAGCTTCCGACGACGATCGCGCTTAGCCCGCGCCCCCGTCGTCTTTTTCTTCGCTTTAACCTTAGCCTTGCCCACAAGCGCCTCCCAGCACCATAAATCACAACTGAGCAGGTATTTTAAATCAAATAGAGCTGGCCGGGCAAAGCCCGACCAGCTCACAAACTTTCCCTCAGCCCTTTATCATCCGCGCGGGAGAAAAGCCAGCAAGGATACCGCAGGGCCCGCCCCGGAAGCCCTTTCTCCCGAACGATTCCACAGCGCGAAGCGCGAGGACCAGTGAGGGAGAAAGGGCGTGGGGCGGGCCCGGACGAGTGCGCTACTCTTTCTCCACCGCGCGCATGATCGCCTTGTAGATCTCCATCAGCGGGATGATCAGGAAGGCCAGACCCAGCGCGGCAAGAACGCCCTTGAGCTCAAGCGTCACAGGGCCAAAGAACATCTCGGCAAGCGTCGGCTGCACGGTCACGATCACCGTCAGCACCAGTGCCAGCGCGGCGGAAGCCCACAGCCACTTGTTCTGCTTCTTCATGGTGAACAGCGACGCACGACGGCTGCGCATATTGAAGCAGTGGAAAATCTCGACCATGTTGAGCGTGATGAACGCCATCATCACGCCTTCCTCGTCGGCATTGCCGGCAATCATATCGGCGATGTGGATGTAGCCCATGTCAAAGTACACGCCCACAAAGAAGCTCGCCAGCACCAGCACGGTGATGATTAGGCCCTGGACCACGCAGTCCAGACCCATATGTCCGGCAAAGACACCGTCCTTGGCGTTGCGCGGCTTGCGCTTCATGATGTCACCCTCGGCGTCCTCCATGCCCAGCGCGAGCGCGGGGAAACAGTCGGTGACCAGGTTCACCCACAGCAGCTGCACCGGCTGGAAGATGGTAAAGCCGATAAGCGTGGCGATGAATACCGAGAAGACCTCGGCAAGGTTGGCCGAAAGCAGGAACTGAATGACCTTGCGGATGTTGTCGTAGATGCGACGACCCTCTTCGCAGGCACCGATGATGGTGGCGAAGTTGTCATCGGCAAGCACCATGTCGGCGACGTTCTTGGTGACGTCGGTGCCGGTGATGCCCATGCCAACGCCGATGTCGGCGCGCTTGATGGACGGGGCGTCGTTGACGCCGTCGCCGGTCATGGCGACGATCTGGTCACGTGACTTCCAGGCCTCGACGATGCGTGTCTTGTGCTCGGGCTGGACGCGGGCGTACACGCCGTAGTCCTCGATGTGCGCGTCGAGCTCCTCGTCGCTCATGCGGTCGAGGTCGGCGCCGGTGATGGCCTGGCTGCGATCGGCGACGATGCCCAGCTGCTTGGCGATGGCCACGGCGGTGTCGATATGGTCGCCCGTGATCATGACGGTGCGAATACCGGCGTCGTGGGCCTCGCGGATGGCGTCGGAGACCTCGGGGCGGACAGGGTCAATCATGCCGGACAGACCGCAGAAGACCAGGTCGTGCTCGAGCGCAGCGGGGCTGCAGTCGCTCGGGACCTCGGTGTAGGTGCGGCTTGCCAGCGCCAGCACGCGCAGGGCCTCGTCGGCCATGGCCTTGTTGGCGGCCACGAGCTCGGCGCGACGCTCCTCGGTCAGGGGGACAACCTTGTCGCCCTCGTAGATATGGGTACACAGGCCGATCACCACGTCGGGCGCGCCCTTGGTGTACTGCTCGTACTCGCCGTCCAGGGTCTCGACGACCACGGACATCATCTTGCGGCCCGAGTCAAACGGGGCCTCGCCCACGCGCGGATGCTCGGCAGTCAGGCCAGTGAGCCCCGCCTTGCCGGCATCGTTGACGAGCGCACACTCGGTCGGCTCACCCACAGCCTCGCCCAGTTCCTCGTCCCACTGGGCATCGGAACACAGAGCCATGCCGGCCAGGAACTTCTCCATAGGCGCAGCGAGCTCGTGCTTGACGACAGTCATCTTGTTTTGGGTAAGGGTACCGGTCTTGTCGGAGCAGATGGTCTGTGTGCAGCCAAGGGTCTCGACGGCAGAGAGCTTGCGGATGATTGCCTGGCGCTTGGCCATCTTGGTCACGCCAAGCGACAGCACGATGGTCACGACGGCGACCAGGCCCTCGGGGATGGCAGCGACGGCGAGCGAGACGGCGACCATAAAGGTGTCGAGCAGCGCGGTCGGATCGGTGAGAACGTTGCCCACGCCGTGGCGGATGATGTCGACGCCAAAGATGACGACGCAGATGACGATAACCATGATGGTGAGGATGCGGCTGAGCTCGGCAAGCTTCACCTGCAGCGGCGTGAGCTCTTCCTTGGCCTCGGCCAGGGCGCCGGCGATCTTACCCATCTCGGTGTTCATGCCGGTGCCGACCACGACGGCGCGGCCACGGCCGTACACCACGGTGGAGCCCATGTAGCACATGTTCTTGCGGTCGCCGAGCGGCACGTCGTCGGTGCCGGCGGCGAGCTCGATCACGTTGGCATGCTTCTCGACGGGCACGGACTCGCCGGTAAGGGCGGCCTCCTCGATCTTCATCGTGGCGCTCTCGAGCACGCGGCAGTCGGCCGGGACGGAGTCGCCCGCCTCGAGCATGATCACGTCACCGGGCACGAGCTCGGCGCTCGGCAGGTGCACGAGCTTGCCGTCGCGCAGCACCTTGGACTGCGCCGCGCTCATCTCCTGCAGGGCCTCGAGAGCCTCCTCGCTTTTAGCCTCCTGGACCACGCCCAGCACCGAGTTGACGATAACGACGAACATGATGATGGCGACGTCGGCAAAGTCCGCCTCGCCCTTGACCATGCCCGTGAGTGCACTGATGACGGCGGCAACGATCAGCATGATGACCATGGGGTCGGCCATCTGCTCAAAGAAGCGTTTCCACAACGGTGTCTTCTCGGCTTCCTCGAGCTTGTTAGGGCCTGTCTTGGCGAGGCGCGACGACGCCTCGTCGTTGCTCAGGCCGAGGTTCTCATCGACGCCCTGGTCGCTGAGCACCTCCGCCGCGGCGGACAGGTATTCCTTTTGCATATAGAGTCCCCTCCTGGGATTCGGGCCACTCAGCAGATTGATGCCCGATCATAATTCCCAGGAGAAGGGCAAGGGCTCATCAAGGCTGCCGTGCTGAGCGGCAGTTGATAGTGGAGCTATGGTACCCCAAAGCAGCGCGTCTAGCCAAAACATTCCAATTGGAAACACGGCTCGAGTGCAACGATGCAGACCGTGTGATGCTCAATATTGATAAAACGTTTTTTCTTCGGAACATCGTCAAACTGAAATATCGCCCAGATAGCAGCGGTCAGAACGGTTGGTAAAGATTTTTCATATACCGTTTTTTCGCAAAAAATGAACTTCTAATTCGGCATACGGTCGATTTTTTGGGGTATTCGGTCGCCATTTCGTTATAATCATCTCAGTTTTATTTCTTATGGTTTATCTATCAGCGCAAGACGATGTCAGATGGAGGTCTGAATGTACAAGCGCACCAAGATTGTATGCACCATGGGTCCCGCCTGCGATAGCGACGAGACCATCCGCGAGATGATCAAGGCGGGCATGAACGTCGCCCGTTTTAACTTCTCGCACGGATCCTACGACGAGCACCACGGTCGCATCGAGCGCGTCCGTCGTATTTCCAAGGAGCTCGGTATGCCCGTCGGCATCCTGCTCGACACCAAGGGCCCCGAGGTCCGCACCGGCCTTCTGGTCGACGGCAAGAAGGTTGCCGTCAAGACCGGCGACAAGATCGTCGTCACCGCTCAGCCCACGTCCGAGGATTTCCACGGCACCGCTGAGCACATCTCCCTCGACTACCTGGCTCTGCCCTCCGAGGTCGAGAAGGGCTCCCTTATCCTGATCGATGATGGTCTGGTTGCCCTCGAGGTCGAGTCCGTCGACGGCCAGGACATGACCTGCGTCGTCAAGAACGACGGCCTGATTGGCGAGCGCAAGGGCGTCAACATGCCCAACGTCAACATCTCGCTGCCCGCCATCACCGAGCGCGATCGTCAGGACATCCTCTTTGGCCTGACCGAGAACATCGACTACATCGCCGCTTCCTTCATCCGTGACGGCGAGTCCGTCCGCGGCATCCGCGAGCTTTGCCGCGAGAACGGTGGCGAGCACGTGACGATCTTCCCGAAGATCGAGTGCGCCCTGGGCGTCGAGAACTTCGACGAGATCCTCGAGGCTTCCGACGGCATCATGGTCGCCCGTGGCGACCTGGGCATCGAGATCAAGCCCGAGCTCGTTCCCCACATCCAGAAGGAGATCATCGCCAAGTGCAACGCGGCCTACAAGCCCGTTATCACCGCTACGCAGATGCTCGATTCCATGCAGCAGAACCCGCGCCCGACGCGCGCCGAGGTTGCCGACGTTGCTAACGCCATTTACGACGGCACCGACGCCGTTATGCTCTCTGGCGAGTCCGCTGCCGGTAAGTACCCGGTCGAGGCCGTCAAGATGCAGGCCAGCATTGCTCTCGAGACCGAGAAGTACCTCCCGGCCCACGCTCCGCTCGAGGTTCCGGCCGACGCTCATGGCACCCGCGTTGTTAACAACGTTGTGGGTATGTCCGCTGTGAACATGGCCACCACCGTTGGCGCCAAGTGCATCACCGTGCCGACGACCACCGGTCGTACCGCTCGCCTGATTTCGCACTTCCGTCCCAACATGCCGATCTGCGCGTTCTCCCGCCACGAGTGGGCCGTCCAGCAGATGATCATGTACTGGGGCGTTATCCCGCACCAGGCCGAGATTACCCAGGGCACCGTCAACGGCACGATCGTCAAGGCGATCGAGACCGCTAAGGAGCTCGGCTACGTCGAGGCCGGCGACCTGACCGTCGCTACCGCCGGCGATCCCCGCATGAGCGTCCAGCTCGAGGACAAGGTCTCCTCGACCAACGTCGCTTACGTCGCTCAGGTGCGCTAAAACGCACTTGCAAGCATACTTGCATTGCAAAGGGCCCGGAAGGCTTCGCCTTCCGGGCCCTTTTTCTGTGCCAATGCCGCCGCACGGCAAAACACGCACTCATTTCTTTACCAAAAGCGCGAAATCCACCCTTCGAGGCCCAAAAAATAAAGCCCCAAGCGCTAAAAGTGTTCGCCCGGTGGCAAACCCACACCTCACACAGGGCTGATAAATCGTTTTAGCAAGAACCAAATCGACCTTGTTTTCGGAAGTATGCGGCAAATTCTGGAACCTCCGAGCACACCCTGTTTTTTCGCAACAAAATGCCTGATAAACTAGCCTCAAAAGCCAGGTCCGCTCATAGGGTTCAGATTTTGCCGCATACTTCCGGATTGACGCTGGCATCACTCGCTTCAAAGAGATGATTTCGGCCAGGAGGGCATTATGGACCTGACGCTTTGTGGGCAATCCGCCTTTAACTACTACCGCATCCCGCCGCAGGTATTAGGCCTTTACCCCGCCATTAGCCTTGGCAATATGGATCGCAGATGTTGTGGCCTCGGAAGTCATGCAGTTGTAAAAGACCTGCTTCACGCACCACTTCACAGGCTTGTATTCACTCGGGCACAATCCGGGTCGCGAAGCCTGTTTAAATCGCACCTCCTGACCCAAGAACCACCTCCGGGGTCGTTTAGGCAGACTGAACATGGATTTGATGTCACTTCACCGGAGTTCACGCTGCTCAGCCTTGCCACGCAGGTCTCACGCAACCAGTTACTCATGGCGTGCTACGAGATGTGCGGCTCCTTTGCAGTGTTTAAGCCCTGCGAGCGAACGCAACAACAACTCGATGAAGCTATTTCGCTTAAGTTCATTCCACCCAACTGCGGCTGGGAGCGAGTTAACGACACCAAGGGCAATGACACCAACTTGTGGAAGCGCACGCCGCTTCTTACCGCAACGGATATCGCCGCGTTCGCCAAGCAAGCCGCAGGCCTGCGCGGCGTCAAACAACTGCGCTGGGCGGCCGAGCACATGACGGGGCAGGCCGCCTCGCCCTTCGAAGTACAGACCTCCATGCTTATCTCGCTCCCCCGCGACGAGGGCGGCCAGGGCATCGAGATCGCCAACAACGCGCGCATCCCGCTCAGTGAAGCCGCACGTTCGCTGTATGACAAAACCTGCTGCTACGCCGATATCCTCATCGAAAGCGCCACCGACAGCATGGGCGTCATTCTGGAATGCCAAGGCCGCTCTGCCCACGACAGCGAAGCCGCGAGCCTCTCCGATGCCGAGCGCGCCACCGCACTCACAAGCATGGGCTACGACGTCATCCAAATTACCTATGACCAGATCAAGGAGAAGAAGAGCTTCGACCACATAGCCGAGCTCATCCATAAAAAGGCCGGGCTTCCCCACATCCCAAAGACCAAACAGGAGCGCATTGCCGAAGATACCTTACGGCAAGAGCTACTTGTCGATTGGGTTGAGCTATTCACTGCCGCGCCGGCCGGCTAGCAGCTAGCGATCAGAGGGACTGCGGGGACGTCAGAAGCGGCAACGCGAGCCGCAAAGCCCGCCTCGGTCAGCTCGATCACCTCGGTAAACGTTGCGTCGAAGAATTCCTCGGTCAGCAGGCGGTATGGCGGATGGTCGGGCTCGCCGGGGTTTTCGCGTACAATCTCGTGCATGACGCCGATGGTCTTGAGCACATATTCTTTATGGATGGGATACTGCCCAAAACGCGTCGCAGCGGTATACAGGCGATCGGTCGCACGCGGGATGGAAACAATGCCGAGTGTCTTGCCAAACCAGTCAAAGTCGCCTTGCTTTTTAATGCGGAACTCCTCACACGGCTTGCCGCCGTGCACCTCCAGGTACTGATTCACGCGCGTATTCCATACGGTATCGGCCACCAGATGCGACCAGACACCCAGCGTCAAATCGAGCAACGACTGCGCCACATCTTCGGACGCAAGCGAGAACTCACAGGCGCCGGGACCGGCAACCGGCTCGGCATCCTTGTAGCGCTGGGGATAGTGCACGCGGTTCAGCCGCTCGCGTTCCTCGATAATCGAGGTCGCCGCGGCCGGCGCACCGGTGGGCGAACTTTTAAGCAACGGTGCCACATAGGTATCCCAGAACTCATGCTCACGAGGCTTAGGGATGGGCTCAGGCTTGGCAAAGTGCGTAATGCGGTACGGGATGGGATCGGCGATGCCAGGGACCATATAGCCCACGAAGATATCCGGAACCACGCAGCCAAACAAAAAGGCATTGCGGTCGCGCACGCTATTGGCAAGCGCACCGGTGCGCTTCAGCAAACGCTCCGTCTGAGCGATATGAATGTTCCAGCTTGGCATAGCCACCCCCATAAAAACCTGGATAACTATACCATCACGGCAAAGCCACGCGGGCGGCTACGCACGCTCTACGCAGCAACTAGTCCGTAGCACCGCTTTCGGTTCCATACGACGGAGAAGGCGCCTCGACCACATGGTGATATCGATCGATATAGATAGCGCGGGCACCCAGGCGTCGCACCAAATCCTGGTGATGCGTGCTCATCAAGACCGTCTTACCCGCCGCTACGTAGGCCAGCAAGAAGTTGACCACGATATCGCATGAATCCTCGTCGAGCCCATTGGTAGGCTCGTCGAGGACCAAGATATCCGGGTTCATCGACACCACCGCAGCCAGCGCAACGCGCTTCTTTTGCCCGCCCGAGAGCTGATAGGGAGAGGCGTCGGCAAGGTCGGCAACCTGGAACAGTCCCATGGCATCGCGCACGCGACGCTCGAGCTCGTCTGCCGGCAGCCCCATCTGCGCGGGACCAAAAGCAACTTCCTCGCCCACCGTAGCGCAGAACAGCTGGGCGTCGGCATTCTGGAACACAAAGCCCACGCGCTGATGAAAACGCTGAGCGGCCGCGGAATCCTTGAGATATGCCGCATCGACCGCATGCCCGTCAAACAGATACGTGCCCGCGTCCGCGAGCTCAAGGCCGTTGATAAGGCGCATAATCGTCGTCTTGCCGCAGCCGTTGGGACCGAGCAGGGCAACGAGTTCACCACGATCGACCTGCAGCGACACACCATCGACAACCGTATGCTCCGCATAGGAGAACACCACGTCGCGCAGCTCAATGAGCGGCGCAACCTCGGCGCCACCCGCACCGTTCGTGCCCGCCGCACTATTCATATCGATCGTCAAAACGTCGCCCTTCCCTATTTGCATCCCCAGCCGGAACCAGCAGCGCCTACAGCACCGCGCATAACACTGCCAGCAGCGCCACGCCGGCCGCGTAAACGGCATCGCGCCAGCCAAAGCCGCTCCGCGCGGGAGCCGGATACGCACCGGCAAAGCCGCGGCAGAGCATGGCCTCGTCCATCGCGCGGCTGCATTCCATCGCCTTGATAAAGGTCATGCCCATGATACCCGCGATCGAATCGGTACGCGAAAACCCCTCAGGCGCACGGCCAACGCTGCGCAGCATGACCGATTCGCACAGATTGTGCGCCGTGCGACCCAGCACCTCGATGTGCTTGAGCGCCATATCAAACGTAAAGATAACTTCGTCGGGTAGATGCAGCATCTTGAGCGCCGCCGACATGCGGCTCCACGTGAGGGTCCACGAAACGCCCAGCACCAGCGACACATTAATGAAGGTCTTGAGCGCAATCTTGAGCATGGCGCCCGCGGCAGAAGCACCCAGCAGCAGGGCAGGCAGCGCAAGAACCACCGCGAGCCCCGCAGCGCCAAGCGCCGGCACAAAGGTTGCCCGCAGCCCGCGTACGGGGCGTACGGCAACGAGCACCAACACGATAGCCGCCATCAACATGAGGTACAGCGGGCTTTGCGTCAGACACACGCACAGGACGCAAACGAACATCCCCACCAGGCGCACCGGAGCCGAAACGCAAGAAAGGGCGCGGTCGACCATCGACCCGCCCTCGTGCGCACCTCCACCCAGGCGAACCCGCTCAAGCAGGCTCGCCAGGTGCAGGACGTTCTTTTGCATCACGCGATGACGAGCGCCCGTGGGCTCGTATCGCTCCTCGGCCGCAAGCCAGCTAGGCAGCTCGACCGTCGCCATGAACACCGCTTTCCTTAACCGTCAGCGAGATCAGGCGGAATACGATGGTGAGCACCGCCACGCCAATCACGCCCGAAAGGATATACATGGCAGCCTGGCCGCCAAAGCCAAGACCCTGCTCCTCGGAATAGGCCTGGAGATAATCGCCCGTGGGCAGTGCATCGGCAAAGGTCGGAGCGTCGAGGCCGACCGAAGCCTGCAGACTGTCGTCGCCAGCCTCCTGGACGGCGGTCGCGGCGCCCTCGGCGTCCCACTCGCCCCATGCGTCACCGGTGGCCAGCAGGCCCAGCGGCGTGGCCACGACAAGCACGGCGACCAGGATGAGCGTGGGGACCAGCGAGGTCTTCTTGGCGGTTGCGCCCTCGCCAGCAAGCTGTCCATCGACGGCCTCGGGCCCGACGATAAAGCTCGGCGCCGTCTTCTTAATGAAACCGTAGATAGCGGCGGTCGCCACGCCCTCGACCACACCGGCTACCAGCATATGCGGGATCAGCATGGCCGGAATGGAAACAGACAGCGGGAAGGGGCAGTACAGCGGGGCACCCGAGGCGTTGGTAAAGAGCATCGGCTGAATGCCAAACTCGATGGCAGCGCAAAGGGCAGCCACGCACAAGCCAACCCAGCCGCCCACGATGGCAGAGACCGAAGTGCCCCAGCTCTTGTCGTGCAGGCGGCTGTTGAGCGCGCGGAATACCATAGCGGCAACAAACGGCAGCACAAAGGCCATATTGAAGCAGTTGGCGCCAAAGGACAGGATGCCGCCGTCGCCAAACAGCAGCGCCTGAAGCGCCAACGCGACCGAGACAGCGATAGCCGCAGCCTCGGGGCCCAGCAGCAGTGCGATAAGCGCGCCGCCAACGGCGTGGCCTGTGGTGCCGCCGGGCAGCGGCACGTTGAACATCATGAGCAAAAAGGAGAATGCGGCGCAGATACCCAGGAAAGCCATGTGCTCGCGATCGAGCGTGGCGCGCACTTTCTTGATGCAGTGGACCCAAACGGGCACCATCGCCACCGCCATGACGGCATCGGTCTGCGGGGACAGATAATTATCTGGAATGTGCATGTACGCCTCCCGGTTGTCGGCGCACGGAATTGCAACGCCGCTTGAATCACCTTGCCAGTGTTACGTATTGTCAGACTCGTAACACGCCGCGGGCTATCATAGCAAAACGGCGCGCTGCCGACAAAGCAGCACGCCGCTATGTAATGCGCGTGTCATATATGCAGGTTCAACGGTGTCTTTTCCGAACACCGCGGTCACGCAGGACCCCACAGCAACTGCCGAGGGGTCCTGTGCTCCCAGCGCAAATCCTAGCCGCGGACCTCGCCGTTTACGCCCTTGCACACCTTGGTGACGATCTTCTGGTGCGCTTTTTCGACCTCTTCGCTGGTGAGCGTGTGGTCGTCGGAGCGATACGTAAGCGCAAAGGCCATGGACTTCTTGCCCGCTCCGATGCGGATGGGATCGCGGTAGACGTCGAACAGGCGCACACCCTCGAGCAGCTTGCCTCCGGCGCTGGTAATACGGCGCTCAAGATCCTCGCAGGTCACAGTGTTGTCGACCACGATAGCAAGGTCGTGCTCAACGGCCGGGTACTGCGAGAACTCACGGTAGTTCTCCTGGTTGCGGGCGCCCTTGATCAGCTTGTCCAGGTCGAGCTCAAAGGCAACGACAACCTCGTCAATGCCCATAGCCTCGCGCGCCTCGGGGTGAATCTCGCCAACCCAGCCCAGCACGGTACCGCCGGACAGAACCTCGGCGGCGCGACCCGGCTGCAAGAAGGCATAGCCCTCGCCCTCGACGGGACGGAAGCGGATCTTCTCGATGCGCAGCTGGGCAAGCAGCTCCTCGACAATGCCCTTGCCAAAGAAGAAACGCAGCTTGCGGTACTTCATGTTCCAGGACTGCTCGCTCCACTGGCCCGAGAGCACACCCGCCACGGACTTGGTCTCCTTGGGCAGGCTGGCGTTCTCGCGACCGTGGAACAGGCTGCCGACCTCGTACAGGTGCACGTTGGGCGTACCGTGCGCCTCGTTGTAGGCCACGGACTGCAGCAGGCCCGGCAGCAGCGAACGACGCATCTCGGTCTGCTCGGCCACCAGCGGGTTCATGAGCACCACGGGGCAACCGCGACCCTCGGTGGACATACCGATCTTCTCCAGGTCACCCGGGGCGGCAAAGCCAAAAGTCGTGGTCTCGTTGAGGCCGCAGGCGCGCAGGATCTCGCCGACCTTACGAGTGAGCTTCTGCTCGCGGGTCAGACCGCCGATGTGGTTCTTGGCAGCCGGAATGGTCGCCGTCACACGACCCATGCCCCATAGGCGCAGGACCTCCTCGATCAGGTCGATCTCACGCGGCAGGTCGGGACGGAAGCTCGGCGGCGTGACCATAAAGTCCTCGCCGTCGCGCTCGACGGTGCAGCCCAGGCGGGTGAGCGAGCGCTCGATAAAGTCGGACTCGATGTCGGCACCGCAGATGGCGTGCACGCGGGCCAGGCGCAGCTTGATGCTGTCGATGGTCTTGGGCGCGGGGAACACGTCCACATAGCCGGGAGCGACCTCGCCGCCGGCGATCTCCTCAATCAGCGCGCAGGTAACGTTGGCAACATCCACGCAGCCGGTCTCGTCAACCTGGCGCTCAAAGCGAATGGAGGCGTCGGAGATCAGCGAAAGGTCGCGGCTGGTGTGCGAGGTGCGGCCGGCGTTGAAGCAGGCGCTCTCGACCATCACGTCGACGGTGTCATCCTCAATCTCGGAATCCATGCCACCCATGACACCGGCCAGCGCCACGGGACGCTCGCCGTCGGTGATGAGGCCCATACCGGCGTCGAGCACGCGCTCCTCGCCGTCGAGCGTCGTGAACTTCTCGTCCTGCTGGGCGGCGCGAACCACCACACGACGGTGGCCATCGCGCTCGGCAAAGGTGTCCAGGTCAAAGGCGTGCAGCGGCTGACCGGTGAGCATCATCACATAGTTGGTGATGTCGACGATGTTGTTGTGCGGGCGCACACCCAAGGCGTTAAGGCGCTTGACCATCCAGTCGGGCGACGGGCCGACCTTGACGTTGCGCACGATGCGGGCAACGTAGCGGTCGCACAGGCCCTCGTCGGCAATCTCGACGGAAAGCTCGTCGTCGGTCGCGCGGCCGGTCTCGACCTTGATGGCGGGCAGCTCAACGTGGAAATCGCGGTCGAAGATGGCGCCGGTCTCGCGGGCCATGCCGATCATGGACAGGCAGTCGGGACGGTTGGGCGTGATCTCACAGTCGAGCACGGTGTCGCTCGAGCCCACGTACTCGGCAAACGGCATGCCGCAGGGCGTATCCTCGGGCAGGATCATGATGCCGGAGTGGTCGCCGCCCAGACCGAGCTCGCGCACGGAGCAGTTCATGCCCATGGACACGACACCGCGAAGCTTGCTCTTCTTGATCTTGACGTCGCCGGGCAGAACTGCGCCGATCATGGCCGTGACGATGTGGTCGCCGGCCTCAAAGTTCTGCGCGCCACAGACGATCTGCAGCGGAGCGGGATTGCCGTCGGCGTCGAGGTTCTTTTCACCCACGTCGACCGAGCACACATACATGTGGTCGCTATCGGGGTGCGGGGTCTTGGTGAGCACCTTGGCGGTCACCACGTGGTCGAAGGATTCTCCCACGGTGTCAATCGCCTCGACCTCGGTGCCGGTACGGATATATTCGTCCGAAAGGGTCTTGGGATCCTCCGGAATATCGATCATGGTCTTGAGCCAGTCGTAAGAAACACGCATCTAACTGGTCTCCTTTCATAAATGCGGCTTTGAGCCGGAAACTGCAACTAAGAAGAAAGCGTTCTAGAACTGGTTCAAGAACCTCATGTCACCAGTCATCAACGTGCGCAGGTCGGGCAGGTCGTAGCGCAGTGCCGCGACGCGCTCGGCGCCAATACCAAAGGCGAAGCCGGTGTACTTCTCGGGGTCGATGCCGCAGTTGATCAGGACGTTGGGGTCGACCATGCCACAGCCCAGGATCTCGATCCAGCCGCTGTGCTTGCAGAAGTTGCAGCCCTTGCCGCCGCACACGTGGCAGCTCACGTCCACCTCGCAGGAAGGCTCGGTGAAGGGGAAGAAGTGCGGGCGATAGCGCGTCTTGCGATCCTCGCCAAACATGCACTTAACAAAGTAGTCGAGCGTGCCCTTCAGGTCGCCAAAGGTGATGCCCTCGTCGACGACCAGGCCCTCGATCTGGTTGAACTGCGGCAGGTGGCAGGCGTCGGCCGTGTCGGGACGATAGACGGTGCCCGGGCAGATCATGTAGATGGGCGGCTTTTGCGACTCCATGGTGTGGATCTGCACACCCGAGGTCTGGGTGCGCAGCAGTACGTCGGACTCGCCGTGGGCGTGAGCCTCGGGGTGTGCGACCCTACCGGGGTTGTTGTCGACCACATAGAACGTGTCGCGAGCCGAGCGGCTCGGGTGATCCATGGGCGCGTTGAGCGCGGTGAAGTTGTAGTAGGAGGTATCGACCATGGGGCCGGACTCGACGGTGTAGCCGATGCCGCAGAAGATATCCTCGGCCTCCTCGATGATCTGCTTGATCAGGTGCTGGTGACCGATCTGCGGACGGATGCCCGGCAGCGTGATGTCGACGGCCTCGTGCTCGAATGCGTGCTTGAGGGCGGCGGCCTTCATCTCGGTGGTGCGCTCGTCGAGCATGCCCTCGATCAGCTGGCGCATCTCGTTGGCGCGTTTGCCCATCATAGGACGATCCTCGGGGGCGAGCTTGCCCATCATGCGCATCAGGCCGGTGATGCGGCCCTTGCGGCCGAGCAGCGCGACGCGCGCGGCCTCGAGCTTCTCGGCGTCGTCGGCGCCTGCGACGAGCTCCTTGGCCTCTTCCTCGAGTTTGACCAGATCATCAATCAGACTCATGTCTTCCCTTTCGTCTCTCGCGCATCCGCGCTCCGGGACGGCTGACGCCGCCCGATGCTGCGGATGCGCGGCCCGGTTCGGTAACAAAAAACCGCCCTCGGGCATGTGCATTGCCCAAGGACGGTTAAATTCCGCGGTACCACCTTGTTTGACCCGGCGGATGTCTGGCCCGCCGCGCCCACTCTGCGCCCCTTATCGCGAGGCTCACGGCTTCCCTACTGGGGCCTCGCTGCCGCCGGCCGCGTGCCCGTTGAGGTCGCTGCTCGGGAGTGAACGCTTGGCCCTTGCCACCGCAGGAAGGCTTGCAGCCCATGACCTTCCCTCTCTTGCCGGCGACGCGGCGGGCAAAACCCTCTCCGTCAACGCATTGGGCTATAGGATAACACATTTCGCGAGCGCATCGCCGCGTTCCGTTTTGTTCGCGCTGGGTACAAGGCAGGTAGCTGTGCAAACTGGCCGCGCACCCGCTTGCGACGCTCGGCCTGCGAGATTAAGGATACGGTATGGGAAAGAAACTCGATAAGAAGGCCAAGGCAGCCGTGGCAAAGGCCGCCAAGGGCGTCAAGGCCGCTAAAGTCGACAAGGCCGTCAAAAAGTTCCGCAAACTCGAGGGCAAGCTGTGGACTCGCGAGTACCTGCTCAAGATTGCCGAGTTCGATGGAGCGACGATTGCTCCTGCCAACGGCGCTGCCGCCCGTGCCGACGCCATGGGCACGCTTGCCGGCGAACATCACAAGCTACTGACCTGCGAGAAGTCTGTTGAGCTCGTACGCTCGTTAGCGCGCGAGACGGTCGCCGGCGGCAAAATCGACGACCCGCAGCTGCTCGACGAGATCCGTGTGCTCGGTCGCGACCAGCGCGAGGCAAGCGTCATCCCCACCGAGGAGGCCGAGGCCTGGACCAGGCTCACCTGCGAGGCCGATGCCGTGTGGCACAAGGCCAAGACGGCCAATGACTGGGCGAGCTTTGAGCCCTATGTGGACAAGATCGTCGCCCAACTTAAGCATCAGGCAGAGCTCATGGACCCCCAGCGCGACCCATACGACGTTTGGCTCGACCAGTACGAGCGTGGTCTTTCTGCCAAGAGCTTCGACGCGTTTTGCGACGAGGTCAAGGCCACGGTCGTGCCGCTCGTGCACGCCATCGGCGAGCGCGGCCAGCAGCCCGCTGCCGACTTTTTGCACGCGCATGTGCCCGAGGCCGCCCAGCGAGCCATGAGCTTCGACCTGATGAAGCTCGTCGGTCTTAACCTGGACGACACCACGCTTGCCTTTACCGAGCATCCGTTTAGCGAGGGCTTTGCCGTGGGCGATGCGCGCATCGCGACGCACATCTACGAGAACGACTGCATCTCCAACGTCTTCAGCATCATCCACGAGGTAGGTCACGCCATGTACGAGCTGGGCGTGAACCCCGCCTATGCGCGCACGTGCCTGGAGGGTGGCACCTCCATGGGCATCCACGAGAGCCAGAGCCGCTTTTTCGAAAACACCGTGGGTCGCAGCCGCGCCTTTATGGGACCGCTGCTCGAGGTGCTGCGCCGCCACGCACCCGAGGTCTACGGCGACGTCGACGAGGACACGCTCTACCACGCCGTGAACATCGCACAGCCGTCGCTGATCCGCACCGAGGCCGACGAGCTCACCTATCCGCTGCACGTTATGGTGCGCTACGAGATCGAGCGCATGCTGTTTGCCGGCGAGGCCACAGCCAAGGATATCCCCGCGCTTTGGAACCGCTTCATGAATGAGTACCTGGGCATTCCCGTTCCCGACGACACGCACGGCTGCCTACAGGATACGCACTGGAGCGGCGGCTCGTTTGGCTACTTCCCCACCTATGCGCTGGGCAGCGCCTACGACGCCATGTTTGTGACGGCCATGTGCCGCGACGGTGTCGACCTCAACGGCGCCTGTGCGAGCGGCGACCTGACACCCGTCCGCGCCTGGCTGGGCGAGCACATTTGGCAGTGGGGCCGCGCCAAGGACGTGCCGGAGCTCATCAAGGGCGCGTGCGGCATGGCGTTCGATGCCCGCTACTACTGCAGCTACCTGCAGGACAAGTTCACCACGCTCTACGAGCTGTAAGGCATAACCGACACGTCAACGCAAAGGGGACGCCGCGGAACCAATCCGCGGCGTCCCCTTTCCACCTAGTTGTTTAAGAACGTCCCCAATGACTACCTTACAGAGCTTCCAGCGCGGCGGCGATGCGCTTCATGGCGGCATCGGCAGATGCTTGGTCGGGCGCCTCGGCCAGCACGCGGATAACCGACTCGGTTCCGCTCTTGCGCACGAGCACGCGGCCCTCGCCTGCCAGCGCAACCTCGGCCTCGGCGATGGCGTTCTGCACGCCCATGTTCTCGAGCGCGGCGTCCTTGTCCGCCACGCGCACGGCCACCTGCGCCTGCGGCAGCAGCTTGCACGGAGCCGTGAGCTGCGAGAGCGTCTCGCGCTCGGCACGAATCACTTCCATCACGCGCAGCGAGGTCATAATGCCGTCGCCCGTGCGCTCGATATCGCCAAAGATCGTATGGCCCGTCTGCTCGCCGCCCAGGCTGTAGCCGCCCTCGCGCATCTTGGCATACACGTGACGGTCGCCCACGCCGCTGGTCACGGCGCTCAGACCGGCAAGCTCCAACGACTTGATCAGGCCAAAGTTGCTGGCAATCGTCGGCACCACGGTACCGCCCGAAAGGCGACCGTGCTTGTTCAGATACACGCCGCACACGTACAGGATCTGGTCGCCGTCTACCACGCGACCGCGCTCATCCACGGCCAGGCAGCGGTCGGCATCGCCATCGTAGGCAAAACCCACGTCCAGGCCCTGCTCCACCACATGGCGCTGCAGACGCTCCATATGCGTGGAGCCGCAGTCGACGTTGATGTTAAAGCCATCGGGCGCGGCATTGATCACGCGCACGTCGGCACCGAGCGCGTCAAACACCGGCTTGGCCACCGAGGAAGCCGAGCCGTTGGCGCAGTCGATACCGATCTTGACGCCCTGCAGCGAAAAGTTCGCACTTGCAATGAGCGAAGCAATGTAGCGGTTGCGGCCCTGCATGTAGTCCACCGTGGCACCGATGTGGTTGCCCGTGGCCAACGGAACTTCGCTCTTGCCATCGATGTAGTCCTCGATGAGCTCCAGTACGTCCTCGTCCATCTTAAAACCGTCGCTATTGACGAGCTTAATGCCGTTATCGCAAAACGGGTTGTGGCTCGCGCTGATCATGATGCCGCAATCGAAGCAGCCCTCCACGGTCTGATGCGCCACGCCCGGCGTCGGGATCACGTGCAGCATATAGGCGTCCGCACCGCTCGCGACCAGACCGCTCACCAGCGCCGCCTCGAACATATAACTCGAGCGACGTGTGTCCTTGCCCACGATAACGCGCGCCTTAGCACTGCGGTTGGCGCCATAATACCAGCCCACAAAACGGCCAATCTTATAAGCGTGCTCTACCGTCAGCCCAACGTTGGCCTCGCCGCGAAAGCCGTCGGTGCCAAAGTACTTCATGCGCTCTCCTTACAAAATAGGGGCGAACAGATTGCCTGTCCGCCCCAAAATGGTACTCGATTATCTGCGCTACCAGAAAAACCCTACGCCGACGCGCTGTCGCGAGCCGCCTGGCATGTAGGAGTCTGACGCAGCGTAAGCGGCTTGTCCCCCGCCTCGGCCGACGTGGTCAGCGTATACGTGATCGTCGTCGTCTCGCCAGCATGCAGGTCAACGGTGCCCGAATAGAAGGGGATTCCATGCCACGTAGCGGCGCCGAGACCAAACTGGGTGCCCTCGACGGTCAGATCAGTAATGTTGCCGCCCGTCGGGGCAAACAGTGAGACATTCAGACGCTCGTCGTCACGCGCGGCATCGGGTGCGCTCGCCGCAACGTAGTCGGGCAGCTTGCCAGCCTCCTCCTGCGTCATGATGTTCGTCAGGGTAACGGTGATGCGATAGGAGCACGTGCCGTCACCGTTCTTGATGCCCTGGCCAATCTGCGTATCAGCGTTCAGGTACCAGTCGAGCTTGGAGAAGCTCAGGTTGTTAAAGTAAACGCCGGCAACAGGATCGGCACTCGGGTCATCCGGATTGGGCAGCGAAGCGTCAATGCCCGTCTCTTTGATGGCATTCTGCTCATCATCGTTTCTCATCCACGCGATCAGGCGGCCCTCTTCGGCACCGCGCTCAACGGCGCTGACAAGCTTCGTAACATCGACATCGCCGATACCGCCAAGGATCTTGTCGAAGGCAGCGCTGGCGACGGATGCAAAGATGCCGTCCGACTCCTCGACCGGATAGTTCCAGTACACATCGTGCATGAGGACCTTTGCGGCGTTGGTGCCGTCGACAACCGTTCCGTCGGGCAGCGAGACATTACCGACCAGGCCCAGCAGATACTGCAGGAACACCGGGTCGATACCGATGACGCCATCAACGTCCTGTCCATACTGGGACTTCCACAGCGCGGCGACACGCTGCGAGTTGCGGGGCCAATCAGGCGAATAGGTATTGCCCGAGTTGTACAGGTTACTGTGGTTGCCGAACAGCGCCTCATCCTCTTCGTCGACGCTCTCGACTGCCTCATCCTCGCTGAGTCCAATGCGGGGAACAAACTCGCCAATCGACATCTGACCGTCGGTGACCGAAATCAGGCCCTGCGAACCGCCAAAGCCGCCGCAGGCACGAATCTCGACGTTGTTCATGGCGTACATAAGGTAGTTGCGCGTCTGGCCGTTGGCGCCGAGCATCTGGGGAAGGACGGGGGCGACCTTCTCCGCCGCGTCAACCGCGCCGTTGAGGGTGGCAAAGCCGTCCTTGGCCTTATCGACCAGCTCGGTCACCTGGGAAATATGAGTATCGCCAATGCCCTGGACCTTCTCGTTGGCGCTCTTGAACACCTTCGAGCTGCTGGAAAGCGAATCGGCGACCGCCTGCAGCGCGGACACGTTAATCATGCCGTCCTGGAACAGCTTGCCGGGCGTAGCCTGCGAAAGGTTATCGGCCATGGGAACCAGCGCATTGCTCGAGACATCGGACAGGGCGTCAATCATGGTGCGGGCCGCATTGATATCGCTGCCATACACCGGGATAAACGAAGCCGCCGTCCACAGCGGGCTCGAGGTCTCCGCCTTCATGCTGTTACAGAGCTCATCGATCTTCTTCGCGTCGTCAGGCAGCGTCGAAAAATCGCCCGACGTGACCTTGTCCTTAAGGCCACCGACGATCTCGACAGCCTCCTTCGCTTCGCTCTTTACGGTCTTTGCCGAGTTAAGCAGCATAAAGCCGCTTGCGCCAAGCGCAACGAGAAGCACCGCGACTACAGCGGCAATAATGGCGCCGGTGTGACGCTTTTTGCGCTCGCCCTTGCGATGGCGATGACGGACCAGACCGTCAGAGGTCGAACTCGACGAAGCATCGCTACCGTAGTTCAAGCCAAAATCGTAATAATCTTCCTTGGAACCCGAGCCCGCAAACTCGGCACCGCTATCATCCAGGCGGGCGAACGTGCCTGTCTCGGAGGCGCCGGTGTAAATCGTGCCGAGGTTACCCGTAAGCCCCGCGCCACCGGCAGAGGGAGTATTGTTGTCGGCCTTACCGGCATTAACGTTGCCGGCGCCATTCGCGGCGTTGGCAGCACCTGCGTTGTTCGCAGGTACCGAAGGAGCCCCGCTCGGCTGCGACGCAGAGGTTGCACCGCCCGCAAAGACATTTCCTCTTGCACGGCCGGTCTTTTTTGCCTTTTGAGACTGCTCGTACAGAGCGGTAAACATCGCCGTCTCGCCCGGGGACACGCGCTTACCGGAACCGCCCTGTCCAGCGCCGCCCGGCGTGCCGGCCTTACCAGCCCCGTTCGGACGCGGCGGAACTGCAGGGCGGCCGCTATCGCTGCCCTTAAAGTGATTACCAGCCATAAAGAAATCCTCGCAATTGAGTCGCAATGAAAAAGTCCATAACGTTACTAGTTTATGGCATTTTGAGCATCGACAGCTAAACTCCAGACACGGACATCAATTGGCGAAAATGCGGCACAACACCTTTTCCGTCTTGGCAGCGGCGCTAGCTACACCGTGAGGAACATCATCACGATGATCATGACAAAGCCGATAAGGTCGGTCGGCAAAAACACCGTCCCCAGCATAACGGCGCTGGTGATGGTCGCCGAAACCGGCTCCACAGTTCCGATGAGGCTCGCGCGCACCGAGCCGATGTCCTTAACGCCCTGCATATAAAGCATGTAAGCAAAAAACGAGCCGATAACCACGAACACCGCGAGCGCCTCGATGCCGGCAGCGTCGAGCGCCGGCATATGCGCCCAGGGCTGCACGAAGACGCACGAGACCACGCCCGCCGTGAGCATTGCCGAGCCCGTGACGATGGGGCTGCCGTATTCGGGCAGGATCTTGGCGGGAATCACCGCCATACACGCGGCGCTGACCGCACACATAAGACCTGCTGCCAGGCCAAGCGGCGAGATATTCAGGCTGGTGGGGTCGCCGCCGGTGGCGATTAAAAAGGTTCCACCCAGAGCCAGGCCAATGCCGATGACTTCGCGAGTACGCGGCATACGGCGATCGGTCACGCAGGCGTAGCCCATGATGATAACGAGCTGCAGGCACTGGAGCACCGTCGCGGTTCCGGCGTTCGTCAGGCGCACGGCCGAAAGATAGCAAAACTGGTTGAACAGCAGGCCAAAAGCGGTAAAGAGCAGCAGCTGCTTGCGATCAGCGGGCGTCGTCCAAAGCTTGACCAGGCGTGCGCGGTCGCGCGTGACAACCACAGCCATAAAGAGCAGGCCGGCGAGAATCTGACGCACGCTCATAAGCCACAGCGTATCGACATGGTAGGTATCGAACAAAAAACTCGCGCTGGTGCCCGAGAAGCCCCAAAACGAACCGCCCACCAGCGTGGCTAAAACACCCGTGATCATCTTGCGCGTCTGGGCATCGTTGAGGCGGTCGCGCCAGGCGCGACGGGTGTTGCGGCTGAGCTCGTCAGTTCCCTCGGGCACGACAAAATCGGACGCCGCCGTCATCGGTACCGAAGTCTTTTTGCGTGCACGCTGCGCTGCGCGCTCCTGCTCCATTCCACTCCCCCGAAATCAATTGGCAACAAAGCGCTCAAACTGTAGCACGAATATCGGCATGAAAAAGCAGACGATTCGGAACATCTACGAGCATCCAAATTGCAGGGACGAAAGGCGCAGACGCGCTATGCCGAGTGGTTGGAATCGTCTAGGGCGCCGGGGTCGGCTTCCGCACTTTCATCGGTATGGCCACCATCGTTCTGCTCCTTGGCGTTGTCCTGGCCTTCCTGCTCGCGGCGACGTTTTTCGCGAATCTGCTCCACGGCTGCGCGCAGGGCGGCCTCGTCCTCGGCGCGCGCCACCTCTTGCGTGGTCTTGACCATATGGCGAATCTCGAGCACCAGCAGCGCAATCAACGGCACCACGATCAGCGGAAAGAACAGCAGCGGATTGGTGAGCAGCGACACCACCACGCCCAGGCCTGCCGAGACAAAGACCACGCGGCCCACCACATCGGCGGCGGGCACGGGCGCAGCATCCTCGACCGGATTGGCGTCGCCCTTGGTGTGGTAGACCGGCGAGCCGTCGGACGCGGCCTCCACGGATACGATGCGGTGCGTGTTGAGCGAACCCTCCAGCGCGTCATCGGACGAATGGAAGGTGATGATATCGCTCACCTGGTAGACCTGGCTGTTGTCGGTATCGACGACGATAAACGAATGCACGGGAATCGCCGGCTCCATCGAGCCGGTCAGCGTGCGCATAAAGCCGTAGCCCATGATGGTGGGAATCTCGCCGGCGGGCGTGAACACCGTGCGCAGCAACACCACAAAGGCGACCAGGATTACCACGGTCGCCAGCACGTTGATCACGCGGAGCACGTGCTTCATCATTTATCGGCGTCCCTTGCGGAAGTCTCGGGGTCGGCAGCGACCTCGACCTCGGTGGTATCCGCCGCAGAAGCGCCATCCTCGTCAGGCGCGGCGGCCACGCCCTCGCCAGCCTCGCCGCGCAGACGAGCCAGCAGATAGCGCGACAGGCTGTTGCCCTCGGCACGGCGCTCGGCACGGGCGCGCTCGCGCTCGGCCTGCTCCAGTTCTTGCGCCAGTGCATCCAGACGCTGCTGCATCTCCGCGCGGGCGGCCTCGAGCTCACGCTCGTGCGCGGCCTTGGCGTCGGCGAGTTCCTGCTCAATACGCTCCCTCGCCTCGAGCTCGGCTGCAGCGATGCGCGCGTCGGCGTCGGCACGAGCCTCCTCGGCGGCACGCGTGGTGGCATCGCGCTCGGCAGCGGCAGCGGCGACCTTCTCGCTGGCGTCCACCGCAGCCTGCTCGACGGCAGAATCGGCGGCCGCACGGGCGGCATCGATCGCGGCATCGGCTGCCTGCTGAGCAGCGGAAACCTTTTCCTCGGCCGCGGCAACGGTGTCGGCGAGCTTCTGCTCCGCCACAGCAGCGGCGGCGTCGGCCGCCTCGGCCGCGGCACGGGCATCGCGCTCGGCCGTCAGCTGCACTTCCTCAATCTGCAGCTGGGCGGCGTCCAGCTTGGCATGCAGCTCGGCGAGCTCCTTGGCAGACGCCTCGTGCACCTCGGCGAGCTCAGCTGCGGCGGCGTCCTTGGCGGCCTGCAGCTCGGCGGCATCGGCTTCCGTCTTGGCAGCCAGGGCCGCAGTAGCGTCGCTCTTGACCTGCGCAACCTGCTCGGCGGCCGTCTGCTCGGCAGCTGCGATCTTGGCATCGGCATCGGCGCGAGCGGCCGCGACCTCGGCATCGGCCTCGGCACGCATCTGCTCAAGCTGCGCCGCCGCGGTCGAGCGTGCCTCAACGGCAGCATCCTCGGCAGCCTTCTTGCCGGCCTCGGCATCCTCCAGCGAGCCACGCAGCTCCTCAACATCAGCCTCGGCCATCTGGGCGCGCTGCGTCAACGCCAGTTCGCGCGTCTTTGCCTCGTCCAGCTCGTCGGCCAGGTCATCGCGCTCGTCGGTCAGCGCATGGGCCTGAACCTTCCAGGACTTGACCTGCCCCTGCAGCTCCTCAATCTGCTCGCGGGCCTCGGCCAGCGCCTGCTCGGCGTCGAGCTGGGCCTGCGTGACCTCCTCCACAAACACGCGACGGACCTCGACATCGGGCAGGTCGGGGCTATCGACCTGCACCTCCTTAATCTCCTTAATAAACTTGGGCGCCACCGGCTCGGGATGCACGCTCTCGAGCTCCTGCAGGTTGCGCTCGTCGTCGGTCAGGCTCTTAAAGACGGTGTAGTTGTTGATGAGGTTGGTGTACATCTGCACCATGTACTCGTCATCGAACGCCAGCGCCTGCTGCTGCACGTCGATGCTGTAGCCCACCTTGTCGTAGCGCTCCATAAACTGCCACAGCTGGTAGCACTTGCGGTAGTTGGGATCCTTCATGATGAGGTTGGTGCGCTGAATGGGGCTGCGGACCGCGCTGCAGCCGTTCATGATCTGGCAGAACGACGCGCCACGCAGCGCCATGACCAGACGGCGCACGCGGTCGATGCGCATAAAGACATCCATGTTGTCGGCGTCGTTCTCGGCAAAGCTCTGGCGGTTCTTGACCGTCATCTCGACGTTGTACTCGATCTCTTCGTACGCGTCGTCGATCTTGCTGTGCATCTTAAAGCGGTTGCGAATCTCGTTGCCCGTCGACCAAAAGATCACGTCGGTACGCTTGTCCACAAACGTCAGCAGGCGCTGAATCAGGTGGTAGGTAAAGCGGTTCTCGTACAGGTCGTACGTCTCGACGGTACTGACGTTGAGGATGCGCGTGGGATGGACGCCGCCATCGTCGCTCGGCGCCAGGAACTGCGTGTTCTGGCTCAGATGGCGAACGCTATCGGCGCTGATCTTTTTGGCGAGCGAGACCGGCACCACCTCTTCCTCGGTGGTGATAAAGCGGCGCGGATTTTCGATGATGGTGTTGATGGCGTCGAGCGAGTCCTCGATCATGCTGATCCACTCCTCGTCCACCACCTTGACGAGCTCCTCGCGCTGCTGCTCGATCGTGGTGCCCGAGGCCAGCGCCATCTCAAACAGATAGCGGAAGTAGCGGCTGTCCTCCTGGATGGGCTCCATCTGCTCGGAGAAGCTGGTATAGAGGTCCTGAATGGTCTCGGACATGGGTTACTCCATAGGTTGGATCGATCGGTAAGGGGCGTGGCGACATCATGTAGGGCAAACGCTACTGATTGTCTTGTCCCACGCCCCGCGCTTACGGCATTAGTAGAAGTTCTGGATCCGCTGCAGGTACATGACGGAATCGGGCAGGCCGCCCTCGCCAAAGGTCTTCTCGATGTACTCGATCAGGCCCTTCATCTCGTCGTGCACAAAGCTCACGTTCATGGACTCAAACTTCTTGAGCACCTTGCGGGCGATGATGTAGTCCATGCCGCCCAACTCGGTGCCGCCGCACGCCACGTACACGGGGATAAAGTCGTACATCTGCTTGATGATACGGTTGCCAAAGGCCAGCTTAAAGCGGGTCTGCAGGTACTGGTCCAGCTTGTGCATCTTCTCGAGCAGATCGTCATCGATCACGTACTCGACCTTGGCCTTCTGGAACAGATACTGCAGGTGGTCGGCCGTCACGTGCACGCGCTCGTGCGGCTCGCACTCAAACGCGTCGGCGCGCTCGTTGAGCTCGATGGGAATCGCGCGGTCGTACACCTTGTCCGTGATGGTAAAGGTAGAGTCGTCGTTGTTGGCCGTGCCGATAAACCACAGGCTGTCGGGAATGGTGAGCTTTCCGTCGTGCAGACCCTTGGGGTCGGCGGCCCACTGGGTAGGCACCAGGTCGAGCACCCACTCGTCGTGGCTGGGCATCTCGAGCACCGACAGGATCTCGGCAAAGTAGTACTCCACGCGGGCGAGGTTCATCTCGTCGAGCACGATCATGGACGGGTCCTGGCGCAGCCCCGCCTCGTACACGGCACGGAGGAACTCCGTCTCGTTAAAGCGCTTGGAAAACTCGTTGAAGTAGCCCAGCACCTCGGTGCGATCGCGAAAACTCGGCTGCACCGACACGATGGTTGCGGGGTTGTCCAGATAGCGGCTAAAGCTGTAGGGCAGCGACGTCTTACCGGTACCCGAAATGCCCTCCAGAATCAGCAGCTTGGAGGCAGCCATGCCGGCCACAAAGCGGCGGATGACCTCGGGCGTGTAGTAGAGCTTCATCTGGCTGCAGGCGAACGCGCGGAAGCTGTCGACAAAGTCCTCCAGCGAGATGGCATCGTCGTAGACCGGGGGCTCCCAGTCGCGGTACTTAAGGTCCACAAGGGACAGCTTGGGGAAGCGGTTGGCCTGGGCGATCTCTTTTTCCTCGGCAAGGGTCTTGGCCTCGACGGTGGCCTTGGCCATGGCGGCCGCGGCATCCTTGACGCCATCGCCATCGAGCGCGAGCGACGCGTTGCCCGACACCACGGCGGCCGTGGCGCCCTCGCCCGCAGGCGCACCGGCGCCCGCAGCGGCGCCCACCACGTTGCCCACCGTGGGCAGGTGGTCGTCGGCCAGGGCCGAGGCGCCCACGTACGGAATCTGCTTGGTGCCGCCCATGGCATTGACCTTGAGCGCCAGCAGCTTGTTCTTCTCGTCCATGAGGTCGAGCACCTGCTTGTTCAGGCGGCCGATCTCGCGATAGAGTGCCTTGTTGGACGTGTCGTCGCGATGCAGGCGGCGGTTGATGCGGTAGCGGTGAACCAGAATGGCCACGATCAGCACGGGGACCGCGATGAGCATGGCAAACAGAATGACCGCGCCGATCTTGCCCACCAGGTCAAACGTGGTGAAGTAGGTCATAAAGATGCTGAAGTACTCAACCCAGCCAAACACCAGCAGATTAAGGAAGGAGCTCACGACGGCAACGACGTTGTAGACGACCTTTGCCAGCAGCTCCCAGGCAAATCCCAGAAACTCACTCACTGTCGCTGTCCTCCTGCTTGTTTGCGTTCATCGCCGCCTCGGCCTCGGCCTTCAGACGACGGGCTTCCTCGAGCTTGGCCTCGGCCTGGGCGAGCTGCTCGGCGGCGTTATCGGCCGTGATGGTGGTATCGCCCTTGCCCTCGGCGTCCACGATGGCAGCCGCGGCGGCCAGGCGGTCCTCCTCGGCCATAGCGCGCTTGAGGTTCATGCCCACCACGATGAGGTGATACACCTGGTAGATAAAGAACAGCAGCATGGGCAGCACGATCACAATGAGGAAGCCCATGGAGCTGGACAGGAAGTCCATGACCTTGCCCATCTGCGGCAACGCGAACAGGTACTTACCAACGATGTCGCCATCGCTGATGATGTGCGTATCGGCCACGTCGTTGTTATCGCCCTTGGTGGTAAAGCTGCGCATGCCGTTGACCTCGTCGATCGCGGCGATGCGGTGCGTGTTGAGCGCGTACTCGTTGTCGATGATGGTATGGAACGTCACGATGTCGCCCACCTCGAGCTTGGAGGTGTCGCACTTTTGGATGATGATGAGGTCGCCCTTGTTAAATGTGGGCGCCATGGAGTCGGACTGCACGGCGAGCGGGGTGAAGCCGGCGATGTCGGAGACGCTGCCGTCCTCGTGCGTGGCGAGCGTGGTAAACGCATACAGGGCCGCCACCAGGATGATGATCCACATGACGACGCTCAACGCGATGGATGCGGCTTTTTTAACAGATTGCATGATGTCCCTTACTACCGTGTCTGTCTAGGTCGTGCGCGGCCCGGTGGCCGCCGTGCATATCTACTGTTCCTCGATGCCCTCAAAGCGCATCGATACTGAATAGTTAGCTCCCTTTAGCATATTAGTGCAATTTGGGTCCGTTCCCTCGAGCCATATGCGAACGGTTACCGGCTTATCCGTATCTTTTATCAGGTCGAACATATCGCTGGTCGCGGTCGCCTCGCCCGAGCCGAGTCCAAAGACGGTGGCCGCGCCGGATGAGCCCCCGGCCCCGTTGGGGTCGTAGACCCAAGTGTGGCCGTCGGCGGTAAAGCTCATGCGCATGGCGCTGGCCATGCCCTGCGTCTCGGAGCTAAACCGCGTGCCGGACACGCCGCCATCACCATCCTGCCCGGTCAGGCGAACGCGCAAGTCCGTGCTGCTCATGAAGTGCAGCGTGAACTCCAGGTAGGCGCCGGTGGCGGGATCGGCGGTGGAACCGTCTTCGAAGGTGAAGGTCTGGTAGTCGCTCGTGGTTACGGGCTTGAGCTTGGATGCGTCAATGTCCACGCCCTTTTCGCTGGCGATGCGCGCCGAGATCTGGTCGAAGCCCAGGCTGTGGACGTATTCGTCGAACGTGGCGTGCTCGTCCAAGTCAAAGCGCAGCGAACCGTCGGCGTTAGCGTCGATCATGAGCATGCGGGTCTTGGCACTATCGGCAATGGAGAGCCAGGCGAACGTTGCCATGGCTATCGCCACCAGCGCAAACAGCACCAGCACCACGGTGGTGGTGAGCTTGCGGCGAAGGTCGGTGTCGGTGGGCGCGGCGGCTTGTGTCTGGGCGCCGTTGGCGATGGGCCGACGGTCGTCGGGCATGATGCGTGCCATTGCTACTCACCGTCCAAGGTCGCAAAGAGCGCCAGGTGCAAGGTGCCCGAATCTTGATAGAGATAGTCGGCGCTATCGGGGTCGGTGCCCTCGATGTAGTAATAGATATCCAGACGATAGGTCTGGCCAAGCCCCAGCGTGGCAAGCGTGTTTTGCGGGCGCGTGGCCGTCTCGCTCGTGTCCAGCGTAAAGGCAGCAGGGTCCTGCGTTACGTTGGTACCGCAAGCAAGCTGGCCGTTTTGCCAACCCAGGAGCATGTCCTCGGTGTAGCCCGCCAGGCCCGTAGGCGCGGTCGCGGGGTGCTCGTCGCGATGGCCGCTGTCGGAGCTGTCGAGCTCAAAGATGTTGCTGGCAAGCACCTGGCTGCCGCTCGAAATCTTTATGCCCACGCGGGCTGCGCGCAGCAGCTCGGCATCGGCACCCTGCGGGGCCAGTGATTCGGCCAGATACAGGTTGACCTTACCCGCTACTTTGCTGGCGCCCGTTCCAGTAATGGTGGGGCGCAGGTCGATCCAGCCGTGGTAGAAGGCGGAGCCGTTGTCTTTTGCCTGCTCAAACACCGTGGCATCGCCGGTGGAGTTGTTTTGCGCACAGGCAGCAAAGCCGTTGAGGTCAAAGGTCGAGACCGGGTAGAGCGTCACGGCGCCGGTCGCGTTGGAAGTTAGGGGAACGTCGCCCTGCTGCGACCAGCTGCCGCGATCGGCATCGCCCAGCTCCAGCACCAGCTTGGACGTGTCGCTGTGCACGCTCACCGAGTTGGTGTTGACCTTCATGTTGTTGGTAAACCAGGCGTAGGTCGCGGCGCCCAAGGTGGCGACGAGCGCCACCATGACGAGCGCGATGTAGGCACGCGCGCGGCGAGCGTGGCGGCGGGCGGCGGCGCCCTCGAGGACCTGGCGCTCGGCGGCTACGCTGGAGGAGCCCGCGGGGCTCTCACTCTGGGTTTTGGCCTCGCAGCTATCTGCTGGCATGTGCTTCTGATCTTTCATGTCGCTCGCCCCCTTATGCTTTGGCCGCGGCAAAGGCAAGCTGCAGCACCACATCGCGGGCTTGGGCCTCGTCGATGCAATTGGCGTCGCAGCCTTCCATGTACACAACGTAGCGAACGCTTGCCACCTCGTTGGCGACCAGCGTGCAGATGGGCGTGGCGCCCGCGCGCGCCGTGGGCGTGTCACCGGTGCCGTCCATGCTGTAGGCGCTTATGGCGCGCGCAGGGTCAGCGGTATAGGTCCAGCCCGAGGCGCCCGCTGCCACGACAACGCCGTCTTGCGCGGTGGTACGTCTGCTGGTGGCACCCGCGGTGCTGCCCAGGTCGTCGCAGGTAAAGATGTGCGTTTGCGTACCCGACCGGGTCGTTATCACAAGACCCAGGCGCAATGCGGCAAGCAGCTGTGGGTCGCTCGTCACGCTCATCTGGCCCGGATACAGGTACACGTTGAGCGCGCTGTCGCCGCCCTTAAGGTACAGCGTGCCCGAAAGGGCATAGTCGTCCAGCTGCGCGGTGCAGTCGGCGTAGTCGGTCGTGATGCCCGCGGCGTTTTGGAACGTGCCGCGCCAAAAGCGGGAGAGGTCCGACGTCGAGATGGGATAGAGCGTCTTGTCGGCGGCGGTAAGCGTGGCCGTCGTGTCCCAGGGCCCGTTGGCCGAAAGGCCAATCTGCAGGTCGGAGCTCTCGTCGCTTACCGTATGTGCCACGGGCGTCACGTTGGTGTAGCGCAAGTTGCTAAACCAGGCGTAGGTGACGGCGCTCAGGGCAGCTACCAGCACCAGCATCCATGCGGCCGCAGCAACCATGCGGCGGCGCGAGCTTAGGATGACTTTGATGTTCGATGTACTCATCCCCGGCCCCCTTACGAACGCTTGCCGGCAAAGCGCAGCGCCAGCGATTGCAGGCTGGTGGCGGCCAGGTTGTTGGTGCAGTCGGGGTCGCAGCCTTCCAGCCACACGTACACATCCACGCGCACGGGCGTGCTGCGGTTGGCGCCCTTGGCGGCAGCGGGCAGGCTGCAGATCTTGGTCGTGGCCTCCTTGAGGCTCACGATGCCGGTGTCTTCGTTGTAGTCGCAGAAGTTTGCGCTGGTCAGCTGGTCAAAATGGACCGTGGCGCCGTCGGAGCGGCTGCTGTCGAGCACCAGGTGGTTCTGCTCGTTTTCGCCGGCGTCCTTGCCATCGAGCGTGTTGTAGCGCGCCTGGGGATTGTGCTCGCCCGAGACCTCAAAGACGTACTGGCCCGTAACGGTGTCGCCCTGCCCTGGAGCATAGGCGACCAGCCCCACGCGCAGGGCGGTGGAGATGGGGTTTGCCGAGTCCTGCTCGGTAAAATCGATACCCGACAGGTACACGTCGGTTGCGACCGAGTTGGTGGCCAGGTACAGAGAGGTCTTGTAGTAGTCGGAATGCTCGGCCGCGCCAAACATGCTGGCAAACAGCGAGTCCTGCGTGGTTCCGCCGGTAAAGCCCGTTACCTTTTGAAAGCCGTTGAGCACGTTGTCGGTCGAGACGGGATCGAGCAGGCCCGCAAAGCTCAAACCGGCATTGGTCTTGTATTCGCCGTCGTACTCGTTGGAGATGAGGAAGGTTACGCCCGTGCCCGCGGCCATCTTGACGTCGGTGATATGACGGTTGGCGTTGTAGATGTACCAGGCATACGTTACGGCTCCGGCAACAGCAAGGGCCACCAGCAACGTGGCGAGCATGCGATTGAACTGTTTTTTCAGCGAACGCGCGTCCGACATGTCCCTCCCCCAGATGCCGTGCTGCAAACTACCTGGACACCATTTGCCCATAATGGAGTTATTTTACGCGAATGTGCAGTTCATCGGGGGTACAAACGCGACTTTCCGCGTGCTGTTCGCACTGCATCGGGGCGGATAGGGTCACAAATCGCCGCTTTTTAAAAAATAGTTCTTGCCACCGGGTGGGAGCTCCGTTATATTATTTCCTGCGCACTCGCGCACCCTTGATCGGGCGTTTAGCTCAGGGGGAGAGCGCTTCCCTGACACGGAAGAGGTCAGAAGTTCAAATCTTCTAACGCCCACCAAATGTTCGCAGCTCAGAGGCTTCGCCTCTGAGCTGTTTTGTTTTACGCCGCCAAGCCAAAAGGGCGCCGCGGCACCCAAACCGCTTCGACAGCTCCAATAACCATCCCAGACGAGGCCGATGCCGCCTCGACAGCGCCGGCAAACACCCCAACAGCGCCCAAAGCCGCCCAACAGCCCTGATGATCGCCTCGATCAGGCCCAGATGTGGCCCTCGTAGCCGTATCCGGGCAGCCCGCAAATCGAAGGTGAATGGTTTCCCGCGAAGTGAACGAGCCAAAACGAACCCCCGAAGCATCGACACTTTTGGCGGCTCATTTCCTGCGGTTTTGTCGTTAGAATCCTGCGGTTTTGGCGCCAAAAAAGTGTGGATGCTTCGGGGGTCCAAAAACACTCGTTCACTTCGCGGGAAACCATTCACCTTCAATACGGCAGCACCCCCTCCGCCGCCAAAGACCCACTTACCAATGCTGATGCGCCTCAATAACGGTCTGCCAGAGCTTAAACCGCTTTGTCTCGAGGCGCGCCTGTGCCAAATATCGCGCTTCCTCAGTCATAGGCTTGTAAAATATGGGCCGCTTGCGACGATGCAGCTTGCGTCGGATGCGCTCGCACAGGCGAACGAGCTTTTCGTAGTCGCTCGCCTGGTCAGTCGTCACCGTAAAGTACGCGACCCCATTGAGCATCTGCAGCTCGTTACGGCGCTCGGCATCCTTGTGGATTTTCTCGCTTCCGTCATGGATGGCATCGCTGTCGTAATCGACCAGTGCGGTAAACACCTCGGGCAGCAAGCCAGCCCTTACTTTATCCAAGCCCACCTCTGCTTTCGCCGTAAGCGTTATGTCGGGTGTGCGCTCCAACACGCGCAGTTTGCGGTTGCGCCCATCGTTGTAACCGTCGCGAATGAAGTACTTCTTGTTCAGCTCGGCCTTGCCCAGCGCAAGCCCGCCGTAATGCGCAGGCAGCGACATAAACATGCAAAGCCCCGACTCCCTTGGAGACCGTGAGCCCTCTTCCACGTACGGAAGCAACGCCTTCGCTCTGGCGGCGCCTCTCACCTTTGACGCCCGGTCAAGGTACGCCGCGATGAGCTCCTTAGTCGTGAGCCGGCCATCGCGCATGCCCGCATCCCTGCTTGTTACCCCACCGGGAGCAAGGTTATCCAGCCGATAGTCCGATGTCATGGCATAGCCGGCATAGATGGCCTCCGCCGCATCGCCATCGTGCGCGGCCTGCAAAAACGCCAGCTCGGGAGAGCACACATACGCATCCAGGTCGCCTCTCCAGTGGCCCAGCGAGATAAACGAACCCGAGGGGAGCTCGTTGGTGCACAGGTGCGTCTTAACGTGCTTGCTCCGCCGACGGTCGGCGCGCGACGGCACCAGCAAATCCAACGTATCGATCCCCAGGTCATAGCGATCGATAACCTCCTGCGCTTCTTGATCCGAGAGCGCGCAGGCGTCCGCAATCGACACGACCTCTGGTTCCGAATCCCCAAAGCGCGGGTTCGGGATGTGCGCCAAGAGCGCCAATGCAGCGTTATGTGAAACGATAAAGTACCCCATGGCGCGAAGATAGCATGTGCGTCGGCGGCGGCTCGCGACCCTGGCGAGTTTTCGGCAAACGACCGGCGGCTTTTTTGCCGCGGCGCGTTCAAAGTGCTCATTCGTCGACGTCTAAATGTAAATCCGTCAAGCTTTTGGCAAGGTTGCCGCTCAACTGACCAAAAGCTGACCATTTGCTTGCCCATTTGCTTGACGGCGCGCCCTCGCCAAAACGGTCCGCGACTTCTCGGGCGGTCGAAGTGATCGTTTAGCAACCATACACCCGCCGCTGGGGTATCCTTGGAGCACATGCACCGCAAGCCGCACAAAGGAGCCGCCATGCGCACCGAGCTCGATGTTCCCTTTTCGCACAAAGACCAGGCCAAGGCCCTGGGCGCCAAGTGGGACCGGGTCAAGAAGATCTGGTACGTGCCCGATGGCGTCAACCCCGAGCCCTTTGCCGCGTGGCTGCCCGGCGTGGATCGTTCCGACCCCAGCGCGCCCTACATCTATCTGGTGCTTGGCAAGCGCGAATGTTGGAAGTGCCACGAGCAGACGACGGTCGCGGCCTTTGGCATTCCGTATCGGGTGGCCGAGGACTCGGGCAGCAAGGCCGCGCCCGGCACTGCGCCCGCCATGGACGACGCGGGCCACATCGCGATCGACACCGCCCGCGCCAACGCCATAGCCATCGTTCCCGCGCTGGGCTGCGTGCCGGCCGAGATCCGCGACTACCTGCGCGAGCGCTGCGGCTACAAGCCCGTAACGTCGCGCACCACCAAGACCGCATCGCTCGCCAGCACCTGCACCGGCTGCGGCGCACTGCAAGGCAGCCATTACCTGTTCGAGGAGCCCACGTCGCCGTTTGCACTCACGGCCATCAACAAGCTGCCCGCGCTGGAGTTCGTGCGCGTGGAGGTCGCCGGCGTCTATGGCATCCCCGCCAGCCAGGGCGACTTTGATCAGGCACTCTTCACCTGGGCACGCGATCACCACACCCAGTTCCACAAGACCCTGTTCGAGGGGATCTACCTGTAAGACAAAGCTCGAAAATCGAGTCCGGATTTCCTCGGAAATCGAGTGTGAAAATCCTCGTAAATCGAGTATGCGCAGGTAGCTGAGTTGTTGGTGTAACGCAGAAAATGTCGAATCACTGGGTTTGCCCGACTAGATATTCGGTCTTCGAAGCTACGGCTCCGCCTCGTCATAGGTAATAGCACATCCGCAGGTTGGGCATTGTTGAGGATAGACTGGGAGGCGCAGGCCTGTTCGAGCCCGCGGGTCGGTGGCGTGTTTGTCGCGGGTGTCGATGAAGCTGATGTCTAGGCATGGGAGGTCTGCGCCGCAGCGAGGGCAGGGCAGACAGATTTGGCTGCAGGTGACCTCGACGAGCGGGAACAGGCTCCGGCCCATTAACGCTCGCGGCAAGTTCCCGTACACGCCTCGTACGATATCGCTTCTCCATCCCATGGTCTCCCCTTTCCCGTTTTAACTGTTGAGGAGAGGATGGCAGGATCGCGCGGCGCTCGATGCGGCGCGACGCGATCCGATCAATCGACATGATTGGGTTGCGACGGACCGCACCCGCCTAATACGGAGCAACGGCTTCCGCCCGACGTCGCGATTCCGAGAAATCGAACTCGGCGCGGTGGGCCTCGAGGAACCGAGCATTGGGACGCAGGCGATGCTCGTCCGGCTCACGCAATACCGACCCTGCAAACGCTGCATAGTCCGTATGCTGCAGAAGGTACGACCCGCAAAGCTGATAGTCACCGCGCACCAACTCAAACGAAATCAAATGAGCATCGAAGAGCGAGTGTAGATCGCGACGCAGCAGGATACCGTTGCTAACAACCTGCGATTTGGGACCCGAGTAATTCTCGATATGTGCAGCTTCGAGCGCCTCGTCAACATTGCAACCCGAGACGGCGCATCGACCAGTGTAGGCCTCAAAGAGTTCAGTGCGAAAACGCTGCTGGCCGATTCGCTCGCGACGCAGCGCATAGCGAACCTTTTCATCGTCGCTCGCCAGAGTGCCAGAAAACTCAGCCGCGACCGGAGCGTCCTTCATGTAGCTCATATCGGGGAAGAAACGAGCGTCGGGCCCACCCTTATGGACGGGGCCGTGCAGTACAAACCAGCTGTTCTCGGGCTCGTAGCGCTCGACGAATGCGAGACCAAGTACCTTGTAGCCGACGCTTGTTGCAAAGAACACGCCGACCGGAACGCCGCATTCCATGCAGTTGATCATCTTTTGGTTGTAGTCCTGGTCGCGCCAGTTTTCGACTGAAGCACTTTGCGACGAGTACTTGAGCACCCACGTGCCATCCTCAAGATAGAGCGGCGGGACATCGGGGTAGGCGCCGCGCTTGGAATTGTGCACCGAGAGCGCGAAGGTCTTCTCGCGCGGATGTTTAACGCGCCCGCGACCAGGCCAAAAGATGCCTGAATCGCGCGACACCGGAAAGAGCACGGAATCAATCGACAGGCGGAAGGGATATTGAGGGCTGTCGGCATTCGTGCGATGCGGAAGCTTATCCCACAGGCCACCACGCTGCCCCTCGCGCAAGAACCACTCCCAGGCCTGGACATATTCGGACGGCACAAAGCTGCAAGCGCGGTCGAAACTCGGCCGAGCAATCAGCGGAACACTAGAAGCGATGCCGTCCATAAGGAACCTCCAGGAAGAACAGTTCCTCACATTATCGCCGATGCAGTGATACCGCCAAACGAAAAAGGGCCCACTTCCTTCGAAGTGGACCCTTGGGCTAGCTGTATTTAGGCAAACGTTGACATTACGGCGTCGCGACACCGGCGAGTTTGACGCTGACGTTATAGGTCGTCGGGCTGTTCTCGATGGACTTACCGTTAACGCAATCCGCATCGGTGCCTTCCATCCAGATATAGACACGCACCGCAACGCCGTTGTAGCCAACGCCCCTAGCAATCGGCTCGGTGCCCTCAGCAACCGAGTAATCGCCGCTGTCACCTTTAGTAGCAACCCATCCGTCCGTGCCGCCTTTAAAGATATGGGGATAGGTTGCTTCCGCGAGCGTCGGAGTGCCATTCTTGTTTTGGATGCTCGTCCAGCCATCAATAGCGCTTGCATCGTTACCCTTGCCCGTCTCATCGCGCATGGCATATACAACGCGCAGTTTTTCTTCGCCGACACACGACTTGCCGTCAGACCCAATCTCCTGCGTGGTAATCGCAACTCGCAGAGAACCAACCATGGTCTCCGACGCCTCGCCGCCCACGGGCTCAATCGTTACGGGCTCACCGCCAGACGCGTCAAGGTAAACGTCAGCCGTGCCAGTATCGGTAATGGTGTAGACGATATATTCGCTTCGGATGAAGGCGTTGTACTTCTTACCGGCAACCTCATACTCACCGGGCAAAGCGTTGGCAGCGGTTGAGAAAGAAGGCATTGAATAGTCGGTTACCAGGCCCTGGTTGTTCCAGCCGTTGCAAACGTACCAGGTTTTAAGGTCGTCAGTCGAAGACGGGCTGAGCGTAGCGCCCGTGGTCTGTGCTTCAAGCGACTTCTGCTCGCCACCGTGCTGGGCGCCGTTTTTGAGCTCGTCGATCTGAAGGATGAAGCCATTAGTCGTCGCGCTGATGGTTGACGTGGTTGCGGAAACCTTTGTGTTCGCAACATACCACGCATAGGTCGCTGCCGACAGAGCAACTGCAGAGAGGACCACGCTAACGGCGGCCGCAACAAGTTGTGTTTTTAGGCTCTTAGACGATTGCACGTGATCCTCCTTTCAAAAACAGAGCGGGCGCCCGGCGCATAAGCCGGGCGCCCGTTAAAATGCAATGGACTGGAGATTATCCGACGTTGACTGCGTTGCCGTCCGTATTGACCGGAGTAGCAGTGAACGCAACAGTGACGCCGCAGTTCTTCAGATTGGCAAGGTTATCGGAGAAGACCGTAGAAGCCGAGCCGTCGTAGAAGACATAGACATCCACATCCACAGTTTTATTTGCCCCAATTTCTGCTGCAAGGGCATCGCTGACATTCGTCCCGGCCTTCCCGGTCAGACTGTTGACGATAGCGGTCTCATCGCCATAGGCAGTCAGCTCGGTCCCATCGGTGGTCCCTTTGTAGACGCCCCACTGATCTCCACACTTAACGAGAACGCAAATGGCACTCTTAAGACCATCCGACTTCTCACCGGCATTAACCGTTACAGAAGCAACCTTAAGGTTCTGGAATGAGCCCGCTTTTTCATCCGTGGTGCCGATCTTAAAAGACTGCTTCAGCGCATACTTGGAGCGAGTCGGCGCATCGACTCCACCAACAGCGAAACGAGACTTAGCGAGCATATCCGACTTCTTTGCATCGGATGCGTATGCAGACTCAAACTGATAAGTGTCAGGATTAACTACATGATTCCATTGAGATGGGTAGAGCACGACCTCATCAGCACCCGCAGTCTGGGTTTCCTCGGTCTTCGTAAGCTCCTTATCAGACGGTAGGCCAATCTTCAGGAATGGAGCGTTCGACTGAGCAGAAACCGACGCAGTCTTAGCTTCGACTTTGTTGTTGCTCACAAACCATGCGAAGGTGGCGGAGCCGAGGGCTACGGCTGCCACGAGGACCATGGCGATGGCGGCACCCATCTGCTTCTTTAATGCCTTGGTATCCATGCGGACCCCTTTCTTTCCCCATTCATCCCAAATGACCCTCGAGAAGCCCGGAAGGGGAGCCCGCGCTTTCGTGTTGGATGTTGCTTGCCCATCCTTTAGACATGGAATTGAGGATACCATAATTCTTACGATTTCCTTATGAGTTTTCGGCAGCCTACATTCCGGCAGATTCATAGGTCTACCTCGGGTTATATGTGGTGCCATATGAACATCGTTTACCTTATTTGATCTCTCTCCCGCGCAGTCATAAGTCCCCCTTAAGCCTTGCGGCCGCAGTGCCACGCCATCGCATACATTCACCCTCTGCCGAGCTTCGCCCTAGCCCTTCCCCACTGCTATATTGGTGTGGCACGTGTTATTTTTGCCTGCTAAACGGGCTATTTGTTGGGAGGGGTCATGCCTGCCGCCAATCAACCCAAGGGAAGCGTTTCCGCCGGATCGATCAAGCCGGTGACGCGCAAGGCCGTTCGTTGTCAGCGCGAAGTCGCCTGGCTGGTCACGCAAGCGGCCGGTAAGCTCGTCGCCACCACCGACGACGTCAACGCGCCCACGCCCAGCTTTGTACTGGCGGCGGCATTGTCGTACACCCGTGAGCAAGAGCAGGCCGCTCAGGACCGTGGCGCCGCGATTGACTACGAGGCCATCATGGGCCCCGACCTTGCGAGCTTTTGTGCGGCTGCGGGGCTGCCCGCGGCACCAAACGCGCTTTCGGACGCGGGTTACATGTTCACGCTCTCGGGCGCGGACCTCATCCGCGACCTCTACGCCTACTGCGGCGACCTGGACGAACGCACGAGCAACGCAGCGCAGGTCAAGCCGGGCTACGCGATCAAGCTCGCGCTGCGGTTGTTCTTGCTGGACGCCACCGCTGGCAACGGCGCTACCTCCGCAGACAACGCCTCCGCATAACAAAAGCGCCGGGCCGAGAAATCAATCCCAGCCTGGCGCTTGTTCGTTCTACTTGCCCTCGTCCCCTGCGGGCGAGTTCTTTTGGTTGCGACGGTTACTCCAGGTTACGTTGTGCTCCTTGTAGTAATCGGGCGCCTCGTTGCCGCTCGCGCTAATGGGGTCGTTGCCGGTCAGGGTGTCGGCAATATCCTGTACGAATTTAACGAACAGGCTCGAATCGTCGGTCTCGGACGAATCAAAATCGAAACCGAACTCCACCGCGCCGCCGATGATTTTATCCACGCACTCCGGGTCGTCGCCATCCAGCCAAATGACCACGGTGTATTTGTCCACATCGCCCACGCGGAAGTTTTTGTGGCTGATGGTCGTCACCACGTCCTTGGACGCAAACGGCTCGGTGTTGGGCTCGGGGCTGCCATTGGCCGCAGCAGCCGCATAGGTGGTGGGCTCGCCATTGCGATACACCCTCACGCGCGCGGCCTTCTCCACGCCCTTGCTGGCGCCAACCACCTTGAGCTTGGCGCTGTAGCCCAGATCGGTCTTACCGGCGTTGCGGATATAGAAGGTGTACGCCACGTAGTTCTTGCCGTTGTGGCTGCCGTCGATATCGTCCAAGTTGTCGGGCAGGTCCTCGGCAGCGATATTGGTGCCGTTGTCCAAGGCGTCGGCGGCCAGGCGCGCGGTGGCGTTGTTAAAGTCGCCGTTGTCGGCAATGGCCACACCGCGGCGGAACAGCTCCAGGCGGTTGAGATTGATGGTGAAGTTACCCATGTTTTCCTGCATAAACGACAGGGCGAACAGCACACCAAAGGCAAGCGCCAGCACCACGAGGGCCTTTTGCAGCCTGTCCATGCGCAGCAGCGCCGCGCCGATGCGCTCCATGCGGCGCTTGGGCATATACATGGATACGACCGCGTCGGGGTCGATGTCATCGAGGTCCTGGTCGGCCAGCGCCTGCTCCAACTCCTCGATGCGCACCACACCGCGGAGGTTGCGTTTGGGCTTGGGCTTGCCGAAGCGCTTGCGGGAGGCGGGAGCCTGCTCGGGCGCGGAATCCTCGCCGGGCGTGTCCTCGGCATTGGCGCCGGGTGCGTCCTGCGACGCGTCCTCTGCCTGGCCCTCGGCCAAATCCTCGGCAGCTTGATCTTTGTTGTCGTTACGCTTGAACAGAGCCATGGCGATCAGATCTTATATTTCGTGCGGATGTAGCCGACGTATTCTTTGACGAGCTCGCGTTCCATGTCGTCGGCGTAGCGGAACTGCAGGCCGCAGACGTTGCGATACAGGCTGCCCTTGGGCGCGCGGCGCACCCAGCACACAATGCCCAGCTGCTCGGGCAGCTCGTGGCGCTCGCCCTGCAGACGGATCGTGGGCATTTGCACGGCCAGGGCCTCGCCCACGTCGGGGTAATCGTTGAGGTAAATAGCCAGACCGCCGGCCGAGACGTCGATGGTCATGGCGTCCTCGGGCTCGGGGGTCGGCGCGTTGTCGCGCTGGTAGTTCAGGCGCATGGCGACCTTAAAACGCTCGTCGCGGCGCTTAACGAAGGTGCGCTGCTCGGCGACTTTGCGCATTTTCCAGTAGGTGCGGATACCCTTTTTCTCGACTGCCTCGGGATAGCCGGCGAGCACGAACGTCTCCTCGCCCACTTTGTATTGCAGCAGGAGCTTTTGGTTTTCGTCCATGATGAGCGGCTTGCCGGCGAGCATGGGAGCGCTCATAAGAAAGTACGCCTCGTCCAGGTTCTCTTTGAACGTGGAGAGCATGTTGAAGTCGGTTTTTTGGCCCATGGGCACGTCGAATGCCACCTGAAGCTTAGTCCCCGGCGTTATCTGTTGCTCTGCCATGTATTCTCCCCTAGTCGCGGGCGCCGATATCATCGTCGTGCGCGATGCACATTGGGCTATTGTAACTGCTTTGCCGCAGGTTTCGATGTGCGGTGCGCGAAATGGCGGGATGTGAGGCGCAGGGGCCGCTAGTGCAGCTGCTTTGCGCGCTCCGACAGTCGATATTTACGGTTGCGGCTTGTCGCCGACGCCGTAGGTTCAAGCTCGCCCTGCGCGATGAGCGTATTGACGCGCGTCCTAACCTGGGAGACGGTGAGTCCCGTGCATTCTGCCAGTTCGCGCGTTCCCAACTCGTCATAGCGCTTGAGGGCCGCCATGATCAGGTCCCCGCCATGATCGACCTGCTCAACCTTCGCTCGGTAAAGGACAACCTTAAACCGGTCGAAACCCGGGCAAAACAACGGCTCGGCCAGACCTTGCGCACGCATGGCATCGAGCATCATTGGAATGCCCGACCCGTTGCCTTCGGCAGAAGAGCCCGCGCCGTCGGGCAATGGGACAAGCGACATGAGCTTCACAAGCGTCGCATTGCGACATCGGGAGCTGCCGTCAAACAGGTTCTCGCGAGTCTTTCCTCCGTATAGGCCGCCGGGGTTCGTCACTTCGATACGGTCATCAAAGACGTCAACAGCGATCGACTGCCCACAGAACCGGTCTCCGTATTCTCGGTGGATTACGGCGTTGGCAATTGCCTCGCGCAGGACCTCCTCGGGAATCTCCAGCGAGTCGACACGCGAGACGCCTTTGATCATCGAGGTTCGTCGCAAATTCTTGGCGACCGCCGCGACGGCATCCGAGATCATTTCACCCAACGTCCCCTCGCAGATCGTACGGTCCATGAACCTCAACGACCCCGCCGCGCCCTTCTGCGTTCCGGCATAGACCGCCACATCGATAAAGAGCTTGGGGTAGAACTGCTGAGGATAGGCGCCCGCAACCAGGAGTCCGGCCTTAGTCACGTTGCCTTGGGAATCGAGGAAATTCAGGCGCTCCAGCTTTGTTTTCTTGTCCGTCGCACCGTGCATAGCTCGGGGCGTCAGCGAGAAAGCACGCTCTATCGTGCGGTCGATCAGGGCCTCGTCGAGGTCGCCCACACCCGCGCCCGGCACTGCGTCGCGATCACTGGGACTCGTCCGCTCATACGACGACAAGGACAGGACCTCGGTCGACGAAAGCGGAACATCTTTGTCATCGATGCGTTTGTAGCTGCCGCCTTGAGCGCCCCGCTCTATGACATAACAAGGCTTGCTCGACGGGTCGAGCTCCTCAATCGTGATGACCAGAACCACGGTGCCCTGGAGCTCCACGCGTTCAATGGTGTATTTGGGCGGATTGGCCAGTTTTCCGCGACCGCCGGCATCACCCATGCCCGCTACGAATTGATTGAGCACCTTCTCGGTCTCAAAGTTCTCAACCGGGACAAAGCCCGCGCGCTCGCTCACGCCGAGCACGATAATTCCGCCAGCGGTATTCGCGAATGCGCTAACCGTTTCCCATACGTCGCGGGAAAGCGTCGTGGCGCTCTCCTTGACCTCGACGTTAAGATCGTCCGAGCCCATGCGCCTTAAAGACTCGAGCAGACCGGTCAGCTCGTTTTCGTTCATCTGCACGTCCTTTCGCTCGGCCCGGCGGAGAATGCCGCGAATAGATTTCCTTCGCCTCTCAGTTATCTCTCGTAATTATCTTTCATCTCTCACTTATCTCTCATATTAGAGATAAGTGAGAGATGAAAGATAAGATATCTGCCATTTGTTTCATTTAAACATGTTCTTGCTGGTAGAACAATCGGTATTGAGACAATACCATGATTGCTTGTCTCTTTGCTGCTCAGTTATCTCTCATATTTATCTCTCATCTTTCTGTTATCTCTCATATTAGAGATGAGTGAGAAATGCATGAGTGATGGACGGTCAGGAATCGAGAGTGGATTTCCGGACGGTTTTTGGGCGTTTTGGGGCTGTTTCCGTCCGAAAATCCACTCTCGTTCAATTTGCGTCCGAATTTCCACGCTCGTGTGTCCGAAAATCCACGCTCATCCGGCAGATTGGTCGAGGGTCCCATATGGGTATACTCTCGGGGATTCGACTCGATTCGCCCCCGATGGGGCGTCAAAGGAGACTGCATATGCCCACCACCTCAACCGACCCGCGCGCCGTTGCCTCCGCGCTGCTGGTGCCCGGCACCACCTGTCACGGCTTTGCCGTCGAGCGCCGCGAGACCGTGCCCGAGCTCGACTCGGACGCTTACGTGCTGCGACACACTGCCTCGGGCGCTCGTCTGCTGTACCTGGCGTGCGACGACGAAAACAAGGCCTTTGCCATTGGCTTTAAGACGCCGCCGGCCGATTCCACCGGCGTGTTCCATATTCTTGAGCACTCGGTGCTGTGCGGATCGGCCAAGTTTCCCGTCAAGGAGCCGTTTGTCGACCTGATCAAGAGCTCCATGCAGACGTTCCTCAACGCCATGACCTACCCCGACAAGACCATCTACCCCGTTGCCACCACCAACGAGCAGGATCTGTACAACCTGATGGACGTGTACCTGGACGCGGTGTTCAACCCGGCCATCTATACCAAGCCCACCATTTTTGAGCAGGAGGGCTGGCATTACGAACTGGACCTGCCGGAGGGCGCCGAGGGCGAGGACGGCGACAGCTCCGCGAGCCTGCGCGAGGGCACGCTGCGCTATAACGGCGTGGTGTTCAACGAGATGAAGGGCGCGCTGTCCGACCCCATGAGCGTGCTGGACGACGCCGTCAACGCCGCGCTCTATCCCGACACCGCCTATGCGCACGAGAGCGGTGGCGACCCGCGCGCGATTCCCGCGCTCACCTACGAGCAGTTCCTGGACACGCACGCGCGCCACTACAATCCTTCCAACTCCTACATCACGCTCTACGGCGACCTGGACGTGGACCGCGCGTTAGCCTTTTTGGACGAGCGCTACCTGTCGCAGCCGAGCGCCGCAAGCCGCCGCATGGACGCAGCCGTTGCCGCCGGCGAGGACCCGTCCACGCTGGCACCCAATCCACTGGGCGTGCAGGCGCCCGTGACCTGCGAGTATAAGCGCGTCGAGATGGCCACCACACCCGAGAACGCCTTGGTGGGCCTGGGCCTTGTGCTGGGCAGCGCGCTCGACCGCAAGCGCACGATCGCGGCGGACATCCTGTTCGAGGCACTGCTAGGTTCCAACGAGGCACCGGTTAAGAAGGCCGTTCTTGCCGCCGGACTGGGCGGCAACGTGGTGAGCTACACCGCGGCCGAGAGCCTGCAGCCCTACGAGCTCATCATGCTGCAAAATGCGCAGCCCGGCGTGGCGCGCGAGCTGCGTCGCGTGTTCCAGGACGCTTGCCGCGACCTGTGCGAGCACGGCGTTCCGCGCGAGCGCCTGGAGGCCATCATCAGCAGCAACGAGTACGATCTGCGCCAGCGCGACTACGGTATCGCCGACGGCGTGGCCATTGCGTGCGATGCGCTGAGCACCTGGCTCTACGATGACGACGCCGCAACGCTGGCGCTCAAGTACGGCCCGGTGTACGAGGAGCTGCGTGGTGAGCTGGACGGCAGCTACTTTGAGGACCTGCTGCGCGAGCTGGTGCTGGAAAACGACCATATGGCGCTGGTCGAGCTGGTGCCGGTGGATGCCGCCGAGGGCGCAGAGGGTGCCGAGGCCGCCGAGCTGGCAGCCAAGCGCGACGCCATGACCGATGCCGAGCTGGCCGATGTGGTCGAGCGCACGGCCGCGCTGCGTGCCGCGCAGGAGGCGGAGGACACGCCCGAGGCCAAGGCCACGCTGCCGCGCCTGCGCGTGTCCGACATTGGCGAGGCGCGCCCCGAGCCGCCGCTGGTCGTGGACACGACTGCGCCCATCCCCTGCCTGCGCCACGGCATCCCCACCAACCGCCTGGCCTACGCCATGCAGTATTTCGACCTGAGCTGCGTCGCGTTTGAGGACCTGCCCTATGTGACGCTGCTCTGCCGCCTGCTTAAGCAGCTGCCCACGCGCGAGCACTCGGCCGAGGAGCTCGACAACTTGCTCGCCGGCAAACTGGGCTTTTTGAGCTTTACGACCGAGGTCATGACGCAGCCCGACGTGGACGGCGTGCGCCCTTACCTGCTGGTGAGCGCCGGCGCCCTGTCCGAGAAGATCGACGCGCTGGCGAGTCTGCCGCGCGAGGTATGGTCGAGCACGCTTTTGGCAGATGCCGACGCCGACCGCGTGCGCGACGTGCTCACGCAGATTCGCATTGGGCTTGAACAGGGCTTTATCAACAACGGCCACTCGGCAGCGCTCGGTCGCGCGATGAGCTACAGTTCGCCTTCGGCCGTGGTGCGTGAGCAGCTCTCGGGCGTGGACTTCTACCTGTTCCTGCGCGATTTGCTCGAGCACTTTGACGAGCGCCTGGATGACCTGCGCGCCAAGCTTGCCGAGCTGGCAGGCCGCATCTTTGTGGCCGATGGCTGCATGGCGAGCTTTACCGGCAGCAACGAGGACTTTGACGCATACTGGGATGCCGCGGGCGACCTGGGGCTGGGTGCGGGCGACGGCGCCGATGCCGGCCGCGACGCTCTCGTGGTGCCGACGCCGCGCGACCGCCACGAGGCTTTTATCATCCCCAGCGACATCTGCTTTGCGGCAAGCGCGTGCGACCCGCGTCGCCTGGGCATCGACGTGACGGGCGCTTGGGCCGTTACCGCCAACGCACTCTCCTACGACTACCTGTGGAACGAGATTCGCGTGAAGGGCGGTGCGTACGGCTGCGGATTCCGCGCAGCCGGCGAGCGCCAGACGGCGTTCTACACCTACCGCGACCCGGCGATCGATCCTTCGATTGAGCGCGTGAAGCGCGCGGGTGCATGGCTTGGCAGCTTTGAGCCCGACGAGGCCGCCTTTGAGGGCTTTATCGTGAGCTGCGTGAGCGGCATGGACGCGCCGGTGAAGCCGTACGCGCTCACCAAGCGCCGCAACACGACCTACCTGGCCGGGCTCGATCCGCATGCGCGCGAGGAGCGTCGCGCCCAGATGCTCGCCGCCACGCCCGGTGAGCTGCGCTCGCTCGGCGCCGACGTGACGCGCATCGCAGCCGAGTCGCCCACCTGCGTCTTTGGCGGCCGAGACGTCATCGCCAAGAGCAACGCCGGCTTTAACGTAGTCGACCTGCTGGGCTAAGGCACCAAGGTAGATTTTTGGGACATGCCCGAAAATCTACCTTTTTTTGCGGCTTGGGCGAGGCGGCGCAGCCCACCGCGGCGGTTTGTCTCAATCTGTAACATCTAGACGGCAATATCGGCTCCAGATGTTACAGATCGAGACGTTCCCGAACGGCACCAGCTCTTTGTCTAAATCTGTAACAACTAGGTCCAATTTTGCCGAGTTACTGTTACAGATTGAGACAAACCGCCGCAGACGCCCACTCCACAGCACAGACCACCACAAAGGTGCCTGTCCCCTTTCTCAGTGGCGATTCGAACACTTGTTCTATAGTAGAGGTGCTTGCATCGAACTGAAATTGCAACTAGAATATAGTTGCAGAATGTGAGGCGGGATGACTCGATCCGATAAACTCATCGCCCAGCTGCTTAGCTGTCCTTCAACGTATAGATTTGCTGACTTTCTTAAAGTTATGGCTTCATATGGCTTTGAAATGGACAGCAAAGGCAAGACATCCGGATCGCGCGTTCGCTTCTACAGGCCATCAGATGGCAGGATGTTCGTAATGCACGCGCCTCATCCATCTGACGAATTGACAGCGGGGACCATTCGAAACATCGTTCGCTTTCTGCAAGATGTCGGAGGTAGTCATGAGTAACGTTTTGGCATACAAGGGTTATTTCGCCCCGGTCGAGTTCGATGCCGAACAGCGTGTGCTAACAGGTATGGTCGCCGGCATTAGGGACGCAATCGTATTTGAAGGCTCCACGGCTGAAGAAGTGGAGCAATGCTTCCACGACGCCGTCGACGATTACCTTGAGTTTTGCGCCGAGAAGGGCAAGGAACCCGAGCGGGCTTTTAAGGGCTCGTTCAACGTAAGAACGGGCTCTGAGCTCCACAAGCAAGCAGCGCTGGCAGCGGCAAAGAAGGGTGAGTCACTCAATAAGTTTGTGACTGAAGCGATCGCTGCGGCGCTGTGAAGCCAACGTCGAGTCGAAGCCGCCACACAGGGCGCCTTTGTGGCGGCTTCGACGTTTGCCCAGATAAAACCTGCCAAAATGAGCCTGTCACTTTTTGGCAGGTTTGCTAGAGGAGGTTGGGATGGACAAGGCTGAGTTGCGGCGGGCGGTGATTGCTCGGCGCGATGCTCTTGATTTGGACTTGCGGGCGGCGAAGTCTGCTGATATCTGTGCGCGGCTGGTTGAGCTGCTGGGCCGCTTGGATGCCGCGGCGCCGCACACCGTTGCCGTCTATGCCGCGATGGGTTCCGAGGCAGACCCTGCCGCGTTTGCCGTTGCGGCCGCCGCGCGCGGCTGGCGCGTGGCCTATCCGTGCATGCTCTCGGCAATTGATGCCGCAGCTTGTGGCCAGCGCATGTGCATGCGGGCAGTTGCCGCCGACGATGCGTCCGCGGCTCCGTTTATCGCCCACCCCGCGCGGGCCTTCGCGGCCACGGACATCGACAGCGACCGCTTCCCCATCGTGCCTGCCGAAGCACTCGACATGACTGTTGTGCCGCTCGTGGCCTTCGATCAAACCGGCGCGCGCCTGGGCTACGGCGGCGGTTGCTACGACCGCTACCTGCCCATGCTCTCGCCCGCATGCCAAATCATCGGCATCGCCTTTGACGAGCAGCGTGTCGACCACGTCCCCACCGATGCCCACGACCTGCCGCTGCCCAACATCATCAGCGCCTAATCGCTGCCACATCAGCCACGGCTACAGCGGTACCATCGCAGCCTAGTGCTCCTCGCCGGCGCGGGCTAGGTCGTAGGGCGTGGTCTGGTAGACGTAGTAGTTGAGCCAGTTGGTGTAGAACAGCTGAGCCTGGCTGCGCCAGACGTTGCGCGGCTCGGCGGTGGGGTCGTCGCCCGGGAAGTAATGCGCCGGCACCTGAGGGTTGAGCCCGCGTTTCACGTCGCGCTCGTACTCCAGGCGCAGCGTGTCGGTATCGTACTCGGGGTGCCCAAAGACAAAGAAGCGGCGGCTGTCGGTCGACTTGACGATGTACAGGCCCACCTCGTCGGACACGGCCACGACCTCAAGCTGCGGCTCGGCCTCCACGTCCTCGCGGCGCACATCGGTGTTGCGCGAATGCACGGCATAGAAGCGGTCGTCAAAGCCGCGGACCAGCGGGCTTTGCGGCTTCACCAGATAATGCTCGAACACGCCGCTCGCCTTTGCCGGCAGGTCGTACTTCTGGATACCGTAATGATGGTACAGACCGGCCTGCGCGCCCCAACAAATGTGCAGCGTGGAGTGCACGTGCGTGGTGGACCAATCCATGATCTGGCAGAGTTCGGGCCAGTAGTCGACCTCCTCGAACGGCATCTGCTCCACCGGCGCGCCCGTGATGATCAGGCCGTCGTAGTGGATGTCGCGGATGTCGTCGAACGTGCGGTAGAACGTCTCCAGGTGGCCGGCGCTCACGTGCGTGGCCTCGTGCGTCTTGGTGCGCAGCAGGTCCACCTCCACCTGCAGCGGCGTGTTGGAGAGCTTGCGCATGATCTGCGTCTCGGTGGCGATTTTGGTGGGCATGAGGTTGAGGATGAGCACGCGCAACGGGCGGATGTCCTGGTGCAGCGCGCGGTACTCGGTCATGACAAAGATGTTCTCGCTCTCGAGCTGCGCGGCGGCAGGGAGGGCGTCGGGGATGCGAATGGGCATGGATGCTCCTTACGAGTCAGTTGCAGCTATGGTACAACGAGCGGCCCCATCCGCGCGAGCACATCGCTCAGCGATGCCGTCAGCGGTCCAAATCACTCCAAAAGTAGAGATTAAGGCATGTCTCAAAAATCTACGGCGCTTTAGCCTAGCAAAGTAGCAGCAGGACGCTACAATGGTTCGACGCGAAAAACTCGGCCGAAAGGATACTCATATGTACCAGACGCGTAAGATCGGTGTGGTCGGCCAGGGCCACGTAGGAGCACATGTTGCCAACAGCCTGCTTATGCAGGGCATTGCCGACGAGCTGTACCTGTGCGATATCAACGAGGCCAAGGTGACGTCCGAGGTCCAGGACCTGCGCGACTCCCTTTCGTTTGTCCCGTATAACACCAAGATCGTCAACTGCTACGACCACTACGAGGAGCTGGCCTGCTGCGACGTCATCGTCAACGCCGCCGGTAAGGTCGCGCTGGCAGCTGGCAACCGCGACGGCGAGCTGTTCTTTACCACCGACGCCGCCCGCACCTTTGCCAAGCGCATCGTCGACGCCGGCTTTGACGGCATCTTCGTGGGCATCTCCAACCCCTGCGACGTCGTGTGCACCGAGCTGTGGCACCTGACCGGCTACGATCCCAAGAAGATCATCGGCTCGGGCTGCGGCCTGGACTCCGCCCGCCTGCGCACCGAGATCTCCAAGAAGGTCGGCGTGAGCCCCAAGTCCATCGACGCCTACATGATCGGCGAGCACGGCTTTAGCCAGCTGGCTGCCTTTAAGGCCGCGACCATCGCCGGCAAGAGTCTCAACGAGCTTCAGGTCGAGAACCCTGACAAGTACGCCTTTGACCACATGGAGGTCGAGGAGCTCGCGCGCAAGGGCGGCTATGTGACCTACCAGGGCAAGCAGTGCACCGAGTATGCCGTCGCCAACTCCGCTGCACGCGTCTGCGCCGCCGTTCTGCACAACGAGCACGCTGTGCTTTCGGCCTCTACGCTTATGACCGGCCAGTATGGCGAAGAGGGCATCTTCACGTCCCTGCCGTGCGTGATCGGCGCCGAGGGCGTCGAGGAGGTCTACACGCTCGACCTGTCCGAGTACGAGCTCGAGGGCTTCCACAAGAGCTGCCAGCACATCCGCGACAACATCGCCCAGCTCGACTGGTGGGACGCCGAGGCCTACGACGCAAAGTAGGCCGCTGGCTGCCGCAACCTTGCGAATCTAAGCGCGATGCCAAGCGGGCCGCGCCGGAAATCCCCGGCGCGGCCCGCTTTTTGACTCACACGACACGCTTGCGAATCGAAGGTGAATACTTTTCCCGTTACCTAGTACTGCTCGATGCCCATGTAGCGACGAATCTCGGGGCTGTGGTCGAACACCTTGCCGCGGGCGGCGCGCAGCTCGCAGCTCATCGCGTAGAAGAAAATCGGCTCCAGGAACGAACGCACGCTGGCGGGCACCTCGCCCACGCCGTACTCAAGCGCATCGAGCACCATAATCGTATCGGTGTGCGTGTTGAGGAACGCGAGCGCGCGCTCCTCCATGGGGCGGCACTCGCCCGATCCGAGCTGCACAAAGTAGAACACGCCGGGCTCGGTTGCCTCGAACGGGCCGTGGAAATACTCGCCGGAGTGAATGTAGCAGCAGTGCTGCCATTGCATCTCCATGAGCGAGCAGATGGCCATGGCGTAGGTCTGGCTAAAGTTGGGGCCGGAGCCCAGGATGTAGAAGAACTCGTGCTGCTGGCAGAGCTCGGCAAAACGGGCGCCCAACTCGGCGTTGACCTTCTCGCGCGCGGCGGGCAGCAGCGCGTCCATCTGCTTAAGTCCTTCGTACATGTCGGCGAGCGCCTCGTAGCCCTCCTGCTGGTCGAGCAGCTCGGCGGCGATCAGAGCGCCGATGCCCTGCGGCACCTCGGCCTGCGGCACGCCTTCGCCCCAGGGATAGACCCAGGTAGTCCACTTGCCGTTATCAATCTTGGAGCCCTCGCAGTCGGTGAGGGCGACGACCTCGGCGCCGGCAGCCAACGCCATCTCGCAGCCGTCGACGACCTCCTGCGTGTTACCGCTGTGGCTGCAGGCGACGACGAGCGACTTCGGCCCCAGGCTCTTGGGGGCCATCAGGCAAAACTCGCGCGCCGTGTAGACCGTCGAGGTAAACGTGGTTGCCTCGCGCTTGAGCAGCTCGTTGGCCGGCATCAGGTCGATCATCGAACCGCCGCAGGCAATCCAAAAGACGTTCTCAATCTTGCCCTTGCGCTCGATAATTTCCTGAACCAGATCGTGTGCGTTCACGGTGATGCTCCTCCTTGTGTGGCGGCTTTGAACGACGGCAGCTCGTACCTGCGGTCATTCTATGTTGTCCTATTTATAGCACGCACGACGACGCCCGTGAAGCCATTTCACCAAACTCGTTCTATATTGTTCTATCTGTGGACGTTAGATGTCGAACACATAGCGCGAGCCCACGATCTTTTGGCGTCCGAGCAGCAGAGGCCGCTCGTCCTCGTCGGTAAAGTACGCCTCCATATAGAAGAGCGGCTCGCCGACCGGCACCTCCAACAGCGGGGCCGCCTGAGCATCGGCAAGCGCAATCTCCACGGTACAAGGGTCGGACTTGAGCGGCGCGCGGCCCGAATGCTCGGCAACGAGCGCAAAGATGGAGTTGTCCGCGAGGTCCTTGTCGGCAAGCGTCTGCAGATAGGGATGGTCGGCCAGCACAAAGGCGTTGTTCTCGAGCATGACGGGCACGCCGTCTGCCGTACGCACGCGCTCGACAACGATGAGCTCGCAGCCGGGTTCCACCCCAAAAAACGCCGCGTCCTCGCGCGTCGCCGCAACCACCGTGCGCGACACCAGGCGTGCTCCGGCCACCATGTCGTTGGCGACACAACCCTCGGTAAAGCTCTGAACGTCACCCTTCTGGACAATCTTGCGCTTGAGCTTGGGCGCGCACACAAACGTGCCCCTCCCCTGCTGGCGGTTGAGATACCCCGCGCGCGACAGCTCCTCGATGGCGCGGCGCACGGTGATGCGTCCCACGCCGTAATACTTCGCGAGCTCCATCTCGGAAGGAATGCGCGAGCCGGATGCGTACACGCCACGCGCGATCTCGCCCTTTAGGTCGTCCATAACCTGCTGGTACAGCGGCACGGCGGATACCTCAGTACGCTCGGTTTTATCGTCGGATGCCATCGTTACGCTCCATCCCGCGCATGCTCGGACTCAAACTCTTCAATCGCCACCATAAACTGCTCGCCAAAGGCGTCGGCCTTTTTCTCGCCGATGCCGTTGACCTGGATAAGCTCATCTCGCGTCTGAGGGCGCAGACGGCACAGGCCGCGCAGGGCCTTGTCGGAGAAGACCATGTACGGCGCCATCTCCAACTCGGTCGAGATCTCCTTGCGGAGGGCACGCAGGCGCTCGAACAGCTCGGCATCGTCGCCAACGCGCGGGCGCTGATCCAGCTCGGCCTCCTCGCGCAGCAGATCGACGGCGCGGCGGGCGCGGGCCGAGGCCTTGCGCTTGGACGCGCGACGCTTAACGGTAAAGGCGAACGCCTCGTCCTCGACCTCGCCGGCACGCGGACCCAGTCCCACGACTGGGTACTGCCCCTGCGAGGTGGCCAAATAACCGCGACCGCACAGCTGGCCGATGATGTCCTTGATGCGCCCGACCGATTCGCTCGACAGCTCACCGTAGCCGCGCTCCTCGTCCAGATGCATCTGGCGAATGCGCTCGGTGTTGCCGCCGTGGAGCACGTCGGCGATCAGCGACTTGCCAAAGCGCATGGGACGCGTGGCCACATAGCGCACGGCGGCGCGGGCCATGCCGGTGACGTCCTCGACCTCGAACTGCGTGAGACAGTTGCTGCAGTTGCCGCAGCCCTCGGCGTCGTCTGCCGTGCCGCCCGCGGCGGCTGCCGCATGCTCGGCCGCGGCCTCGTCGCCAAAGTAGCGCAGCATGTATTCGCGCAGACAGCCGGTGGTATTGCAGTAGCCCTCCATCTGGCTGAGCAGGCGATAACGGTTCTGGAGCGCCCACGCGCGTTGCTCGTCGTCGAGCGCCTCGTCGACCGCATCGCCGCGGTCGATCAAAAAGCGGCGCATACGAAAATCGTTACCGTTCCACAGCAAGTGACAGCTGGCCGGATCGCCATCGCGGCCAGCACGGCCCGCCTCCTGGTAGTAGGCCTCGATGCTCTCGGGCACGTTGTTGTGGATCACGTAGCGCACGTTGGGCTTGTCGATGCCCATGCCAAAGGCGTTGGTGGCAACCATCACCTGAATGTCGTCGTCGATAAAGGCACGCTGGCTCTGGCGGCGGGCGTCGTTGCCCATGCCGGCATGGTAACGGCCCACGCGAATGCCGCTGGGTCCCAGCGCCTCGGCAAGTTCGCCCGCCAGCGCGTCGACCGTCTTGCGAGTCGAGCAATACACGATGCCGCTCTCGCTCGAATGCGCAATCACGTAGTCGCGCACCCAGGCAGTCTTGGCCTTGTCGCCCATCTCCTCGCAACCAAAGTAGAGGTTCTTGCGATCAAAGCCCGTCACCACCGTCGCGGGGTTTTGCAGGCCGAGCATCTGCTGAATGTCCGCACGCACGCGCTCGGTCGCCGTGGCGGTAAAGGCCGCCACGATGGGGCGCTGCGGTAGGGAATCGATGAACTCACGAATCTGCAGATAGGCGGGGCGGAAATCCTGGCCCCATTGGCTCACGCAGTGGGCCTCGTCAATGGCCACGAGCGGCACGCCAATGCCGCCGTCCGCCGCAGCCTCCTGCGCAAAGGCTAAAAAGCGCGGCTCGAGCAGGCGCTCGGGCGCCACGTACATAAGCTGGTAGCGGCCCTCGCGTGCCCGTTTGAGCACGGTATTTTGCTGGGCCGGAGTAAGGCTGGAGTTGAGATAGCTGGGTCGCGCACCCGCCGCGAGCAACGCACGGGTCTGGTCCTCCATAAGCGACAGCAGCGGACTCACCACAAAGGTGATGCCGGGCAGCATGAGCGCGGGCACCTGGTAGCAAATGGACTTGCCGGCGCCCGTGGGCATAACACCCAGCGCATCGCGGCCTGCAAGAATCGCATCCACCATGCGGTCCTGCCCCGGGCGAAACGAGGTGTAGCCAAAATAGGCGCCGAGCGTGTCAAGCGCCATCTGCTGCATGCTATCGGTCATGGTTTCCTAACGTCCAAGTCATCTGCCGCCGATTATACGCCGCCACGCGGACCGGTGCCGCACGGCTGCCGACCACGCTCATTCTGCGGGTAGTCATTGGGGACGTCGATGTTTTGGCAACGACAGCGAAAGCCCGCCAGAGCGAGCAAGGTGCCTTGAAACGAGGCGGCATTGACCTTCTGGTCATGCCGCCGAAGTTGAAAGGCAGATTGCCGCTCTGGCGGGCTTGCAGCGTCGGCCCGTTACGCGGTTTGGTAAAACCGCGTAACTTACATCACCATAACGTAGCGCGATCCCACGTAGTACTGCTTACCCATCAGGACCGGTTCGCCATTAGGACCGGTAAAGCCGGCACGCAGGTTGAGCAGTGGATCGTGCGGAGCAATGCCCAACTCGGCCGCCTGCTCGGCATTGGCGCGAACAGCCTCGACCGTACGGTAGCCAACCGAGACAATCGGGATTCCGCCAACACGCTCGACCTCGGCAAAAATCGACTTGTCCTCAAGATCGGCCGTCAACAGCTCGCGGTAGGCATCAAACGGCACAAAGATGTTCTCCTCAAAGATGGGCTCGCCGTCGGCCGTACGCACGCGCTTGATATGCAGCAGCAGCGCATCCTTCTGCAGGCCAAAGAACTCCATCTCGTTTTGGCGCGCCGGAACGATCTGACGATCGACCACGTGCGCACCGGCCTTCATGCCGTTGTCGGCACACAGCGCGGTAAACGTCTGCAGCGTCGAGGCGTGAAACTGGCGATTGATGTGCGGCGTGGAAACAAAGGTGCCGCGGCCCTGCTGCTTAACCAGGTAGCCATCGGAGCACAGCTCCTCGACGGCGCGGCGCACCGTAATTCGGCTCACGTCGTACTGCTCGGCTAGCTCAAGCTCGGACGGAATACGCTCCTTGGGTGCATAAACACCTTTCTCGATCGCATCCTTGATTTCGTCGTAAATCTGCTGGTAAAGCGGTGCATTTTTGGGCGTAGGCATATCTAATCACTCTTATCGAAATATCGAAATAACTAATACGTATATAACGTCTAGTTTCATGTTACCTCATATTGATAAAACGATACACCCTCCCTACCAAAAAGCGACAGCTTCATTTTGGTAGGTTTTATCTGGGCAAACGAGAGCCTCTCGAAAGCAACGGGGCTTTCGGGGGGGCTCGTTCGGATGGGTTGCGCAGGACCGGCAAAATGCCAATACCCTACTTGCCGTCGTCCTGCTGCAGGCTGTCCTGTTCGCTGAGGCGCGCCTGCCTGCTGGCCATGCGTGCGGGCTTGTCGGGATCGGGAACGGCCGTGGGCATGGGCTCGTCGACATGACCACCCCACCAGCCGCCCACAAAGTTGAGCGTGTGGAACACGTTGATCACGGCGTCGGGATCAACGTCGCACACCAGCTTGATAATGTCCTGACTCTCGTAGGTCGAGACAACGGTGTTCAGCAGGTACATCTTTTCGCGGCTATATCCGCCGACGACCTCGGCGCAGCTAATGCCGTGCTGAAAATGGTTTACGTAGGCAGTCATGACCTCGTCTGCCTTACGCGTCGTGATCTGCAGCGTCACGCGATCGTAGCGACGATAGAAACTGTCGATGGTCTTGGTCGAAATAAACTGGAACACGATGGAATACGCCGCCTTGTCCCAGCCAAACATAAAACCAAAGATTGCCAGGATAAAGCAGTTAAAACCAAAGATGACGCCCCAGATGGTCTTGCCCGTGTGGTTGGAAACCCACAGCGCGATAAAGTCGGTGCCGCCGGTGGATGCGCCGGACTTAAGCGCGATGGCAGCGCCCAGGCCCGAGACCACGCCGCCAAAAATGATGAGCATGATCTTGTCGCCCAAAAATGGAGCGAAGTGAAAGACGTTGAGGAACAGCGACGAGAGCACGACCTGCATCATCGAGAAGATGACGAAGCGCTTGCTAATGCCGCTCCAGCATAGGAGCGCCACGGGGATGTTGAGCGCGAGCATACCGAGCGAAATGTCGATGTGAACGCCGCCCAGCGAGGTAACGCGATCGAGCAGGACCGCAACGCCGGTGAGGCCACTCGGAAGCAGGTCGGCGGGCTGAATGAACGCCTGGATCAGGAATGTCTGGAGAACGGCGGAAATAGTGACCGCCACGGCAGTAATGGCGCGGCGGACGATGGTGAGGCGGCCGAGCATGAGCACGCGGTCCGTGAGCTGATCGATGGCGTTCGCCACGTAGGCTCCTTTCGAAGGCAGATGTGGTTGTGGGGCATGCCCGCGATTGTAGCATGGAGCGTGCGGGGGCGCTTCAATTCAACCTCCCTCGACAACCAAAACGGGACCAGCAACCCCCACGACCAAAGGGCAAAATTCCAAGTGAGTAGACTTTTTACGATCTGCTGAGCACACCCAAAACCGCCACCCCTGTGACCTGCGGTTTTACAAAGGAAGATATGCATTGTGCTCGGCCTGCGCCAAAAAGTCTACTCACTTAGTCCGTATCGAAGCCAAACGAATCCAAATAGATGACAAATTAAGCCAATCCGCAGCAAGAGACGCGTGAACCAATGCTTCTCGCGGCGGATTGACACTACAAAGCGGCCAAAATGTCGGTCAGGTTGTCGATGATAACGTCGGCGGCGGACTGATCCAGGTTGACGCCCTCGTGCGGACGCAGCGCCAGGACGCGGGCGCCGGAGCGCTTGCCGGCCTCGATGCCCAAAGGCGAGTCCTCGATAACCAGGCACTCGGTAGGCTCCACACCCAGCGCCTCCATGGCACGCAGGTAAATCTCGGGGTCGGGCTTAAACGCACTGCACTCGTGACCGCTGATGGTGTAGTCCAGCACGTCGGCGATGCCGGCAATCTCCACCAGCTCGTCAATGAGCTCGCGATAGGACGAGCTTGCGATGGCGCACTTCACGCCGCGCTCGTGCAGCTCACGCATCACCGGCTCCGTCTGCTCGTTGAGCAGCTCGGCATACGGAACGGGGTGATCCGGGCTGTAGACCTGCTTGTACTCCACGCGCAGGCGCTCGCGCAGCTCAATATCGTCGGGCACCAGCGCCTTCCAAATGGCGGGCTCGTTAGATCCCGAAAGATCGGGGATCTCGTCAAAGTGAAACCCCTTCTCTTCCATAAACGCCACGCGACGACGGTTGTAGAACCACTCGGTATCGACCAGCACGCCGTCCATATCAAACAGCACTGCCTTGATCATACGCATCTCCTCCCACCTGCCAAAAAGGGACAGGTTTATTTTGGTAGGTTTTATCTGGGGTTTATGACGCGACAGACACGCCCTCCCCAGAGCAAAAAAGGGGATGGGGCGCGAACCCCATCCCCTCTCAATCAACCCGTAAGGTCTACTTACTTGTGATTAGTAGGAAAGCTTCCACATGTAGCGACGCATGGTCAGCGGGTGCTGACGGGCCTCGGCGATCTGGTTGCCGTACTCGCGCATAACGGCGAGGTGCAGCAGCGGGTTGAAGTAGGTGACGACGCTTGCTGGCACGGCGTCGGCCAGACCGTAGTCCTTGGAGTCGATCAGAGCGACCTTGGCGCCCATGCGCTCAAGGAAGGTGAGGGCGCGGGCGTCCATCGGACGGGTGGCGCCATCGGACATGAAAAAGACGTAGGGCTTACCCTCGGTGGAAACCTCAAACGGGCCGTGGAAGTACTCGCCGGTGTTGTAGGCGGCGGCGTCGATCCACTGCATCTCGGTGAACAGGAAGGCGGCGTGAGAATAAGCCATCTTCTCGGAGGCACCAGAAGCCATGAAGTAGATCATCTTGTCGTCCTTGAAGTCCTCGGCGAACTTCTTGGCGAGGCCCTTGCAGTGCTGAGCGGCGTTCTCGCAGAGCTCGAAGACGTTGGTGAGGCCGGTGATCATGTCCTCGTAGTGGTCATAGCCCTCGGTCTGCTGAAGGATCTCGACAGCAAGAGCGATGGCGTAGCCGGGCTTCTCGCACTTGGCAGCGTAGTTGGCGTGGAAGCCGTGAACGATGACGTGGTCGGCGTCGACGGTCAGAGCGGAGCCAGCCTTGTTGGTGAGGGAGACGACCGGGCAGTTGTGCTTCTTGGCGGTCTTGTTGGCCTCGACGGTCTCGGGCGTGGAGCCACCGAGGGAGCAGGTGATCACGAAGGTGTGCTCGTTGACCCAGGAAGGCGTGTCGTAGTTGAACTCATTAGCGGTGAAGATCTGAACGTTCAGCTTGTCCGTGTTGTTGGCCAGGAAGTACTTGGCGGGGTAAAGGTCGGACATGGAAGCACCGCAGCCGACGAAGGCGACGCTGTGGATCTCGTGGTTGGACAGGACGTCAGCGACGATCTGCTTAGGGAGGTTAAGGTCGATCTCGTACATCTGACACATTCCTTTCGATTTTTGCGGCGCCACATTGCCGGGCGCTCGCAGGGTTACCGTGGTTTGGACCGAGTCGCCGGCCCGTTGAGGATGCGACAAGGGGACTGTCCCATTGTCGCATTTTAGGGATGGAAGCCTGCCTGGGGTATGGGATGCCAGGCAGGCCCCCGGGGGAAAGCGGTTAGGCGCTTAGTCGCGACTAGGCCAAGATGCCGGCCGCGGAGAGGGCGATGCCGCCCACAATGGCGATCACGAGAAGCCAACCGGTGTTGACGTTCTTCTTGATGAGCCAGTACATAAGGCCGGTGAGGCCAAGGGAGATCATCTGGGGCATCATGCCGTCCAGGATGTCCTGGATAACGACGGTGCCCTCAGCGAACTGCAGCGGGGTGGTGGCGCCGATCAGCGTAGCGATCATGCCGCCCACGGACATAAGACCCACGATGCCGCAGACATACATGAGCTTCTCCATGAGGTCGCCGCCCTGAAGCTTGCTCAGGTACGCGTGGCCGCCCTGATAGCCCATCTTGGCTGCGAACCAAGTGATCAGCACAGAGGGGACGATGGAGATGAGCATGGCCAGGATCGGGCCCATGATGGAGCCCTGCTGAGCCAGCTGAACGCCCAGACCAAAGGCGATAACGCGGATGGTGCCCTGGAAGAAGGAGTCACCGATGCCGGAAAGCGGACCCATGAGGGAGGTCTTGACTGCGTTGATCGAATCAGGATCGAAGTTCTCGGGATCCTTGGCGTACTCCTCCTCCATGGAGGCGGAGAGGCCCAGGATGAAAGCGCTCGTCTGCGGGGTGCAGTTGTAGAACGCCATGTGACGGTGGTAAGCCTCTTTCTTAGCAGCGAGCTGCTTGGGGTCGGACTCGTCCGGATAGAGGCGATCGAGCGTGGGAACCATGCCGTAGAGGAAGCCCATGTTCATCTGACGCTCGTAGTTCCAAGAAGCCTGGATGGCCCAGGAGCGCCAGAAGAACTGGCTGACCTTCTTGTTCAGGGACACGTCCTTGGTTGCGGTTGCCATAGTGTGTTCCTCCTTAGTCTTCGTCGTCTTCGAGCGGATCGTAGTCGGAATCGACACCGGCGGCTGCATGGGAACCGTTGAACTTGAAGCCCATGAAGACGACAGCCAGGCACACACCGATCAGAGCGACCGCGATGACGGACAGGTTGAGGTAAGCGGCGAGCAGGAAACCGATGAACAGGAACGGAGTCATACCCTTCTTGATCATCATGGTGAGCAGCAGGGCCAAGCCGTAGGCGGTCATAATCTTGGTCGAAACGTTAAGACCAGTGGACAGCCACTCGGGAACCATGTTGACGATGGCCTGAACCAGGTCGGTGCCAACAAAGACGGCGAGGAAGATCGGCAGGAAGTACATGATGGCGTACAGACCGGAGCCGGCGCAGATGTGCATACGGTAGGCGGTCTTGAACTTTCCGTTATCGATCGCGCTATCTGCCACATGGGTGAGGGCGGCGATGATGGAACGGAACACGATGCCGAGGAGCTGACCCAGGACGGCGACCGGGATGGCGATCGTCATGGCGGTCTCGGCGGAAGCATCGGTCAGGCACGCAAAGGCAGCGGCCACGATGCCGCCCAGGACCATATCGGGCGGAACAGCAGCGCCGACCTGCACCAGGCCCATGGACACGAGCTCGACGGCGGCACCGACGGCAAGGCCGGTGGGTACATCGCCCAACAGCAGACCGACGAGCGTAGCGCCAACGAGGGGCTGCTCGAAGTTAAGACGACCGAGCAGGCGGGAGTCCCACATGCAGAACACGCCGACGAGGCCGACGAGCACCGCACTGATGAACGTATTCATACCCTTCTCCTTTCAGTCAGGCAAAAGCCTGGTTGATTACAGCTTGGCGTCGATGTCGACGCTCTGATACGTAGGGGTCTGCTGGACATAGAGCTTGATGCCCATGTCGAGCAGCTGGTTGACGTCGGCCTTCTGGGTGGCGTCGAGGAAGACGGAGCTGTCCTTGCCGCCGATCTGATCGGCACCGTCGTGGTTGGCGGTGGCGCCCAGGTTGATGGCGTCGAGCTTGTAGCCCTGGCAGAACTGCAGCATCTCGGCCGTGTTGCCAAAGACGAACATGACGCGCTCGCCGAGGGTGTTGAGCTTGTCCATCTTGGCGAGGGCACGCTCGACGGTGAAGACGTTCAGACGCACGCCCTGGGGCTTGGCCAGCTTAAGAGCGCCCTTCTTGATGTCATCGTTGGCGGCAGCGTTGTCGACGACGATGATGCGCTCGGCCTGAACCTTGGTGGTCCAGGTAAAGACGACCTGGCCGTGCAGCAGACGGTAGTCAAGACGTGCGAGGACGATCTTGGCGGGACCGGAGCTGTGACGGGACGCCTTGGCCTTCTTGGCGGGAGCCGCGGCGGCCTCGACCGGTGCGTTGGGGTTGGTCAGACCGATGCGAGCCTCGTTGATGAGGGCCGCGAGCTCGGCGCCCTTGACGGGGACGGGGCTCATAGCGAGCGTGAGCGCCAGCGGGATGTTGAAACCGCTGACAACCGTGAACTTCGTGCCGTTCTTGGAAAGCTCGACCATGTTGTTGTTGACCGAGCTACCGAGCATATCGGTCAGCACATAGACGGTGTCGTCCGCGTTGAACGTGGCGATCATGGCGTCCACCTTATTGGTGATGGGCTCCTTGTCGTCACGAGCAAGCGACACGACGTGGACGTTCGACACGTCGCCGAGAACCATCTCGAGCGTGTCTTTGGCGCCTGCGGCCAGGCCGCCATGAGATGCGAGAATGATCTGATTCATCTTGCCTCCTCCTTTTCGTTATGGTCATTATAGCGTCTTATACGTTGCTTATATTGCTAATTAGTATAATGACCATTCGCGGGTGAAAATCGACCGTTGACGGGTTTAACGTACTTGAGACGTTGGGGCAGGGTGGGCCGGCGGTGGCTTGGCGGTGCCCGATCAAGCGCCCCGCTCATCCCCTATCGCACAAAGTACCAGGGGCTTTCCTGCACGGTGGGCTCCAGCGCGATGCCGGTGCGCTCCTTAAACAGATCCATGTCCTGCGATTTCTCCGTCCACCACGCATTGGGCTGAAAGGTCATGCTCTCAACGACATGACCGACAAACTCACTGTTGCGCAGCTTGGAAAAGTCGGTGTTCATAATCAGGATGGATGCGAGCGCCAGCACGATGCCCAGGACCTTGATCGCGCCGGCGGGCTCGGCGTAGATGCCAATACCGACCAGAACGGTCGCCACGGTTTCGAACGAAGCCACGACCGGCACCTTCGACGTCTCAAGATCCATCGAAAGGCCCTGCATATAGAAGATGTACGCAAGAGCCGTCGGAATAAAGCCAAAGCCTGCAAACAGCAGGATGAGCTGCGGGGACATTGCCGCGGCCACATCGGACCACGGGGCCGAAAGCACCGCCATAAAGCATCCACCAAAGATAAAGCCCCAAAACGTGACGGCCAGTGGATGAAGCGTCTTGGTAGCCATACGGCTAAACACCGCCAGCAGTGCACCGCAAAGTCCGGCGATCACACCCGACGCGACGCCCCAAGCCGAGAAATGGAAACCAGACAGGTCGCCGCTCGTCACCGCGAGCACGCAACCCACAATGTTAAAGACGATGGCGACGAGCTTGTTGGGGGTCACGTCCTCGCGATAAAGCACGCGGCCGAGCGCGACGCCAAACACCGGCGAGGTGTAGAGCAGCACCGAGGCCGTGGACATGCCCACCTCGCCCATGCACTCGTAATATAGCGTGTTAGCGGTGGCGAGGCCAATAATGCCAAGAAGCGCGCAGGGAACAAGCTCTTTAGGACTTGCCTTGAACAGCGCCATGAGACCCGAGACATTTCCCTCACGAGCACCTCCCTGGCAACCCATAAATGCCAAGACCGGGGCCATTAAGACGGCACCCGACAACAGGCGAAAGGCCGCCATGCTCTGAGACGAAACGCCCAGGGCCGATATTCCGTTAACAAAGATTCCGATGGTGCCCCACATAAGCGCGGCGATCAGCACCAGCACATAGCCCAGATTGCTTTTCCTCAACGCAGCCTCCTCGCTATTGTTTCCAATATGTTTCGTACTACGTTATAGTCGTTATATACATTTTTCAAGACACAAATCGGCGAGCGCAAAAGTGATCCGTTTTCCTCCGTCCCCAGCGGATTACTGATCGCGCGAATTTTTGTGGTGTAAGAGGGAGGGCCGCGTCAGCGCCCCCTGCGCCTAAGGCTATTCCGCCACGCCGTGGCGGTCAAGGACCTCCCTTATGGCCTCGTGCGCGGCCAGCCTGACCGCCTCGAGCCTCTCGCCCTCGAGCGGTTCCGGAGCCGGGGCCGGGGCGGACGCGCGGGCGGCCGACTCGGGCGCGGCGACCCGGTGGGCGGCCCACCTGCCCTCCTCTCCGGCGAGCACCGCGCACACGAGCCGCATCATGGACGCCTCGGAGGGGAACGACTGCACCGAGCGGTACCTCCTCTTGATCTCGCGGTTTGCGCGCTCCTGACGCTTCTATTGGTGTCAAGAGGCGATTCCGGCTTCCAATGGGAAGCCGTCGTCTATCCATTGCCTGTAGCGCAGCGCCGGCTCCCGGAACTGATGGTGGCCGAGCTCCAGGTCGCAGAGTGTCGAAGCTGTGACGCCGAGAGCGATTGCTGCGTCTTTTTGAGAAACCCCAGATGCGATTCTTTCAGCCCGCATTTCAGGCCCCTTCCCCTCGATGGGCACATCGTAGGGATGCATGATAAGGCGGTACGCCTCACGCGCTATGTAGCGTTTGACGCATCTTCGTATCTCTCGATCGGAAAGCCCTTCGGCCCTGCGCCTCTCGACGTATTCGGTCGTCCTCGGGTCCGTCCTCATCCTGTGCATCGCGATGATATGAAGGGCCTTGTTGGCGTTCCTGTTGCCACCGCGATTCAGCCTGTGACGCTCCACCTTGCCGCTCGAGGCCCTTATCGGCGAAACGCCGCACAGAGCTGCGAACGACGCTTCGGAGCCCATCCTTTCCGGGTTATCCCCTGCGGCTATCGCGAGCATGGCGGCAGAAATCGGGCCGCAGCCGTACATGGACGCAAGCGCCGGGTTGCCCGCCTTCAGTGCCCTCTCGATGCGCTCCTCAAGCAGCCTTGCCGACCTCCTCGCCTCGGCCCAGACCCTCCCCAGTGCGGCGAGGGAGAACATCACGGCGTCGCAGATGGGATCGGCCTCGGCCTCGTCCCATCCTGCGAGCACGCCCATCATCTTTGCGGTCCCGAGCCTCTCGAGGCGCGCCCTGATCTCATCGGGCCCTTTCCTGACCGTTGCCAGGGCAAGGTTTGCCAGGGATGTGCACTGCTTGACGAGCTCCTCCCTTGCGACGGTCATGTTCCTCACCTCCTCAACCCATCCGTCCTGGGATTTGGGCACGGCGAGGTTCTCGCCGGAAAGAGCCTGCTTTGCCGCCCTCAGCGCGTCGGCCGCGTCGTCCTTGTCGCATCCGGGCCCGCGCCTCGGCCTTCCCGGGGTTATGACCTCGTAGCAGGCAATGCCGTATGCGGCCATCGCCCTCACGAGCCCTGCGCCATAGGCGCCCGTGCACTCCACGCCTGCGGCCACGGGGCTGCCCAGCCTGCGGATCTCGTCGCACAGCTTCCCGTAACCCTCGGGGTCGGTGGCGAACTCCCCCGAGAAGAGCTCCGACCCTCTCGCGTCAACCACGCTGAGCCAGTTGGTTGCGGCGTGCGTGTCGACCCCTGCCCACACGGCGTCTTCCGCAACGTTCCCGTACTCCACCTTCATGCAAACCGCCTTCCTCGCCGAACGCGACCTCTCGGTGTATCATCTTCGCGCGATGGCGGGGCCGCGGACAGTGCACCGACGGGACGCAGGATGTGAGCGCGTTTCTGCCCCATGCTTCTATCAGGTCACGCAGGCTCCGCCTCGTGCGCGCAGGCAGCCGGGACAGGTCAGGAGAAAGACAGCCTGAACGTCAGATCGTTGTGGGGTCACCGGATGCCTAAGCGCATGCTATGTCCGGAATGACAGGCGTGTAACCCCGGGCAGGTTCGAATTATCGGTGCACGTTGTTCGTCCTGATCTTCTGCCAGTGCTCGCGGGGGAAGGACATGAAGGCGAGCGCGTCCTCCCTCGCGCCCTCGAAGACGTCGCCGGCCGGGCGGGAGAGGGCGCGCACCCTGGGCGCCGCCAGGTCACCACGCCGCGCGGGCGACGTCGGCGTCGGACTGCCCCGCGCACGCCCGGACGAGGTCGGCGGCGAGCGCCTGGCCGGCGAGGCTGTGGATGTGGCCCCTGATGTCGCGCTGGAGGTGCGTCAGGCACCGCTGCCAGGAGCAGCCCGGCAGGACCCTGGAGACGGCGGCGACGAGCCCCGCGTGGGCGTCGGACACCGCGAGCCTCACGCCGCGCAGGCCCCTGTCCCTGAGGGAGCCGAGGAACTCGGACCAGGCGGCCTCGCTCTCGCTGTCGAAGCAGGCGCAGCCGAGGAACTCCTTGTGCCCGGAGGACGACATGCCGATCGCCGTGACGAGCGCGACGCTCGCGTAGCGCCCGCCGGTCCTGCACTTCATGTAGGTCGCGTCGAGCCACACGTAGGGGTGCTCGCCCTCGATCGGCCGGGTCCTGAACGCCTCGGCCTCCTCATCCAGCCCGGCGCACAGCGCCGACACCTCGGAGCTGGACAGCGAGGAGACGCCGAGCTCCTCGGCGACGAGCCCGACCTTGCGGGTGCTCACGCCAGCGACGTACATCTCGCGCACGAGCGCGACCATGGACGCCTCGACGCGCGTGTAGCGCTCGAGTATGCCCTCGGGGAAGTAGGTTCCCTCGCGCAGCTTGGGGACCCGCAGCTCGAGGTCGCCGAAGGAGGTCGACAGGGACCTCTCGCGGTAGCCGTTCCTGCTGTTGACGCGCCCGGGCGACCTGGAGCCGCGGGGCGCGCCGCAGGCCTCCTGCGCCTGGGAGTCCATCAGGGCGTTGACCACGGACTGGATCACCTCCCTGCCGAACTCCCTCAGGTCGTCGCACCGCGAGAACAGCGCGAGCAGGGCCTCGGTCTGGGGCCGGTCGAGGCCGAGCCCCCGGTCCGGCTGGGATAGAATGTCGCCGTGGGCCATCGTCTTTCCTTTCGTCGAATATCTAGGCACTGACGATTCTAGGCGATGGCCCTCCCTTGCTTCTTACACCACGACTCTGCGCGCTACCGGATTACTGGGCGGTTGCGGTGAAATAGTTCTCAAATAGAGGCCTCACACCCCAAACAGGAACTATTCCACCGCAACTTATGAGGAATATTGGGCTGTTAGGCCACTCTATCCCTTAGTAATCAAGCTTCCACATGTAGCGGCGCGTCATGTAGTCCTTGTGGGTGACGGCAGAGAGCGCGCGCATGTACACGTTGTTGAGGATCGGCGCAAAGATCAGGTGGTTGAAGTACTCGCTCACGCTGTCCTTGATGTCGTTGAGGCCGAGCTCCTTGGCGTCGAGCTGATAGACGCGCTCGCCACCATACTGGTTGACGAAGCGGATGCCGCGCTCGTCGTTGCAGCGGCTGCGGCCGACGCTGATGAGCTGGAACAACGAGGTGCGCTTGTCCAGGATCTCGAAGGGACCATGGAAGAAGTCGCAGGTGTTGATGGTGCAGGAGTCGATCTGCAGCATCTCCTGCACGTTGCAGATGCTAAAGACGTAGGCGGCACCAAAGAGCGGACCCTGAGCCATCACGTTGATGCAGGGCTTGTCGGCGTTCTGCTCGGCCCACTTGGCAGCGAGCGGACGAGTGTACTCGACGGCCTTACGATAGATGGGATCGACCAGGTCGAAGGCGGCCATGGCGGTCTCGTACTCGGCATAGCCCTCGGTCTGCTGCGTAAGCTCCATGGCGATCATGGTCACGACGGCGGAGTTGGTGCGACCCATGCAGGACTCGTCGACGGCCAGACTGTCGTACTGGATCTTGTAGTCGCAGACCTCGGTGAGGCCGGACTCGTCAACATAGATGGCGATGGTGCTGGCGCCGTGGTCCTTGGCGACCTGGGCGGCAACGATGGTCTCCTTGGTGCCGCGCATGGACACGACGACGGCCAGGGTGTTCTCGTTGACGTAGGCAGGGGTTGCGTGCACGAACTCGTTGCTGGTGTAGCTGGAGCTCACGACCTGCGTGGCCTCGTGCTCCATAAAGTACTGGGCAGGATAGTTGCCGCCGTTGGATCCGCCGGCGCCAATCCACACGACGCGCTTGATGCCGCCCTTGTCTGCCTTGTCGGCCAAAACCTGGGAGACGACGTCCTTAACCTGTTCCTGAGTAGTCATCGTGCATCAGCCTTTCTTCTCGTTTGATGCTCTCGATGGCATACAAGTTACATACATGTTTTGGTTATGTCGACTAGTTGTATGCTATATTTGACTTAGAAATTCTGCTGGTAAGGTTTTCGACTTCTCGTTACCAGCAGTTTTGTTGTTGTATTGAATACATGCTTGATTAGACTCGCATACAAGTTAGATACAGGTTGATCACATGAACGCTTCGTCTAAAAAGAGACTGAGCCAATACGAGCGCTTGGCGGGCATGCTGCGCGACCGCATCGCCTCCGGCACCTACGCGCGCGGAGACAAGCTGCCGTCCGAGATGGAACTCATGGACGAATCGGGGCTGTCGCGTAGCACCGTACGCCACGCCCTTAAGGTGCTCGTTGATGAGGGCCTGGTGCGCACCGAGCGCGGGCGTGGCGCCTTTGTGGCCGACACGCCGGCGCTCCACGAGAACAACCTGGTGTTTTCGAGCTACACGACACAGGTCCAGGGTCAGGGTATGAAGCCCACCACGCGCACGGTGGACTCGGGCTTTGCCAAGGCCGCGGGCAATGCGGCCAAGTTCTTCGATGTCGCCGTGGGCAGCAAGCTCGTCAAACTTGTCCGCCTGCGTTATCTGGACGATGCGCCGCTGTGCCTGGAGACCACCTATCTACCACCGAGCTTTGAGGCACTCATCGATCGCGATATCAACGGTTCGCTCTATGCCACGCTACGACAGGAGTTCCATCGCGCGCCGGCACAGGGGCACAAGACCTTTGAGGTATGCTATGCCTCGCAAAACGAGGCGTTTTTGCTCAACGTTGAGCGTGGGCAGGCGCTGATCCTGATCACCGACTACGTCTACGACACCGACGGCCGCCCGCTCCATGTCTCCAAGCGCATCCAACGCACCGACCGCGCCAAATACACCGAGCCCATCGGCTAACCTGCCAAAATTAACCTGTCCCTAAATGGTAGGTTTGGGGAGGTCGGGGAACCAGATTGGTTTGGGTTGGTTGGGAACGCGCTCGGCTAGGACCAACTCCATCCAACACATGTCGTACCAGCGACCGAACTTTTGGGCACAGCGATCGAAGGCGCCCACCAGGCGATACCCCATATGGGCATGGAAATCCTGGCTGTTGTGCGTCAGGTACTCGTCGTCCTTATCGTGCGGCACGGCAATGAGCGCGCACATGTTGGTGATGCCCATCGCGACCAGGCATTGCTTGAGCGCGTCGTGCAGCTTGCGACCCAGCCCACCATGGCGCACATCGCGCGCCAGGTAGATCGACGTCTCGACCGACCAGTCGTATGCCTCGCGGCTGTTGAGCGGACTCACATAGGCATAGCCTACCGGACGCCCGTCCAACTCCATCACCAGATACGGATAGCGCTTGAGCGTACGCTCGATGCGCCCGGCGAACTCCTCAACGCTTGGCACCTCGTATTCGCAGGTAATCGCCGTCTCGCGCACATACGGTTCGTAAATGGCAAGCAACGCCGGCGCGTCATCGGGCGTCGCCAGGCGAACCGTCGGCTCGGACATCTCGGTCATACAACCCTTCTTCCTCAAAAGCAAAGGCCGCCCCACGCCAAACCCAGGCGCGGGGCGGCCCCTTGCCATTACATCAGGCTACAGGACAGCCGCCAACGCGTCGATATCCTCCTGCGTCGTGGCCCAGCTGGTGCAAAAGCGCACCACCGTGTGGGTCTCGTCGTACTTTTCCCAGTACTCGATCGAGGCGTGCTCGCGGATGCGCACCATGTCCTCGTTGGGCAGAATCACGAACTGCTGGTTGGTCGGCGTCTCCAAGAAGAACTGGTAGCCGCGCTCATGCAGCACGCGACGCAGCGCCTGAGCGGTCTCAATCGCCTGGCGACCAATCTCAAAATACAGGCCATCGGTAAAAAGAGCCTCAAACTGCACACCCGTCAGGCGGCCCTTGGCCAACAGCGCGCCGTGCTGCTTAATGCGCGGAATGGGATGTGCCGGAGCGTGCATGCCGCAGAACACCACAGCCTCGCCGCAGAGCGCGCCGCACTTGGTGCCGCCGATGTAGAACACGTCGCACAGCTGCGCCAGCTCGGGCAGGGTGATGTCGCACTCATCGGCCGCCAGCGCATAGGCCAGGCGGGCGCCATCCACAAACAGCGGAATCTCGCGCTTCTGGCACACCGCGTGAATCGCCGCGAGCTCGGCCCTGGAATACAGCGTGCCGTACTCGGTCGATAGACTCACGTACACGGCGCCCGGGAAAACCATGTGCTCATGGCTCTCGTTTTCGTAGAACACCTGGATATAGTTTTCGAGATCCTCGACGTGCATCTTGCCCTCGTAGCCGGGGATGGTGAGCACCTTGTGACCACCAAACTCGATAGCGCCCGCCTCGTGCCCGGCGACGTGGCCGGTCTCGGCGGCAACCACGCCCTCGTACGGCGCGAGCAGCATGTCAATCACCGTCGCGTTGGTCTGCGTGCCGCCCACCAGCAAAAACACGTCGGCATCGGGAGCCTGACAGGCCTCGCGGATAAGTTGCTTGGCACGCTCGGTATGCGCATCGGTGCCGTAGCCGGGCTGCGGCTCCATGTTGGTGTCGACGAGTGCCTGCAGCACCGCTGGATGTGCGCCGTGGGAATAGTCGTTGTTGAACGCGAGCATGGCAATCCTCTCTTACCAGGTATCGTCCAGATGATTCAAACGGGGCTATTGTACGCCGTGAGGATAGGCAATGCGCGCGGCAAGGCACTCAAGCGCCAACACCAGGGCAAAGCCGCAGCTCACGTCAGTCAAAAAGTGCGCACCGATCACGATGCGGCCAAAGGCGACGAGCGCCGCGACCGTGGCAGCGACCCAAAAGACCACACGGCGGCGCGACGGCTTTTCCTTAAAGGCCGCCGCGGGAAGCCCGGCGAGCATGAGGCCGATCGCCGCGTGCGCCGTGTGTCCGCTCGCAAACGACTTAAAGCCGTCCTTGACTACACCGGCGGCAATATAGGCCCACTTGTCGGGGTTGCCGATCACCCACCACGGCTGAAACTCGAGCCCCTGCGTCACCTCGATCACGCGCATGCGCGGACGCGACCACAGCGGCTTGACGATCACGTTGAGGATAATGGCCTGAGCGACCCACACGACAAGCACCATCAACGCCCAGCGCGTGAGCTCGTCGGGCTCGGTCGTGCGCGTGAGGCGATAGACGATAAGGTTGGCGACGATGGCCAGCACAAACGTCAGCACCAACTGAGCCGCGATGAGTTTGCCGCCAACCCTCAAGGACGAAACGATCTCGTAGCCGGTCAGGCCAACGTTGACGAGGATGCCGAGCACGGCGAGCCATTTGCTCCCCCTGGAGTCGGGACGCACCGCGCGCACGAGCATAACGCCCGCGATGCTCGCCGTCAGCTCGAACGGCAGCTCGCCGGCGGCCTCGATAAAGCGACCGTACATGCTGCCGATATTGAACAGCGCGCTCGAGATCTGATAATCGAAGAAACTGCCCACGCCCAGACAAAGACACAGGACAACCGCGATAATGGCAACATCTTTCTTATAGATATACCCGAACATACTTTCCTTTCGATGGGGTCAGATTGCCCAAATGGGGCGTTTGCAGCGTCGACCCGTTAGTCATCGTCAGTCGCGCCCAGCTGCTGCAGTAGCATGAGCGCGGCCGCCACCGGGCCGGTGCCGTCGTTGGCGTCGAGACCTCGGCCCAGGCCGCTGCCCGCACCGGCGCCCGCCTTGTAGGGCACCGACAGCTTGCGGCTCTTGGGGAAGTTCACCGCGCCATAGCGATTCTTGAACTCAAAGGCTACCTTCTTGGGAACGTCAACCCCCAGGAAGGTAATGCGCCCACCGCTGAGCGTGACGCTCTCGAGCCCCAGGCGCTCGCCGCGAATGCGGATGCGCGCGCGGTTGAACAGGTTGAGTCCCGCCAGCGGCAGCTCGCCATGCGCAGCCTCGGTCTCCTCCTGCACCTCATCGATGCTCTCTAGGTCCTCGGCCGCTGCGAGCTTACGGTACACGAGCACGCGCTGATCCACCGCCGGCAGGTACTCCTCGGACAAGAAGTAGTCGGCCGGCAGGTTAATACCCACGCTCGCCGCCTCCACGCCGGCGTCGTCATCGCCGCGCGCCTCAGCCACGGCCTGGCCCAGCATCTGCGTAAACAGGTCAAAGCCCACGCTCGACAGGTTGCCGTGCTGCTCGGCTCCCATAAGCGAGCCGGCGCCGCGAATCTCCAGGTCGCGCATGGCGATGCGCATGCCGCTGCCCAGGTCCTGGAACTCGGAAAGTGCGGTCAGGCGCGCCGTCGCCTCCTCGGTGAGCGGCAGCTCGCCCGGGAACATAAAGTACGCGTAGGCCTGCGTGGCAGAGCGGCCCACACGGCCCTTGAGCTGGTAAAGCTGCGCCAGACCCAGACGCTGCGAATCCTCGATGATCAGCGTGTTGGCGGTCGCGTTATCGATGCCGCTCTCCACGATGGTCGTGGCGATGAGCACATCGATCTTTTTGGTCGCGAACTCGATCATCACGTCCTCGACCTCGCGCGGGCTCATCTTGCCGTGCGCCACGCCCACGCGCGCCTCGGGCGCGGCCTCGTGCACGCGCGCCACGGCGTCGTCGATGGTCTTGACGCGGTTGGACACGTAGTACACCTGACCGCCGCGGCCCACCTCCAGGCGAATCGCCGCACTCACCACGTCGGGGTCGTACTCTCCCACGTGCACGATCACGGGGCGGCGCCCGGTCGGCGGCGTGGTGATCAGGCTCATGTCGCGCACGCCGCTCGTGGCCATCTGCATGGTTCGCGGAATCGGCGTTGCCGAAAGCGTGAGCACGTCAATCTGCTCACGCAGGTTCTTGAGCTGCTCCTTGTGCTGCACGCCAAAGCGCTGCTCCTCGTCGATGATCACCAGGCCCAGGTTCTTGGGGTTCACATCGGCCGAAAGCAGGCGGTGGGTGCCGATGAGCACATCGATCGTGCCCTCGGCAAACGCCTTGAGCGCGCGCTTCTGCTGCGCCGGGGTGCGGAAGCGGCTGAGCACTTCGACCTCGAGGCCAAACGGGGCAAAACGCTCAAAGAAGGTCTCGTAGTGCTGCTGGGCCAGAATGGTCGTGGGGCAGAGCACCATGACTTGGCGGTCGGAGTCCACGCACTTAAACGCCGCGCGCAGGGCAACCTCGGTCTTGCCGAAACCCACGTCGCCGCACAGCAGGCGGTCCATGGGCTTGGGCGCCTCCATGTCGGCCTTAATGTCGGCGATGGCCTCCAGCTGATCACGCGTCTCGTCGTAGGGAAAGCTCTCCTCCATCTCGATCTGCTCGGGCGTGTCGGGCGGGCAGGCGATGCCTGCGATCGACGAGCGGCGCGTATACAGGTCGACCAGGTCAAACGCCAGCTTTTTGGCGTTCTTGCGTGCCTTGTTGGTGGCACGCGTCCAGTCGGCGGTGTTGAGCCTGGTCAGGCGCGGCTTGTCACCGTCGGGGCCAACATAGCGCGTGATGCGGTCGACCTGCTCGAGCGGCACGTAGAGCTTGTCGCCGTCGGCGTATTCCAGCAAAAAATAGTCGCGCTCCTTGCCGCCCACTTCCTGGCGCGCGATCTCGCTAAAGAGCGCGATGCCGTGGGTGGCGTGCACCACGTAGTCACCCGGCTTAAACGGGAAGGTAATCTGCGTAATGTCCACCTTGCGGCGGCTGCGCGCGCGGTTGGCGTCCATGCGGGCGTTGAGGTCGGCGATTGAGAACACGGCCAGATTGGCGTCGGGCACCACCACGCCCTGCGGCAGGGCGGCGTCCACAAAGGTCACGCGCCCGCGCGAGATGGTGGGCACGGCGGCACCGGTGGCGGCCTGTGCGGCGCCCGCCTCCAGAGAGCGGGCGTTGAGCGCATCCGCCTTGCGTTCGCGAATCGAGGCATGGGCCTCCTGGCGGGCGGTGCGATCGGCAGAATCTGCCGCGGCCACGCGCACACGGTCGCCAATAGCGCCGGCGTTTTCGGGCGCCGCGGTCAGCGATTCCTCAAACGTAATGCCCCCATCGCCAAAGGTGAGCTCCATCGACTCGCGCGCGCCACGGTCGGGAATGGCAAACACGCAGGCATAGCGCTTGCCCACGACCTCCTGAATACGCGTCATAAAGCGATTGTCCGAACCCGCGATAGCAGGCTGCTCAATCTTGAGCTCGGCCGTCACCGCACCGCCGGCACGGATGAGGCTCACATAGTTCAGGCGCTGCTGGGCACCAAAATCGAGCTGCTGAGCACGTACATACAGGCCGTCCAGTCGGTCAATCCCCGCCTCGCCGGCACGGGCCTCGATATCCTCGTAGGCGCGCAGACAGTCGTCGAACAGCGAGCGCGGCTCGGACAGGACCACGAGCGCCTTGCCGCTCACGTGTGCCAGCGGGCTTACGGTCTGGCCGTACATCACCGGCAAAAAGCGGTCGAGCTCGGGCGTGACGATGCGTGCATCCACCATCTCGAGCAGCGCCGCCAGTTTGCTGTCGTCCTGGCTGGCGCGATAGAGCGCCACATGCATGTTGTGGACCGCCTCGTCGGTGAGCGCCAGCTCGCGGCACGGGAAGATCTCGATACTGTCCTCGTTGCCGATGGTCTGCCCCGTTGAGCTCACCATGCGGCGGATGCGGTCAATCTCGTCGCCAAAGAACTCAATGCGCACGGGCGCCTTTTCCTGTGCGGGGAACACCTCGACGGTGTCGCCGTGCACGCGGAACAGGCCGGGCGCGTCGGCGGCGCCGGCATTGGTGTAGCCCATGCCCACCAGGCGATGCGGCACCTCGTCAAAAGGAATCTCCTCGCCCACCGCAAAGGTCGTGGACTCCCAGTAGCGGCTCTCGACTGGCGGCACGCAGCGCAGCAGCGCGCGGGCCGAGGCAACCATGATGCAGTTGTCCCCGCGCACGATGCGTCCCAGGGCCTCGCAGCGCTGCGCTACCACGGCGTCGTCGGGCGCCTGCTCGCGCCACGGATAGTCCTTGCGCTCGGGAAAGCGGCACACATGCGCCAGGCCCACGTAGGCGGCAAGGCTACGAGCGGCGCGATCGGCCGCATCCTCGCCACTCACAACGTAGACCGTGGGGCGCGGGCGGCGCGCAAACTGAGCGGCCGCCATAAGCGTGCGACCCGACTGCGACACGGCCAGCGTCGCGTCCTCGCCGGCATCGAGTCCGGCCTCGACGGTCTGCAGCGCCTCGGCAGTGTAGAGCTGCGCGGCTATACGGTGAATGAGCATGCTGTTCCTCCGGCATCGCAACGCCAAAAGCCCGCCGGGGCAAGCTCGGCGGGTCGTACGTCAAATACATTGTCTGTCATGGTAGCGCATGGAGAGGACTCCGGCTCAAGGGCAAACCCAGCCCCGCAAAAAACGCCAGACGAAGATGCGTTCCGCCCTACCCCGCTACGCGCACGCTGGGGCACAAATCTGCCAGCGGACACTCGTCACACTTGGGTTTGCGGGCGTCGCAGATCTCGCGGCCAAAGGTAATCCACTGGTGGTTGACCGATTCCCAATACTCGCGCGGCAAAATCTTGAGCAGATCCTGCTCGGTCTTGAGCGGCTCCTTGGCATGCGTCTTGGGACTCAGCATCAAGCGGTGCGCAATGCGGTTGACGTGCGTGTCCACCGCAATGCCCTCCACGATGCCATACCCCACGTTGAGCACGATGTTCGCCGTCTTGCGTCCCACGCCCGGCAGCTTCACGAGTTCCTTCATGTCGGCCGGCACCTCGCCGCCATAGTCGGCGACGATCATCTGCGCGGCCTCGACGGCATGCTTGGCTTTACTCTTGTAGAAGCCGAGTGACTTGATGGTGTCTGCCACGTCAGTCACGCTCGCCCCGGCCATGGCCTCGGGCGTGGGCCACTGGGCAAACAGCCGCGGTGTCACCTTGTTGACCTGCGCATCGGTCGTTTGCGCCGAGAGCAGCACCGCGATCAGCAGGCGGAAGGGATTCTCGTGGTCCAAAAAGCACTCGACCGGGCCATAGCGACGGTTGAGACGCTCGCACACCTCAACGGCGCGCTCGCGCTTGGCGGCATTGGTCTCGCGTGGCATAACGACTCCTCGGCTCAACGGCACAATAAACTTATGGGCACAATTGTCCCACGTCCGAGACGCCTACGCCTCCAAAAATGCGCCGGTCTGGCGGCCCCACAGGCTTGCGTACTCGCCGCCCGCCTCGACAAGCTGCGCATGCGTACCGTCCTCGACAATCTCGCCGTCCGCCAGCACCACAATGCGGTCGAGCGCCGCCACGGTGGACAGGCGATGTGCCACCACAATGGAGGTGCGCCCACGCATCAGGTTTTCGAGCGCCTCCTGCACCAGCGCCTCGGACTCGCTGTCGAGGGCAGACGTCGCCTCGTCGAGCACTAGAATCGGCGCGTCGGTTAGGATGGCACGGGCGATAGCCACGCGCTGACGCTGGCCGCCCGAGAGCTTGACGCCGCGCTCGCCCACCATGGTGTCAAAGCCACGGGGCAAGCGGTCGATAAACTCCAGGGCATTGGCCAGGCGCGCGGCCTCGCGAATCTGCTCATCAGTGGCGTTGGGACGACCGTAGGCAATGTTTTCGCGAATGGAGCGGTGGAACAGCAGCGCCTCCTGCGGCACGTAGGCAACCTGGCGGCGCAGGCTCTGCTGCGTGCAGCGCGAGACATCCTGACCGTCCACGAGCACGCGGCCGCCCTGGACATCGTCCAGGCGCAGCAGCAACTTGGTGAGCGTCGTCTTACCCGAGCCCGATTTGCCCACCAGGCCCACGCGCTGGCCCGCCGCCACATGAAGTGTCAGGTCATCGAACACGCTCTCGCCCGCCGCAGCGTCACGGTACGCAAAGCTCAGGTGCTCAAAATCAATCGCGCCCTCGGTCACTTTGAGCTCAGGGGCGTCCGGGTCGTCTGCCACCAAACATGGCTCGTCCAGCACGCGCGTCATCTCGACCGCATCGCCGAGCGCGCGGTTGATGCGCTGCATCATGGAGCTTACGTAGTTCAGGCGCATGGTGAGGTTATAGGTGTAGGTAAAGATCATGACGAGCGAGCCGGCCGAGATGCCAAACCACGCGTTGCCGCCCGCCACGAACACACTCACCACGGCCATAGTGATGACGATAAGGCCCGAGGTCGTAAAGTTGCGCTGCATCATGGCATGCATCGAGACCGTCTCGGCGTCGCGCGCGGCACGATCGGCGGCGTCGAACAGATCGCGTTCAAAGTCCTCGCGCCCGCAGGTCTTGACGGCCAAGATGTTCGTGACCGCGTCGGAGAGCACGCCCGAGAGCTTGTTCTGCGCGGCGGACGTCGCGGCCGAAAGCGGCATGATGCGCTTGTACATAAGCCAGACAAACGCGATGTAGACGACCATGATACACACCAGGATCACGGTAAACGTCGGCACCACCGGGGCGAGTGCGGCCACGGTGCAGACAACCGAGGTAATGGTGGGAATGAGCGAATACACCGTCACGTCGACCAAGCCCGTGTAGCCGCTCATAAAACGGCTCGTCTGGCTCACAAGCGATCCGCCAAAACGGCTGGTGTGGAATGTCATGGATTGATTGGAGAGCGTGTCGAAGCACAGGCGTGCCAGGTGGTAGTTACCCGCAATCTCGAGCTTGTAGACGGTGTAGTCCTGCAGCTTGGAGAGGATCTGGCCCACTAGGTTAACGAACACGAGCGCCAGAATGTAGGGACCAAAGACCTCAAACACCTGGTCGCCCGCCACGGGGCCGGCCTGGACGCGGTCGACGATAAGGGCCATCACGTAGGTGTTGGCAAACGTGAGCAAAAAGATGTAGCCCGCCGACGAGAACACCGAGAGAAAGACGATCAGCGGCTGTGTGCGCGTGACGTCCCAAAAACGCTGTAGCGTGCGGCGCACGGTGGAGCGTTTGAGCGGACTGGTGTTTCTCTGAGACATGGGCTTCCTTTCGCGTCTGATAGGGCGAAACGCCATTGTTGCACACTAAAGCGCACTTCAGGCAAGCACGATGCGAAAAACGCCCGCGCCGTGCTTGTGCAGGCACCCCGCCGTCAGATGCAGCTAGTCCTCGTCTTTTTGGTCTGCGAGCAGCTCCGCGGATGTGGGCCCCAAGATCTCGTCGGCCTCCTCGGCATCTTCCAGCGCGTCGATATCCTTGAGTTTGCGCTCCATGACGTTGGTGCGCGTGGTGATGATGCCCTCGACCGTTTTGCCCGCGGTCTCGATCTGCTGCTGGGCGCGGCGCAGCGCCTTTTGATAGCGCGGCAGCTCGGCCTTGACGGCGGAGAGCACACGCAGCACGTCGTCGGTGCGTTTTTGCAGCTTAAACGTCTGGTAGCTCATCTGCAGGCTGTTGAGAATGGCTGCCATGGTGCTGGGGCCGGCAACGTTGACGTGATAGTCGCGGCCCAGGGTCTCGATAAGCCCGGGGCGGCTGACGACCTCGGCGTACAGTCCTTCAAACGGCACGAACATGATGCCAAAGTTGGTCGTTGCCGGCACACTCAGGTACTTTTCGCAGATATCCTTGGCCTCGCGCTTGACCATGGTGTCGAGCGTCTTGCGCGCTGCGGCGACGGCCTCAGCGTCACCCGACTCCTGCGCGTCGAGCAAGTGCTCGTACGCGTCGCCCGGAAACTTGGAGTCAATCGGCAGCAGCACGGGGTCGCCCTCGTCCACCGGCAGCTTGACGGCAAACTCAACGCGCTCCGAGGCGCCGGGCTTGGTGGCGACGTTTTCCAGATACTGGTCGGGCGTAAGGATGTCCGCCAGGATTGCACCCAGCTGCACCTCGCCCAAAATGCCACGCGCCTTCACGTTGCCCAGCACGCGCTTAAGGTCGCCCACGCCGGTGGCGATGGACTGCATGTCGCCCAGGCCCTTGTACACGGCCTCGAGCTGGTCGCTCACCTGCTTAAACGATGCCGACAGGCGATCGTTGAGCGTACGGGAGAGTTTCTCGTCCACCGTCGCGCGCATCTGATCGAGCTGCACGTTGTTGTCCTTGCGTATGGCGCCCAGCTGGGCATCGACCGTCTCGCGCACCTTGTCCAGGCGGTGCTCGATGCCCTCGCGGTTGGCGCCAAGCTGTTGGGCTGTCTCGCGGCGCAGGTCATCCATACGGTCGCCGGCCTGCGAGAACTCACGCGCGATGGTCAGGTAGCGCTGCTGCTCCACGGCCGCATCGGTTGTCTGCTGCTGCGCGATGGCATTTGCCGTGCGGCGGGTTTCGGCCAGCGCGACGTTGAGGGTGTCGAGCGCGTTGTTGGCCTGCTCGAGCGCAGCCAGCATCTCTGCCCCGCTATCGCCGCGCTCCCTCAGCTCGGCGCGAAGGCCCTTGAGCTGCAGGGCACAAGCCACAGCAACCCCCACCGCCACCAAAGCGATCACAACAAGCACGATATCAATAGCAGACATAGTCTCCGCCCAACAAACCCAATCGATCATCAATCAAAACCGCGATCAATCTTACCCCGCCACGCGCACTGGGCGCCCGGCCCCTTCTTTGGCGCCCCTCTCCTCCGCATATTCCATAATGCGGCGCGCCGTCTCCCTGCTCACCTTTGAGTCATCACCGGCTAAGTATGCGTACACGTTTCCCTTATTCAGATTCAAATCGCGGCAGAGACCGTAGCGCGTTACGCCCGATTCCCCTAGCGCTCCCAACGTTCTTTTTCGCATCAGGGCGTTGATCCTCCTGTCCGCTACTGGCTTTTCCTTCACCGCTCTATACGCACGCCAAACGTTGGCATAACGGTTAGGGAGTTTGTCCTCGGCGCATAGAGATGCCAGGCTACCCGCTTGGGCGTACAAGGACAAAACGTCTCGGTAACCCTCTTCCATCCACGAGCCCTCGGATAAGCCCAGAACGTATTCGGCTTTACCCTGCGCCAAAGCGAGCAAAAACAGGGGCTCCGCCACGCGCGGCGCAACCGTCGTCGCCTGCTCAACCAGTTTTCTAAAACTGAGCGACTGCTGTCCGGATAGCTCTCGGCAATAGCCTTTTAAGAATCCCTCAAAGGTCAGATTCAACCGCGCACCTCCGTTCGTTTGTTATTATTATTCATCTTCAATAATACTATTCAGTCGCACGACAGCGCCCGCAAGATGCAAGGATTCTACTCATGGCGATAATCCCTACACCCTAGAAGTCCTAATGTGACAAACGCTAACTCTCCCAGCCGGCGCGGATGGTTGTTGCGACATCGCCCAGGCGCTGGCCGAGAGCTGCCAAGTGCTCAAGCACCTCGCTGGGCGAGGCGCCGTTGAGAATGCATGTGAGGGCATATGAGGCCAAGAAGATTGCCGCGAGCCCCAACGGGATTAGCACGATCATCGCCAGCGTACGCAGGCGCTGGGCCCAGCGACGGCGACGCGCACGACGTTTATCGAACGCGAGCTCCTGAGCATATGAATCCTGCTGTACGGAATAGGCCTCTGGGACCGCCCCGCCCGCAGGTGCGGCGTTTTGCGCAGGAGGCTGGACGGCCACCCCCTGCATTTGCATCTCCATGAGCCGTTGCTGCTGGCGCAACATGCGCTCGGCTTGTTGCTGCGGGGTCTCAAGAAACAGGTCCATGTTGGCCTCCTCAATCGGAGCATTCGACGCTTACGCTCAGCATCCCGCACCGCCAAGGCCACGGCAACGAAATCCGTAGCAATAACCGCAAAGATTCTTTGGTCAGAAAACTGTCGAAAAGCCCAACAACTCCCCTACCAGCACTTTCTTTGAGCTTTTTTCGCCAGCAATCTTTTGCCCTTCCACCCTTGCGCCAACCGACCAAAACCCAACCAAAAGCTTGACGGAAATTGTGAAGACCGGGACCCCACACAAAAACGTGCCGCCCCAAAGGGGCGGCACACAAACTTCTAATCAGCTTTTCTGTAACGAGTATGCGACGACTCAACGCCGGAGCACAGGGCGGGGATACCTTTGCCTCGCGCGACCCTGCGAAGCCGTGAGCGAGAGGGAAAGGTTTCCCCGCCCTGCGCTCCGTGGTCGGTGAGGACAGACTACATGCCCGCGAGACCTCGCGCGGCGGTGGCGCACATAAACGCCAAGGCTAGAATCACGAGCGAACCCGCGATGTCTGCCAGCACGCCCATTGCACGGCGCTCAAACAGCCAGCTCTCAAAGTGCGGGGCAACGTTACGCCAAACACGCCACAGCAAGATACCCATGCCGATGACGCCGGGAATATTGAGCAGCAAAATCTCGGAGCACAAGAGGCCAATCAGGTTTCCGGCGGCAAAGCCCGCATCGCCCTCGCAGTATTTGCGATAAATCATGTACAGCATGTACGCCACAAACGGCTGCAGACACGCAGAGATAAACGCAACCACCATCGAGGGATCCTGAGAAAAGACATCGGTGAGCTTATCCACACTCGTGGCATCCTTAGAGGCCAGGAACAGGCCAATGACCACCACAGGCACCACACCCAAGATGACCTCGACCATCGTAAACAGCTTGGCAGTTAGGTCCTCACTCGCCGAATTCAAATGGGGCGCCCACTCAGGATGAGCGTGCGCACCGACCTTCTTGTCCTTCTCGGCACGATCGGCCTTTTTACCCTCAGGAACCCGACGACCAGGATCCTTGCGAGTTCCCGCCGCAGCAACCCGAGCCCGAGACTTCTTACCCATAAAAAACACCCCATCAGGTAGTAGATAAACTAAAAGCTGCTACCCAGTGTACCCCACCCATGAACGGTGCCGTCCCAACCAGTCCCCCTACAAAAACGTGCCGCCCCAAAGGGGCGGCACACAAACTTATTATCAGCTTTTCTGTAACGAGCATGCGGCGACTCAACGCCGGGGCGCGGGGCGGGAGGCCGGATTGCCTTCCCTCAACGCGACCCTGCGAAGCCGTGAGCGGGGAGGGAAGGCAATCCGGCCTCCCGCCCCGCGCCCCGCATCAAACGCCACGCCCGCAACACGCGCTAGTAGTTCACCACCTGTTCCTCAAAGTACGCCTTCGGGTGGTTGCACACCGGGCACACCTCGGGCGCCTCGGCACCAACATGCAGGTGCCCGCAGTTCAAGCACTTCCACACCTTTACGCCCTCGCGCTCAAACACCTCGCCCGATTCAATGCGCTCGACGAGCTTGTTATAGCGCTCTTCGTGGGCCTTCTCGACAGCGGCGACGCCGCGGAACTTCTCGGCGATCTCGGCAAAGCCCTCCTCCTCGGCGGTCTTGGCAAACTCGTCATACATCGTGGTCCACTCGTAGTTCTCGCCCGCGGCGGCGTCGCGCAGGTTGTCCAGAGTGCCCGGAACGGCGCCATCGTGCAGATACTTAAACCACAGCTTGGCATGCTCGGACTCGTTGCCCGCCGTCTCGGCAAAGATATTCGAGATCTGAACGTAGCCGTCCTTTTTGGCCTTGGATGCATAGTAGCGATACTTGGTGTGTGCCTGGGACTCACCGGCAAAAGCAGTCTCGAGGTTCTTCTTGGTCTGAGAGTTCTCAAAATCCATAGGTGTACTTCCCTTCAACACGTGCCGCCCATAGGCTTTGAGCGGCCCTGTCTTTAGGATGCCCCCATGCCGAGAATTTAAACCTTATAATCCTGTTCTTCAGATTCGAGCGAGCTATACACTCAGCCAACGATCGCCCTCGGAGCGGCAAAAGCCCTCGCGCTCCAGATCGGCAAGGATGCTTGCGACCAGCTCGCGCTCGACCGGCTCTCGGCCGGCTGCCGTCTCCATCTCGTTAACGCCTGCAACAGCTTCATCGAGCGTAATACCTGCCGGCTGCCCATCGCGCGCCGCCAGCAGCATGCGCACAATGTGGGCGCGCTTTTGGCGACGCGAGCCTTCAAACTTGGACTGATGACTATAGCTCGCCGACCGCCTGGACGGATTGGGCAGCGTCTTTTTAAGATACGCGCCGTAATCCAGCAACGCGTAATACCACGCGCGCGGCGTGTCGGCATCGTCTTGAGGCGCGGCAAAGGGCGCAATCTCATCCGCCGCCGCACCGGGGGCCGCCGGACAGGCAGCTTGAATCAGCGGCACCAGCTCGCGATCGGGAACGGCCGGCACATCGGGAAAGAAATGATGCAAAAAGACCGTGCGCACGTTGGTCTCCAGATACACGCCCGGAAGATCGAATGCAAACGAACGGATGCCCTGCGCCGTTGCCGGGCCAATGCCGGGCAACGCGACCAGATCGTGCATCTCACGCGGAAACTCCCCATCCCAGTCCTCCACAACGCACTGTGCAGCCCTGTGAAGCGCCAGGGCGCGGCGATTGTAGCCCATCCCCTGCCACGCATCCAAGACATCGGAAGGGGCGGCCTGAGCAAGCGCCCGGACAGTCGGAAAGCGATCGAGCCACGCCGGCATGCGCGTCTCCACGCGCGGCACCTGCGTCTGCTGCAGCATGACCTCGGAAAGCCAGATGATATACGGGTCGCGCGTGCGGCGCCACGGAAGGTCGCGATAACGCAGGACCCCTTCCGAACGAATCATCGAACGAAAGGGGTCCTGAATCATGACAATGCTCCTTATGCGGCGCTATTCCTCCCGGCAAGCATACGCGCAGGCGGCGTACTCGGGAAACGCATCGCGGTCGGCGAACTTGGGATCGACAGCCGGAAACTGGCGATGGGCGACGATATCGCCGAGCGAAACGGAATCGAGATAGTCGCGCATCAGCGCCTGGGCTCCGGCCCACAGGGGATGATAGCAGCACGTGCCCATGCGCGCACAGTCGCCATCGGGCGCGGTGCAATCGTTCATAACCATGGGGCCCTGAACGGCCTCTACGACCTGACGGATCGTGACATCGTCGGGGCTCACCTTAAGGCGCATGCCGCCATGAACACCACGCAGGCTCTCCACAATGCCGGCCTGAACCAAGCCGTGCTGAATCGAACGGGCAAACGAATACGGAACATTGACCTCTTCGGCAGCAGTGCGAACAGAAAGCAACCGCTCCGGCTCCTCGGCAAGCATCGCAAGCATGCGAAGGGCATAATCAGTCTTCCTCGATATGTCCATGTTTCCCCTTTCAAGGAATACGAACAGCTCGAACGAGCTCCGGGGCCGAGCTTGTGTCGAAACGCCAAATGACCGCCTGAACAACCAAATTATAAAATGGGTGTTCACTGAATGCCGCACTTGAAGACTGGCTGAATCAGGTACGGCCTAAAGTGCAATTTAGTATAACCGAACCCCCTGCTTCATTGAATAGATGTTGCGCAACAAACCCCCTGTTTGAACACATATATCAGTAGAGGCCGGCTCGCTCGTTGCAAATGCGGTGATTTGGATAAAGAGGCATATAAGATCGAGGGCCTATTAAACGCAAAAAGCCACGTCCGAAGACGTGGCTTTAATTGCGTTGGCGGGAAGTACGGGGCTCGAACCCGCGACCTCCGACGTGACAGGCCGGCGCTCTAACCAAACTGAGCTAACTCCCCAGGCAGTCGTTCGCGTTTGTTTCCGCTCGCGTGCGCTGCGGGGATTAGTATACACAGAAGTCTGTCCGGCGCGCAACAACTTTTTTGAAAAAATTTTTCGGGGTCATCCGGGAGGGTCTCCGGGGCTGAGGGCGGGGGTTAAGTTTGCTGCTCTACAGTCCTGCGCAAGACGAAAAGCACATTAAGTGCTTTCCTTTGCGTGCGGAACTCGCGACAAACTTAACCCCCGCCCTCAGCCCCGGAGACCCTCCCTGCCGTCACTTTGTCCAAACAGTTCTTGCTCCTCGCCGCTTCCGCGGCTCGAGGTCCCCGTTCTCCGCGGTGGGGTTGGTCTGATTATTCTTGTTGAAACTCCGCCTTTGGCTCATAAAAAACGGGAGATGCGATTTTACATTCCCCGTTTTTGCTGCGGTTAGTCTAGGTCAATAAACTTGGTGCTTATGATCTTGCCGTCTTTGACGAGCATTCTGGCCATGGTGGGGCCTCGGGTGCCTCTGGGGTAGCTGGCGCTGCCCGGGTTGAGGACTAAGCAACGGCCCACTTGGGCTTCTTTGGTTACGTGGGTGTGGCCGTTGATGGCTACGTCTACGGATCCCACCGGAAGGTCTTCGCGGTAGTGGGCTACGGCGAATTTGAGGCCTTCGTAGGTAAAGAGCGCAAGACGGTCTACATCGGGACCGTAGTCGCGGTAGTAATCGTTGTTGCCCAGTACGGCCCGTACGGGGGCGATGGTGCATAGGTGCTCGTAGTCCATCTCTGACGTGAGGTCGCCGGCGTGGATAATCAGGTCTGCGCCCTCAAGCTCATCCAGGAGCGCAGGCGATAAATAGCCGTGGGTGTCCGAGATGATGTCGATACGCTTGGCGCTTGCACTGTTCATGGGATCCCTTCCGCAAAACGATTTGGTGCATTCATGCAAAAAGCCCCACGGCTCCGCAGACGATTTTGGTCTACAGGGCTGCGGGGCCAGTGTACTAGAGGCTCAGGGCCTTTTTGAGTGGCACGACGCGACGGCGCGAAACCGGTACGCGTTCGTCGACGCCCGTAATGCCCAGCTGGATAGCGCCCGAGGGAACCGTCTCGACGTCGGTGACACACGCCAAGTTGACGATATAGCGGCGGTGAACGCGGAAGAAGCCAAAGTCGCAGAGCTTGGCCTCGAACTGTGCCAGCGAGGTCGTGGACAAAAAGCGGTCATCGACCGTATAAATACAGGAGTAATCGTCCTTGGCCATAATAAAGCGAATGTCGTCCACGGGGATGAGGACCTTGCGGCCGCCCTTTTCCACCGGGATGCGCTCGATGGTCACCTTGCTGTCCGTGACAGGCTTGGCGCGTTGCATAACCTTATCGATCGCTCGATCCAGGCGAGCTTCCTCGACCGGCTTCATCAGATAGTCGACGGCATCCACATCAAAGGCCTCGACCGCATGATCGCTGTACGCGGTTACAAACACGATCGCCGGCGGATTTTTGAGCTTATGCAGCGCCTCGGCAAGTTGCAGGCCCGAGGCACCGGGCATCGAGATATCGAGAAACACGACATCCACGCGACTTTCCATAAGCATCTCGATGGCGGAGCGGACGCTCGACGCCTCAGTGATCGTGCCGATCTTGCCCGTTTGCTCGAGCAGGAAGCGAAGCTCCGAGCGAGCCGGCGCCTCATCATCCACAATCATCGCACGCAGCATAGGGATAAAACCTTTCGTCAACTAACTACGCCGGGCATCCGTCGCATGACGTTGAGCCCGTAGCCTTTTATTTTACTCTTGAATGTCAAAGATGCTCTCTGACAGATCAAGATGAAGGAGCACTTTGGTGCCCTTGCCCGGCGCCGATTCGACACGCGTATAGGAGTGCGGCCCATAAAAGCGATGGATGCGCTCCGAAATATTGTGCATGGCCACACCGGCGCCGCCACCCTGGGGAGAGCTGGCGTCGGGACGGGCAGAACGCTCGTCAAACAGTCTGGCGGCGGTACCCTCATCCATGCCCACGCCGTTATCGGCGACCACAATCAAAATCGCATCTTCGCCATCCCTGTGGACCGACACGTCGATCCTCAGTGCATCGTCGTCGCCCATACCATGGCGCACGGCATTCTCGACGATTGGCTGGATTACAAATGCCGGCACCAGCGTGTCCTCGACGTCCTCGGACACGTCGAAGGTCGCCAGCACGCGATCCTCGCCAAAGCGCGCCTTCTCAAACGTCAGGTAGCGCTTGGTCTGCGCGACCTCGCGCGACACGGGAATGAGCGAGCCCGAATTGTCGAGCGTGGCGCGATAGAACGAGGAGAACTCGCGCAGCAGCTCGCGGGCGCGCAGCGGATCGGTACGCGTAAACGACGCGATGGTGTTGAGCGTGTTGAACAGGAAGTGCGGGTTGATCTGCGCCTGCAGGGCACGCACCTCGGCACGGGCCGTGAGCTCCTTTTGCACCTCGAGCTCGTGGATGGCGAGCTGCGTGGACAGGATCTCGGCAAAACCCGAGGCAAGCGCGTACTGAGTGCGGTCGACGGCACGCGGGGTCTTGTAGTAGAACTTGAGCGTGCCGACGGTGCGGTCACCCACCTTGATAGGAGCGATGATACCGGCGGGAACATGGTTGTGCGAGCCATCCGAACCCACCACGTCCACCACACGGTTGAACGACTGGACGATACCGTGCTCGATGACGTAGCGCGTGGCAAGTGTGTGGATGGGCGAATCGGGCAGCAGCTTTTCCTCAAACTCGCCCGCGCAGGCCAGCACGTTGCTCTCGTCGGTGATGGCAACCGTCATGGCACGCGTCTCGGGCAAAATGCGCTGGCACACCAGACGCGCCGACTCCTGCGTCAGACCGCCTTTGATGTCCTCGAGCATGGCAGAGGCCACCGAAAGCGTCTCTTCGGTGTACTGCGAACGCACCGAATCGGGATTGAGCGTCAAATAGATAAAAATGCACAGAAAGATGCACAGCAGTGCGCAGGCGACCACGGTCGCGATCGGCTCGATTCCAGTCGCCAGGGCAAAAATAAAGTACACCAGCACGCAAATGGCGCAGACAACGGCGATCACGCGAAAGATTGATATTGAATTATCGCGCTGGGCGCGGCGGTCGATCATTCAGTCCCCTCCAGGATGCTGGTCAGTTGTGCGTCGTGCCAGAGCCCGTCCATGATCTTGGGCCAGAAGCTCTGGAAACGCAGGTAGCTTGCGGCGTTTTGGCGCGCGTAGGTCTTGGCCTCGTCAATACCGTGACGCCAAATGCGCAGGTATCCCTCGTGCTCGCGGGTAAACATGCTGCGGACCATGGCGGTTTTGCGCACGCGGTCGTCGAGCTCGCGCGAAATCCACGGGCCCGGATAGGGCATGAGCGACGCGGCCGTGACGGAAACGAGCTCCTGCTGGTGCGCGGCAAATGTCAGCTTGGCACGCTCGTAGTACCAACGGTACACATCCTGCATAAAGCGCGGCGAGCGCTTCTCGGACTCGGGCGGCAGGTGACGAACGACCCACTCGTTGTCAAACCACACGTCGTAGCCAAACATGCGCATGTTAAAGAGGTAATCTAGGTCCTCGCCTCGGGTGATAAACGGGTCAAACGCCACACGGGTAAAGGCGCGGGCATGAAGCGCCACAAGGCCGCCGCACACGTAGTTTGAACGCGAAATACGGGTGCCCGAGAGCGCCTTTTTCATCCAGCGATTAAACTCGATGCGTTTGGTCCACCAACGATGGCAAATGCCCACCTTGTCTGTGGGCGCCAACGGCGATCCGTCTCGATCGTAAAAGTAACCGCTCTTAACCAAAATCGGCAGGCCTTGACGCGTCTGCTGGCCCAGTGCATAGGTCGCGCGCTTCATAAAGTCGGCATCGATAACGGTCTCGTCGTCATCCAAAAAGACAACGGCATCGTGGCCGAGCACCGCAGCGCAGGCAAGCCCCATATTGCGAATGGCGCCGTATCCGCGCAGACTCACGCACTCGCCCGAGCCCTTGGGAGCAATCTGCGCCACACGGTCGGCGATACGCGATGCCTGGTTGTTGGTAACCACGGTGACCTTGAGCGTAGGGTGCGCGTCGACGATTTCGTGGACGCGCTTCGACACATCAGCCGTGACCGAGATGGGGCAGACCACCAAAAGGATAATCCTCGGAATGTCGCGCACCTGCTCGAGCGAGGCCAGGCAGCGGTCGAGCTCGGGATTGGTGGCGTTGAGCTTCGTCGAGTGGTCATAGACGCCGGGAGCGTTTGCATGGGCCTCGTCGTCTGCCCAATATGTTGGAATCACAACCGTGGCGTTCATGCCTTCCCTCCCTGCAACACAAAAAACGGGGCGCCGCCAAACACAGGCGACGCCCCGCGACCTAGCTGATTCCATCATACCCACTTGGGCAAATCATTGCTCGCAAGTCGCAATGTTTATTGCGGATAACCCCAAAAGAGTACCGCGGACAGGCCCAATAGCCGCTCGCTCCTATGCGGTCTGCTCTGCCGCCTGAGTCATGCGGGACAGGCGAACCAGCAGCATAAAGCCAACGATCAGCAGCACGCCAATGGAAAGGACGCCCAGCGACGGGTTGCCGGTCAGCGAGGTGACGACCGACACCAGGAAAGTGCCCATGACGCTTGCATAACGACCAAAGATGTCAAAGAAGCCGTAGTACTCGTTGGACTTTTCCTTGGGGATAATGCGGCCAAAGTAGCTACGGCTGAGCGCTTGCACGCCGCCCTGGAACAGGCCGACCATAATGGCAAGCACCCAGAATTCGAAGGCGGTCTTTAGGAAGAATGCGGCGAACAGCACAATGCCCATGTAGGCGGCGACGGCCACCAGGATCATGTTGAGCGTGCCCACGCGTCCGGCGAGCTTGCCGTAGATGATGGCAGACGGAAAGGCCACAAACTGCGTAACGAGCAGCGCCAGCACCAGCTGGGTCGAGTCGATGCCTAAAGCCGAGCCGTAGCTGGTAGCCATGGAAATGACCGTGTGGACGCCATCGATATAGAAGAAGAACGCGATCATGTAGACCAGCACGGTCTTGTTGTGGGCGATCTCGCGCATGGTGTGTCCGACCTCGGAAAACACACCGCCCACGATGTGGCCGATGGTGTCCTGGGAACCGCGCTCGCGACCGTACTTTTGCTTATAGGTGCGAATGAGCGGCAGGGTAAAGATGAGCCACCAGGCACCAGTGATGATAAACGACAGACGCGTTGCCAGCATGGTGGGGACGCCAAGAGCGGGGCCACCCATGATGAGCGCCAGGCAGATGATGAACGGCACGGTGGAACCGATGTAGCCCCAGGCATAGCCCGAGCTGGACACGGCGTCCATGCGCTCGTCGGTGGTAATGTCGGGCAGCATGGCGTCGTAGAACGTCATAGAAGAGTTAAGGCCGATGGTGCACAGCACGTACACGGTCAAAAATGCCATGGCGGACATTGGGATAGCCTGCGCCAGGCAAAGAACCAGGCCCGTGAGGAAGAAGCCCAAGAAGAACTTAATCTTGTTGCCGGCGTAATCGGCAAGCGCGCCCAGAATGGGCATGAGCATGGCAATGACCAGCGAGGCGATCGTCTGAGCGTTGCCCCAAGCGACCACCAGGTCTGCCGAAGAAGCACCGGTATTGATGGCGTTAAAGTAGATGGGCACCACCGAGGTATTGAGCAACACGAGGGCCGAATTGCCCACATCGTACATAACCCAGTTACGCTCGAGCTTGGTGTATTTCATGGACAGGGCCCCTTCGTATTCGCCCGATATGCAGTTAGTTCATCGTACCCCAATTGCACAGAAGCGCTGGTAAGGATTCGGCAAAGGGGCACGCACGGACCCTACTCCTCGCGGTCGAACTCCTCGTCGGCGTCGAGTACGCGGCCGCTATAGTTGATATGGCCGGTCACGGCATCCATGTCACCGGTCTCGATAAAGCGGGCAACGGTGAGCTCGTAATCGGTCAGCGCGCGCTCAAAGACCTCGGGGAAGCTCTCGGTCGAGACCTCATCGGTAAAGGGGTTCTTCCATGTCAGGTGGCCCAGGTTACCGGTGCGCTCGGGCAGCTCCGTCGTCACGCGGTGCGCAAGGCCGTCGAGCAGCGAATAATCGTGCACCAAGCCCTCGAGCAGGGCAATCGCGCGCGTCTTGGCCGAACCGGCTGGCTCGATAGTGCGGTAGAGCAGCTGCATGTCCGAGACGGCGCCGGCGTACTCCCCCACCGGGATGTCGATACCGTACACGCGCCCGGCGACGTAGCTCATCAGCACGCCGGCAACGCGATTGATGCGGTCGGTAGTGACGATCTCGCCCGCCGGCGGATAATCCTCGACCGTGGCCCCGTCACGTTTGAGCTGCAGCATCAGCACGTCCAGGTCGCTTTCGAGCACGGCGTGAACTTGACTGCCCGAAGCCTCGAGCTCGGGGTCGGACTCAACAATGCCAAACTGCTGCTCGTAGACAAAGGGGTGGGCATTGCGATCGAGCACATAGTGCGACAGCAGGCCCAGCGCAAAGGCGCGACCCAGATTGGCATCGCGCGGCTGTAGGTGCGACACGCCGTCGCGCAGGCACGAGAACTGGCGCGACATACGCGAGCGGTGCATGACCTGAGCAAGCGACGTGCAGTCGGAAACGCGCGGCGTGAGCATGTGGAAGAAAAACGGGTCGGGACCTTGGTTTCCCAGGATAAAGGCGATGCGCTCCTCGTCGGACGTAATAACGCCCTGCGGAAGACGGTCGATGCTTTCCTCGCCAAACAGATGATGCGTAATGAGCGCGGGCATAATGATCCTTTCGATTTCATTCGATGTCACCCATTATGCCCACCGCACGGTCATGCCAAACCTGCGGCGGTAAACGATGATATGCAGACTGCCTACGCAAGCCCCAAGTGCGCCTTGACCTCGGCTGCGCGACGACGGGACACAGGCACCGTCGAGGTTACGCGATCGAGCCTGAGCTCCATAAGACCCGTGGAACCGATCTCGACATTATGCACGTCTTCCAAATTGACCAGATAACTGCGGTGGACACGGATAAAGCCCTCGGAGGCCAGGCGCCGCTCGAGCGAGGAAATCGACTCATTGATCAGGTATGTTCCCTCGGCGCAGACGGCGTTGCAAAAATCGGCGCGCGCCTCAAAGTAGCAGACATCCGCCACGGGAATGAACACCTTTTTGCCCCCACGATCCACCGTCAGGCGCAAAGGCTGGCGTGGAGCATGGACGACACGGCGAGCGCCCAGGGCAGTCTCGATCTTGTCGAGTGCCTTTGACAAGCGGGCATCCTCGACCGGTTTGACGATGTAATCGACAGCATCGAGGTTATAGGCATCGGCCGCATGCTCGGCAAATGCCGTCACAAACACCACGATCGGCGGCGTCTTTAGGTTCTGCAGCGTCTCGGCAAGCTCAATTCCCGAGCGACCGGGCATGGTAATGTCTAAAAACAGCACGTCGGGCTTATTCGACAGAATCGACTCCACGGCTTCGGTGACATTGCCCGCCTCGGCAATCTGACCCACACGCGTATCCTTTTCCAACAGATAGCGTAGCTCAGCCCTAATGGGAGGCTCGTCATCAACCACCAAGATGTTCCAGCCTTCGGACATATGCGCTTCCCCTCTTTTTCTCTCAATCCAACCGCGTGCTACACCGTTAGCGGCGCCGGCTCATGCGGCTCGCCGTTCAACTCTACGATGACCTGTGTTCCCACGCCCTCCTGGGACTTCACGCGCATGCCAGAATCTTCTCCGTAAAAGAAATGGATGCGCTGAAGCACGTTGAAAAGCGCCAAGCCGCAACCTCGCTTGATGGAGCCGTCGGCGGTAATGCTCTCGGGCTCCTCTCGGCGATGCTGCTCAAACAGATGCGCGCAGACTTCTTCGCTCATTCCGATGCCGTCGTCTTCGACGATGATCTCCAAGCCGTCATCGGTCTCAAAAGCCCTAACACGAATAGAAAGCGGCTCGATCTCGCGCTGCGCATGCTTGATGCAGTTTTCGAGCAGCGGCTGCAAGATAAACGGCGGCACCAGGCTGTCGCGCACCCCAAAGTCGATGTCGACCGAGACACGCAGACGGCCGTCGCCATACCGGGCCTGCATAAGATTGATATAACGGGTGCCCTGTTCCACCTCGTGCTCGAGCGTGGTGAGCGTATCGGAATCAGAAAGCGTCTGACGATAGTAGTTGGAAAAGTCGATCAGCAGCGATCGCGCCTTGTCGGGCTCGGTTCGAACGAGCGACACAATCGTGCTAATGGTATTGAATAGAAAATGCGGGTCGACCTGCGACTGCAGGGCGCGAAGCTCAACGCGAGCTGTGAGCTCGTCCTGGCGCTCGAGCTCAAAGCTGGCGAGCTGCGTGGAAATGAGATCGGCAAAACCCGAAGCAAGGGCCGTCTGGCGCATATCGATGCTGCTCAGGCGGGGGTAATACAGCTCGAGTGTGCCCACACAATGCCCGCGCACGGTAAGCGGCGCGACAATGCCGGCGCGCAGGCGGGGAAAATAGCCACCCGTCTCATTGGAGGTGTCACGCGAAAACACGCTCTGCTCACCCGTCTCAATCACACTGAGCGTGGTCTTGAGCACTACCGGGGTGCCGGCAGGGCACTTTGCCGAGTCCTCGCCCCAGCTTGCCAACACCTGTTTGCCATCGGTAAAGCAGATGGCGGAGGCGATGGTCTCGGATAGGATAATTTTAGAGGCACCCAGGGCCGCCTCGGGCGTAAGGCCGCGCGACGTGTAGGCGAATATTTTTGATGCGATGGCGAGCGTACGGTCGGTTGCGCTCGATGTGAGGTCGTCGGGGACCACAAAGACATACGAGAAAAAGAAGCACAGCATGACCAGGCCGGCAATAACGACAACGCCCGGAACGGGATTGGGATTATCGGTTAAATCCCAGATAAGCAGCAGAATAAGCGCCGGAACGACAACACCGAGTAGGATGGCCTGGACCACATGCTGGGCCGTACGAAAGACCTTGGTAGAGTTGTAACTCTTGCCCAGAATCAGCCTGTTTAAATCCACCGTCATCCCCTTTTATCTACCACACCCATAGCAATAAAGAGGGCCGCAAGCGACCCTCTCCATTGCATTATGCAATCAAAAACTGTGTTTTACATCCAGTCATCGACAAACGGTATCTTAGGCGCTGTATTTGTTGGCCTCGCCAAAGGTGCCAGCCTCGACGATCCAACCGTCCTTCATGATGACGTCCATGTTGTCGGTGTTGAGCACATGGATGTCGGCGGCGACGTCACCGTTGACGACCAGCAGGTCGGCGCACTTGCCGGCCTCGATGGAACCGGTCTCGTCCTCGATGTGGCACATCTTGGCGCCGTTGAGGGTGGCGCAGGTGATGGTCTCGACCGGGGTGAAGCCGATCTTGTCGACGAACTCGTACATCTCCTCGATGGAGCAGGTGCCGTACGGGGTGACGAAGGAGAAGGAGTCGGAGCCGATCGTCATGACGACGCCACGCTTCTTGGCCTCACGCAGGCAGTCGTAGTTGCGCTGCAGCTCCTTCTCGACCAGGGTGCCCTCGTACTTGTCGTGCAGCTCGGGGACGTAGACGGGCGGATAGGTGGCGTACCAGGTGGGCAGGAAGGCGATCGTCGGGGTGAAGAAGGTGCCCTGCTCGGCCATGAGGTCCATGGTGCGCTCATCGATATCGAAACCGTGAATCAGCTGCTCGCAGCCAAAGCGGACGGAATCGTAGGCAGCGGCGTGGTTGTTGTAGCAGTGGCTCCACACGGGGATGCCAACCATCTTGGCCTCTTCGACCACGGCCTGGATCTCCTCAGAGCAGTAGTGCTGGTCGCGACCGGAGTCCCAGCGCCAGATGCCGCCACCGGTAGCCCAGATCTTGATGGCATCGGGGTTCTCGCGCAGGCGACGACGGACGGCCTTGCGCAAATCCCAAGGACCGTCGACCTGGTCGCCCCAGGGATGGGATTCCTTGTTGAGCTCCTGGGTGCAGTGGTGGGAGTCACCGTGACCGGCAACGCGGCAGAAGCCCAGGCCGGTGGCCAGAACGCGCGGGCCCTTAAAGACGCCCTTGTCGATGCAGTCGCGAATCTGGATACCAAAGCGGCCGATCTCGCAGACGGTGGTGAGGCCGTGGGTGAGGCAGTCGTAGGCCTGCTTGACGGCAACTGCCTGCTTCTCGAGGAGCGGCTGCATGACCCAATCGGTGTCATCGTCGGTCAGGTTGCCCGAGAAGTGCAGGTGGGTGTCGATCAGGCCGGGAAGGACGGTCTTGCCGGCGGCGTCGATAACCTCAACGCCCTCGGGAAGGTCCTGCATAGCGCCGGCGTACTCGATCTTGCCGTTGTCGTCGACGAGAACGAGGGAGTTCTCGACCGGCTCGGCGCCGGTACCGTCGATGAGCTTACCGCCAACGATTACATACTTAGTGGACATGGTTCCTCCTTATGGATCCATATAGTGGGCGAGGCCATGTTGGGTTTGGCCTCACAAAGCTACCCAAGTGGTACCGGGTTCGGTGCGCGGAAGAGAGAGTCCCGCGCACCCGATCCGCCCCGGCTCGGCGTTACTTTTTGCGGGAATTGGTGAAAGCCATGAGGGCCAGGCCAATAGCCAACCAGCCGATCACGATGCTCCACTCCACCATGTTGAGGGAGGCGGGAGAGAATGGAATCACGAGCAGGCCGATGATGATGGCGCAGGCGGCGATGGCGAGGCCGATGCCAAACTTGCCGCCGGGCACCTCGTAGGGACGAGGCAGGTCGGGCTCGGTGAAGCGCATGCGCAGGCAGGCGAGGGCGACCATACCGCAGGAGAAGATGAAGGCGAGAGCCGACACGTTGGTCAGAGGGATGAGCATGTTCTTGCCCAGGAACGGACCGATGACGGTGATAACGCCCAGAACGACGCAGGCGAGCTTGGGAGCGCCGGACTTGGGGTCGACCTCGGCGAACTTCTCGGGCAGTTGGCCCTTGCGGCCCATGGCGAGCATGATGCGGCTCGTGGCGCCGTAGAAGGAGTTCATCGGGCCCATGGGTCCAAGCGTGGCGATGACGAGCATGGCCAGGTACAGGAGCATGTTGATACCCTTGAGGCAGGCAAGCGCGGGAACCGGGCTCTTAACAAACTCATGCCAGTCGAGGATGGTGCCGAACGAGTAGATGCAGACCATGTAGAAGCCGCCGGCGGCCAGCAGGGCCAGGGAGATGATCTTGCCGAACTTGTTCCAGTTGAGGCCCTCGGCTGCTTCCTCAGCCTGCTGAGGAATGGTGTCGAAACCGGCGTAGAAGAACGGAGTCAGAACCAGGACCGACACGATGCCGGCGAACAGGCTGGTGCTCTCGGTAGCGGCCTTGCCGCCGCCAGCGCCGGCAACCTGGGAGAACACAGGCATGGCATTGTCCGGCGAGCCGGTGAACAGCGAGACGCCCATGGCGAGCAGCATGCCGCAGAGCAGGGCCTTGGTCAGGAAGGCCTGGAGCTTGGCGGCCGAGCTGGCACCGCGGAAGTTGAGGAAGATGACGTAGACTGCAAAGCCGAGCGCAATCAGCGTCGGGAACAGGTAAACGTCGGCGCCCAGGATGGTGTAGAGCTTGACGGCGCGCAGCCACTCAAGACCGGGCAGGCTACCGAACATCTCGGACACGAGGGTCGAAATGGCGATGGCCTCCCACGGGCACAGGATGCCGTTACCCAGAGCCAAAAGCCATCCGGTGATGTAGCTCAGCGTACGGCCAAAGCTACGATCGACATACTCGACAATGCCGCCCGAGATGGGGATAGCAGCCGTGAGCTCACCGAAAACAGCTCCGACGGGCACGAGGAAGATTGCACCCAAGAGGAATGCGATCATAGCGGGAACGGGACCGCCGCCCACGACCATCCAGTCGCCGACCTGCAGAACCCAACCGGTACCGATGATGGCACCGAAACCGATGGTGAAGAAGTTCCAGAGCGAAAGCGTTTTCTTCATGCCGCCGTTATCCTCGACTGCAACTTCTGCGTTCTTGTCCGCCATTGTTCCCCTCCTTTCCTTTTTGACGCCCTTGGCGTCACCCCTTGCGCGGTCCGTTTTGCCGCGCGCTTTTATTCCGTGGCTTTAAGATACGGCCTTGGCACAGCAGCTCCGCTTGTAGCTCGACCGATGGCAGAACTGCAAAACGAGCGGCGCCATTTTTGGGACGAACGGCACAGTTTGCAGCCCATTGTTGCCGCCCGCCCGACGGGCGTACGCTCATCGGACGCATATAGAGATGTTTTTGAGGCCGTGTGTTTTGCGCCTTTCGTACCGTTTACCGAGCTTTTGACGCGCAGACCCCTTTGTTGCACATCTTTTTTGTAGGATAGACAGGTTATACATGAGACAAGGCGGTACGAATGGCATACGGATACAACGACGGTGATCAACGGCGACAAAGTGTTCGCCTTGCTGGCCGTACCACGCCGACGCCCAGAAGGGCCACGAGCAGCAATCCGCAACGCCCTCAAGAGCAACCCAGACCTTCGTCTCGGCAGCAGACAAGCAGAGCACGGCAGAGCGGCCGTCCGAGTACGGCCACAAGCGCGCAGCAAGATAGCCGCTTGGGCGCGCGCACTCGACAGCGTCAGGCCGAGGTTCCGCAACTGCGCCGCAACGGCGCACGTCAGCCCGGCATCCATATCAACCGCTTCTTTTCGCATCCCCAAGGCGGACGCGACGGCAAGCCTTACCGCTCGACATCGTACGTGAATGCCCCCGCCCTGTCAGCTCGTCGACTTCGCCTCGCACTGTGCTCTATCCTCACCTGTCTGGTCTTTGTGCTTATGAGCTCCTGTATCTCCCACGGCTCGGCCGGTCTCGAGCCCACCGCCGAGGACAAGCTGCTCAAGGCCCCCGTCGCACCCGGTTATTCTTTCGCCTTTTCGACCCCACGCTCGCAATGGCAAGCCGGCACGATGCCCCATATCTATCAGATCGACCCTGCGTGGTCGGAGCTGCCTTACGCCGGCGGCACCATCCGCCAAAATGCCTGCGGGCCTACGTGCCTCACCATGGTCTACATCTTTAAGACGGGACGCACCGATATGACCCCCGTCGATATGTGCGCGCTTTCCGAGGCGGGCAATTACGCCCCCACCGGTGCAACCGAATGGTCGTTTATGACGAGCGGCGCGTGGCAGTTGGGACTTAACGGAACTGAGCTCCATATCGATCGCAGCTCCATCACCCAGGCGCTGCGCTCGGGCGCGCCCATCATCGCATCGGTTCGTCCCGGCACCTTTACCAGCGTTGGACACTATATCGTGCTCTGGGGCATCGACGATGCCGATCAAGTGGGAGTCTACGACCCCAACTCGCAAAGCCGCAGCGCCCGCCGCTGGGGCGTCGTAGAAGTCCTCAATGAAATCGAAGCCATGTGGGCCTACTACTAATCATTGGGGACAGACTTAAATGAGCGGTCGTTGGGGACAGCCTTTAAGGACTGTCCCATGCTGCCGGCAGGAAAGGAACGTCCCTAAGTGCCGGGTTGAAACAAAAGCCCCGCAGTCGGAGCGGACTGCGGGGCTCATGAAGAGAGGCTAGTTTGTGGGCGCTTTGCCTGGCGCCCACGAGAGATGCAACAGAGTAGAGACTACTCGTGGATGCGGGTACCGGAGAGGCCGGCCATGGTCTCGGCGGCCTTGTCCAGAGCACCGATGATGCAGGTGCGGCCCTTGCGGGAACGGGCGAACTTGATGGCAGCGCGGACCTTGGGCTCCATGGAACCCTTGCCGAACTGACCCTCGTCGGCCAGGCGCTCGGCCTCGTCGGCGGTGAGCTCCTCGAGTTCCTCCTGGTTGGGCTTGCCAAAGTTGATGGCGACATGCTCAACGGCGGTCAGCAGGAACAGAACGTCAGCATCGCAGTCCTCGGCCAGCAGCTCGCCGCCCAGGTCCTTGTCGATGACGGCGGGAACGCCCTTGTAGCAGCCCTTGTTCTCGTAGTCGCGGACGACGGGGATGCCGCCGCCACCGCAGGCGATGACGATGAACTCGTTGTCGAGCAGGTTGAGGATGGAGTCAGCCTCGACGATCTTCTTGGGATCGGGGGAAGCGACGACGCGACGCCAGCCGCGGCCGGAATCCTCGACGAAGACCTTGGAGGGATCCTCGGCCATGAACTCCTTGGCCTGCTCCTCGGTATAGAAGGGGCCGATCGGCTTAGTCGGGTTCTTGAACGCGGGATCATCCGGGTCGCACTCGATCTGGGTGACGACGGTGGCGGCGTGCCAACGCTTATAGCGCTTGTGCATCTCGCGGCCGATGCCCTGCTGCAGGTGATAACCAATGTAGCCCTGGGACATGGCGCCGCACTCGGGCAGCGGCATCTCGGGGGTGCCGATGGCGTCGTGGGCAGCGGCGAAGGCGTTCTGGATCATGCCGACCTGCGGGCCGTTGCCGTGGGTGATGATGATCTCGTTACCCTGCTCGATCAGGCCGAGAAGAGCGTGAGCGGTGTTGCTCACGGCCTCGATCTGCTCAACGGGGTTGTTGCCGAGGGCGTTGCCGCCAAGGGCGACGACAATACGATCGGGCTTGCCAAGAGGCTTAGACATTGCTGGAATCCTTTCTGTAAAAGGCCTACAATCCATTAATAACCCGTGTCCGTGCGATACACGAGTTTATTAAGGTTTATATTCTCTTTATCGCTCATTTTATTCATTTTGAAAATAGTTGAACGGTGAACGGTCGTTTTTATCCGCTCAGCGTACAGAACCCCAGCTCAGATATGTTTACGCCATTTACGTGCGACTTTATTTTAATGGAGCAAGAATTAGACTGGATTATGCAAACTATATCTTTGCTAAACACCAAACAGAAAGCGCTAAATCTTACTCGCACTATACGAGATTCTATGCACTTATAGGACGAGTATGCATCCCTGCAAAAACAAGGGGCTTTTCATCCAGCAATAGGAATATAGAGGGGCTCCGAAAGGGCACCCAGCCCGCAAAGCACGGGGATAGAAGGCGACAACAGCCAAATCCTCCATCCATCCCCAAAGTGGCGCGAGGTTTCGCGGCAAAGCCGCGAAACAGCGAAGGGGACGGAATACCCGACCAACTACGTCCTTCATCCGCCCCCACAATCCGAGGACGTAGTCGTAGCAGGATCTGAGGGCTAACCTTCGCGGACACTCCGCAGGACGAAAGAACCCCCGCCGCACGTAGTGCGCAGCGGGGGTTCTTTCATGTCCGAGGACGTCCGCGAAGGTTAGCCCTCAGATCCTGCGGTGGGAGACCTAGGCCTCGTTGTACACCGTCTTGAGCTTCAGCAGGTGAGCGTAGCGGTCCATGGCAGCCTGCTCGTTCTCCTTGAAGAGCTCCTCGGCGCGCTCGGGGAAGGAACGCGTCAGCGAAGCGTAACGGGCCTCGTTCATCAGGAACTCCTGATAGCCGCCCGCGGGCTCCTTGGAATCGAGCGAGAACTTCTTGCCGGCAGCAGCCTCGGGGTTGAAGCGGAAGAGGTTCCAGTAACCGCACTCGACAGCCTTCTTCATCTCGGCCTGACAGTTCTGCATGCCGCCCTTCTTGATGGAGTGCATCTCGCAGGGGCTGTAGCCGATGATGAGGGACGGGCCGTCGTAGGCCTCGGCCTCGTGGATGGCCTTGAGGGTCTGAGCCGGGTTGGCGCCCATGGCGACCTGCGCCACATAGACGTAGCCGTAGCTCATGGCAATCTCGGCCAGGGACTTCTTCTTGGTCACCTTACCGGCAGCGGCGAACTGAGCGACCTGGCCCAGGTTCGAGGCCTTGGAGGCCTGACCACCGGTGTTGGAGTAAACCTCGGTGTCGAAGACGAAGACGTTGATATTGTGGCCGGAAGCCAGGACGTGGTCCAGGCCACCGAAGCCGATGTCGTAGGCCCAACCGTCGCCACCGAAGACCCAGAAGGACTTCTTGGTGAGGTAGGCCTTGTCGGCGAGGATCGCCTTGGAAGCATCGCAGCCGCACTTCTCGAGCTCGGCAACGTAGGCAGCGGCAGCGGTCTTGGAAGCCTCGACATCGTTGACGGAGTCGAGCCAAGCCTGGCCGGCGGCCTTGAGCTCATCGGACGGACCGTCAGCGGCGATGATCTCCTGCGTAGCAGCGATCAGCTTCTTCTGAACGGCCTCATAGCCAACGGCCATGCCCAGACCGTGCTCGGCATTGTCCTCGAACAGGGAGTTGTTCCACGCCGGACCGTGACCGTCCTTGTCCTTGCAGTAAGGAGCGGTGGCAGCGGGGTTGCCCCAAATGGAGGAGCAGCCGGTGGCGTTGGAAATGAACATACGGTCGCCGGCGACCTGGGTCACCAGACGTGCATAGGCGGTCTCGGCGCAGCCGGCGCAGGAGCCGGAGAACTCCAGGTAGGGCTGCTTAAACTGGCTGCCCTTGACGTTGGCCGCGATGAGCTCCTTCTTCTCGGAGACGTTCTCGACAATGTAGTCCCAAACGGGCTGCTGGTCCATCTCCTGCTCGGTGGGAACCATCTCGAGGGCGCCCTTGGGGCAGACCTTGACGCAGTTGGTGCAGCCCATGCAGTCGAGCGGGGACACAGCCATGGTGAACTTCATGCCCTTGGCCTTGGGGCCCATAGCGTCGAGCGTGCGGGTAGCCTCGGGCGCGGCGGCAGCCTCGTCCTCGGTCATCGCGAACGGACGGATAGTGGCATGCGGGCACACATAGGCGCACTGGTTGCACTGGATGCACTTGGTCTCGTCCCAGTGAGGAACGACCACGGCGACGCCGCGCTTCTCGTATGCGGAGGCGCCCAGCTCAAACTGGCCGTCAGCGCAATCGACAAAGGCAGAAACGGGCAGGCTGTCGCCATCCATGCGATCGATGGGCTCGAGCAGGTTCTTGACCTGCTGGGCGATGGCGGACTTGGTCTCCTCGGAGAGCTCGACGGGGGCGGCATCCTCGGCGGTAGCCCAGTCGGCCGGAACCTCGAACTTACGGAAGGCGGTAGCGCCGGCATCGATGGCCTTGTGGTTGGCGTCGACGATGGCCTGCCCCTTCTTCATGTAGGACTTGGTGGCTGCGTCCTTCATGTACTGCAGGGCGTCCTCGGCGGGCAGGACCTTAGCCAGCGCGAAGAAGGCGGACTGGAGCACCGTGTTGGTGCGCTTGCCCATACCGACCTTGGCAGCCAGGTCGATAGCGTCGATCAGGTAAACGTTGACGTTGTTGTTCGCGATGTAGCGCTTGGCCACGGCGGGCATGTGCTCAGCGAACTCCTCGTCGCTCCACTGGCAGTTGACCAGGAAGGTGCCGCCCGGCTTGACGTCGCGGACCATCTTGAAGCCCTTGACGATGTAGCTGGGGTTATGGCAAGCGACAAAGTCGGCCTTGGTCACGTAGTACGGCGAACGGATCGGGGAATCACCAAAGCGCAGGTGCGAAACGGTGACGCCGCCGGTCTTCTTGGAGTCGTACTGGAAGTAGGCCTGAACGTACTTGTCGGTGTGATCGCCGATGATCTTGATCGAGTTCTTGTTGGCGCCGACGGTACCGTCGCCACCCAGACCCCAGAACTTGCACTCGATGGTGCCGGGGGCTGCGGTGTTGGGCGCATCCTCGGCCTCGGGCAGGCTCAGGTTGGTCACGTCATCGACAATGCCGATGGTGAACTCGCGCTTGGGCTCGTCCTTCTTAAGCTCCTCGAAGACAGCGAACGCGGACGCGGGAGGCGTGTCCTTGCTGCCCAGGCCGTAACGGCCGCCGACGACCTTGATGCCCGTCTTGCCGGCCTCGTAGAGAGCGGAGACGACGTCCTGGTAGAGCGGCTCACCGATGGAACCCGGCTCCTTGGTGCGGTCCATAACGGCGATCTTCTTGACGGTCTCAGGGAGAACGTCGACAAAGTGCTTGATGGAGAACGGACGGAACAGGCGAACCTTGACCAGGCCGACCTTCTCGCCGTGAGCGTTGAGGTAGTCGATGACTTCCTCGAGCACGTCGCAGAAGGAGCCCATGCACACGACGACGCGATCAGCATCGGGAGCGCCGTAGTAGTTGAACAGGCCGTAATCGGTGCCGAGCTTCTCGTTGATCTTCTTCATGTAGCCCTCGACGACGGCGGGAAGCTCGTCGTAGACCTTGTTGCAGGCCTCGCGGTTCTGGAAGAAGATGTCGCCGTTCTCGTGGCTACCGCGGGTGTGCGGGTGCTCAGGGTTGAGCGCGTGATCGCGGAAAGCCTGGACGGCGTCCATGTCGCACATCTCGGCCAGATCCTTGTAGTCCCACATGGCGACCTTCTGGATCTCGTGGCTGGTGCGGAAGCCGTCGAAGAAGTTAAGGAACGGAGTCTTGCCCTCGATGGCGGCAAGGTGAGCCACCGGCGAGAGGTCCATGACCTCCTGGACGTTGCCCTCGGCGAGCATGGCGAAGCCGGTCTGACGGCAGGCCATGACGTCGGAGTGATCGCCAAAGATGTTCAGGGCGTGGGAAGCGACGCAACGCGCGGAGACGTGGAAGACGCCCGGGAGCTGCTCGCCCGCGATCTTGTACATGTTCGGGATCATCAGGAGCAGGCCCTGAGAAGCCGTGTAGGTGGTCGTCAGAGCGCCGGCGCCCAGCGAACCGTGAACGGTACCGGCTGCACCCGCCTCGGACTCCATCTCGACGACCTTGACCGGGGTGCCGAAGATGTTCTTGCGACCCTGGGCCGCCCACTGGTCGACATGGTCGGCCATCGGGCTGGACGGCGTAATGGGATAGATTCCCGCTACCTCGGTGTACGCATACGAAACATATGCGGCCGCCTCGTTGCCGTCCATAGACTTAAACTTACGCGCCATATACCCCTCTCCTCTCATATAGGTATACAGGCCCCGGCGATCGCCGGGATGTTGGCGTGATGGGATTTTCGCTGTTGCTTCCATCATCTGGCAGGCAGGCCGAGCAGCAGGTGCATGGCGTGGAGAGAAGACATGCCGAGACGAGGAGGGCTGCACGCGCTCCACAGGCCCGGCTGCCCGTCTTGCACATGACCGGGCGCCGCAAAGGCCGCATACCGGATGCTCCCGGGCACGCCCCGGCGATGGGAGGCGCCCGCAACGGAAATCCGCATGCGGGTTTATTGTACCCCGCCGCCAAGCCATATTTCGGCAAATATAGGTGGGCGGTAAAGGTTTACCTCGGGTGACCGCCAAGGGTCAAAATGAATGCTTCGTCCCCGGGCGGCTGGCTCGGACACGCTAAGGAGTGTCCCCACATGCCGGCATAAAAGGAAGGTCCCTATCTGCCGGCTAGAGAGCGCCGAGGAGGATGGCGTAGGTGGTGGATTCGCCGAGCCTGAGTTCGTCACCGGGGTTGAGCTGGGCGCAGCGGCCGGGCTCGACCTGGGTGCAGACGTTCGTCGCGCCGTTTACCACCACGGTTCCGTTGGTGGACGACAGGTCCTCGACGTGCCAGGCATTTTGAGCATCGCACCAGATATGGGCATGGCGAGCCGAAACATCGTCACCGACGTCGGTGATGTCGCCCTCCCCCGTGGCCAGCGCGCCGATCTCGACGCCCTCCTCACTCGGTTGAATCCAGCGCGGAGCGCTCACCACGTAGCCGTTTTGCACGCGCAACAGTCCCAGCGGATGCGCCGGCGAAGCCTCGTTCTCGCCTGTGACTGAAGATGTGCTCAGCGAGCGCGGCGTCGACGTGGCACCGCCGCAGGTCGCATGCGCGTAATCGATGGCGTAGGTCACCGACGAGCGAACATCCGCCGAACAGCCTACGGCGACGAACAGCACCAGGATGGCCTCCGCGCGCTCGGCGGGCATGAGCTCCGCCGCCTGCGACAGGCGCTCGAGCGCATTGCGATAGAGATTCGTGTCCTGATGGCATTCCTCGAGCGCACGAACCATAGGTTCGCCAGCAGGCCCGCACACCATATTGGTCACCGCTGCAGCATCCATGGGATTGCGGCGGCGCAGGGCCAGCTGCGACATAATGCGCGCGGCCGAGGTACCGTAATCGGCAAAATAACGCTCCTGCAGTGTGCCGACCGGTGCACGCACGATAAAGCGCGAGACCCACGAACGATCGGCGGCGCGACTCTGAGGGCTACGGCCATCGGCAAGCGGACGGCTTGAGAGCACCAGACCGCACAGCTCGATATGGCTCAGGCGCGCCGCGCGCTTAAAGATGTCGAACATTGCCCCGCACGGGGTGAGCTCGGTTTGAGAAGCCATGGGCTTAGCCCTCCTTGGTCACAGAGATATCGTCAGATGCTTCGGCAGGCCCGCCAAAGACGCGCGCCGCCGCGGCTCCGCCGGCAAGCGGTGTCGCCATGGGGATTTTCGCACGTCGCGCGGACACGACGGGAAGCTCGAAGGCAAACCCCATCGCCAGCAAAAACCACGTGAGCGCATAGGTCGCAATTAAGGCAGCCACCAGACCACCTGCCACGGCATGTTGGGAGAACACCGTGCATGCGAGTACGACCAACACCGGAACCTCGTAGGCAGATAGTGCGAGCACGCCCTGCAAGAACCCCGCGCGGCGATTGCGCGCCAAGGCTCCGGCGGCAATGCCCGCCACGCCCGGCAGCGCCAACGCCAGCGCAGCGACGATGCCCGGCAACTTTCCGGACCACATAAGAGGCCCCACGGCAATCGTCACGTGGGTGCCCGACACCAGCACCGCCGCCGACGCCACGACCGCGGCCCAAAGCACACCGCAGACCGCCGTCGACGCAATCATCGCCGCACGTCGCATCGCCCGGCCCGATACCTCCATCGGACACGGCATGAGCGGCTCGGCGCGAAGCGAGCGAGCGACATTTTGCGCATAGTGGTCGCAAAACGCCGAGAGCGCCGCTTCCACGGCAGCAGGCTCCGGACGGTCTTCCTGGTGACACGACAGACAGGCCATCACCACGTCGGACAGCTGCGTATCGACAAACGCCAGTGCATCGCGCAAGTCCTCGGAATTTGGATCGAGCCCCAGCTGCTGAGCCTGTTCGGCCGCGGCAAGCGCCACATCGGGCTCGCGTCGCAACAGCTGCGTCAAGTCGCAGCCGGGCGCGTGGGCGCCGACGGGATAATCGGGCAGCGTATCCATCTTGAGGCGATAAGGGCTGGCGATATCACGTATCTTCTTGCGCGAGCCCGAGGTCCCCGACGCGCCCGGTGCCGCCTCATACGGCGCGACGCCGGCAATGAGCTCGTAGACCGCGCTCGCCGCGGCGTACACGTCAATCGCCGGCGACATGCGCAAGGCACGCAGGTCGGGAATATCGTCGGTGAGCATCTCGGGCGGGGCATAGGCAACCGTCGCGCGACGCAGCGTGGCATAGCGCTCCGTAAACGACGCCTTGCCGCCGGTACCGGCCACGGCCGATGCAGGCTCGAGCGCCAGCGACGAGCCAAAGTCGATCAGGCACAGGTCAAAAGTGCCCTCGGCAAGCTGCCGGTCAAGCGGCAGACGCGCCGTACGCACCATAATATTAGCGGGCGAGATGTCGCGATGGACAAAGCCCTCACCCACCAGGCTCATACGGCAGAGCAGGTCGAACAGGTCGCGACCCAGACGCGCCGCCACAAGAGGCGACAGGCGCCCGGCATCATCAACGGCAAAGCGCGAGCGCAGGCGGGCGAGCGTCTCGCCCTCGACCCATTCCATGACAATCGCGGGGACACCGTCGACCTCGCCCCAGCCATAGAGGCGGGGAAAGCCCTTAAGGCCCGAAAGGGCGCGATGGCATTCATATTCCTCGCGAAACGCCGCCTTGAACTTGGTGACCAGCGCCTCGTGAGCGGCATCGTCGTCAAATTCGTCGCGAGTTGGCAAGATGAGCTGCTTGAGCGCCACGGCCTCGCCCTGCGCGTTGACGGCACGCGTCACACGGCCGATACCGCCGCGGCGCATGGTGGCGTCATCGGCAAACAGCATCGTAAAACGGCGCAGGTAGGCGGGAAGCTCGTCCGTGCCCAGGGCGACGGCCGGCTCAAACCCGTCGACGCGCGCCAGGCGCAGGCCCACCATGGGATCGCGGGCAAGCGATTGGCTTGTGGCGGGAACAAGATTGGTCATCATAGAGCGATCGCCGCCACATTGTTATTGAAGTTGTTGAGCGCGACGTTATCGTCGCCGTAATGTCCGACCCATTGACACAGGTTTGTGTAGCAGCCCCAAAGGTTAGCGAATTGTCGATACCACTTTGACTGGGGAGGAAACGTCTGCCGGCCAAACTCGGCACGGATGACAAACATGTCATTGACCAGGCTATCGCATGGTCCGGTGTCGCCCGTGGCGTTATAGGTCGACACCACGCTATTGGCGCGGGCGACATAGCCATCGAGCATGTTGTATTTGGTCACGAGCCAACTGTGGATACTCTCCTCCTCGGCAGCCGAGAGGCCACCCGTGCCCGTGTCCCCGCCGGCATCGCCGTCCGTCGAGCCACCACTCGAAGATCCACCGCCAGAGGCGGAGCCCGAACCGGTGCCAGAACCGGACCCGTCCGAGCCGCCGGGCTTACCCGCCTGCTGCGTATCCTGCTCCTTCTGCTGCTCCGCCTTGTTAATGACAGAAGCCACGCTGTTATTGGAAAGCTTCGTAATAACCTTGGTGTTCGTGAGCACGATGGTCTTGCCGTTTGCCAGCGTGATCTCGTTGGACTCCTGCTCGCCCTCGTCCGCGGGATCGACGCCAAACACGGTGCGCCCGACCACGCTCGCCCATGCATATCCGGTTGTCGTTCCCAGGTCGCTCTTGGCCTTGCGCCCTATATGCAACTCGCGTGCAGCATGCGCCTGCACCATGGACGGCACCGTCATGCCATAGGCCGAAACGCCGGCAACAACGAGCACCAGCGAGCACGACAGCAGCACGTACGCCCGAGGCGCCAGGCCCAGCCGGCGTCGCATGCGCACCGCGGTGCCACGCTTTGTCTGAGTGCCCCCGGCCCGCATGCGCTCTCCTCTAACAAAAACACGCCGCTCAGAAGCGGCGCATTCATTCATATCCATATGTGAGTGTATCAGCGAATCAAAAAGGTTGCGCAACGAATGAGCAAATACGGAGTACAAACGCCCCCATCCACGCGATAAGCGAAAGTAGAACAGGTTTGTTGCACAACAAACAAGCGAACGCGTGCCTAATTATGAGTACCCCGTGCGGCAGAACGGCCGGCCATGCCGCGGAGCACCCGGCGACTAAATCGTTCGACGGGCCTCGATAGCGCGCCCAAGCGTAAGCTCGTCGGCATACTCCAGGTCGCCGCCCACGGGCAGGCCGCTCGCCAGACGCGATACCTCAACGCCCAGTGGCTTGATAGTGCGGGCCAGGTAGCTCGCCGTGGTCTCGCCCTCAATATTGGGGTTGGTGGCGATGATGACCTCGTGTATGTCCTCGCGGCCCAAGCGTGCCAGCAGCTCGCGAATGTGCAGCTGCTCGGGGCCAATCTTGTCCATGGGACTGATCACGCCGCCCAATACGTGGTAGAGACCGTGGTAGCTGCCCGTGCGCTCAATCGCCTGGACATCGCGCGGCTCGCCCACCACGCAAATGCGAGTGGTGTCGCGCATCGAATCCTGGCAGATGGAGCACTCGTCGGCCGTGGCGTAGTTAAAGCAACGGCTGCAAAAGTGAACCTCCTGCTTAACCTCCAGGATGGCCTCGGCCAGGCGGCGCGCCTCCTCAGCGTCAGCCTCCAACAGGTAATAGGCGATGCGCTGAGCCGACTTGGGGCCAATGCCCGGCAGGCGGCCCAGCTCATCGAGCAATTTTTGCAAACTATGGTTGGCACTCATATATATGCGCGTCTTAGAACGGCATGCCCGGGATGTTGAGGCCGCCGGTGATAGCGCCCATCTGCTTATTGGCGAGCTCGTTGACGCCGCGAACGGCCTCGTTGACGGCAGCCATGATCATGTCCTGCAGCATATCGACGTCCTCGGGATCGAGCGCATCGGGATCGATGGTGAGGTTGACGAGCTCCATCTCGCCGTTGACAGTCACCTTGACCATGCCGCCGCCGGCAGAGGCATCGACGGTCTGGGACTTGAGGTTTTCCTGCGCGGCGGCAAGCTGCTCCTGCATCTTGCGGGCCTGCTTCATCATCTGCTGCATGTTCATACCGGCCATGATGGCTCCTTTACGTGCGGCCGCACGCCGAGCTGCAAGGGCAGCCGGAGCACGGCGGGACTTTCAAACTCAAAAATCGTACCACGGCGCAAGGCCAGCGAACGGGGCGGACACGCTACCTCAGTCGATATACATGTCCTCCCATACAAACCGCACGCAAAGATTATGCAAAGGTCGAATTATGCAAGGTCGCATAATTCGGCGTATATGCCCTTTCGCACGGCTACTCCACCGGTTTGAAGATGGTGGCCTGGCCGAAGACGTCGCGAATGAGGGCTTTGGCCTCATCCTCGGTCTGCGGGATGCTCGGAGCTGCGCCCTGGTGGCTGAAAGGGCTGCCGGCGCCGGGATTGGACTCCCAAGGGGCCGCGGGGGCGTCATCGCTTGCGGGAGCGGACGTCGCGGCTGCGGGGGCCGAGGGAATCGCAGTCGCGGGCTTGGGCGCAGGCGCCGCTGCCGGCACGTCGAACGGAGGAAGATCGTCCCCGCTCGCATCGCCGGCGAAGCCGCCGACCATGGCGTCGTCGTAGGGCACTTGCTCGGATTCCCACGTCGCTGGCTGCGAGGCAGACTGGGCTTTGAGGGCGGACGCTCGCTCGGGCGCGCGGGGCGCGGGCTCGGTCGGGAGCTTGCCCGTGGCCGGAGCGCCGGCAGGGTTGTCGGAGCGCAGCCAGGGAACCTTACCCGGACTGGACGACTTAGGTGCGGACGCGGCGGGCTTGGACGCGGGAGCCGGAGCGGCCGGTTTTAGCGCAGCGGATTCAGGCGCCAACGGAGTCGAAGCCGCTACCGGTGCCGCTTTTGGCTGCGTCGCGCTGGCGCTCGAGGATGCAGGGGCCGCCGAGGACACGGGTTGCGGGTCCGCAGATGCCGCAGCCCGTGCAGATGGAGAATGCTCCTCATGTTGAGGAGCCGGCGTGCCACCCCCATCCAAGACATAGTCAACGGTACGACGACCGAAGACTGCACTGATTGTCGGCAGGACCACCGACCGCGTATCGGCGCGGCCGAGCATCTTGATGGTAAAGTCTGAGGGGAACGACACCGTAAGCTTAGAGCCGTCATCCGCCGTGGCGCGGGCGTTAAGCAGAAGAACCGCGTAGGAGGCCCGCTGAGCTTTGACGCGCTCGACAACCTCAGCCCATTTGCGCTGAAGCTCGCCGGCATCCTCAACCGCAGGGGTCTCGGCGGCGCCGGCAGCGGCAACCTGAGCGGCGTTGTTGGGCTGGGACTGACGTGCCGGCGCAGCGGCAGGTGCGGGAGTCGGGACAGCAGCGGGTTGGGGCTTCGGAACCGGTGTAGGCTGAGGCGCAGGCGCAGCGGGCCTGGGGGTCGGCGCGGGAGCAGGCTGCGCCACCGGAGCGGCAGCGCCGCGATCCCAAGGCATGCCGCCCTTGTGCGCCGTCGCCGCAGTGGGAGTGGCAGATGCCACAGGGACAGCAGCTCGAGCACCCGAGATCAGCGTCGGTTGCTGTGTCGTCGCAGGTGTAGCCGCGACAGCCGCGGGCGCAGCGCCTGCAGCAGTCACGCTCGCCGGCACGGCGCCGTTAGCGACCATGGCCTCCAAGCGTGCCACACGCTCGGCCAAAGCCTCAATCGTCAAATCGGCCTCGGGACGCGTCAGGCGGGTGCAGGCGATCTCGAGCACCAGGCGCATGTCGCTCGCGTCCCTCATCTCCAGCGCGGCATCGTCGAGCACCGTCAGCACGCGAGCCAGGCGGTCGGCAGGATGCTCGCCAAAGGCAGCGGCCTCGGCAGCAAGCGCCTCGGCCTGCTCGGCACCGCCCTCAAACAACTCGGCGCGGGCGCCGGCAACGCAGGCCACGTACACATCGCGCACGTGCGCCACCAGGTCGCGCGTCAGCTCAAGCAGGTCATTGCCCTCCTCGACCTGTGCGCGAATGAGCCCATAGAGTTCAGCAATATCACGCTCGGCAATAGCGCGGGCAAACTCGCCCAGGATCTGGTCCGAAACCTCGCCCAAAAGCGAGCGGGCATCGTCCGCATGCACGGCGCCGTTGCCAAAAACGCTCAGCTGCTCCAGCGTGGAAAGCGCGTCGCGCATACCGCCCTTGGCATGGCGCGCCACGATGGCCAGCGCCTCGTCGTCGTAATCGAAGCCCTCCTGCTCGCACACGTAGGACAGGCGATGCTCGATATCCTCGTTGCCAATGCGGTGGAAATCGAAGCGCTGGCAGCGCGAGAGGATGGTTTCCAGAATCTTTTGCGGATCGGTGGTGCACAGCACAAAGATCACGTGTGCCGGCGGCTCCTCGAGCGTCTTGAGCAGCGCGTTGAACGCCGCCGTCGTGAGCATGTGAACCTCGTCGATGATATAGATCTTGTACTTGCCGCGCACCGGGGCAAAGTTGACGGAGTTGATGATCTCCTCGCGCACATTGTCCACGCCCGTGCGGCTTGCGGCATCGAGCTCGTAGACATCGGGGTGGTTGCCCTCGGCGATGAGCTCGCACTCCTCACAGGTGCCGTCGGGCATGCAGCCGCTTGCGCCCTCGGCGCGCGCCGCCTCGGCGTTGCGGCACAGTAGCGCCTTGGCAAGGATGCGCGCCATGGTGGTCTTGCCCGTACCGCGCGGTCCGCAGAACAGGTACGCGTGGGACAGGCGCCCCTCGGTGATGGCGTGCTCGAGCGTCGAGACGATATGCTGCTGGCCCACCACGGAGTCAAAGGTGAGCGGGCGATACTTTCGGTACAACGATTCCATGGGTGCTCCCCCGGGTATACTGAGTCTTGTTGCCGCGACGGCCATGCGGTCGCACGGCATACTGCACTCATAATAACCCGTATGGCGAGCCCGCCGCGATAGGAGTCCAAAGAGCATGGCAGACGCAGAGAGCAACCTCGTTCCCTCCGAAGCAGCCGACCAGGTCGAGGTCGCGCTCGAGGAGCAGGCCGCAGCCGACGACGGCATCCTGTACCTCAACGAGTATCAGTACGAAAACGACCTGGTCACCGACTTCGCCCGCCTGGTCGCCTCGCCCAGGCGTCGCGGCTCGCTGTATGTCGCCGCGGCATTTGCCGCGCTGCTCGGCATTGGCATGCTGGTGGCCGGCGGCAACTGGATCAAGTTCGGCGTCGTCCTGATCGTATTCGGCGCCTTTTTGGCCTGGTGGAGCAAAAACCTGCACCACACCCTCGCCCGCGACTTTATCGACGCCGTCGAGGCAGACGAGTCCATGGGTGGCCGCTATCGCCGCGTCGCTGCCAACGAGGACGGCCTGATGGTATGGGGCAAGAGCGGCAAGTCGCAGTTCTTCCCGTTTGACAAGCTCGACCACGTACTCGACGGCGAGCGCATCTTTGTGGCCATGTTCGCCGACCAGGGCGTGACAATCCCTAAGGACACCTTTGTCCGCGGCGATGCCGAGCAGTTTGGTCCCTTCCTTAAGGCGCGCATCAACAAAAAGCTCCGCATCGAGACCAAGAAGAAGAAAATGAAGGCCGAGAAGGCCGCAGCCGAGGCCAAGCAGGGCGACAAGGCCGACAAGCCCCAGGACAGCAAGGGCAAGCAGCGCAAGCAGAAGAAGAACAAGAAGAAGCGCTAAGGCCAAGCCAGACAGGCAACCTCGCATCCCGCCATCCTCCCTATGCACTCGAGCGTGCTACACTAGCAGCATCTATGCCACCGCGAATGGCTCGGCCCCGCGCCCGCCGCTCGCAAACGAACTTTAAACGCACGAGGGTTGGCCATGCCGCTTTTCTCGCAACATACCGCCCGGTTTTCGCCGGACGTTCCCTTGGAGGGCACCAGCTCTCGCGAGCTGCTCAAGCGGTACCAGCCGCTCGAGACGCTTGCGACCGGCGGTTTTGGCTCCATCGAGATTTGCCGCGATACGCATCTGCGCCGTCGCGTGGCCATTAAGCGCATCCCCCTTATCAACGGCGCCGGCATGCCCGCCAGCGACATCATGGACGTGCTGCGCGAGGCGCATACCGCCGCCATGCTTCAACATCCCAATATCGTGCAGGTTATCGACTTTACGCACGACACCGCCTATGCCTACCTGGTCATGGAGTATGTCGACGGTATGTCGTTGGCCGAGTTTTTGCATCGCGTGGACGGCCACTCGCTCACCTTTGACGAGGCCGCGGCCATTGCCGACGCGCTGGGTCAGGCACTCACCTTTGCCCATGCAAACGGCGTGCTTCATCTGGACATAAAGCCCGCCAATGTGCTTATCGACCATTCGGGCAATGTAAAGATCACCGACTTTGGCATGGCGCGGCTGTCGTCCGCCGGCGGCTTTGGCGGATCGCGCGGCGGCACCATCGGCTACATGCCGCCCGAGCAGCTCGATATCGAGACCGGCACGGTCGACGAACGTGCCGATGTCTTTGCCCTTGCCTGCGTGATCTACGAGGGCCTGTGCGGCAGTGCCCCCTTTATGGCGGCCACGCCTGCCGACTCGCTCGACCGCATCATCGGCGGCGCCACCTATCCCAGCGAACTGATCCCTCACTTTCCCCCGGGGGCCGAGGCGGCGCTCATGAGCGCTCTCTCCCCCATGCCGCAAGACCGCCCCGATAGCATCGAGGCATTCTGCGACCGACTCCTTGCCGGCTTGGGGAGCGTGCGCGAAGGCCGTCGCAGCTTGGAGCAGATGGTAGGCGAGCTTTCGAATGACGAGTGCGCGGCAGATGATATCGAGCCATCGAGCTACGAGGATGACACCGTCGAGGTCGACCCCGCACTTGGCTGGGCGGGCACGCGCTGGGGCCGCGCACGCAATTACACCATGCGCGGCATCTCGGCGCTCTCATGCGGAGCCTTCAGCTTTTTGCTTATGCAGACAGCCGGCGTCGCGACGCTTCCCGGGCTGGTCGTGGCGGCCGTCGCCATTGGCGCGGCGGCAGGCTTGGCCCCGCAGATTGGCTCGGCCATCTCGGCCGTGGGCTTTTTGGTGCTCATGGCCAACGCCACCATGCAGGCGCAGGGCATCCTGTCGATGCTGCCGGTCGCGGTCATTTTTGCCGCTGCCATGTCCGGTTGGTGGATTGCTTGGGGACGCACCGAGGCGGCTGCGAGCGCGACGCTCACCTGCGCGCTTGCGCTGGGTTGCCTAACCGGCGACGCCCTCCTTGCCGCCGGAGCCGCCACGAGCATCGCGGCGTTTTGGCTCGGCCCGGCAAGCGCAGCGGCGGCCACGGGCATGGGCGCACTCTTTGCCCGCCTTGCCGCAGCGGCTCTCTCTGCGGGAGGCGTACTGGGGCTTAGCAATGTCGTCGCAGCGCTGGGAGACGCGCTCCTTCTCGCTGCAATCGTGCTGGTTGCAGCAATAGCCGCGGCAACATCGCTGCTGCTCAATGCTCATGCCAAGCGCGCCGAGCAGGGATCGAACCTTGCCGCCATCGTCGCAATTGCCGTCGCCGGCATCGGCTCGGCCGTATCGTTTTGTCTTGCACACCATATGGAAATTGCCAGCCTTGCGGGCCCGGTCGTCGCCAAGGCGGCGGTTACGGGAATCCTATCCTCTATAATCGTTGGGATATGCCTATATTTGCTCGGATACCAAAGAACCTATACGGAGAGTGATCTTTCGTGAACTTCCTGAACATCTTCGAGGACCACGTGGCCGGCATCTTCGGTGCCACCCGTGCCCCGTTCTCCTTTAAGAAGCTTGCCAAGCAGGCCGCTCGCGACATGGAGAATCAGACTCTGGTGATTAACGGCGTCAACACGGCGCCGGCACTCTATACCATCCTTATCGCCGCCGACGACGATCCCATGCTCGCCCCGTTCTACCCCGAGCTTTCGCGCGAGGTCCGCGAGTTTGTGAAGGCGCAGGCCGAAAAGCGCCGCTATGTCTTTGTCGGCGAGCCCCTCGTGCGCTTTATGATCGATCCGCAGCTGCGCGCCGGCAAGTTCTCGGTCTTTGCCGAGAACGTCGATGCCCCCACGCTCGGCCGCCTGTACGAAGAAGAGCGCGCCTATCAAAACGGCCTGGGCCAGAACAACTCCGCGGCAAGCCGTGCCGCCAGCGCCCCGCGCGCCGGCCAGCAGCAGTTTGCTGCCCCGCAGCAGCAGCGCCCCGCCGCCATGCCCCAGCAGCAGCCGACGCCTCGCGCCGCCGCTCCCGACCCGCTTGCCGTGGCAGACCCCTTCGCGCCTAGCGTCCCCGACCCCGCCGCCGCACCCATCCCGGTGCCGCAGACCATCTCGCGCGACGCGCTTGCCGGCATGGGCGGAGCCGCCGCGACCGGTGCCGCCGTGGGCCTAGGCGCCGCAACCGGCATCGCCTCCAACATGGCGAGCACTCGCGCCCCGCAGCGCCCGCTCGCCCAGCTCGTCGACGTCGTGAGCGGCGAGAGCCATAGCATCACCTCCGCACAGGTGACCATCGGTCGCGAGCGCTCAGTTTCCGACATTGCCCTGCGCGACCCCAACGTGTCGCGCCGCCACGCCCAGCTCACCTTTACGGGCTCGGATTGGTCGATCGAGGACCTCAATTCCACCAACGGCACGCTCGTCAACAACCGCCGCATTACGCGCTGCCCGCTGCGCAACGGCGATCTGCTGACGTTTGGCCTGAGTACCTTTGAATTTAGGGGATAGTCGCTTATGAACATCGATATCGTCCTTTTTGCAGGCCGCATCGTCCTGGTCGCCCTGCTCTATATCTTCCTGTTCGCCGTTATGAAGACCGGCGTGGGACTTGTGCGCGGACAGCGCCGCGACTCGGCCATCTGGACAATCGATGTGGACAAGGGTCCGCGCGGCATCCGCGGCATCCACGTAGACATGCTCGGCCCCGTCATCGTCGGTCGCTCGCCATCTTCGGACATCTGCATCAACGAACCGTTCGTCTCGGCCTCGCATGCGCGCTTTTCGCTGCAGGGCCCGGCGCTCATCATCGAGGACCTCAACTCGCTTAACGGCACGCTCGTCAACGGCCGCCAGCTTGTTGAGCCCGCAACGCTGCGCGAGGGCGACGAAGTCCAGATTGGCGACGTGGTCATGAAGGTGAACCGTCGATGATCGACGAGGAGAACAAGTCCGCAACCATGACCGAGGCACCGGCCGCCGCCACAGCTGCACCGGCCCACGCCGCTCCGGCGGACTCCACACCCGTGGAGCCCGAGGACACCGTGTTCTCCCTGCCTCTTTCGCATGTAACGCATGATATTTCGGATCTCGCCGATAACGAGGACGCAGAGGATGCCGCAGCAGCGCCCATCGGGGCACATGCTGCGGAACAGTCCACAGCGCCCGAAGCAACCCCGGCGCCGGCTCACTTTGCAGAGCCCGTCGCCGCGGCAATCAACGAGAGCGCTGCGGTGTTTGCGGCACCCGAGCCCGCCGCGCCGGCGTTTCCCATAGCCCCGGCATCCGAGGTTGCGCCCGCGTCTACGTCGGCGCCCGAGGCAGGGCCATCCCCCGAGGACGGCCCTGCACCCAAGACCCCGCAGTCTGCGCCCGCAAACGAGTCCGATGCCGTGGCCGAGCCCGCCGCCCAGTCGCAAAACACGCCCGCGCCGTCGCACTTTGCGACGCCCGAGCCTATAGACGTCAGCCCGCAAGATGACGAGTCGACCGCCCGCGCGTCCGAGGAGCCCGACTCCCCGGACGCCGGCGATTCCGAATCAAACGCCGAGACCGACACCGTCTCTCCCGGTGACACAGCCGAAATCGACGTTGCCGCCGTTGAGGCCAAGCTCAAAGACCCCGGCTCGACCATGAGCTTTGAACCCCTAACCGAGGAGCGCATCGAGACCGCCTCGACCTATGATGCCGGCACCACCACGCAACTCATGTGGGGCGCCCGCTCCGACGTTGGCTGCGTGCGTCCGCACAATGAGGATTCCTACCTGGTGCAGTCGCCGCTCTTTTGCGTATGCGACGGCATGGGTGGTCACGCTGCCGGCGAGGTAGCCTCCTCTATCGCTGTCGAGACCATCGCCAAGACAGCTCCTCAGTCTGCCGACGCCGCACGCCTGGCGGCAGCCGTCGAGGCCGCCAACGCCGCCGTAATCGAGGCCGCCTTGAATGGCCTGGGCAAGCCCGGCATGGGCTGCACAGCCACTTGCGCCTATATCGAAAACGACACGCTCGCCATCGCCCACGTGGGTGACTCTCGCGCCTACCTGCTCCACGAGGGCACGCTCATCCGCGTGACCCGCGACCACTCCTATGTGGAAGAGCTCGTGGACGCCGGCGAGATTACGGCAGACGAGGCTCGCGTCCACCCCAACCGTTCGGTCATCACCCGTGCACTGGGCTCGGACCCCGCCATGTATGCCGACCACTTCACTCTGCATATCGAGGAAGGCGACCGCCTGATCCTGTGCTCCGACGGCCTTTCGAGCATGATTCCCGATAGCGATATCGAGAACATCGCCACGCAGTCCTCAACCGCGCAAATCTGCGTCGACAACCTAGTGGACGCGGCGCTTGCCGCCGGCGGCCACGACAACGTGACCGTAGTAGTCGTTGACCTGGTTGACGATGGCGTTATGCGCGAGGCGCAACGCGTGCGTCGCCGCAACATTACTATCGCCGCCATCCTGGCCCTCGTCTTTGTGCTGGCAGCTGGCATCTGGGCCTACACGGGTGTCACCGGCTCGTACTACCTGGGTACCTACCAGGGCAATGTCGCCGTCTGGCGCGGCCTGCCCGGCAAGCCGCTCGGACTCAAGCTCCACTGGCTCGAAAGCGAAACCAGCATTAAGCTGTCCGATCTGCCCGAAGACACGCAAAACCGCCTCAAGGCTGGCATTCCGCAAACAAGTGTCGACGATGCGCAGGACACGATATCCAAGTACCGCCACCAGATCGACGAGGAGCAGACCCGCCAGGTGATCGACGCGCAAACGATTCGCGACAACACCAATCAGGGATCGACCTCCGAATCAGATTCCGAGAAAACCGCCGAACAGTCCGCCGAGGCCGAAGCCTCCGATAAGAATTAGAAAGGGAGTGCCGCTTATGAGTCGCCGCAACACCGAGCTGCTCTTGCTCATCGCCTCGGCGTTCCCCGTCATCCTGCTGTATGCGATGTACGTCCTCACCGCGGGCGCTGCCATCTCCTTTGAGACGCTCGCCGTACCGATCGGCCTCTTTGCCGCCTTTGCCGCGGCCCACATTGCCGTGCGCATCTTGGCGCCCGGTGCCGACCCCGCCATCCTGCCCATTGTCTTTGTGCTTTCGGGCATCGGCATCACGTTCGTGACACGCCTCGCCCCCGCTCTCGCCATCTCGCAGCTCATCATCCTGTTTGTCTCGGTGGCGCTCATGGTGGGAACGCTTGCACTGGTCAAAAACCTCGACGTGGTCATGCGCTACAAGTACACCTTTGGCATCATCGGCATCATTCTGCTGATGCTGCCTATCTTTATCGGCACCACGATCTCGGGCTCCAAGCTGTGGATTCGCATCGCGGGCTTTACCATCCAGCCCGGCGAGTTCGCCAAGGTCTTTATCGTCCTGTTCTTGGCCGGCTACTTGGCCGAGAACCGCGAGTTGCTCTCCATCTCCAACCGCAAGATCCTAGGCTTTAAGATCCCTCGTCTGCGACTGCTGCTGCCGCTGTTTGCCGTGTGGGGTGTGTGCCTGCTCGTCGTCGTCTTCGAACGCGACCTGGGTTCGGCCGTGCTGTTCTACACCATCTTCTTGCTGATGCTCTACGTTGCCACGGGACGATTCTCGTATGTCGTTATCGGTCTTGCGCTCTTGGCCGTTGGAGCCGTGGGCGCCTACAAGTTCCTGTCGCACGTTCAGGTGCGTTTCCAGGTTTGGGTCGATCCGTTTAAGGACGCCCAGGGCCAGGGCTACCAGATCGTCCAGTCGCTCTTCTCGCTTGCCGATGGCGGTCTGGTCGGTGTTGGCATCGGCAACGGCATGGCCAACAACATCCCTGTCGTCGAGTCCGACTTTATCTTCTCGGCTATCGGCGAGGAGATGGGCCTTTTGGGCGGCGGCGCCGTGCTCATCCTGTTTATGCTCTTTGCCGTTCGCGGCCTGACCACAGCTGCCCGCGCAAAGTCCGACCTTGCCGCCTTTAGTGCCACGGGCCTTACGGCAGCCATCAGCTTCCAGGCCTTTTTGATCGTAGGCGGCGTTACCCGCCTGATCCCGCTGACCGGCGTCACCCTGCCCTTTATGAGCCAGGGCGGCTCCTCGCTGCTGGCAAGCTTTATCATCGTCGCGCTCCTGCTGCGCGCTGGTGACGAGGCGACCGGACGCGAGGCAGAACTTACCGGCACCGGCACCATGGCCGCCATCACCGATGATCAGGTCGCATCTGCCGCCGCCCCGACGGGCACGCGCTTTGCCACCTCGTCTTCCTACGGCAGTGGCAGCCATTCCGTCGGCTCGCGCATGCGCCGTCGCCTGCTCGACACACCTGAATCCGGTGTGCTCGGCCGCGTGGCGCTCGCCAACCGTCTAACCCGCGCGGTGCTCGCCTTTACGGCGCTGTTCGCCATCCTTATCGGCAACCTCACCTATGTCCAGGTCATCAAGGCCAAGGACTATCAGGACATGCCGACCAACAACCACACCATCGCCCGCTCCAAGTACATCCAGCGCGGCTCCATCATCACGTCCGACGGCGTGACGCTAGCCGAGTCGCTGCAGCAGGAGGACGGCACCTACGTACGCTCCTACCCCAACGGTAACCTGGCAGCACACGTGGTTGGCTACGTGAGCCAGCAGTATGGCACCACCGCCATCGAGAGCGTCATGAACGACACGCTCACCGGTTCTAAGGACTACTCCAGCTGGAACAACGCCATCGCGTCGCTCGCGGGCCAGACCCAGCCGGGCAACACCGCCAAGCTCACCATCGACTCGCGCATCCAGACGGCTGCCGAGCAGGCGCTCAAGGGCTTTAAGGGCGCTGTAGTGGTCATCGACCCGCGTACCGGCGCGGTTCTCGCATGTGCCAGCTCGCCCACTTACGACAACACCAACATCGATGCCCTGCTGCAGACGGGCGGCGGCGAGGACGGCTCCATGTACAATCGTGCCATGGACGCGCTGTACACGCCGGGCTCAACGTTTAAGGTCGTTACGCTTTCCGCGGCACTCGAGACCGGTACCGCCAGCCTTACCAGCACCTACCAGGCGCCCGGCTCCATGGACATCGGCAACGCACCGGTCACCAACTATGCCAACGAGAGCTACGGCACCATCAGCCTGCAGCAGGCCTTTGCCGTGTCCTCCAACGTCGTCTTTGGCCAGGTGGCAAACGAAGTTGGCGCAAACACGCTCGTGCAGTTTGCCAACGCCTTTGGCTACGGCCAAAAGCTCGGCCAGGACCTGACCTCCGCGGCCTCCATCATGGCCGACCCGTCGCTCATGACCGAGTGGGAGACCGCCTGGGCCGGCGCCGGCCAGCCTGTCGGCATGGACCACACGCCCGGCCCGCAGACCACCGTCATGCAAAACGCCGTAATTGCCGCCGCCATCGCTAACAGCGGCGTGGTCATGGACCCGTACTTTGTAGCCCAGGTACTCGCCCCGGACGGAACCGTGGTCAAGACCACGCAGTCCCGCTCGCTGGGTCAGGCCGTCAGCTCCGCCACGGCCGACCAGGTCAAGCAGGCCATGCTTGCCGTCGTCCAGTCCGGCACCGGCACCGATGCCCAAATCCCCGGCGTCAAGGTCGCCGGCAAGACTGGCTCGGCCGAGACCGGCGGCACCAACGTCAACTCGATGTTCGTTGGCTTTGCACCTTACGATTCACCCACAGTCGCTATCTCGGTGGCCTTAGAGGATTACGACAAGCATGACGTCAAGGCCGCCAAGATCGCCGGCATCGTCCTGACCGCGGCGCTTGCCGCACAGGGAGCGTGATGCCCATGATTGAATCGGACACCCGAGGCGCGCCGCGGCCGAAGAGTTAGCGGCAACGCGCCACACGGCCCCAGCGGCCACATCGTAGGTACTACACACATCGTTGAGCGAATAGTTATGTTAGGAGCAGGAATGGAACAGAGGGTCCTCGGGGGAAGATACCTCCTCAAGGATAAGGTGGGAACAGGCGGCATGGCGACCGTCTACCGTGCACAGGACCAGGTCCTCGACCGCACGGTAGCCGTCAAGATCATGCTGCCACAGTATGCTGGCGACGCAACCTTCGCCGCACGCTTTAAGCAGGAGGCACAGGCAGCAGCCGGCCTCTCCTCCCCCTATATCGTGGGCGTCTACGATTGGGGCAAGGACGGCGACACCTATTACATCGTCATGGAGTACCTGCGCGGCACCGACCTTAAGAGCGGCATCAAGAGCCACGGCGCCCTCGACCCCAAGAAGGTCGCCCAGATCGGCTCGCAGATCAGCTCTGCGCTTTCGGTCGCCCACAAGCACGAGATCATCCACCGCGACATTAAGCCGCAGAACATCATGGTGCTGCCCGACGGCAACATCAAGGTGATGGACTTTGGCATCGCGCGTGCCAAGAACAGCCACCTCACGCAAGATAACAACGTGCTGGGAACCGCCCACTACGTCAGCCCCGAGCAGACCCGCGGTCAGGACCTCGGCCCCACCTCGGATATCTACTCGCTGGGCGTCGTGATGTACGAGTGCGCCACCGGCCGCGTTCCCTTTGACGGTGACGACGCCATCTCGGTCGCACTCAAGCAAGTCAACGAGTTGCCTATTCCGCCGAGCCAGATCAACTCCGGTGTCGACGCCGACCTTGAGCGCATCATCCTCAAGTGCATGGAGAAGGACCCGGCAAACCGCTTCCAGACCGCCGACGAGCTTCGTCAGGTGCTCAACAGCTACCTGTCGGGCCGTGCCGTCAACGTCTCGGAGCCCACGCGCATCATCGGTGCCCCCGGTGAGCTGGTCGCCACCAAGACTCGCGAGCTTTCCGATCAGACGCGCGCCATGGTGCGTCCCGTCTCGGGCGTGAGCGGCCAGAATACCGCCCGTAGCTCGGTTTCGGGCTCCACCGGCTCCTACGAGGTCGAAAAGCCCAAATCCAACAAGAACAAGATCATCGCCGCCGTGGTGGCAGCCGTTGCCGTCATCGGCATCGTGGTGGCCTTTGCCACAGGACTCTTTGGCGGCGAGCAGGTCACCGTGCCCGATGTGCTGGGCAAGGACCAGCAGACTGCCGTCGAGCTGATCAAGGAAGCCGGCCTGGAGGTCGGCACCGTCGACCAGAGCTACAACGACGACGTCGACGAGGGCAAGGTTGCCGAGCAGACCCCCAACGGCAACGCCAAGAAGCCCAAGGGCACGCGCGTGAACCTGGTGGTCTCCAAGGGCCCCAAGCCCTCCGAGAAGGTTGAGGTTCCGCAGCTCGTTGGCCTGACCAAGGACCAGGCCGAGGCAGCGCTGGCAAGCGTTGGCCTTAAGGGCAGCGCTTCCGAGGAAGCCAACGAAGCCGAGGAAGGCCAGGTCTTTGAGCAGGGCACCGATGCCGGCAAAGAAGTCGAGAAGGGCACGACCATCTCGTACAAGGTCTCGAGCGGCCCGGATACCACCTCTGTTCCCGATCTGACTGACATGACCGAGTCCCAGGCGCGCAATGCGCTCGACATGGCGGGCTTTGGCGTTAACGTGAGTTATCAGGAGAACGACTCGGTTACCGAGGGCACGGTGATTAGCTGGAACCCCAGCGGCAAGCAGAAGCCCGGCGCCACGATTACCGTCGTCATTGCCAAGAAGTCCGGCAAGGCGAGCGTTCCGGGCAATCTGTACGGTAAGAGCATCTCTGCCGCCGTCACCGCGCTCAACAATGCCGGCTTCTACAACATCGCGTTCTGCGACCAGAACGGCAACCCCGTGAGCGGCAACGAAAACGCCACCGTCACGGGCGTCTCCCCCACCGGCAAGCAGTCCACCGACAGCACGATCACGTTGACGGTTTCGCTTTCTGGCTCCGATTCGGGCGACGATTCCGGCACGACTAACTAGTCGAGGACCCATCACCCGCAGCGGCTAGGGCCGCAAACATATTCGCTCAACGGCGCCCGCTTGCTCCCCCGCAAGCGGGCGCTTTATTTATCGACAGACCATGGCCCCTTAGCAACGCAAAGAGGCCCGCAAAAGCGAGCCTCCCAGGTGACAACAGAATATGTAATGCAGTAATTACTGGCCGCAGAACTTCACCATGATCTCGACCATGGACTCTTGCCTATGGACAAAATGTCCATAGGCAAGGAGATGAAAGAGTAAGGACAACGCCCTCTAAAAGAAGGCCGTATATGAAGATTGCATATCCCTTTTGCCTTCATATACTCAAGAAGCACCCCTCGAAGCGCTCCTGAGAGGCCCCCTTGGATGCAACCCAGGGGATCCAGATTCTGGTAGACATCGGCGCAGCAAAATCCTGCCGCGCAGGCACGAACGGACATCTTGACTCCTAACGCAATGCGGGGCGCCCCAAGACACCCCGCCACGACAAAAAACTAGTTCTCGTAGACCAGCGGGTGGCCCCAACTGCCCTCGATCTTGCAGGTCTCCGCCGCAAAACCGGCAGCGAAGTCCAAGCTCTCGCGAATCGCGGCCTCGCCGCACTCGCCGGCCTTCTTCTTGGAAAGATAGGTGACCAAAAACGCCGTCAGCAGTGAATCGCCGGCCGCCATAGCGTCTTTGAGCTCCTCGGGCGCCACGGGCTTGATGCCCTGCTCGTAGAAGTTTTCGCCGTCATAGGCGACGGAGCCCTTGCTCCCGCGCGATGCGCATACGATTTGAGGGCCAAGGGCCTTCACCCACTCGAGCTTCGCCTTGATATCCTCCAGGGAAGCGTCGCCCATGGACATAAAGGCGTACGTCACAAATGGCGCAATCTGCCCGAAGTACTCGTCGGTGGAGTCATCGGAGAAGTCGAAGCTGATAGGCACGCCGGCAGCCTTGATCTTGGGGAGCTCGCGCTCGGTGAAGCAGTAGTTGCCGCTGTGCACCAAATCGAAGCCGCTGACGTACTCGGCGGCGAAGCGGTCTATCACGTAGCGCATGTCGCCACGTATGCCGCCTTCATTGGAGCCCAGGAAGATACGGTCCCCGGTCTCGTCAACGGTCACGCGAGCGGCGCCGTTGACGCCCAGGACCTGCTGGCAGCGAAGAAGCTCGACGCCCTCGTCCTCGAGCGATGCTATAACGTGCTCGGCCTCCTCATCTGATCCGAAGATTCCCATGTAGGCGCTGCGATCGACGCCGAGCTTCTTGGCGAAGACGGCGAAGTTAACTGCATTGCCGCCGGGATACATGGTCTTGATGTGCTCGTACTTATCGACAACGTTGTCTCCAAAGCCAAGCACGCTTATAGGATAGGCTGCCATGGTTATCTCCATTCAGGTAAACCGCCGTGGTTACGGCGAGCAGACGGGGCGCGAGGGATTCGCACGTCTCAACGCGCCTCGCGCCCCGTTTTAAAATCGCTAGTACTTCTCGATGCCCATGTAACGACGCACGTCCGGGTGATGGTCGAACACCTTGCCGCGAGCGGAGCGCAGCTCACAGTTCATCGCGTAGAACAGGATTGGATCAAGGAACGCGCGAACGCTCGCCGGTACTTGGTCCATGCCGTACTCCATGGCGTCGAGCACCATAAGAGTGTCGGTATGGGTCTCGAGGAATGCGAGGGCGCGCTCATCCATGGCTCGGCACTCACTAGAAGACATCTGCAGGAAGTAGAAGACTCCGGGCTCGGTCACCTCGAAGGGGCCGTGGAAGTACTCGCCGGAGTGGATATAGGCGCAGCTCTGCCACTGCATCTCCATAAGCGAGCAGATAGCGAAGCCATAGGCCTGGCTAAACACGGGACCGGACCCCAAGATATACAGGAACTTGTGGTCCTGGCACAGGGCGGCAAAACGGTCGCAGAGTTCGGCGTTGACCTTCTCGCGAGCTGCAGGCAGGATCTGGTCCATCTTGGCGATGCCTTCGTACATGTCGGCAAGGTCGGCATAACCTTCCTGCTGATCCAGGAGCTCGGAAGCGAGAGCCAAAGAGATGCCGGCGGGCACCTCCGCCTGCGGAACTCCCTCGCCCCACGGATATACCCAGCACGTCCACTCACCGTTATCGATGCCGGAACCCGCGTTGTCCGTCTGCACGATAACGGTCGCGCCCGCCGCCTTGGCGATCGAGCACGCATCGATTACCTCGGGGGTGTTGCCGGAGTGGCTGCAAGCGATGACAAGGGACTTTTCGCCCAGGCGCTTGGGACGCATGATATCGAACTCGCGGGCGGTATACGCCTCGCTGGCAAACGTAGTCGCCTCGCGCTTGAGCAGCTCGTGGGCGGGCAGCAGGTCGATGAGGGAGCCGCCGCAGGCAACCCAGAAGACGCTATCGAAACCGCCCTTTTCAGCGATTGCGTCGGCGATAAGATCATGTGCGTTCATTGTTATTCTTCCTTTCGATACGGCGGACGAATCCGCCAACGTTTACTGCGAGTCTTCTCGTCAAGCGTGTTGACTTCCCCACGCGAATGGGAGCTACGCGCTAGTCGACAAAATACCTCTCGAAGGCGTCCATGTTGTGCCGGTCCGCTGCTGCGGGATCATCGAAATACCTTCCATCGGTGATCTCCTGACCAAGATAGCCCTCGAACCCATGCGCGTTGAGGACGCGTACGAAATCGTCCATACTGTGCTTTCCATCGCCCCAAACCAGATGGCCATATGGGTCGCCATCAATGAAGCGCATGTTCCTTATGGCACCATCGCCAAACTCGGCAAACCACTCTTCAAGGCTCTCGCCGGCGACTCCCATAGCGGTAGTGTCCACCATTGGAGTAAGGTGCGGGCTGGCTACTTGGTCAAGCATGCGCCTGGCGTCCGCGAGTGTAACCACCAAGTTGCTCTCTTCCGGCCTCAGGCTCTCCATGCAGAGGGTCACGCCGTGCTCGCCGGCATAGTCCGCAAGAATCGCCAAGTGCTCGGCAGAGCGCTTCCAAGCCTCCTCGCGGTCCTCGTCCCAATCGCCCCAACCGGAGTTGATGGACATATACGGGGCGCCGAGCACCTCGGCGAGCTCGATGCCGTGCTTAAAGTAAGCGAGGCTCCGCTGCGCGTGGAGGGGCTTTCTGGCAGCGTACTGCCACGGATACACCACGTTCTCCGGACACAGGGAGCTCACGGAGAGTCCGCGGGACTCGATCTTGCGGCGAAGCTCGTCGGCCTCGAAATACCCCGTGTGGTCCAGCGTCACGTGCGGCTCGGCCGCCCAAAGCTCGATGGTTTTGAAGCCAAGGCGCTGCTGAGCATCAAGGAAGTAATCGAGCGACCACATGATGTAGTGAATGTTCATGCCGGCGACCTGCTCGCGACGCAGACGGGGTGTGGAAGCGCTTAAATCCATGCTGGGCACCTCCTACATCGGCAGTAGGCCGGAGATCACAGTCGCGACCAATCCGAACAGAACCATGAAGATAAAGAACTTCCAGATGGTCTTCCACCATTGCCCGAAGGAGATCTTCGCCACGGCAAGACCCGCGACGGTCATGCCCGCAACGGGGCTGATGGTGTTGACGGTCTGGTTCGCGAACTGCAGAGCGGTGACGGCAGCCCCGGGATTGAGGCCCATAAGCTCGGTCAGCGGGCCCATGACGGGCATGGTGAGTGCAGCGAGGCCGGAGCTGGAAGGAACCAGCAGCGAAAGCAGGCCGAGGACGATGTACATGAAGGTGGTATAGATGAAGGACGGAGCGCCCGCAAGGAGTCCGACGAGCCAGTTAAGAATAGAGTCGATGATCATTCCGCCCTCTGCGACGACCAGGATGCCGCGGGCGATGCCGATGATGCAGGCTGCGTAGGCGAAGTCGGCGATTCCGCGGACGAACTCCTCCGCAATGGTCTTCTCGTCCAGGCCGCCGAGTATGCCGGCAAGAAGGCCCATGGCCAGGAACACCATGGAGATCTCGTCCATATACCAGCCCTGGGTAACGAGGCCCCACACGATAACGCCCATGCCGACCGCGAAATCAATGAGGACGAGCTTGTGGCGAAGCGTGAACTCCTCTTCGATAGAGGCATCGGTGACAGAGAACTCGATGCGCTTCTGCTTATCGTCCTCATAGGTGATGGAGGACTTGGGATCGAGCTTGACGCGGCGCGCGTAGCGCATGGCCCAGAAAATGCCCGCGGCGGTGAAGATGACCCACAGGATGGCGCGGAGCCAAAGCTGGGGATTTCCCTCGATGCCGATAACGCCCTGGGCGATCAGCACGTTGAAAGGATCAATAGTGGATGCGCAGTAACCAAGGTTGGGGCCGAGGAAGCAGATGATGAACGCGGTCATGGAGTCATACCCGATGCTCAGCATGATGGGGATGAAGATCGCGTAGAACGGCAGCGCCTCCTCGGACATGCCGAACGTGGTGCCGCAGATCGAGAGCAGGATCATGGAGATGGGGATGATCAAGATGTCCTTGTTCTTCAGCTTCTTGATCACGCGGCTCATGCCGGCGTTTAGGGCGTTGGTCTTGGTGACGATGGCGAACGATCCGCCGATCAGCAGGACGAACGCGACGACATCGGCCGCAGCCTGAATGCCCTTGGCGGGAGCCTGCAGGACGGCATCGATGCCCTGTCGCAGATCGACGGTCTCCCCCGTCTCCGAATCGGTGTAGACCTTGTCGACCTCTTGGTACGTTCCGGCTACGGCGACTTCTCGCTCGCCCGCGGCCGTCTGAATGGTCTGGCGGTCGAACTGACCCGATGGGACGATCCATGTGAGCACCGCGAAGAACACGATCAGCATGAACGCGATGGTGTACACATGGGGAAGCTGGAGATGGAATCTGCGCTTGGGCTTCTCCTGTTTGGCATCCGGCATTCTTAACCTCCTGCCAGAGCAACGATGCTTGCCAAAAATCCTTCACGTATAGGCAAACATCTTAGGTTGTTCTATGTATAACCTGCATGAAGGCGTCGGTCAAGAAACATATTAGGTTGTTCTATAAGTGGTAACTTTTACGCGCTAAACGGACCTGCCGCGGCAATACGAGAACAGCGCTGTGTGAGACAGAGCCGCTAGATATCGAAGCTGTAGCGCGAACCCACGTAGTACTGTCTGCCATAGCAGAAGCGCTCTCCGTTGGAATCGAGAAAGCCCGCGTTCATGAAGAACAGCGGCTCCCCTACTGGGACCTTGAGCTCGCGGGCGGCATCAATTCCCGCACGGGCGATCTCCAGCCTGCAGGGATCGGACGAGCAGGGATACCTACCCGTACGCTCCCCCACGGCCTCGAATATCGAACAATTGGAGAGACCGATATCTTTGAGAAATTCGAATCCATCGACAGGATAGTAGTTGTTCTCGAACAGGACCGGCACGCCGTCTGCGGTACGCACGCGTGAGACCAAGATGAGGTCAGAGCCTTCATCCAAGCCAAAGAAAGAAGCGAGGTCGCGATCGGCGGCAACGGTCTTGCGGGCAACGACGCGAGCGCCCGCCTTCATGCCGTTTTCAGCGCATGCTTGGGTAAAACTCTGAACATCGTCCTTCTGATGCACCTTGCGAATTATCTTTGTCGCGGTCACAAACGTACCACGCCCCTGCCGCTTGGTGAGATACCCCTCGCCCACAAGCTCCTCTATTGCGTGGCGAACCGTGACCCTTCCCACGCCGTACATCTTAGAAAGCTCAAGTTCCGTTGGAATCTGCGAGTCAACGGGATATGTCCCCTGTTCGATATCGCTCTTAAGCAAATCGAGCACCTGTTGATACAGCGGGGCGGAAGAGCCCCCATCCAGATGCGCATCCACAAAAACTCTCCCTTTAAGGCGTTCGCGATCTCAACGACTCCATTCTACCGCACACGGAAAAATGAGGTTAAACACATAGGGGCCCTGCATGTTTGAGCGTATCGGGAATCTGGTCGCTGATTTCGTCCGCATTTGCTTGCGAAAAACCAAAACGCTCCTCGCGCTTGGCGAACACGGTGAGGCCCGCCGCCTTGCACGCAGCGATCGATGATGCTCGTGTGATGTTGGCTTCCTTCCTTTGCTTGCGAGGCGCGTCACTCGTCCTGCTGAGCCGCGGGCCCATCGTTCGGCGTGGCCTGCCTGCGCGGGGCATGCCGGGAATTGATGTAGTCGTATGCGTAGGCGATCTCCGTGACGGGGACCTCCACGTGGTAATGGGCGGAAATGTCAGAGAAGCTCGTGCGGAATGCCTCGACGAAATCGTTGTGTTCATTGGCGAAGCGCTGCTCGTCTGCATAGTTCTCGATGGGGCTTCTGGTCACGAGGCGCTCCACGAGACAACACAGGTGCACGTAGAGCCCCATGCTCACACGAGCGCCAATCACGTCTCCGGTGAGCTGCTGGAGCCGCTCTGCGGCACTCTCGATTTCGCCGAAGAGCTTGTTGGGGTTAAGGATTGTGATGGACTCGACCACGTTCCTGAGGGTCATGTTCTTGACGAGATTCTGGTGGAACGTGCGCAAGCTGTCAGCGTCGAGCAAGCGTGCGAAGGCGCGGTCTATCTGGGCCGTTCCTTCGCCGGCGATGAGTTCCTCGAGCGAAATGAACGGGACTCCGTCGGCGTGCGGATTGTCCGTGCCGATGACCGAGCGCACGTTGTACTGGGAGAAGGCGGCATCCTCAGATCCGTTATTGGCGAGCTGCCGCCAGTCAACGGCGACAAGCCGCGCGGGGGACTCGCCAGGCAGGCTCTGCGCCACGAGATCGCGGATCCGCGCAGCTGCGTCAAGTCCGCCTTCGGAGCAGAAGACAATCGCGTCCGGTCGGGCGTTGCGCGCCACGATGTGATAATTACAGGTGCAAGCTGCCGCAGCATCGTCGAGAACCTCTCGCACGGAGCGACCCGCGATAAGTCCGGCGCCAACCTCCACCGCAAGGCCGGTAGAGGCGTTGTTTATGATGCCGAGCGTCATGCCGGAGGTGGATTCCAGACTCTTATAAATATCCTGGAGCGATCCCATGTCCACGAGGATGACGACCTCGTCTGCGTAGGAGAAGCGGTCGATGATTTGCTGAAGAGGAACAGCGACGTCCGTAACCTTCTGGTCGTAGGGCATGTCGATGGCCTCGAAGACCCTCGTGTCAAGAATCCGATTGGCGGCGTCGGCGATGCTCGTGGCGGTCGAGTAGCCATGACTGAGGACGATACCGACGCTCCGACGACGCTTAGACGGGTCGAGTGCGAGTGCCGCATGCGCAAGGACGAGCAGACACGTGAGATCGTCGAGTGCGATGCCGAGCGTGGCCTTGAGTTCATCAGCGATGCAGGCGCAGACAGTAACGGCAAAGCGGTTGCGCTGGGCCACGACGCCGCGCATGCCGGAAAGCTCGCTTGCATGGGAGCTCTTCCAACGCGAGAGGCTTGCGGGCGGCCACAGCTGGAGGCAGATGCCCTGGGCGATTAGATGCGAGCTCTTTCGGGACAAATCGATCGAGTAGAGTTCGTTCACGGAAGTGACGACGCTGTCGGCGATCTGCTCGTATGCGTCGGACTTCGAGCGGCCCGGGTTTTGCCCGAACGCCAGGTAGTCCTCGAGGTCGCGGGCTCGCTCCACCAGCTGAGCGCTGCACGCGCCCCCATCAAGCGTGCCTTCGCGATAGCTCTCGTATGGCTCCAGCATGGCGTCGAGTACATGCCGTGCGCGGTCGTCCGCCTGGCTTTGGATGCTCCGGGTGGTGTCGATGAGCTGCATGTCGTTCTCGCTGCGCTCGAGTGCGGAGCCGGCAAGGATTGCGGAGGGAAGCTGGTAGGTGCGAATCTCCAGGCTGTCACCCTTCGTGTCTAGATAGGCCTCGGCGCAACAGTTGGTGATGCAGTCGCGCAGGCCGCGTACGTTCTCCTCGAAGTTGGTGCCGGCGAGGGCTCGGAAGGCTCCGCGACTTATGAGGATGTCGCGTCCTATGCGTCGGCCCTCCTCCTTGAGGAAGTGGAGAGTCAGTTCCTCACGCTCCTCCTGGGTGCGCTCGCGCAGAGACGGCACCTGGGCGGACATGGGGATGCGACGCGTGAGGCTGCGGCACTCGGTACTGTCTGCCTCGTTTGAGGTGGCAAAGATAAGGCGCACAGCAGGGGCTGGCACAATGGCGCCCGCCTGTGCGGAGGCCCACTCCAAGAGCGCGTCCTGGGCAGCGGGTGAGAGGGCGTCGACGTCCTTGAGATAAACGATGCCGCCGCTCGCCCGATCTGCAGGCCCGCCATCTGCGCACAGGTCGTGAGTGAGCGCGCGGGCATCGTCTGCGTAATGCGAGCAGTCGATGCTCACAAGCTTGGCTTCCTGCTGCAGGACGCCGACGTTCTTGCCGTATTCGAGGGCAAGTTCGGCGAGTAGACCCTTGCCGGTTCCCGAGGCGCCACAGAGCAGGATGGGCAGGCCAGCTGGCGGGTACTTGAGCGCGGCGCAGAGCTGGCTGATGCAGGGCGCAAGGCTCAGCTCGTGACCGATTGCGCGGTCGAAGTCGAGTCGCTCGCCGTTTCCGAGCGTGGCGAAGAGCTGCTCGACCGAAGGGTAGGTGCTACGCTCAATGCGAGACTGGAAGAAGCGTTCGAGGGAGCGGCGGTGGAAGTAGCACACCGGTCGTGCCCCTGCTTTCACCACGAGGCCAGCGCGCACGAGCTCGTTGAGATACTGACTTGCCAGGCTGCGCGAGATGGCGAGCGAGTCGGTTATAGATGCCGTGGTGAAGTGGTCGAGACGGTTCTGGATGCGCCCGCCCCGCGTGCTGCCAAGCTCGCGCGTGATGCGATCGAGGTAGGCAAGCAGGTCTTTCTGTGTCTCGGGGATGTTCATGCGGCTGGTCCTCCTTTCGTCCCACACCTTACGGGCGGGGTGGTGCTCGGGACGGGTTGGCGCCCGCGTTTTGTCACGGGCACGTGAACTTCGGCACTCCATGATACATCTGTAGTGGCATATGGCGACTTCTCGACACCTGCGCTCGACACAGCGAGCGGCAACAGCGCTGTCCGCCGAGCGCCTCACGGGCGTATCCCAACCGTAGGAGTGCGCTTTGCCACCTTTGACTGCCTCCCTGTCGGCAAGCGGCTCGCCGTTCGCTCCGTCTCTGACCACATCGCTCGAATCGACTCTGCCGCCGGCGCTGTGGTGGCCGTCGTGCCCGCAAAGGTCATCAAGCAGGCCGACGAGGTCACCGCGGGCAAGGTCTCCCTCGTCGACGCACTCAGGAATCTGTAGGCGAGGCCCCTAAGGCCGCCTCGCTGTCGGCAGCCCGGGGCCATGTGCCATCAGGGCACAGGACGAGTCCGGTCGCCGGAATGCGGCCGGACCCGTTGTTCGCGTGTTTTGCTGGGGGAGTCGCTGTGGCGACGAGGTTCACTGGCTTACTTTTCCTGTTCGCGCAGCCCCTTCGCCAAGGCTATGTTGGACAGTTTGAGTTCGCCATTCGTTACCGTAACAGCAAGCGAGTGGCCGAACTTCTCGCAGACGCGTGTCGTGAGTGCGGTACCGTCGAGGTAGAGGACGAGGATGTTGTCGTCAACGATGAGCTGCAGGTGGTAAGAACGCCCGGACTCGAGCCAGACTGGCCTCCAAAGCCCCTTATCCATTACGCGGAACCACTTGTAACAGGGGCTCTTGTCGAACGAGAGCCGATTCGCGTCGAGGTCGAAGCGGTATTCGTACGACTCGTCGGTCTCGAGATTCTTGTAGGCTCGAATTGAGAAGTCGCAAGCGTCCCTGAACGTCACGTCTGCCTCGAAGCAGAAGATCTCGCCTGCGTTTTCGGTGATTACGCACTCCGTTCGTTCGTGGTCTCCGCGAAGCTCGATATCCGGGACGGCATCAGGGCACTCGAACGCATCCTTTATGCTTTGGGGAGGGCGAACGCCGAGGGTGCCATTGGGGCGCTGGTACACCTCATGGGGCATAAACGAGCCACCCCAAAGCCAGTTGGCCCGGTCATCGTCGTTCTCGCGCGTGGGGACCCAGCCGGACAGAATCCTGCGCGATCCGTCGAAGGCGGTCCGTCCGGCGTAATACGCCCTCCCGTCGAAGGCGTCATCTCTCGGCTTCTCCCACGGACCGTAGAGATCGCGGCTCATGCGGTAGACGATCTTGTTCTCGTCGCTGTACTCAGAGTAGACCAGGTACCACCAATCGCCAATTTTAAAAATGTCTGGCATTTCGAACATGGTGTAGAGGCCGGGGGCCCAGAAGTCGCCCTTGAACTGCCAGTGCTCGAGGTCCTTCGACGTAAAGTGAACGAGCCTGCCAGTTTGGAGGGTTTTGGAGGGGTCGTCTCCCTTACGCGTGCCCAGTACGAGGAGGTATTCCTTCCGGTCGTCATCCCATATTACGAAAGGGTCGCGCCAGTTGCGCCCATCGTATCCTGGCTGAGGCGTGAGCTCTACTGCAACGCCCGTCTTTTTCCACGTCGCATAATCATCCGAGCAGGCCTTCGCCTGCATGAGCACCTGGGACGTTTTGCCTTCTCGCAGGTAGTTGCGGTTGAACCCGGTATAGAAAGCGCGTACCTCCCCTTTTGCCTCGTAAACGGTTCCGGCGTAGATGAACTGGTCTTGGTCGTCTTCTCCGCCGTGGGGGATCGCCGTTCCGTGTTCCTGGTACGTCACGAAGTCCTGGGTGGTCGCGAGCGACCACCCAAAGGGCTGTCCTTCGGCAAGCGGAGCGGGGTCGCGCGTGTCACGCTGGTGGTATAGATAGAACGTGCCGTCCTTGCCGAAGGGCATGACGTCTCCCACCCACACGTCCTTCGGTTGGTAGAACAGGTGCTGGTTATTGGTCGGGACTTTGCGCATGTCTCGTCCTCCTTACTGTCGCGTCTTTCCTATTCGTCTTCTTCGTCAACGTCCGGAGTAAGATCTCCGAGGTAGACGAGCTGCTCTTTGGCTTGGGTGACGACATGCCTCACCACATCGGGAGTAAGCTGTCCGGCGTGGAGCGAGAGCTCGAGGGCCACGGGAAGGTTTACGCCGGTCACTATGAACGCGCCTCGCGGAGCCGAGCAGGCTACGAGCTGGTTTACGCTGCCCTGAAGGATGTCGGTGAGAACGAGGGTCTCGTCATCTTCGGCGATGCCCTCGAATGCGCTGGCGAGCTTCTCCTCGAGCGGGGTTTCGTCTGTAAACGCGCAGACAACCCTGATGTCGTGCCCCGGTCCTATGATGGCCTTGAGCGTGTCTCCGAGTCCGGCTGCCAGGCCGTAGTGCGATGCAATGATGATGTGCCTCATAATGCGTCCTTTGTGGGTTGGTCTAGCCCTAGGCTAGGCAGCAAGAATGCCGAAAGCCGCGCACACCCACGAGATGATGAGGATGCCGAGGACAATCTTGTTGATGCTGACCTTGCGCTTGACGAGGGCGTAGACGATGGCTGTGGCTATTACGGGCAGCATGCCGACCATGATTTGGTCGAGGATGCCCGTCTGGACGTCGAGCGTGACGTCACCCATGGTGAACGTGAGACCACACGAGACCTTGATGACGGTGGGGATGAGCGCACCGACGACCATCATGCCAAGTGCCGACGTCGACTCGGTGAAAACGGACATCTTCTCGGCAAGGGTCGTGAAGAGCTTGTCGCCGAACTTATAGCCTATGCGCCAGTCAAAGAGCTTCCATACGAAGATGGCGATGGCGACGGCGAGCCAGAGAAGCACGCCGACGGGGTTTCCCGCCTGTCCCATGTAGGCGGCGATGGAGCCGAAGATGGTGGGAATGAGGATGGCGAAGATCGTATCGCCGACTCCTGAGAGGGAGCCCATGAGGCCAATCTTAAGGTCTTGGACCGCGTCGATGGCGTCATTGTGCCCCTTGTCCTCCAAGGCTAGGCCGGCGCCGAGGAGCAGGCCGCTTACCTGGGGAGTCGCATTGTAATAGCGATAGGTGCTCAGAAGTGACCTGCGGTAGCCCTCCTCGTCTCCTGCATAGATCTTGCGCAGGGCGGGTTCGGTTGCGAACATGACCGCCGGGGCACACTGGGACTCATAGTTATAGATGGACGCGCCGAGCATCCAGCGGCGGCCGCAACGGTCGAGATCGGAAACGGTGAGGACTGGCTGGTACGTTCCGTCTGCCAGGCGGGTTGGCGCTTCGTTTGCCTTGGTGGCGTTAACTTCGTTACTCATCTTCCAGACCTCCAGCGTCGAGGGCGTTTACGGACGGATTGCTGTGCGACTTGTAGTACTCGATGGCCGCGGCGGCACCGAGCAGGGCAATGGGGAGAATGCTTATCTGCAGGTAGGCGGCCAGAACGAAGCCAACGATGGCGTAGGCGATGAATTTCTTCATTGGCATGAAGGACAGAAGCATCGCAAGGCCGACGACGGGGAGAATACCGGCGGCGATGGAGAGGCCGGTCGTGAACCAGGAGGGCATGACGGAGAGGAAAGCGTTGACGGCATCGGCGCCAAAGAGCAGTACGGCAAACGTGGGGATGGCCGCCGTAAGGCCATAGAAGACCGGACCGAGGAAAAGTACGCTCTTCATCTGCGAGTACTTGCCCTCTTCGGCAAAGCGCTGCGAGGTACGCCCGAGGAAGCCGTTTGCCGTCTTGGCGATGACGTCGAGCTGAAGGCCGAGCATGCCGACTGCGATTCCGGCGGCAACGCCGACGCTCGCCTCCTGACCCGAGGTGATGGCAACGACGGCGCCAATGATGGCGGCAGTGGGATAGTCGGGGACGGAGGCTCCTCCCATGGCCGCCACGCCCAGGCTCATGAGTTGGACGATGGCGCCGACGGCGAGGCCGGTTACGGGGTCGCCGAGCGCAAGTCCGACGAACCATGCTGGCGTGACGGACATGTTCGTGAGAATTTGTCCCGCGTTCTTCTCGGCTCCGTAGATGAAGGCGATGAGTGTAACGACGGCTATCTGGATGATGGATGGTGTCATAAGTTCACTCCCTTGCTAAAGCGTGATGATGCTGGAGAGCTCTACGGGCTTGTCGGCCGGCACATAGCGAACGGTGATGTCGCAGCCGGTGCCAGCAATCGCTCGATATGCGGGCAGCTCGTCTTTGGTGACGTAGGCGCGACTGCTCACCTGGACGGCGTCTGACCCCTCTTCGGGAAAGACTGTGCCTCCGACCACGAGTGTGGGAACAACCTGGCCCGTCTGTATGACGTCGAGGATGGTCTGGGGGTCTCGCGCCACGATGAAGACCGTGTGGTCGTCGTACTTGCCCGCCCGATAGTTCGTGAGAGCCGTCTCCTTGTTGATAATGGAGAGGGCGACTCCCGAGGGCTTTGCCATCCGCATGGCGGCCTTCTTGGTCGGGTCGTTGGCGACGATGTCATCGATGACCATGAGACGCTGCGGACGGAACTCGGGTACCCACTGGGTTGCCACTATGCCGTGTAGCAGGCGGTTGTCGATGCGTGCTGCGATGATGCTCATGTGATGTTGGCTTCCTTCCTTTGCTTGCGTGACGCGTTTCGGCATGGCCTGTGCCGAAACGCGTCATTCGTCCTGCCGGGCCGCGGACCCGTCGTTCAGCGTGGCCTGCCTGCGCGGGGCATGCCGGGAATTGATGTAGTCGTATGCGTAGGCGATCTCCGCGACGGGGACCTCCACGTGGTAATGGGCGGAAATGTCAGAGAAGCTCGTGCGGAATGCGATCGAGGTAGGCTCTGTGTCTCGGGGATGTTCATGCGGCTGGTCCTCCTTTCGCCACACACCTTACGGGCGGGGTGGTGCGCGGAACGGGTTGGCGCCAGTGTTTCGTCACGGGCGCGTGCACTTCGGCACTCCATGCTACATCTGAGTGGCATATGGCGACTTCTCGACACTCGCGCTCGACACAGCGAGCGGAAATGGCGCTGCCTGCCGAGCGCCTCGCGGGCGCATCCCGACCGCAGAAGTGAGCGCGAAGGCTCGTCGAAGTGCTGGGTGGGGGACCGGCGGTCTGGATACGCGGTTTCGTTCGGCGAAGGCGGCGAGGCGAATGGCATGGCGAACGTACGGGTTTGACGTGAACGGGTTGCCCGTGACGGCGTGGTATCGGGAGGAGACGGTCGAGCAGGTGCTCGCGCCGCTGCTCGCCCGTCTCGCGCGCTCGCATCAGGAGAAGGGGTCGCAGGCCCATCTCGGCAACCCGGTGCGCATACGCTATTGCGACCGGGACGGCCACGTGTCGCGAACGGATATCGTCCGCCAGGTGGACGTCGCGCCGCGAAATGCAGACTCGCCTCAATCGTCGGTAAGGGGTGCCGCGGGCGATACGATGGAATCCACGGACCGCACCGCGCCGCCGAGATTGCGACGCGAACGCAGGCGATGCGCCCGAAAAACTCCTCCGCGCATGTAGGGCGAAACGCCAGATTGGAGCTCCATGAACGATTTCTCCTTCTACTCCCCCACCCGCTTTGTCTTTGGGCGAAAAGCGACCGACAAGGTTGGGGGACTCTGTCCGCCTCCGGCTACCGCTGAGCGCTCATTGTCTACGGCAGGGGTTCCGCAGTTCGCTGCGGAACGCTCGTCCGCGTGAGGGCATCGCTCGATGCCGCGGGCGTGGAGCACATCGGGCTTGGAGGGGTGCGTCCAAACCCCGAAATAGGCTTGGCACGAGAAGGCGTCGAGCTCGCACGGGCAAACGACGCCGACATCATCCTGCCCGTGGGCGGCGGCTCCGTCATGGACTGCGCGAAGGCCATCGCACTGGGGCGGTATACGACGGCGACGTATGGGACTTCTTCCGCAAGCGCGCCGTTCCCGCCGACCGCATCGACGTCGCCTGCGTGGTGACCATCCCCGCATCCGGTTCCGAGGCCTCTAACTCCTGCGTTATCAGCAACGACGAGGAGCACCTCAAATGCAGCATTAACACGGACCTCAACCGCCCGGCCATCGCCTTCCTCGACCCGGAGCTGACCTTCAGCCTGCCCGCCTGCCAGACCGCCGCGGGAGTGACCGACATGATCGCCCATATCATGGAGCGACTCTTCTCCGGCGAGCCCGCCGTGGGCGTAACCGACAACATCGCCTGCGGGCTAGTGCGCGCCGCGAGGGAGGCGGCGCCCAAGGTGATGGAGAACCCCGATGACTACGACGCCCGCGCCGAGATCATGTGGGTGGGTACGCTCGCCCATAACGCCCTGCGCGACGGCGATTGGACCTGCCGCGGCCTTGAGCACGAGCTATCCGCACTGGACACCAAGATCACGCACGGCGCCGGCCTCGCCGTCATCTTCCCCGCCTGGATGCGCTACGTATGGCGAGAGCACCCTGAGCGCTTCCTGGAGTTCAGCGCCCAGGCCCTTGGCATCGAACCCATCGATTCGGACGCGGACGAGCTCGATGTGGAGGTAACCCCCGAGCAGGCAATCGAGTACGCGGTCGAAGCGACCATCGACGAGCTGCAGGATTTCTTCGTCTCGCTGGGAATGCCGCGCGCGCTATCGGAGTTCGGAGTCACCGAGGACGATATCGAAAAGATGATTCCGGGCCTCAAGATCAACCGCGGAGAGCTCTTCGGCAGCTTCAGGAAGCTCACGCTGGACAACGCGAGAAAGATTTACCGCAGCGCACTCTAGGAAACAGATGCCAGTCCCCCACGGGCGAGCAGCACGGCGGCCCCCGCAAACCAGAAACGGCGCCGCTCCCGCGACGCCGTCATATTCCCTGGTGCCCCCGGGCGGATTCGAACCGTCGACACCCGCTTTAGGAGAGCGGTGCTCTATCCCCTGAGCTACGGAGGCATGTTGTACTAGTGTAGCAGATTTACCCCTTTGCCATGTAGCGCATGGCCACTCATCGAGAAGGCTCTATAGCGAATAGTTTCCGAGGGCAATCCTCAATATCGGAAAGAATAACCCGGAATAACGCGAAATAATGGGACAAGCTTTCCCAACTGGCCCTCAAAAGGAAAATGCATCCCGGAATGAGAACAAATTCCGGGATGCATTTTCCGCCATCTATCGCCAACGATTAGCTGTCTCTGTGGAAAAGGCTCTTGATGGCAGCGGGGATGCTCTTGGCGCCCTTGGTCGTTACGTCGATAAAATCGGGCGAACGCACGAGCTTATCCTCGTCGACGTACTTGCGGACAGCACGAAGCGTCTCTTTGTCGTCGCGCGTCGAAAACGTAAAGTGACCGTTGTCCTTGGTGAAGATGGCAAAACGCGTGATCTTCTTGGTGCCGCGTAAAACCTCGGCGGCAATATAGTCGACCTCGTCCCACGGGATTTGAATATAATCCTCGGGATTGCGCTCGTTGTAATACTCGAACGCCTTATTGCCCACCATCACGTTACCGTGGCTGGTAAGCCCCATCAGGCAGGTTGCCGGCGTTGCCAGATCGACCGTGCTGTTCTGAGATTGCGCCATGCGCGCCTCGCCCTCCAAATAAAACAATCGGACCGCATCCAGTGTACCCACCGGGTGCGGTCCGTTTCAATGGCTCAAAAGCCCTTGCCTAGCAATTCTCGGTCTTAAGCCGAAACGTGCTTACATGAAGCCGCAGACGCGACCGATGATGCCGATGGCGAAGAGAGCCAGGATGATGACGATCGGGCTGACCTTCTTCTTGAGGAGCTTGCAGACCAGCAGGGTCAGGCACACGGCGGCAAGGCCGGGGATGAGCTGATCGAGGTTGGCCTGAAGCGTGGTGACCTTCACCTGATCAAGGGCGTTAGCACCGATGGAGTTATACATCGTCAGTGCTTCCTTGACACCCTCAGAACCGGAGGGCAGGTTAGCCCAGTCGATAAAGGCGCCAGCAGACTGCGTGACCCTGGAGACGACCGGGGTGAAGGAGATGGACACCCAGCGCTCGACCAGGGCGCCGATGATGAACATACCCAGGATGGAAGCACCCTCGGTGACCTTACCCATCAGACCGCCGGAGAGGTCCTTGGCGATGGAGGAGCCGACCTTGTAGCCAAACTCCTGCGTGTACCACAGGAAGGCGTAACGGATGATGTTCCACGCGAAGAAGAACAGCAACGGACCGGCGATGCTGCCGGACAGGGCCAGGGAAGCGCCCAGAGCGCCCAGAATCGGGCGAAGGGTGAACCAGAAGGCGGGGTCGCCGACGCCGGCGAGCGGGCCCATCATACCGACCTTGACGCCCTGAATGGCGACGTCGTCAATCGGGGCACCGTTGGCGCGTTCCTCCTCGAGAGCGAGGGTAACGCCAATGACGGGGGCGGAAACATAGGGGTGGGTGTTATAGAACTCCAAGTGGCGCTTAAGAGCGGCAATCTGGTCATCCTTGCTGGTGTAGAGCTTCTTAATCGCAGGGATCATTGCGAAGCACCAGCCGCCGTTCTGCATACGCTCGTAGTTCCACGAGCCCTGAAGGAACTGATGACGGAAGCAAACCTTCTTGCGGTCAGCCTTGGTGAGCTGAATCTTGTTCTCTGCCATATGTATCACTCCCCTCCTACTCGTAATCGTTCAGAATGTCGCCGAGCGGGTCACCGGAGCCGCCGCCCATGCCGCCACCCTGCTTGGCCAGATCCTTAAGGCCAAGGTAGATGAGGGCAAGGGAGATGCCGATGAGGCCAAGGGCGATCAGCGTGAGCTGAGGGATGGCAGCAAGGACAAAGCCGAGGATGAAGAACGGCCAGGTCTCCTTGGTGGCCATCATGTTGATGACCATGGCGTAACCGACGGAAGCGACCATGCCGCCGCCGACAGCCATACCGCCGGACAACCAGTCGGGCATAGCGTTAAGCGCGTTGGTAACAGCCTCGGCCGGGATGATGCACAGAAGTACTGCCGGGATGGCGATACGAAGGCCCTGCATGAGGATGGCAGCGTACTGCCAGCGCTCGATGCCGGAGAAGTCGCCCTTCTCGGCGCAACCGTCCATGGCGTGAGCGATAGCGGTAGCCAGGGTACGGCAGATCATGGTCAGGAACAGACCAGCGACCGACAGCGGGACGGCGACGGCGATGGCGGCGGTAACGGCCTTCGAGGGATCGGTGGCGCCACCGTTGAGGGCGAGCACCATGATGATCGAAGAAGCGACCGAAGCCAGAGCGGCGTCAGGCGCGACGGCGGCGCCGACGTTAGCCCAGCCAAGGGCCATCATCTGGAGCGAGCCGCCCAGGAGGATGCCCTCCTGAAGGTGACCGGTTACGAGACCGATAAGCGTGCATGCCACGAGCGGCTGATGGAACTGGAACTCATCCAGAATACCTTCCATACCGGCAAGCAACGCGACAATCGCAACAAGCAGAATAGTGATTGCAGACATGTATCGGACCCTCCTTTACTATGCTTGAGCGGCCAGTTCGGCCTTAGCTTTCTTCAACATGGCGTCGAGATCCTCGGAGGAATCCGAAGGAACCTTGCGGACCTCGAACTTGACGCCCTTGGCCTTGAGGGCCTCGAGGGTCTTGACGTCGTCATCGCCCATAGCGACGGCGTTGGTGACGACGACCTTGCCCTTGGAGTGAGCCATGGAACCGATGTTGACTTCCTTGATGTCGACGCCGGCCTCGATGGCCCTGAGCAGATCCTGCGGGTTCTCGAAGAGTAGCATGGCCTTGGTGTCACCAAAGCGCGTGTCCTTGACGACCTCGGCCATCTTCTTGATGGGAACGACGTTGGCATGGACTCCCGGAGGGGCAGCCTGCTCGATCATGGTCTTGCGGAGCTCGTCGTGAGCAACGCCGTCGGAAACCACGATGATGCGGTTGGGGTTGATCTGCTTGGTCCACGTGGTGGCCACCTGACCATGCAGCAGACGGGTGTCGATACGGACGTGGGCGATCTTGATGTGCCCGTCGCCGATGACCGTTCCCGGAGGGATGGCGCCTGCAGGAGCAGCGGCGGCCGTAGCCGGCTTCTTCTCCTCGGGCTCCAGAGACTCGGGCTTGACGCGCACGCCAGCCTTAGCCTCAGTCACGAGATGTTTTGCGATCGCATGTGCAGTGTTCTTTGCGTCAAAGCGCTGCGAATATGCTTCGATGAGCATAGGCAGGTTGACACCGGTGACGATAGCCCAGGAATCGTGGCCCTCGATGAGTCCGCTGATCTGGTTGAACGGCGTGCCGCCCCACAGATCAACGAGGAAGAGCACCTGCTCCTGGTCCTCGAAGGAAGCGATTGCTTCCTCGACCTTGGCACGGAAGTCGTCGGGGCCCATGCTCGGCTCGAGCGAGACCACGGCAACAGACGGCTGATCGCCAAAGACCATCGAGCCCGTCTGCTTGATTCCAGCTGCCAAGTCCCCGTGGCTAGCAAGAACAATACTTACCATCACATAACCTCCTTTTTGTCTACGTATTTCCTACACGACATGAAAGGAGTATAGCTGTTTGGTTTGTGGAATTATAGCTAAATTCGCAAAAGGTTGGATTATTTGTTTAAACGTCCAAGTTTGTTACAAATTGATTACGTTGCTGTTTTTCGACTCATTACCCGCCAAATCGTCGCTCATCGAGCCATGTATTTTACAGACACAAGCATACTGTTCATTAATATCGGTTTTAAACAAGTGCGAATGCGCTCGTACTGCCACTATTTTGTTTAAACGGACATGGCTTGACTAATTTCGTGACTTATGGTTTACGAAACCACTCGAAAAAGTTGCGGTGGAATAGTTCTTGTTTAAGAGCCAGAAGGCTGGATTGAGGAACTATTTCACCGCAACTTATAGGGAATCCTAGGCGATGTGGAGGGGGTTGGCGGCGTCGACGGCGTCGGGGACGTCGGAAGGGCCGTCGGGGACAGCGTCTGCCGGGTCCTCGTCGGGGGTCTCGATCTGCTTGATCATGACCTCCCGGCCCTGCAGCAGGTATGTCTCGCCGCTGCCGCAATGGGGGCAGGTCTTGCCGTGCTCGACCGTCGCGTAGTCGCAGCCGCACGTCTCGCAATGCGTCACGGCCTCGACGGGCTCCACAATAAGCTCCGCGCCCTGCGTGATAGGCTTTTTATCTGCCGCCCAGCGCCAAGCGTCGAGCAGCAAGTCGGGAACGACGCCCGAGACTTCGCCCAGCAGCAGCGTGACGCCCGAAACGCGACTCACGCCATTGGCGCGCGCCACGTTCTCGACATCGCGAATAATGTGATAGACGATTCCCAATTCATGCAAGGTAGAAACCTTTCAACAACGGTTGATGCGATGCAAACTCAAAGCAAGGGGACGGCAAAATCTAGTCTGCGCCGTCCCCTTACCCGCCATGGTTACCTATTTCGACCGAACTTGATTTTGATTGCACGCTTTAAAGCATACTTGCCAAGGCTCGGGAGCTTTTGCTCGTATTTGACCATCGTGGAGCACTCGGGGCGATCGCGATCCAGGTGGATGGCATCGAACGCGCACTTGGTGGTGCACAGACCGCAGCCGATGCACTTGTTGGGGTCGACGATCGAGGCACCGCAGCCCAGGCAGCGGGCGGTCTCGGCGCGCACCTGCTCCTCGGTGAAGGTCTCGACGTACTCGCTAAACGGCGCGGCCTTCTCGCGTTCGCGGTCCACATGCGCCACCTCGCGGCTCGCGTTGTCGTAGCTCTCGATCACGACATCGTCGCGGTCGAGCGCGGTGTAGCGGCGCTGGTTGCGGCCGATGGTGAGCGTGGAACCCGGCTGCACAAAGCGATGGATGGAGACGGCGGCCTCGTGACCGGCGGCGATAGCGTCGACGGCAAAGCTCGGACCGGTGTAGACGTCGCCGCCTACAAAGATGTCGGGCTCAGCGGTCTGATAGGTCTGGGGATCGGCAAGGGCGCCCTGGCCGCGGCCAAGCTCCACCTTGGAGCCAGCCAGCAGATCGCCCCACACAATGGACTGGCCAATCGACATGACGACACGGTCGGCATCGACACGGCGCATATCGTTCTCGTCGTACTCGGGCGCAAACCGACCCTCGTCGTCAAAGACACGCGTGCAGCGCTTGAAGGTGATGCCGCACACACGACCGGCCTCGTCCAGGTGAACCTCCTTGGGGCCCCAGCCGCAGCTGATGTGCGCGCCGTCCTCAACGGCCTCGCGACGCTCCTCCTCGCTGGCGGGCATCTGGGCCTCGCTCTCCAGGCAGAACATCTCAACGTGCTCGGAACCCAGACGGCAGGCGTTGCGCGCGACGTCGATAGCCACGTTGCCGCCGCCCACCACGATGGTGCGGCCGGGCAGCGCGTCAATCTTGCCACTGTTGACCTCGCGCAAGAAGTCGACGGCCACGGTCACGTCCTCGGCCGCCTCGCCCGGAATACCGGCGAGGCGGCCGCCCTGGCAGCCGATGGCAACATAAAAGGCCTTAAAGCCCTGCTCGCGCAGCTCGTCGAGCGTCACATCGCGACCGACCTCAACGCCATAGCGGAACTCGGCGCCCATCAGGCGAATGACCTCAACCTCTGCCTCGATAACGTCCTTCTGCAGCTTAAAGCTGGGAATACCGTAAGTGAGCATGCCGCCCGGGCGCTCGTTCTTCTCGAACACGACGGGCTTGTAGCCCTTCTCGGCCAGGTAGAAAGCGCAGGACAGGCCGGCCGGACCGGCACCGATGATGGCGATCTTCTGGTCGAAGCCGCCGGCTCGCGTCGGGGTCACCACAGGTGGGACATAGCGGGTCGCGGCATCCAGATCGCGCTGGGCGATGAACTTCTTGACCTCGTCGATAGCCACGGCGGCGTCCACACGGCCGCGGGTGCAGGCGTCCTCGCAGCGGCGGTTGCACACGCGGCCGCAGATAGCGGGCAGCGGGTTCTCGCGCTTGATGAGCGCCAGTGCCTCGTCATAGCGGCCCTGCGCCGCAAGCTTCAGATAGCCCTGAACGGCAACGTGCGCGGGGCAGGCCGTCTTGCAGGGCGCGGTGCCGGACTCGTGCGTCTCGATACGGTTATCGTTGCGGTAGTTGGGCGACCACTTGGTGTGGTCCCACTTGGTGGCATCGGGCAGCTCCTGGCGCGGATACTCGGGTAAGCGGCCGCCGGCCTTTTTGCTGCAGAGCTTCTGGCCCAGCTTGGCGGCGCCGGCCGGACACACCTCAACGCAGCGACCGCAGGCCACGCACTTGTCCTTCTCGACCTTGGCGACATAGGCCGAGCGCGACAGGTTGGGCGTGTTGAACAGCTGAGAGGTGCGCAGGGCGTAGCACACGTTGACGTTGCAGTTGCAGATGGCGAAGATTTTGTTCTCGCCGTCAATGTTGGTGATCTGGTGCACAAAGCCGTTGTCCTCGGCCTGGCGCAGGATGTCGTAAACCTCGTCGCGCGTCACATAGTGGCCGCGGTCGGTCTCAACCACATAGTCGGCCATATCGCCCACGGCAATGCACCAGTCGGCGGGGTCGTCGGCGCAGCCCTCGCCCATCACGCGACGGCTCGCGCGGCAGCTGCAGGTGCTGGCGGCATACTTACCCTCGTATTTGTCGAGCCAGTGCTCGATATGCTCAATAGGCACCGAGGTGCTCGAAGCATCGATAGCCTTCTCGACCGGAATGACGTGCATGCCGATACCGGCACCTCCGGGCGGCACCATCGGCGTGGCTTTGGACAGCGGCCCCTTGGAGGCCTGCTCAAAGAACTTGGCATAGACCGGATGCTCCTCGAGCTGGCTCACGCGCATGTTGAGGAACTCGGCGGAACCCGGTACCAGCATGGGCAGCACCCACTGCTTGGCGCGCTCGGGATTTTCCCAGTTGTACTCGAGCAGACCCGTGTAGCTCATGTCGTCGAGCATCTTCTCGATCTGGGCCTCGGGCATGCCGGTGAGCTTGACCATCTCGGGCAGCGTATAGGGACGGCGCATCTTCATCTTGCAGAGCACCTCGGCCTGCTCGTCGGTCGCGGCCTCGGCAAACGACCAGTACTCGTAGCCCAGCAGCTCGTCGCGATGCAGCAGACGGTTAGTGCAGTGCTCGCACAGCTTGACGATTGCCTCGCGCGGATGCTCTGGCAGCGGCGGCACGAACTCCGAACCAATGTCGGGCTCGGTGTAGCTAATTCCCGGTCCGTTGAGAATCATGGTTGTCCCTTCTCTTGCCGCAGCCCGACGAGGCCGCAGCGCCCCTCTTTTTTTGCAGGTCGAGCATGCCCCATGCCGTTCACCCGCCATTGTTGACATTGTGTCAAAAATAGTATTGACGAACCGTCAACAATATTCAAGACTGTTAGGTGAACGGTCAGGCAAAAGAGGATGAAAGGCGGCAAAACATGGGCAACAACACAGCAGATACCTCTGTGGCCGATGCCGTCCCCGCGCCCGACAGCACGGCCAAACGTCTGACGGGCGACGAACGCCGTCGCGAGATCCTCGCCGCCGTGCGCACCGTGAGTTCCGAGCTGGGTGTGTCGCATCTATCTGTCTCGGCCGTGACCAAACGCGCCGGCTGCACGCGCTCATTGTTCTACCACTACTTTGCCGATATGGACGCCGCCGTCACCGCTGTCATGGACGAGGCAATCGACGGTTTTATCGCCGAGCTCGAGCAGTGGAATGCCAGCCGCATAGTCGGTGATATCGAGGGCGCACTCGACACCGTCGCCCCGCTCTTCAAGCGCCTGGTCGTCAGCGGCCACGAGCTGCCGAGTACGCTCACCTCAAGCAGCGGCGCGCTCTACGGCGGCTTTTTGCACAACGTGGTCCAGCGCGTGGCGCAGTATATCTGCGACACCACCGTGGTGGATTTTGTCGCCCATCATGAGCTACGCATCGACCATGTCTACGAGACGTTCTACACCCTCATCATGGGGTTGTTGATGTATATCCGCACGCACCCCGATGTGCCCGACGAGACGGTCAAGGAAATCATCGCCTCGACACTCCACATCGAGGGCTATACCGCCAAGTATCCGGAGCGCAAGCCCCAGAACTGACGACATTTGGCCAAACTGCCCGCGATCGGAAGAGGGGCCGCGGGCGTGTGAAAGGAGAGCAGCATGCTGTTCGACGTTTGGGGTAGCGATACCCTTATCCACTGGGCTGGCTGGGCCATGGTCTTTATTGGCCTGATCGTGCTCAACGAGGTCGGCCGCCGCACCAAGCTGGGCGCGGCAATCATCTTTGGCGTGGCTCCGCTGGCCATGACCATCTACTGCGTCGCCATCGCCGTGGGCGTTTCGCAGGGTGCCGAGTGGGCGCTCACCAACCCCACCCATGTGTACCAGAACAGCTGGTTCCACTACGCCAAGGTATACGCGGCGCTGGCCGGCTGCTGGGGCTTCATTGCCATTAAGTATCAGTGGGGCAAGATCGGCAAGGCGCATTGGTTCCGCGCATGGCCGTTTGTGATCGTCGCCATCAACATCATGATCGCCGTCGTGTCCGACTTCGAGAGCGCCTATCACTTCTTTGTCCTGGGCGAGTCCACCTGGGTCACCTCCGAAGGTGCTACGCAGCTGGCCGGCTGGAACAACGTGTTCAACGGCATCGCCGGTATCATCAACATCTTCTGCATGACCGGTTGGTGGAGCGTCTACGCCTCCGAGGATCAGACCGATATGCTGTGGCCCGACATGACCTGGGTCTACATCATCGCCTACGATATCTGGAACTTCTGCTACACCTACAACTGCCTGCCCACCCACTCCTGGTTCTGCGGCTTTGCGCTGCTGCTGGCGCCCACCGTCGCCGCCTTTATCTGGAACAAGGGCGGCTGGATCCAGAACCGCGCCTTTACGCTGGCCATTTGGTGCATGTTTGCCCAAGTGTTCCCGTACTTCCAGGAGGAGTCCATCTTTGTGACCCACTCCACGCTCGACCCCGGCGCCGCCACCGCGGTCTCGATCGCCGCACTGGTCGCCAATGTCGCCGCGATCATCTACATCGCCTACCGCGCCAAGAAGCTCGGCCGCAATCCCTACAAGCAGGATGTCTTTGAGGGCACCAGCGATTGGGAGAAGGCTACCGCTCGCCGCGCCAAGGTTGATTACGCGCACGCCGAGTAACATGTTGGTCGCTGTTGGCGCTTGGGCATAGGCCCGCCCGCCAGGATTTTCAATCCAATGTCTCGCAGAGCCCCCGGAAAGCGTTTCGCTCGCTTTTCGGGGGCTTTTGTCGTCGCGCCTCTATTCATCTATTCAAAAACATGCGCATATTTAAAATCGGATTTCAAATCATGCGGCGGCTCTATGGGGTCCCGTTTTTGGGTACAGTGTTGTCCCGATATTGAGCTTGGGGGATATATGAAAGATGAGACGATGGACCAAGAGGATGCGGCCCAAGATGCAGAAGCGTGCGCCGAGGCCCTGGAGAGCCTAGACCAGATCGCGCTGGCCGAGATTGCGTTTGACGATTCGAGCGTCGATGCGCAGGATGAGCTGGAAATCGAGGCGCAGCCCGATGATCAGGATGCAAAAGACGATGGCGCCGCGCCCACCGAAGACGAAGCGGGGCACGAGGAATCCGAATGTGAGGCCGACGACCAGACCGAATCCGATACGAGCGAGGAAACCATCTTGCTCGACAGCTTGCCGGCCGAGGATTCGCTGACCCGCGAGCTCCCTGGCCTAGGTTCTGCTCCTGTCGTCGATGAGACCATCGCCATGGGCGATATTCCCCTGCCGTCCGTTCCCTCGGCACGCGAAGCCGAGGTCCGCCATCGCAAGATGTCGCCAAAGCGCCGCAATCTGATGGTCGCCGGCGTCGTGGCCGTCGCGCTTGTCGCCGGCGGTGCAGGCTATGCTGCCTGGAACGGATATCAACAAGAGCAGGCTGCCGCTGTCGCCGCCAATGCCCACACGATGATGTCGGTGCAGATTGGCGTGCATGCCGCGGGCCTCGACTGCTCAACTGGCTCCAAGATTCCCGTGCAGGTGAGCGGGCAGGATTCCGACGGTTCTTCCGTGAGCGAAACGCTCTATGTTGACGAGCACGGTCGCGGCGTTAAGCTGCTGCCCGGCGATTACACGCTCTCCATTGCCGCCTCCCCCATCGCGGCCGACGGCACCATCTACACCGTCCCGACCACCAAGGCGCAGGTCGCCATTAAGAGCGATGGGCAGGATTTGAGTGCCCAGGCCACCTTTAAGCTCGAGGTACCTTCGGCCGACACGGTGACCGACGACCAGATCGATGCCGCCGCCAAGTATGCCGAGGAGGGCGGGGTGAGCTCCGCCGCGGTCGCAAAGGTACTCCAGCAGGCGGCAACCGCGCGACGCGACGCCGCGACCAACGCCGTGAGCTCCCGCAAGGCGCAGGCGGCCCGCGACGCCGATGCTCGACATAAGGCAACGGACCTGTATCAGCTCGATATTCCCGTTGAGTGGTACGGCAAAGTCGCGACTTGGCAAAACGGCAGCACGCTGTGCATATATCTTGCCGGCGACACGAACACGCCGCTTGTGACGCTTGTCACGGTGCGCGACGGCGAGAGCTTTACGCCCGATGAGGGCGACGCGGTTTTGGGTGCGGCAAACCTCGGCAACGGCTACACCGTCTACGCCAGCGGCCCCGTTTATCCGTATGTGGTGCCCCAGACCATCAACGGACGCACGCAAGACCCCGTGTCGACCTACCCCATGGACACTGCAGTTGAGCTTGTCGAACTTACGACCGGCAACCGCTATACCTATAGCCAGATCAAAAAAGTGCTGGTCGGCAAAGACGGCAAAGCCGACGCCGCGACCAAACTCGAGACCGACTACCTCGCCCAGATTCTCCTGCCGAGCATCAAGGCCCAGGACTAGCCGGCCCGAAGACAGCCGCCCAACACCCACACCCCTAACGCAGTTGCGGTGAAATATGGACTGTTTTTGCTGGTAAAACCGCAAAATAGTCCCTATTTCACCGCAACTTATTGGTGGCCTTTTGGATGGCACTCAGCGCCACGGATCGGCTTCGAACAGTGGCTCGCGCTCGGGGCGGCGATCGCTGTAGGGATCGTAGCCGTCATCGTCCTCGTTCTCGGCGCGGATATAGGGGTCGCGCGGCTTGGGTGCCGGCTTAGGCGCAGGCTTGGGTGCGGCGGGTGCGGCGGGCGCCGCCTCAGTCGCCGGTGCGTTCGTCTTGTTCTCGTCTTTCATCTGCGTATCTCCTTGCCGTGCAATTGTGTTCAACACCATCGATTGTCGCACGAAAAAGGGCGGCGGACCCAATTGGATCCGCCGCCCTTGGCGTTTAGAGACGGCTAGTAGTTTTTAAGGCATGGCCCAAAATCTACTCGGCGTCGGGGACCTCGTAGGTGGCCGCCGGCGTGTTGTCGCACACGACGGTAAAGCCGCCGTCCTTGTCGACATCGACCGTCACCTGATCGCCCTCGCGCACCGTACCGTCGATGATGGCGGCCGCGATGGCATCCACGACCTCGCGTTGCACCAGACGCTTGAGCGGACGGGCGCCAAAGACCGGATCCAGGCCGCCCACGGCGAGCATCTGCTTGGCCGCCGGGGTGATGACAAGCGTCATGCGCTCCTTGGCCAGACGCGCGCGGACGTCGGCGAGCTGAATGTCGACGATCTTCTCGATCTGCGCCATGCCGAGCGGATGGAACACCACGATATCGTCGATACGGTTGAGGAACTCGGGGCGGAAGGTCTGAGCCATGGCCGCGTCGACCTGATGGCGCATCTCCTCCTCGTCCTTGCCGGAAAGCTCGGCGATAGCCTTGGAGCCCACATTAGACGTCATGATAATGATCGTGTTCTTGAAGGACACCTGGCGACCCTGACCGTCGGTCAGACGGCCGTCGTCAAGCACCTGTAGTAGCACGTTAAAGACATCCGGATGGGCCTTCTCCATCTCGTCGAGCAAGATCACGGAGTACGGACGACGGCGCACGGCCTCGGTGAGCTGGCCGCCCTCGTCGTAGCCCACGTATCCCGGGGGCGCACCGATCAGACGCTGGACGCTGAACTTCTCCATGTACTCGGACATGTCGATACGCACGAGCGCGCGCTCGTCATCGAACAGGCACTCGGCAAGCGCCTTGGCGAGCTCAGTCTTGCCCACGCCGGTGGGGCCCAGGAAGAAGAAGCTTCCGATGGGCTTGTCCGGATCGGAGAGGCCCGCACGGCTGCGGCGCACAGCTGCGGCGACGGCTGAGACGGCCTCGTCCTGGCCGATGACGCGCTTATGCAGCTCGCCCTCCAGGCCCTTGAGCTTGTCGAGCTCGCCCTGCATCATCTTGGACACGGGCACGCCGGTCCAGGCGCTCACGACTTCGGCGATCTCATCAGAGGTCACCTGCTCGTTGAGGCCCTCGCCGTCCTGCTGCTTTTGCGCCTCGAGCGCAGCCTCGGAATCCTGAATCTGCTGTTGCAGGCCCGGAATCACGGAGTAGCGCAGCTCGGACGCGCGGCCCAGATCGCCGTTGCGCGTCGCGCGCTCCTCTTCGCTCCTGGCCTCGTCAAGCTGTCCCTTGAGCTCCTGCACGTGGTCGATGGCGTTCTTCTGGTTGAGCCAGCCGGCCTTTTGCACGTTGAGCTTTTCTTGGACCTCGGCAATCTCTTGGCGCAGAGCCTCCAAACGCTCCTTGGAGGCGTCATCGGTCTCCTTCATGAGCGCCTGTTCCTCGATCTGCAGCTGGGTGAGCTGACGCGTGGTGGCGTCGATCTCGACCGGCATGCTGTCGAGCTCCATGCGCAGGCGGCTTGCGGCCTCATCGACCAAGTCGATGGCCTTGTCGGGCAGGAAGCGGTCGGCGATGTAGCGATCGGAGAGGTCGGCAGCTGCCACGAGCGCGCTATCGGTGATGTGTACGCCGTGGAAGATCTCGTACTTCTCCTTGAGGCCACGCAGGATCGAGATGGTGTCCTCGACGGTAGGCTCGGAGACCATCACAGTCTGGAAACGACGCGCGAGCGCCGCGTCCTTCTCGATGTACTTGCGGTACTCGTCAAGCGTGGTCGCGCCGATCGCGTGCAGGTCGCCACGGGCAAGCGCCGGCTTCAGGATGTTGCCGGCGTCCATGGAGCCCTCGGTGGCACCCGCGCCCACGATGGTGTGGAGCTCATCGATGAACAAGATGACCTTGCCCTCGGACTTCTGTACCTCCTTGAGCACGGCCTTCAAGCGGTCCTCGAACTCGCCGCGGTACTTGGCGCCGGCGACCAGCGCGCTCATGTCGAGCTCGATGAGGTCGCGGTCGCGCAGCGTGCTCGGCACGTCGCCAGCCACGATACGCTGGGCGATGCCCTCGACGATGGCCGTCTTGCCGACGCCCGGCTCACCGATGAGCACGGGGTTGTTCTTGGTACGACGGGACAGAACCTGGATGGTGCGGCGAATCTCATCGGTACGGCCGATGACCGGGTCGAGCTTGCCAGCGCGGGCGAGGTCGCAGATATTGCGACCGTACTGCTCCAGCGCCTCAAACTGCGTCTTGTCCTCGGCGGACGTCACGCGGTCATCGCCGCGCAGCTCCTCGTAGACTTGCTCGATGCGCTCCTTGGTGACGCCTGCGTCGCGCAGAACGCGGCCGGCCTCGCCCTTGTCCTCGGCAAGTGCCATCAGCAGATGCTCGGTCACCACAAAGCTGTCGCCCATCTTGGTGGCCTTCTTCTCGGCCTTTTCGATGACGCGGACGAGCTCGTTGGACAGGCCCATCTGCTGGCCCTCGCCCGAAACCTTGGGCGCGTGGTCGATGGCATCTTGCGTGGAGCGTGCGAGCTGAGCCGGGTCGGCACCAATGCGCTCTATGATCACGGAGATATTGCGCTCGCCGGCACCGAGCAGGGCGGACAGCAGGTGAATCGGCTCTACCGCGCCGGCCTGCGCGTCGGCAGCCGTGCTCATGGCGGTCTGCAGCGCCTCGCGCGACGTCATAGCTAGCTTATCGATTCTCATGGAATCACCTCTCTTGGGGCGGCCGCCCTACGGGGCGGCTTCACGTTGTTCGAGAAGTATTGTTGCCAGCTTTGTGCGATCTTATACACAAATCTAAGTCTCTATATATAAGATTTTCTGAGTGATTGATGGATAGGGGGCAGGCGCGTTACAGATCGAGACAAACGGAAAATGCCTGAACCGATAATCTAAATCTGTAACACCAAACCCACTTTTAGCGGCCAAGATGTTACAGATCGAGACAGACCGAAAACCACCACAAAGAGGACAGGCACCTTTGTGGTGGTCGCGGTCTCTACTCCTTCGCCGAACCCGTGCTTCCCGATTCGGCGCTCCAGGGCATCTCATCCTCGAACAGCCATGTACGGGCAGACCCACTATCGCGTGCAGCCTGCGGGTCGGGCAGGCAGGTCTGTTCATAGGCATCCTGAATGCACTGACCCATAAAATCGTTGAGCTCGGTCTGGTTGCCCTCCATGACATAGGCGACATCGCCGTCCAAGATGTAGATACCCGGCCCCTCATTGCCCTCGTAGCCAGGATCGTACGAAACATCACATAACTTAGTGCCATTCGCGGTGTCCAACTCAATGGACGAGCGGCATCCGCCAACCATGTCGTTCGCTTTTGCCCGATAGGATGCATATCCATACCAGCGCTTAAAGGTTTTGCCCTTGAGCAGCTCGGACGCCCTGTCGATCAGACTAGAATCCGTGGTATAGCGCATAGCCCCAAGCTGAATAAGTGGATAATTACTAATGCCCAGCGCAGCCGGTTGCTCATCAAAATCAATGGTAATGGTCTCAGGCTTGTCGTCGCCGGTCAGAAGTTCGACAGATTGAGTCACAGGCTTGACCACCGGCTCCGTCACCGCAGCAGGTAGAAATGCCATACCGACAGCGCCCGCGCCAACCACAGCGATCGCAAGCGCCAAGACAATCAATCCAATACGGGCAAAACGGCTCACGGCAAAACACCCCACAATGCAAACCTTCACCACCTGCACCAATGATACCGCCAGCTAACACTATTACCAAAAGAAGCCGCGCGCTCCTCACCGCCACAAAGGGGACAGGCACCTTTGTGGCGGTTTTCGACGCTAACGGTCGACCATCTCGCGCCATGAGATTAAACTTGAATTGTTCTCTGAACATATCCATTTCTGCCTATCCTCAACAGATCTTTGTCTCGAGGAGCGCATATGAAGCCGTCTCATTCCACCGGTCGCAACGTCATCGCCATTCTCGCCATACCCATCGCGATGTTCTTCTTTATCGTCGTCACGCCCTTTTCCCTTGGTATCGCCTCGCCCTTCGATTTATGCGGAATGGTCGACGCTGGCTCGCGTGCCACCTCGCTCTCCTTTATCTGCCGCGGTGTTTTCTACGAAGATAGAATTCCCACCGGACTTTGGCAGTCCAAGTTACCGTTGCTCGGCCAGGTCGACGGATGCTCTCCTTATTTCTGCCTTGACCCTCAGGCGATGAATTATCTGATCGACGACCAGCCTCTTGACTCCATCACCCTCGCTTACGACTATGCTCCAAACACCGACGAGCGCCATATGAACCAAGTCCTCGACAAGCTGCTTGGGCAGTGCGGACTCACCGAGGAGGCCGGTCGAACCATCTATAGCGACCGGAAAATAAAGCGAACAGAACTCCGCCGTATCGGAAAAATCCAAGGGCGAAGCGGGGCTGCCTACTGGCAGGCCTGGGCGACACGCGACAAGAGCGAATTCGGGCACAGCACCTATACGGTCACTGTCTACACCAAAGACGGAATTAAGGACAATGTTGACGATTTCGCGTCATCCAAACTCGGCATCCCCAAAACAACCAAGCCCGCCAGCCCAGATGAAATCCTGTAGAGACATTCATTAAAATGCTGCCCAGCGATCACAATAACATCGAGCCCGCCCCCACCACCACAAAGGGGACAGGCACCTTTGTGGTGATTTTCGACTCCGGCGCTCATCTGTCTCGATCTGTAACATCTAGCGGCCGTTTTTGACCCCAGATGTTACAGATCGAGATGAAATGTTCAGCAGCTCCCATTTATCTAAATCTGTAACAACTACTCGGCAAATAAGGGTCCACCTGTTACAGATCGAGACAAACGGAAAATGCCT
>JAGZPG010000028.1:0-2674 GCA_018382775.1 Collinsella sp. | reverse complement strand
GAAGTTACGGGGCCATTGTGCCGAGTTCCTTGACCATGGTTGACCCGATCGCCTCGGTATGTTCTACCCACCCACCTGTGTCGGTTTGCGGTACGGGCGCGCACGCGCCTGCCTAGGGGTTTTTCTAGGGACCTCGGGCTCACTCGCTTCGCTCAGTCGCTTCGTCCGGAGCCTCGCCCTCGTGCGGACCGGATTTCCCTGGTCCGCGGGCCGCGCTCCATCACGGGGACGTCCAGAACCCCGCCGAGCCACCCCCATCCGTCGCCCCGTCGGTCGTAGCGCCGCGTGCGCGGTGCAGGAATGTCTGCCTGCTGCGCGTCGGCTACGCCTCCCGGCCTCGCCTTAGCCCCCGACTGACCCTGGGAGGATTAGCCTTGCCCAGGAAACCTCGGGTTCACGGCGGACGAGTTACTCTCTCGTCTCTCGCTACTCATGCCAGCATTCTCACTCCCATGCGCTCCACCGTCGGTCGCCCTGACGGCTTCTCCGCCCATGGGAAGCTCCCCTACCGATTCTAATGAATTAAAATCCCGCCGCTTCGGTGTCCAGCTTAGCCCCGTGTATTGTCGGCGCATGTCCACTCGACCAGTGAGCTGTTACGCACTCTTTGAATGGATGGCTGCTTCTAAGCCAACATCCTGGTTGTCTGGGCGGACGCACATCCTTTGCCACTCGGCTGGAACTTGGGGACCTTAGCGGGCGGTCCGGGCTGTTTCCCTCTCGAGCACACAGCTTAGCCCACATGCTCTGACTGCCGCGCTCTGGGCCGCCGGCATTCGGAGTTCGGTTGGATTCGGTAGGCGGCGAAGCCCCCTCGTCCATCCGGTGCTCTACCTCCGGCGGTGAACGCGCGACGCTAGCCCTAAAGCTATTTCGGGGAGAACGAGATATCTCCGGGTTTGATTGGCCTTTCACCCCTATCCGCAGGTCATCGCCGCCGTTTTCAACCGACGTGCGTTCGGCCCTCCACGGGGTCTTACCCCCGCTTCAGCCTGCCCACGGATAGCTCACCCGGCTTCGCGTCCGCGGCGCGGGACTCAAGTCGCCCTGTTAAGGCTCGCTTTCGCTCCGGCTCCCTTTCGGTTAACCTCGCCCCGCGCCAGCGACTCGCTGGCTCATTCTACAAAAGGCACGCCGTCACACCCTAAAAGGGTGCTCCGACTGCTCGTGGGCGCACGGTTTCAGGTACTGTTTCACTCCCCTCCCGGGGTGCTTTTCACCTTTCCCTCACGGTACTGGTGCGCTATCGGTCACAGGGTAGTACTCAGGCTTGGATGGTGGTCCACCCAGGTTCGGACCGGGTTTCACGTGCCCGGCCCTACTCAGGGACCGCGTCGCGCCGTCCGGTCTGGGTTCGCGTACGGGGCTGTCACCCGCTGCGGCCGGCCCTCCCATGCCGTTCCGCTCCCCAGCCGGACCTGCGCCCGGGGGCGGCAGCCCCCGGATGCGCGGCCCTGCAACCCCGACGGCGGAACCCCTGCCGGGTATGCCCGCTCGTCGGTTTGGCCATCGGTCCCCTTTCGCTCGCCGCTACTCGGGGAGTCTCGAGATTGATTTCCTCTCCTCCGGGTACTTAGATGTTTCAGTTCCCCGGGTTGTCCTCCCCGCCCCTATGCGTTCGGGGCGGGGATATCCACACTGCTGTGGATGGGTTCGCCCATTCGGAGACCCCCGGGTCGAAGGATGTGTGCTCCTCGCCGGGGATTATCGCAGCTTGCCGCGTCCTTCATCGGCTCCCTGTGCCAAGGCATCCGCCGTGCGCCCGTGGTATCTTGCGGGACCGCATCGGGCCCGCGGGATATCCACGTGTCGCTAAAATTAATTAATCGATATCATGAATAGCGCTCGTATGTCGCAATTCGGGTATCTCATACCGCGGCACAGTAGTTGACTGTGCTCGCGATCAGATGCTCCTCACTCATTATTAAGTGAATTCTTCTTGTTTGGATCGGATGAATGATTGCTATCATTCTTGATTTAATCGCAGAAAAGAATCGAGTCTGGAAGAAGATTCTTCCATCTCTCTCCTATCGCTATGCGGCTCTCAAGGTACGCGGGTGCGACCCCGGGGACCGGGTGCTGCGGGGACTTACTCCGGGCGACATCAACCGGACGGGCTCCTGCCCTCCATTCGAGTTAAGTTGATCTCTCTAAGAATGTATCTCCCTAGAAAGGAGGTGATCCAGCCGCAGGGAACGCATTCACCGCGGCATGCTGATCCGCGATTACTAGCAACTCCGACTTCATGGGGGCGGGTTGCAGCCCCCAATCCGAACTGGGGCCGGCTTTCCGGGATCCGCTCCCCCTCGCGGGGTGGCATCCCTCTGTACCGGCCATTGTAGCACGTGTGCAGCCCAGGGCATAAGGGGCATGATGACTTGACGTCGTCCCCGCCCTCCTCCGCCTTGACGGCGGCGGTCCCGCGTGGGTTCCCGGCATCACCCGATGGCAACACGCGGCGGGGGTTGCGCTCGTTGCGGGACTTAACCCAACATCTCACGACACGAGCTGACGACAGCCATGCACCACCTGTATGGGCTCCTCTCGGCCACGGGGTCTCCCCCGCTTCACCCATATGTCAAGCCCTGGTAAGGTTCTTCGCGTTGCTTCGAATTAAGCCACATGCTCCGCTGCTTGTGCGGGCCCCCGTCAATTCCTTTGAGTTTTAGCCTTG
>JAGZPG010000013.1:0-58816 GCA_018382775.1 Collinsella sp. | reverse complement strand
CTCTGGCACTTCAACAACATTGTCGCAGCCCCGACCCGCGGTCACGAGCGGGGGCTCCTGTCGTTTCCGTGCCCTCGGATTGGGTCATAGTGTCTGTTGTGGCCGGGGGAGTGAGTCTTCCGTTCTTTTCACTAATCGATCGATTCGTCCCAGGAGGCTCGAGCCCGAGAGGGAGCGAGCGTTTTGGGGTGTGGCTGTGGCGTTGTTTGCCTCGAATGACAGCTTTGGGCGTATCATCGTGGGCATCTCGCATAACCTCGTTGCAAGGGAGATACGCCCCATGGCTACAGAAAAGTCTTCTTCGCGCTCATGGATGTCCGACGCCGCGATCTATCAGATCTACCCGCGCTCGTTTAAGGATTCGACTGGTTCGGGTCTGGGCGATATCGCGGGCATTACCCAGAAGATGGACTATCTTGAGCGGCTGGGTATCGAGGCCATCTGGCTGAGCCCGTTTTACCCATCGCCTCTTGTCGATGGTGGCTATGATGTGGCGGACTACTGCGATGTCGATCCACGTCTCGGCTCGCTTGACGACTTCGATGACATGATCGCTGCGGCTCACGCGCGCGGCATCAAGGTCATCGTCGACATCGTGCCCAACCATTCATCCAGCCAGCACCCCTGGTTCAAAGCCGCTCTTGCCGCCGGCCCCGGATCGCCCGAGCGCGCCCGTTATATTTTCCGCGATGGTCGCGGCGAGCATGGCGAGCTGCCTCCCACCAATTGGAATGCCAACTTTGGCGGCCCCGCATGGACGCGTGTTGCGGACGGTCAGTGGTATCTGCACATGTTTACGCCCGAGCAGCCGGACTTTGACTGGTCATGCCCTGAGGTTCACGCGCTATTTTGCGACGTCCTGGCGTTTTGGAGCGATCGAGGCGTCGACGGTTTTCGCATTGATGTGGCGCAGGGTCTCGCCAAGGATCTCGACCGCGATGACCTCGACCGGTGGCATCTCGCCGAGGGCGATGACATGGTTGACGACGGCACCCATCCGCTGTGGGACCGCAATGAGGTCCACGAGATCTATCGCGAGTGGCGCCGCGTGTTCGACCGCTATAATCCGCCGCGCAGTGCCGTTGCCGAGGCGTGGGTGTTGCCTGAGCGCCAGTATCTCTACGCGCGTCCCAGCGAGCTTGGCCAGACATTCAACTTTGAGTTTGCCAAGGCCACTTGGACCTATGATGACATGCGCACTGCAATCGAGAAGGGCTTGAAGGCAGCCGTCGAATCCGATTCCGCCTCGACCTGGGTACTCTCCAACCACGACGTGCCGCGCGTGGCGACACGCTATGCCCTGCCGCAAATCAAGGCGACGCGCTACCATCAGATTGCGCTCGACTGGCTCTTACGTGACGGGTCGTCTTATGACGAGGACCGTGAACTCGGCGAGCGCCGCGCGCGGGCAGCCCTTTTGCTTGAGCTGGCGCTTCCGGGCTCGGCATACGTGTACCAGGGTGAGGAGCTCGGCCTTTTTGAGGTGGCTGACATCCCGTGGGCTGCACTCGAAGATCCTACTGCGACCAATACGCACGGACCGAAGAGCGAGAAGGGGCGCGACGGCTGCCGCGTGCCCCTGCCGTGGGTGGCGGCGGACGATCCCGCGCAAGGCGGATCGTTTGGGTTTTCACCGGCGGACGCCGATGCGGCGCCCCATCTGCCGCAGCCTGCATGGTTTTCCGATTACGCTGCCGATAGGGAAGAAGCGGACCCGACATCGATGCTTGCGCTCTATCGTGACGCCCTCTGGCTGCGGCGCAAGCTGCGCGGGTGCGCCAACGATCTTGCGTGGCTCGATCTTGACGGGCGCACCGGTCTTGCGGATGGCGCCGACGGCGCCGAGGGCGGCGTCATCGCCTATCGCCGCGACAACGGCTGGGCGTGTGTGACAAACTTCGGCGCAGCACCCGTGGAGCTGCCGGCGGGCAGGGTCCTGCTCACCTCATCACCGCTTGCAGACGGCAGACTCGCGCAGGACAGCTCTGCCTGGATCATGCTCGGTGAGGTGTAGGGGGCCTCTTGCGGCGAGTTTGCGTTTGCCTACACCTTCCGTGGTGGCTGATGTCTTCGCGAGGTTCGCGAGGGCGTCGCAAAACTTTTCAAAAAAGTTCTTGCATAGGATGCGGGTATCACGTAAGATTAATCCTCGTAAGCGGACATGGCTCAGTTGGTAGAGCACAACCTTGCCAAGGTTGGGGTCGCGGGTTCGAGCCCCGTTGTCCGCTCCATTTGGGCGTTTAGCTCAGGGGGAGAGCGCTTCCCTGACACGGAAGAGGTCAGAAGTTCAAATCTTCTAACGCCCACCAAATGTTCGCAGTCCAGAGGCTATGTCTCTGGGCTGTTTTTTTTGCCACCAAGCACGCCGCCAAATATTGATCCAAGGTCTGTATGCGATGGTCTTCGCATCCCGTAGGGGTGTCGGCAGATTGCATGTGTCCTGGCCCATCGTGACCGCAACATGTTGGTCAAGCATAATCTTTTGGATTCTTTTGGCGTGAGCGGCTTGGTTTTGGTAGGATTTGTCAGCGACTTGACCAAGGGGGTTTTATAACTGCCATGCAGGTAGCCGTGTTGGTAACGTTTTATCGGCCCTCCAAGAACCCCTCATTTATAATGCGTCTGCAAAATGACTAATTGCCTTGACCTGCTAAAACACTATATGTTGTGTTTGACCTAAAAAAAGAATACAGGATATAGATGCCTCTTTGTCGTATGATAGATGGCGGACAGAGAGCGAGAACCTTATTCGCCCCATTTGGATGGATTTTTGAGCCCCTGGATTGGTTACGAGGATTGTCCGCATGAGGGCCTATGGTTATCGAGAACACAGATTGCGCAACGGCGCCGCAAGACAGGGGCAAACCCTGCCGGGCATCGTTTGGCCCCGAAGCGCAATGAGGCTACGATGCGAAAGAGGCAAGAGGATGAAGATCATCAAGCGCAGCGGCACCGAGGTTACCTTTGACATCGATAAGATCGTCAATGCGATCCGCGCCGCAAACTTGGAGGTCGAGGAAGGCTCTCGCCTTACCGACCGCCAGGTGATCTATGCAGCGCAAAACGTCGCCGAGGCATGTGAGAAGGCCGGCCACACCGTATCGGTCGAGGAGATCCAGGATCTGGTCGAGGACGAGATCATGCGTCTCGACTGCTACGAGGTCGCTCGCCACTACATCATCTATCGCTATGTTCAGAGCCTGAAGCGCCAAAAGAACACAACCGACGACAAAATCCTGTCGCTGATCGAATGCAACAACGAAGAGGTCAAGCAGGAGAACTCTAACAAGAACCCGACCGTCAACTCCGTTCAGCGCGACTACATGGCCGGCGAGATTTCCAAGGATCTGACGCAGCGCGTGCTGCTGCCCCAGGAGATCGTGGATGCTCACAACGAGGGTCTGATTCACTTCCACGATTCGGACTACTTTGCCCAGCATATGCATAACTGTGACCTGGTGAACCTGGAGGATATGCTCCAGAACGGCACCGTTATCTCGGGCACGCTGATCGAGAAGCCGCACAGCTTCTCGACAGCTTGCAATATCGCGACGCAGATTATCGCCCAGGTCGCCTCTTCCCAGTACGGTGGCCAGTCCATCTCGCTGACCCATCTTGCCCCCTTTGTTGAGGTGAGCCGTCAGAAGATTCGCGGCGAGGTCGCTCGCGAGCTTGAGGAGCTCGGTGTTTCGGCATCTGCCGAGAAGGTTCGCGAGGTCGTTGAGGATCGCCTGCGCGATGAGATCCGTCGCGGCGTCCAGACGATTCAGTATCAGGTCGTGACCCTTATGACCACGAATGGCCAGGCGCCGTTCGTGACGGTCTTTATGTATCTCAATGAGGCCCGTACGCCCCAGGAGAAGCACGACCTTGCCATGATTGTGGAGGAGACGCTTCGCCAGCGCTACGAGGGCGTTAAGAACGAGGCCGGCGTGTGGATTACCCCGGCATTCCCCAAGCTCATCTATGTGCTCGAGGACGATAACGTTCACGAGAATTCCCCGTACTTCTACCTGACCCAGCTGGCTGCTAAGTGCACCGCCAAGCGCATGGTGCCCGATTACATCTCCGAGAAGAAGATGCGCGAGCTTAAGCTGTCGAAGGGCGAGACCGCGGGCAACGGCGATTGCTACACCTGCATGGGTTGCCGCAGTTTCCTGACGCCCGATCGCTCGGGCAACGGCTTTAACAATGTCGCCAACGCGCTCAACTATGACCCCAGCAAGCCTAAGTACTACGGTCGCTTTAACCAGGGCGTTGTGACCATCAACCTGCCCGATGTCGCGCTGAGCTCGCACCAGGATATGGACAAGTTCTGGAAGATCTTCGATGAGCGCCTTGAACTGTGCCATCGTGCCCTGCTGTGCCGCCATGAGCGCCTGATGGGCACGCTTTCGGATGCCGCGCCGATCCTTTGGCAGTACGGCGCCCTGGCGCGCCTTAAGAAGGGCGAGACGATCGACAAACTGCTCGTGGGCGGCTATTCCACCATCAGCCTGGGTTACGCCGGTCTGTATGAGTGCGTCAAGTACATGACGGGCCACAGCCACACCGAGAAGGAGGGCACGCCCTTTGCCATGGCGGTCATGCAGCACATGAACGACAAGTGTGCGGAGTGGAAAGCCGCGAGCGATATCGATTTCTCGCTGTACGGCACGCCGTTGGAGTCGACGACCTACAAGTTCGCCAAGTGCCTGCAGCGTCGTTTTGGCATTATTCCGGGCGTGACGGACAAGGGCTACATTACCAACAGCTACCACGTCCACGTGTCCGAGGAGATTGATGCCTTCGACAAGCTCAAGTTTGAGGGCATGTTCCAGCAGCTTTCGCCGGGCGGGGCCATTTCCTACGTTGAGGTTCCCAACATGCAGGACAACCTCAAGGCTGTCATTCGCGTGATGCAGTACATCTACGACAACATCATGTACGCCGAGCTCAACACCAAGAGCGACTACTGCCAGGTGTGCGGCTACGACGGCGAGATCAAGATTGTCGAGGATGACGGCAAGCTGGTGTGGGAGTGCCCCAACTGCGGCAACCGCGACCAGGAGAAGATGAACGTCGCCCGTCGTACGTGCGGCTACATCGGTACCCAATTCTGGAACCAGGGTCGAACCGAGGAGATCCGCGACCGCGTGCTGCATCTCTAATAACCATCCCAGGCCGCCCCGTAGCGAGGCCCCGGACCTTTACTCGCTATTTCGGACAGTCCTGGCTCACGACGGAGGCGCCACTGGCGCCTCCTGTTCGTGCGGAACTCATATCGAGCAAAAGTCCGGGGCCTCGCTACGGGGCGGCCAAGTTGACGTAGCTGAGATGCAGTATGCGGCCTGCTCACCCCTCGAAGTTCTTAGCGGAAATGAGTTGACTTGCAACAACGGTTTGCTTGCGGAGTCGGTTGAGCTGCAACAAAGTATTTATTGGACCTCGAACCCTATGCTCGATGTTCGCTTCGTTCATTGAGTTGCCCTTTGCATGCGGCCGGGACATATCGTCCCGCCCGCAGTTTCGCAGGCCGCAGGCCGAGAATGTTTGAGGACGGGATGATATGTCCCGGCCTCCCAGGAGAGTTACCTATGAACTACGCGAACATTAAGTATTTCGATATTGCTGATGGAGAAGGCGTTCGTACTTCTCTGTTTGTGAGTGGGTGCCGTCGCGGGTGCAAGAATTGCTTTAACTCCGTCGCGTGGGACTTTGCCGCGGGCGAGCCGTTCGATCGCGCCGTCGAGGATAAGATTATCGAGAGTCTCGATCATCCCTTTATTGATGGCCTGACGATTCTGGGCGGGGAGCCTATGGAGCCCGAGAATCAGGCGGGTCTCATTGACTTTATCGAACGCGTGCGTGCGACCTATCCTGTGGAGTCGGGGAAGACCATTTGGTGCTTTACCGGCGATGTGCTCGAGGAGCTTATGCCGGGCGGTCGTCATCATACCGGGGTGACGGACCGCATCCTTACCTGCCTCGATATGTTGGTGGACGGTCCGTTCGTTCAGGATTTGTACGATATCTCGTTGCGCTTCAGAGGCTCGAGCAATCAGCGCGTGATCGATATGAACGCTACGCGTACCCGTGCCGAGCGCGAGGGCGTTGCGCTTTGTGATGCGGTTGAACTTTGGCGTGATGATCCGGTCTATTCGACCCATACTATGTAGCTTGTGGTCGATGCCGGAGGGCGTGGTACCATAGCGCGAACGTGAAATCGGAAAAGTGAGGCCCAGATGGTCGATCAGGAAAAAGTCGAGGCCGCCATTAAGCTGTTGCTTGAGGGCATAGGCGAGGACCCAACTCGTGAGGGCCTGCTGGAGACCCCGGCGCGCGTTGCCCGTATGTATGGTGAAATCGCCGGCGGTATGGACCAGAGTGCCGAGGAGCACCTGTCCAAAACCTTTGCCGTCGCTTCGAACGATTTGGTTATCGAGCGCGACATCACGTTCTACTCGCTGTGCGAACATCATCTGCTGCCGTTTTACGGCAAGGCTACCATTGGCTATATCCCCAACGGCCGTGTCGCAGGGCTCTCTAAGCTTGCTCGCACGGTTGAGGTTTATGCCCGCCGTCTGCAGCTGCAGGAGCAGCTGTGTGCGCAGGTTGCCGATGCCCTCATGGAGTATCTCGCTCCGCAGGGAGCGATTGTGCTCATGGAAGCTGAGCATATGTGTATGACCATGCGCGGCGTGCAAAAGCCCGGCACCAAGACCGTGACGCTCGCTCGCCGCGGCGTCTTTGAGACCGACCCCGCGCTCGAAGAGCGTTTCTTTAGGATGCTGGGACGCTAACTATGAGAGTCGTCAACGATTTTACATCGAATACTGACGAGGGAACGCCGCGTCGCGGTTTTATGGCTTCGGGTCTGGCGCCTTTTGGTGTCATGCCTCGCATTGATTACATCTGTGCCAACGGTCTGTTCCGGCGGCACCTGGGCAACATTGCACAGTTGGAATCGGGGCGCATCTTCTGCCGCCACGGTATTGACCACCTGCTGGATGTCGCCCGTATTATGTGGATCAAGAATCTTGAGGAACAGCTCGAGTTTGACCGCGAGGTCATCTACGCCACGGCACTTCTTCACGATATCGGCAAAGATGAACAGTATGAATCGGGTATATCCCATGATGTTGCAAGCGAGCGCGTCGCTGATGCAATACTCGCCGGCATGCCCGATGACGTGGCGTTTGAGCCGGCCGATGCCGCAGCCATTAAGACGGCCATTCTGGGCCATCGAAAGCTGCGCGTGAACAGCCAACCGCTTGAGCGTCTGCTCTACGCAGCCGACAAAGCGTCGCGCGCCTGCTTTGCATGCCCCGCGCGCAATGCTTGCAACTGGAGCGACGATAAAAAGAACCTGTCGATTCGCGTGTAGTTAGTTTGCGCGGTCGGGGTTCTAAACGAAGGAGACGATCGCGATGAGTAACAAAAAACTGCCCGAGAATGCAACCAAGACTGAAGGTGCCGAGCTCGCCCGCCGTGAAAGGGGCAAAATATCCACCGCAACGGCGGTGCCCCACGTGAGCTATGACGATCTGCGCCATGCCGATCGCATTACTATCGACGGTCTCGAGGTCTTTGCCAACCACGGCGTGTATCCCGAAGAGAACGCGCTGGGCCAGAAGTTCATCGTGTCCTTGGTGCTCTATGCCGACCTGCGTGCAGCGGGGGAGCACGATAACCTGGACGCCTCGATTGACTACGGCGCGGTGTGCCACGATGTCGATGGCTATCTGCGCGAGCATACGTTTAAACTCATCGAGGCGGCAGCCGAGGGGACAGCCCAGATGCTGCTGCGCCGCTATCCCTCGCTGCTTGGTGTGCGTATAAAGCTCGATAAGCCGTGGGCACCTGTTGGCCTGCCCCTGGCAAGTTGCGGTGTCGAGATCGAGCGCGTGCGCTAACCGGTTCTAATACGTCTCTATGGGTGGCTGCTTGAGCCGCTGCGACAGAGCTCTATTGTTGGGGCAGTACGTGTCGAGCAGGGCGTGAAACCGCTGATTGTGGCTTGGTTCGAGCAAGTGGACGAGCTCGTGGGCGACAACCATGTCGAGACACTCGATGGGATAAGCGGCAAGTTCGCGTGCGATGCGAATAGCTCCGGTCTTGGGCGTGCATGATCCCCAGCGTGTTTTCATACTGCGCACGGAGACGCGGGAAACGGTGACGCCCATTGCGATTTCGTATGCGCGCACCATATCGCGTAGCGCTGCGGTGACCTCGGATGCATAGAGTTGGTCGATGCGTGTCTGGAGCTCGTCGGACGTTAGGCCGTCGAGGATTGCGCGCCGCTTGGCCTGTGGGCCTTCGTCCGATTCGTCGGTACCCATAAAACTTGCGAAGGTGGCCTGCTTGGGCCGCGGTGCGGGTGATGTAAAGTTGTGATCGAGCGCATCTTGTACCGTGATGGGTTTGCCCCAAAGCGCAATGATGGACGAGGGGCTGAGCGGCTCTCTCGCCGTCGCCTGACGTTGCTCGCGCTGGGCAAGTCGGCTGATAATCCAGGCGCTGTTGCGCTTCACAAACGCTTCGATACGCTCACGGCTGGCGCCGATCGGTGCGCTGGCGTGGACCTCACCGCTCGATGTGACGCGTAGGTTGAAGTTCTTGACGCGCTTTTTGGTAACGACGACGGGCAAGGACGTGCCATCCGGTCGGGGCAGGAAAAACGTAAATTGCTGCGTCAAAAGCGGCCCTTCAGATTGGGGACGGGCCGGCATGTCGACCGTTCGGCATGCCGGCCCGCTCAAGGGATGTGAAATTAATAACGCTCAAAGAAGGCAAGCGCGTTGTCGCTGCAGAGCTTTTGCATCACGGTCTTGCCAAAGTGCTTGGAGAGCATGTTCTGGAACTCGGGCATCTTGCTGGCATCGGAGAGGAAAGCAGGCACCGTGGCGCCGTCCCAGTCGCCGCCGAGCGCGATGACGTCCTCGCCGCCCAGGTCGAGCCAGTGCTCGATATGTGCCGCTAGCTGGTCGAAGGTGACGTCTGCGGCGGTCTTGTCGGTTACGTCGTTGGATAGGAACTCGCTGCAGTAGTTGAGGCCGACGATTCCGCCCATGTCGCGAATGGTGCGGAACTGGTCGTCGGTAAGGTTGCGTTTGACGCCGCAAACCGCACGGGAGTTGGAGTGGCTGGCGACGAAGGGGCGCGTGGCGTGGGCGACAACCTCGTCAAAGCACTCATCGTTGAGGTGGGAGACGTCGAGTACCATGCCGGCGTGCTCCATCTGCGTAAGTACCTCGATGCCGGTGGCGGTGAGGCCGGCGTGGGTATCGTGCCCGCTCGCGAGCGGTCCCTGCGCGTTCCAGCTGAGTGATGACATGAGTACGCCCAGGCTCTTGAGTACCTCGATCAGCGCGGGGTCCTCGGCAAAGAACGTGGCGTTTTCGATGGTGTGGATGCAGGCGACCTTGCCGTCTTTGAGCGCAGGGCGAATATCAGCGGCGCTGCGTACGTTGACCATGCGGTCGTGGTTGAGCATTGCCTGGCCGCTCATGTGCGCCATGATTTGCGCCTGGAAGCGCGCGGCGTGGGCGGTGGGAATCTCGTCGGGGACAAACGTGGCGAAGCACTGTGCCCACGGCGTGTTGCCGATCTTTGCGAGCGAGATGGCGCAGGCGTTGCCCTCGATGAGGTCGAAATCTTGCGGATGCGTTTCGTCGCCGGGGAAATAACCGTCGGTGCCGGCGGTAAAGCGCAGGTCGAGATCGAGCGTTGCCCAGCCGATGCGGTCGGCGGTGTCGCAGTGTAGATCAAATACGGGATATGCCATGGTTCCTCCGGTTGCAGCGTTTCTTTGCAAACTGTCATTGAATTGTATGACTAGGGTATAGTTAGCGCCATATGTTCATGGCGGCCCGCGTTGTGCGCCGCCCTTATCACGGAGGTTACCATGTCCAACCAGGGCAAGAAGGTCAAGACCCATTATCGCGGCACGCTCGACGACGGCACGCAGTTCGATAGCTCCTACGATCGTGGCGAGCCGCTGGAGTTCACCTGCGGTGCCGGTCAGATGATCAAGGGCTTCGACGCCGCTGTCGTCGACATGCAGGTGGGCGAGAAGAAGACCGTGCACATTCCTGCTGCCGATGCCTACGGCGAGCACAATCCCGAGATGGTTCTGACCTTCCCGGCCGAGCAGGTTTCCAACATCGAGCAGATCGAGAAGGGCATGAAGCTCTTCCTGTCCACGCCCAGCGGCATGCCCGTCCCCGCCGTGGTCATCGACGTGACGCCCGAGGCCGTGACGCTCGATGCCAACCACGAGCTGGCCGGCAAGGACCTCAACTTTGATATCGAGCTCGTCGAGGTCGAGGGTTAGAGTATGCCTGAACGCTTGGTTTCGACGACATGCTTGGGAAATCTCAACGACCCGTCCTATGAACTCCTGCTTCGCCGGGAGCTGGGCGGTGTCTTTGAAGTTGACGAGCTACTGCTCGATTGGGACCAGGCTGATGTATGCGCGTTTGTTGGCGTGACGGAGCTGGGGCGCACGATCGATGTTCGGCTGGATACTGCCGACGGCGGTCGTCTTGCCGATGGCGACGTGCTCGCCATTGACCGTTCGGGCGTGGTGCCTGTGGCGGTTATTGTGCGCCTGCGCAGCGCCGAGGTTTATTTGGTCGAAGTCGACCGCATGGATCCGATTGCACTCGCGCATGCGTGCTGGGAGATCGGCAACATGCATGCGCCGCTCTTCCGGGGCGACTCGGACGAGCATACCGTGCGCATGTATACGCCGGTGCAGCCTGTTTTGGGCCGCATGCTCCGGGGTGTCGAGGGTGTTCGGCTCTCGGTGGTCACGCGCGAGCTCGATGCCAGCCGACGCTTTGCGTCGAGTGCGGCGGAGGTCGTCGTGAGCATGGCTCCCGACTTTACCATCGTAAAAAAGACGCGCGGCTAAGCGCACGTATGCGCAAGACGGGCTTTGAGGGGCGACCAATCAAAGTCCGTCTTGCTGTTGATGAGGTGCTTTGGGGGAAAGCATATGGGTCTTGAGGGAATCAAGCTGATTGCATGCGATTTGGACGGCACTTTGCTGCATCCGGGGGAGCGCGAGCCGCGTTCCGAGGCCTTTGAGCTTATCGATGAGCTGCATCGTCGCGGTATCGTGTTTATGCCGGCGAGCGGCCGTCAATATGCGAGCTTGCGCCACCTGTTTGCCCCGGTGGCCGATGAGCTCGCATATGTATGCGAAAACGGAGCCCTGGTGATGAGCGAGGGACGTGCCGTTGTCAAGCGTTCCATGGAGCGCAGCCTTGCTATGGATATCGCGAATGCCGTGGTTGCGTATCCCCATGCCGACGTGACCCTTTCGTGCGAGGGGCACCTCTACACCATGAGCGGCAATGATGCGTTCGTCGACCATTTGCGCTATGAGGTCCACTGCGATGTGGCGGTGGTCGACCGTCCCGAGGACATCGACGAGGACGTCATTAAGATTGCCTTCCAGACGTCCGAGGTTGATCAGCCGGCGGCGCTGGAGCATTTTGAGCGCCTCTTCAGCGACCGTGTCGACGTGATGACGTCGGGAACCGAATGGACGGACTTTATCGGTTTCGGTTCGGGCAAGGGCTCCGCGCTTGCCGATTACGGTCGTGCCCTGGGTATTTCGCCCGATGAGATGATGGCGTTTGGCGACAATGAGAACGATCGCGACATGCTTAACGTCGTGGGCCATCCCTATCTGATGGAGAGCTGCAATCCCTCTATGCGTGGCATCAACGACCGCGTCCGCTACGTGCGCACGGTCGAAGAAGAGCTGCGTCGTCTACTTGCTGAGTAGACATTTGGGACATGTCTAGAAATCTACTTTTTGCTGCAGAGTGCGGAAAGGTGGATTTTAAGGCATGTCCCAAACATCTATCGGCAGTCGGGGCAGAGACCCTCGAAGATGGTGTAGTGCGACGTGACGTGCCAGCCGATTTGCTCGGACGCTTTGGCGTCGAGCTGGGCATCGAAGGGGAGCGGTACGTCGATGACGCGGCTGCACGAGGTGCAGATGATATGCGCGTGCGGCTCGATGGTGCGATCGAAGCGACTGCCGCCCGGTGTCTTGATGGAGAGGATCTCGCCGGCGTCGGCCAAGAGATTGAGATTGCGGTAGACCGTACCGCGGCTGATTTTGTCATCCTGCGCGCGCACGACGTTTTAGATTTCGTCGGCGGTGGGATGGTTATAGCTTTGGCGTACGGCGTCAAGAACCAGCTTTCGCTGCTTGGTATTCCTTCTTTGCACCGCCATGCGCCTCGCCTCTTTTCTATCAACGGTCGTAGGTAAATGATACCGTATTTAGCACACAATACTAATAATGAGGAGTGAAACCGTCTTCATTGGCAAGTGGGGCTCGGGCCTGGGCGTCTACGAGGCGAAAACGCGTTCCCATGCGCTCGTAGGAGGCATGAAGCGTCTCGAGATGAGATAGGATGTTTGCCGGAGCTCCCTGTATCTCCATCTCGACTGAGCCGTCTTCCATGTTACGCACCCAGCCGGTGAGGGAGCGCGCCTGTGCGAGGTTGGTGTTGGTGAAGCGGAAACCGACGCCCTGGACCTGCCCCTCCCACCGCAGGAAATAGCGCTGCGGGGCGTCTTGAGTGGCCTCGTCGCTTGCGAGCACGGTGAGCCTACGGCGCAGCTCAAGCTCGACGCCAGAGGGCTTTTGGGGTTCGCGGCTGCCGCCGGTGACCGAGAAAAGCTTGTCGAAAAAACCCATCGCTATGCCTGCTTGTTAGAGTCAGCGGGGAAGGCGATACCCGCCTGCTGTCGCACGGCATCCATGATACGCAGCGACACGAGCGTGACATCGCGGTAGTGGCCAAGCTCGTGGCGTCCCGCCGGGGTCTCCCAAATCTCTTCCTTAACGTTATCGATGCCGCCGATGGCGGTGATAAAGTCTGTGAGTTCGTATTCCATAGTGTTGCTCGATTTGGGTAGGTCGAGCACGAGGCTGTTGTCGCCCTGTTCGCGTGGTGCCTCGGTCGCCGAGCCGCGTACGACATCGCCGCGATAGTCGATGCGGACGTTGCTGGGCGTGGACAGATGGTCGATCTGGATAGTGCCACGCTCGCCTTCGATCTGCGAGGGCAGCAGGTCATTCGTAATTTTGGAGTGCGCGAGCTCGACGGAGATACGGCCACCGCCGTAGCTGGCGAGGATGGAACCGCAGCCGTCGATGGGGCCGTGCGTGAGCTGTCGCGTGGTGGGGTCGAGCAGAGTAGTCATGCTCGTAAGGCCGGAGGGCATGCCGAAAATCTCGACCATGGGCTCGACGGTGTAGACGCCAATATCCATGAGGGAACCCGATGCCATGTTGCAGTCGAAGATATTGGTGGCGCGTCCCGCGAGAATCTCGTTGTAGCGCGAGGAATATTTGCCAAAGCGCAATGAGGCGCGGCGGATGGGGACGATCTCGCCCAGGGCGTCCTCGATGGCGTGGAAGGCGGGATCGTGGAGGGGGCGCATGGCCTCGAGGGCTACGACACCTGCTGCCTCGGCAGCGCGGAAGACTTCCAGCGCCTGCGCTTCGGTTGCGCAGAAGGGCTTCTCGACGATGACGTGCTTGCCGCCGGCGATACAGGCGAGCGCCTGCTCGTAGTGGAGCGCATTGGGGCTGCCGATGTAGACGGCGTCGACGTCGTCGGCGGACGCAAGCTCGTCAAGTGCGGTGAAGTTACGCTCGCCGCCGCGCTCGGCGGTAAAGGCAGCACCGCGATCTGCATTGCGCGAGAGCGTGCCCACAAACGCGGCTTGGTCGTTGGCGTTGACGACCTGGATAAAGTCGTCGGTAATCATGGATGTGCCGATGGTCGCGATGCGCAGCATACGTCCCCCTTGCGTTGTTTGGTCTACAGGATGAGTGTAGCGCGTGGGGATATAAAGCTGCGCGAAAACGCTATTACAGGTCGCTCTCGTTGAAGCCGGTGTCGATATCGAGGTTGCTGCCGTCGGCCGCCGTGGTGGCGAGCTCATCGCAGCGCTCGTTGAGCTCGTGACCGGCGTGACCCTTAACCCAGATGAACTCAACCTTGTGCTTGCTCTTGGCGGCGAGCAGGCGCTCCCACAGGTCGCGGTTCTTGACGGGCTGCTTGTTGGCGGTTTTCCATCCGCGTTTTTTCCATCCGTCAATCCAGTGCTTGTTGAAGGCGTTGACGACGTACTGCGAATCGGAATGGACTTCGACGTCGCAGGGGCGGTTGAGTGCCTCGAGCGCCACGATGACCGCCATGAGCTCCATGCGGTTGTTGGTGGTCTTGGCGTAACCGCGCGAAAGCTCGGAGGTGAAGGTCTTGCCGGCGGGGTTGGTGTATTTGAGCACGGCGCCGTAGCCGCCGCGTCCCGGATTTGATCGGGCCGAGCCGTCGGTATAGATGATGACCTTCACGGGCTTCCTTTCATTGGGTACGTTTCGTGTGAGTGACCATTGTAGCGCCATGCCCGCCGGGGGCTAGCAATCTACGATTTCTACCCCGTCTTCTGACAGTTAGTTGGCATGGATGATGCGGTTAAGTTCGTCGAGGTATTGCTGCAAGAGGGGAGAGGGCTTGCGCTCGTCGTGCATGATATAGCCTACGTGCATCGTTGGGGCGTCTGCTAACGGGATCGATGCCATACCCCATTGCATTTCATTGGAGAGGACACCGGTCGACAGGGTGTAACCGTTCGACGTGATAAGTAAGTTGGTAAGTGTTCCACGGTCCGAGATTCGTATGTTGCGGTCGCAAGGGATATAGCTAAAAGGTTCCTCGGCGTAATAGAAGGAGTTCGAGGTTCCCTGCTCAAAGCTGTAGCGCGTATAGGGCGTGAGGTCGGCAAGGGACAGCTGAGGGCGGCGTGCGAGCGGGTGACGCTCGCTAACGAACACGTGGACTTTCGCATCAAAGAGGGGATGAAAGCTCGCTCGGGCATCGGTAAAGGCCTTCTGCAAGACACGGGTATTAAAGTCGTCCAGATAGAGGATGCCGATGTCGCTGCGAAACGCGCGCACGTCGTCGATGATCTGCGCTGTGGTGGTCTCGCGCATGATGAACTCGAACTTGCTGTCGCGGCAGCGCTCGACCACGTTGACAAAGGCCTCGACCGAAAAGGCGTAGTGTTGGGCCGAGATAGCAAGGCGGGCTTGCGGGGTGCCGCCGTCCTCGTAGCGCGCCTCGAGCATATCGGCCTGCTCTACGACCTGGCGTGCATAACCCAAAAGCTCGGTGCCGTCGTTGGTGAGTGCAACACCGCGGCAAGAGCGCGTAAAGATTTCGATATGAAGTTCCTGTTCCAGGCTTTTGACGGCGTTTGAGATGTTGGACTGAGCGGTATAGAGGCGCTGAGCTGCGGCGTTGATTGAGCCGGACTCTGCCACGGCGATCAAAAAGCGAAGCTGCTGGAGGGTCATCGGCGCCCGTCCTTTCGATAGCTATCTATAAAACCGATAACAGGTTAGCGCTTTTAAGTGATTGACCGAGGGAAACAATGTTCGTACTATTCAAAACACACAAAGGCGGTAGGTAATTAAGCCAACCACGGAACCGGGATGCGAAAGGAGGCCCGCATATGAATTGCTTACCAAGACGAATGCCGGGCTCCTGTTTGCGCCCGTCGGCGTGATCAGGAGACAGCGACTTACTTCTCTCTTATTTATTTACTTTTATTTGATCAAGGAGATCGTCATGAGCCAGTTCATCAACAACCCCGAGCACACCTTTGGTTTCGATACCCTGCAGCTGCACGTTGGTCAGGAGAGCGCCGATCCTGCATCCGACTCCCGTGCCGTGCCTATCTACCAGACCACGAGCTATGTGTTCCGCAACTCCCAACACGCCGCCGACCGCTTTGGTCTTGCCGACGCCGGTAACATCTACGGCCGTCTGACCAACTCCACCCAGGGCGTCTTCGAGGACCGTATCGCCGCCCTCGAGGGTGGCGTGGCAGGTCTTGCCGTCGCCTCCGGTGCTGCTGCTATCACCTATACCCTGCAGGCTCTTGCCCAGGCCGGTGACCACGTGGTGGCTCAGAAGACCATCTACGGTGGTTCCTACAACCTGCTGGAGCATACGCTCTCCCAGTTTGGTGTCGAGACCACGTTTGTCGATGCCCATAACCTGGAAGAGGTCGAGGGTGCCATCAAGGACAACACCACGGTCATTTACCTTGAGACGCTCGGCAACCCCAACTCCGACATCCCCAACATTGACGCCACCTCCGAGATCGCCAGGAAGCACGGTCTGCCGGTTGTCGTCGACAACACCTTCGGCACCCCGTATCTGTTCCGTCCGCTGGAACATGGTGCCAACATCGTCGTCCACTCCGCGACCAAGTTCATCGGCGGCCACGGCACCTCGTTGGGCGGCGTGATTGTCGATGGCGGTAACTTCGATTGGAAGGCGAGCGGAAAGTACGCCCAGATCGCTGAGCCCAACCCCTCCTACCACGGTGTTTCGTTTGCCGAGGCTGCCGGTCCCGCCGCCTTCGCAACCTATGTCCGCGCTATCCTACTGCGTGACGAGGGCGCCTGCATCAGCCCGTTCAACGCCTGGGTCCTGCTCCAGGGCACTGAGACTCTGTCGTTGCGCGTTGACCGTCATGTTGAGAACACCAAGAAGGTCGTTGAGTTCCTGACTGGTGACAGCCACGTCGCCAAGGTGAACCACCCGAGCCTGCCTGAGCACCCCGATCACGAGCTCTATCAGAAGTACTTCCCCCGTGGCGGCGCCTCGATCTTTACCTTTGAGATTAAGGGTGGTCAGGAGGTAGCTTGGAAGTTCATCGATCATCTGCAGGTGTTCTCGCTGCTCGCCAACGTGGCCGACGTCAAGTCGCTCGTCGTGCACCCGGCTACCACCACGCACTCCCAGCTCTCTGCCGAGGAGCTCGCCGAGCAGAACATCACGCCCTCCACGATCCGTCTTTCCATCGGTACCGAGAACGCCGAGGATATCATTTGGGATCTGAAGCAGGCCTTCGCCGCGCTGGACGAGTAAGGCGACTTGTGCAAGGACCCCTTGCGACTCGATAGGTATAACTGCATAAAATGCCTGCTCAAGGCGCCTGTGCGAACAATGGTTGCACAGGCGCCTTTTTTGCATAGAGAGGGTGCAAAAACAGGGTTTTTGATACGATTTATGCATTTGAGTTGTGGAAAACTCCTGTTGAGAGGATGTGAGTTTTACGCAATTGACGTGCGCCTTTTGAGTAAAACCGCAGGTCGCGATTTGCTCGGGGTACTATGCAGCGCGATCGAATCACACGCAGCCCAAACGCAGCAAAAACACACTACGGAGGTTTCCAGCTACATGAGGATCGATTCACGAAAACCGAAAGCCGCCGCCCTTTCCGCCGCTCTGACCGTGGCACTTTTGGCGGGCGTCGGCGCAACTGATGCCCACGCGGCAACACTATCCGATACGGTCGGATCTACGCCGTCCGAGGCGACGCTGGTGCAGCCCGTCGACTACCGCGGTGACGGTTACGGCTCTATGCAGGAGTGGAACGCCTCGATGGGGGCGAAGCGCGATTCCCTGGAGATGCGCGCTCAGATCATTATGAATATGTATGGCGACTATGCTACCGATGACGAGCGCGCTGTGTTGCAGGGCTGCATCGACGGCGCGAGTAGCCTGTTGACGATGGGGGAGGTCGACGCCAAGTCGACCGAGCTCGACGAGCTTCGCTCTACGCTAGAGGATGCCAAGCGCGAGGCGCTCGAGGCTGCCGCAGCCGAAGCCGAGGCCGCTGAGGCCGTTCAGGCTTCGTATTACAACGCCGGCTCCGGCTCGTCTTACGCGTCTGCTGCGTATTACGCGAACGGCTCGGGCCTGACGCGCTCGAGCGGCGTCAATAACTATAACGGCCGCCGCGAGACTTATTACAGCAGCAACGTGTTGTATCACCACCGCACGGGCGAATGGACGCAGGACGCCGAGGGCTTTTGGCGCGATTCCGATGGCTACTACGTCGTTGCCGCGGGCGATAAGGCCCAGGGCTCCACGTTTACCGGGTCCAAGGGCGAGTGCAAGGTCTATGACTCCGGCTGCGCTGCCGGAACCACCGATTACTACACTGGCTGGTAATTTTTCTGCATCACGGATATTTGACGGACGGGCGTCTTTACCGAGCTTTAGGGCAACGTAAGGACGCCCGTTCTATGTACGCGTTTGAGTTAACAGAGCGCTTACCGTGGCAGTACGCCGCGCATATGGGCGCGGGGCACACTAGTTCATGAGAAATAAGGTCTTTCTCGTGGAGGAAGTGGTCTTGTGAACGCTCGAGATATTGCTATTGCCGCCGTCGCATTGGTGCTTGGCTGCCTTGGTCCTACGGCCGCGCTCGTTGTGGGCATGCAGGGGTCTTGTGGGGCTGCCTCTATCGTGGTCAGTGCGTTGATCGCGGCCGCACTGCTGGGAAGTGCGGGTGTAGTCCTTTGTCGCGACGATGAGGACCAGGCGTCGGAGTCGCAGCTCTAACCGTCGGGACATCGACTACTGGTTATAGATGAAGATGAAAGCCGCCGTAAGGGGAGTGCTCCTTGTGGCGGCTTTGCTGTTGAGCCTGTTGACGTGGTGAGCCGGGCGCTACCAGCTTTTCTCGATATCGCGGATGCGCTGATAGAGCCAATCGTTTTGCGGCACTTGGATATCGTGTTTGACGGCCAGGCGGCAAATGGTGCCCGCGAACTCCTCGACTTCGGTTTTTCGTTGTGCGGTGCGGTCCTGCGCCATTGAGGGCATACCGGCGGGGTCGATTCCCTCGATGAGGTGCACCATCTGCGTCAGGTCTGCCTCGGTCAGCTCAATGCCCTCGGCGTTGGCGACCGCAAGCGTTTCGCGCATGGCAGAAACAAAGCAGCGACGCTGCTCGGAGCCCGGCTCCGTGGCGCTTCCGTAGGTCCCGCCGTAGGCCATGCACGTCTGGTTGATGCCGTCGTTGAGCATGAGTTTGGCCCACATGCGGTGCGTAACGTCGCTCTCGACGGTATGGGCGATGCCGCAGCGCGTGTAGAGCTCGTCGATGGCGGTGACGGTTGCGAGCTCAGTGCCGGCCGCCGCGCCAAAGCGGATTTCGCCCGCATTGGTAAAGGTGAGCTCTCCGTTGAGGAACACGGCGTCCATGCCCTGGCAAATACCAAGAACGGTATGCTCCCAGCCAAAGCGCTCGGCAATCTTCTGCTCGCTCGTAATGCCGTTACACAGCGAGGCGATGAGCGTATTGGGTCCCACGACGCGCTCCATAGTCTTGAGTGCTTGGTTGAGTCCAGTCGTCTTGACCGTGAGAATGACCAGATCGGCGGGCGTTGCCTCGCTGGCGCGGACGGACTTGAGCGCACAGGGCTTGCCATTGACGGTGAGCGCATCGCCCGCGTGACGCTCAAAACGGGCGTCATCCATAACGTATTCGACGGCGTCGTTACCGAGTGCCTGGGCGATCATACTGCCGTAGAGTAGCCCGACGCCGCCCTTGCCGATAAAGGTGACCTTGTTGATCTGCATGTGAATTATCTCCCCATATAAAAGGTGCCCGCGTAAGGGGCGCCTGATGGATTGTATGCCGCCAGCGCACCTTGTGCATGCAGGGTGGCGATTTTTAAATGAATGGACGCGTGGAGCTTACGCTGCGGGGCAGACCGCGAAAACGCGTGCGGGATATCCAACGCCATCGCGCACCTTGGGGAAGGTGCAGAAGATGACGGCGCCTGTGGCGGGAAGCTCGTCCAGATGGTCCATGACCTCGATCTGATAGCGGTCGACCGAGAGGATGTACTGCTCGCCGGGTTAGGGGTAGGCGTCCTCACGTGTGGTCACGGTCGCTTCCTTTCATCGGGCTTTTTGCTGATGTTAAAGCGGTGCCGTGACGGCTCGATTTCTGCTGCGTTACGATACGTTCTCGATTGCGATTCCACGATGTTTCGGCTGCGTGACCATTGTGTTTCGCCTTGCCGGGGCGCTGATGGCGAAGGGAGGGGCCGTGCAATACCGTGTTGACCCCAAAAGTGGTAACCGAATATCCGCTCTGGGTCTGGGCTGCATGAGGTTTCCCGGTGCGCCGGGACATCCCGATGCGAAGACGGCCGATGCCATCATTTCCCGTGCGGTGGAGCAAGGGATAACCTATCTGGACACGGCCTATCTCTACCCCGGTAACGAAGCTTGTGTGGGAGCTTCGCTTGAGCGCCTGGGTCTGCGCGACCAGATTTTGCTCGCGACCAAGTTGCCGCACGCTTCGTGCAAATGTGCGGAGGATTTCGACCGCTTTTTTGACGAGCAGCTGCGCCGTTTGCGGACTGACCATATCGACTACTACCTCATGCACAACATCACCTCGCCCGCGCAGTGGGAGCGCGTGGCAGCTTTGGGTATCGAGGACTGGATTGCGCACCAAAAGGCTGCGGGGCGTATTCGCCAGATAGGTTTTTCGTACCACGGCGGTGCGGCGGATTTCCTCATGATGCTTGACGCGTATGACTGGGATTTTTGCCAGATCCAGTACAACTATGCCGGAGAGCGCTACCAAGCGGGAACGGCGGGACTCATGGCAGCCGCCGAGCGCGGGCTCGCGGTGTTTGTGATGGAACCGCTTTTGGGTGGACGCCTGGCGGGCAAGCTGCCTCCGCGGGCCCGCGCCGTGCTCGATGACGTACGCGATCCGTACCTGAAGACGCCGGCTGCTTGGGGCCTTTCGTGGGTGTGGAACCATCCTCAAGTCACGATGCTGCTTTCGGGCATGACCGATACCGCGCAGGTGGACGAGAACGCGGCATTGGCGGATCGCGCACTGCCGGATTCGATGACGACAGAGCAGCTCGATACCATCGCACGCGTGCTGGGAGAGTTTGAGAAATCGAATCGCGTGCCCTGTACGGGGTGCGGCTACTGCATGCCGTGCCCCAAGGGTATCAATATTCCCGGCTGCTTTGGCGCCTACAACGCGAGCTATGCGCATAGTTGGTTTACGGGGCTGTCTCAATACTTTACGGCGAGCGCGGTGCGGACGAACAAGCCCAAGCTGGTGAGCAATTGCGTCAAGTGCGGCAAATGCGCGCGTCACTGCCCGCAGCACATTGATATTCCCGAGCGTCTCGACGATGTGCGCCGACGTTTCCAGCCTGGTCCCGTAACGGCCGCGCTTAAAGCCTTTTGCAAAACGCGCTCCTGATGCCCCTTTTATAACTTGCGGTGGAATAGTTCCTGTTTGCGGCAGAATAGGGGCCAAGCAGGAACTATTCCACCGCAACTGAAGGGGGCTGTCGTGGGCTATCGGGATTCATGTGATGGTTTGCGTGATGTTCGCTGGGGCGTTTTGGGCGCTGGACACATTTCGCATCGATTCGCATCGTCGCTCAAGGAGGTGGACGGGGCACGGCTTGTGGCTGCCGCCGGTCGCACTCCTTCGCATGTTGAGGAGTTTTGCAGGGCGTTTTCGATTGATGCCGCGCACGGCTATGCCACGGCTGACGATAGCGGCGATGCGGCTTATGATGCGCTGATTGCCGACCCCGATGTCGACGCAATCTACTTGGCTCTTCCACATGGCATGCATGCGCATTGGGCCTGTCGGGCACTGCGCGCGGGAAAGGCCGTACTGTGCGAAAAGCCGGCCGTTTTGAATGAAGAAGAGGCCCATGCGATCGCCTCCGTTTCCCGTGAGTACGGCGTGCCGTTTATGGAGGCGATGAAGAATCGGTTTTGCCCGATGCGCACTCGCGTGAAGGACTTGCTTGCGTCGGGTGAGCTTGGCCGTATTGTCTCGATTGAAAGCGTGCAAAAGCTCGATTACGGCGAGTCTCCTTCGGGCTATCTGCTTGATCCGTTGCAGGGCGGCTGTCTATATGACATGGGCTGCTATGCAGTCGGGTGGTTTGAGGATCTGCTTACGGGCGCGTGCGATGTTTCGTCTCGTGAAGTTCGCTGGCGTGACGTATCGGGCGGCCGCGTGGATTGGGCCGATGAGATCCATATGAGTGTCGGCGGCATACCCATTCATATGGTGTGCGACGGCAAAGCAGCATATGAAAGCCGCTTAACGATTGCCTGCGAGCGGGGTTCGTTGGAAATCGAGCGCCTCCATCGCCCCGAGCTCGCCCATGTGAAGTACTCCGACGGACGAATGCTCGAAATAAATGCCCCGTTTGGGGTCGATGATTTCTACGGCGAAATCCGGCATGCGACCCAGCTCATCCGGGCGGGGAAACTCAAGAGTCCCGTCATGCCCCTAGCCGCCACACAGCGCTGTGCGCGCATCATCGATGCAATCCGTCTAGCCCTCTAGGACCTGGCGCTGACGCGTGAGGGATCATGACGCCCGCGCCCGTAGCCGTAGTGCTTGGTGGCCTGCATCTCTGATGCCCCTTTTATAACTTGTGGTGGAATAGTTCCTGTTTGCGGCAGAATAGGGCATCGACAGGAACTATTTCACCGCAACTGATGAGGGGGAGCTGGAGATGCTGACGATCGGGTGTCATCTTTCGACGACGAAGGGCTATCGGGCAATGGGGGAGACGGCGCTGTCCATTGGCGCCAATACCTTTGCATTCTTTACGCGCAACCCGCGCGGCGGCAAGGCGAAAGACCTTGACATGGATGACGTGGCGGCCCTGCGCGAGCTTATGGAGCAAAACGACTTTGGCCCGCTCGTGGCTCATGCCCCGTATACCTATAACCCCTGCTCGGCCAAAGAGCGGGCGCGCGAGTTTGCCCTGGAGGCCATGGCAGAGGACCTGCGTCGCATGGAAGCGCTGCCCGGCAACTACTACAACTTCCATCCCGGTGCGCATGTGGGGCAGGGCTCCGACGCCGGCATTCAGATGATCGTTGACACCCTGTGTCAGGTGATGTTTGAGGGTCAGCAGACGACGGTGCTGCTCGAGACTATGGCCGGCAAGGGCACCGAGGTGGGCCGCAGCTTCGAGGAGCTGGCGCTCATCATCGAGGGCGTTGCCGACAAACGCCCCGAGCTGTCGGCCAAGTTGGGCGTTTGCCTGGACACCTGCCATGTGAATGATGCCGGCTATGACATCGTCCACGATCTTGACGGTGTGCTCGACGAGTTCGATCGTGTGGTGGGTATCGAGCGCCTGCGCGCCGTGCATATCAATGACTCCAAGAACCCCTGCGGCGCCCATAAGGATCGCCACGAGTGTATCGGCAAGGGCTACCTGGGTAGTGAAGAGTTTGGCGGCGGTATGCAGGTTATGCAGAATATTGTATCGAATGGCCGCTTGCGCGCCTTGCCATTCATTTTGGAGACACCGAACGAACTTGCAGGTTATGAGGCTGAAATCAAACTGTTAAGGTCCTTGCAGCAGTAATGGCTGCCATAAAGTGGAGTGCTCCATTCACGTTATGGGTTTGTTTCAATCAGTTTTCTAATTGCAGATTCTTCCAAGCGGGTGCATAATAACCCTCAGTTTTTGCAGACCTCTGAATCACATGGGGTCATTGGAAGGAGACTGATTATGAAGCTGAAGAAGCTTGGCGCATTTGCCGCCACGGGTGCTATGGCGCTCGCCCTCGCTCTGACGGGCTGCGGCTCGTCCAACGCCACCTCTGGCTCTGATGCCGGTTCTAGCAGCTCTGACGACGCTAAGGTCGAGAAGGTCGACGGTTCCAAGGAGTACGCGCTCGTCAAGGACGGTACGCTGACCGTCGGCACCTCTGCCGAGTACGCTCCGTTTGAGTACAAGGATGACAACGGCGATTATCAGGGCTTTGACCTTGAGCTCATCAAGGCCATCGGCGACAAGCTGGGCCTGGATGTCGAGTACGTCAATAACGACTTTGACACGCTGGTTCCGGGCGTCGCTTCGGGCGCCAAGTATGACGTCTCCATCGCGGCTATCACCGACACGCCCGAGCGTGAGAAGGAAGTCACTTTCTCCGATTCCTACTACATGGACGATCAGGCTATCGTGACCAAGGTCGATAACACCGACATCACGGCCGATAACTACAGCGAGAAGCTCAATAACGCTGACGCTACCATCATCGTCCAGTCTGGCTCGACCGCCGAGTCCTTTGCCCAGGAGAACTTCCCCAAGGCCAAGATTGTCCCCTACAAGGACGCCACCGAGTGCTTCAGCGCCCTGCAGTCCGATAAGGGCGACGCCGTAGTCACCAACCGCTCCGTTGCTAGCCAGCTGACCGCCGAGCAGTTCAACACCTGTCAGACCATTAAGCAGATCAGCACCGGCGAGGAGTACGCCATCGCCATCAACCAGGGCAACACCAAGCTCAAGGACGACATCAACCAGGCCATCAAGGACCTGACCGACGACGGTACCGTTGACGCCCTCATGGCTAAGTACAACATCAAGTAAAATAACTACTTGATTGCGCGCGGGCCCTTTCCGTTTTGGCGGAGAGGGCCTTTGCGCTTCTCTTGACGGAGAGCATTTCCGTCTCGTTTTGCCGGCAACTTCTACGATAGGAGCCACCTTGTCTCGACTGAACAAAGGGGCCGCGGAGCAGCATTTTCCACTGCCCGCCTTGCTCCAAAAGCTAGTCTGCGTCATGGCCGTGGCGCTCGCGCTGGTTTGCGCGGGGGCATATGCGCCCACGACCGCCCAGGCGCTTGAGACCGCAAAGATTACTGCCCGACCCAACACCGGTTCGGGCAGCGCTGTGGTCGGCGGTACCGAGACGCGCATTACCTGGGAGGTCCAAGCCGATGCCGATGAGGAGCTGAGCGGTCTTTCGCTGACGTTTGTCGACGGCACGACGTTTGGTACCGATGACACGCGATTGACGATGCTCTCGGGCGAGGACCTCATGGATCGTACGCCCATGAAGCCCACGTGCAAGGCTGACGGCCAGACGCTCAAGATTGACTTTGGCGAGACGGCGCCTGCCGGCGGCTTTTTCCGTGTCGAGGTTTACGGCGTGACGTTTCCCGTCGAGGGCGGCGATGAGGCCTTTAGCGGCACCTATACGCTTGCCGACGGTTCGACCAAGAAGATTTCCAAGATTCCTTCCGTCGAGATTAAGGGCGTGACGGCATTCGATAACTTCCTGGCCGACCTTAAGGAACAGCCGTGGGTCGAGGCATGGAATTCCAACATGTTCCTTCGCCTGTTCCTGAACCCGGTCATTTTGGTCCAGAGCCTGCCGATCGTCTTTAAGGGCTTCCTTATGTCGCTCTCGATCGTGCTCGTGGCATTTCCGTTGGCCATTCCCTTTGGCTTTGCGCTGTCGCTCATGCGCATTTCCAAGTCGCGCATCCTTCGTTGTCTTGCCGGCATCTATGTGAATATCATCCGCGGCACGCCGGCGTTCCTGCAGATCTACATTGCGTTCTTTGGCCTGCCGCTTGCCGGTGTCAAGGTTGACGACTACGTCTTGGGCGTTATCGTCATGGCCATGAACTCGTCTGCGTACCTGTGCGAGATCTTCCGTGCCGGTATTCAGTCGATCCCCAAGGGTCAAAACGAGGCTGCTCGCTCGCTGGGCATGAATGCCTTCCAGACGCTGCTCTACGTTATGATTCCGCAGACGTTCCGCAATGTCCTGCCTACGCTGACCAGCGAGTTTATCCTGCTTTACAAGGATACGTCGCTGCTTGCCGCCGTGGGCGTGGTCGAGATCGTCATGAACGCCCGCACCATCGTGGCAACAACGGGCTCCATTACGCCGTATGTGGTTGCCGCCCTGTTCTATCTGGTCATTACCCTGCCGCTTGCGCGCTTGGTGAGCGGTCTTGAGGCGAGGCTGCTGGGTACGGCCGAAACCAAAAAGAAGCGTCCCACCAAGAGCGCCGGACAGGTTGTCGCGACGCCCGCCGACCATATCGCTGGTCTGTAAGGAGGTTCTATTATGAGCGAAACCAATAACTCGAACGAGGTCGTCGTCAGCATCAAGAATCTCCAGAAGGCCTTTGGCGATAACGTGGTCCTGCGCGACATCGACCTTGATGTGCACAAGGGCGAGGTCGTCGTAGTCCTGGGCCCTTCGGGTTCGGGCAAGTCGACGATGCTTCGCTGCATTAACCGTCTCGAGGAGCCCACGAGTGGTTCGATTGTCGTCGAGGGCGTGGATGTGTGCGCCAAGGGCGTTGACCTCAATAAGGTGCGTACGCACTTGGGCATGGTGTTTCAGCAGTTCAACTTGTTCCCGCACCTGTCGGTCAAAAAGAACGTCATGCTTGCGCAGCAAAAGGTGCTCAAGCGCAGCAAGGAAGAGGCCGAGAAGATTGCCATCGAGGAGCTGACCAAGGTCGGCCTGGCCGAGCGCATCGATTTTATGCCGAGTCAGCTTTCGGGCGGTCAGCAGCAGCGCGTGGCCATCGCCCGCGCCCTGTCGATGAATCCGCACGTGATGCTCTTTGACGAGGCCACGTCGGCGCTCGATCCTGAGCTTGTCCGCGATGTATTGGGCGTCATGCGCGATCTTGCGCATGACGGTATGACCATGATCGTGGTGACGCACGAGATGGGCTTTGCCCGCGACGTCGCCGACCGCGTCGTCTTTATGGACGGCGGCGTTATCGTGGAGGATGGCACGCCGAGCGAGGTCTTCGACCATCCTAAGAGCGAACGTACCAAGGCGTTTTTGGGCAATATCTCGTAGCCGCTTTATATGACTGACATAGCAGAAAACGGGAGCCGGATGTGATCCGGCTCCCGTTTTTGTTGGGACGCGAATGTGTTTTGGTGCAGAGCGCGTTACGGGCGGAGCTCATTGCCGCTAGGCGAGCTCAGCTCCAAGGGCGCGGCAGGCCGCCTCGCCCTCATCGTCGGGGGCGTCGTAGCAAATGACGGAATCGACGACGTTGACACCTGCCTCGTCGGCATCGGCCTTCCAGTTGTCCATCCACTCGCCCTCGGCCCACGAATAAGAGCCAAAGAGGACGACCTTCTTGTCGCCGAGGGTTTCCTTGACTTCGTCCCACATCGGTTGGAACTCATCGTATTCAAGCTCCTCGGAGCCCATGGCGGGGCAACCGAAGGCGAAGGCATCGTAGTCGGCGGCCCTGTCGGCAGAGAAGTCGGCGCAGGGGATGACTTCGGCCTCGGCGCCCGCGGACGTGGTGCCCTCGGCAACGAGGTTTGCCATGGCCTCGGTGTTGCCCGTGCCGCTCCAATAGACGACGGCGATCTTGCTCATGTTGAGTCCTTTCGGTTGTGCGGCGTGCGGCCGCGGTTTGTACGTTCTATCGGGTCGCCTGGGCAAGTTGCGCCAAGCTGCAGCCCTGCTGATAGATAAAGGTGAGGTGTTGGGTGCAGGCACGGTACGCATCAAACGTCGCAAGCGCCTGCTCGACATTCGTATAGACCTTCCAGGCTCCAAAGATCTTGTAGTTCTCGCCACGCTGGGCGATGAACTCGTATACGTCGTCGCAGGGGTACCCCAGGAAGTAGCCAATCTCGTGTGGAAATTCGCAGGCGCAGTCGTTGTTGCAGCAGACTTGCTGATCCAGTGCGCATTGAGTCTGGCCGCAGGCGCATTCCGCGGCGTTATTGCTCGCGAGCGTGATGCGTGATGCCAGGTGCACAAGACATGCCGAGAGGTTGCCGGTGTCGTAGCCCTTCTTGGCGAGTGCCGTTTTGGCGCGCGGGTCAGCAAGGTAAGTGGCGAGGCTATTGGGCCGATATGCGTATACGAGCGCCCCGCAGGGGCGCCAGACCAAAACGCTCAGATGGATACCGAACGGATTAAGCTCGTGATTGCACCGGGCGATAACGTTGAGCAGGCGTGCTCGGCGATCCTCGATCGCCGCAGTTACGCTTGAGCCGTCTTGATCGGCATAGACTCCTGGATAGGTAAAGAGCGATGCCGGTTTGATGCCCGCGAGCGTGGGGGAGCAGTTGCGCACGACTGCCGCCTGAAACGTTGGGATGTCGATGGTTCGAGTCACGTTGCCCCTTCCGAGCCCTTACTTGTTAGCCTAGGAAAACTTATACACGAAAGTAAGCCTTGGTCAACTAAAAAGTTTGAATAGGGAAACTAATTGACCGAACGGACATGATTTTGGGTTAAGATGGAGACACCCCATGGGGGTATCTAGATAGTGCTACTTGAAAGGGGAACGCATGAGTGACTTGCTCAACCCTGCGAATCTCATCGTGCTGGCCGTCATTGCCGTCGGCATGTTTTTTGGACTGCGTCGCATTGCCGCTTCGACACACGGGAAGAGTTGTTGCAGCGATGGCGCGAGCGGCAAGAGGGCCAAAAAGGTTGTTGTGGTGGATGCCGATGCATCGCACTATCCCTATAGCGACGAGCTGCTCATCGGCGGCATGAGCTGTGACGGCTGCGCTCAGAACGTAGCCAATGCCCTCAATACGCTTGATGGCGTGTGGGCTACGGTGACGTATGCGGACCACACGGCACGCGTACGCTCGAAGCGCCCGGTTGATCGCGACGCACTCGAGACGGCGGTGAGGGGCGCGGGCTATTACGTTATGAAAATGTAGGCGTTGCCCTCTCCGGTGGGTACCAGCCTCCTGCCCATTGTGACTATCGGTATCCAAAAATTTGCGCAAAAAATAATCTTTAGATGCGGCGAAAGTGGAGTTTGGTGACGGTTTGCGCGGAATTCGCTACCAATCGAGCATCTATTAACCCGTCCAAAAAATTACAGGTGTATATTTATACGCTGATTATTGCTGTGCTCAGATTGCAATTAACCGTGGACAGAAATGAAGAATGCTAAAGCTGGGCTTTAGGACAGGGGAGGTTATAGCCTTATGAGACGAGTGGGAGCACTTGGCTTGGTGGCAGCGCTTGCCGCTATCTTGGTATCGCCGCTGCCGGCGCATGCCGAAGACGCTTCGGGTGCCGTTACCTACAATGCGGGAAATGGGTATTCCTTTGAAAAGCTCTCGCATCCTACGGTAGGAACGTCGCAGCCGGATGGCATCGTCGACTACCAGGGTGGCGGTGCCGTTGCCGTTCCGGGCGCCGATGGTAATACGGCCAACAACGAAGGCGATCGCGGCCAGAGCTACACTTGGGCGGCTGCGAGCTATGGTGACTGGCTTTATGTGGGCACCTGCTATGCGGCGATGGGCAACACGCTGACGCTCATGAACGGCACGCTGGGCGATTCCTTTGATGCCGAGACCATGCGCCTGACGCTGGAGGCCATGTTTAACGGCACCTTCTTCTATGGACAGCAGAAGGAGGACGGCACGGCCGACAAGGACAGCGGCGGCATCTTGGTCAAGATCAATACCAAGACCGGTGAGACCAAGCTGCTGCTCTCTGAATCGCTCAACGGCGTCGCTCCTTTGTTTCGCAATGCCGTGAGCTATAAGGGTAAGCTCTATTTCTGCGGCAGCGTCAGGACCAATGGCGGCAAAAGCGGCCTGCCTGCTGTATACGAGATCGATCCTAAGACGGATGAGTACAAAGTTGTCTATCAGGGCCTTTCGAGCATGCAGGATTACGGTGCTGCCTACAAGCAGGGCATTTCTACCGGTATCCGCGGCATGTGCGTCCATGATGGCCAGCTCGTCATCAGTAATGTGGGTAAAGACGCGAACGGTAATTTTGTGGCGACAATCCTGACGTCATCTGACCCTTCGAAGGGCCAGGCTAGCTTCACCGAGATTGCTAACTCGAAGACGCTGTTTGGCTATCCGGCGATTCGCTATCAGGACAGCATCTACGGTGGCGCCATTTGGGATATGGTTTCGTACAATGGCCATCTCTATGCGACCATCTGCACCGGTACGCCCGAGAACGCTCCCGATGATAATTCCATGCAGTCGTTTGCCATGGTCCGTGGCGACAAGAATGCCGACGGCAGCTATTCGTGGACTCCCATTGTCGGCGATCAGAAGACGGACGGTGCAAAGTACTGCTTTGGCATCGATCCTGCCCGTACCCGTTCTGGCGCTGCCAACCTCATCGTCTACAACGACTACCTCTATATCGGTGAATACAACGACGAGGAGATTGCCCTCGAGCGCATCCTGTTCAACAAATCCAACACCGAAGAGGGCGGCAAGAGCAGCATGGGCGGCGTTGACTGCTCGTTTGTGAATGCCAATCTTGAGCAGTCGGTTAACATCTATCGCATGGACAAGGACGAGAACATGGAGCTCGTCGTTGGCGATCGCACCGACATGTTCCCCGAGGGCGGTATTTCCGGCCTGACTTCGGGCTTTGGCCGAAACGAGAACCAGTACATTTGGCGCATGCAGAAGTTCGACGGCAAGCTGTATATCGGTACCTTTGATACCGCGAGCCTGCTTGAGCCGATCGGCCAGTTCTCCAATGGCGACATTATCGATATGACGCCCGAGGAGTGGGACTCTCAGGTTCAGCGCCTTAGGGACCTGCTCGATCACCTGCTCGACAAGAAATCGCCTGACGACCCCATCGTTCCCGTGAACACGCTTGCGGACGATGATTCAAACGAGGCCGTCGAGGTCGATGATTCGAACGAAGCTGCCGAGGTTGATGATTCAAACGAGGCCGTCGATGTCGATGACGAGAAGACCGAGGTTGCTAAGGGCTTTGGCGATCTGAGCGATGCGCTGGAGGATGCCGCGGGCGGTCTTTGCGATCAGGCCGCGACGATGTCCCAGGACTTTGAGGACGACGCCGCTTATGTCCAGAAGATCGATGGCGAGATCGCGTACTTCAAGTCCTTTGCCGACCAGTATCAGGACATGCTCGATAGCTATGAGAGCCTTAAGCAGCAGTACGAGGATGCCTATGGCACCGAGCTGCCGAGCGATATTCAGGATGCGCTCGATAAGCTGCTGAGTGAGGAGAACCTCAAGAAGCTGCAGAGTGTCCTTACGTGCATGTGTTACCTGCGCGATGCCGAGCGCGGCTTTGATATGTATGTGACCGAGGACGGCGTGAACTTTACGACGCTGACGACTAACGGCTTTAACGATCCGTATAACCATGGTCTGCGCACCTTTGCGGTGACCAACCAGGGTCTGTGCCTTGGTACCGCCAACCCGTTCTATGGTTGCCAGGTTTGGATCCAGCGCAAGGAGAATTCGGAGAATCCGATTGATCCCGGTACTCCGGATCCGACGAAACCCACCGATCCTTCGCAGCCGGGTGGCGGCAATCAGCCTGGTGGCAGCCAGACGGGCGGCAACGACCAGTCGGGCAGCACCGCGACGACCGTTTCGACGACCACTAAGAAGACTCCGAAGGACGGCTCGCTGCCTCACGCTGGCGACTCGACCCTCACGCTGGTCTTGGGATTGCTGGTTGCAGCTGCCGCAGTGCTTGGCATTGCTCTCGTCTTGCGCAAGCGTTCTCGTTGCTAGGCTCGACCACGCAGCTCGATGCCTTGGATATCGTCGAAGTTGATGGCGATATCCCTGAGTTTGAGCAGCTTGAATGCGGGTAACACTTCGTTGAGAATGCCCGTGCGGCTACGATAGCCGTACATATCGTAATAGGTGACGCGCACCAGGTCGCCGCGTTTGAGGCCCTCGAGCTTTTTCGAAAGCTCGAGGGCTTTTTCTTCCGTGAGTTCGCATTTGGGCTCAACAGTGATCTCTTGTTTGCGCACGAGCTCGTAGTATCCCGTGAGGGCGGCAAAGGGCATAAACTGTGCGGCACGGCCGGCGCGGACGGCGCCGTTGGCGGTGAGCTTGGGGTCGGCGGATCGACGTCTTCCCTCGGGGTCCGCTAGACGTTCAAAAGGCGTCGGTGGCCGCATCGGCTGTTGTTGGGACTTAGGCACGATGTCCTCCTACCTGATCGTTGCGTTCGCGTGCGGTGGCGCCGGCGGTGAAGCTTAATCCCTTGACGAGCGCGTTCTTGCCGTACTTGCCCTTCACGGCCAGGACGGCGCGCGCCAGGTCGCGCTCGCGCTCATCGGCCTTAACATCGCTGAACAGGTCGATAGTGGCAAATTCCTCGGGCATGAGGTTGCCAAATCCCAGGTTGATGCGCTTGATCGGTCGTTTGGGATCGACAGTCTGCGCCCAGAGCTCATCGAAATAGCCCATGATCTTCTTAAACGAATTGGTGCGCTCGGGCAGCTTGCGCGAGGCGTTGGAGTGCGCAAAGAGCGCGGCATAGCCACCACGCGGCTTGCCGCCGTGTTCGCCCACAAAGATGCCGTCAATCGCCTGTGCCTCTCGCACCAAACGTCGGCGTTCGTCGTCGCGTTGGATGGGCTTGGGCGCGCGGGGCGCGAGCTCGGGGCCGTCGGTTGCGGCGGGTTCGATGCTCGACGTGCTCGAACGCAAATGCCCGCATCCGTCTACATATTGCGCTGTGCCGCTGGCGTCGAGGCGGCGTATGTCGGCGCGCTCGCTCGCGTAGCCTACAAAGAGCGAGATGCTGTTGCAGACCACGTGCTTATCGACCAAGTCCAGCACAGCGTTGTCGACCATCTCGCGCAAGACGGTGTAGGCCTGCTCGTAGGCATAACCCTTCGAGAGCACCTGTCCTGTGGTGGTCGAAGTTGCTTGCGGGCGATAGGCTTGGATATCGGCGATGGTTGTCGGCTCGCGTCCGAAGGCGTGGTCGATGAGATATTCGGCATTGACGCCGAGTTCGTCGTAGAGCAGGTTCTCGTCGAGTGCGGCGACGCCCATCAGGTCGTATACCCCGTACTTTTCGAGTCGTGCTGCCACGCCGGGCCCGATGCCCCAGATGTCGGTGATGGGGCGATGGGGCCAGATCTCCTTGCGAAAGGTCTCGTCGTCGAGTTTGCCGATGCGGCTGGGTACGTGCTTGGCGGTAATGTCGAGTGCCACCTTGGCCTGGAATAGGTTGGGGCCGATGCCAACCGTTGCCGTGATGCCGGTGCGCGCCAGGACCTCGTCGCGCAACATGCAGGCGAAGCCTTCAGCGTCGGTGTGATAGAGGTCCAGATAGGGTGTCACGTCGATAAAGCATTCGTCGATGGAGTAGACGTGCACGTCTTGCGGACTCACGTATTCCAGATAGATACCGTAAATTTGCGCCGACACCTCCATGTAGTGCTGCATGCGCGGTATGGCCTTGATGTAGGCGATGCCGTCGGGAATTTCGAACAGACGGCAGCGATTGTGTATCCCCAGGTCCTTCATGGCCTGTGTGATGGCGAGACAGATGGTCGTGCGCCCGCGCGATTCGTCGGCAACGACCAGGCACGTAGTGAGTGGGTCGAGTCCGCGGTCGACGCACTCGACGCTGGCGTAAAACGTCTTAAGGTCGATGCAGACATAGGTGTGACGCTCGTGCCCCACGCGTCCTCCCATCAAACACATGTTCTTATCGAATACATGTTCGATAATACCCGCTTGCGCGGACATCGTCAAAACCTGTCCCTTTTTGGTCGGTTGCCGTTTGGGGGCCGATTGGCAACGCTCGCTGATTATAGTCTTGACCTGCGCTAGAATAGTGGCATCTGAATGTCCGGGCGCATGGAGGCGTGCGCCCGTATGCTGAGGAGGACTCTATGGCAACTGTTGCCGCACCTATCGATGCTACGTCGACTGCCGCTTGGAAGGCGCTCGAGGCTCATCAGGAGAAGCTCGAGGCCGAAGGTATCGACCTCAAGGCCTGGTTCGCTGCTGACGCCGAGCGCGTGAACAAGCTGAGCTTTGACGCCGGTGACCTGCACTTCGATCTGTCGAAGAACCTGGTGACCGATGAGACCGTCAAGCTGCTGTGCGATCTTGCCCGCGAGGTGAAGCTCGAGGAGCGCCGCGACGCCATGTTCTCCGGCGAGCACATCAACACCACCGAGGACCGCGCCGTCCTGCACACCGCGCTTCGCCGCCCGGCAACCGAGAAGGGCCAGCTCATCGTCGACGGCCAGGATGTCGTCGCCGACGTGCACGAGGTCCTCGACCGCATGTATGCCTTCGCCGAGCGCGTGCGCTCCGGTGAGTGGAAGGGCGTTACCGGCAAGAAGATCGAGCATCTGGTGTCCATCGGCATCGGCGGCTCCGACCTGGGCCCGGTCATGGCTTACGAGGCTCTGCGCCCCTATGCCGACGCCGGTATCGACTGCCGCTACATCTCCAACATCGACCCCAACGATCAGGCAGAGAAGCTCAAGGGCCTCGATCCCGAGACCACGCTCGTGATCATCGTTTCCAAGACTTTCACCACGCTCGAGACCCTCACCAACGCTCGCGAGGTCAAGACCTGGATGCTCGAGCAGCTCAAGGCTCAGGGTGCCATCGACGGTTCCGATGAGCAGAACGCCGAGGCCGTGGCGAAGCACTTTGTCGCCGTTTCCACCGCACTCGAGAAGGTCGAGGCTTTCGGTATCGACCCGGCCAACGCCTTCGGTTTCTGGAACTGGGTCGGCGGCCGCTATTCTGTCGACTCCGCCGTGGGCCTGTCGCTGATCGTCGTGCTCGGCCCCGAGCGCTTCCAGCAGTTCCTCGAGGGCTTCCACGCCATCGACGAGTACTTCTGCAACACGCCGCTCGAGAACAATGCCGTCGCGCTGATGGGTCTGCTCAACGTCTGGTACGTCAACTTCTTCGGTTCCAAGAGCCACGCCGTGCTTCCGTACTGCCAGTATCTGCACCGCTTCCCGGCCTACCTGCAGCAGCTCACCATGGAGTCCAACGGCAAGCATGTCCGCTGGGACGGCAGCGCCGTGACCTCCGACACCGGTGAGATCTTCTGGGGCGAGCCCGGCACCAACGGCCAGCATGCCTTCTACCAGCTGCTGCACCAGGGCACCGTGGTGGTTCCGGCCGATTTCATCGCCTTCGCCAATACCGCTAACCCTGCGACCGACAGCGGTCAGGACGTGCACGAGCTGTTCCTGGGCAACTTCCTGGCCCAGACCAAGGCACTCGCCTTTGGCAAGACGGCCGACGAGGTGCGCGCCGAGGGCACGCCCGAGCAGATCGTCCCGGCCCGCTGCTTTGAGGGCAACCGTCCGACGACCTCGATCTTCGGTGACACGCTGACCCCGTTTGCGCTCGGCGAGCTCATCGCCCTGTACGAGCACATCACGTTTGTTGAGGGCACGGTCTGGGGTATCGACTCCTACGACCAGTGGGGCGTTGAGCTGGGCAAGCAGCTTGCCAAGCAGATCACCCCGGCCTTCCACGACGATGCTGCCAAGGCCGAGCAGGACGCTTCGACTCAGGCGCTCATCGAGTTCTATCGCGCGCATCGCAAGTAGTCGCTGCTGTTAACGCATCGCGCCTTATAGTCAGGGGCCCGTATCCTATCGGATGCGGGCCCCTTTGCTTTGTCGTGGTCCCAGGGCACACGGCCTTTGTGGAACATCGTCGGGGCGCCGCGCGCTGCGAGAACCCTGCGCCTAGATCTCGGCCTCCGCATGGCCTTGCTGCGCCTCGGGCAGCTCCCCGTAGAGCGGATGGTCTTCGAGCCTAAAGCGCTCGATCTGTTCGGGAGTGCGACCGCGTACAAAGAGCCACGAGCGATCGATCGGCGTCGCCATGAGCGTGCTGGGCAGCGCGTCGGCGCGGTCGGAAAACACCCGGGCACTCTCGGGATCCTGGAACGCCAACACCAGATGCGTGTCGCAGTTGCCCATGATGGAGCGTGCGCGTGCCTCGCCATAGAGCGCATCGAGCTGGTTGGTCGACTGCAGCAGCAGCGTTGCCCAGATGTTGCGGCTTCGGATAATCGAGAGCACGTTGTCGATCTGGGGGATCTGCAGATTTGCGAAGTCATCGAGCATAAAGCGCACGGGCACGGGCAGGCTGCCGTCGGGCTGCCTATCGGCCTCACGAATGAGGCCCATAAACGCCTGCGAAATAAAGAGGCCGGTCAGCGGATCGAGATTGCGGTCAATATCGCTCACGGTTACAAACAGGGCGCAGGGGGTGTGTCCCATGGAAGCGAAGTCCACCTGATGGCACTCACGATAGAGCTGTGCCGCACCGTCGAATCCCAGACACATGACCTTTTCGGCAAGGATGCCGACGATGCTCGCGTGCATGCGCTCGGCATTTTGCGTAATGGCGTAGCGCCGCCATAGCGAGAGGGCATAGCTTTGGGGGTCGGTCGTGATCAGGTCGTCAAACAATCGACCCGTGGCACCGTCCTGCAGGTGCTCGATCAGCTTGATGACCGAGCTGGTCGTCTGCTCGTCGGCGGGTAGCTGTTCGGTGACGTAGGCGATAAGACACGACAGCAGGTTTGCCGCCGCATGATCCCAAAAAGGCTGGTTGTTGTCCTCGATGGGGCAGATGGCCTTTGCCACCGAGAGGATGTCCTGCTGGTTGGGCCTGCCGTCCGCCTTGCGGCGAATGTGCCTCAGGGGGTTGTAGCCGCAGCGCTCGATGCCGGGCGCAAGGGCCGGGACGGTGTTGAGGTCGGCGAAGTTGAGACATTGCACGCGGTAACCGTGGGCTGCCAGCACGGGTCCCACTTCGCGACAGAGCGTGCCTTTGGTGTCGAGCACGATGTAGCTTGCGTTCATTTGCAGCAGGTTGGGCTTGAGGACGTTTCGGGTCTTGCCGGCTCCCGAGGGGCCGATCACAAGTGCGTTGTTGTTGAGTCCCGTTTGGCGGGTGTCGCAGGAAAGCGTTCGATCCTTGGCGAGGATGGTGGACGATGCGGACTCAGATGCGGCGAGGCGGCTGGCGAGGTTAGACATGGGCGACCTCCTTGGTGGTCGAGAGGATTTCGTGGGCAAAGCCGAGCTCGACGGCGCGCTCGGCCGAAAGGTAGGTGTCTTTTGCAGCGAGGGACTGGATGCGCTTGGGCGTGAGGCCGCTGCGGTCCGAGAGGATTTGCGTGAGGGTCTTGCGGGTCTGCATGAGACGCCGGCTGGTTTCCTGCAGCGCAAGTGCCGAGCCGCCTGCCCCCTGGGGGATCAGCGGGTCGTGAATCATGAGCTCTGCATGGGGCGCCATACGGCGATCGTCGCCGCCCATAAAGATCACGGCGCCCATGGACGCGGCGAATTCCAGGCAGACGGTGCGGATGGGGCACGATGCGAGGCGCATGGCGTCATAGATCGCAAGACCCGATCGCACGCTTCCGCCGGCGCTGGCGACAAATATGGTGATGGGGCGGCTGGGGTCGGTGGCATCGAGCAGGCGAATCTGCTGGCATAGGTCATGGGCCATCGGGGTTTCGATGTTTCCCATGACGGAGAGCTCGCGACGGGCGAGCATCTCATCGTAAATGCTGGTGAGCGTGATACCTCGGGCGGATTCACGCATGGTGAGGGGGCTGATGATGGGGGAATGATTGGTGTCCATGAGGACTCCTTTCTGTTGGTTGTGTCGTGGAATAGGATTGTTGCCCGCGGGGGGCTGGCGGGCTACAGGGCTCGTCCGAGCCTGAGATCGAGCTCGGTTGTGGGGCAGGCTGCCTGTTCGTGCGGCTCGCAAGCACCAAAGGCTCCAAAGCGATGGAGCGTTGCGGCGGGCGTGGTGTAGGCGAGCCGCAGCTGATGCTCGACAGGGGCACATCCGTCATTTTTGTAATGAGACGCGTAGTACTGCGCGATGCTGGCGTTCATCTCGCTGCCATTGCGATGGCGCTCAAACTGGCGTCTGCAGGTCTCGATGATCTTTGCTACCGACTTGGGTGCCGTCGCGGGAACAAGGGCGAGATAGCCCTCAAATAGCTCGTTGATGCTCAGGAGGCACAGCAGGTCGATCAGCGTCCTTATGGCTGCTCCCTCGGCGGAAAAGTGCGCGGTCATGCGGTTATATCGGTTGCGGTCGACGATGGCCGCATGGGGTCTTGGGGTTTTCTGCCCCGTGGTCCCGGGCTTTTGCAGCGCCTGTGTATTGAGCTCGACGTTGCAGCGCTTGAGGCCGTCCAGCGGAAGGAACAGTGCGGTGCGCAGGGTGTTCCGCTTGCTTTCGAGTTCATGACGCTCGTCGGGTTCCCATTCGAGCTTGAGTTTCGTGTCGAGCGCCGTAAGCATATGGGCTAGGCAGCCTACGGTAAGAACGTGCGAATCGTTGTCGCGTTTTGGGGCATAGGGGTCTGTCAGCTTGCGAATGTCGGGGTCGCCCATGATCTTTGTGCAGCGCTTCAGCAGTTGAGGATGGTCGGCCAAGATCGTCGCGAGCGGTAGCGACGCGTAGTTCTTGATGGTCGCGGCGGCAAAGGCGGCATCATATTCGTTTGCATATGCTCGCTCAATTCGGGCATCCAGAATGCTTTTCTTATCGCTGTCTTCAGCGTGGTGGTTTGTCATAGCTTCTCCAATCGGTTGATGTTCGTGCTGTTTGTTGATGTGTTGGTTGTCGTGAGTGATGTGCTTGCCGTGGGTGATGTGCTGACGTTGGGGTGCTATGCGGTTTTCAATGAGCCCGTGAGGCAGTTGCTGCAGGGGCGGGATGGAACGGCCCATGCAAGGCGGAAGGCATCGTGCTCAAAATCGAGACAGCAATGCCCTGGGTGCCTCACATGTGGCAGTTACCTCATTAAGTTGTCATTGCGTTTGGGGTTGTACTTTGCCGATCTTCCTTCTCTTACACGCTAAAACTCAAACTTCATATGCTCGATCTACTTAAAACCGCAACGGCGGTCTTTTATCAACTTATATGTCGGAACGCGTCTTTGCAAGTACTTTTTTGCCTTTGTTTCAAATGGGGTGGTTTTGCAACCGTCATACGCGCGCTGTGCGAACGTGCCCCGGCTCGGATAAGATAGTGCGCGATAAAAACGATGCAAGGAGGCACATATGGCAATCAAAGCCATCGCGATGGATATCGACGGTACGCTCACCAACGACCAGAAAGTGATTAGCTCGCGTACGCGCAAGAAGCTGCTCGCGGCGCAGGAATCGGGCATTAAGCTCATCTTGGCTTCGGGCCGTCCCGCATGGGGGCTGCACGCCTTGGCGCAGGAGCTCGACCTTCAAAACCATGACGGTCTGCTGGTGGCCTTTAACGGCGCGCATGTGGTCGACGCTCAGACCGACGAGGTGCTGTTCGATCAGGCTATGCCTGCCGACGAATTGCATCGCCTGATTGATCACCTGCGTAATTTTGACGTGATCCCTATGATTTCGCTCGGTCGCGATTTGCACGTCGAGGACTCGTACCGTTGCATGATCACGCTGCCTGACGGCTCGCAGAAGAATATCGTCAAGTATGAGCGCGACGCGTGCGATCTTAAGATTCGCGAGGTGGAGAGCCTGCATGAGGTCGCTGATGCTTATCCCGTGGACAAGCTACTCACTGCGGGCGACCCGGCATACCTGCAGGCGCATTACGAGGAGATGTATGCGCCCTTTAAGCAGACGCTTTCGGGCATGTTTACGGCCGACTGGTACTTTGAGTACACGGCGCCCGGTATCGACAAGGCCTGCGCGCTCGAGGGTGCCCTGCCCAAGCTCGGCATCGATGCCAGCGAGGTCGTATCGTTTGGCGACGGCCAGAACGACAAGTCCATGATCGAGTGGGCCGGCACCGGTGTTGCCATGGGAAACGCCGTCGATGAGGTTAAGGCTGTGGCCCAGATGGTGACCACCAATAACAACGAAGATGGTATTGCGGTGGCGCTGGATAAGCTGCTGGGCTAGAATCGCCGATTAATGCATGATTCGGGCGCCTGCTCGCGGGCGTCCTTTTGTTAGGGAGGGTGCCGTGTCCGCATTTCCGTTCGACGCCGTTATCTTTGACATGGACGGCGTCATTGTCGATACCGAGTATTACTACTTGGGCGAGACTGCCGCGTTTGCCAAGGAGCTGGGGCTTAATCTGACTCAAGAGGAGTTGAAGGGGCAGGTCGGTACCTCCCATCAGTTCTTCCTGCATATGCTGGTCGATTGGTTTGAGCGCGCCGGTAAGGGGCATTTCACTGGCGAGGAAGCGTTGGCCCGTTGGGACGAGTGGGCGCATAAACGTCCGCGCGACTATCAGGCTTTGATTAACCCAGGCGCCGTGGATACGATTCGAGAGCTGCCGCGCCGTGGCGTTCGTGTGGCGCTTGCCAGCTCGTCTCCCATGGTTAGCATCGAGGAAGTGCTCAACGCATGCGGGCTGTCGGATGCCTTTGAGTATGTGGTGAGCGGCGAGCAGTTTAAGGAGAGCAAGCCCGAGCCCGACATCTACCTGCATGCGCTGGATCTGCTGGGGCTGCCCGCGAATCGCTGCTGCTGCGTTGAGGACTCGGTGCCTGGCATCACTGCCGGCAAGCGAGCCGGTCTGACAGTCATTGCCAAGCGCGAGGAGCGCTTTGGCTTTAGCCAGGATGCCGCGGACAAGATTATCGACCAGTTGCCGGAGCTGCTCACGCTTTCTTAGGAGCGCGGTAGTTGCGCGTTTTTCGGGTCTGATGAGTAAATACCCGACATTTTGGTGCGACACCTAGCATACTTTAAGCTAATGCGGGCTTAAGGACTTGTTGAATGCCCTTAAGCCTGTTTTAGAATTAATTGTGCTGGGAGAGGGTATATGCCACCGACTGAAGGGCCAACTGACGGTAAAGCAGCGATACCGCTGTACCAACAGGTCATTGATATCATTAAAAACGAAATCAACTCCGGCGCCTACAAGGCAGGCGTGCGGATACCCAACGAATTCGAATTGGCTGAGAGCTATAAAGTTGGCCGCGTTACCGTGCGACGCGCTATTGAGGAGCTCGTCCAGCAGGGCTATCTAACGAAGCGACAGGGGAAAGGCACGTTTGTCAATGCCCCCAAGCTCAAGCGCAAGATTCGCCAGAAGGATGACGTCTAGAGTTTTTCGGACGCATGCCGCGTTAACGGAATGGAACCGGGGGCGTGTGTCATTTCGAGAAAGATACTGCCGGCGGATTCCACCGAAGCGCAGTTCTTTGGTGTTCCCGTTGGAACTGACTTGATTTGCGTTGAGCGCGTGCGCACTGCCGATGGCGTCCCTGTCATGCTCGAGAACAACATATATGTTTACGAGGACAACGCCTATCTATCAACGGCACCTCTATCTAACCAATCCATTTTTGAGTTCGTGCGCAACCGGACGGGCCGCACGCCCGCGTTTACCGACCCGTGCACGCTCGAGATCGCGTGCGCGTCGCCCGAGGTCGCTCGACTGTTGGCAGTTCCCGTTGGCGAACCCTTGTTTTATATGGAAGCCTTCTTTTTCGATGAGCAGCGGCGGCCGTTTATCATCGGTCGTCAGCGGATCGTTGGGTCTCGCTACGTTTTTGACATCTAGGACATTGCGAATGGAAACGCCCAGTGGATCATCTCACCGGGCGTTTCCATACCGTTCACGGCGCAAACGCGACCGTTCAACCGCGTTGCGGCAATCAGTTTGAAATTATCTTGATGAAGGAAAAAGCTGCTGGTAATCTATGGGACGTCATAGAACGTTTGCATTGTGCAAACGTTGAAGCGAGATGCGATGCAGTCTCGAGTTCTTTGGAGGTATCTATGTCAGATACGAAGGCGAAGAAGACAAACAGACGTTTTAAGTTCAAATTACCGCATGTCTATACGATCATGTTCTTGCTGATCGTTGTCTTTGCGGTCCTGACTTGGATCGTTCCCTCTGGTCAGTATCAACGCAAGACGATTTCGACGGCGGCGGGCGAGCGTGAAGTCGCCGTTGCTGGAACCTATGAACAGGTCGATAAGAACTACACCGATTCCGAGACCGGCGAGACCATCAATCTGGGCCAGGATATCTTCGCGGTTCTGCAAGCGCCCACCAAGGGCATCCAAGAGGCTGCCGACGTCGTTGCGTTCGTCTTATTGATTGGCGGATCGTTCGCGATCATCATCAAGACCAACGCTTTGAATGCCGGCATGAGCCGTGTGATTAAAAAGTTCAAGAACAAGGACATCCTCATCATTCCCATCACGATGACGTTGCTGTCCATTTGCGGCACTACGTTTGGTATGTCTGAGGAAGCCCTGCCGTTCTATGCCATCTTCATTCCCATCATGATGGGTATCGGTTATGACTCGATGACGGCATTCATCATCTGCTTCCTTGGTCCTAACCTGGGATATTGTGCTTCGACCATCGACCCGTTTAATGTTTTGATCGCCCAAGGCATCATTGGCATCGAGGGTAATCCGCAACTGTGGCTGCGCGCCGTTTCTTGGGTCATCTTCACTGCCGTCGGTATCGCATGGGCCATGCGCTACGCCATGCGCGTCAAGAAAAACCCCGAGTCGTCCATTGTGTACGAGGACGATAAGCTCAAGCGTATTGAGTTTTCCGTGACCGATGCCTCCATCGAGGAAGAGTTCACGATCCGTCAGAAGCTCGTGCTTATCGATTTTGCTTGCGGTATGGGCATTATCGTCTGGGGTCTTGTTACCCAGGGCTGGTACATGAATCAGATTTCCGCCGTGTTCCTTGGCATGGGCTTGCTTGCCGGTATCCTGGGCGGCCTTGACCAGCAGACGATCGCAGAGGAGTTCGTTAAGGGTCTCGCCGACTTTGCGTACGCTGCCGTCGTTATCGGTATCGCTCGCGGTATTCTGGTCATCGCCGAGGGCGGCATGATCATCGACACCATCCTCCAGGCGCTCGCTACCGCGCTCGCCGGTGCACCCGCCGCCGTCTACACCACGTTTATGTATGTCGTCCTTGGCCTGCTCTCTTTGCTGGTTCCCTCGAGTTCTGGCCTGGCAGCGCTCACCATGCCCGTTATGGGCCCCCTGACCGAGCTCATGGGCCTCAATCCCGAGGCGGCCGTCACCGCGCTCCAGTTTGCCAACCAGACCATCAACACCATCAGCCCCGTGGCGGGTATGACGGTCGCCGGCCTTGCCGTGGCTAAGATTTCGTTTGGCCAATGGTGGAAGACCATTTGGAAGTTCTTCATCTTCATGGTCGTGTTTGGCTTGGTCATTACTGCCATTTCCGGCATGCTTCCGGCGTAGGTGGTTGTGATGTCTGATCGTTTGACGGTCCTGACGTCTAAGAGCGTCTTTACCGGTACGGGGGACCTGCCGTTTGAAGGTTTCGTAGCGGTCCGTGGCAATCGAATTGAGGCTGTTGGCACCAAGTGTGAGCTAGCTTCGTATTTGACCCAGGCGGACGAGGTAGTTGACCTGGGCGACCGCACCGTCATGCCTGGCCTGATCGATGTGCATACCTTCTATACAGGCTGGGCGCTGCGGACGTTGGGGCCTGATCTGTCCGGCATCGCTGATGCCAAAGAGGCCGTGTCGCTCTTGCGTGCATGGAAAGAAGATCGTCCGGATTGCGCGGCGGCTTTTGGCCACAACCTACCCGAAACGTTGGCATCGGATGCCGAGAACGCAAATACAGCAGCTGTGTTTGACGAGTGTTTTGGCGATATCCCCGTCGTCTGCTTTACACCGGGCGCGGATACCTGTGTTCTCAATGCTGCCGCCAGTGCGCGATACGGCTTCACACCCCAGGCGTGCTATGCCGAGAAGATCTGGCGCATGATGAGCGATTTCCTCGCGCTGCCCGAGGTGCGTGCAGGGTATTCGGACTACATGAGCATGCTTAACGAACGCGGCGTTACCGCCATCAAGGAGATGGCGTTTGATGACTACTACGGCTTTGCCGACGAAATGGCTCGCCGTGAGGAATCTGGTGAGCTGACGGTTCGCGTCTCTATGATGTCGCAGCCGGTGGGTGCCGGTGCAAATCTTGCATATGCCCGCGAGGCACGAGAGCGCTTCCGGGGACCGTTCGTTCGTTTTTCTGGCTTCAACCGTATGACCGATCGCGGCGTATGGGCGGGGCTTGCCGAGATGATAGAACCCTATGAGGACTCGGCCGATGCGGGCGCTGCCGGCAAGACGGTCGTCGAGGAGCCAGAGTGGGATCTGATTGAGAACGAGCTGCGTGCAATTGATGCTGACGGATTCCGATATTCCTTGCATTGCCAGGGCGATGGTGCCGTTCGTCGCACCGTGGCGCTCTATGCCTCGCTGCCTCGAGACGAGCATGGACGGATGCTTCGCCGCCATGCGATTACCGATCTCGAGAACTCTGACCCGACCGATCTTGTCGAGTTTGGCAAGTTAGGTGGAATTTGCGAGGTCTATCCGCAGATTCTGACGCTGGACCGACGCGAGGATTGCCTGTCGATGATGCGTCGACAAATTGGCGAGACGCGACTTTTGCACAGCTGGAATCGCCGCGGCATGGAAGATTCCGGATGCACAGTGTGCTGTGGAACGGATTTGCCGCTGCTGATTCCGAGCCTGGGCGAGTCAATCTACAGCGCGTGCGGCGGATTCTTCGCCGACGGACTGCCTGTGAATGAGGTCAACACGCTGACGCTTGTCGAGCTCTTGCGCGCTTGGACTGCCGGGGGCGCGTACGATCTGATGCGCGAAGACGAGCTGGGTACGCTCGAGGTCGGCAAGCTTGCCGATATCTGCGTGCTCGATCGGGATGTGTTTGACCTCGATTATCGCGACGCACGCGATCTTGCGGTTGATATGACGATGTCGGACGGACAAATCGTGTTCGATCGAAATAAGGAGGCATAAGATGTCTGAATCCAAACCGACGCTGCGCCGCGAGCAGATTGCGGGCATGAATATCCACTACATCATGTGGTCGCTCGATTACTTCCTTGATGTGCAGCAGCGTTTGGGCTTTGAGTCCATTGAGCTGTGGTGCGCAGAGCCGCATGTGACGCTCGACCATACGGGCTACTTTGAGGCTGAGGTCCTGGCGAAAAAGGCTGCAGACCGTGGGCTTAGGTATCGTACTCTGTGCCCCGAGAACGTTGTCTATCCTTGGCAGTACTGCGCACGCAAGCCGCTGCATGAACAGCGCAGTCTGGCGTACTTTAAACACGGCATTGAGCTTGCCGAGGTACTTGGGTGCGACCGTATGTCCATCAACTCGGGCTGGGGCGACTGGGACGAGGACCGCGAGGAAGCCTGGAAGCGCAGCCGCGAGCACTTGTCCATTCTGGCGGAGTATGCCGGCGAGCACGGTCTGGTGCTCACGATGGAAAGCCTGCGTCCCGAGGAGAGCAACCTTGTGACGACGGTTTCCGATGCGAAGCGCATGATTGACGAGGTCGCGAGCCCGTACTTACAGCCCATGGTTGATACAACCGCGATGGGCGTTGCAGGCGAGACGCTCGAGGACTGGTTTGCCGCCTTTGGTGATGGGGCAATTCACGAGATGCACTTTATCGACGGTGACCCGTATGGCCATCTGGTGTGGGGCGATGGCAAGCACGATATGGACGCCTTCGTTGCCACACTCAACGCCCATGGTTTCGACGGCATGCTGGGCCAGGAAATCACGGACGGTCGTTACTACGATGACCCGGCGGCGGCTGATGCCAAGAACATGGCCGCATTCGAGAAATATCTGATTGACTAAAACAACTATCGGCCACGCAACCAACGTCATTGATTGCGGCCCAAACAAGAAAGGAACTGGATATGAACGCACACGATCTGATCAAAGAGGCAATTGCCGAGAAGGGCAAGTTCGACAGCGTCTACTGGATTGCTTGTGGTGGCTCCATGATCGATTTGATCCCGGCTCACGAGCTTCTGCAGCGCGAGGCAACCACCTTCACTTCGTATATCTATACGGCTCGCGAGTTCGATATCATGCGTCCGCGTCGTCTGGGCGAGAAGTCCCTGGTCATTGCTTGCAGCCACAGTGGCAACACCCCCGAGGTCGTTGAGGGCTGCGAGATTGCCCTTGCCGCCGGCGCTACGGTGATCGCCCAGACCGACAACGCTGGATCTAAGATCGACTCCGGCAAGTGGACCACGTGGGTCTACCCATGGGGCGAGGGCGTGCCGCAGGCTGAGGTCCCCGCTGGCATTTCGCTGTCGCTTGCGGCCGAGCTGCTCGATCAGCAGGAGGGCTACGCCGATCTTGCCGATATGTATGCCGGTATCGCCGAGATGGATAAGATTCTTCCCCCGGCACGTGAGAAGGTAAATGCCGAGCTGGGCGATCGTTTTGCCAAGCTTTGCCAGGAGCACGAGTTCTTCTATATTCTAGGCAGCGGTCCCAACTTTAGCCAGACCTACGGTTTCGCTATCTGCTCTCTTATGGAGATGCAGTGGCAGCACTGCAGCTACATCCACTCTGCCGAGTACTTCCACGGCCCCTTCGAGGCTACTCAGGATGGTGTTTTTTACTTCCTGCAGATGGGCTCCAGCGAGTGCCGTGCTATGGACGAGCGCGCCCTGGCGTTCCTTAAGACGCATACCGATACGCTGATGGTGCTCGATGCCAAGGATTACGGTATGGAAGCCGTGCCGGCGAGCGTCCGTGCCTATCTGGACCCGGTGCTGTTCTACGCCATGAACTGCGAGCTGCGTGCCGCACGCGGCAAGGTGTTTGATCACGATCCCGATTTCCGTCGCTATATGGGTGTTGTCGAGTACTAGAAGGGGCAAAGGCCATGGCATTTAACGTTAACGCGCTCGGATTTGGCGACAACGTCGTCGATCGCTACGAGCATATCCACACTATGTATCCCGGCGGCAATGCGGTGAACTTCGCCGTTTATGCCAAGAAATGCGGTGCCGCACGCTCCGCATACATGGGCATTTTTGGCAATGATGCCGCTGCCGAGCATGTCATTGCAAGCCTCGAGGATGAGGGTATCGAGCTTGACAAGTGCGAGCAGATGATTGGCGAGAACGGAGCGGCTCGCGTGACCGTCGTTGACGGTGACCGTGTCTTCCTTGGCTCCAACGAGGGCGGTATCCGTGGCGATGCGCGCTATGTCCTCGATCGCTTTGACCTTGCGTACATGAAGCAGTTCGATGTGGTTCATTCGGGCAACTATTGCTTTACCGAGCGCGAGCTGCCCAAGTTGAAGGCTGCGGGCGTCACGGTCTCTTTTGACTTTTCGGACGACTCTACCGACGAGTACTACGAGCAGATTGCGCCCTACGTCGATTTCGCTTTCTTTAGTGCGGCGGATGCTGCGAGTGAGGATGAGATTCGCGAGCGTCTGGCATGGGTGAAGGGCCTGGGTCCGCGTTTTGTGTCGGCTACGGCGGGCGCCGAGGGCTGCATTGCTTACGACGGCGATCGTTATTACCGCCAGCTGGCTAAACCGGTAACGGACATGAAGGACACCATGGGGGCGGGCGACTCGTTCCTTACCTCGTTTTTGATGTGCTATCTCGATTCCGCCAAGCGTGGTGAAGATGGCGCCGAGGCCATCGAGCGCGCGCTCGACTTTGCTGCCGGGTTTGCCTCGACCGTGTGCGGCATGGAAGGTTCTTGGGGCCACGGAGCACCAATCGTCGAATAGCCGAGCGGTCCCGGGGAGGTGCAGGCGCCTCCTCGGGACCCGGTGTGCAAAAAATGCCAAATATGAGTACTGTGACTAATTTAGTCGCAGCAAAATCAACCCCTTCAGACGTGATTTGAGCGTCTGGAGGGGTTTAAGATTTGCGAAAACGCAGGATGAATGACTGTAAAAGCTTTAATTAGCGGACAATCGAGGATTATTCTGGCGGTTGGAAAGTTAAAAGAAATGTATCCATTCCGGTAGCAGTACTCATATTTGGCATTTTTGCACACCAGGGGTTAGCGAAGGTCAAAAACAGAGCGCGCATTTGTTAAAACTATCGACTCGATGCGCTTTGCGTCGCAGTTTTTGAGCGAGGTGATGCGTTCTGAGGTCCTTGTGAGCGACCTGATGAGCGACTGCGTGCTTGTTTCTGTGTTTGGCTCGGCCGGCGCATCGGTCTCGAGCAGTAGGCGGTCGAGTGGAATCTGTCGTGCGTATTCGCGACCGCGCTTGGTCGCGAGCATGCGTTCGTTGACGGAAAAATAGCAGCCCGCATTACGCGCGCGGGTGAGTTCGCCCGAAGTGCCGCTAAACCAGTGGAAGATGATAACGGGGGAGTCGGGGTTTGGGATGAGTAGTCCATGCGATTCGAGGACGTCCAGTACGGCTCCTGCCGAACGAACGGCGTGAATTGATATCACGCGCCCGGTAAGAGGATGCTGCACGAGCGCATCGCAGAGCCGGTTAAGTGCCTGTATTTGTAGCGGCTCACTTCCAGCAAAGCGCGCGGAAAAGTCGAGTCCGACTTCGCCGATGTAGCGTTCTTGGGCAGCAACTTCGCAAAGCAGATTGACTTCGGCAAAACCGCAGTGGCCATCGGCGAGCCACCAGGGGTGAAGCCCAACGCCGGCGATGATGCCCGGGTGGCGACGAGCGCGCTCGTTTGCGGCCGAAAAGTCGCGTGGATCGACGCCGCAATCAAATAGACCCAAGCCCAGCGCCGTTGCCTCATCGGCAACGGCGTCCGGGTGGGCCATTAAATCAAGATGGCAGTGTGCATCAAATAACCGGGGCTCCATCTCGGTGCGCTCCGCTAGTCTAGGCGCTGGCCATCGGCGCGCACGCGCTCGATGCCGCGACCGCTGATCTGGCGGATAACCTCGCCGGCGATCATCTGGCCCATGATGGGCGGCATAAAGCTGGCGGTTCCCAGCTCGGTGCGCTCGTGGATGTTGGAAGGGTCGCGGGGCTGTGTCTTAACCGATTCCTCGCAGCTAAACAGTACGTGTAGGCTCTTGATTCCGCGCTTCTTGCATTCTTTGCGCATAATGCGGCTCATGGGGTCACGTACCGTATCGAAAATGTCGGCAAAGCGGAGGCACTCGGGATGGAGCTTGTTGGCCCCGCCCATGGAGCTAACCAAACGAATGTCGTGGTCCTGAGCATATTTGGCAATGGTGAGCTTGGCCGAGATGGTGTCGATGGCGTCGACGACGTAGTCGAGCTTGCCGTCTGTTTGCTCCAAAACGCTCGCGAAGAACTCGTCGATGTTGTCGCTCAGCAGGTATTCGGTGCGCTTGATAACGGTGGCGGCGGGATTGATATCGCGAATCATGGCTTCCATCACGTCAACCTTGCGCTTGCCGATGGTGCTGTGAAAGGCGATGGCCTGGCGATTGATATTGCTGGGCGCGATGATGTCCTTGTCCAGAATTACAAAATGACCAATGCCGCCGCGGGCAAGTGCCTCGCAGCAATTGGAGCCCACGCCTCCGCAGCCGAGCACCAACACCGTGGCGTTGGCGAGTTTATTAAGTGCCTCGCGGCCCATGATGATCTCGAGCTTGGTATCGCGCGTCTCGACGAGAGCAGCAGTTTCGGTCATAGACATCCTCCGATGGGGAAGCGAATCGTGTTTTAGTTATCGTCATTATAGGTATTATCACGATTTCATTTGAGCCCTTGGGGCTTGTTGAAATGGGGTCGGGATTCGCATAAGATTGAAGCAGATGGCACCCGTTGCAGCGGGTTGGCCAACTCCAAAACACGTTTGTAGCGTGAGAAGTGGCCGTCTTCGCATTACGCGGGGGCGGCTATTTCATTCGACCTCCAATGTGGATGCCGAGCTCCACAGCCGCGATTACAAGCAATAACAACGTCAGGACATCGTCAATACTCATAGTCCATCTCCTTCTCGGGTAGAGGGAGCTGGCCCATCTGCTTCAACTTCCATTGTAGCTAAATACGAACGAATGTTCTATAGATGTTCCTGTATTAGATAGTTAGACAAACATCTAAATATCGAGTATAGTGTGCGCGTCATGAGAGATGATGAAAGGGGGTCTTATGCCGGGAGAGGGTTTTAAGGCGCTTGCCGATCCAACGCGACGGCGCATTTTGGAGTTGCTGCGCGAGGGCAATTGCACGGCGGGGGAGCTTGCCGAGCATTTCGATATCAGTAAGCCGTCGCTGAGCCATCACTTGGCGACGCTCAAAAACGCCGGGTTGGTAACCGACGAACGTCATGGTCAAAACATCGTATACAGCTTAAACACTACCGTCATGCAGGACTTGATCGGTTGGTTTATGGGCTTTACAAACACGGAAGGTGATAAGGATGAATAACGAAAACAAGGGCATTCACCCCACGGGGGTATCGTCGCGCGTGTGGATTGCGCTGGTCGCTCTGTGCGTCGCCAATGTCGTAGCGCATCTCATGGTGATGCCGAGCTTGCCTGGGCAGATTCCCACGCACTGGGGCGCGAACGGCGCCGTCGACGGTTGGGGTCCCAGCTGGATGGCCTCCGCGCTCGGCGTGCTGCCTCTGGTGCTTCTCGCAATGTTCTGCGTGGTGCCGCGCATCGATCCCAAAGGTGAGGCATATCGAACCTCGGGCAAGTTCTATCAGGGCTTCGTAATCGCCTTCACCTTGTCCATGTGCGCCATAAGCTGGCTGGGAGAGCTTACGGTCTGGGGCGTGGTGCCGGCGGTCGGTTCGGTCAACGTGCTGATTTCCGGTGTTGTCGGTTTGCTGTTCATCGGCGTAGGCAACTACTTGCCGCGTGTGAAGCAGAACTATACGCTCGGTATCAAGACGCCTTGGGCGCTTGCCAATCCCGAGAACTGGCGCCGTACGCAGCGCTTTGGCGGTGCCTGCTTTATGGTGCTGGGCTTTGGCCTGATTGTGATGGGCGTGGCGGGTAGCGTGCTTTCGAGTGAAGTCGTCGCCGCGGTGATTGCGGTTCTGGCGTTTGGTTCGGTTGGAGCCGTCTACGTCTACTCGTATCTGCTGTGGCGCAAATCGCAGCGAGCCGCTCGCTAGGGTTGCGGAAAACTAGCGTACGCAGTTCATAGTATGTTCCGGGGGAACTTTTCTCAGGTAGTATTAGGGGGTATGGGCAACCATGCCCCTTTTTCGTTACGTTTCAGAGCTGGTTTTTCCATTTCGTTTCCACTTAGGCGAAACAAGAATAGGGAAACAGCAGGTAGAAAGGATAAAACAGGCAAATGGCGGAGTTTATCTACCAGATGTATCAGGCTCGCAAGGCCCATGGCGACAAGGTGATCCTTGACGACGTGACCCTGAGCTTCTACCCCGGTGCCAAGATCGGCGTTGTGGGTCCCAACGGCATGGGCAAGTCGACCCTGCTCAAGATCATGGCCGGCATCGAGGAGGTCTCCAACGGCGATGCCAGGCTCACCCCCGGCTACACTGTGGGCATCCTGCAGCAGGAGCCGCCGCTCGATGACGACAAGACCGTCATCGAGAACGTGCGCATGGCGTTTGGCGATATGATAGCCAAGGTCGATCGCTTCAATAAGATCGGCGAGGAGATGTGCGACCCGGATTGCGACATGGACGCCCTCATGGCCGAGATGGGCAAGCTCCAGGACGAGATCGACGCCGCCGACGGCTGGGATATCGATTCCAAGCTCGGCCAGGCCATGGACGCCCTGCAGCTGCCCGATTCCGACATGCCGGTCAACGTACTTTCCGGCGGCGAGCGCCGCCGCGTGGCCCTGTGCAAGCTGCTGCTCGAGGCTCCCGACCTGCTGCTGCTCGACGAGCCCACGAACCACCTGGACGCCGAGTCGATCCTGTGGCTCGAGCACTTCCTGCACAACTACCAGGGCGCGGTGCTTGCCGTTACGCACGACCGCTACTTCTTGGATAACGTTGCCGAGTGGATCTGCGAGGTCGACCGTGGCCACCTTTATCCCTACAAGGGCAACTACTCAACGTATCTGGAGACCAAGGCCGCGCGTATCGAGGCTCAGGGCAACCGTGACGCCAAGCTCGCCAAGCGCATGGAGGCCGAGCTCGAGTGGGTACGCAGCTCGCCCAAGGCTCGCCAGGCAAAGAACAAGGCCCGTCTGGCTCGCTACGAGGAGATGGAGGCCGAGGCCCGCGCAAGCCAGAAGCTCGACTGGACCGACATCCGCATCCCTGTGGGCCCGCGTTTGGGCAACAAGGTGCTCGAGGCCCATCATCTGCACAAGGAGTTCGATGGCCGCGTGCTCATCGATGACCTTTCGTTCACCCTGCCGCGCAACGGCATCGTGGGCGTGATCGGTCCCAACGGCGTGGGCAAGACCACACTGTTCAAGACGATTGTGGGTCTGGAGCCGCTGACTTCGGGCGAGCTCGAGGTGGGCGAGACCGTCAAGATCTCTTACGTCGACCAGAACCGTTCCGGCATCGACCCCGACAAGAACCTATGGGAGGTCGTCTCGGACGGCCTGGACCACATGATGGTCGGCGAGACCGAGATTCCGAGCCGCGCTTATGTGGCGAGCTTTGGCTTTAAGGGCCAGGACCAGCAGAAGCGCGCTGGCGTGCTCTCCGGCGGCGAGCGCAACCGTCTGAACCTGGCGCTCACGCTCAAGCAGGGCGGCAACCTGTTGCTCCTCGACGAGCCCACGAACGACCTCGACGTCGAGACGCTGTCCTCGCTCGAGGCGGCGCTGCTCGAGTTCCCGGGCTGCTCGGTGGTCATTAGCCACGACCGTATGTTCCTGGACCGCGTCGCCACGCACATTCTGGCGTGGGAGGGCACCGACGAAAATCCGGGCAACTGGTATTGGTTCGAGGGCAACTTCGAGGCCTATCAGGCCAACCGCATCGAGCGCCTGGGCGAGGACGCAGCCCAGCCGCATCGTATCCACCGCAAGCTCACGCGTGACTAGGTTTATTGCTGGTTTGGTTACGTAACATCAACAAATAAAAACGGCTCAAATCCTGATTTGGATTTGAGCCGTTTGTCGTTACTGCTCGGGTTCTTCGACTTTGTCGATGGTCCAGGCGGCTCCGAGACCGCCGGTGGTGTTGCGGCGGATGCGCACGGTGACTTCGTGGCGCTCGCCGGCCTGCGTGTAACGCAGGCGGAAGCTTGCGCGGTTTCGCGCGACCTCGATGGTACCGCGCTCGCGGGCGATCCAGTAGTACTCGCCGACGATGCCGAGGGCGTCGGCGCCGTAGGGGAGATAGGTTGACAGCTGGTGCAGAAGCGGGCCGGGGCAGAAGATCTCGGTTGTGAAATCGACGGGGAAGTCCTTGGGGATGGCGGGCGCTGCAGGTGCGGGGGTTGGGGCTGCTGCGGGTGCCGGAGCCGGTGCCGGTGCGGGAATTTGGTCGCAAGCAGCGGTGAGCACGGACTTGATGACGGGTGCGGGCTCTGGCGTCGAGTCCGGTTTGATCGTGGAATCTGCGGGCTCCACGGTGACGGGCGCGTCTGCAGCTGCAGTTTCAACCTCAACCTGCGTCGCGTTCTCGTTCTCGACGCTCGGCTTTGCCTCGATGGGCGTGGATGCCATGGTGGTGATGCCGGCGTTGGCGTTCTCGGGATCATAGACGACCGTGAGCGAGATGGCGGGCTGCGGCGTCTCGGGCTCCGGCGCCGACTCGGTAGCGCCTTGATCGGCGGGCTCGTCGGACTGATCGTCCTCAGCCTCGTCGCCAAAGACATCGCTGTTTTGGAACGCAGGCGTTTCGGATAGGTTAGCGGCTTCTTCGGCTGTCGACTTGGGAGCCTCGTTGAGCTCAGCAGTGGCTTCCTGCTCGGATATGACTACGGGCTCGGTCGTGGCAGCGATTTCGGTTTCGGCTTCTGCCGTTACCTCAATAGCGACTTCGATCTCTGTCTCGGGCTCGGGTTCCGGCACGACTTCAACCATGGCTTCGGGCTCGGGACGCTTAACGTGCTTGGGGCGCACGGCCTTGAGGTCCTTCTCGCCGCGCTTTTTCTTTTTGTAGGACTGCTTGGCGCCCTTGGCAGCTTTGGGCTTGTCCTCGCCTTTGGCAAGGGCGGCATCCCAAGCCTCGTTGGCGATGACGGTGGCATACAGGCGACCGCCCTTAAAGACAGTCAGCTTAATGCAGTCGTCGAGCTCCTCGAGCAGCTCGCGCGTGGACTCAAAGCCCAGGTCATATGCGACCATGTCACCAGCGGCGAGTGCCTCCTCGACCTGCGTCATAAACGTTTGCTTGCCGCATCCAATCGCATCGCGCAGCAGGCGATACAGATAGATGTGGTTGCCCAGCGAAAGCGTGGGCGTAACTATTGTCTTGCTCATGGCAAATCTCCTCTTTACACACCAAAGCATCTTACCATCGCGCGGGGCTTGCCATCTCGTCGCCCAAGGCAAACGGGCGCGAACCGCTATCGATTCGCGCCCGTTGTACAGGTTGCCTATCTGGGGATGCAGCGCCTAGTTGTCCGATGTCGTGCCTTGGCTTGAACTGTCAGATGCCGTGCCCGATGTGGTGCCACTCGAATTGCTGTTGTTGCTGTCTGCTGTACCCGTTCCCGACGTGGTGTCGCTCGTCTGGCCTCCCGTGTTCGGCTGCGAACCGTCAGTCGTTTGGCTTGAGTCGGTCGTGCCGGATTGCGCGCCGCTGTTGTTCACAGAAGAATCGGCGCCCTGCGATTGGTTTTGGGTATTCGAGGACGAATCGGTAGAGGTGGAACTGTCTTGCGTGCCGTCCGTCTGTGCCTGCTGGTCTTGCGACTGGGTGTTGCCATTTGCATCGCTTTCCGTCGTGCGCGACGAAAGGATTGGCTCGGGGCGCTCGCCCAGACCCTCACCGGCGGTGGTGATAAGGATGGCGCCGGCGCAGGCGATGACCGCGACGATGGCGATGGCGATCGAGAAGACGATGACCCTCTTTTGCGTCTGACTGCGCTCTGCCGCCGCCTTGGCGCGCAGGCTGTCGGGAGCAACGCGCGCCGTGGTCGCGCGCCCCGCAATCTGGCGCATCTCCTGCGTAGTCGCGGCGCCGCCCAGGTGCTCCTCGGCATTAAACTCAACGGGCTCGTAGACGCCGGCGGGGTAGTCGACGGCGGCGTGCGTACCTTTGATGGCTTCGGCGCTGGCAGAGATAAAGTGGCGGTAGACCTGCGATGACACAACGGTGATGACCGAGCTCACGGCGGCGCCAATTACTGAACCAGCGATACCAATCTTGGAGGCAAGTGCGACGCTCGTGGCGGCAGCTGCGGCGCCGGCGATGATCTGGGGAATGGAAATGTCGTCAAACAGGCCCTTTTTGGGCGCGATGGCCATGGTCTGTCCGATGGAATGGTTCTCGTGCACGCCGTTGTTGAGCGATGCTGGCGTCATGACGCGCGTGCGCGGCGCGTCGGTGTACTTGGTTGTCATACGGGGTCCTCCCGGTGTAAATCTGCTTCGTTTCGTGTAGCCATCAGGGTACCCACCAGATGTGAATCGTACGTGACATTTAACAGATACCATCAACTCATCAAGGGGGCTTGCTGTCTTTGGTGCAATAGCTTGATGCTAAACTGGATTTACGATTGCGAGGTGGTTTACGTGATGTACCCGTATATGACATTCGAAGACGGTACCGAGGTCGTTCATTCTGACCTGATTACAGATGGGGATATCGAAAAGGTTGTCGTGCATTTTGAACGACCGACGGCAGAGGGCTTCGACTCCGCTCGCTGTGAGTTGCCTTCCTGTTCGTGGACTGACTGGGAAGGGCGTTTTACTCAGAGTGAAAAACGAGCTTTCGAAGAGTGTTTGAGCAAATCATTTAGATTAGTTCGAGTTTAGTTCGAATATAGAAGCCGAATGCGATGACCTAAAGCGTATGCATTTTTAGTATTAGATGCGTATGAAATGGAGGATGTGAATGGATGAGCTAATAGACTTTAAAAAACGATTTCTCAAGAATGGCGAGCTGGTTTCAATTCCAAAAAAGGAAAGCTATAAAAGAATCATGCTGCTATGGGCCGTCTCTTTCTTTGAATTAAATACAAGTTATACGGAGCTTCAGGTTAATCGTGTGCTGTCACAGCTCCATCCTGATTATGCCGTGTTGAGGCGGTACTTGGTTGATTATGGATTCCTATTAAGGGATGAGCGAGGCCTGAAATACGAGGTTAATCGTGATGTTCACGGTATTGAGAGCTAGCCGTCCGGTTCGGGTCCTATATATTGCTAGAGGGATAAGCGAAATAGGCAATTGGTGTGCGAATATTGCTTTGCCAATGCTGATTTACGAGGTAACTCACGATGTTTCTGCAACTGCTTTGATGGTCTGCTGCAGATTTGCCCCCTCTCTGTTTTCAGTTGCGCTCGCGCAGCTGCCTCAGAAGATGGGTATCGGGACACTGCAGGCCATGAGATTGGCAGACTTAATTCGCGCGGGATTATTCGTTTGCTATATTTTTGTTGATAGTAAATGGAGTATGTTTGCTATTACGTGCGCGGTATCGCTTTGCCGAACGGTTGAAATGCCCTGCTTTTACTCGTTGTTAAGAGCCAATACGAATAGTATCAATCGCGACGTAATTAATAATTCGTTTGGGTTTCTGCAGAATTTGATGATGGTTCTGGGGCCAGTTGCCGGCGGTTTTGTTGTCGCTCAATTTGGGGCGGAGGCTGTTCTTGCATTAGACGCGCTTTCTTTTGCCGCGTCGTTCTGGTTGCTGCGAGATGTTCCGTCGGTTATCGAGGTTAATGATAAAGAGGGGATAAGCAAAAATGAAAAAAACAGGACTGCATTTAGTGATCTTAGCGCGAAGCACTTGGCAATTGGTTTCCTATTAATCGATATTTCTAGTGGTGTGGCATTCGGCTCCCTGAATTCTCTTTTGCCAGCTATTGCGCAATTGCAATTTGACTCGTCATCGATACAATACGGATTCCTTCAGAGTAGTCTTACAATCGGACTGTTGTTCGGAAATACAATATATGGTCGTTTAATTAGTGGTTCCGATTGCGTTAAATCATATTGTTTTGTGACGTATCTTGCGCTCGGTGCGTATCTGGCGTTTGGCTATCGCTATGCGTCTGGGATATCGTTTATTTTCCTTTTTATCGTCGGTGCCGGAAACGCCATTCAAGATGTGCTTCTCATAACATCGCTGCAGGATTTGGCGAGAGACGAATCTGAATCGATAAGCCTGTTTTCAATTAGGGAGTCTTTGCAATCGGTTGCTGTTGTTATTTCAACACTCCTTGTTTCGCTGTTCACGAGCATCGCGATGTTCTCAATTCTCGTTACAGGACTTGGTGTATTTTCAATTATGATGGTAGTTGTGTTTCAATTGAATTATTTGCGAAAGATGTGACGTTGATATGCCTAAAACGCTTTTAGTATTTCCCCCAGGATGGAGTCCAGTGGGGCCGTATCTTGCCTTGCCTGTTTTGAAGTCATATCTTCAAGAGGTTGAACAATATAAAGTTGACATCGTTGACTTAAACGTGGAATTTTACGATGACCTCCTATCTTATAGACATGTCGAAGAGTGCTGTAAAAGGTATCGGGAATCAAAGGATTCGTTTAGTTCGAATGTTCAATTAACAATCGAGTTGATATAAAAGTCAGCACTTAATGTTGACGAGGCAAAAGATATTTTCAGATCGAAGAGATACTTTAATCTAAAAGAAAGACAATATGCTGAAAACATTTTTATAAATGCACTCTATATCATAAATCACGTCTCATATGGAGTTAAATACACGTTCAACTCCATAGATCTGCCCTATGATTATTATTCGACACCAGAAATAATGAAATCGCTTGCGGATACCTTGCATAATCCGTTTATTTCCTTCTATGAAATTGCCTTTCTTAAGCGTATTCAGAGGGAAAAAATCGAGTTTATTGGGATTTCGGTGAGCGGCTGTTTCCAATTGATTTCTGCAGTTACGTTAGCGAAACTGATTAAAGAAGAATGTCCATCTGTTAAACACGTCTCATTGGGCGGCAATTACATTACTCGTTTAGCAGATGACTGCATGAAAGAATGGCATCCCTTTTTTGAATACATTGATTCGATAATGATGTATGACGGCGAAGAGCCGCTTGCACGTCTTCTTGAGGCTCTTGACTCTGGTGATGACAATCTCGACTGTGTTCCAAACCTTTGCCATGCTAAAGGTGGAAAGATATATAAAAACCATCGGATTGAGCAAACATTTATCAACGATACAGTTCCCGATTTCGATGGCTTCGCCCTTTCTAAATACTTCATGCCTGAGTTAATATTGCCGGTTTATTCCTCTAGGCAGTGTTTTAATCATTGCGCCTTCTGCACCATTCCCGGTGCTACCGGTGGTTGTTACCGAAAGATGCCTATATCGAGAGTATTTGAAATAATGTGTCGGTTAAATGAAAAATACGGCACGAGAGTTTTCTCTTTTGTGGATGAAACATTCGAAGGCAAAAGAATGGAGCAACTCGCGGATGAAATAAACGCATCGGGAAAAACGTTTTTCTGGCATGGAGAAACGAGGTTCTCTCCAACCCTAAGTACAGACGTTTTCAACAAGATATACCAAAGTGGATGTAGGCAGATTCAGTTTGGCCTCGAGTCATACAACCAAAGAGTTCTTGATCTAATGAAGAAGAACACGAGAGTTGATTGGATTGATCGCAATATCCATGATTGTCTCAATGCGGGTATTCCTGTTCATCTATTCTTTATGATTGGCTTTCCGACCGAAACTAAAGAAGAGGCTCTGAACACCTTAGCTTATACAGAGAATGTTTTGAATTATTCAAAACAGGTATGTGGTGTTCCATATTCCACGAGAGGATTTACGAATTTTGGTCTCGTTATGGGGTCGGATGTTTGGAATCATCCCGATAAGTATGGTGTCTCTATAATGCCGAAGTCCCAATATGAGGATTTGCGCCTCGAAGTGGATTATGTTTCAGGCACTGGTTTAACTTTAAATGAAGCAAAATCCTTATCTGATGAGCATCATATTGATTTTTATATGCAAGAAGTCATAAACGGTAGCGACACAATTGACTTGCCCCAGCGGCTTCATATTTCAGAGGTGACCTGGATCCTAGATTCTATTCACGCTGTCAGGTATAAGGGACATTTGACCAAAGTAAAGCGACGGCTGACTAGTCTAAATCCAGCTGATCGAATCTGGCTGGATTCCAAGACCTCTGTCGTGCTCGTTGAGCCATTTGCCTACTTCTATAATTCTGAATACCATCATGTCTATGCTGTTTCCCAGTTGGTATACCTTAAGTTGGCCCGTTTATTGGAGGCCGATTGTAGCATTTCTCTTATCCTTGATCAGGGCGATCTCGAGCTGACAAGGGCGATAGAAGAACTGTTGCATTATGGATTGCTGAATACAAATATCGATGCCGATTATGTAATGCACGATAATGGTTTTCAATTGGTTAAAAGTTCGTTTGTGAAAGAAGTCGGACGCTGTTAGCGCCGGGCGATTTTAGCCGCTAATAGTCAAACTATTTTGACCAATCCCGGTCACCGAATAATGGCCACCGTGCCTCCCCGCCGCCACTACGC